>NZ_FOOA01000060.1 GCF_900113065.1 Aureimonas phyllosphaerae
GCGCCACTTCGGCGGCTTCGATGAGCGCGGCGGCAAAGAGATCGACGAACCCATCATTGGCTCGGATGACGAAGGTTCGTTTCAGGCTTGCCGGGTCGAACGGAGCGGACTCGGGCGACAGGACGCGCCGGAGGTCTCGAACGAGATCGGGAACCTCGGCCCGAAGAGCAACGGCGTGCGGCGTCGGCACCAGCCCTCGTCCGGCGCGGACCAGCAGCGGATCACCCGTGACGCTTCGCAGCTGCGTTAGTAGCCGACTGGTGGCCGATACGCTGAGGTGCAAACGCTTGGCCGCGCCCGTCACGCTCTCCTCGGCCAGCAGGGCGTCCAGCGCGGCAAGGAGGTTCAGGTCCGTCTCGGGACTTGGCATGCGAGCGTCTCCGGTGACATGGCGCGTGATGCAAACATACCTTGCCGCCACAGCGTCTGGCGCAATAGCGACGGGGACCGCACCTTCGACCCAGCAACTCGAAGGAGCTTCCTATGCCGACCACCCCCTCTCATGCTCAAAATGGCTCGATCCTCCTCGTCGGCGCCTCGCGCGGTCTCGGCCTCGCGATGGCGCAGGACTTTGCAGCGCGCGGCTGGGCTGTCACGGCTACCGTCCGCGATCGTTCCCGCCCAACTCCGCTGGACGATTTGGCTCGCGCCGAGCCTGATCGCGTCCGGATCGAAACGCTCGACATCACCGAGCTCGGCCAGATTGAGGCACTCAACAGCCGTCTCGGCGGGCGCCGGTTCGACGTCTTGTTTGTGAACGCGGGTACCGCCAATCTGAACCAGGCGGAGACGATCGCGGAGGTCTCCACCGAGGAGTTCGTGCGCGTCATGGTCACCAACGCGCTCGGCGTTATGCGGGCGGTGGAGGGGCTATCCGGCCTCGTTCGGTCAGACGGAACGATCGGTGTGATGTCCTCGGGCCAAGGCAGCGTCGCCAACAACACGGCCGGCGGCCACGAGGTGTACCGCGGCTCGAAGGCCGCCCTGAACCAGTATATGCGCTCCTTCGCCGCCCGCCACGCCGACGACCCGCGTGCGATAGTCCTGATGGCGCCTGGCTGGGTGCGCACCGAACTCGGCGGCCCCGATGCGCCGCTTTCGATCGAAGACAGCATTCCGAAGGTCGTCGACGTTCTGGTCGCTCAGAAAGGTCGGCCGGGTCTGCGCTATCTCGACCGCAACGGCGAGACGGTGCCTTGGTGAGGTGCCGCACCGATCAACGAGGCCTGTCACGTCATCTGAAGGAACCCGGATCATGAAGCTGATCGGCATCGAGGAACACATTCTCACACCGGCCATCCGGGATGCGTGGCAGGCGATTGGCCTCGAAGCGGCCGATCCCAGTGTCGCGTTCCACTCA
>NZ_FOOA01000059.1 GCF_900113065.1 Aureimonas phyllosphaerae
TGACCGAGGACATGAACGCACCGAACACGGGTTCAGGCTCGCCCTGGCTGCCCCTGGACAAAGAGCCGCTGACGATCCTGCTTCTTGCTGTGGCTCATATTTTCCGCGTTGCGCCCTTGCCGGCGGTGAACGAGATCCATCCCGGCGAGGCCAAAAAGGTCGCAATGCGTCCCAATTAGGTCGCTTTCCGTCCCAGCGATGGGGAACAAGCCGCGATCCTTCGAGGTGCGGTTCGGAACGGAGCTATCGAGGCAGACCGAGTCGCCGAGGCGCGACGGTAGCCAATCATGGCCTATTCCTGAGCCCAGATCCGGCTGAACCTGGATCAGGACCAACCGCCTAGGCCGCTGTCAGCGATCCAGATGGAAGGTCTGCAAACGACCACCCTATGCCCTGAAGCGGACAGTCGCCTTTCCACCCGGTTTGGCTATTGGTTGGGTGCTTCGGCTCTCCCCAAAAGCGGCCTTTAACCGTTCGGGTAGGTACGTTCGCTTCCGAGCGAGCCAGTGCTGGTCTCCGACACCGGAATGCGAGCGGTGCAAAACTGACGGCGCGCCTTCATAAATCTGCCGAAGGCGGATCGGCGATTATGTCCAACGTTCGCTGAGTTCTACTGTTCGAGGTGACGCGTATCTCAAGGGTGGCAGCTTATGAAATCGTCGTTGCGGCAGCCGAACGGCTTGTCGATGTAACTCACGTAGCCGCGTGTCATCGCTGAAGACACAAAGGCCAGCAGCAGAAGCTGCCGGCCTTTGTACTCCTACGTATGTCGAAGGCGACGAAGGTGGGATAGAAGGTTGCCAATGCGGTTGAGAAGCGTACGGATTTTTGTCGGTCGAACGCCACCGTGATGAACCATCGCTTCGGTGATCGCGATCATGGCTTGGACGCGCAGGGTCGCTTCCACGAGTGTAACGGCAGGTTGGTCGCGAAGAGGCGTGTCGTGGGGCAGGAAGCCGATAGCTCGTTGGAGAACAAGATTGGTGATCGTTCGTCGATCCCAAACCTTGAGACGCATGAGCTGATCTATACTTTGCTCGAGGTCACACGCGAGGGCTTCGAGTTGGTTGCCAAGTTGATAATCGTGGTCTGGATGGGGCATTCGATTTCCTTTCTTATGAGGTGATGCTGCTGAAGGTGATGTCGTGCGAAGGGTTGTCAGGTTTGACGACTCCGAGGCGCTATGCGGATCCCAGCGATCGAGTCCCAAGTCATCGTTGGAAGTTGATCGAAGACTGAGATCTGAGGCTTCGTTGACGGGAATTGGCTGACGGCATTTGCTGGGTGAAGGAGGCCGGCAGATCCGCCGCCGGCCTCGAAAGCGATTAGCGTCGACTATCGGCGGCCTAGGTGTTCAGTCCCGGCATCTGGTGGATCGGATTGACGATGAACCGGT
>NZ_FOOA01000057.1 GCF_900113065.1 Aureimonas phyllosphaerae
CGCGACACCAAGCCTGCGTCCGGGCTGTTCAACACGATGAACTGCGAGGGGTGAAACGACAGGCGGATGCCAAGCGCCTTCGCCTTCGCCCCGACCGAAATAGGTGGAGCACCACGCGATGCGCAAGAACATCGTGCGAGAGGTGGGGGACTCAACCCAACCTTTGGAGAGGGTAGAAGGCCAGCGCGCTGGCATAAATTCTTCGTACAGCTCACCCGAACGGGGGATGCCGAAATAGGGCCCGTCGTGTTTAGGTCAATATAGGATCAGGGCTGGGAGTTTTGGGATGAGAGCATTCCCCTCAGAAGGTGCATCGGATATCAAACGATCGCCTAAATGTCCTGAGTTTGCGGAAGCCGCTACTTTCGCACGCGGTATGTCCATCGGGTTGCAGCTGTCAGCAATCCTGTGGCTGAGCGCTTTGGTGATTTGGCTTTACGTCAGAGCCTGACGTATCCACCTCTATAGGTATACTGTCAGCGGACCCTAGGGCCTGTTAGCGCCTGAGCCGATCGAGGGCTGCGGCGAGACAGAGGACTTCGAGGAAGCTGGCAGCGGTCTTCTCATAGCGGGTGGCGACGGCGCGCCATTCCGTCAGCCGAGCCCACAGGCGCTCGACCCGGTTGCGGTTGTTGTAGATCCAGTCCGGACAGGCGGCATGCGCCTCGTGGCGCAGCGGCGGGATGGCAGGCCGGGCGCCCATGTCCCAGATGTGTTGACGGAACGCATGACTGGCGTAGCCGCGATCAGCCGCGGCCCACTTCGGAAGATCGGGCAGGTTCTCCAGCAGCGGAACGGCGTGCGGCAGTTCGTGCGCCTGCCCAGGTGTGAGGCGGAAGGCAATCGCGCGGCCCGCGCCGTCGGCGATCACGCAGGCCTTTGTGTCGTAGCCGCCACAAGAGCGGCCGAGCGCTTCACGGCCGTCTCGCTCCCTTGCAGATCCCCCTTTCGGCTGGCGCTTGCCGCCTTCTAGTGCGCCCGGATCTTGGTCCCGTCCAAGAGCACCATGCCGAGCCGGATGTTTCGCTCTTGAACCAACGCCAGCCGCCTCTCCCTTACCCCAAGCCGTGCCCCGCGGATGAAGGACTGCGCCGCCATCCACCACAGGCCGAACTCGGTCGGCAGTGACCTCCACTTCGCCCCGTTCTGATGGCGCCAGAGGATCGCCTCTACTGTCCGGCGCATGTGCGGGCTTGGTACCTTGGCGTGCGGGCGGCACGCTTCGATCAGCGGCTCAAGTTCAGCCCATTGCTCGTCGCTCAGCATCTCAGCTCTCCAGAGCAGGATAAGCCAACGACTTAGAGTTAGCAACAGACGCTAACAGACCCTAGTGTCGTCGACAGGCAGACAGGCGCTGTATTCAAGTCCATTAAGTGCGCTTTCAAATGCCGCAGCCGTAACCCTGAGATTAGCGACCGAAGGGAGCAATTCGGGCAACGAGATGGATAAGGTCTGCCTGCCGCGAAAGCCCGAGGCGGGCGAAAGCCCCTTTGAGATGCGTACGCACCGTTTCCTCACCAACGAGCAGCGCTTCCGCTGCACTCTTAGTTGTGTGGCCGGAGCTGACGAGCAGCGCCACCTTGGCCTGTGTAAGCGTTAGCCCAAGGCCGACGAGAATACGTGTTAGGTCGTGGCCTTCCCCCTGAAAAGTGGCCCTCCGTGAAGTAGGCTTTTGAGCCGCTGGAGGACACGAGAATGGGACAGAAGAAGCACAAGCCGGAAGAGA
>NZ_FOOA01000058.1 GCF_900113065.1 Aureimonas phyllosphaerae
GCTGATGAAGGTGACATGCCGCATAGCGCGGAGCTGAAGAAAAGCGTCTGCTTTCGGAATGACACGAGGCAGTAGCAAACGACCGAGACGGGTCGCTTGCGGACCCTTGGCTTTCGGGCGTCCGCTTCCATGTCGCCGATCGGCTTGGTTGGGTGGAAAGCTGCCTGTCCGCTTCGGAGAGTTTAGGGACTGAAGCGGACCCTATTTTGAATGAGACGGTTCGGGGAAGCACGAAACGATCCAGTCGCGAAAGCGGCGGATCTTCGGCACGTTGTGACGCGCCTCGGGGTAGACGAGATAGTAGGCGCGATTGATCGGATAAAGATGCGCGAAAGGCTGGATCAGTGCGCCGCTCGCAACCTGGTCCTGATAGAAGAAGGGCGTCAGCATCGCGACGCCATGGCCGGCGGCCGCAGCGATCGCCTCAAGGTCTTGGCTGCGCAACTTGGAACGGTTCGTGACTCCCGCCTTATCCCGGCGCACGCCGACGCTCTCGAACCACAGATCCCACCATGGATAGCCTGGGTCGACAAGCGGGTAGTGTAGGAGATCAGCCGGCTCCCGAAGGGGATGTCCGATGCGTTCTATGAGTGCAGGACTCAGCATCGGCGAGAAGTCGCCGCGAACCAGCATATGGGTGCGCAGACCGGGCCAATCGCCATCGCCTGCACGCAACGCAGCGTCCACAGGCTCGCGGGTGAAGTCCACGAGGTCGCGCGAGCAGGCGAGCTGGACGGCTATGGATGGGTGCGCAACCTGAAACTCGCCCAGGTGACGCGCCAGCCATAGGCTAGCAAAAGTCGGGATCGAGCTGATCGACAGAACGCTTGCTGTCGCACCTCGCGCCTCTCCGTAGGCCGCCGCGATCCGATCGAAGGCGAGCGATGTCTCGCCCGCCAACATGTGCGCCGCCGGCGTGAGTTCGACCTGTCGGCCTGTACGTGTGAACAAGGAGGCCCCGATCCGCTCCTCAAGAACTTTGATCTGGTAGCTGACAGCCGCCTGGGTCATGCCGAGTTCGTCGGCTGCGCGGGTGAAGCTCAGATGGCGCGCAGCCGCCTCGAAGGCGCGCAAAGCCGTGAGCGGGGGAAGCGAACGGACCATGATGCATTAAATCTCCTTATGCACCATGCGCCACGTTCGATTGGATCGGCAAGGGCTGTGGCGGGAGAACGGGTGGACTTTCCCGCACGCGAGATGCTCGATGCCGATCTCATCCTCCGACGCTTTGGTATTTGACAATGAAACGACCGCTGCCTCACCTGTTCCGACGCGCATAGGGTGGTTGATGCGTCTCCAGCTTTGGTGGAGCCGACTTGGATGGGATGCGAACACCATCCCGGACACACTGCGGGCGGATGTCGAGTCAGGCTACTATCCATCCCGGCACGCAAGGGGACGAGCTGAGTGGGAGCGTCATCTGTAAGACTACCTTACTACTTTATCAGCTCGGATCGAACCAAGCTCACGTCTGCTTCCGGGGTGGTGAAGGACCGGTTGGTGACGACGTGGAAGGGTCGTTCCTCGTCGCGAAACGTTCGTCCCCGCTTATCTGGTCGCCGCAATCTCCCCAACGGCCATCCTGGCCGTAGGAGAACGATCATGGGAC
>NZ_FOOA01000056.1 GCF_900113065.1 Aureimonas phyllosphaerae
CGAGGACTACGATCCGCGCGTCAGGCGTGCACCTCGGGCCAGGTACGATCCGAGGCAGGGGCTGATGATCTGACCAGAGTCACCTGCGTATTCAAATGGCGGGGGCCTCCTGCCTCTTCTAAACCAAGGCCATCGGATCCGACGAACTCAACAGGCAAGCATTTTTGCCTTAAAAGCGCAAAACTTTCGCCTCCATGCTTGCAAACCCTAGCAAGCATTACTAGCTTGCGACGAGTAGCAAGCATGGAGGCGAAAATGGTCGACGATAGCCCTCAAAGCCTTGGCGGCAAAGCAAGAACGGAGTCCCTTTCTCCGGACGAGCGCAAAGAGATTGCCCGTCTCGGAGCCATGGCTCGATGGACCGAGCGAGCAGCTTTGGCATCGGATCCGGCGCTACCGAAGGCGACCCACCAGGGTCAAATGACAGTCGGCGATCTCACTCTCGATTGCTACGTCTTGGAAGATGGTCGACGGGTGTTCCACAAGCGTGGAATGGCTCGATCGTTGGGCCTTCGGTCTGAGGGCGGCAACGCGTTCCTACGGTCCATGACCCGCAAGGGCATCGGATCCGAACTCGGTGAGAAGCTGGTTGAGCGGATTGCAAATCCGATCAACTTCAAGCCGCTGACACAGGATCTTGGGCACGGTTACGAAGCTGACGTCTTGGTCGACGTCTGTAAGGCGATCATTCGCGCCTCAGACGCCGGGAAGCTGACACAGTCACAGGAAAGGCTTGCCTTTCAAGCTCGAACTTTGCTTCAGGCGTTCGCCAAAGTCGGTGTCGCGGCACTCATTGACGAGGCCACTGGCTTTCAGAAGGTTCGAGCGCCCGACGCGCTGCGGCTTCTCGTTCAGCAATATATCGAGGAAGAGAAGCGGCAGTGGGATAAGCAGTTTCCGGACGAGTATTATGATGAGCTGAATCGTGTTTACGGTAGTAAGAGACTTACAAGGAATAGCTCCGGTACGGTAATGCAGAACCGTCCGCAGCATTTCGCCAACTTCACGCGGACATACGTTTATCAGCCGCTTGAAAATGGTGCTGTCCTCGAAGAGTTGGACAAGATCAACCCGAAGGTTGGCGGGACGAGAAAGGCTCGGTTTCACCAGCATCTGACCGAAGGCTACGGTATCGAGAAGCTCAAAAGGCAGGTCCAAGAGGTCGTAACTCTGATGAAGATCTCGGATACCGTAGGCCAGTTCAAACGAATGTTCGCAAAGCGGTTCCCTCAGGCGGGGACACAACTTTCGCTGCTAGAGGACTAGGATCCCGCGCTACCGTCGCTCAAGTGGTGGGGGCCTTCTTGCCCTTCGCGATTGTCTTCTCGCGGAGGGCTACCTCCTTCTCGATCGCCTCACGGATGAGATCGAGGCGTGGTTCGCCGTCGCGAAGCACGGCATCGATCCGAGCCGTAGCGCCTTCTCGCAGCTTCAGCGTGTGCTTCTCCGGCCAGAGCATCTTTCGCCCCATGTTAACCAACCTTTTCACTCGCCATTGAGCCGATAGCGTACGTACGGTATCGATACCGTATATACCTTAAATCGGAATGAAGGTCGAGCGATGAGCGGTTACGGCGCGAAGGACGTCACCTTTGATCAGGCGGCAGAGAGCTACATTAAGCACGGCGGCGAGGCTCGATACCTGCCGAAGATCAGGGCTCATCTCGGCGATCGGCTGCTGATCGAGATCCCGCCGGCGGCAATCCGCGAAATGGCGCTGGAACTCTATCCCGACGCCATGCCGTCGACCCGGAACCGACAGGCGGTCACGCCCGCCAGCGCGGTGATGTTCCACGCCCATGACATGGG
>NZ_FOOA01000054.1 GCF_900113065.1 Aureimonas phyllosphaerae
TGAGGTGCGGGAGAATGCGAACCCGACCGATAGCCGGGCTCGCTATTTCAGACGTCCAGGCGTGTGGCGATGATCGGGATGAACTCTGAAGCCAGAGTGGTCGTCTGCCCGCTGTCCGGATCGTCGTGGACGTCCCAGGTCACGGCGTAGACCTTCTCGACCTTCAGTACACGTCGGACCTTCGGGCCAACGTCCATCACGTACAATCCGCCAACTTCAAGCTCTTCGGGGTCCATCGTTCTCGCTATCCTCTCTGGGTGGCCGGTAACATGCGACCAACTTCATGAAGCTCACATACAATGAGCAGGCCGACCATCCCGTGACCCGATCCACCGCGAGGCGCGAGTAGTCCTGCTAGACGGGCACGATCGACGGGAAGTCCCGAGCCATCATGGCGGTCTGGCTGATGTTGACGAGCTTCCCGGAAGCGACCCCGGATGCCACCCGGTCTACGATTGCCTGAAGCTTGTTTTGCGCCACGTCGATCAGGCCATCGACGTTGTCCGCCTTGATGGCGTGAACCAACGGGATCATCGTCGTTCCGTCCCGCTCCACGATGTCGATCGCCGCTAGGATGTTGGCCTGCGGTTCGTTGTTCGAAATCGAGTAGTTCGGGAACGCCTTGCGGATGCGCTTGCCGCCAGCGCCCCAGCGAGTGTGGATACCGCCCGTCCCGCCAGTTGATCGGCCGAAGGTAATCCCGATGTCATCCATCGCCCGAAGCAGCTTGCCCCGGTGCCATACGGGCGACGTATCGACGAAGTCCACAGGAGCCGTGCCCGCCGCGCATGGCGCACTGACGCGGAGATGTGTTGCGTCGATGATGCCGATCACGGTGGTCGGTGGGCTCTGCGGGACGTAAAGACCCGCCGCCCTCCAACCGATAGCGACGTCCGATGTATCCGAAACGGTCAGGATGTCGGAACCGTCTGACACGACCCCGGTCTTAGACACCGTCGATCCCGACTGATCCATCTGTGCGTTAGGGAAAACGATCGAATTGGGATCGGCGTTCTTGAAGTTTTGCGCGGCAAGCCAGGCACGGCCTTCGGCCATCTCGTCCTTCCACGCCTGAACGCTTGCTCGGGTCATGATCGACGCATCGTCCCGAGTGCCATTGAGCGCGATGGAGAAGCCGTAGTCGTCGAGATCGTGCAGTTGCGCCAGCGTCAGGCGTCCGCCAGAGCCGTCTGTCGTGCCGACGAGCGCCCATGGAACGTAAATGGTGGCCCCTTTCAGGCCCGCCGCCTGCATCATAGGGAGGAAGATCGAATGCTGGCTAGGGCGGATATCGTCGCACGCGAAGCACACCGTGGGGACACCTTCGGCATTGCCTACAAAGGCGTCGAAGAACGTTGGCCCGGAGGCATTGATCCGCTGCGTGGCCTGGAGGCGAAGGTCCACCGATCCCGGCGCGAAGTCCTTCATCGTCGGAATGACAGACGGGCGGAAAGTCCGCCACATGGGTTCGACCCCGGACTGCACCTGCCCACCTGCGTTGATGCCCGCAATGAAGTTGTTGGCACCGGCTAGGCTCAACAGCAGACCGCCCACGCTGAAGGTGCAATATTCTGGGTCGTCGCCGTTATCCATGCGGACGGCACACAGACCGGCCGTCGCAGGATCGAACACGAAAGCCGCGCTTTTGGTGCGGTAGAGCGCACCGGTTGCGCCAGAACCACGCACAGCGAGGGAGCCGGTCCCTTGGATTTTTCGATCCGTTTCGACTGAAACGCGGCTGGCCGCACCGCCGGCAGCGAAGCCCGTAGCGCTGTCGAAGTTCTCGTAGGAAGTGGGAGCCTTGAGGACGATCGTATCGGCCGCAGCGGTGCCGACCACAACGCCACCGACGATCCTCTTGGCAACGATCGTGCAGAAGTAGTCGGCCTGCGTTGCCACGTAGGAGTTTCCGGTGGCGCCGACGATGTCGGTGGTTGTACCGGTCGAACCGAGCGTACGGCGAGCCCACTGGATGGACCCACCAGGCCCCGGATCAGCACTGTAGGTCTGACCAATCGATCCGTCCTTCGTCCTGGTGACGAAGAAAGCTACCGGCACCACCCCGCCACCCGCGCC
>NZ_FOOA01000062.1 GCF_900113065.1 Aureimonas phyllosphaerae
TCACGCCCTACGAGTACATCGCCCGGATCTGGACCTCAGAGCCCAACCGGTTCATCGTCAATCCGATCCACCAGATGCCGGGACTGAACACCTAGCGGAGCGACGCAGCTACATATTCGTCGGCCGCCAGCTCAGTCTGTCCATTTCGAAACAGGCACTCAGATGATGTTCCATAATCCATATTATAACATTTTTGGAACTTATGATGGAAATGGTGTTGGCGATTCGGTCAGACTCTGATCGCCGCTGTCCCCTGTTTCGGGTTAAGTTTGGTACTCGATCAACGGCGCCTCGCAAGCGGACAATTGCTCGGAAGGATTATGGCCTTGGTGTTTGAAGTTGCCTCGGCAGCAGTGCGTTCTACGCGAGACTGGCACCCTCATGATATCATCATCGTCATCGACGTTCAGCTTTGGTAAGCGCCTTCTGATCGCAAGTTCAGCGGACAACAGTGGAAAAGTTCTGCGCTCGAGATGGCTGCGTCGGGTTTTGCGATGTGCTGCTCAGTCACTCACGCGACCCCTGACTATCGATTCTCCACTGTTTCGGCTCGGCTGACGGGCTTCGAGAGAATGAAGGCCATCATCAAGCATCGCTCTCCCAAGGGCGAGCGCAAACGGCAAATGTCGCATGGGTAGCTTGCCGGCTTGACTTTACTCAGGCTCTCAAAGCGGCACGACGTTTCTCGTAACCTGATCCGCATTTGGATGGAGAAGTTTTAGGCAGGAGCGCTGGATGAGGACATTCTCGCCGCCGATCTCGTCTCGGTCTCCGGAGCACGAATTCGCGTGCCATCACCTTCTGCAAGGATCATTCGTAATGATGGGGTCAGGTGTTCGAATCACCTAAGCGGCACCATTGTTTTTCGGACTTTGTCATAAACGGTTGCGTTCAGGGGTGGCCGTTGCGTCCAAAGCGTCTGTTCCCCGTAGTTCCGCGACCGAGGCAATCGTCGACCTGAGTCGGCCTCTTTCACGTGCATCGTTCTGAGGCGAAGACCGGATTCTTGACTACTGCGGTCGGAACGATGTTGGGCTGTATCGGATGTCGTCGGACATTGCGCCCTATGCGACGCATCCGGACATGCCGCA
>NZ_FOOA01000051.1 GCF_900113065.1 Aureimonas phyllosphaerae
CCGCGCTCGACGAAGCACTCGCCCGTCAACGCCGCCTGGCTGACCGCCTTCCTCGCGCAGTCCGACGCCGATCGGCTCTACCATCTGTCGGCGCTCGTCATCTTCATGAACCACACGGCCGCGCGCGTCTCCGAGGCGATTGAATTGACCGGGGAGTGGGTCGACTTCCGCACCCGCACCGCGACGCTGGTGCGGACGAAGACCGATCGTATGGCGAAGCGGGTTCTGACCGACGAGCTGGTCTTTCGCCTCCACAATCTCGGCCTGCGCGAGGGCGAGCGCGTGTTCCGCTACACGAACCGCGCCTCGGTCAACGAGCGTATCCGCGCCGTCTGCCGACGCGCCAGGATCGACTTCCGGCCGACGCACTCGGTCGGTCGCCACTCGTTCGCGACGAACGCCATGAACCTCGGTCTCGGCATCAAGACGGCCATGGAGGCGGGCGGGTGGCGATCGTCAAAGGTCTTCTTGGAGACCTACACCCATTCGGAGAACGCCGGTCGCATCGTCGCCGAGCGCTTCAATCTGCAACGGTACGGCGGGATGTAGCCTGCCGAACCCTCAACCATCCCAACTGCCCGGCCACCGCGCCGGGCTTTTTTCTTGCCCGGAGATAATCATGACCCTCGTCGCCAACTGGCGCCGGGTGCTGAAGCGCGCCTGGTCACTGCGCTTCATCGCGCTCGCATTTGCCCTGATCGCTATCGATGTCGCACTGCCTGCGTTCGAGGAAGCGCTTGGCTTGCCGCCTCGCGCTTTCGCTGTCCTGTCCGGCCTGTGCTCGGCTGCGGCCTTCGTCGCGCGCTTCGTTCCGCAGCCTTCTATTTCCGAGGGCAAGCAGTGAGCGCCGCCGGGAAGGGTGGGCGCGTCGCCCGCGTGAAAAGCCGCTATCTTGCCGGCGGCGCCGCCGGTGCTGCGCTCCTTGCCTTCGCCACGACCTACACGTCCGGTTGGGAGGGCACGAGCTACAAGGCCTATCTCGACACGATCGCCCAGCCGCCGGTCTGGACGATCTGCCAGGGCGACACCTACGGCGTGAAACCCGGCATGGTCGAGACCAAAGCCGGCTGCGCCGTGCGCCTGCAGCGCCAGATCCTCGAGCACGAGGCGCGCATGCTGTCCTGCGCGCCCGAGCTGCTGAAGGTGCCCGGCGAGACCTACGTCGCGATCAACGATTGGGCCTACAACGCCGGCACCGGCGCGGCCTGCCGTTCGTCCCTGATTCGCAAGGTGAAGGCGGGCGACCTGCGCGGCGCCTGCAACGAACTCAGCCGTTGGGTCTTCGCCGGCGGCAAGGTCGTGAAGGGCCTCGCCAATCGCCGCGTGAACGGACTGCCGGGGCTTATCAGCAACCGCGCGCTGTGCCTGCGGGGGCTCGGCTGATGGGCGCCCTTGAAGCCATCAAGGCCGCGATCGTCCTCGTCGTCGGGATCGTCCTCGGCTGGCTCGTGGCAGGGCTCTACGCCGATCTCGTGTCGCTGCCGGCGGCGCGTGAGGCCGGTGCGGTCTACGAGCGCGGGATCTGGGAAGCTCGCCAGCGCGAGGCCGAGGCGAAAGCAGAGACGGATCGCCGCGCTGCGCAGTCCCGCATCGACGCGATCGAGCGCGACTTCCACCAGCGCGAGGCCGAGCGCCTCGCGGAACTCTCCAACCTTGAAGCTGCCCTCGACCAGGAGGCCAACCGTGTCCCGATCCCGTCTACCGCTGACCGCGGCGCTGTTGCTTGCCGCCCTGCCGTTCCTCGGGGCCTGCGCGACGCGCTCGACGGTATCGGTCGCGCCACGCCTCGCAGCGATCCCGCAGGCGCTCCTGCTGCCTTGCGCTGACGCGGCAGAGCTACCCGAGCGCGATCTGACAACGGCCGAGACCGTGCGGCTGTGGGGCAGGGACCGGCAAACGCTCGGCGTCTGTCGCGACCGGCATTCGGCACTCGCGCGCTCGGTTGGGGAAATTCAATCTCAGGGCGTGCCCTGACGCATCCATGCATACCCGAAAGGCATTCAGAGAATGAACCAGAACCAGGAGCCGGACATGCTCACGCGGTGGATTACCAACAACGTTGCCGTGCTGCTGACTGGTGCAATCCTCACCGGCGGCGGGATCGCGGGCTACACCAGCCTGCAGAACAAGGTCGAGTATCTCGACGCCTACCGTGAGGAGCGGACGAAGGTCGTCGATACGAAACTCGCCGAGGTTGGGGCGGCCGCCGCTGCTATGCCGAACCTCGTGTATCGCGTCGCTGCAGCTGAAGAGGCACTGAAGGCGACCAACGCTCGGGTCGATGTGAGCCTGACAAACATCAGCGCTCGGCTCGCCGAGATCAATCAGGGTCTGGGTTCTCTTTCGACCCAGGTGGCTGTTTTGACGCAGCGCTTCGATCAGTCGGGACCGGAGCGCCGGTCGAGCCTGCAGCCGCCTCGATAGCTCGTAGCCGTTCGAGTTCGCGCGCGATGTTGTCCACCGCGCGCTCCCATCCTTCCAACCGCCGCTCTTCGGTGATGATCGCCGGCACATGCACGCTGCGGATGCCGTGCGATCTACGGGCGAGGAAGGTGCGCCATGGGTTGTTGTCGCTCATGGCGTCAGGTCCTTCCGACTTCGCGGATCGTTCGGCCTCGGGCGGTCAGGCGAAACCATACCGTGCCGCGCCAGCCGGACGATGCCTCGACCAGACCCATGCGCGAGAGTTCGTAGCAGGCGACAAGCACGGCGTCCGATAGTTGCTCGGCCTCCTGGCCCACGCTGTCCATGTGACCGTGGCCGTCATCGAGCCGCACGAGCGCGCGGATCTGGATCGGTGTCAGCTTGGAGAGATGCGGCATCGGTGTCCCCTTTTCGATCTTGTCGAATCGTCCGAACGTTCTCTATCCGTTCTCGATGCCCCCGCGCGACAACCATGGCCTGTTTCTTGATGACGCTCAACGGCTCGGCCTGGTCGTCGAGGTCGCATGCAACTTCTGCCGGACCACCCGCTACTACAGCCCGGCCGACATGCGGATGCTTCTCGGGAACGTCGAGGTGGACAGTCTACGCCGGCGCCTGAAGTGCGAGGATTGCGGGAAGCGCGATTACGTCGAGGTCATAGGCAAGGACCTTCCAGCGCACGAGAAGAACGGGAAGGTGCTGCGGAAGCTGACGATGATTCAGGTGCTCAGACGGCCGGTCTGGAAGGACGTGCCGATGTGATTTCCGGCCGTGGCCAACAGGCTGGCTAACGCCCTTGGCTAACGTGTCTGCAAAGGCCTGTAAAATAACGGTCCGGGTGGGCCCGGCAGGACTCGAACCTGTACAAAATGCTTCAGCCTCTCAAGCGCGTTAAAAAGATTTCTGCTTAAATCGTTAGGAGATCGATTCGCAGGGTAAGCAAATGGCGAAAGATGCCGAAACGCCGACAGGTCGCAAATCTGCGGAGACTCCGAAGATATGCTTCGTAATGATGCCGATCTCCGACGTCGATGGTTATCCCGCTGGCCATTTTCGCGAAGTATACGCTCAACTGATTGAGCCAGCAGTGACCCAGGCTGGGTATGAATGCAGCCTCGCTACGTCGACGAACTCCGCTCACATGATCCATTTGGATGTCGTTACCAAGGTTGCAACTGCCGATTTGTGCATCTGCGACATGTCGACAAACAATCCTAATGTTATGTTTGAGTATGGAATACGCCAGGCTTTTGATAAGCCAACGGTTCTCATTCGCGATAGCATTACGACTAGAATATTCGACGTAAATGGATTCAGAGATATAACTTACGATCATACGCTGAGAATTGGAAACATTCTATCCGCGAGAGCTTCGATAACGAAAGCTATTGAAGAAACGGTGGCGGGAAATGCGGACGGATCGCAGGTTTTTTCCCTAGTAAAATTGATGCAAATTACCAAAGCTGCGATGCCAAGTGGAGACCTGTCGCCAGACGATGCCAGATTTGCGCTTTTAGAAAGAAAGCTGGATGCTATTGTTCAGGCTGTGACGCCTGAAAAGATACAGCAGCCCAGAAATCTCGTATTAAATGAAATCGCGAATTGGGTGGACATGGACAAAACTCCATCAATGCGAGTTGGAAAAACGACCATAAGTTTCAATAAAAACTCTATAACAGTCAGGCCTGGCGGTGGAATGATTCATAGATTTGCAAACATGGCTTCCCTTGAGGGCAGCGACTTTTGGAAAAGTCTATCGCCAACTGCGCAAAATGATATTGTTCGCTCTATCGCCACCTTTTCACCTGATTTTTCTTCGTTCTGAATGTTGAAGGCGTAGAGACTTTCCTCATTGGAACGACCCCCAGACAGATCAAAGACTTGACAGAAATTCCTAATCTGGGGGTCGTAGGTTCGAATCCTACTG
>NZ_FOOA01000047.1 GCF_900113065.1 Aureimonas phyllosphaerae
TTCAGCGCCGCGACGGCCTTTTGGAGGGACCGCAGTGCGGAGTTTGCCGAGCTGACCGAGGACATGAACGCACCGAACACGGGTTCAGGCTCGCCCTGGCTGCCCCTGGACAAAGAGCCGCTGACGATCCTGCTTCTTGCTGTGGCTTATATTTTCGGCGTTGCACCCTTGCCGGCGGTGAACGCGATCCACGCCGACGAGGCCAATAAGGTCGCAATGCGTCCCAATTAGGTCGCTTTCCGTCCCAGCGCTGAGGATCGGGCACCATCCTGCGAGGTGCGGATCGGAACGGAGCTATCGAGGAAGACCGAGTCGCCGAGGCGCGCAGGTAGCCGATCATGGCCTATTCCGGAGCCCAGATCCGGCTGAACCTGGATCATGACCAACCGCCTGTGCCGCAGTTAGCGATCCAGACAGAAGGTCTGCAAACGACCACCCTATGCCCTGAAGCGGACAGTCGCCTTTCCACCCAGCCGAGCCGATCGGCGCCGCGGAAGCGGACGCCTGAAAGCGGCCCATCCGCTTTCGACCCTTCCAAGACATTCTCAGTTGCCAACGGGCTTCTCAGAAGCGGACATTCCGCTACCCTCTTCGCGTCTGGAGGGGAACGGCCAATCCTCTTGCTTGGTTACATGACCCTGTCCATCAACGGAGGCCATCATGGACCACAGCAAGCACGTTCGACTTTCAAGCAGCGAACTGACCGAGAGCACGCTCAACGACGCGACCATCTACGGCCCCAGCGACGAGAAGATCGGTAGCGTCTCGCACGTTCATGGTGCCGGTTCTGGAATGCAGGTGGTCGTTGATGTCGGCGGCTTCCTCGGCCTCGGCGCCAAGCCCGTATCGGTGCCGGTCAGCGACCTTGACTTCATGCGCGACGAGGACGGCGACGTTCATGCTGTCACCACGTGGACCAAGGACCAGCTCAAGGCGATGCCGGGGCACAAGGACCGATGAATGATCGAGCCCGGTCCCGCCGGGCTCGTCTCCTCACCGTCGATGTTTCGATCTACCGGACCGTAAGCTAACCTCGATCGTGACGATGATCGTCGGCAGCTCGCTCTTCGTCCGGCTCGCCCAAGCGCTGTTCCGTCCGCACAAAATCTCGTTTCGATGTCCCGGATGCGCGCTCCTACGGCACGATCCAGATCCCGTCCAATGCAAGGCCTGCGGCCATCTCATCACCATTCCGAACGCTGACGAGGGTTGGACATGACGAACCGGGGTCGGCAGGCATGATCTCCATCCTCGACATCTCCGCCATGCTTCTCGCCCTGTCGGCGCTGTTCGGATGGCTGAACCACCGGTTCATCCATCTGCCGCATGCGACCAGCCTCCTCCTCATGGGCCTCCTCTCGTCGCTGGTGCTCGTCGGCGTTGAGGCGATGTTCCCGAACGAGCTCATCTACGACGAGCTCGCAAGGGCGCTCCGGCAGATTGACTTCACTGAAGTCGTCATGGACGGCATGCTCGCCTTCCTCCTGTTCGCCGGCGCCATCAACCTCAACGTCCGGCTCCTGCGCAGCCGCGCCTGGCAGATCGCGTTCCTCGCGCTCGTCGGTACGGTGATCTCGCCCGCCGTCGTGGGAATCGGCTTCTGGTGGGCGGCAGGTGTGGCGGGGCTGTCGATACCGTTGGCTTGGGCGCTCCTGTTCGGCGCGCTGATCAGCCCGACCGATCCCGTCGCCGTCCTCAACGTCCTGAAGAACGTGTCCGTGCCCGACGAGGTGCAGATCGAGATGCAGGGCGAGGCGCTATTCAACGACGGCGTCGGCGTCGTCCTGTTCACGCTCCTCCTCGGCTTCGCGACGGGCATGGCGGCTGAGGACTTCACGGTGGCGTCCGCCTTCGAGCACCTTGCGGTCGAGGCGGGCGGCGGCATCGTGCTCGGGCTCCTCGCCGGATACGTCGCCTACCGCGCCATGCGGGCGATCGACGACTTCGCGGTCGAGGTGCTGATCACGCTGGCGCTCGTTGCGGGCACCTACGCCGTAGCGCAGAAACTGGGCCTGAGCGGCCCGCTAGCAGTGGTCGCCGCGGGGATCGTCATCGGTGACCTCGCCCCCCGGAAGGCGATGAGCGACCGGACACAAGGGTACGTTTCGGCGCTCTGGACGCTGATCGACGAGGTCCTGAACTCGGTCCTGTTTCTTTTGATCGGGCTCGAGGTGATCATTCTGCGCTTCGAGCCGACGGCTATGGTCCTCGCTCTTACCGCGGTTCCGCTCGCGCTCGCCGCTCGGCTCGTCGCTGTCTCGACGCCCGTGCTCCTCTTCCGATGGACCGGATCGCTGTCGGCCCGCAACATCCCGTTCCTCACCTGGGCGGGCGTGCGGGGCGGCATCTCCGTCGCGCTCGCCCTGTCGCTCCCCGACGACCCGGCGAAGTCGCCGATCCTGGCCGCGACCTATGCCGTCGTCCTGTTTACCATCGTGGTGCAGGGACTCAGCCTCGGCATGGTGGCGCGCAGGACCTGGTCGCGTCCGTCCACGGACTGAAACCGGGCGAACGTTGGCGGACGTGTCATCGCTCGCCGACCTCGTCGGCCAGTGCCCTCAAGCGCCGCTTGTCGGCCTCGATGGCAAGCGCTGCTTCGGCGCGCTCCAGTGCCTCCCGGGAATGGCGCCGGGCGTTCTCGGCGAACCCGTCCCGTCCGTAGCGCGCCAGGGTCCGGAACGCCTTCTGGAGACGTACGCCGATCTCGACAGTGGAAGCCCCGTCACGCGCGATCGGCGTGAACAGGTCGTCGAAGAGGTCGCCGATCAGGATCGGCGGCACGAAGACGTTCGGATGCGCGACCTCGGCCTGCTTCTCGAGCGGTTCACCCCAGACGGTCAGAAGGCGCACCGCCCGCCCGATTACGTCGATCGCGGTGCCGGGATCGTTGATGCCCGGCGACAGGGCGCGGCTCGCGATCTCGGTGAGGACCGAGGCACCGAAGCGGGGATCCTGATCGTAGGAGCGGATGTCGCCGATGGTGAAGGCGTCCCGGACGTGCTGCTCCGGTTCGTCAACGTCCAGCCCCTCGACCATGGCGATCGGTGCCGTCGGATCGACGAGGTCGCCCGGAATGCTGCATACATAGATTCGGCCCGATCCGTGGTCGGCGAGCGCTGACAGGGCGCCGACATCCACGTGCTGCACGTATCCGACCTCGTCGGAGAAGACCGGGCGGGCCGAACGGGGGATGACGGACGGGTCGTGAAGCGGCGAGCCGCCGAGATGGGGATTGCGGCGTCGCTCGCGCATCGCCTCGAGCGCCACGGCTTCGACCCTCTCGGTGGTTTGCGTCACGCGTCCGAGGCTTGAGAGATGATCGATCCAGCGCAGGAGCGTCACGACGATGGCGACGATGACGAGGATCGTCACGGCGAAGAGGACGACGCGGCCGCGGTCGCCGTAGAGGCCGGTCGACAGCGCGATGATGCCGACGAGGCTGAACAGGAACGAGCCGATGAAGGTCGACAGGACGTTGTGGGTGGTCGTGTCCTCGATCACGAGGCGCGTCGCACGGGGCGTCACGTTTGACGTCGCGGCCGAGTAGGCCGACACCATGGTCGACAAGGAGAAGGTCGTCACCGTCAGCATCGACGAGGCAATGATGCTGAGGATGTTGTCGACCGCGTCCGAGCCGATCTTGGTGGGCAGGTCGCTCGGGATGTAGGGGCTCAAGACAATCGCAGCGAGTGCCGTAAGGACACCAGCAAGGGAGAACAGGGTCGCGCGCACCCAGATCCGACGCGACAGGCGACGGAGCAGCCAGAACCAGCGCGAGGTCATGGGCGCCCCTCGCCGCCACTGTTTCCCGCGGTCCCCGCAAAACGCTCGGGTACATCGGAGGAGCCGCCACGACGCGACTGGCTGACCAGGCGGACGGGCTTGGGCGCTTCACGTCCCGGGCGCTTCGGCCAGCCCTCGCGCTGCTCGCCGCGGATGCCGTCCGTCTCCTCGGTCTGGTCGTGGAAGAGGACGACCTGCGTCGGGTACGGCATGTCGATGCCGACGCTGTCTAGCGCTCCCTTGATGGCCTCGAGAACGGCGGCTTGGACGTGTACGACGTTGGTACGCTTCGATTGCGTCCACCAGCGCACGCGAAGGTTCACGCTGGAGCCGGCCAGATCCCAGACCAGCACCTCCGGCGCCGGCTCGGCCTCCAGGCCCGGCACCGTCGCGATCGCCTCCAGGATCGCCTTGCGAGCGCCTTCGATGTCGTCGCCGTAGCCGATCCCGACGTCGTACTGGGAGCGCCGCGTCGGGCGCGCCGTGTTAACCGTCACGGCGTTGGAGTAGACGTTGGCGTTCGGGATGATGACGCGCCGCCCGTCGTACATGGCGATGATGGTCGCACGCGTCTCGATCCACTCCACCGTCCCCTCGTAGCCGTTGACCACGATCTGGTCGCCGACCCCGAAGGGCCGCTGGATCAGGATGAGCAGCCCCGCCAGCCAGTTCTGGAGGATGTCCTTGAAAGCGAAGCCGATCGCGACCGATCCGATCCCGAGCCCGGCGATGAGGTCGCCCGGGTTCAGGGATGGGATGACGATGGTCAGCGCCAGCAGGCCTCCGAAGAGGATGATAATCCATTTGACGAACGATCCGAGCACGGCACCGAGATTCGAGCGCTCATGCTTGTCCGCCCAGCGTTGAAACGCACGCTCCACTCCACAGGCGATGCCGAACACGACCGCGAACAGCACGATCGCCACGACGATGTTGGGCAGGAGGCGTTGGAAGCCGACGACCCACGTCTCGATCTTCGACAGGACGAAGGCGGGATCGACCCGCACCGCCTGGTCTACGGTCTGGGGCGCGGTGGCAGCCAATGCGTCCACGGCTGCGGGGTCGGCGGCGGCTGGCGTGGCGGTCTGCGCGAAGGCTTGCGACATGCGGGGAGGCTTTCGTCTGGCGTCCGGAACGGGTCCCGATGGAACGTCCGTGCGCGATTAGGTGGGGCAGCGTCCCGGAACGGCACCCCTTGGCAACGGGCAGGCGCCGTGCCCCTTCCGGTCGGCCGTAGGCTCAACCTGCGGAATACGACCTAAGCCGCAGGGCATCCCAGAGACCTACACCCGCTTCCCCGTCGCCTAGCTCAACGCCCTCAACCTTGGCATAACAGCCGCCGTCGGCTCGACGCGGTCCTTTATTCTTCTTCACGGTTCGATCGCGGTAACGGAGGGCGCGGCGCTTCGGCTGTCCTGATCGGCCTCCCGGACCTCGTCGCCTGGACGTCCGTCCGCTGGCAAGGGTACGCCAAGGCCATGCGATCCGAGCCCACGGTTCTCTCGCGCTATGAACGTTTCTACGATGTTGCCCTGCGTAAGGAGAGGATCACGCCGGATCAGACGATAGGCGCGGTCTGGTCGGATGGCGGACGGGACATCGCTGATGTCAAGACGATAATTCTTGAGAGCGACGAAACCATCAGCGTCGTATTAGAAACGGACTGGAAGTCAGTTCAACCGATCCGAAGTCCGGTCCTGCCCGTCCCTCGCAGGCGCGGAAACGTTACCTTCCGAACGTTTGGCATGGGCCTGCTTATGGTCTGGAAGGCGTCGGCTGTTTCGAGCCCGCTAGATCATACGGTGATGAAGGTTCCCAAGGATCCAGATGGTCCCCCCGGCCATCAGGGTGATGATCAGGGTCGTGAAGAGGATCAACTGGAGGTCGTCGCTCGTCGAGCGTTGAAGGCCGATATGCAGGAAGAAGCGGAAGTGAACGACGACCTGCGCGAGCGCGGCGGCGCCGATCACGAGGTAGGCCGTCGACGACGTCATCCCGACCGCGACGACCAGGAACGCGAGGGTAGTGAGACCGGCCGCCGCGACGAACCCGACGACGTAGGATCGCAGTTCGCGCCGCTTCTCCTGATCATGCTTCCCGGCGGTCATGCCAGTCCCCCGAGGTAGACAACCGAGAAGATGAAGATCCAGACGACGTCGAGTAGGTGCCAGAACAGGGACAGGCGCATGATGCGCAGCTTGACCTCGGACCGCAGCCCGAAGACCGCGAGCTGGATGATCGACAGGATCAGCCAGACGCAGCCCGCGGCCACATGCAGGCCATGCGTGGACACGAGCGCGTAGAAGCTCGATAGCCAGCCGCTGCGCTGTGGCGTCTCCCCGTCCGATGCCATCTTGACGAAGTCGCGGACCTCCAGTCCGAGGAAGACGAGACCGAGTACGAGGGTGAAGGCCAGCCAAGCGTAGAGTCGCGACGGCGCCTCGTCGTACTTCATGGCGATCGACGCCATGCCCATGGTGAGGCTCGACAAGAGCAGGACGCCGGTCTCCAGCGCGGCGGAGGACAGCTCGAACACGTCACGTGGTCCCGGTCCCCCGTCGGTCGCGCCGAGCATGGAGGCGTAGGTGGCGAACAGGAGCGCGAACAGGACAAGGTCGCTCATCAGGAAGACCCAGAAGCCGAAGAGCGTCTCTTCCGCCTGGCGGTGGGTTTCCGGATCGGTGTGAGCGAGGTTCAGGCCGGGATGGCGGTGTTGGGACAGGGGGCTCATGCGGCTGCCGCCTCCGCGAGCCCGCGGTTCTCGGGAGTCGTCTCGGTCTCGCGGTCGGAACGGGGAAGCGTGCGCACGAGGGCCAGCCAGGCCTGATCCTGTCGCCGGACCTCGTCCGCGGGAATGACACGCATGTTGTCGAGAACGAACGACCTCGCAACGATCGCGCCGACGGCCGCCAGGACGCCGAGGGCGGCGAGCCACCAGATGTACCAGACAAGACCAAAGGCGGCGGCGGCCAGAGACAGGCCGAAGACGACGCCCGTCATCGAGTTCTT
>NZ_FOOA01000022.1 GCF_900113065.1 Aureimonas phyllosphaerae
GCCGGCCGGGCGGCGTGACCGATGCGGCCGTGCACGAGGTCGTGGATGAAGCCGAGCTTGCCGATGACGGTCGGCGACAGGACGAACGGGTAGAGGTCCTGCAGGCCCATCGCACGGTTCATCGAGTTCAGCGCCTGGCTGACGGCGAGCCAGCCGTCATTGATCTGCTCGATCGTGGTCGCCTCGTCGTAGACCTTGAAGTCGAGGTCGGTCGTGAGGATGCCGTCGCGGTCGAGCCGCGGATGGATCGTCATGCCCCAGGACCCCGCAACCTCCAGCGAATCCACGATGTGGAGATAGTGCGCCCAGGTCTCGGCGAAGTCCTCCCACGGATGCACCGCGGCGTAGGACGATACGTATTCCTCCTGCCAGTTCGGCTTCGGCCCGTTGGCATAGTGCGTCTTCAACGCCTCGCCGTAGTCCTGGCGGTCGTCGCCGAAGATCGCTCGGCATTCGTCGAGCGCGCCGCCGTCGCGCACCAGGATGTCCCAGTACCAGTGGCCGACCTCGTGTCGGAAATGGCCGAGCAGCGTGCGGTAGGGCTCGCCCATCGCGGTGCGGCGCTTCTCGCGCTCGGCGTCGTCGGCCTCGGCGAGCGCCACGGTGATCACGCCGTCCGCATGCCCCGTCATCACCTTCTCGCCGCTCGCCGGATCGTCGGCCAGGAACTTGAACCCGAGGCCTTCGGGATGTTCGGCCTGCGTGTAGAGCGGCAGGCGCAGGCGCAGGAGCGTGTAGAACAGGCGGTGCTTGGCCGCTTCCATCTTCGCCCAGAGCACCTGGTTGTCGGGATTCGAAAGATCCGGCACCATGAGGTTGTGCCGGTCGGCGAGGCAGTAGAGCTCGGAGCTGTCGGCCGGTACCAGCCAGTTGCAGACACCGTACTGGTAGTTGTCGCAGTAGCGCCAGTGCGACCCGTCGCTGCCGCGGCCGACCGACACGAAGTCGGTGCCGGCGGGCTCCAGCGCCAGGACGCGATTGGTGCGCGCCTCGTAGCCCAGGGCATGGCCGCAGCGCTCGCAGCGAACGTTGTTGAAGAAGACGACCTGATCGCAGGACGGGCATGAGAACAGCTTCATCGGGGATCCCTCGCGCCCCCGCCGGCCGGTCGGCGGGTGTGGCGCGGTAACACGGGCGTGCCCAAACGGTTCCCGTGACCGGAAGTGCCTCAAACCTATCGAGAATTACCGCCGCAGCACTGCGGCTTCGTAAGTCCGTGCACCCCCTTCAAGGCGTCCCTGACCTTACTGCCTGACGCGGCCGAACGATGACCGCCATACACAGGTCGCCCTCACCCTTCAACGGTATGGATCTGGAACGCTGTTCGGACCGCCCGCGAGACGGCAATTGGCAACATCGTCATGTGAGTTTCGCCCGGGTAAACCTCATAGGACACGCGAGCACGAGGGAGTGCGGAAAGGCGCTCCGCCATCTCCCGCGAGAGATCGAGCGTGCGGGCCGTCAGCGCATTGGCGAGACGCTTCTCGGTGTCCTCGCGTCCATACTGGAAAGGCGCCAGGGCTCCCCCCTCGTACTCGCCCGCAGAGAGATGAAGCACGAGATCGCGGTCTCGCGGCAAGGCCGTGAAGCGCCGCTCGCTGTCGAGGAGGCCCGCGTCTTCCCAGTAGATGGTGGGACTGGCTGCGACGAAGCGCGAGAACGCTTCCGATCCCGAAAACAGGGTGTGCAGGGCGAAGAGCCCTCCGAAGGAATGACCAAACAGAGTGCGTCGTGTCGGATCGATCGGCGCGACGCCGTCCAGGAAGGGAAGCGCCTCGCCCTCGAGGAACTGGAGAAACCGGTGCGCGCCTCCGGTGAGAACCTCCGCCCCGCCTTCGACGAACGGCGGGTAGGAGCGTCCCGGAGGCGGCGACAGGTCGAAGGAGCGGCGCAACGGGTCGTAGGCGTCCCCCGTCGGATAGCCGATCGCTGCGATAACGCCCGGTCCAACATTGGTGCTCGCGGGGTAGCTCGACTGGACGCGCAGCGCGTCGACCGCCGTTGCGATCATCGCGTTCCCGTCGGTGATGACGAGAAGTGGCCATCCGCCAGGCGGCGGTTCGTCGAGCGGGACGTAAATGAAGACGCGCCAAACCTCTCCATCCCGCTCGCTCTTCAGATCCACGAAACGGGTTTGGGCCAGTCCGGCTGGGTGAAGCATAGGTTGGAGGCCGTCCAAAACCCGTGTCCTTTCTGCTTCAGTCGCATGCCATGTGGTGGCACAAGCGGTTGGGAAGCCACTGAATCGTGGATCATGCAAGGGACTTTGTTGACTCCGTTTGTCAACATTACCTACCCCTGAACGGCGGTCGCCCTCCTGAACCGCCGGATCCTCGCTCATGTCCTCCAGCCCATTCGCTTCCGCTTGCCATCGTGGCCTACTCGGTGCTTCGCTTCTGTCGGTCGGCATTGGCATGCCGGCGCACGCTCAGGACACCATCACTCTGGATACCGTCGTTGTGGAAGGCTCGGGTGGAACGGGCGGCGAAACGGCCGGTTCGAGCGGTGAAGGGGGGCTTCGCACGGACGGCTATGTCGGCACCGAGGCCCGCGTGGGCACCAAGACCGACACGGATCTGCGCAAGGTGCCCCAAAGCGTCGCCGTCGTGTCCAAGAAGGAACTGGAGGATCGCAAGGCCCAGACGCTGGTCGAGGCCGCACGCTACACGGCGGGCGTCCGGGCTGGCGCGTTCGGCTACGACCCCGGTTTCGACACGTTGTACATCCGCGGTTTCAACGTCGCCGACACGGGCTACTACAGGGATGGCCTGCGCAGCCTCGGCGGCGTGTTCTCGGTGTACCGCAACGAGCCCTATGGCCTCGAAGGCGTAACGATCCTGAAAGGACCGAGTTCGGTGCTATACGGCTCGTCCGCGCCTGGCGGCCTCATCAACCTCGTTTCGAAGCGGCCGACCGATGCGCCGTTCCGCGAGATCGAGACGCAGATCGGCTCGCACAATCGGGCCCAGGTGGCCTTCGACGCATCCGGTCCGCTCGCAGGCAACGACAACGTCCTGTACCGCATCACCGGGCTCAAGCGCTCCGCCGACACCGAACTCGTCGGCTCGCGGGACGACCGCGACATGATCGCTCCGGCACTGACCCTTCGGTCCGACGACCGCAACACGCAGATCACGGTCCTTGGCGAGTTCGTCGACGTCACCACGGGCGGCGCCCGCGGCTATGTCTCGTTGACCGATCCCTTGACGGGCTTCGCCGTGCCGAGCGGCCTCCAGCAGGGCGACCCGAACCTGCGTCCCTTCGACAACCAGCAGGGTCGCATCGGCTACGAGGCCAGACACCGCTTCAACGAGACCGTCGAAATGCGCCAGAACCTGCGCTACCAGCGGGGCCAGGTGGACACGAGCTACGTCTCGACGGGTGGCCTTAGTCCCGACGGCCGTCAGGTCCTGCGATCCACGGGGCAGATCGTCGACGAGGGCGATGGCTTCGCGGTCGACAACCAGGTGCAGGTCAACCTGGACACCGGACCGCTGGCGCATACGATCCTGGGCGGCCTCGACTATGCCCAAGCCGACACGCGCCTTGCCTTTCGGTTCGGTACCGCGCCAAGCCTCGACGCCGCTAACGTGATCTACGGCTCGCTGCCCGTTCCCGGTCCGACCGGCCCCTTCTTCTCCGACACGGACTCGAGCCTGGAACAGACCGGGATCTATCTCCAGGACCAGATCGAGTACCAGAAGTTCGTACTGACGCTTGGCGGCCGTTATGATTGGCTCGACACCGACAGCCGGAGTAATCTCTCGCCCTTCACCGTGACCGAGCAGAGCGACGAGAACTTCTCGGGTCGGGTCGGGCTGTCCTACCTCTTCGATAACGGTCTGACGCCGTACGTCAGCTACTCGACGTCCTTCGCTCCGACCTCCGGGCTGTCGGCGGCAGGTTTGCCCTTCGATCCGACCGAAGGCGAACAGACCGAGGTCGGCTTGAAGTACGCGCCTGCGGGACTGCCTCTCACGGTCGACGCCGCGCTGTTCCGCATCCGGCAGTCTGGGCTACTTGGCCAGGACTCGAACAACATCAACTTCCAGGTTCAGTCCGGTGAGGTCGAGTCGGAAGGCTTCGAGGTGCAGGCGACGGCATCGATCGTGGACGGCCTCAACCTCGTCGCTTCCTACACCTATCTCGATCTGACGTTCCTTGAAGGAGACAACGAGGGCAACATCGTGACCGGCATTCCCCGTCACCAGTTCTCGCTCTGGGGGAACTACGAAGCGGTATCGGGTCCGCTTGACGGGCTGGGGCTTGGGCTGGGCGCGCGCTTTCTCGGCGTCACGGAGGGCAACGACGCCAACACGCAGCCGGAGAACAAGTCACGCATCCTGATCGACGCGTCGGCGTCCTACGACTTCGGAGCCGCGGACCAGCGGCTCGAAGGGGTGCGCGCCCAGGTCAACGTCAACAACCTGTTCGACAAGCGCGACGCCCTTTGCAACAACGGCTGCTTCTATCGGGAACAAGGCCGTCAGGTCATCGGCTCGCTACGCTACCGCTTCTGATCTTGAAAACTGGGTGGGCAAAGCGCCCACCCGCCCCAGGACGGTAGGCGCAACACCCGGTTTGCGGTCTGTCGCGCGGCATTCCCAATGCGACGCGACATGGCGAGATAACCGGGCCTCGAAGCGTATATGTCGGCGCCTACCGTGAACCGTTCCATAGGCAGCTTCCGATGCTTCCATGTAATGCCCGCCAAAATCACCGCGAATCGAAAGAAGACTTACCCAAGGCAGCTTTCCCATTCTAAATTAGGGCGGTAGACGGAGGCCAGCTATCTCCAACCATGGAACATGGCTGCATGTCGCCCAGCTTACCGCGTGAGCGCATCATCCTCTATGCCTCGCTTACGGCGCTCACCGCCATCAGCGTCGATGCGCTTCTGCCAGGCCTTCGTGATATCGCTGGGGAGCTTGCACCGGCTCCGCCCTTATCCACGCAACACATCGTCACGCTGTTTATCCTCGGGATGGTGTTCGGCGAATTGCTACTCGGCCCCATCTCGGATGCGATCGGGCGTAAGCGCGCATTGGTCGCCGGGCTCGGCGTCTACGCAATCGGGACGCTGGTAGCTCTGTTCGCGTCCTCGCTCGAAGGGGTGATCCTCGGGCGCATCTTGCAAGGCATCGGCGTGGCGGGTCCGAAGATCTCGACCCGTGCTATGATCCGCGACCAGTTCGAGGGCGAGGCTATGGCTCGCGTCATGTCCTTTCTGTTCTCGCTGTTCATCCTCGTACTCATGGTTGCGCCTGCCCTTGGCCAAGCCGTGATCGCGCTGGCGGGATGGCGAGGCATGTTCACGCTCTACCTTGGGCTGGCCCTGGTGCTGGGAGCCTGGCTCATCCTGCGCCAGCCGGAGACGCTCCCGCCCGAACGGCGCATCCCGTTCCGCCCCCCGTATCCTTCTCCGAAACGGCGCCCGCATCCTTGCCAACCGGCGGGTCGCGCTTCTGATCGTGGCGACCGGCTTCGTGTTCGGGGCGCAGCTCCTCTATCTCAGCATCGCCGCCGACCTCTTCGCCGACGCCTACGGGGTCCGCGAGACCTTCCCGTTCTACTTCGCCATGCTCGCCGTCGGGATCGGGCTCGCCTCTTACCTGAACGGTCGGCTTGTCGGGCGCTTCGGTATCGACGCCATGGCGCGGGGCGGCTTTATCGGCCTGACGCTGGCTGGCCTATTCATGCTGGCTACCTCGATCGCCTCCGACGGCCGACCGCCGCTCGCGCTCCTCTCCTGTCAGGCTTCGCCGCCTTCTTCGCGAGCGGCATCCTGTTCGGCAACCTCAACGCTATGGCGATGCGCTCGCTGGGACAACTCGCAGGCTTGGGCGCGTCCCTGATCGCGTCGGGATCGAGTTTGGTCGCGACGCTCTTCGCGATCGGACTCGGCACCCTCTACGACGGGACGGTGATGGTTCTAGCGGGAGGCATCTTGCTTGCGGGTGCGGCCTCGCTCCTGTTGGGGGAGTTGTCAGCGCGTGGAAGCGACAGACCTGTCATGGCTGTCCGGTAATCGTCCGGCCGTCATTCAACGGCATCTTCAGGGCTTCGCTCGCCCCAAAACGGACCGTCGCCTTTCCACCCAGGCGAGCCGATCGACGCTGAGAAAACGGTCGCTTGGAAGCGGTCCATCCGCTATCGAACCCCGATCGCCATTTGTTCGCAGTAACATCATCCCAGAGAGCAGACGTTCAGCTTGCTTCTTCAGATTGCAAAATGGGAACTCAGGCCTTCTGAAGGATCGGTCATGGGTGCGATGTGCGAACCCGAAAGGGCGAATGCGCGAAACTGGATCGTCCTGCGTCTGAACAGCCTTCACACGACGTGGCCGAGATAGAGGGCAAGACCGGCGAAGGCGAGCGTGCTGACGAGTAGAGCCGCGCCGGCGACGCTACGTGCCCTTGCCGGCAGACGTTTCAGCCTTGGGGCTAGCGGCTCGCCGCCAATGCGCCCCGTGAGCAACAAGATCGCCGCCAGGAGCATGACCGCACACGCGGTCCAGTAGGCGCGATAAAGGCTGACGCTCGGTTCACCGCTCACACCGGCTGACAAAGGCCATCCCGGATACCGCCCGTAGCGATAGAGGGGATCGGTGAGCCCCAGCCGATCCAGCGTCAGCGAAGCGATGAGGAACAGGACCAACCACCCCCATCCGGCGACCTTGCTCGGGGACAGGGCCTGAAGAAAGACTGCCAGAACGGCGACCAGCGACCATTCGAACGTCGAAGGCAGCATCCAGATCCAGAACAACGGCAGGACGTTTCGCGGAGCGCCACCATCGGCCAGCAGCGCGACGGCCCCCAACGCTCCGCCCGCAGCGGAGAGCGCCGCAAGAACCGCAAGAAGGGCCAGGAGCTTCGGCAGGACGATCGCCGCGGCCGGGATCGGTGCCGTGCCGATGAGGTCGTCGACGCCCTGCTCGCGCTCCCGCCACATGAGTTCTCCTGCAAAGAACAGGATGATCGTGGTCGGCAGGAGACGGAACGCCTGTAAGAGCGTCGCCGTCACCGTGGCCACGTCGAGCGGCTCGGGGGACTGAGAGCCGATCGCCAGAAGTGCCGCGCCGGCATTCACCCCGCCCAGCGTCAGAAGGATCGCCAGAACCGGGGAAAGAACAATCGCCTGGATCTCCCAGCGCGTTCGCGCCGCGAACTGCGCGGCCGCCGTTCGCCAACCGATCGGCGCGGGTCCTTGCTGAGGTATTGCGGCAGGCAGCTCCAGTCGATGCGTCGCCGTCGCAGCTCTGTTTGCGGCACGAGGATGGGGCGCGGGGTGGAAGCGCGAGGACAATCGCCGCCGGGTGACTGCAAGGCTGAGCACGAGGAGCCCGACGCCGACGCCGAGCCAGAGCAACCGGTTGTCGAGAAGCGCACCGTCGATGGCGGGGATGCCGCCGGGCGTATTGGCGACCGCTGCCGTCTGCGCATAGGCGAGGAAGCCGAACGGTTCCATCATCGGGCCGATGAGCTGCGTGCCACCGCTCACGCCCAGACCGTAGAGGACGAGCAGCGCCAAGGCTCCCATGAGCGCGCCCGTCATCGAGCGTGTGGCCGTCGTCAGGCCGAAGGACACCGCCGAGACGAGAAAGAGGTTCGGGACGGCCATCAAGAAGAAGGCGAACGCATAGGCGTCCGGACGCGGAGGGCCGAAGGTCGCTGGATCGAGGCCGGGGACGACGTTCGCCAGGAGAATGGCAGCCGGCACGCTCGCGAAGCAGACGAGGACCGACAGGAACGCCCCCGCAAACCGACCAATGAGATACGACGTGATCCCAATCGGGGCCGACCGGATGATGGGGGCGAAGCCTGTCTGCTCGTCACGCAGGACGGCGTCCGCGACGAAGGCGGCGGCCGTGAACATGTAGAAGAGCGTCCAGACGAGATGGGTCTGAACGATCACCGAGGCGCTGTTGCGCAGGATCTCGTCTCCCATGCCGACGCGCAGCTCGTCGACGATCATGGCACCAAAGACCATCACCGTGGAGATGGCGAAGACGACGCGGAAGACGTGGGAGCGGAACTGCTGGCGCAACTCGAAGCCGGCGACGACGAGGATGTCCGAGTTCATCGCGCCCATCAGGTCCGGCTCTGACTGGATGCGCCGGCCCCGGACTGCTTCAAGGTCGCAAAGAAGAAGTCTTCGAGATCGGGGGCGGCCGATCGGAAGCTTGGTCCGGGGCTTTTGGCACCATGGACGCGCACGATGATTTGCCCTGCCGAACGTCGCCTGGAGATGATGTTCAGGGAAGCGTATAGGCCCTCCAGGTCTTCCGGCTCGACACGGCTGGTCCAGATTTGTCCCTCGAGCCGCGAGATCAGATCGTCCGGCACGCCTTCGCTGACGACGCGGCCGCCGGCCAGGACCGCCATGCGGGGGCAGAGATCGGAGACGTCCGCCACGATGTGCGTCGACAGGATCACCACGGCTTCGTCGCCGATGCCGGCCAGAAGGTCCAGGCACCGGCTCCGCTCTTCCGGATCGAGACCGGCCGTCGGCTCGTCGACGATCACCAGACGCGGGCGACCGATCAACGCCTGAGCGATGCCGAACCTGCGGCGCATGCCCCCGGAAAGGGTCGACAGCGCTTTGCCGCGGGCGTCCCACAGGCGCACGGCCTCCAGAAGGTCCGAGACGAGTTCCCGTCTTTCGTTGCGGTGCCGGAAGCCTTTCAAGGCGGCGAGGTGGTCGAGCATGTCGAAAGTCGAGACCCCCGGATAAAAGCCGAGGTCCTGAGGCAGGTATCCGAGCAACCTTCGGATGCGATCGGGCTCGCGCACGACATCGATGCCGTCGAACCGGATGGTCCCTTCGTCGGGTGCCTGCAGCGTAGCGGCGACGCGCATCAGCGTCGACTTGCCGGCGCCATTCGGTCCAAGGAGACCGAAAAGCCCCTTCTCGATACGCAGCGTCACGCCCTCAAGGGCGCGCGTCCCATCGGCGTAGACATGGCCCAGGCCATCGATCTCTAGCATCGCACGAACTGCACCAGACGACCCTTCCCGCCATTTACCACATCGCGACAACGGCTAGAGCTACCGCCCAAACGAGAGAGAACCTTGCAGGTCGCGGCGCTCGAGCAAAGTTCGGTGGCTGAGCCGCCGACCTTCGTCTGAGCCGCCGACCTTCGTCTGAGCCGCCGACCTTCGTCTGAGCCGTTATATAGGCCAGCCCAAAGCGGGGTCACGTCTGGCTTCGAGCGTCTAAAAACAGTCCGTCCAATATGGGCCGATAGCGGTAAGTCTGCTTTTGGGCCAAGAGGCCTCCAGTCAGACATCGACTGAAGTGAGAAGCCCCCGACATCGGTTGATGACGGGGTCAATGCCCTCCTTACTAATTGCGCTTCTCGGCAATGGCGGACTGTGCACGGTCGATGACGTCTTGGCCGATTTCGGCGGCGTGACGCTCGTAAACGGGGCGCACCATCTCGCGCATGCGCTCCTGCTCGGCGGGGTCGAGGACGGTCAGTTCCATGCCCTCCTCCTTCAGCTTCTCAACCGACGCTGCCGACTGCTCGCGCGAAACCGAACGCTGGACGTCGCGGCCCACCTTGGCGCAGTCGGTGAGCGCGGCCTGTTCTTCCGCCGAGAGCTGGTCGAAGAGCTGCTTGGAGTAGAGCACTAGGAATGGCGTGTAGGCGTGCTTCGTCTCGGTGATGTACTCCTGCACCTCGTACATGCGGGACGTCTCGATGTTGACGTAGGGGTTCTCGTGACCGTCGATCGCGCGCGTCTCCAGCGCGGTGAAGACCTCGGGACCGGGCATCGGCACGGCATTGGCGCCGATGGTCTTGAAAGTGTCGAGGAAGATGTTGTTCTGCATCACGCGGATTTTCATGCCGCTCAGATCTTCGAGCTTGGCGACCGGCTTGCGCGAATTTGTGAGGTGGCGGAAGCCGTTCTCCCAATAGGCCAGATTGACGATGCCGGCCGCCGGCAACAGCGACGAGAGATAGTTCCCGAACTCGCCGTCGAGGACAGCATCGGCTTCGGCCTCGTCGTTGAAGAGGAAGGGCAGGTCGAGGACGCCGAGCGCCGGCACGATCCCGACCAGGGGCGAGCTGGAAGTGATGACCATTTCCAGCGTGCCCGAGCGCACAGCTTGCGTCGCCTGCAGGTCGCCGCCCAGCGTGCCGCCCCAGAAGGCCTGCAGCTTCATCGCACCGCCTGACTTTTCCGCAGCGCAGGCTGCCATCGCCTTCACGCCGGCCGAGGCTGGGTGCTCCTCCTGCACGCCGTTCGAGACGCGGATGGTGCGATCCTGGAACTGGGCGAGGGCCGGCCCGGCGGCCAGAAGCGCGGCAGCCGATGCGAGAAGTGCGGTCTTGAACATGGTTTCCTCCCGTGGGTCCTTGAAGAAGAGGCCGGTGGACCGTCCGGCCGTATGTCTCGTCGAAGCGCCCGTCAGAAGAGCGGGAACATGGCCTGGATCATCTCGCCGAAGCTCGAGCGCCCGCGCAGCCACTGGAGGGGCGCGATCACCCATTGCGGCAGGAGGACGAGCAGAAAGAGCACCGCCGTCTGGGCGACGAAGAACGGCGCGACGCCGCGGATCACCCGCCCCATGGACACACGGGCAACGCCCGACACCACGTTGAGCACGATGCCCACCGGCGGCGTGATGAGGCCGATCGCGTTGTTCATGATGAAGAGGACGCCGAAATAGACCTCGTTGATGCCGGCCGCCCGCACGAGCGGCATCAGGATCGGCGTCAGGATGAGGACGGTCGGCGCGAAGTCGAGCGCCGTTCCGACCAGCACCACCAGCGCCATCATGATGACGAGGAGGAGCGTCGGGTTGTCCTTCAGCCCTTCGAGAAGGGTGCCCATCTCGGCGGGGATGTTGGCCTGCGTGATCAGCCATGCCGAAATCAGGGCGGCCGCGACGAGGAACATCACGACGGCTGTGGTCTTGGCCGCCATCAGGAAGACGCCGTAGAGCTGCGAGGGCTTCAGCTCGCGGTAGATCACCATGCCGCAGAAGAGCGCGTAGGCCGCGGCGAAGACGGCCGCTTCCGTCGGCGTCGCCCAGCCGAACTTGATGCAGCCGAGGATGATGGCGGGCATGACGAGGGCGAAGAAGCCGTCGCGGAACGCCTTGACGCGCTCGACGCCCGTGGCGCGCGGCATCGTCGCCACCTTGTCGTGACGGGCGACGATCGCCCAAGCGATCACAAGCGACAGTCCCATCAGGATGCCGGGGAATATGCCGGCGAGGAAGAGCTGCGTGATCGACACGTTGGCCGCGACGCCGAAGATGATGTAGCCGCCCGACGGGGGAATGACCGGGGCGATGATGCCGCCCGAGGCGATCAGACCGGCCGAGCGCGGCATGTCGTAGTTCGCCTTGCGCATCATCGGGATGAGGATGGAGGCAAGGGCCGCCGTGTCGGCGGCTGCCGAGCCGGAGATCGAGGCGAGGATCAGCGCCGCCAGGATCACGACATAGCCGAGGCCGCCGGGGAAGTGCCCGACCAGCGAGATGGCGAAGTTGATGATGCGCCGCGACAGGCCGCCCGCGTTCATCAGCTCGCCCGCCAGGAGGAAGAAGGGCAGCGCCAGGAGCTGGTAGTTGTCGGCGCCCTCGATCAGCTTGAGGGCGACGATCTGGGAATCGAAGATGCCCATGTAGAGCATCAGGGCGAGGCCGCAGAGAACCAGCGAGAACGCAACCGGCACGCCGATCGCCATGGCGCCGCAGAGCGACAGGAGGAAGACCGCGACGGTCATTCGGCGCGTCCCTTCGGCGTTTCGGCGAGGTCGTCCTCGAACTCGCCGGCGAACTTTCGGACTTCCGCCTCGGATATGCGTCCGGTGGCGATCCGCAGCGCCTGCGCGGCGGCGACAAGGCCCATGCCGACGCTCGCCACGAACCCGACGCCGTAGACCCAGATCATCGAGATGCCGGTGATCGGCGCGTAGTTGCCACTGTGGATGGGCGTCTGCCGCCAGGTGCCCCAGAAGAAGACGGCGCAGCAGACGACGATCAGGACGTTGGTCGCCAGCATCAGGATCTTGCGGCCGCCCGGACCGAAGCGCGCGACGAAGGTTTCGACGCCCATATGCGCGCCATCCCTTGCGACGACCACCGCACCCACGAAGGTCAGCCACACGAAGAAGATGCGCGACACCTCCTCCGACACGGTGATGCCGCCGCCGAACAGGACCACGCCGTAGTCGGACAGCTTCCGCAGCACGGCGTTGCCGAAGACCATGACCACCATGCCGGCCAGGCAGGCGACCATCAGCCCCTCGAACAGCTTGAACAAAACGTCGATGGCTTTGTGCAACCGCGCCTCCCCGGTCTGCCGTGCCGCGAAATCAGACGCATTTCCGACACGACTCTCCCAAACCGTCCACAATCGAAATCATATAGCACACAATCCGTCAAACATTATGTGCGTTCTTGATCCGTGGTCGGGACCGTGCCAAAACCTCTGGGGTGGTTGGGAGAGCGGCGGTGGATACGATCGGGCGGAGCGGGCGGGACGGCGCAGGGGACGGCGAGGGGCAGACCTCGTCGGAACGGCTGCACGACCTGATCCGCGAGGACATCGTCGAGGGCCGCCTGGAGCCGGGATCCCGCCTGAAGACGGCCGAGCTCGCCGCGCGCTACGGCACCAGCGTCAATCCGGTCCGGGAGGCGCTCCACCACCTCCAGGGCGAGGGCATCGTCGTGATCGAGCCGAACCGGGGCGCCCGCGTGCGCACGATCGGCGCGGACTACGCGCGCAACGTCTACGACATCCGCGCCCTTCTGGAACCCTATCTCACGCGCTGGTTCGTCTCCACCGCGACCGCCGAGCAGATCGCGACGCTGGAGGAGCTCCAGACGCGGATGGAGAATCCGGACAATTCCTACGAGGAGCACCGGGCGCTCAACGACCGCTTCCACTCCACGATGTTCCGCGGCCATTACAATCACGAGGCCGTGACCCTCGAAGTGCGCCAGCGCAAGGTTCTCGACCTGATGAACCGGCGCTTCGACATCGCGCCCGCACGGCGGCGTAAGGTCCATGTGGAGCACCGCGCGATCATCGAGGCAGTTCGCGGTGGAGACGCCGAGGAAGCGGCCCGGGTCGCCGAGGAGCATGTCCGCGGCGCCTCGCAGTATCTTGTGGACCGGTTGCGCTCGGCCGGCATGACGAGCTGACATGGCCCACCGACCGTACGCCGCGCCACCCTTCCCTGCATAGGATCGTCCCGCGTGAAGATCACCGACATTCGCTGCTATCCCGTCTGGGTTGGGCTCCGGAACCAGCTTCTGGTCAAGGTCGAGACCGACGCAGGGATCGATGGCTGGGGAGAATCCGGCCTGTCCTCGCGCGAGCGCGCCGTTATGGGCGCTATCGATCATTTCCGCGAGTTTCTGATCGGACGCGATCCGTCGCGGATCGGCGCCCTCTGGCAGGAGATGTACCGCTCGCAGTATTTCGAGGGGGGACGGGTGCTGACGGCCGCCCTTTCGGCGCTGGACATCGCCTTCCACGACATCGCCGGCAAGGCGCTCGGCGTTCCCGTCCACGAGCTTCTGGGCGGACGCCAGCGCGACGTCGTGCCGGCCTTCGCGACGGTTCCTTCCGAGCCCGGCCCCCGCATGATCGAAGACGCGCTGCGCCTCCAGTCGCTCGGCTGGGACTGCATCCGCTTCGTGCCCGCCGGACAGCATGCCGACGACCGGATGGATCCGCGCGCCTCGATCGGCCCGACCGCCGAGTGGCTGGTGGAGGCGCGCGAGGCGCTGGGGTCGGCCGCGGTGCTCGGGATCGACTACCACCACCGCCTCAGCGTCGCGGAGGCCGCCACGTTCTGCCAGCGACTTCCCAGCGGCACGCTCGACTTCATCGAGGAACCGATAAGGGCCGAGACACCGGACGCCTATGCGACCCTGCGCACGATGACGGAGATCCCCTTCGCGATCGGCGAGGAATTCTCGTCGAAGTGGCAGTTCCTGCCCTATGTCGAAGGCGATCTCGCGCAGTTCAACCGGCTCGACATCTGCAATGTCGGCGGCTTCACCGAGGCGATGAAGATCGCCGGCTGGAGCGAGGCGCATTACGTGGACCTGATGCCGCACAACCCGCTCGGGCCGATCTGCACGGCGGCGAGCGTGCATCTGGCGGCCGCGGTTCCGAACTTCTCCTGGCTCGAATGCCGGTCCTCCCCCGTGGAGCAGCTCGGCTTCGACGCGCGCGAGATCTTCCCTGTCCAGGTCGAGCTCGCCGGCGCGGCCTACCCCGTGCCGGACAGGCCGGGCCTCGGCGTCGAGGTGAACGAGGATCTCCTGCGCGACCAGGCCTTCCGCTTTAGCGAGCCCCCGCATCTGCGCCGTTCCGACGGCGGTTTCACGAACTGGTAGTCGGCACCGCCTGAAAGGAAGAGCGATGAAGATCACGGCTGTCCGGACGTTTCCGGTCTGGATCGGCGACCGCAACCAGCTTCTGGTGAAGGTCGAGACCGACGCGGGGATCAGCGGCTGGGGCGAATCCGGCCTGTCGTCGCGCGAGCTCGCCGTCGCGGCGGCGATCCGGCACTACGCCGAGTTCCTAGTCGGCCAGGACGCGCGCCGCATCGGACGCCTCTGGCAGGAGATGTACCGCTCCCAGTATTTCGAGGGCGGCCGGGTCCTGACCGCCGCGATCTCCGCGATCGACATCGCGCTCCATGACATCAAAGGCAAGGCGCTGGGCGTTCCCGTCCACAAGCTGCTGGGCGGGCGACAGCGCGACCTCGTCCCCACCTTCGGCTGCGTGCGGGCCGACGACCCCGATGCGCTGATCGCCGCCTCGCGCCGGGCGATCGATGCGGGCTGGGAAGCGCTGCGCCTCGGTTGGCGATCGGACGAACGCTCGCCCTACGAGCCGCGCGAGCACATCGCCGAGATCGCCGACTGGCTAATCTCGGCACGTTGGGAGCTCGGTGACCGGGTCGTGCTCGGCGTCGACTACCATCACCGGCTGAGCGTCGCGGAAGCCGCGTCCTTCTGCCAGCGGCTGCCGGACGGAACGCTGGACTTCCTGGAGGAGCCGATACGGGACGAGACGCCCCAGGCCTACGCCGCCCTGCGGCGCATGACGCGCGTTCCCTTCGCGATCGGCGAGGAGTTCTCGTCGAAGTGGCAATTCATGCCCTATGTCGAGGGCGGTTTCATGCAGTATGCGCGCCTCGACATCTGCAATGTCGGCGGCTTCACCGAGGCGATGAAGGTCGCCGGCTGGTGCGAGGCGCACTACATCGACGTCATGCCGCACAACCCGCTCGGACCGATCTGCACGGCCGCGACGGTGCATCTGTGCGCCGCCATACCCAACATGTCCTATCTGGAGTGCTGGGAGACACCGGGCGAGGACAACAGTGCACGCCAGGACTCACCGGTGTTCAGATCCCGCCTCCGCCTGCAAGGTGCGAGTTTCCCGGTTCCGGACGCACCGGGGCTCGGTATCGAGATCGACGAAGAAGCACTGGCCGATGCAGAGCCGTTCCGGTTTTCCGAAATGCCACATCTCGTCAGAAAGGATGGCTCGGTCACAAACTGGTAGATCAGGGCCGAAAGCGGACCGGCAGCTTTGCGATTGGTTTTTCAGAAAGCCGACATTGGGCAAAAGCTGCCAATCGGCTGTTCTAACCCCGTCTTGTGGCCAACGAAGCGACTCCACGGGTGATCGGCAATGCCATTTCGCTGAAATTGCCGTATGATCAGCGGATGTCGAGCGCTTTAAGAATTGCTCAGGGGAAATTCGGCCGCGTCGCCCTGTTGGACATGGATCGTCCGCTTGTGCGGCATGCTCATCCTCATTGCCATGTTCTTTTGAAGGTGGAGGGTGCGGATACGCAGTTCTCGGTGCGCGACGACCTCGTTCCTCTCACCTACGACAGCGCCGTCCTCGTCAATGCATGGGAACCACATGCCTATGCGCACGACGCTCGTCGCCCGCCGACGATTATCCTCGCGCTTTATATCGAGCCCCGGTGGCTCGCCGAATTTAGACCCAACTGGACCGCAAGCGGACGCCCCGGCTTCTTCGCGCAGGCCGCAGGCGCCATCACCCCGCGCATCCGCGTTCTCGCCGACGATATGGCGCGCGCGATGGTCGCGGAGCCGGGAAACCGAAGCCTGCACGAGACGTTGCTGTCGGCGCTGATGGTTTCCGTGATCGAGCGCTTCACGCCCTGGCGCGAGACGGCCGTATCGCTGCGGGATCTGGCGAGGGGGCCGAGCATCGACCGGCGGATCCGGACGGTCGCGGCCCAGATCAAGTCAGACCCGGGCGCGGTCCGGCAGATCGACGATCTGATCTCCGGCTCGGGCGTGTCGCGGGCGCAGTTCTTTCGGCTGTTCGAGACATCCTTCGGTGTTTCACCCCGCGTCTATCTGAACGCCGCCCGATTGGAGCGAGCCGTGCAGGCCGTTTCCGACAGCGAGGCGAACCTCTCCGCGATTTCCGAGAGTCTCGGCTTTTCCGTTCCTGCGCATTTCTCCCGCTTCTTCCATGACCATGCTGGTTCGTCACCTTCGGGTTTTCGCGCCGTGACGCGAATGCCCGTCTGATTTTGAGACTCCTCGGTAAGCCGTGAGACCGGACGGGATCGTGCGTCCGGAAGGCTCTCCCTAACCTTCTGTCCATGGCGCTCCCGACGGGTCGGCGCCTTGGGAGGATTCACATATGACCGCCATTCCGCCAACGGGCGGCTGGACGGGGCGTTCTGTGCCGCGCGTCGAGGACGCGGCGCTGTTGACGGGCCGCGGCCGCTACATGGACGATCTGCCGATCACGCCGGGAACGCTGCACGCCGCGATCCTTCGTTCGCCTCATGCCCATGCCAAGATCCTGAGCATCGATGCCTCCAAGGCGCTTGCTCTGCCCGGCGTTGCCGTTGTCCTGACGTCCGACGAAGTGCGACGCCTGTCGCGCGCGATGACCGTTGGCGTGAAGGCCGATGTCGAGGCCTGGCCGATTGCCGTGGACCGGGTACGCTACGTCGGCGAGCCGGTCGCCGTGATCGTCGCCGCTGATCGCTACATCGCCGAAGACGCCGCCGATCTCGTGGAGGTCGAGTACGAGGTCCTGGCCGCGGTCGTCGATCCCGGTGCGGCGGCCGAGCTGGACGCGCCAAGGCTGCATCCCTCCTTGAGCGGCAACGTCATCAACGAGCGCCGGTTTTCCTACGGCGAGCCGGACGAGGCCTTCGAAGGCGCCGCCCACCGCGTGGCGGTCACCGTCCGCTATCCCCGCAATTCGGGCACGCCGATCGAGACCTATGGCGTCGTCGCGTCCTACGATCCGGGCGAGGACGCCTACGACGTTACGGCCAACTTCCAAGGTCCCTTCTCCATCCACGCCGTGATCGCGCGCGCCCTGAACGTGCCGGGCAACCGAATGCGCCTGCGCACGCCGCAAGACTCAGGCGGTTCGTTCGGCATCAAGCAGGGGGTGTTCCCCTATGTGATCCTCATTGCGCTCGCCGCTCGTTTGGCCGACCGGCCGGTGAAGTGGATCGAGGATCGGCTCGAACACCTCTCGGCTTCCGTGTCCGCGACGAACCGGGTGACGACCCTGGAGGCCGCGGTCGAGGCGGACGGGCGGGTCGCGGCGCTGCGCTGGGACCAGCTTGAGGATTGCGGCGCCCACCTCAGGGCGCCCGAACCCGCCACCCTCTATCGCATGCACGGCAACATGACGGGCGCATACGCCATTCGCCATGTCGCCATCCGCAACCGGATCGTGCTCACCAACAAAACCCCGACGGGCCTCAACCGGGGCTTCGGCGGCCCGCAAATGTACTTCGCGCTCGAGCGCCTGATGCAGCGTATCGCTGTTGAGCTAGGGCTCGATCCACTCGACGTCATTAGGCGCAATCTCGTGCCTGCTGGCTCCTTTCCCTACCGAACGGCGACCGGCGCCCTCTTGGACAGCGGCGACTATCAGGCGGCCATGACCCGCGCTGTCGATGAAGGCGGGCTGGCGGACCTCATCGAGACCCGCCGGGCGGCGCGCGCCGAAGGCCGGCTTTATGGGATCGGCTATACGGCCGCCGTCGAGCCCAGCGTCTCCAACATGGGCTACATCACCGCCGTGCTGTCGCCGGCTACACGGCGCAAGGCCGGTCCGAAGAACGGCGCGCAGGCGACCGCCACGATCGCGATCGACCCGCTCGGCGCGGTGTCCGTCAAGGTCGCCTCCGTGCCACAGGGACAGGGGCACCGCACGGTGCTCGCGCAGGTCGTCGCCGATGTCCTGGGACTGGAGCCCGGTGCCATCCGCGTTCTTGCCGATGTGGATACGGCGCGCGACGCCTGGTCCATCGCCTCGGGCAACTATTCTAGTCGCTTCGCCCCCGCCGTCGCCGGCGCGACCAAGCTCGCGGCTGACCGGATCGCGGAGAAGCTGAAGCGCGTCGCCGCCGGGCAGCTCAACGTCGCGGCCGACGAGGTGGACCTTGAGAACGGGCGCGCCCAAGCGCGCGGCAACCCCGAGAACGCCGTATCCTTCGCGCGCGTCGCGGCCGCCGCGCACTGGGCGCCGGGGACGCTGCCTGACGACGTCGATCAGACGATCCGTGAGACGGTGTTCTGGACACCAGAGCAACTGATCGCGCCGGACGACGAGGACGCGGTGAACTCCTCGCTCTGTCACGGCTTCATCTTCGACTTCTGCGGCGTCGAGGTCGACCGGCTCACCGGCGCGGTGCGCATCGACAAGTACGTGACGATGCACGACTGCGGCCGGATCCTGCATCCCGGCATGGTGGCAGGGCAGGTGACCGGCGGTTTCGCCCACGCGGTCGGCGCAGCGCTCCTGGAGGAATACGCCTATGGCCCGGACGGCAGTTTCCTGTCCGGCACGCTGGCGGACTACCTCATTCCCACGGTGATGGAAGTGCCTGAGCCGGTCATCCTCCATTACGAGAGCCCGTCGCCCTTCACCCCGTTGGGGGCCAAGGGCGTCGGCGAGGGGAACTGCATGTCCACCCCCGTCTGCCTCGCCAACGCGGTGGCGGATGCCTGCGACTTCGACGATGTGACGCTTCCGCTCGTTCCCGCGCGCCTTGCGGACCGTCTTGCCGCCGAGGAGAAGCCCTCTCGCGAGGCCCCGACAAGAGCGGCCGCGGCCGCCAAGCCCGGCGAGCGCAAGCTGACGGGCGAAGGCTCGGCACTGGTCGCGGCACCACGGCAGGCCGTCTGGGACATGCTACTCGATCCCAAGACGCTGGAGGCGGTGATCCCTGGCGCGCACGGGGTTCGCAAGGTTTCGTCCACCCGCTTCCTGGCCGACGTCACGCTCGGCGTCGGCCCGGTCAAGGGACGCTACCGCGCCGAGATCGAGCTTTCGGATCTGGACGAGCCGGGTGCGGTCACCTTGTCGGGGGGCACGGACGGGGCGCTCGGTTTCGGCCGCGGCTCCGGCCGGATCACGCTGGCCGAGACCGCGCCGGACCGGACCACGGTCCACTATGCCTACGAGGCCGTGATCGGTGGCAAGGTCGCCTCCGTCGGCGGCCGTCTTCTCGACGGCGCGGCGCGCGTGGTGATCGGTCAGTTCTTCAAGTCGCTCGCCGCCCACGCGGGAGGCGGAAAAGGCACCGGCTCCGGTTTGCTGGCAAGGCTCCGCCGCCTGTTGGGGAGGGGCGCATGAAACCGGCGCCCTTCGACTTCATCCGCGCCGCCACCTTGGCCGAGGCACTCGATGCCTTGGCGCAGGCGGGCGAGGACGGGCGGGTTCTCGCCGGCGGCCAGAGTTTCGTTCCCATGCTGAACATGCGTCTGGCGCGGCCCAGCGTGCTCATCGACATCATGGGCGTTGCGGACTTGCGCGGTCTCGAGGTTGCGAAAGGCGCGCTACGCATCGGTGCCGGCGTCAGGCAGGTCGAACTGGCGCGCTGGGCCGATCTAACGGCCCGGCTCCCGCTGCTGGCCGCCGCCGTTCCTTACATCGGGCATGTCCAGACCCGGTCGCGCGGAACGGTGTGCGGATCGCTCGCCCATGCCGATCCGAGTGCCGAGCTTCCCCTCGCGTTGATCGCGCTGGAGGGGGAGATCCACCTGCGCACGAAGAAGGCGCACAGGACCGTCGCCGCGCGGGAGTTCTTTCTGGGAATGATGGCGACTGCCCTTCGGCCCGGCGAGATGATCGAGGCGGTGTCGTTTCCGCTACGGCGCGCGGGCCAGGGATTCGGCTTCCGGGAAGTGGCCCGGCGGCACGGCGACTACGCCGTGGTCGCCTGCGCGGCGGTGGCCGGACCGCAAGGCATTCGGCTGGCTGTGGGCGGGGTCGGCGACGTGCCGACGCTGCGGGAGCTTCCCGATCCGGCGAGCGGCGATCTCGACGAGGCCCTCAACGACTTCGCCTGGTCGCTCGACGCGCGCGAGGACCTCCACGCCACTCCGAGATACCGGCGCCAACTCGTGCGCCGCCTCGGCCGCGATGCCATCGAGGAGGCGCTGAGATGCCGAAGCTGACGAAAGCCGAACGCCATCCCGTCCGCTTCACCCTCAACGGACGCCCCGTCGAGACCTGGGCGGAGCCCCGCACCCTCCTGACAGACGTTCTACGCCACGGGCTTGGATCCACCGGCACCCATGTCGGCTGCGAGCACGGCGTCTGCGGTGCCTGCACGGTCGAGATCGATGGCGAGCCGGCCCGCGCGTGCCTGGTTCTGGCGGGTCAGGTCGACGGTCAGGCGGTCCGCACAGTCGAAGGGCTGGAGCCTGAGGCCGGGCGCCTGTCGGTGCTCCAGGAGGCGTTTCGTCGGCATCACGGGCTGCAATGCGGGTTCTGCACGCCCGGCATTCTCATGACCCTCGATGGCCTCTTCCGCGCTCGACCGGACGCGGACGAGGCGGAAATCCGCGATCACCTGTCCGGGCATCTGTGCCGCTGCACCGGCTACGCGCCCATCATGCGCGCGGCGCTGGATGCCCGAGACAGGCTCAACCAGGCACGACGGGAGGAAACGCATGCTTGATCTCGGGACCAGCTTTCTCGCGAGCGTCGAGCGCGATCCGGGCGCGCTGGCGATCGTCGACGGCACGATGCGACTGACCTATGCCGAGTGGCTGCCTCGCATCGTCGCGCTGGCGAAGGGCCTCACGGACTTGGGTCTCCGGCCGGGCGACCGCGTCCTGACCCTCCTGCAGAACCGCTGGGAGAACGCCACCCTGCACTGGGCCTGCCAGTTCGCGGGGTTGGTCGTCACGCCGCTCAACTGGCGCGCGAAGGGCGACGAGATCGACTACGCGCTGGAGGATTCCGAGGCGCGCATTCTTGTCTACGAACCCGTGTCCTCCGATGCCGTCAGCGCCAGCCCGCGGGCACAGGAGGCGATCCGGCTGCCGGTCGAGGACGGGAACGGCGGCACGAGCCTGGCCGGACTGATGACGGGCGACGGAGCGGCCTTCGAACCCCGCGCGTCGGCGCAGGACTGGTCGCTGATGCTCTATACGTCGGGCACCACGTCGCGGCCGAAGGGCGTGCCGCGCCGCCACCACGCCGAGCGCGCCGGCGCGCTCGCCCATGTCGCGCAGAACCTCTACCGGCACGGCGAGCGCACCCTCGGCGTCATGCCGCTCTACCACACGATGGGCGTGCGCTCGCTGCTTGCCACCTCGCTGATCGGCGGCACCTTCGTCTGCCTCCCGCGCTTCGACGTGGAAGGGGCGCTGCGCGCCATCGAGGAGAACGGGATCACCAATCTCTATCTGGTCCCCACCCTCTACCACGACATCGTCCACCATCCGTCCTTCTCGCCCGGCCGCGTGCGCAGCGTCACCAAGCTCGGCTTCGCCGGCGCCTCCATGACCGACGGCCTCATGCGGCGCCTTGGCGAAAGCTTCCAGCCCGAACTCTTCGTCAACCACTACGGCTCGTCCGAGGTCTACACGTTCACGATCGATCAGAAGGCGCCGGAAAAGCCCGGTTCGGCAGGCCGCGCGGGCATCAACCAGATGGTCCGTGTGGTGAAGCTCGGCGAGCGTGACGCCTCCCGACGCGCAGCCCCGCGCGAGGAGGGCGAGATCGCCGTGCTCCTGAAAGGGGACGAGAGCTTCGAAGGCTATTGGAAGCGCCCCGAGGCCGACGCCAAGGCGATCCGCGACGGCTGGTACTTCACGGGTGACACCGGCTTCCTCGACGAGGACGGCGACCTCTTCGTAACCGGGCGCACGGACGACATGATCATCACCGGTGGCGAGAATGTCTCGCCAGTCGAGATTGAAAGCTGCCTGTCGCTCCACCCCTGCGTCGATGAGGTGGCGGTGGTCGGTCTTCCCGACGAGCGCTGGGGCAAGGTCGTCACCGCCTTCGTCAAGCGTTCGGGCATGGTCGACGAGGCCGAACTCGACGAGCACTGCAAGCGCTCGGGCCTCGCCAACTTCCGGCGGCCCCGCGCCTACATCTTCGTGAACGCCATCCCCAAGAGCCCCGTCGGCAAGCTGCTGCGTCGCCTCCTGGTGGCCGGGGAGTATGAGCCCGAAACCCCGGCCGCGACGCGCGCCGCCTCCTGACATTCCATCCGAAGGATCATTCCCATGAGCGAACCCTATCGCTTCGACCATCCCGAACTCCGATCTCTCGACGGCTTCGCGGTCACGATCGACCCGGCCCACGAGCGGGCCGACATCGTGCTCGATCGTCCCCCCTACAACGTCGTGTCGATGGCCGCGCGCGACCAGCTTCGTCTCGCCTTCGAGGCGCTCGACGCCGATCCGCGCGTGCGGGTGATCGTCCTGTCGGGTGCCGGCGAGCATTTCTCCTCCGGCGGCGACATCAAGGGCTTTCTGGAAGCGAGCCCCGAGCATGTCTCCAAGCTCGCCTGGAACGTGGCGGCGCCGGCGCGCTGCGAGAAGCCCGTGATCGCGATGAACCGCGGCTACTGCTTCGGCGTCGGCTTCGAGCTGTCGCTCGCCTGCGACTTCCGTCTGGCGTCCGAAACGACGCTCTACGCCCTGCCCGAGCAGAAACTCGGCCAGATCCCGGGCTCGGGCGGATCGGCGCGCCTTCAGAAAATCGTCGGCGTCACGCGCACCAAGGACATCGTGATGCGCTCCAAACGCATTTCGGGGTCCCAGGCGCTCGACTGGGGCATCGCCACCGAATGCCACCCGGATGATGCGCTGGAGGCCGCCGTCGCGGCGCTGGTTGATGAATTGCGCACCTTCTCGCCGCTCGCCCAGCGCACCGCCAAGAAGCTCTTGAACGACAGCGACGACGCGCTCTTGACCACCGCGATCGAGCTGGAAGGGCTGAACTACTCGCGCCTGCGGATGTCGGAGGACTTCCGCGAGGGTGTCGAGGCCTTCCACGCCAAGCGTAGGCCTGTCTTCAAAGGGGCCTGACGCACCCTGGCCGCTCGAGCTTTCGGCCGGCTTATCACCATCGAAAACAATGGCTTGGCCCCCGGCGTCCCGCCGGGGTCGGAAGAGACATGCGCAAGCCACCGACGCCGGCACGCAAGACCGGCCCTTAAGCGGAGGAAACCATCATGACAGCGCTTGAACAGGCGGACCCATCCGCCATCCCGCCCCCCACGCGCCGGCAGACCGTCACGGCCGCCGCCGCGTCCCTGTTCGGATGGGGGCTCGACCTCTTCGACCTCTTCATCCTGCTCTACGTGGCCCCGGTGGTCGGGCGTTTGTTCTTCCCGTCCGAGCAGCCGATGCTGTCGCTGGCGGGCGCCTACGCGTCTTTCGCCGTTACGCTTCTTGTGCGCCCGCTCGGCTCGGCGATCTTCGGCTCCTATGCCGATCGCTTCGGCCGCAAGCGGGCCTTGATGGTGGCGGTCACGGGCGTCGGCCTCTCGACGGCGATCTTCGGGCTGCTGCCGACGGTGGGACAGATCGGCTGGCTCGCCACGGCGCTGTTCCTGTTCTTCCGCCTCGTGCAAGGCATCTTCGTCGGCGGCGTCGTGGCGTCCTCACACACGATCGGCACGGAAACCGTCCCTGAGCGCTGGCGCGGCTTCATGTCCGGGGCGATCGGCGGCGGCGGCTCGGCCATCGGCGGCCTCCTCGCCTCGCTGGTCTTCTTCGTGGTCTCGCTCCTCTTTCCCGGCGACGCCTTCGCCGAGACCGGCTGGCGCGTGATGTTCTTCTCCGGCCTCCTGACCTCGGTGATCGGCCTCTTCATCTTCCGCAATCTCGAGGAGTCGCCGCTTTTCAAGCAGCTTCAAGCGAAGAAGGCGCTGAAGAGCGCGACCCCACCTAAGGATGCCTCGCCGGTCAGAACACTGTTCTCCCGTCCGCAGCTCAACGGCTTCCTTCTGACCCTGCTTCTGTCCTTCGGCGGCGGATCGGCCTATTACCTGACGTCGGGCTACCTTCCGACCTTCTACAACGTCGTGAACGGTGTCCCCGGATCGTCGGCCTCGATCATGCTGATCCTCGCCAATGTCGGCGCGGCGCTTGGCGCCTGTGGTGGCGGCGAACTCAGCCAGCGTATCGGCCGCCGCCCGGCCTTCATCTGGATGGGCGTGGCGAGGCTCGTCGCCTTCCCGCTTCTGTTCCTTCTCATGGGCAGCACCACCGGCCTGTGGACCATCGCGTTGTGCGGCTTCGCTCTCTCGTTCTTGGCCAACGCCAGCTACGGCCCGCTTCTGATTTACCTCAACGAGCGCTTCCCGACCGCCATACGCGCGACCGGAACGGGTCTCTCCTGGAACATCGGCTTCGCGTTGGGCGGCATCCTACCGACCTTCGTATCCCTGACCGCGGGCGGCCCGTCGGGTATTCCGACGACGCTCGCCATCTTCACGGTCGCCGTCACCCTAGTCTATCTCCTCGGTGCCCTGCTCACGTCTGAGACGCGCGGTAACCTGGAGCGCCTGTAGTCGATCACCCATCCCGGAGCCATGGACGCCCTCGACGGACGATTCATGGCTTCGACTGTCTCACCGACATAGATCGAGCGACTTGGCCCCAAACACCGCGAGGCGACCAAAGGCGCTAGCGCGATCATGCCCTCATGCCAAACCCACGAGTTCGCCTCTAAGGCCCTTATACAAGCGTTTTCGGGCCGAAAGCGGAACGTCGGCTCTCTGGCAAATGGCGCGGAGAGCTGCCTTTCCGCTTTCGACTTAAGAAGGACGCCCAACGCACGATCCACGACGCCCGAAAGCAGACACAGATCCGCTCCGGGCTATCTCGATTTGGTCTGTCCAGAACGGAGACGCGTGCCCGCGAGCGCCGCCGTGATCCCGACAACCATGACCGGCAAAACGATGGTCACGACGGCTGAAGCCAAGCCGTCACCGGCTGCACTGCCTCGGTCGCTCGCCAGACCAATCAGCAGCGGTCCGAAGCCGAGGCCGCACAGGATCGTTGCGGCGAGCATGAGCCCGGAAACCGTCCCCTTGGCAGGTATAGTGGTCACGCCTTGGAGTAGCGTCAGGCCTGTCGGAGTGGCCATGCCCATGGCGAAGGCGAAGAGCACCAGCCCGGCCAGTGACACGCCGATGTCGGCAGCTTGCGTGAACAGGAGAACGCCGGGGCATGCCAGGGCGAGCGCGGCAGCGGAGTTGATGAACGCGCCGCGCAGTCCCATGGCGCGGATCGCAGCATCTACCGCAAAGCCTCCAACAGCGTGTCCGGCGACCCCAGCGAGAACCGTGATGCAGCCCGCCCAAAGTGAGGCTGTGGCGGGATCGAGCGCGAAGCGGCGATGAAGAAGCGTCGGCGTCCAGGCTGCGACACCTTGGATCGTCAGGATCGTTGCCGACAGGAGAACAAGGAGGATCACATAGGCAGAGCGGTTCGCAGCTATCCAGCAGAGCGCGTCGCGCAGCGTTGGCGATGGGGTCGGGGTCGGGGTCGTCCGGCTTGCGACCAGCACCGGATCGGTTGCGCGCCCCGTCACAAGGGCCAGAAATGCCATGAGGTTGACCGCAAGCGAGGTCAGGATGACAGCTCGCCAGGGCGTCATGGGCAAGCCCGCAGTTCCCCCCAGCGCCCCGAGCAACCAACCGCCGCCGATTAGGGCGACGGCCCGTCCGGCAACACCCGCTGAGGTCAGAACCGAGTTTGCCCGAGCCCGGTGGGGTGTCACGACGCGTTCCGCGATCAAGGACAAGGAACACGGCAGCACCACCGCTTGGCCGAGCCCCACGAGAAGCGAGGCCGCGAACAGCCATTCAAAGCCCGGCGCCAGTACGTAGCCGAGAACACCAAGGCTCCAAACAGACAGCCCAAGAAGGAGAAGGCGCTGCCGCGTAATCCGATCAGCCAACGAGCCAGCCGGTACGATGGCCAGCGCATAGAGAACTGCAAAGCCCGTTCCCTGGAGAAGGCCGATCTGCGCGTCCGTCAGACCGAGGCTCGCCTTGATCGGCGTCACCAGCGCCGCGAGGAGACTGCGGTCCATGAGGGCTGTGAACTGGCACAGCGCCAATGTCAGGACGAGGCGGGTGGCCGAAGGGCTGCCGCGGCGAGGCATGTCGGTATCGGGCATCAAAGGGCTCAGTTTAGGGCTCGGAGCCAGTCGTCGAAGCGGGGGCGCAGGACTGTGTCGTCCCGCGGCTCAGGGCCGCCGCCAGCCTCACGGTAGCGGCCTGGCGTCATGCCATAGACGTCGGCGAACGATCGGCTGGCGTGGCTCTCCGAGGCGAACCCTGCCTCGCGCATGAGCTCTCCGATACCCGTGTTCCGACGATCGGGTCGCTGGAGGAGCGATCGCAGGCGCACCGCGCGCCGCGCGACGATATAGCGGGAGATACCACCGAGGGGCTTGAAGAGGTCGTAGAGGACGGTCCGCGAAACGCCAGCAAGATGGGCGACCATCGCCGGGTCAAGTTCACGCTTGGTGAGGTTCGCTTCCACCACGAAGCGGATGCGTTCGTGCGCAGCGGCTTCATTGCGATCGCGAAGGACCGCCGCGTCCTCGACACGCAAGGCCAGAGCGAGCGCCGCCTCGAAGATCGCGACCACGGGCTCGGGATCGCCGCTCACCGCACTGAGCTGCCGCGTGACCATCGAGGTCATGACATCTCCGAGAAGTCCGGACTGAGCGCTACCGAGAATGCGACCGTGCAATCCCTCCACGTGAAGGCTCGATCGCTTGACGATCTCGTGCGGGACCGAGAACGTCAGGAGGTGAACATCGATGGCGGTGGTGCGCTGGGGACGGGTGAGGTCGAAGAGGATGATTTCCCCCGGCCGCACGTCCTGAACCTCTCCGCCTTGTTCGGCCAGCATCTGCCCGGACACGACGAGCTGAAGCGTGAAGTGGGAGAAGCCGTCGCCAGACACCCGGGCTGCCGTACGCTCGTGCGCGACATCGTTGAGATGGCGGTCGAAGAGGACGAGCGAGCCGAGCCGGTGGGCCTCGAACCGGGCACGGAAGTCCGGCCCCATTCGGTGAACGTCGGAGCCGCCGGCATAAAGGTCGTGGTAGCGCCCGAAGGCCTCGTCACCATCGAACATCGTGCTGTCGAACTCGAAACGCGTCGACGGGGATTTGGCCATGCCGATCGGGTGTCCCTGACGCACGGGAACGGCCGAGATGCCGACCAACCGACGCGAGCGATTCTTTAGCCGTCTGAAGTATGGCGCGCGAGTCACACTGTCAGTCCCACTCGACAGAAATCGGCGCTCCGGACGCTCAGGCATCAAAATACGGACGCTCAGGCAGCGACGGAAATACCCAGGTAAATCTCCCGTCGGCTACGAAGGTTACCAGCGGGGGCGGCATCGAGCCTGACTGCTGTAGCAGACGCAACGCAGGGGCGCACGCATGGCCTTCGAGACCAAGACTGACTACTCCACCGGAGGATCGCCCTACGACGTAAAGCTGGTCGACGTGAATGGCGATAACCGGCTCGACATCGTATCAGCCAACATTGGTAGCCAAACGGTTGCAATTCAGTTTGGTCAAGCAGATGGGAGTTTGGCTAACCCGGTCAGCTACGAAGTCGGAACGTCCCCCTTCTCCGTAGCGGTGCAGGACGTCAACGGCGACAATCGGCTCGACCTCGTGACAGCCAACCTTGATGGCAACAGCGTCTCGGTTCTTTTCGGTCAGACGGGTGGTACATTTGGCGGGCGCGGAGACTACGACGTTGGCCCGTCGCCCTACGCAGTCGCCGCGGCCGACGTCAACGGCGACAACCTGATCGATATCGTCGCGGCGAACAGCCAAAGCAACACCGTCTCGATTTTGTTCGGACAAGGAGCCGAGGCATTCCGGGGCCGCGAAAACTTCATCGTCGGCGAAGGTCCCACAGGCCTTGCGTTGATGGACGTGGACGGCGATGACCTCATCGATATTATAACTGCTAACGGTTCCGATAGCACTGTTTCTGTCCGGCTAGGGCAGGTAGGCGGGACCTTTTCAAACAAAGTCGATTACGCGGTTGGAGCCAATCCCAATTCCATAGCGGTCGCCGATGTGGATGGTGATGGGCAGCTCGACATCGTCACGCCCAACATTAATGGCGGTAACGTCACGGTTCTGCTCGGGCAAGGTGATGGGACCTTTGCGGACCGCGCGGAGTATGCGACCGGCGGTGTCGGCTCACCCAGTTCTGTTGCGTTAGGCGATGTGAACGGTGACAATATCATCGATATTGTCACCGCCAATAGCAATTTTGACGGTAGCGTTTCAGTGTTACTTGGGCAGGGGGACGGCACTTTTACCCTCAGCGAGACTCTTGCGGTTGGAGCCGGGCCCAACGCTGTGGCGCTGGGCGACGTGAATGGTGACAGCCGGACAGACATTGTCACCGGCGGAGCCTTTGGAATCTCGGTCGTCTTGGCGGAGACCACGACCTACGCGGTGACTGCGTCGCCCGCTTCAGCCACCGAAGGCGATACGGGTTCCGGCAACGCGCTGACCTACACGGTCACGCGCACCGGCGACACGAGCCAAGCTGGCTCGGTTGCCGTCAACTTCAGCGGTTCGGCAACGTTCGGAACCGACTACACCTCGACGGTCGGGAACGGCGACATCGTCAGCTTTCTGGCAAACGAGACCACCAGGACGTTCACCGTGACGACCTCGCCCGATGCCACGCTCGAGCCCGACGAAACGGTGATTGCGACGATCTCGAATGTCGATGGCGGCGGTTTGATCGGAGCCGATGCCAGTGCGACCGGCACGATCGCCAATGACGAGCCGTTGCCGTTATATGCGATTGCCGTCTCGCCGGGTTCAGTGATGGAAGGTAATACGGGCTCGGGCAACGAGCTGACCTATACGGTCACGCGCAGCGGCGACACCAGCCAAGCGGGCTCGGTGGCCGTCAACTTCAGCGGGACGGCGACGTTTGGAACCGACTACACCTCAACGGTCGGGAACGGCGACACGATCAGCTTCCTCGCCGGTGAGACTTCTAAAACGTTCACCGTAACGACCTCGCCTGATATCAGGTTCGAGGGCGACGAAGAGGTGATCGTAGAGATCTCGAATGGTCAAGGCATAGCGCTGATCGGCGCCAACGCCGTTGCGACCGGCACGATCATCGAAGATGATCAGCCCCCATTATACACGATTGCCGTCTCGCCGTCCTCTGCTGTTGAGGGCGACGCGGGTCCCGGCAACGCGCTGACCTACACGGTTACGCGCACCGGCGACACCAGCCAGGCCGGCTCGGTCGCCGTCGACTTCACCGGGACGGCGACGTTCGGAACCGACTACACCTCGACGGTCGAGAACGGCGACCGCATCAGCTTCTTAGCCAACGAGACCTCCAAGACGTTCACCGTAACAACCGCGCCCGATACGACGACCGAGCGCGATGAATCGGTGATTGCGGAGATCTATAGCGTCCAGGGCGGTGGAGTGATCGGAGCCGATTCCACTGCGACCGGCTCAATCGCCAATGACGATCCGGGGTCGCTCTATGAGCTTACCGTCTCGCCCGGCGAGGTCTTTGAAGGCGATACGGGCCCGGGCAACACAATGACCTATACCGTCACGCGCAGCGGTGATGTCAGCCAAGCCGGCTCGGTCACCGTCAATTTCAGCGGCAGAGCGACGTTCGGATCCGACTACACCTCGACGGTTGCGAACGGCGAAACAATCAGCTTTCTGGCCAACGAAACCTCTAAGTCGTTCACCGTGACAACCACGCCGGATCTGGAGATCGAGCGAACCGAAGCGGTGCGTGCGACAATCTCGAACGTCCAAGGGGGTGGCAGTATTATCCAGGCCTTAGCAACGGGCTTTATTGCCAATGACGACCAGCTGACTCGATTTGCGATCGCCGTCTCGCCGGCTTCTACCGCAGAAGGCAATACGGGTTCGGGCAACACGCTGATCTATACGGTGACACGCAGCGGCGACACCAGCGAAGAAGGTTATGCCTTCGTCTCATTCTCCGGCACAGCGACGTATGGAACCGACTACACAGTTGCGAACTTAGGCGAATTCGGCGAAATCATCTTCCAGCCTGGCGAGACTACCAAGACGCTCGTGATCACCACGACTCCAGATACTATCATCGAACCCAGCGAGACAGTGATCGCGACCATCATCAATTATAACCCCGATGAAACGAGCTCCTCGTCATCGGCAACCGGCACCATCACGAACGACGACGGGTTGGCTCCTCCTTCAGGCGGCGGTGGTGGAATGCCTGCACCGAACCCCGAACCGATCGTCGGCACGGACGGTCCAGACACCCTGACGGGCGGAGTTAGCGCCGACATCTTGCAGGGCGGCCTTGGGAACGACACGGTGACTGGCCTCCAGGGCTCTGACGTGCTCTCCGGCAATCAGGGATCGGACACCCTTTTTGGTAACGAGGGTAACGACACGCTCTATGGCGGTAAGGACGACGACTCCGTCTACGGCGGCAAGGACGATGACACGCTCGAGGGTAATCTCGGCAACGACGTCGTGTTCGGCGGCATGGGGAAGGATGCGGTCAACGGCAACCAAGGCAATGACCTGGTGCTGGGCAACCAGGGCAGCGACACGGTCCACGGGGGCCAGGGCGATGATCTGGCTCATGGCGGCCAGGGCGACGACTTCGTATTCGGCGATCTCGGCAACGACGAAATCTGGGGCGACAGGGGCAACGATACGCTGACGGGCGGCGCGGGCGCAGATACGTTCCGCTTTGCGGCCAACTCCGGCACCGACATCATTGCTGATTTCAATGAGGCCGAAGGCGACCGACTAGACTTCCAGGGCCAAAGCTTCACGTTGAGGGACGTCAACGGGTCAGCAGTGTTCGAGCTGTCAGGCGGCGGCACGATCGTCCTGCAAGGCGTCGATCCGACCAGCCTCGGCGATTTTCTGATCGCGTAATTTGCATCATACAAGAAACGGCATAGAGCCCGCCCCAGGAGCCGGGCGGGCTCTATCGTTCTCGACGCCATTCTTTCGTTTCACGACCGTTAAATATCTGCTTCGCGCTAGAGCCCACCGCTTCTAGATCGCGTTGCCGGCCTGGACCGGAAGCGACTGCTTCCTGCCGAAGCCTTCCGCATAGCGGAAGGGCCGGTTTCCACCCAGCGGAGCCGATCTCCGCTGCAAAAGCGGACGCTCGGAAGCCGTCCATCCGCTAGCGAGCCTCCTGCGACGTTCAGAACGCTGATCAGTCCCTCCCTTGGCGGTCATTCGGCCAGCGGGACACACCGGAGAGCCAAGAAATGTCGACAGGGCGGGGTTGAAACTATACAAACTAGTTAGTAAAGTTTGGGTGTATCCACGATCCTAAACGGCATGACCATGACCTCCCCCCATGCAAACCGGTGGCTGCTGCTCCTCACTGTCGGAGCCGGCCTCCTCCTCATCACCCTCGACAACTCGGTGCTCTACACCGCCCTGCCGACGCTGACGCGCGAGCTACATGCCAGCGCGACCCAAGGGCTTTGGATCATCAACGCATATCCGCTCGTGATGGCGGGGCTCCTCCTCGGCGCCGGGACGCTCGGCGACCGCATCGGCCATCGGCGCATGTTCCTGGTTGGCCTCGTGCTGTTCGGTGTGGCCTCGCTCTGTGCCGCCTTCGCCCCGTCGGCCGGGTTCCTGATCGCCGCACGCGCCTTCCTCGCCGTCGGCGCGGCGGCGATGATGCCGGCGACCCTGGCGCTGATCCGCGTGACCTTCGAGGACGAGCGCGAGCGCAACATCGCGATCGCCATCTGGGGCTCGCTCTCCGTCGTCGGCGCCGCGCTCGGCCCGATCGTCGGCGGCTTCCTGCTCGGCCACTTCTGGTGGGGGTCGGTGTTCCTGATTAACGTGCCGGTCGTCGTCGTCGCGTTCCTTGCCACCCTCGTGGTCGCCCCAAAGATCGACGGCGACCCGAGCAAGCCCTGGGACGTCGTGTCCTCGCTCCAGGCCCTGGTCGCGCTCTCGGCCCTCGTCATCGCGATCAAGGAGATGGCGCATGCGGGCAGTTCCTGGACGACGCCGGTCGCGGCTCTCGCGGTTGCGGTCGTCGCGGCGACGGTATTCGTCCGCCGCCAGCTCTGCATGACGTTTCCGCTCCTCGACTTCTCGATCTTCCGCAACAACGCGTTCCTGTCCGGCACCTTCGCAGCCGCCTTCTCGCTCTTCGCGATCGGCGGCGTCCAGCTCGCCACCACGCAGCGCTTCCAGCTCGTCGAGGGCTGGACGCCACTAGAGGCTGGCCTCCTTGTCTCCATCGCTGCCCTGGGGTCACTTCCGACCGCCATCCTCGGTGGCGCGTTCCTCCACGTGATCGGGCTGCGCTTCCTGATCGCAGGCGGAATGGCCGTCGGCTCGCTGTCGATCCTGCTTGCGACCTACGGCATCGGCCATGGCCTCGGCTGGCTGATCGCCGGCCTGTTTCTGATGGGTGCGGGCGTCGGCGCGTGCATGTCCGTGGCGTCGACCGCCATCATGGGCAACGCCCCGGTCCACCGTGCGGGAATGGCCTCGTCGGTCGAGGAGGTCTCCTACGAGTTCGGGAGCCTCTTCGCGGTCACCATCCTCGGCAGCCTCCTGGCCTACCTCTACACAGTGAACGTCATCCTGCCCGAGGGCTCGCCCACTATTGCCCGCGACAGCATGGCGGCGGCGATGGAAGCGGCGAACGCTTTGGCTGCCGGGGGCGACAGCCTGCGCTCGGCCGCGAGTACGGCCTTCGACGGCGCCTACACGGCTGTCCTCTACACGGCGGCAGCGGTGCTGGCGGCGGGATCACTTGTGACGGCCGTCCTGCTGCGCGACTACGGTCCGGGGTCGGAGTCCTCCGCCTACCAGACTGGCCACTGAGGAGCACGGGATGGCGAGAGCCAGCAAACGGGACGGCCTCCTTGAGGCCATCGTCTCCATCATCGAGCGCGACGGGCTGACGCCCCTCACGCTTGATGCGGTGGCGACCGAAACGGGTATGACGCGGGCGGGTCTCCTCTACCACTTCCCATCACGGGAAGCTCTGATTCGGGCCACCCACGAGCATCTGACGGGACAGTGGGAGCGCGACCTCGTCGCCAGCGCGGGCAAGTCTGCGGACGAGGCGAGCGCGGCGGAACGCCATGCGGCCTACGTCAACGTCTGTGTCAAGGCCGCACGCCGGGTCGAGCTCCTGCTCATGCTGGAGAACACCGAAAGCGGGGGCTTGGGCGAGCTATGGCAGGAGGTCATCGACCGTTGGGCTCCGCCAGTGCCCGATCCCGGCGACGCGGCCGGGGTCGACAGGTTCATCGCCCGTCTCGCGGCGGACGGGCTCTGGATGCACGAGGCCCTTTCGTCGCGACCTCTGCCGGCCGCGCTTCGCAAGCGTATCGTTGAGCGCTTGGCGAAACTGCTTGAAGGTAAAGACTAAGGGCGACGGACAGCCGCAGAATCCGGATCGCCGAGTACATCCGACCGCTGCTGCAACGGCAGCTTTGTCAGCGAGTCGACTTATAAGCGGACCGGAAGCTTTCCACCCAGTCTAGCTGTTGGAACAGCCGCCGTCGTGCTCTGAAAGCGGCCGTTCCACACCAACTCTAGGCGGCGCAGTCGAGGGTTACACCTCGGTCCCTTCAGCCAACGTCAGCGCGTCCTCAACATCGACACCGAGGTAGCGCACCGTGCTCTCGATCTTCGTGTGCCCGAGCAGGATCTGGACGGCTCGCAGGTTGCCGGTCGCCTTGTAGATGATCGACGCCTTCGTTCGTCGCAGCGAATGCGTGCCGTAGTCTTCCTTGCGCAGACCGATCGCGGCGCCCCACTCGTCGACCAGTCGAGCGTACTGTCGGGTGCTGATATGGGTCGTGTGATCGACGCGGCTCGGGAAGGCATAGTCGTCGACTGTGCCGCCCCGACGCTCCAGCCATGCTTGGAGGCTCGCCCGTGCAGCGTCCAACAGTTCGAACTGAACGGGGCGCTTCGTTTTGCGCTGGACCACGATTGCGCGTGCCCGGATGCGTCCGCTCGACACAAGGTCGCCGATCTTGACCTTGACGATGTCGCAGCCGCGTAGCTTGCTGCCGATAGCGAGATCAAACAGCGCTCGGTCCCGCAGCCGTCCTTCGTGGTCGAGCCAGAAGCGGATCGCCCAAACCTGTGGCGGCTTCAGCGCCCGTTTGGCGCCAACCGTGCGTCCGGCGTTCCACGCCTTGCGCGAACCGATAACCGGATCGAATGTTGTATGCCCCATTACCGTTCTCCCGTGGCCAAAACGGCCGAAGGGAATGTGACAATGGGGACGCGTTCCATGATGCTCCCTATCCAGGATCTTGGGCAGAAAGCAGACGGGCAGCTTTCAGCTCAATCGTGCAGGAAGCTGCCATCCCGCAAACGACGACAACTGAGTCCGATCACCTCGCATGAGATCGCCAACCACCAATACTCGATCGGCGCGGTTGTTAGTCCCCTGCATCCCCCTCGGTCTGTAGTATATGTTTGCTACGCTCGCCATATTTCATATCGGCAACGGCGATCTAAACATTGCTGTATCCCCGCTGGGCAACGATCCGATCGGCGACGCGCCAAGCATTGGCCATGATGGTAAGTGTTGGGTTGGCGCCGGTACCCGTAGGGAAGGGCGAGCCGTCGACCGCGTAGAGATTTTCCACTTCGTGCGCCCGGCACCAGCGGTCGAGAACGGACGTGTCCGGGTCGTCGCCCATGCGCGCCGTGCCATGCTGATGCGAGCAGTTGCCGGTGACACGGTCGGCATAGACCTTCGTGACGGAGGTCGCTCCGCTCGCCTCCAGGATGTCCGCCCCCCGGTCGATGAGATAGCGCCCCTGCTTGAGGTCGTTCTCGTGGGCCTTCAGGGTGACGCGCGCCACCGGCAGACCCCAGGCGTCCGTGACCTCTTCGTCGAGATCGATGCGGTTGTCGTGCTGGGGCATGTCGTGCAGAACCATGGCCACAGCGAGCGAATGGCTGAACTGCTCGCGGTCGATGCGCTTCGCCTCGGCACCCCAAGCGGGGGCGCCCGGCAGGCGCCAGTTGATCGGCAGCGGAATGCCGACGCCGGCGACTGCGATGTGCCCTCCCGAGATGAAGCCACGCGTTTCATCATGCTCGTAGTGCTCGAACGTGGAAGCGCTGACGTAGCCTCCACCCGCCCAGGCATAGACGGGATCGGTATAGGTGCCGACCGCGGCGGAATACTCATGGAAGGTCACGTTGCGACCGACGAGATCGGACCCGTTGGCAAGTCCGTTCGGGAAGCGGCCCGATCGGGAAAGCAGCATCAAGCGTGCCGTCTCCACCGCGCCGCAGGCGAGAATGAAGAGATTTGCTTCCTGCTCGAAGACCGCTCCGTCCGCATCCTCATAGACGGCGGACCGGATCTTGCCCGTTCCGTCGAGCACCAGCTCGCGAACATAGGAGTCGGGTCGAAGCTCGTAGTTGCCCGTCGCCACCGCATCCGGGACGAAGACGTTTAGAGCCGAGGAGCGGGTACCGGTCGGGTCCCCATGCTGCTGGGCGAAGGCACTAACGACAGTTGCCTTGCGGCCGGCGAAGGGGCGCGACAACGCGGCTTGAGGCGTCGGAAAGGCGTTCCACCCGAGCGCCGCACAGCCTTCGTGGAACTTCTGTGCATAGCGGGACATGGGCATGGGCGGGCAAGGATACCCCCCCGAGCGCGGTCCCTCGAAGCGGTTGGCGCCGGCCTCGCCGGATACGCCGAAGGCCCACTCGACCTTCTGGTAGTAGGGCTCGAGCTCGTCGTAGGTGATCGGCCAGTCAGCGAGCGAGGCGCCGGGCAGCTCGCCGGCGACCGTGCGCATGCGGAAATCGTTGGGCGTGAAGCGCGGCAGCCAGCCCTGCCAGTGGACGGTACCGCCACCCACCATCTGCGGCACGGGGCAGAAGAGGTCGATGCGCGCCTTATCGGCGGCGCTCTCGCGCCAGGTGCGCGGATTGAGAAGCGGGTCGGGCCAGAGATTGTAGCGGTTGATATTGGCGAGCTCGTCGCCGCCGAAGCTTTCCTTGCGTCGCCAAGGCCCCCTCTCGAGCGCGACGACCTTGACGCCCGCCTCGCATAGAACCTTAGCGGCGGCCGCGCCCGAAGCGCCCGCGCCGATGATCACGGCGTCGGTGCGCGCCGGCTTGCCCTTAGAGACCATCGTGGAACTCCTTGACCTTCTCGGCCTCGCCCTCGGCGAACCATTGCAGCGTCGTGTAGCGGCCCTCGTGCACCTCTTTGAGCGAGGCGGGGCCGGGAAAGCCGATCACCTGCCAGCCGACCTGGTCCCGGTTCCCACCGTAGATCGGATCGGCGTAGAAGCCTTGGCGCGTATGGGCGACGAGGAGCGGGAAAAAGTCGAGGTCGGTCTCGGTCGAAGTCTGTTGCAGAGCCGGCTCTCCAAGGGGGCCGGCAAGACCGTCCGACACGGTCAGCGTCGTCAGATCATGCGCCGCCCTGGCCTCGAGCGCGCGCAGGATATCGTCCTGGTCCGCGGGAGAAAGATCCTTGAAGGTCGCGGCGAAGCGTACGCTCGCGCGCGCGTCGAGCTCACGGATGCCATCAGCATACTTGCCGCGCATGATCTCGATGCGCTGCCTCCAGGCGTCCGCCGATCGCCCTTGCAGAATCTCGAAGCCCGAACCGTCGGGCTTTGCGAAGATGTAGTCGAGACCGGAAAGGTAGCGCTCGACGAAGTCGATGCAGCCGGCCTCGAGCGCACCGGGCAACCCGTCGTCAGAGGGGATGATGCGGGCCATCGCGGCCTCGATCGTCGCGCGGTCGTGTGCGTCGAAGAACGTGTTGGTCATCGGGTCCATCCTTCGGATCAGCGTCGCCGCGCCTGGCTGATCGCGACGGCGAGGATGATGATCGCGCCGCGGGCGATGAGCTGCTGGGAGAATTCGAGCCCCATGAGCACGAGGCCGTTGTTGATGAGGCCGATCATCAGGGCCCCCATGATCGAGCCGACCACCGTACCGGCCCCGCCGAAGAGGCTGGTGCCGCCCAGAACCGCTGCGGCGATCACCGAGAGTTCGTCGCCCTCGCCGAACTGGAACCGGCCGGAGCGCAGGCGTCCGGCATAGAGCATGCCGGCCAGCGCCGCCGCGAGCGAGGAGAAGAGCAGGACCTTGAACTTGATTGAGGCCGTATCGACGCCCGAATAGCGCGCCGAGGTCTCGTTGCCGCCGGTCGCCAGCACCCGCCGCCCGAAGGTCGTGCGCCTGAGGACGACGTGGCCGAGAAGGCCGATTGCGGCGACCCACATGAGGAGGCTCGGCACCGGTCCGAGATTGCCGGCACCGAAGACGGACACGTAGGTCTTCGACAGGATCGGGATCGCCGCCGTGCCGGAAATCCACATGGCGACGCCGCGGGCGATGCCCATCATGGCCAGCGTCGTGAGAAACGAGGGGATGCCGATCACCGTCGTCAGCCAGCCGTTCGCCGCGCCGCACACGATGCCCGTGCCGAGGCCGAAGAGGATACCGCCGGGAATGCCGAACTGGTCGATGCCTATGGCGGTCGTGACCGAGGCCAGTCCCGCGACCGCGCCGACCGACAGGTCGATTTCGGCAGCGCCCAGTACGAAGGTCATGGCCACGGCGACGATCGCGATGATCGCCGTCTGGCGGACGATGTTGAGGAGGTTGTTCGGGTCGAGGAAACCCCGGTCTCCGAGCGTCACGGCAAAGACGAGGAAGATCGCGACAAAGCCGATATAGATGATGTAGTCGCGCCAGTTCGACAGCGCGGACGAGGTCTTGCGCGGCGCAGATGTCGTCGGGTTGCTCATCGGGCCGTCCCTGTGCGTGCCTCGGATCGGGCTTGCTGCATGAAGGTGTTCAGGGTCTGCTCGGCCTGACCGAGCGCGTCGGCCTCGCTGCCGCCGGGACCTGGATCCAGCGCCTGGCGGTCGATCTCGCGGGCGATGCGCCCGTCCGACATCACGAGGATGCGGTCGCAGGCGGCCAGCAGCTCCTGCAATTCGGAGGACAGGACGAGGATCGCCTTGCCGGCCTTGGCGAGGCCGCGGATCAGCGTCACGATTTCGGACTTCGAGCCGATGTCGATGCCTGCGGTCGGCTCGTCCAGGATGAGGATGTCGGGCTCGGTCGCGAGCCACTTGGCGATCACGACCTTCTGCGCGTTGCCGCCGGACAAGGAGCGCACTGGTGCCCGGCAGCCGTCCGTCTTGATGCGCAGGCGTGCGATCGACTCGTCCGCCAGCCGTGCCGACTTCGACCCGTCCACGAAGCCGCCATTGGAGAGGCGCGAGAGGTTCGGAAGGGCGATGTTGCTTTCGACGCTGTGGAAGGCGACGAAGCCTTGGCGCGAACGGTCCTCGGGCACGAGCGCAATGCCGGCGGCGATGGCATCGGCAGGCTTGTTTATCGCGACGGCCCGCCCCTGCACGCGGATCTCGCCACCCCGCAGCGGCGCGACGCCGGCAAGAACGCGCGCGAGCGAGGAGCGGCCGCTACCGAGAAGGCCGGCGATGCCGACGACCTCGCCGCGGCGCAGCGTCAGGTCGACCCCTGCGGGCTTGTGCTCCCCGACGAGGCCCTGCGCCTCCAGAATGGTCTCGCCGACTGTCGCCGTCTCGCGCACGACATCGGAGAAGCCGCGAGAGCGGCGACCGATGATGTGGGCGATGAGGCTGTCGAGGGTGAAGTCGGCCATCGGCCCGGTGACGACGTGGCGCCCGTCGCGCAGGACGCTCGCACGGTCCGCGATGCGGAAGATCTCGTCCATGCGGTGCGAGACGTAGACCACGGCGACGCCTTCCGCCTTCAGCTGGCGGACGTAGTCGAAGAGGCGCTCCACCTCGTTGCCGGAGAGCGCGGTCGTGGGCTCGTCGAGGACGAGAACCTTGCAGGGCTGCGACGTCGCCTTGACGATCTCGGTGAGCTGGCGGTGGCCGGCCGGGATGTCGGCGACCTTGGCGAGCGGATCGACCGCGACGCCCATGCGGGCGAAGAGACGGCGCGCTTCCTCGATCGCAGCGCGGTCGTCGATCAAGGCGCCGACCTTGATCTCGCGGTTCAGGAAGACGTTCTGCGCGACGGTGAGAGTGGGAACGAGGCTCATCTCCTGAAAGGCCATGGAGACGCCGAGACGGCGGGCGACCTCGGGCGTGAAGCCCTTCATCGCCGTGCCGCCGATCTCGACGGTGCCGGCGCTCGGCGGCTGCACGCCGCGCAGGATCTTGAGGATCGTGGACTTGCCGGCTCCGTTCTCGCCGAGGAGCGCGTGCACCTCGCCCGGCCGGATGTCGAGATCGACGGCCTCCAGCGCGCGCACGCCGCCGAAATGCTTGGAGACGCCGCGCATGCGCACGGCCTCGGGCAAGGCATGGCTCATGGTGAAACCTCGAGGGGAACAGGCGCGACGGTATGCGCCGCCCTTCACCCGGAACCGGGCGAAGGGCGACGGCGACCGGCGCTACTCCATGCTCTGCTTGATCTTGTCGGTGACGGGCTTGTGGTAGACCTGGTCCCAGGCCTCGGCGAGGTTCGCCTTGGTGACGGGAAGCGCCGGCAGGGCGACATAGGCGGGCGCCGGCTTGTTCAGGAGACCGTAGCCAGCCAGCATCGCCTCGGTCACGCCCTGGTCGTAGGGGCGCTGCGCGGAGAGGCCCTTGATGTTGCCCTCGCTCGCCATGTTGATCGCGACGTTCTCGCCAAGGTCGCAGTTGACGATCACGAGATCGTCGCGGCCGTTGTTCAGAGCGGCGTTGACGACGCCCTCGGCCGGTACGTCCCAGACCGCCCAGATGCCCTTGATGGTCGGGTTGGAGACGAGCATGGCGCCCGCCGCCTTTTCCGCATCGCCGGCAAAGTCCGGTCCGCCGATGCCCTGCTCGGCGACGACCTTGATGTCGGGATAGTTCTCGGCGAGCGTCTTCTTCACGGCATCGTAGCGCTGCTTGGTCACGAAGAAGTCGGCGGCATGAAAGACGAGCCCGACGTCGCCCTTGCCGCCCAGCGCCTGGGCCAGCAGGTGGGCGGTCGCCACCCCGTTGCCGTAGTTGTCGGCCGAGACGGAGGCGATGTAGTCGCTGCCCGCCTTGAAGCCGGCCGGCACGTTGTCCATGAAGACGAGCTTCACGCCCGCATCCGCCGCCGCCTTGTAGGCCGCGGCCGTCGCGGTCGGGTCGGTCGGGATCGAGACGATGACGTTCGGCTTCTGCGCCATCACGGTCTCGAGGTCGGCGACCTGCTTGTCGGGCTTGAAGCCTGCGTCGGTGGTCGCCACCACGGCGATGCCCATCTTGTCGAACTGCGCCTTCAGACCCTCGATCTGAGCTTGGCTCCAGTCGTTGCCGGCATAGTGCATGACGATCGCGGCCTTGGCGTTCATAGCCTTGATCCGGGTAAGCTCCTCCTCGCTCAGCGAGACGGCGGAGGCAGGCTCCGGCTTCTCGCCGTTCGGCCCGAGGCTCATGACGGACCGGCCGATCTTGGCGAGCGCCTGCGCGGGATCCGCCGCAAGAACTGCCGGCGCGGCGGACAGAAGAAGCGCGGCGGCGAGCGCGGCCGGGCGCAGAACGGTCGTGATGCGCATGGTGTTGGGTCTCCTCCCAGAGTGTTCGGCGCGCCTTGGGGCATCGCCGCATGTCTTCAGGCCTTGGCGGCCTCGGCCTCGACGAAGCGCAGGCTGTCCCGCGCTCCCGCGGCGGGATCAGGCCAAGCGTCGAGTTCGTTGCAGATCCAGCCGTCGTAACCGATCGCCTTCAGCGCCCTGATCACCGCGCCGTTGTCGCAGTCGCCCTCGCCGACCGGAACGAAGGTGAAGGGATCGCGCCGCCAGCCCTTGAGGTGGACGTAGGTGATGCGCGCGGCGTGCCCTGTCACCAGCGCCGCCGGATCGCCGCCGGCGGCGGCCAGATGCGCCGTATCGGGACAGAAGCCGATCGCGGTCTTTTCGAAGATCCGCGCGACTTCCGCGGGCGTTTCCACGATGGTCGAGAGATGGGGATGGTACTGGGCCTTGAGGCCGCGCGCCTCGGCGATCGCGACCACCTTGTCGAGCGCTGCGGCGAGGGCGTCGTAGTCGCCGCTCCGTGCGCCCGATAAACGGCGCGCGCCGCCGCCGACGACGAGATGCTCCGCCCCAAGCGCCTGCGCGGCGTCCGCCGCCTTCCCGATCCGCGCAAGCTCCTCCTCCAGCACGTCGGCGAAGATGAAGTTGCCGCCACTATAGACAGCGACGAGCGCGAGGCCGGTCTCGGCCAGCGTGCGACGGAGCGAGGCGAAGTCGTCCGCCTCCCCGTCAAGCACGTTGCCGTCGAAGAACTCAATGCCCTTGTAACCGGCTGCAGCGATCTCCCGTGCCGCGAGGTTCATATCGCCGAACGTGCGGTAGGCGAGCCGTCCGATCGACGTCACGCCCACGGCGTCCCCGCCGAGCGGACCCCAGCAATTGGCGTGATACGCCATCTTCCAACCGGCCAATCCGCCCTCCCCGACGTTTGCCGACACTTTCGATGTCAGAAACACAACTAATGCTGATAAAAAGCAGAAGTCAATGGCGATCTGCCGAATGCCACTGAAACACAGTTGCGGCCCTATCGTCGGTTCGGGCATGGTCGCACGCAAAGGAGACACAATTGGCCAGCCGACGCGCCAGCGATGAAGGGGCATCTGTGAGCCGCGGCGAGCCGGTCTCGCTTGGCGCCGAACGCGTGCGCGCGCTCGAGGCCGAACGGCAGAGCCTCGTGTCGATCCTGGGCACATTGAGGAACGCTGGCCCGGCGACACGGCTTGACCTCGAGCGCGAGACCCATCTCGGGCGCGCGGTCATCGTGGACCGCCTGGCGACCTTATCCGCCTTCGGCCTCGTCGAGGAAAACGGCGTCGGCCGCTCCATCGGCGGACGGGCGCCGAAGCTTCTGCGGTTCAGGGCAGAAGCTGGGCGGCTCCTGGTTGCCAACATGGATGGCAGCACGGTCGGCATCGGTCTCGCCGACCTTTCGGGACGGCTCCTCCTCGAGCACTACGAGGATGTGGCGCCGGACCTGCCGAGCCCATCGCTGCTCGAACGCCTGGAAACGCTTTTCGCCTGGGCCCTCGGCGAGGGGGGAGCACCGCTTTGGGGGATCGGACTGGGGGCGCCGGGAACGGTCGACTTCGAACAGGAGGTGCAGCTTGCCGTGCCGCGCTTCGCGACATCACCGGACTGGAACGAGTCGCGCCTCGTCGAACGGCTCGCCGTCCGCTTCGGTGCACCGGTTTTCGCACGAAGCGCCGTCCAGACGGCAACGATGGGAGAGATCACGGCCCTCCCGCCCGAGCGCGCCTTCGATCTGATTTTCGTCGACCTTGGCCCGTCGATCTCGACCGGCCTTGTGTCCGGCGGCCAGCTTCTGCGCGGGGCGCAGGGGATCGCCGGCCAGATGGGCCACATCTACATGGGCGAAGGCAGCATGCTCGTCTGCGGCTGCGGCAACGTCGGCTGCCTGCAGACCGTCGCCGGTTGCGAGGCGATCGCGCGCGAGGGCGAGCGGGCGGCAAGCGAGGGACAAAGCCCCGCCCTTGCAGCCATCCTGGCGCGCTCGGGCGCCGTGACGGTCGACGACATCGGTACCGCTTCGCGGCTCGGCGATCCGTTCTCGGCCGACATTCTGGCGCAGGCCGGGCGCCTCGTTGGCACGACGCTTGCAGGCTTGGTCAACATCTTCAACCCCGCGACCCTCGTGATCGGGGGCGACCTTGCCCAGACCGGCGATATCTGCCTCGCGGCGATCCGCGAGGCGGTTTATCGCCATGCACAACCGCTCGCGAGCCGCGACCTGTCCATCCTGCGCTCGCGCATGGGCCGTTCGGCAGGCCTCGTCGGCGCAGCGACGGTTGTTGCAGAGGAGCTCTTCGCCTCGCACTTCCTGGAGGCTTGGATCACGAGCGGGACTCCCCTTGCCCATCCCAAGGTCCTCACCTTCCTGCAAGCCGCTGCAGGTGCAGCGTGAACCCGACGTTCCCAAGCCGCAAACGCTCCTCTAGTCTCGAGCTGGACAAGATCCGTGGGGCGGGAGAGGCTTGATGACACGGGCGGACGCGGCAACATCATCGTCGGCCGCTGGCCTCGGCCCTCACGGCGAGCGCGCCGCCGGACCGGAGCTTGCCGCGCTGACGCAGAGCGTGCGCGAGGAGGCGCGGTCGCACGCCTTTGAGCTGGCGCTTCTTCTGCACACACGAGCGTCCGACTGGTCGCGACGCCAGATCGCCGGTATCGAGGCCACTCTTGCGGAAGCCGGGGCGAAGATTTCAGACATCATCGACTGCGAATTCAGCCCGTCCGCTCAGGTCGCGGCGATCGACCGTTTGATCGCGGCGCGGCCGGATGCGGTAATCGCGATCCCGGTCGGCGGCACGGTGGTGACAGATGCGTTCCGCCGCTTGGCAACCTCGGGCGTCCGTCTGATCCTTCTGGACAACGTTCCCTCCGGACTTCTGCCGGAGAGCGATTACGCAAGTGCCGTTTCCTGCGACAACTTCCGGCTCGGCCAGATTGCAGCGGAGCTTCTGTCGCCGCATGTGCCTCCGGGAGGCCGTGTATGCGTTGCCGCCTACAGCGTCGACTTCTTCGCGACGGCTCAACGTGAGATCGGGTTCGACAAGTGGATGCGATGCGAACGCCCCGATATCCGCCTCGCACACTTGAAGTTCGAGACGCCGGCCCGGGCGGTCGAGGTGATCGCGACTTACCTCGAGAAGGAGCCGGAGCCGGATGGCGTCTTTATCGTCTGGGACGAGCCGGCGGTCGCAGCTCTGTCCGTTCTCTCCGCCTGCAAAAGGCCGCCAGCCATGACGACCGTCGATCTCGGCGCAGCCGCAGCTGCGGCCCTCGGTGAGGGACGGATTCTGTGCGGTGTTGCCGCGCAGAATCCATTCCGGCAGGGTGCCGTCGCGGCGGCGGCGGCTATTCTGGTTCTGACCGGACGCTCGGTTCCATCATGGATCGTCGTTCCGGCTTTGACCGCGACCCCACGAAATGCGTCCGCGGTCTATCGAGAAGTCAGCGGAGCGGAGACCTTATTCACATCAAGTCCTGTTGCTTGACCCGCACCTTTGCTACGGCCGCCACATGGTAAACATGCCGTTCGTGGAACAAGCGCGCACGTCGCAACGGCGTATTCCAAGTTGGTATGCGTGTTGGAAAATGCGCCAATTCATGCTTTGCCGACCAAGTAACGATAGGATGGGGATCTGGGAATTCGGGCCGAAAGCTGACGGGCGCCTTCCGAGAGGGCCGAGCCGAAAAGCGGCCATTTTCCTTCGCGCGATGCGGTCACTTACATTGACGAGTTAATCTGATCAGGTTGGTTTCCCATTATCGCTGAAGCTGCCGACAAAAAGTAGCTATAGGCGGGAATGTCTATGCTTTGGGTCAGCGTTGGCTTGTGCCCCATCGCATGGTCGGTAAATTTCAGATCGATAACAGTGCCGCTTCAGCTGAACCGTATGGCAAGGGGGATGAATGGACGAAGAGGATTTCCGCGCACTGATCGAACTGGTCGCCGAAGAGCTCACGCTTTCGGGCGCAGCCGACCTCGCCGATGAGCGACATTATACCGTCACTGACCTCGAGACCGGCGAAACAAAGCTCTCCGATCCGCCGAAGCGTCTGGTTGAGATGCTGAGCGCCTTTGAGCGCTATATCGCGATCCAGGATCGCACCGTCGCCGAGGCGTCGCTCGCCAGAATCCTGGGTGCGGTCCGCAATGAGGGTCCGACCCGTGTGGTAGTCGAACTCGCCGACGATCGCGGTCCCCGCGAAATCAATCTGGCCGAAGCGCCTGACCTCGCCGAGGTGCGCCACGACATCAACCACATCATTAACCGCCTGATGGAAGACGGCTTCGGCTACGGGGATGACACCTAATGGATATGAAAGCGAGGGCGCGCGCGACCAAGAAAATCCAGCGCGTTTTCAACGCCTACCGCGCAAAGCAACCCGGCGACCGGAAGTTGTTGGCCGCGTTGAAGGAAGGCAAACTCTATGAGCTATTTGTTCTGTCGAAAGTGGTGACAGATCTTACCAGCCGAGGCTTCAGCCTCACATTCGTTCCCTCAACGGCCGCACCAGGTACGCTGAAGTTCAAGGCGTCGCCCGGCATGATCAAGACGAGTGACGCGCATTTCGAACTAAGGTCGCCGTATTTGAGCGGCGCTGACTATCGGCTGTTTCTCAACATTGAGTTTGACACGCTTGGACATCATCATACGACGTTCGGTTGGGACAATAGCCGCCGTCACGAGCTCGACATCGTTGTGACGACCGCAAGCAAAGGCTATCCGGGGCATAACGAGATTGCGCTTGGCGTCGAGTGCAAGGCCGTTGCGAAGTTCACTAAAGATTTGCTGAAAGAAGTGCTAGGGGTGCGCCGCGAGATGGCGTTGTTCACTGGGCAACAACAGCCCTCTGCACTGACTATGATAGGCGCTCGATTACCGAAGGGCGTCGCTGCCGATCCGCCATCGGAGTTCATTGTAGCCTATATCGACCCCAAAGGCTCCAGCTATCGACTGAGCCCAGAGGTGTTCGGAATCGAGTTCGAACATTGGGAGCCCTGAGCGCTGATTTAATCCACTTCGCTCGCGATGATTGAGAGAGCTTCGAGTATACTACGAACCCAACGTTCCTCTGCTCACCCCACTCGTCCCGGCCGAAAGGAGACCGACCGTTTCCGCGCAAACAAGGCAGGTAGCTGCCGTTCAACAAGCGCTTCCGCGGCCGCGTCGGCGCCAAAGCCATAGCGGGTGGCAGACCAAACCCTGTTCGATCGGACGTCGCAGAAACCGACCTCGGTGCCCAACCCCTCTACCTTGCCTAGTACAGCCACAGCTGCGATTCCGCCCCCAATATGCATCGCCGCCGCATCGCCGCCTTCCAGCGCTGCTCCAAGCCGACTAGAATTACCCACAGACCTAGTTCACCCGCCTGGAAAAATATTCTCTAAGCCTAGCTTTATTCACCGTCGCGCGGCACCCAGCGCCAAGCTGCCCCCTTTAGCGCAGCAGGCAGTTCCGATGCAGTAATACTCTTCTTCCTGACTTCCTGAAGAGCAACGAGTTGGCGGTGGAACAACTCAATATCCAAATCCACGACGAGCCAGTCGACCAGCGCCGGACAGGGGAGTGTCTCTGGCAGTAACCTCAGGTTCTTTGCCATCGCGGCGGCACGCCGTCCCATCGCGGGCGATCGATCGAACGCCGCTGTCAGCGATAGTGCTGCGGCGACGGCGGCATCGGCTTGCTTGGCGGTCATGTTCAATGAGCTTCCTGCTCCGGCGACCACTTTTTCCATAGCTGCGAAAAATGCGTCCAGACTAACCCGCTCTCCTATTGCGGCCTTGTGGAGCGCAATTTTATAGAGCTTCGGATCGTGCAGAAGCTCGGCGTTGTCGGCTGCCACCCAGGGGACTTGGCGCTTATGGCACCAAGTCTTGTCCCAACGCCCTTCGACCTCCTTGCAGTCCATGTCCTCCAGGATCGGAACGTGTGCCACGAGTCGCATCGGCGCGCCCAGGGTCTGAGACCGCGGCTTATCGTCGACTGTTTTCTCAAGGCGGATATCAGCGATGATTAGCGCGTTTCCCGTTGGCGCCAGCGCGCCGCGGTCCGCTCCATTCGACAGGAAGCCCGGAGTTACCCCGTGGTAGGGGTTCGGTGCCACGACGCCGTCACCGCGCGTTTCCCAGCCGCCAGCACCGATAAAGCAGCTGCCGCCGAATCCTGGTGCCGACCAGTTGCAGAAAGCGGTCACGATACCCGAGGCCAAATAGGCACTCTGCGCGAAATAGTGGTAGTCTGCGTCGCGGCTGGTTGCACAGGTCACGAACAGCAGGCTTCGGCGCGGCTTGTGTCCTTCTGCCCCACTGAATACGTGGGCTGCGTTCTTCGCATCGTCGACCAAGACGTCGAGCCAGTCCTTCTCAAGCGCGGCAACCTTGTACTTGGCCGCGCTGGTCGCGAGGTGGTCGGCCACATTGCGCCAGTTCAGCGGCCCGTTGAAGACGAACAGTTCGCTGCAGACCAATTCGTTGATGAAGGACTCGACGCGGGTGAGCGAGCGGCTGGCTACCATCAAGGGTGCAAGCGCTCCGGCGCTGGGCTTGAACTCCTCGAACATCCCAATAGACGGATACTTCTTGGGCCTGTGGCGCACCTTTTCCGGAAGCTTTTGCTGGAAGATCGGCCCTTCGTCCTTGACCTCACCGGTTGAAAGCACCGTCAGGAGATTGCCCGGTTGGGTCTCGGAGAAGACAACGCTGAGGTGGGCCTCCATGGGGCTTATTTGGGGACTCTGATCCAGTCCAACTGGCGCGTATACGCCATCACGCACAACTAGGCCAAAGCCGTTCTGTTGGCGGAATGTCCCGGCCCAGATGGAGATCTTGTAGCTGCGCTCACGGCAATGAGTAGCCATCCAGGTGATGGTCTCAGGCCAGGCCGAGTACTCCGGCATGACGAGCGCCTCGACGCCGAAGGTGTTGCACGTCTCCAGTACGGCCGCCAGCACTTGGCGGCGGCGGTGCTCGGCGAAGCTGAGCTTCCAATCGACGACACCCGCTTCGATTCTTGGATGCTTCCCCGTCTTTCCGTTGATTCCGTAGTTGGGAAATTTCTCAGGGTCGTAGCTGAGCAGGAAATCGTACTGCAGGATCGCTACTCGGCCATATCCAGTCCTGGCAAGACCTGCTTCGGCGCCGCGCGCGCGCCAAGCCCGGTCGCGACGAATCCGCCAGGCCGCCTGGCCGTCGGTAGCACCAGTTGCGGCCTTTCCAGCAAAAGGCGCTGAGCCCGCACCATCAGGCGCGGTCATTGGATGAGGCCCACTTCCGGCGTCTTGTTCAGACGGCTGAGACGGCAGCTTGTGCGCCGCCTCGAATGCTCCCGCCACCTTCGGAACTTCCATGGGCAGCGGATCGAGTCCGCCTACGGGCGCCGCGCTGTTCAAATCAGCGAGTTCGATGTCATTATTGGTCGACGCAACCGGTTTCGGCTCCGACCGCTCTTCCCGCTCTGGCCTCTGGATGGCGGAATTCGTTGCCTGTGACACCACGCCTTCGCTCTCGACCGCGGCGTCCTCCAGCCCGGTGATCTTTCCCAGGCTTTCGGAAATCAACTGCACGACTAGGATGCTGTCGCTGCTTTCCAGCATCGAGCAGGGGTGGACAAGACGATCGCCTTCCGGGATCGTTTCCACACGGTCGATGCGCTCACCGGCGGTTGAGATCAGGTTGCAACGCCACCATGGCAGGCGATAGCGGCGACCAACCGCAGTAACGAACTCCACATGTTGATCGGAAAGGACCAGACTGCTAAGCGGCGTCGGGTTCTCGGCCAGCACTACACCAGCGGCCTTTTGGACCGCCTGCAGGGCTCCGCGGGCCAGCCCAATGGCCTCTCGAAGGCCAACCAGATCGAGCGCGCTGGCCACCTCCTATGGCCAACGATCGGGATCGTCATCCTGCCGCGACGAGACCACCCCGAGCAACTCGGTCGCGAGTGCACGCAACGGCGTCGCCAGCGCTGGATCCGGTAGTGACAGAAGCCTCGGCCTGAGGGGGGAGTCGGTCTCCGCTGGCAACGGCCCCATCTCGAACGGGATGATCCCGGCCATCACGCTTATGATCGTGAGCCAGCCCGCCGTCGAGATTCGCTCAAGGCTCGCTCGCCCAGGTAAGGCTCGCTGGCCGAGCGCTTCCACCATAGTGGCGAAGAGATCCTTGCCCTGCCATTCGGCGTCGTATCCCCAAGATCTCGTCTCGCCCCCGGGCAAGGCCGCAGGCCTGCTCTCACCCTGGCCAAAACGCGGCTCGCACAAGAGGAGCTCGCCGAAGGCGCCGAGTGCCGCGACATCAAGACGAACCTGAGCCAGGCGCTCCAGGTCAGCCGGCGCGAACCGCGCAAGGGTGGCCAGCACCAAGTCCTTTACCTCGAGTCGGAATGCCGCCAACTCGAAGCCCAGGGCGGTCGCGCTCAGGACGACCCTGCAACGGGCGTCTGTGGTCTGGTCCGACCAGGTGGAAATGGCGTCTGCAGTCCGGACGAGCGCTCGACCAGGACGCGGCAGGCCAGATCGCACTGGCGCATGCGCGAAGAGCCCCGCGTCGTCGGCTGCGCGCAAAGATCTGCCACCAACCATCTCGAGAAAACGAGCCCACCCGCCGGGCGTATCCACAGCGAGGCCTAAGTCCATCCTGGCGCGCATGGCTCGCCCCGACAGCAGAAACTCCAAGACGAGCGGACCGACGCTGTCGTCTTCACCGATCGCTTCCCGAAGGACGTTGACGATGCGATCAAGGCTCATCGGAACGCTACGCGTGGCAAGCGCAGCTGAGACCTGAGCGGGATTGATCCAGCGCCCCCTTAGCCGCGAAAACGCTATGCGACGAAGCCGCGCCTGCAGCAGCCGCCGATCGCGCTTCAAGCCCGCCTGATGGTCCTCGATGGCACCATCGCTGGGGATCGCAAAGAGATCGGCCACCGATTGACCGATCCGCCAGATCTCTGCGCCAGCGTGCGGCGATCGCTGGACGGCTAGACCATCACCGCGCTGCTCGAAAATCAGCTGTTCGGCCTGCTCGCGCCGGACGCGCCAAGCGAGCGCGAAGTAGGGGCTAGCTCCCTCAACTGCATCGGCCGACTCGGCGTCGTCCAATCTTTTGTGCGGACCGATCAGCGCGAAAACATGGACCAGCGTCGTCTCCGGGCCCAGGTTCACTCCGTAGCGGGTCACAAGGCCGACGAAGACGTCGGCGATCACCGCAAGATCGTCATCGACACGCCGCCGACCCGTGCGTGGATCCATCAGCAGGTCGCGATCACCAAGATCGGCGCTCCAGCGCTGGAGATTGGCGACGGCGTCGCCCTGACGCCATTCGAGGTCCGCCGGCAAGATTGCCAGGGCGTCCGAAACAGGCTTTACGAGGACGGCGTGGACCTGGCGGCTCCCCTCGGCGTCCGAGTAGCAAAACACGCCCGGCTGGTCGGCGATCGGCGGCAAGGGCAGGATCACCGCTCCGGGAACGATGGTTCCGATCAATCCAGGACGGAGAGCCAAGGCTTCACTCTGCTGTGGTCCCGCAGATAAGGCCAAGAAAGCCGACAGGGTGCGCATACGCCAGTCGGGCGGCGGGATCTCAGTTCCCCCAGCCAGCGCCCTGAATGCGGTCGCTATTGGATTGAGGCCCGCACTGCCGGCCGTAGCCGGCAGGAGTGTCAGGACCTTATCGGCGGACCAAGCCATCGCCTCGGACCGAGCCAAGGGCGTCAAGATCTCCCCCCCAGTAGGCGCTGGGCCGCCGGCGACTTGCGCTTCAGCCGCAATCGCATGGAGCAGTCGGGTGACCGCACCGCTGTGCTTTTCGTACAGCAAATCAGGCGCGAAGGTGCGCATCCATCCGATAGCCACAAGGGCCGAGCCGTTGTCCGTCGGTGCCTCCATCAAAGGACGCCGAGCGATTGCAAAGCCAGACTCGGGCCGCAAGCGGATCGCCCTTGCCGCACGCTCCTCCAATATCGCGCGCTGCAAAATCAGCTGCGCGCCGAGGTGATCGCGCACCAACTGCTGCGACCCAGGCGTAATCAGGCGCTGGAACAGGTGACCAAGAAGGCCTTCATTGAGGATCCAGCAAAGCAGCTTAACTTTTGCGCGGTCGATCGCGGTCTGCACCGGACGCGAAAACGTCGGGTTGCTCTCCGGACTTCCAAGGATGAGTCGCTCCAGCCCGGTGAGGAGGGCGAAATAGTCTCGAGCCGCGACCAACGCCTCGGCAAGCGCCACCTCGCTCGGGCGCACCCGGAGCTTCGGCGGCGTTTTCTCGTGCAGGGGCCGCAGGAGGAGGCCAAAAAACTCGATAAAGCGCGCACAGGTCGATGCCTCGCCGTCTGCCGTGGCACCCAAGGCCGCCCTCAAGATGATGCGACGGAGGATGTGGCCACGGTCGGTCGCACGCAGATCGTCGGCCTGCGCCACTTTGGTCAGCATCAGCTCGAACTCTTCCCAAGGCGTCTGCTCGGGGTCGTCCAGCGCGCTCCAGTGCAAGACGCTGAGGGCGGTGCGTCGGTCCAGAGTCGGAATATCGGCCCAGCTGCTGCGAACGTCCGGCGCCGGGCTAGGTTGATCATCCGCTTCGCCATAGGCGAAAAAGCCTGCCCCACGACGTTCGACGACCCAATTGCGCGCGTCTTCCGCGCTCATCGGGGCGAGGTGCTCGGATTTTTCGTTCAGCTCCAGGCCAAGGCCTTCCAGCTTGCTTTCGATCGCCGACCGTAGATTTCGAAGATCATCGGGTGACCGCGCGGCAATGACGATGTCGTCTACGTAGCGGGCGTAGAGGCCCCCAAAGGCATGACGGCCATCTTCCGCCAAGGCGTCACCGTCCAAGGCCCTCACCCTCGCTTCCAACTCAGCGTCGAGCTCGAAGAGAACAATGTTGGCTAAGTAGGAACTTAGGGCTGGTCCTTGCGGCAGGCCTTTGACGCCGCTTCCGCTGTTCTTGGACTCGCCGTCGGCGGGCGCGGCGAAACTGTAGCCATGCTCGATCGAGCCGAAGCTATGATCGAGGATCCAGCGCATGAGGCTGTCGCGCCGAACGCCGCTATCCAGGTCCGCGCCAAAAAGCGGCGTGATGTCAAACAGCACCATCGCGTCGGCGGTGGGCAAGGCTTGGTCGAGCGCCCGCTCTACCGCGTATCTGGGCACGTGATCGTAGAACGACTTGATGTCTAAGCGCGCGATATAGATCAGGTCGGACCGCATTCGCTCGATGCGACGGCCGATGTGCAAAATAAAGCTGTTCCAGCAGTCTAGGAACGGCCGAAACATGTCGCGGCGACGGTTTCGATCAGGTCGCTCCTCGAGCGCGCGCATATCGATCTGGTAGGCAAAACTTACCGCGCTTTGGGGCCGCTGCGCACCGGTGACGACGAGCGCGAGCCGGTCGGACCAATAGCGTACCGCCGGAATGCGCTCGGCGATCTCCCGTTGTTCGCCGCGCACGCGCAGTAGCTCAGTTAGCACGTATTGCTGCTGGATAGCGTCTTCGGGACACGGTCCACATTTTAGACGCGGCGCCCCGGAGTCCTTGGCCTCGTTGTGGGCGAGATAGGGCCTTTGCGGCCCTTGTGGCCGCGCCAGGGATTGCTCGATCCAAGGCAAGAAGATCGATGCACCTTCCTCGATGCGGTCCCAGCTGGCGACGTCGACGGGATACTCCCGACTATCGTTCGACTCTCGGGCCAAGATCATCGCGTGCAACAGCGCCGCGTCCGCCGATCGTTCCTCGGCACCGAAAGGCTCCGGCAAACTTTGCTCTACGTCGTCGGCCGAGGCGCGCTCTAGCTTTTGAGAAAGGCGACCAAAGGCTCGACTGAGAAGGCCGCCCTCCGACTGCGTGCCTAGGGTGGTCTCATCGGGCGCAAGGTTTTGCCAGATCGCAGGCTAGTCAAGTTTCTGCAGACGCCGCGCAAGGCGGTTTTGCAGAATGATCGAGCCGCCCGCATCGAGCGCTTCCACCGCACCGGCCACGCCGGCGAATGAATGGTCGAGACTGACCGCGGCCAGCGCATCCAGAGCGGGTACCAAAGCTTCGAGAAGCGTCAGTCGGGCTTGGTGAGGATCGAGGCCGGCGAGGAGTTCAGCGGGATCGATCTTGGTTTGACCGTCAGACTCCTCGATGTCCACGCCCACGACATCAACTAGGAACGACGCTTGCAGACCTTTGTGGAGCAGACGGACCAAGGCATCAGCCATACCTCGGCGCCCGGCCTTATCGGCATCGAAGAAGAGGTGAACCCTGAGGGCCCGTCCCGCTGATAGCGCCAATTCGGCGAGCTCGCCGATCGCCTCGACCTGCTTGTCGCTGATCGATGCACCAAACAGAGCTACCGCCGGCAGGCCGAGACTTTCTAGCCGCAGGGCGTCGAACACTCCTTCGACCAAGAACAGATCGAACCGGTCGGCGGCGGCATCGAGGGCGGCAGGCTCCTGAGCAGAGTCGATGCGGCGACGGACTTTGTCGCCCCTATACAGATGGTCCGACTTCTTGAAGCCTTTAGTGAAGAGGTACTTCGGACCATCGCCAACAACCCGTCGCGCCATGAACCCGACGGTCCTGGCACGAAGATTCTTGATCGGGATGAGCACCGACGCGCCGCGCACGAAAGGGGTCAAAGAGACCGACCTCAAGGACAGCGAAAGCCCAGTATCCCCGACATAGCCAAATCCCGCGGCAACGGCTTCGTCTAGCGCGGCTCGATCTTGTCCAAGATTGGCAAGGAAGGCCTCCATAGACCCTATCACGATGCCTGCAGAATCCAGGGTCTCCAGATCAAGCTTTCGCACCTGCGCAAAAAGTTTGAGCTGTGAGAGGTAATTCTTCTCACGCCAAAAGGCTTGAGCCCGCTGTCGGATGTCCTGGCGCGGTTCCTTGTTTAGCCACCCGCGCTGGCGGAGGTTCAAGCCATAGGCGCTCGCCAGCCAGTCAAGAGCGCCAGCAAAGTCGACGTTCTGGCGCTGCTTCACGAGCTCGATCGTGTCGCCGTGCGCGTGGCACGTGAAACAGTGATAGTGAGGATCTTTTCCCCGGTATAAATTCAGGGAAGGCTGAGTGTCGTTGTGAAATGGGCAAATTGCTAGGCGAGGGGAACGCCGCCCCGGCGCCAACTGTATTCCCAGTTTCTGCGCGACATCCACAATGTCAAGCTGCTAAATTTCGCCTTTCCAGTCAGCCATTGTTTTTCAACCTCATCCTCTACTGAGGCGAACTACGCCAATGGGAGCTGATGCTAATTACCTATAGTGCGGTCCGATGCCAAGGCACTAGTCTCGCGTGTGTTGGGGAAAGTGCGAGTAATGGGAATCACATTTGCCACCCCCTCGCTGGAGCCATTTCGCTATCAGCTTCAGCGCTTGAAGGTCTGAATTCCGGTGCGGGGGCATCCGCAGCAACTGGCGCAAGGTGCCATCGCCCCCTCCCGCGAATGTCCGCTTTCAGACTACAGCCGTTAGCAGACCAATGGCTGAAATGGGCGCAGAGCGGAAGCTGAACGGGCGGGGCGACCGGACAGGCCATCGCCCCGCGAAATGTTTCTACTGCAGCATCTCAGCAGGCAGGGCGGAGCCGTGAAAGCGCTGGTAGATCTCGTTGAGCTTGCCGTTCTTGAGGTTGGCTGCGACCCATTCGTCGAGCTTGGCCTTCAGTTCGGGCTCGTTCTTGCGAAGTCCGATGGCGAGATCGAAGGTGCGGATCACGAACTTCGGCTCGTAGGCGAGGTCCGGGTTGCGCTGGCCGATCTGGTTCACAAGCGTCGCGGAGGTCGCCACCATCTTGGCTTGGCCGCTGACGGCCGCCGTCACCATCGTGGCGTCGTCGTCGTAGCGGGTGACGGTGAAACCCTTCTCCGAGGCGAGGCCCGTCAGTTCGGTGTCCTGCGTCGTGCCGCGGGTCACCGTGATCGCCTGGCCGCGAACGTCGTCCCAGCCGGCGATGGTCGACGCCTTCGGCG
>NZ_FOOA01000019.1 GCF_900113065.1 Aureimonas phyllosphaerae
GAGGTCACGGGCCTGGACGAAGCGGACGTCATCGGCGCGACGTTGAACGACGTCTTCCATGCCGAGGACGGGGGCGACACGTTGTTCCCGACCGTCGCCGAGGTCGACGCGCCGGCGATCCGCGAATTGCGCTGCACCTATCGGGCTGCCGACGGCTGCCGGCGCATTGCGCGGCTTTCGGCCCGGCCGGTGCAGGGCGAGGACGAGGCCTTGATCGGCTATCGCGGCACCGCGACCGATATCACCCGCGAGATCGAGGCGCAGGCGCAGGCGATCCACCTCTCCCTGCATGATGCCCTGACCGGACTGCCGAACCGGGTCCAGTTCCAGAGCCGCCTTCAGGACGCCTTCGACGAGGACCGTCTCGGGCATATGCGCCTCGCCGTCCTCTGCATCGACCTCGACCACTTTAAGGACATCAACGACACGTTCGGGCACGCGGCGGGCGACGCCGTGCTGACGGAGGTCGCCGAGCGCCTGCGCGCATGTCTGGGGAGCGGCGATGTCGCGGCCCGCCTCGGGGGCGACGAGTTCGCCGTCGTCCAGTCCGGGCTGAACCAGCCGCTCGATGCGCTGGCCCTCGCCCGCAGGATCATCGCCGATCTCAGCGCTCCTTTCACGGTGGACGGACGCGAGACCTTCATCGGCGCGAGCGTCGGCATCGCCTTCTCGGACGAGGACGGCGAGACGCCGAACCGGATCATGAAGAATGCCGACATCGCCCTCTACAGCGCCAAGGATGCCGGCCGAGGCGTGGCGCGCGTCTTTGAACCCTTCATGGGCATGGAGCGGCAGGCGCGCCGGTCGTTAGAGCAGGACCTGAAGCAGGCTCTGGCCTGCGGGCAGTTCGAGGTCCATTACCAGCCGCTCGTCTCGTTGGAGGACGAGCGCATCATCGGCGCCGAGGCGCTGGTGCGTTGGCGCCATCCGGACCGGGGCCTGGTGCCGCCCGGTGACTTCATCCCGCTGGCGGAGGAAACGGGCCTGATCCTTCCGATCGGCGAATGGGTCCTGCACACGGCCTGCAGCCAGGCCGCGCAGTGGCCGGGCCTGACGATCGCGGTCAATCTGTCGCCGATGCAGTTCAAGCACCGGGACCTCGTGGCCGTGGTCGCGGAGATCCTCGAGGCGACCGGCCTTCCGCCGGCGCGACTCGAACTCGAGATCACGGAAGGCGTCTTGCTCCACGACGGCGCCGCCGCGCGCGACATCCTCGCGCGGTTGAAGGCGCTCGGCGTGCGCATCGCCATGGACGACTTCGGGACCGGCTATTCCTCGCTCGGCTATCTCAACTCCTTCCCCTTCGACAAGATCAAGATTGACAAGTCCTTCATCGCGGACCTCACGGTCGAAAAATCGAACGCGATCGTGCGGTCGGTGATCGGTCTCGGGCAGAGCCTGAAGATGGTGACCACCGCGGAGGGCGTCGAAACCGCCGAGCAGGCGCGGTTCCTGCGCCGGGAGGGATGTCAGCAGGTGCAAGGCTACTTCTACAGCCGTCCGCTGCCGCTTGCCGAGATGGCCGCGCTACTCGGTGCCAAGGACCAGTCCCGAGTGGACGAGGTCGCCTGATCGTCGGCCGTCCCGATCGCCCGCGGCCTCAGAAGTTGCCGGGGTTGCCAGGTTCGACGACGCCGTTGCCGTCCACGACGTCGTTCTTCATCCAGGAAATCTCGCCCGATCGCGCGATCCTGGCGCCCCAGCACTGCGGCTCGGTCTTCGGGTCGTAACTGAAGCACAGCGTGTCGCCGACCACGCTCCAGCGTCCGTCGTAGTTCGAACCCCGCAAGGTGCCGTCGGGAAGGTAGAACTCGCGATACGGACCGCCTGACGCCATCGTCCCCTGGACCGTGTTCCCGGCGATGATCTTGGCGATCTCGGCGCCGGAAAGGGATCGGTAGTCTTGAGCGAGAGCTGGGCACGCCGTTGTCGACATGACAGCCAATGCGAAGAAGCAGCGCGGGATCATGGTCCTCTACCTCGATTGATGTTCACAAGGATGTTCGCACCAGCCCAGGATCGTGGAAGGCGTGCATGCTGCAAGATGGCATGCGGTCCTGTTCCCACGCTTGATGCGCGCTGACCTATAGTTGGACGTCCGCTCCGCACGGACGGCCAGCAGTCATGGTCTGCGGAGAGGAGGGCCGATGCGGATGGGTGTCGGACATGGAGAGTTTCGTTACCCGCCGAGCCACCCGGACCATGATCGCATCCTGCGTCACGTAGGACCGATCCCGCCGGGCGGTCAGGTTCTGGTGCGGCCATTTCCGATACGCTGGCCGGACGAACCTTAGTTGCCTCTGCGACCGAGATCGTAGATCGCCGTCGCGATTACCTGGATGCGGTCACGTCTTCCACCCGGTGCGTCGGCACGGCTGAGAACGAGCGTCAGCTTGGGCTCCTCGCGCAGTCGGAAGGAAGTCGAGACCATGCCCTCCCGACGCTTCTCGCCGACGCGCTCCCAGCGCTCGGCGAAATCCGGCGAGGCGACAACGGCTTCGGCCGCCGGCTGGAGGTCCACCTCGCCGCCGCCGGTGATGTGGCACATCGGAATGTCGCGAGAGACCACCAGCGCGTAACCCTCGCTGGGGCCCGCATTGATCCGCCAGTAGCGGTTGCCGCGTCGGAAGGGCTCGGGCGGGAGAAGCGGCTCGGGCAGGCTCTCGGTCTCGGACACCGCGCCGCCAAGATCGACGGCCGCCAGGAAACGCGTCGGATCATCCAGCCAGCTCGACGGGTCGAGGACCCAGATCTCGCATCCGCGCAGCGCGCCTTCCAAGCCACTGCGCAGCGGGTCTGCGACAGGCCCATCCTGCGCCGATGCTGAACCGGAGATCGCGAGCAGCATCCAGAATGCGAGCAGCAGGTGGCAAAGGCGCTTTGTGTCGATGCAGTACCGTGAACTCGGCCTCATCGATTCTCGAGCCCCCGTGAGGCGCGCTCTGCCCGGATCGTGTCCGCCTCACGACCGATCTGGTCGCGAAGGTTTGTGAGTCCTGCCCGCATCCGCCGGTGTACGGCGGGATCCAGCGAGGGATCAGGATAGCGCGCGTCCCAAAGGAGCACCGCGTCGATCGTGCGCTGGAGCTTGGGGATGTCGCCGAATGCCCAGCCGTTGACAGACGGCCCGAGCGTTTCGAACAGCGACGAGAACAGGGCGGGTTCGCCGGTCGGGTCCTGATCCGGGTTGGCGTTCAGGCGCGAGCGCCACCGAAGTTGTCCGGCATAAAACCAGAACGTCGCCTCGTCGCCCTTGCCCGCCTTCATCAAGGGTGCCGCACGCAGCATGATCTCGCTAGGCGGCGCGGTGCCTGCCGTCTCGGCACCCGGCGGGAAGGCAGGATCCTGCGCGAGGGCCAGGTGCGAATAATGAAGGAGCAGGATCGCGGCTACCAAACCGAAGTGCATGGTGCGGTTGAACATGCGTAGCCTCGGCTTTTCCGGTTGGCCCTCCAACGCGTGAAAGCGATGTCGCTTCGAGACCTCGAAGATCAAGGGTTTCCGCTCACGTCTTCTCGAGCGACGCGATACCAGACGACACCGAGCTGCAGAACGGTGTCGTTTCCCCCGAAACACGACGCGCGAGCCTCGGGAGCGGTCGATATCGAACGCGCCGCCTGCCTGTACCGATCCTAGCCTAGACGCCAGCGACGACGCTTGTTGAGCCTGCGATCGTCTGCCAGGCGTCGTACGCGGCGAGAACCGTCTCCATCTGCGCCGAATGCCCGGCAACGTAGGCCGCACCGTATATCGTCTCGTCGGGGTACTCCGTGATCAGCGTGACTGGCGCGATGTGCCGGTCGTCGACAGACGAGAGGCAGGGGAAGCCGTTGATCATGCGGAAACCCGTTTCGCCCGCGTGGATCTCATACAGTGCGATCTGGGACCGGTTGGCCTCGAGAAGTCCCGGGATGGCTGCGAGGCGGCGCGTCACGTGATCGAGCAGCTGCTCGGCGGCGTCCCCCCAACCCTCATGATGGCGGACGATCAGGAAGAAGCCCTTGGGCAGCGTCCACATGGCGAAGTGGCGCGGCAGGTAGCCCGAGAGGGGCCGCGTCCATTCGTGCGAAGGGTAACCGTGGAGATTGACGTGCAGTCGGGCCTGGGCCCGCGTCTCGGCCTGGAGATGGATCTCCTTCTCGCCGAGGATCGCGCCGGCGTTCTCACGAGTGCGGTACTCCAGGTCGTCGCCGAGCGCGGTGTAGCGGGCAGCGTGGTGCATGTGGCGTGGGTTGTCGCGGCGGAGACGTTGGCTGAGCGCGTAGCCGTCCGGGTTTTCCAGCGGCGAGACCACGAAATGGGCGCCCTCCCGCTGCGACAGCTGCATGGCGGCCCGCATCGCACCGACGATGCCGGTCGGCTCGTTGGGGTGCTGGCCACCGCTGACCATGACCGGCGCGTCTCGCCCCGACACGTGCACGGCCTGCACGTGTCGGCCCGCACGCGAGCGCGCGGCGAACAATTCGCCACCGAAGTCGGCAAGGAGCCGCTGGACCTGCCCGACGCCGATCGGCTCGCCCGCCGTGCCGAGGTCCTGATCCGGCGCGTCGAGGAAGCCGTCCGTGAGCGGGCGCGTCTCGACGCGGACCGACACGGCGCCGTCGCTCGCCACGATCTCGGGGACGATCTGGCCGGGGCGAAGGCTCCGGTCGCCGAGCGGGCGGGCCGACCGGTGTTGGAAGACCTCCAGGAGGCTGAAGTAGAAGTCCTCGTGCAGCGCCTCGCGCAGGCTCGAGACCTCGTCGCCCACGGGCAACGGCACGTCCGCCGCCGGAAGGGCGACGGCGATGTTGAGCTCCTCGAAATAGGGCTCGTCCCGACCCCAGTCGTGCGCGGCGATGGCCTCCATCGTGTCGTGGAAGAGACGCTCGTAGTCTGTCTCGAGCCGTTGTCCGACGTCGTCGCCCGCGACCCGATACCAGCCGGTCGGGGAGAGACTGGTTTGGCCGACCAGATCGGCATGGACGCGGTTGGGTGCGAGGACGACCAAGGCTTCCGTCGTGTCGCCTCGTGTCAGCCGGACGTCGTACTGGAACGCGCCATCCTCCCGCGCGACGAAGTCGATCTGCCGATCGCCGACAAGCGCGGCGAGGGGATAGGCCTCCAAGCGGAAACGGTTGGCCGGTGCGCTTTCGTGGACGGGATAGTGCACCTCAATCGCCGTGACCCCGTCGAGGTCGATGTCCTCGAGGAAGGCGAACACGAGCGGCTTGTAGGCGCTGTGGATGCGGGCGATGACCCCCTTGTCCCGGAGACGGCTTTCGGCGGCGCGGCGGCGCGCGGGGTCGTCGAAGGTCCATGCTTCGAAGGCGCGGTCGGGGATGGCGTCCTCCACCAGCGCATCGAGAGTGCTGCGGTAGGTCCTACGGAAGATGTCGGTCATGGCTCAGCGCGTCCGTCCTGTTGGGTCGAGCGTGTCGCGCAGCCAGTCGCCAAGGAGGTTCAGGCCAAGCACGGTGAGGAGGATCGCCAGCCCCGGGAACACCGACACCCACCAGGCGAGCTGGAGGTAGGTCCGTCCATCGGCCAACATGCCGCCCCAGCTGGGGATGGTCGGGTCGACCCCGAGGCCGAGGAAGGTCAGCGAGGACTCGAGCAGGATGTTGGTGGCGATGTTGAGCGTCATCAGCACGATCACCGGCCCGACGAGGTTGGGCAGGAGATGCTGCAGGATGATGTTGCGGTCGCGCACGCCGATGGCGCGAGCCGACAGGACGAACTCCCGTTCTCGCAGCGACAGAACGGAGCCGCGCACAAGGCGCGCGTACTGCACCCATTGCGAGACGATCAGGAGAATGATCGTATTGGTGAGACTGCCGCCGACGATCGCGATGAAGGTGATCGCTAGGAGGATGAAGGGCATGGCCAGCTGCACGTCGGCGAAGCGCATCACCACCATGTCCCAGACGCCGCGATAGTAGCCGGCGACGAGGCCCATGAAGACGCCAATCACCACCGAGCCGGCCACCGACAGGATACCGACGGTGAGGGAGATCTTGCCGCCCTGCACCACGCGGGAGAGCACGTCGCGGCCGAGCGGGTCCGTGCCGAGCGGGAAGGCGGGATTGGTGAAGGGCGCCACGAGACGCGCCGTCAGGTTGATCTTGGAGCCTCCGTCCGGAAACAGGAAATCGGAGAACAAGACGGCCACGCAGATGCCGCCGGTGAGAAGAGCGCCGAGGAGAAACTCGAGATTGGCGAAGCGTCGGGTGAGGGAGGTCACTGAGGCTACTCCGTACGCACGCGCGGATCGACGAGGCCGTAGGCGATGTCGACGATGAGATTGACGGCCACGATCAAGAGCGAGAGCACCGTGATGACACCCTGAAGGAGCGGGTAGTCGCGGGCAGCCACGGCGTCGAAGGCGAGTGTGCCGAGGCCCGGCCAGTTGAAGACGCGCTCCACCACGACGATGCCGCCGAGAAGGCCGCCGAACTGGATGCCGAAGTAGGTGATGAGCGGGATCGCGCAGTTCCGCAGCGCGTGCTTGTAGAGGACCTTGCGCTCGCTGAGGCCCTTGGCCCGGGCCACCATGACGTACTGCGACCCCAACGTCTCCAGCATGGTCGTGCGGACGAGGCGCACATTGGTCGCTGTTAGGATCACGCCCATCGTGAAGGCAGGCATCACGTAGCTCTGCCAGGTGCTCATGCCGCTGGGCGGGAGCCAGCCGAGGGTGATCGCGAAGAGCAGCACCAGCATGGTCGCGAGCCAGAAGTTCGGGAAGGACAGGCCGATCAGCGAGAAGATGCGGATCATCTGGTCGCTCCATCGCCCGCGCGACGTCGCGGCCTTGATGCCGAGCGGGATGGACACGACGATCGACAGGGCGATGGACAGAAAGGCGAGCAGAAGCGTCGGCCCCATCGCCTGGGCGAGAAGGGTCGAGACGGGCGCGCCGCCGGCGAACGAGCGACCGAAGTCCAGCGTCAGCAGGCCCTTGAGGAACAGGAGGTACTGGGTGAGGAACGGCTTGTCGACGCCGAGCGCCTGGCGGATGCGCGTGAGGTCCTCCTCCGTCATCGAACCGCCGCCCTGGAACATCGTTACCGCCGGATCGCCGGTGAGGCGGATCGCGAAGGACACGAGGAGGGTGACGGCGATCACGACGAAGATCGCCTGAAGCACGCGTTTTATGAGAAAGCCGGCCAAGGAATCGTTCTCCGGAAAGCGTGGGCCTATGCGCTTGGCGCGATGCGGCCTGCGCGGACGAGCGCGGAAGGAGACCGCCCCTGAGGGCGGCCTCAAGCAGCGGTGCTACTCGACGGACACGGTGTCGAACTTCGTGCGGTTGTCGGGCGCCGCGACAAAGTCCTTCACCCGCTTGTTGACGCCATAGATCGCGTTCGAATTGTACAGCGGGATCTCGAGCGCCCGGTCGGCGACGGTGGCGGCGATCTCCCGCAGGATCCGCTCGCGCTCGGCACGATCGGTCAGCGAGCGCTGCGACTCGAGGAGCTTGTCGAGCTCCGAATCGCTCTCGTACGGGTTCCACTTCTCGCCCGAGTGGTACATTGCATAGGCGGTGTTGTCGTAGTCGAAGGTCCAGCCGCCCCACTTTTGCTGGAACATCGCCCCGGTCTTGCCCTGCGGGATGATGTCGTTGAGCAGGACATTGGTCTCGTAGGGTTTAATGGACGCGGTGACGCCGACCATTTGCAGGTAGCTCGCGATGACCTGCGCCACCTCGTTCATGGTCTGGTCGTTGCCACGCACGTCGATTTGGACACTTGCACCCTCCTGGACCCCGGCCTCGGTGAGGAGCTTTTTGGCCGCCTCCGGGTCGTAGGGCAGCGGCTTCAGGGCGGGGTCGTCGCCGAACGATAGGGCGCTCTGGAAGGAGGCGATCTCCGTCGCCTGCCCGGCGAGGATCTGCTCGACGATGGTCTTGCGATCCACCGCCATGATGAGCGCCTTGCGCACGTTAACGTCCTTGGTGATGCCGTCGCGCGTGTTGAAGCGAAGCGCATCCACCGTCGGTCCGGGGACTGAGACCAGCTCGAGCTTGGGATCGTTGCGGATGACGTCGATCATGCCGATGGGGATGGTCGGCGGCAGCACGACGTCGACGCGGCCCGCCTGGAGTTCGGCGACGGCGGTCGCCGGCTCTGTGATGAAGCGGTATTCGAGCTCCGACAGCTTCGGCGCTCCGCCCCAGTAGTCGGGGTTGGCCGCGAGCTTGATGTCGACCTTGGGCGCGTAGGAGACGAACTTGAAGGCGCCGGTGCCGACCGGGTTCGTGTTGAAGTGGTCCTCGCCGTGCTCGGCGATGTATTTCGGCGGCACGATCATTGCCCCGTACCCGGCCAGCTTGGTGAGGAGCACCGGATCAGGCGACTTCAGCTTCATTTCCACGGTGTAGTCGTCGATGACCTCGACGCTTTCGATCGCCGTGTAATTGGAGCGCTGCGGCCCCTTGGAGCCCTGCTCGCCGAGGAGACGCTCGAAGGTGAACTTGACCGCCGCCGCGTTGAACGGCTCACCGTCATGGAAGGTCACGCCCTGCCGCAGCTTGAAGCGGATGCGCTTGCCCTCGTCCAACTCCTCCCAGGACTCGGCCAGTCCCGGCACGAGCTTCAGGTCCGGCCCGCGATAGGTAAGGCCGTCGAAGATGTTGGTGGCGACGGCCGCCCAATTGACAAGAAACGTGTCGACTGGGTCCCAGCTGCCGGGATCCTGCGGCGAGGACACGGTGAGCTTGCCCTCGGCCATCGCCGGCGCCGCGGCGAAAGCGACGCCCGCCATCGCAAGGCTTAGGAAGGCAGTACGGATCGTCTTCGGTGTCGTCATGGCTTGGGTCCTTCTCGTTGGGTCTTCGGAGCGCGTCAGGCGCCTACGGCCACGAAATGGCCGGGGGTGATTTCGCGGCGCGCCAGGATGGCCGGCTCGTTGCCGACGGCGCGCACGGGACTGGGGATTTCGCCCTCGATCAGGGATGCGTCGCGTGCCCGCTCCGGATCGGCGACGGGAACGGCGGACAGGAGCTTGCGCGTATAGGCATGACCTGGCGTCTCGAACACCTGGCGTCGGCTGCCGAGCTCCATCACCTGCCCGAGATAGAGGACCGCCACCCGATGGCTCATCTTCTCCACCACCGCCATGTCGTGGCTGATGAAGAGGTAGGCGAGTCCACGCTCCGCCTGGAGATCCATGAACAGGTTGATGATCTGCGCCTGGATCGACACGTCGAGCGCCGACAACGCCTCGTCGGCGATGATCAGCTTCGGGTCGCAGGCCAGTGCGCGCGCGATGCAGACGCGCTGCCGCTGGCCGCCCGAGAACTCGTGGGGGTAGCGCTTGGCATGCTCGGACCCAAGCCCGACACGTTCGAGGAGGCCATGGACGCGCGCCTCGATCTCGCGACGCGACGAAAGAAGCCCGTGCGTGCGGATCGGCTCGGCGATCGAGAAACCCACCGTTTTGCGCGGATCGAGCGAGGCGAACGGATCCTGGAAGATGTATTGGACATCCTGGCGCAGCCGATGGCGTTCGGCCGCGCTCATCTGATCGAGCGGCTTGCCTCCGAACGCGATACTGCCGGACGTCGCAGCCTGGAGCTGCTGGATCGTGCGCCCGATCGTGGACTTGCCGGATCCCGACTCGCCAACCAGCGCCAGCGTTTCGCCGGGATGGATGTCGAAGGACACGTTCTCCACCGCATGGACGCGATGGGTGACCCGGCCGAAGAATGTCTTTCTGACGTCGAAGCGGACCCCGAGATCCTGGACCGATAGGAGGGGCACGCCGTCGTATCGCGCGGTGTCCTGCACCCGCTCCGTGCCCACCAGAGTCGGCTCGCCGTCCTGGAGGACGGTCAGCGGCGTCCGTTTCGGCAAGTCCTCGCCCGCCATGCTGCCGAGCGCCGGAACGGCGGCGAGGAGCGTGCGTGTGTAGGCGTGGCTCGGGGCGGCGAAGATTTGGCGCACCGGGCCTTCCTCGACCTTCCGGCCCTTCCACATCACCACGACCTCGTCCGCCATCTCGGCGACGACGCCCATGTCGTGGGTGATGAAGACCATCGCCATGCCGAGGTCCCGCTGCAGGTCCCGCATGATCGTCAGGATCTGAGCCTGGATCGTCACGTCGAGCGCGGTGGTCGGCTCGTCCGCGATCAGGAGCCGGGGGCGGCAGGCCAGCGCCATGGCGATCATCACGCGCTGGCGCATGCCTCCGGAGAGCTGGTGGGGAAACCGCGTCAGGAGGTCGGCCGAATCGGGCAGGCGCACCATGTCGAGCAGGCGCCGCGCCTCGGCAAGTGCCGAAGCCTTCGTCATCCCCTCGTGCAGCGTCAGGACCTCGCCGATCTGGTCGCCGATCCGGTAGACCGGGTTCAGCGAGGTCATCGGCTCTTGGAAGATCATGGCGATCTCCTTGCCGCGGATGGCTCGCATCGCCTTCTGCGAGGCCTTCAGGAGGTCGATCTCGCCGCCCGGGCCGTCAAACAGGATACACCCGGTGGGGAAGGTCGCGCCCGCCATGTCCGCGAGGCGCATGATCGACAGCGATGTCACCGACTTGCCGGAACCGCTTTCGCCGACCACGGCGACGGTCTTGCCGGCCGGCACCGCGAAGCTGAGATCCTCGATGACGGCCGTCGTGCCGAACCGGACCCCGAGGTTCTCGATCCTCAGAACGGGTGATGGCGGATTGCCGCGATCGGTCATGCCAGCGTCTCCGTGTGAATGCGGACAACGATCGTGCCTGCGGCTTGGAAGGCCGTTGATTCCGCCAGACGAATGGCGCTGCCGCTGAGCGGTACGGCGGCCGGATTTTCCATATTCATGTCACTCATCATCGCCTTGGTCAGTCCATACGGCGGGGAAGGGCGCTCGATCCCAACTGCTGACGAGGATACGGCGCTGCCAGGTTCCGTCTGTTGATGACGGGTCGTTCGGGGGTGACGCCCCTCGCGCGTCCATTGCGGGAATGCTTCAGGCAAAGCGTCTCACAAACGACCGGGTCGAGGGAGACATTGAGCGCGGATGGCCGCGCAAGTGCTTGTTACCAGCCTGCCTGGGAGCGTGTTGCGAGGAGCGACCATCAGTCGAAGCGATGCATTCCAAGACGACTTGGATCTCATGCTACGGAAGCGTGGGGAGGAGGCTCGCATCCGTTCGCGCTCCCCAAGATTGTCGGCAGCGTCAGGAATCAGGGTAGGGAGCACGAGGCCTCCGTCGCTCAGCGTACGAGGTCCGAAGCTTCTCCAATCGTCTCCGTCGATGATGGCCCCCTCGGCATGCGCCCTGAATTCGATAAGGCTACGTTAGAGATGACCGACGGTCGCGTCCATATTGTTGAACAAGACGCTTCGCGTCGACGTGCTTTATGCACAAAGGATGACATCAGCCGGAGGGCGTGGCACGAAGGTGGATGGGACCGTTGTCCGATCGACGCACGCCGTCAGGTTCTGAATTGGCTTGGCGTCGTGGGCGCCGATCTTCCTTTTCGCGATACCGGCGTAGGATAAGACGGCCGCCTGTGGTCGCCGTCGTCAGGCCACTTCGATGCGGGGCACAGGCGAAATGTTTTCCGATCCCTCGATGTTGGGCGCGGTGAGCTTCGCCATCCATGCTGGTTAGGGACAGGCGACCGGGAGGGCTGCTGCGAAGCGAAAGCTCGCATCCACGTTCGGTCGAGGTGCCGTCCGCGTTTCCTTAGGCACTGAGGTGCTTTGGGAAGACGCGGCGGGCGGCCCGACCGAAGCCGCCGTGCACATGCTTTCGAACCAATCGCGGGTTCGGCAGCGCGAAGGCTGGAATTGGTGGGCGGATCAGATGGCTGACGGGGGCCGCACACGGCGGCCCCCATCGCCTGCACGTTGCGAAATCCGTGCGCAGAACGGGCTTGGAGAGCCTCGTTACGCGTCCGCCTTCGCGGAGCCCTTCGCGGACCTCTTGGCTTTCGGCTTGCTCGCCGGGGTGGGCTCGGATGTCGGACCAGATGCAGGCGCCGCTTCAGATGTTGCGGCGTCGTCAGGCGCGGCTTCGGCGGCGACCGTGCGCTTCCGCCCGAGTCCCAGCTGCTTGGCGACCTCGGCACGGCGCTTCGAATAGTTCGGAGCGACCATCGGGTAGTCCGCCTTCAGCCCGTAGCGCTCGCGATAGGTCTCGGGCGTCAGGCCGTGCGTCGCGAGGTGACGACGAAGCGCCTTGTACGGCTTTCCGTCGATCATGCTGTAGATGACCTCGGGGTCCGCAAGGCTTTTCCGGACGGTCACCGCACCCTGGTATTCTTCCGGTGCCGCCGCACTCGCCTGCGTTTCATCGGCTGGCGGGTCGATCATGCCGACAAGAGCGGCATGGCTGTTCTTCAGGAACGTGTGGACGTCCTCGGGTGCGACCCGGGTATTAGGATTGCTGAGCCATGCGGTTGTGATCTCAACCGCCAGTTCAACCGCATTCGATTTCTCGTCCACTACGCATCTCCATCAAGCTAGTCGGTACGAATCCGTTGTCGCCAACTCTCGCGTGACTGATAGCTCACGGATGAAGGTTATTTCCAGTCCAGAATTATCCCTCGTCCATATTCGAGGTGTCCGACCGATACGGAAACTACAGTAGGAGTAACGTCCTGCGATCCGGCCAATTCACTGTGACGCGCGTGATCAACGCGCGCAAATCTGCCTTCGGCTGCTGTCCGACATGGTCGCGATCGTGCGGGCAAACCGAAGATTTGAATGCGTGAGCATTAGTGCAAAGAGTTTGTCGTTCACTCAACATCGCCGTCGCTTCGGAATGGTCGATCATCCGCAGGCGCTGCCTGACCGGAAACCACCATCCGTGAGGTTTGTCATCCGCTAAGGCGTCTCGCCCGTCCCGTCCAACAAGGAGCGGACAGGACCCTTAAAATCCTAGCAAACCAATTCGTTCGCCGTTTCTGACTCATCAGTAGACCTGATGGAAGCAGCGTAGGGGACCCGGACCATGGCGTGGATGACGTTGAAGAAGAGAAAACGATCGACGTGGCCGTTTTGGATGGCACTTCTGCTTTTCGGCAACGTCTACAGCTGGACCCGGTCCGACAACGAACCTCCCACCAGTCCCATAACCCCGACGATGGCAGCTGCGCTACCGATTGCGAAGGCGACGCCTCCCCGAGCGGCCAGTCCAAGTGTGGTCGACCTAACTCTTCCGAAAGTCGCGACCGCCGCCTACGCGGTGCCGACCTTCGCATCATTGAATGAACGGCAGCAATTCGAGCGCCGGGTCTGCAAGGCTGTCATCGCGATCGAGTTCGGTCGAGATCCCGTGTCGATGTTCGCCAGTTCTATACAGGGTGAGCCGCATTACGTCAGCTACATACGCCCAAACGATGGCACCCTATGGGAGTACCTTTGCAGGGTCTCCGGAAGGAACGTCGTCTGGTCGATCCCGAACGGGAGGTGGCGGAACTCCTACACGGCTGGCGACACAGAATTTCGGTTCTCAACGTCAAACTCAGATCGGACACTTATGATCGAAGGCAGGCATTTCGACGGTTCGAGTACGAGAGAGAGCTTCATCCTGGCAGCTCTTTAAGGACGCGGAGCGACGTTCCGAACACTGACGACGATCGTGCTGCCGTTGCGTCCCTCCTAACGGACGTTCTTTACTACCACCAGCGCCCTCAAGGCGGCGTCTCAGTCGCGGCTTTCGTAACAGGGTGGCGTTCGATGACGCGTAATGACGCGTCCAACGCCGCGTCTCTACGGTCTCCCGCAGGTCGGTGCGGTCACGCCGGATTGCCAACGCGGACTGGGGAAAACGCTCCGAGCTCCGGAATTCAACTAACTACGCGAACAATTCATCCTGCATCATACGATGATGAATTTCGGCGAAACAGGAGGCGGCGCCATGGGGTGGCTCAGGTACTGCATCGCGGCCACCATTTGCCTACTTTGGATCGGTCAGGCCCAGGCAGTCAGCATTGAAAGCGGGTCGACCGACAGTGGGATGAGCTACCTCGTCGTCCACGGGGAGTTCAGGCGTGACGACAACGAGCGAGCATTGGTCACCAAGGCGATCGAAACGGATGCGAAAGTCGTCATCTTCGACTCGCCGGGCGGAAACGCGTATGCGGCGATGCGCTTCGGAAGGGCCATACGGGCGGCGGGTTTGAATACGCTTCAGGCGCGACCGCTGGAATGCGCGTCCGCCTGCTCAATGGCCTTCATGGGCGGTGTCATGCGTGTGGCCGAGAGCGGATCGATCGGCGTGCATCGCGCGGCATTCGGCCAAGATGCGGAAATGGACAGTTCCACGGCCGTGGCTGCCATTCAGGCCGGAACGGCCGACCTCATTGCCTACCTCGTGGAGATGGGCGTGGATCCGCGGCTGATGCAGCTCGCCCTCTCCGTTGACTCGACGGACATGCGGTACCTGACCACGGCCGAGATGAGCGAGCTGCGCGTTACCTCAAACGGCGATGCATCCGGGAACGCGTTGCCATCATCCAATGGATTGGCGAGCTTGCCCGGCTCGAACTTCGGCTCCGATCAGCCGGGCGGTTCGGAAAATGAGGTCGCTGCAGGAGAGCAGCTTGCGGCGCTTCCACATACGCCACCGCTCTCGACTCCTCAGATCAACAAGCCAAATCGACTGGCACTCTATCGTGGCCTCGATTTCGTTGGCCGGGACATACAGTCTCTCTCCCTTGCGGATGCCCCAGCCTGCGCGTCCGCGTGCCTCGGCACGGACCAATGCCGCGCCTTCACGTTCAACACCGCGACCAGTCCGGCGAGGGGGCCGAATTGTTTCCTGAAGTCGAGCCAGGGAGAGCTCGACGGCAACTTCGTAGCGATTTCCGGGATGCTGCTCGGGCGAATGGAGCCGGACGCCGTCGCCATGAGCTTCGGTGTCATCGATCCGGCGCGCAACCTATACCAGGACGCGGATGCCACGGGAGGTGACCTGTCGCGAACGCCCTTGCCGTCCATCCACACCCCATTCGAATGCCGTTTGGCGTGCGTTCAGAACGGCGCCTGCGCTGGGTTTTCGTTCGTCGCCGCAAAGAAGCAATGTTGGCTGAAGGGTGAGATCGGTCAGTTGCGCAAGCGCCCCGGCATCGTCACGGGCCTGAAGACCGCGATGAGTTTTGAGCCTACCCACGTTCCGATCGGAGAGTGACGCGGATTGGGGCGGAATCCTGCTGGATGGGTTCGGGCCTCATCGCCGACGGTCGTGATACGACGGGCCGTTTCTTCGGCTGCATGCGGTCGAGCCGACCCGGCGCGAGCCCCTTCACTGGCTTGGGCTCCGGAGAAGTCGTCGCAGCTTCCGACCACCTCGAACCCTTCGAACGGTAGGCGTGTCGGGCGGGCGGGGCACACACATGAGTGCCGAAAAGAAGCCGCCCGGCACGAACATCCTCCGCAAGACCGAGTCCGCGATCCGAGCCGGAACCAGGGCGAATTTTGGTCGTCCGCTTGCTCGCAGGGTCAGGCGACTACGCGCCCAGCCTTGCCGACGCTGCGGTGTCTGAATGCGGACGGTAGTGGCCGCCTTTTGCGCCGCCATCCCGCCTAGCGATGCCGCAAACGGGGTAGGAGCAAAGCCGATCCTTGCCGTTGCCGCTCCGCTCAGCTTCCTCGATCAGTCGTCTGGACCGGATCCAAAGGCGTCCAACCGGAGAGCGGCGTTCCGGAATGTCGGCGCGTCCAACTCCGGGCAGTCGATCACGAGCAACTTCGGCAAACCGTAGAGGGGCCATCCGTCATGGATCGAAGAGGCCGAACTTTCCCTGGGGGTGCAGTCAAGAACGGCTGCTGTTGCGGGGGGTGGAGAAGCCGGATCGAAGACGAGCCGCATCCCGACGATCGTCTTGGCATGTGGGCAGACGTCGACGTGGATCGCTGCGGACAGGGCAGTCCGACTGTACTTGTCCGCTACCGAGAAGCAGTCGATCTCGATCGGCCGGGACACCGGCTGAACGGGGTCGGGCGACGGAGATTGGCAAGCACTGGCTTGCAGAATGGTGCGCGTCGTCATGTCTTTCTCCAAAGGAAATGCGTCACGATCAATGGGGTGATGGACGGTCGACTGGCGCTTCGACGGCGCCGGCCGCTACGTAGTTGAGGATGTCACCGCTCAGCTCGCCCGGGGGGCGGGTTTCCACACCAACAGGCCGGTGACGGGATCTCGGTCGAGCCTGCACCGGAACGCCATCAGGATGCCCGTCAGCATTGAGCGGGCGAAGAACACGTCGCCAGCTTGCAAGGGACCGCGGAGGCCCAGTCTTTCGGCGATCCGCATGATCAACTTCGGCGGCGCCGCCGGCGACGCCTCGCTGCCCACTTCCAAAGGCAGGTTCGCCAAGAGCGAGGCCTCCGCACCGGTCGCGACCCGCAGCAGCGGCCAGCCGCACGTGGCTTCGCGGATCTCGCGCTCCGTCCAAATCTCGAACGCCGCGCCCCTCAGCGCGCATTCCAGCTCGATCCTCGTCCGCCTCCCGCAGAGCTCGGTGTCGCGGAGGAGCAAGGCGTGGGGTCGAACGGATCGGTAGACCTTCGATCCATCGGTCATGACCGCGAGGAGGTCTGGCGTGTAACGGTGGCGGCGTCCGTCGACGGCGTCACGCCAGACGAAGGTCTCCGGCTGCGCGCGTATGGACGCGACGAACGGGTCGGCGGCCATGATCTTGAGGAGGTCCGCTCCGAGCGAACTCTCGAACGGTACGAGACCGCCTCCCTTGGGCGTCGGGACGAAACCGCGCCGGGGACGGCCGCTCCCGCGGTCGGAAGCGGAGCGTTTGGCGGACCGGATGGCCGGGCGTTGGCGGATCATGTGCATGGCGTTCCTTTCGTGGTTGTCTTGGTGAGGGGTTCGATGCGGGCGCGCGAGATCGCTGCCCCGCCGGAGGGGCGTCGGCGCGTTCGGACGTTAGAGGAAGCGGTCTAGCGGGCCGCGTGTGCGGCCATGGGCCTGTTGCGGGCCTGCGCCGGGCGGCGGAGCGCCATCGGCCATGCGTGGGCGGGCGCCCCCGGATGCCGCATCCCTGCGGAGCCGAGGATCATGCGGGCGAGTTCGCCGGCCGTTGCCAGGGGCCTCGGCATGGGCACTCCCCGCAGGAGCGAGGCCGTCTCGGCCTTGGTGAGGGCGGGGACGTCGACGCGCCAACTCGATGAGGCGATGTCCCAGGTCCGGCGCGGGCCGTTGCGGCCGATCGCGTCGCAGGAGATCCGGATCGGCGCGGGATCGCGCTCGAGCCGGGACAGCAGAAGCGATCCTGCCACGAGGCAGTCGACATCGACGCCGGCGCCCCGGAGCCCGTCCCATGCCGCCAGCGGCACGTCGAGGATTCGCAGGACACGTCCCTCCTCGAGTCCTTTCCCCACGCGCATCCAACGACGGCCGGGTAGATTCGCGGCTTCGCTCCCATGGGGCGGCCGTACGACGTCGACACCCGCAAGGAAGTCCGGCATCATGCCGGACGGCCCCGGGGTCGGCGGATCGGGATCCGTCTTCCCGTAAGACACCTCGAATCCCAGGGACGCGGCGCCGAGCGCGGCGAGCATGGGTATGCAGGACGTGCCGGGAACGTCCCGGTCGCAATGGAACTTGAACGTGGGCAAGGCGATGGATCCACTGTTAGAGCGAGCGATCGATCGACTGGTGCCGGGCCTCCCTGGCCCCCGCATCTTTGTTGTGGGTCGAGCCCTTCTGCGGTTGACCAAATGAAACATGAAGCCCGACTAGAGTCAACGACGATTCGATCGAATGGTGAGGGGGGGCGTGACGCTTTGGTGGCGGTCGCGCTTTCCCCGGGGCTGCCGATCGACGGCGTCGCCTGCCGCGGCGCCCGTGCGATGCTGGGCGTCTCGCAGCTTGCGCTGGCCGAAGCCGCCGACTGCGGGAGGAACCTCCTGAACGATTTCGAGAACGGGGTGCGCGTGCCCCGGGTCGGCAACGCCGTGCGCATCCGCGAGGCGCTCGAGGAACTCGGGGCCTTATTCATGGAGTGCCGTGGGAGGGTGGCCGTCGGCGTCGATCCCGAGGTGGCGTCGAAGCGGACGCCAAGGGCGCGGGCGTTGGGAGGGTCGTAACTGTCTGGGGACCGTCCCCGGTATCTAATTGGGCCCCACCGTTCGTCGGCCCCGTCCCTCCGGTCCCCGCCAACCCGTCCCGGGGCACGAGACCCGCGTCAAAAGCGTCCGGCGACGGACGTTCTCCGTCCCCGGGGCAAGTGGGTTGCAGTCGATGGCGCCAACAGGACGCCGGACGGCATTTCCAGAATTCGTAGGCTGAGATGCCTCTGTCGTCCGGCAACCTTCGAACTGCACATCAGGACAGACGAAGAGGTCCGACGTTCGGGACGCCGACGTCGTGCTCCATGTTGGCCTGAATGTCAGTCAAACGTAATGTTTTCGATCCCATCTCGATATTTCGACTTCCGCGATCCGCGTAAACGGTTCGTAGAGTAAGTCGTCCCATCATCATCTGGTTTCACCACCATCGATACGATTGCTGAAGTTCCGCTGGGCATCCTGTGGAGATTCGGAGTTTGATCGAAAGCGTCCCCCTGGATGCTTCGAACCAAGCCGTCGGGGGATAGCGGCGATGACTGACGGAGACGGGAAGACGGGGCGAGGGGCTTGGTTGGCGCGGGACGGGGTAGTTCCGCGCGACGATCCCAGCGCGGAGACGAAGCGCCGACAACCGTTCGCAACGATCGGGGGGCGTTCGTGCATCCGGTCGAAACAGAACGGTCGACCACACCGGACGATGCTCGCGCGTCTCGCGCAGTCCGTCGTGACGGCGGGATGACCGATCGAACGATCGTCTCCGCCGAATGAGAATTCAACGCAGTAAGACGGGGACGGCATGTCGAGCAAACTTCATCGGGTCTTCGTCTCGTACGGGGATGGCGACGTCGCACGCGGCAACTCGCGCAGGGCGCTGCCCGACGTTCCGCTCGAAGGCCGCCGGATGGCGGACACTTCGCCTGCCGCGCGCCGCGTCGGACCCGCCCGGCGGCTCGCGATCGGCGGCAAGCGAACCTTCACGCCGAGAGCCAACTTCGAGAAGGCCTTCGGACGGATCACGGTCGAGAGTCTTCTGGAACTCGCGATGGCGGACCAGATGGAGATGGACGACGAGGTCGCGAACTTCCGGCCCCAGCCGGTCACGTTCAAATGGTCTGATCATTTTCGCCGCCGAAGCTACACCCCGGACTTCGCCGTGTTCGGGACCGATGGCGGGCTTGCCTATCGGGAGGTGAAGCCGCGTGGGGTCTGGCTGCGTGACCCCACCCTGCGCGGTCGCCGTGACGCGATCGCCGAAGAATGCCGCCACCGGGGGGCGCGGTTCGAGGTCTGGGTGGATGCCGAACCCCGTCTAAACGGTCCCGTACCCAACGAGTTCGGCTTCTGATGTCGCTTCCCGAAGCATCACCGCTCCGCTGGAACCCGGGAGAGCATGTCGAGATCATCGACGAAGGAGGCGCGAAGACCCTGTGGTCCGTCCAAGAACGGGCAGACCGCGGGTGGAAGTTGAAGGAGACGGCGACGGGGAAGGTCCTTCCGTTCTCCGACGTCATGATCGAACTCCTGGGGTTCGACAGCCGCCTGCACCACTATCCGGCCAACGCCGCGCTCGTGTCCGAACGCCAGATGGACCTGATGGTTACGCCCAGGGCCTTTTGGCCGGCACGGGTCGAGCTCGTTGTCGACGTGAAACTCGCCTATTGCCGCTTCGTCGACGAGCGTCTCGGGAAAGGGCGGACGAAGGAGGAGATCTGTCGCGCCGCCGTCGTGCCCGCGAGCAGGGAGGGTGGAACCACCGGGATCGACCAAGCTGACCAAGCATCTCTGGGGCGGGTTGGCGACGACGGCGTGCCGATCGAGGGGGCCACGGAGCGCAGCGTTCACTCGACGAACTACCGGGGCTGGCGCAAGCGGCTCAGGAAGATCGAGATTGTGGAAGAGGCAAAAAGAACCTCCCGCGCACTGCCGGAAACGGCGCCCGAAGATCCCGACGAAGACGACGACACCTATTACGACTTCAAGAAGATGCCTTGGTTCCTCCGCCCCCCACACTGGCGAACGGTTTCGGATTGGCACGAACTCTGGTTGCGGACGAACAGGAGCGAGGGAATCCTGCAGCCCGACGACAAGCACAAGGGCAACCGCACCAAGCGTGTGCATGCGTTGGTCACGACGAAGGAGGGTGCGCAGGATATCTACGAGGTCATGGGGGAATTCCTCGGGAAGCTCAACGTAAACAAAAAGAGGGTGTCCGTCGGGCAGGTCTGGGACGCAATCAAGCTGCAGCATCCCGAATTCGAAAGTTACTTCACGACAGCGAAACCGCTGGGTCGGCTTCTGGAAAAACTCTACCCGGAATCGTACGAGCGCCAGAAACGGCAATACGGCGCTTGGACGGCGAGGAACAACCATCGCGTCTCTCAGGCGCATCCCGATCCCGAATACGTCATGGACGAGGTGGAGATCGACCACTGCCTGGCCGACATCATTGTCCGCGACGAAAACGGCGACATCCTGGGACGACCATGGATAACGGTGGTGCTGGACCGTTGCTCCCGCATGATCGTCGGCATGCACGTGTCCTTCGAGGTTCCGGGCTTCGCCGCCGTCCAGCGCTGCCTGATGCACGCGTTCTGGCCGAAGGACCTCCGGCGCTGGAAGCCCGGTCATCCCGAATTCGATCCCGAGCGCGAACTTCTCCACACGTGGCCGTGCCATGGCATCCCCGAGGTCATCTATACGGACCGTGGCAAGGAGTTCCTCTCGATCCCACTCGACAGGGTCGGCTGGTCCCTGCGCATTCGGATCTTGCCGCTGCCGGCGCGTAGCCCGCACCTGAAGGGGAAGATCGAACGGTTCTTCGGAACCATGCACGCGAAGGTCTACTCCTACGAGGAAGGGAAGACGTTCTCGTCCTACGTGCAACGTCACGAATACGATTCGTACAAGGAGTCGAAACTCACTCTACGCGACCTGAAGTGGAAGCTCCTGAAGTGGGTGGTCGACGATTATCATCCGTCCTTGCATGACGGTCTGTCTGGTATCCCGCTTATGGTATGGCATGAGAAGGCCGCCCAGAAGTTCATCCAACCCGCTCCCGACGCCCGGTACAAGCACTCCATGCTCGGCAAGGCGTACTTGGTGCCGATCGGTCGAGACGGCATCAGCGTGGAAGGCCTGCTCTTCACCGGTCCCCAGCTTCAGAGGTTGCAGAACATCCATGGCCCCGGCCATCAGTATCATGCGTCGGCCGATCCCTTCGACGCGGGGCAGATCTGGCTTTTCCCGCCCGGCGCACGCCAGCCGGTGGTGATCCCCGCCAAGCATCCCCGTCTTTGCGTCGGGGTCAGCTTCCGTCACGCGGTTCAGGCCAGGCGGCAGGCGAGAAAGCGTTACGGTAGGAAGGTCACCCCCGAACAGGTGGCCGAACTCATGTTGGAATCCGAACGCCGGGCGGACGAAAGGCTTGCCGACAAGAAGCGGAAGGGGGGCGCGGCGCCGGAAGCGAGGTTCCGTCTGGCGAACGGCGAGTTCCTCACTCCGGTCGCCGGCGACAGCGGTGTCGTGGCTCGCCTGCCGGATGCGGCGCCCGAGCCGGAAGCTCCTGCCGCCATCGAGGTGCGAGATCCTCCGACTCCTCAAATGGAAGCTCCCGAGATCGTGCAACCTGTTCCGAACGTGGCCGCCGACTACAAGGAGACCGTCATGAGACGCGTGCGTGAGAAGGCAGCCATGAGGGCGAGCGCGTCATGAGCGAAGTACCGAAGAGCGAACTGTCGCCCGCGGAACACCAGGCGATGCTGTTCCAACTCGAGGGCGAGTGTCTCGACCACATGCAACTCGACAAGGCGTTGGGGGCGATCGACAGGCTGCGCAAGCGGTACACTCCCAATCCCGAGACGACGCTCGAAGCAAGGGCGCTTTTCGTCGTCGGCTACGCCGGTGCGGGCAAGAGCACCTTGCTCGCTCAGTACGAACGCAACGAGAGAATGAAGCCGGGAGCGTTCCGGAGCGACGAGGACGGCGACGTGCGGCCGGTGGTCCGACTGCAAGTGCCGAGCTCGGCGCAGAAAAGGCAGTTCGTGTCGGCCATTGTCGGAGCCTTGGGCTACAAGGCGCAAGCCGACGTCGACTCCACCGCCATCGTCCTCGAGATCGGTGATCTCTGCAGGCGTATGGGCGTACAGGTGATCCTCTTGGACGAGGCCCACGAGTTGACGAAAGGCGGTGGCAAGCGGGTCGAGGTGATCCAAGAGTTCGTCAAGTCGCTGCTGAACCAAACCGGGGTCCAGTTCGTCCTGGCCGGGCTTCCGGGCGTGCTGGATCTCCAGCCTGAGGAACAGGTCGGACGACGCATGGCCCCTGTTTTTTACCTGGCTCCCTATGACTGGGGTACGGAAGAGGGTCGTGTAGAGTTCGCGACCCTTCTCGTCGAATTGGAGGCCAAAGTGGGCGTGCCGTTCGTCCCCTCCCTGCTCGACGATCCGGTCCTGCAGGCTAGGATGTACTACGCAACCAAGGGAAGGATCGGCCTCGTCTCGAAATACATGAGCGCGGCCTTGGACAAGGTCCTGCATGGTGAGTTGGAAAAGATCACCCCTTACGACCTGGGCGTCATCTTCGACGAGTTCCGGCCCAAGCCGATGCCAGCCATCGCGCCGGTCGAATTCGACGCGCCTCCCGTCGCGGCCGCCGTCCGCACCGTCCCGGTTGCGGGGAACCCTTTCCTCGTGGAGGTCGACGAGTTTCGCAGGATGTGGAACTCGTGGCTCGCGGTCGGAGAGGATGGCTCGGGCGACGAGGAAACCGAGGCTGCCCCTGCAAAGCCGGACGCCACAAAGAATGATTATAAGCCGAGGAAGCGCGAGGGGCAGCGCAAGGGCACGTTCCGCGGCCCCAAGGCAGCAGATGGACGGCGTTGAGCGGAGAAGGGCTCCGGCGCCCATCCGCCGGTTCGCGCTGCGTGTCCCGCTTGCACCGGACGAGCCCTCCTACGGCTTGATGGCACGTCTCGCCTGGCGCCACGGGCGCTTGGACGTCAGGGGGTTTGCCTCGTCCTGCGGGCTGCCGCTGAGGTCACTGCTCGCCGGCGGGGGCGTATCCAACCTCGCGTCCGCCGCCTTGGTGGATGATGAGGTGCTCCGGTTCTCGACGCCGGCCCACGACATCCGTCGGCGCATCGTGAAACTGCGCGGGGAGACCCTTCGCACGATCGACCACTCGGTGGCGACGCGTCGCTGGTGTCCGGCTTGCCTTTCGGAAGACCTCGACCTGTCGTCGTCAGGAGCTGCGATGGCCCGTCACCGCTTCTGGTGGGACGTGGCCGCCATCGAGACATGTCCGCGTCACGGATGCCGTATCGAGGATGCCTGTGCTCGATGCGGCGCCGGGGCGAATTGGGACCATGCGCCGTTGCACGCCTGCCGTTGCGGCGCGAAGCTGAACGGGGATGGGCGCCCGCAGCCCGTCGGGGCATTCTCCCGCTACCTCCACGATCGGCTCCTCGGTTTGCCGCGCCACGCCTCGCCGAACGTGGACGACTTGGCGGTCGCCGAACTCATTCCCCTTGCCCGGCTCTTGGGGCTCGTCGAGTGTGCGGACTGGCACGCCCGTTGGCCGGATGCGGGAACCGAGGCGGACGGCGACCTCCGTGACGCGGGAATGGCCTGCCTGGAGGGCTGGCCCTTCTCGTTCCGTGCGGTGCTCAACCGAAAGGCGGTTCGCGAGCGGGGCGGCAAGCCGTCTGGAGGCGTGCTTGCGACCTACGGCTGGGTCTACGAGCAGTTCGTGTCTACCTATCCCGACGGACCCGTCGGCGACCGCCTTCGCTCCGAACTCCGGCGCCATGCCGTCGCCAACGGCGTGATGGCCGACGGAGAGGCCATGCTTGGGAAAAAGGTCGCCCGGGGCGTCACCCTCGTTGCGGCTTCGAGGTCGATCGGCAGCGACGTCGCCCGGACGAGGAGCCTGCTGGTCGCGGCGGGTCGCATGCCGCGCGGGTCGAGGCGGGGCGTGTCGAGCACCGTCGACCCCGCGGCCGTCGCGGCGCTCGCCTCGGATCGGCGCCGCAGGATCGGCGTCGCCACGGCCGCACAGCGACTGGGAATCGGCCGTCCGCAGGTCCGCTCGCTTGTCTCCTCCGGCGTTCTCGACGGCTGCCTGCTCGGCGAAGCGAACGGAAAGAAGGTCCTCGACGGCGAGAGGCTGGACGGCTTCGTTGAGAGGATCCTGCGCGACGTGGGGGAGGCCGAGGAAGGAAGCGGCCTCGTGCGGCTCGCCGGCGCCACGCGGTCGGCAAGGACAGACACCACGGCGCTCATCGCCGAACTGGCGGCCGGGCACCTCCGTCCCGTGGCTCGGCTACCCGGTGGACGAGGTCTCGGCGCATGCCTTCTGCGGGAGAGCGATCTAGTTCCGCGTGCGGCTGAGGACACCGAGACGCTGAACCTCCAGCAGTTCGCGGGAGCCATCGGGATGCATCCGGAGGCGGTGTCTACGATGCTGCGCGAGGGGATGATCTCGGCGAGGCGCGCCGGAGCGTCGTGGACGATACCGCGGTCCGAGGTCGCGCGCTTCGAGGAGCGGTTTGTCACGGGGGCAAAGCTCGCCGTCCGCCAGGAACTGGCGCCCAGGGCGCTCATCAACCGTCTCGCGAAGGTCGGCGTGCATCCGGTGATCGGTCCGCCCGCCTGCCGCCAGGTCGTCTACCTTCGAGGCGCCGAGGACGCGCAACTGTCCGGCAGGCGGCCAGCCATGCGATCGAGCCGATCTGGCCGCTAGCGTCGGGGGCAGGGCAGCCCGGTCGGCGGTTGACGCAACGCGTCGGCACCCCTGGCAGGCCGACGCCGCAATTCGCCGGAATTCGTGAGTGATCGCGGAACCGGGTTCGAGGGCTTCAAAAGGACTCAGGTTGCCGAAGGCGGTGATCTGGCATCCGATCCTAACGCGATCTTATCGCACCGTCGCCGAAGCTCGGCCGATTCCTGTCGGAAACGGTCATGCCAGACAATCTCGCGCTGCTTCCCCTTCGAGTCCGACCGCGGATCGGCGAGACGCCGCTGAGCCTGTTGGGCCGCTTGGCCTCGCGTCGGGGATCCGACGATCCGGCTCGGTTCGCCCGATCGGTGGGCCTGGACCCCGTTGCCGTGTCGCGGGGCCATCATACCGCGGAACTGTCGATCCTCTCCGGCCTGCCGGCAGCGGGCATCGCGGAATGGTCCGTCGACCAGGTGTCCGAATCCACCGTCGTGCTGGCGGGCGAGACCCTCCGCATGAAGTCCGAGTGGTGCTGCATGGATTTCGCCGAGGCGGGTCGGCGCTACTGCGCCGAATGCCTCGAGGAGGACGCGTCGGACGGGGAAGGCGGACCGCCCGAGCAGCGCGCGTATGTCCGTGCATGGTGGGACCTGCGCTTCGTCCGCGCCTGCTCGAGGCATCGAATCCTTCTCGAGACGCGCTGTCCGCGGCCCCAATGCCGGGCGATCGTGAAGCATTCGCATGTCCCGTCACATCGCTGCATGGTCTGCCGCGCGCCGTTCGCCGCCAAGACGCGGTCGGCATTGTCAGAGGGGGATATGGCTGCCGAGGCTTACGTCCAGGGACGCCTGGGCATCCGCGAGCGCATGTCCGTCCCCTTCCTGGACGCGATGAGCCTGCATCAGGCGGACGAGACGATGTGGCGATTGGGCATCGTCGCGGAGATGGGCACCGAGCGTGTGAACCGCTTCGTCGAGACGTTGGGGCCTGCGGACTTCTGTCGGCTGGCCTCCCGAGGGTTGTCGGTCTGTATCGATGGCAAGCAGGGAGTCGAGCGCCTCCTGCAGAGCCTCTTCGACCGATCGGCGGGCTTCAAGAACGGCCCCTCTAAGTCGTACGGTATGCTCTTCACATGGCTCGACTCAACTCGCTTCGACGACGACACGCCCAAGCACGTCGAGATCCTCAGGGGAATCCTGCGGACGCACGCCATGTCCGAGATCCCGATGATGACGACGGACGCACTGTTCCGCCAGGACTGCTCCGGAAGCCGCTACGTGTCCATCAAGTCCGCGTCGCTCGCTGCGGGAACGCAGCACCGGGCCTTCGTGCGGCGGGCGCTTGCAGCGGGCATGATCACGGAACGGGACGTCTCTTTAGGCAGGTTCGTCCGTGGCGACATACCGAAGATCACGTCGATCCGCACGGACCGCCTTCCGATGGGAGAAGTCGGCAAACGGCTGGGGCTGACGCAGAAGCACCGGAACAGGATCATCGAGCTCGGCATCCTTCCGGTCGTCAGCGCTCCTCCACCAGCGGAACGCAGGTACGTCGAGGCCAACGACGTCGAGCGCTTCGCGAACCTGACGCGCCTGGACGCTCCGCTCGTCACGTTGGACGAGCGCGAACACCTGTGTCTGTTCGCGGATGAGGTCGATACCTGGCTCGCCCTGCCGGCGATCGTGGAAGGCAGCCTGGTACCCCTCGGTCCGTCGAAGGTTCGTGACCTCAAGGCGCTCGTCCTGGATCGAAGGGATTTGGAAAAGGGTGGATACCTGAAGCTCCCCAAGGAGCGTCGCGAGCGGAAACGCCAACCGCAGAAGCGAGCTCAGCGCGTGAGGGAGATCGAGAACAAGCCTAAACTTCTCAGCTCGCGCGCGACCACGAAGCGGCTCGGGACGGCTTGGGCAAGCTTGGTCGCTCTCGTCCAGGGAGGCCTTCTTCGAAGTGTGTCGGATGGAGGGCGGATCAAGTTCGGGTTCTTGGAGAAGGACGTCGAGGAGTTCGCGGCGCGATACGTCCTCTCCAACCGTCTGCGATCGGAATACGGTCTTCCCTGGAGTGAGAGCCTGCGGTTCGATCTCGAGGCTCGTGGATCGTTCGTGCATGCGGTCGCCGGATTTGCCGACCTGTTCGTGGTCGAGCGCGGCGATGTCCAGAGGGTCCTGTCGGATGGCCTCGTCGACCGGGTGCCTTCCGGAGGTCCGGACGCCGGGAAGTCCACCGCCTACGATGACATGGGCGACGAGGAATGGTCCGTGATCTCCCCCCTGCTGCCGACCGCAGTTCAAGGCTACGCCCGCTTGAACGACCGACGCACCGTCGACGGCATCCTGTGGCACTTGAGGACCGGGTTGCCTTGGTCCGACCTCCCCGACAGGTATGGGCCTCATTCCACGGTTCGTGCCCGCCTGACGAAATGGGACCGCGCCGGAGTTTGGGACGGAGTGCTCGCTGCGATGGCCGCCGCTCTGGCAGACCGATTCCTTCCGATAGAACGGCCCGGAGTTCAAATGTGGGGCGGCGTTCGGACGGGAAGCCGGTCTGACCTAAGGGTCGTCGCGTGGTGGAAGCCGCCAGCCCGTGGATAGCCGGTGGTTCGTTTGGGCGGCGTCGCGTTCGGACGGCGAATGTCGTCGATCGAACGTCGGGGCCGCTCGTCGTGGCGTGCGGCGTTGCCTCGGGCCGGCTGTATCTCCCATCGCCACTGGTTGTCCGTTCGGCCCCGATGAATGGGCGGCAATAGGGTCGTTGAAGGCCTGCTCGTACGATCCCCAGGGTTCTGGCGCGCGGCCTCACTGGCCACTGCTGGAGCACGCTGCGGGATTTATGGGTCGGAAGGCTACGTCAATGCGGGATTTATGGGGTGGCTCTGCGGGATTTATGGGTCGAAGTTGCCGCTAACCTATTGATTGATGCGTTTGCTCTGCGGGATTTATGGGGGCGGCGACAACAGGCATTCAGTCCGACGGGACGTCCGCTTACGAGAACGAAGAGGCGCCATATCCTCGGCGCGGGTGGCCTCGGCGTCGGTTCGTCACCGGTCTGCCGTTCCCAGCGGCTATTGGGGCTGTGCCTCGTTCGCATCGAGTATCTCCGTCATCCCGACCGCGTGGCGGTATCGAACTTCTCCACCTCCCTTGCCGTTGACGCTGCCGACGTGCGCCGCGTAAGCAGGCTTCGACGGTTTCCCCGCGGCGACGAGCCCGGGGGATTAAAAGGGAACACGGTGAGGACGACCCAATCGGGGCCGAAACCGTGGCTGCCCCCGCAACTGTAAGCGGATGCCGATCATCCCCGCGCTGGTCCTCGGACGGGCGCGGCGGGCCGCTGGGTCGCCCCGGCGCCATGCCACTGCGAAGCGCCCACGGGCCGAAGCGGGAAGGCAGATGATCGGTGCGACCTCCGCGAGCCAGGAGACCTGCCGTCAGCGATAGATCCATGACGTTCGGGCGGGGATGCCCGGAAAGGATGCCCATGACGGCTCACCCTCGGCGCGTTCGCGCCCACACTCCCCCTTTCTGCTTCCGCCCGCGAGCGTCCGCGCGCCGCTGAGGCGCCGCGCTCGTCCCGTTCTCCCATCCGGGCGACCCAGGCCGCACGCCGCGGCATGGCGAAGCCGCGCCCATTCCCATCAGGAACCCGTCGATGACATCCTACCGCTGCCCCGCCGCCCTTGGCCTCCTCGCTGTCGTCCTCTCCGCAGGCTCGGCCATCGCGGCCCCGACGCAGTACCCGCTGGAGCTGGAGAACTGCGGCCGTACGCTCCGCTTCGAGAAGGCGCCTTCGCGCACCGTCTCGATCGGCCAGTCCACCACCGAGATCCTCTACCTGCTTGGCCTGTCGGAGAAGGTCGCGGGAACCGCTCTCTGGGTCGGCCCGGTCCTGCCGGGCTACGAGGAGGCGAACGCGAAGGTGAAGCGCTTGGCCGACAACGATCCGAGCTTCGAGAGCGTCGTCGCAGAGCGCCCCGACCTCGTCACCACGCAGTTCGAATGGCAGGTCGGGCCGCAGGGTGTCGTGGCGACCCCCGAGCAGTTCCATGAGCTCGGCATCCCTGTCTACACCTCGCCCGCCGACTGCAAGGGCAAGGACAACTCCGGCGGCGGCGACGGCACGCGCACGGCCCGCTTCATGATGGACCTCGTCTACCAGGAGGTCGAGGACCTTGCCCGCATCTTCGACGTCCAGGACCGGGGGGCGGCGCTGGTGACCGACCTCAAGGCGCGCGAGACGGCGGCCAAGGCCAAGATCGCCGGCCTGAAGGCTGACACTTCGGCGGTGTTCTGGTTCTCCTCGGCCGAACTCGACATCGACCCTTACGTCGCCGGGCAGAGCGGCGCGCCGGGCTACATCATGTCCCTCCTCGGGGTGCGGAACGTCATCGACAGCCAGGAGGAATGGCCGACGGTCGGCTGGGAGACGATCGCCCGGGCGAACCCGACGGTGATCGTCGCCGGCAGGATGGATCGTCGCCGCTTCCCGGCCGACGACATCGCGGTGAAGCTCCAGTTCCTGCGCACCGACCCGGTCGCCAGCCTGATGCCCGCGGTGCACGAAGGCCGCGTCGTCGAGATGGACGCCCAGGCGATGAACCCGACGATCCGCACCATCGACGGCATCGAGGTGCTGGCCGACGCGCTCGAGAAGGCCGGCCTCGCCCGGTGAGCCGAGCCGCCGCCCATCCGGCACGCACCACCGGATTCGCCATTGCCGCACTCATGCTTATCCTTGCCGCCCTGGTCTTCGGGGCGGCAATCGGGGAGACGCGCATCCCGTTCGAGACGGTCGCGAAGACGATCGCTAACCGCCTCTGGCACGGCGGCCACGTCCTCGACCCGATCGACGAGGGCATCGTCTGGAACTACCGCCTGTCGCGGGCGGTGGTAGCAAGCGCCTGCGGCGCGGCGCTGGCCGTCTCCGGGGCCGTCCTCCAGTCGCTGTTGCGCAATCCGCTGGCGGATCCCTACCTTCTCGGCATCTCGGCCGGCGCCTCTTCAGGAGCGGTGGCGGTGGCGATCCTAGGGCTCGGCGGCGGCCTCCTGTCCTTGCCGCTCGGCGCGCTCGCAGGGGCGCTCCTTGCCTTCGCGCTCGTGTCGGGCCTCGCGCTTCTGGCGGGGCGGGGGCCGGCCGGGATCATCCTCGCCGGGATCGCGGGCTCGCAACTCTTCAACGCCCTGACCTCGCTCATAGTCACCAAGTCGGCCACCGCCGACCAGGCGCGGGGCATCATGTTCTGGCTGCTCGGCAACCTGTCCGGCGTGCGCTGGCCGGACGCTGGGCTGGCGGTTCCCGTGGCGCTCGTCGGCCTCGCGATCTGTCTCCTCCACGCCCGCTCGCTCGATGCCTTCGCCTTCGGCACGGCGTCCGCGTCCGCGCTCGGCATCCCCGTGCGCCGGGTGCGGGCGGTGCTGATCGGGGTGACCGCGCTGATGACGGCCGTGATGGTCTCGATCGTCGGCTCGATCGGCTTCGTCGGCCTTGTCATCCCCCATGCCGCGCGTCTCGTGGTCGGCGTGCGCCACGGCGCGCTCCTCCCTACGTCTGCCCTGATCGGGGCCCTGTTCATGATCGCCGCCGACGTCCTCTCGAGGACCGTCATCCCCGGCCAGGTCCTGCCGATCGGCGTGATGACGGCGCTCGTCGGCGCCCCGGCCTTCGCCCTCATCCTGATCCACCGTCCAGTCGCGGGGGCGACGCGGTGAGGTTGGCGGCGGAGAACCTCACTTTGCGTGCCGGCGGGCGGGCGATCGTCGACGGCGTGTCGCTGGAGGCTCAGCCGGGCGAGTTCCTCGCGCTCGTCGGCCCCAACGGATCGGGCAAGACGACGCTGATCGCGATGCTGGCGGGTCTGAAACGCCCGCATGGCGGAGCGGCGACGCTGGACGGGCGATCGGTCGCACGGATGCCGCGCCGTGATCTCGCGCGCGTCCTCGCCCTCGTCGAACAGCAGGCCGAGACGACGGAGCGGCTCACCGCGCGCCAGGCAGTGGAGCTTGGGCGCACGCCCCATCTCGGCGCGCTGTCGCCCTGGGGGACACGCGACGACGCGATCGTCGCCGACGCGCTCGAAGCCGTCGGCATGGCGCCCTTCGCGGATCGCCTCTGGCATTCGCTGTCGGGCGGCGAGCGCCAGCGGCTCCACATCGCCCGCGCGCTGGCGCAGGAGCCGAAGGTGCTCGTCCTCGACGAGCCGACCAACCACCTCGACGTCGAGCACCAGCTCGGCCTCCTCGCGCTGGTGCGGCGGCGCGGCGGCACCGTGCTCGCCGCGCTCCATGACCTCAACCACGCCGCCATGTTCGCTGACCGGATCGCGGTGATGGAGGGCGGTCGGCTCGCCGCCGCGGGCCTGCCGTCGGACGTGCTGACGCCCGAGCTGATCGGCGCCGTCTTCAACGTGACGGCTGCCGTCGAGATCGGAGCGGACGGCCGACCCTTCATCCGCTTCGCCCCGCCCGCCATGCCGCGATGCGACGGATGGGCTTGAAGACGCCTCCCATCCTTGACCGGCCGGATGCGAAGCGCGCCCGGTCGCACGGGTTGCTTCGGGCCACCTTCGATCCGCAATCCACTCGGTCTGTCGCGTGCCTCCGAGGGCGTTGTGCTGACGATCGGGGACGAAGCCGGCGGAGACGAAAACGGCCGCCCTGGAGGTGTCCAACCTCCGGTGCGGCCGTTGCTCGGTATGGCGCGGGTCAGTTCAGGCCGAGCTTGCCGCGCAGCGTGGAGAGGTCCTCGGCCAGCGTGTTGACGTTGGCGGCGAGAACGCGGCGGTCCGCGTCGGTGAGCTTTTCGTAATGAGTGTAGCCGTCGCCCTCGCGGTACTTGTCGAGCGTCGTGTCGACGATGCCGAAGCTCTTGTTGACCTTGGCGACGAAGGGGGCGTCCTGCGTCTCGATCAGCGGCTGGACGAGGTCGAAGATCTTGCGCGAGCCGTCGAAATTGCCGCGGAAGTCCCAAAGGTCGGTGCCGCTGTAGCGATCCTCCTCGCCCGAGATCTTGGTCGCGGCGACCTCTTCCATCAGCGCGGCCGCGCCGCCGACGACCTTCTCGGGCGGCAGGGCGAGGTCGGCGATGCGCTGCTCGAGATCGGTGACGTCGGCCATCAGCCGGTCGGCGAAGGGCGCGAGGCCCTCGGTCGAGTTCTTCGCGAAGAGGCCGTATTCCAGGCGGTGGAAGCCGATGAACCCCTCGTCCTCCTCGCGCTTCTCGTGGTCGTCGGCGCGCGAATCGATCGACGCGTCGAGGTCGGAGAACAGCTCGGCGATCGGCTCGACCGCCTCGTAGCTCATGCGGGTCGGCGCAAACAGCGCCTTGGCACGCGCCACGTCGCCTGCCTTGATGGCGTCGGTGAAGGCCTTCGTGTCGGTCACCAGCGTTTCCAGCTTGTCCGAGACGTAGAGCTTGTACTCGGCCACCGGCTGGACGAGATCGAGCGGCGACACCTCGGCAAGCGTCGGCGTCGCGCCGCACAGGAGGGCGGCCGCAAGGGCGAGGGCGGGCGTCTTACGGGTCATCAAGGGGTCTCCGTCGTCAGGCTTTCAGGTCGGATGCCGCCCGGAGCAGGGGGCGGCCGAGGAAATCGTCCTCGTCCCGCACGCCGGGCAGGGTGAAGAAGTAGCCGCCGCCGACGGGCTTGATGTATTCCTCCAGCGGCTCGCCATCGAGGCGGCGCTGGACGGCGATGAAGCCCTCGTCGAGGTCGGCCTGGTAGGCGATGAACAGGAGGCCCTGGTCGAGCTGGCCGTTCCGGGTGATGCCGTTCGAATAGTTGAACGGGCGTCGCAGGATGCGGCTCTTCTCGGTGTCCGCCCGGCGCGGATTGGCAAGCCGGATATGGGCGTCCAACGGCGTGATCGTACCGTCAGGGTCGGATGCGAAGTCCGGCACGTCGGCTTCCGTGCCGGGATGGCCAAGCGGCGCGCCGTTCGGCTTCTGCCGGCCGATGATCGCCTCCTGCTCGCCGAGCGGCGTGCGGTCCCAGCGCTCCACGAAATTGCGGATGATGCGCACGGCCTGATAGGTGCCTGCCTCTGCCCAGGCCGGCTCGTCGGCTCCCGTGCCCACCCAGACGAGCGCGTCCATCAGGCTCGCATCGCGCGAATCCGGGTTGGCCGAGCCGTCGCGGAAGCCGAGGAAGTTGCGGGCGCTTTCCTCGCGCCCGTCCGGGCTTGGCGGCAGGATCGGCACCGAGCCCTCCTGCTTCCAGCGGACTACGAGAAGGTCGGGCAGCGTCTTGATGATGTCGCGCAGCGCGTGGATCGTCGCGTCGGGCGTGTTGGCGCAGATCTGGATCGACAGGTCGCCGTGGCACAGCGCCGGGTCGAGCGCGTCGTTGGGAAACCGCGTCATGCGCTGGAGGCATCGCGGCCGCAGCGGCCGCAGCCACGGGCGGGCCTCGAAGAAGCTGTGCCCGAGCGACAGGGTCATCGTCAGGTTGTCGGGCGCGATCACGGGGCCGAGGATGCCGGAATCGGCGGGCGGAAGTTTCGGGTCGAGTTCCGGCACCGGGCCGCCCGCCATCAGGAAGCGGAAGCGCTCGGTGAGCGTGCGGAACAGGCGCTCGACCTCGTCCGGCGTCTCAGCCAGCGTGTCGAAGGCGACCACCATGCCGGCTGCCGGACGGGGCGTGACGATGCCGCTCTGATGCGGGCCGTGGAACGGCTGGCTCCGGCGTGCCGCCTCGCTGTGCGGTGCGTCGGCGACCTCGGCCTCCGACGCGCGCGCAGCGCCGATGCCGGCGATCGAGGCGGCGGCTCCCCCGGCAAGGCCCCTCAGCAGGCGGCGCCGGTCTGTGACGAAGGCGGGGCAGCCGCCCGTGCCGGCGTCGCTCATGCGTCGTCCTGCCCGAGGCCGATGGCACCACCAAGGGTCTCGATCGCCTCCGCAAGGGCCCGCGCATCCGTCGCCAGCTTGGCAAGCGCCGCCGCCGGCACGGCGTCGAAGGAGGGCGCGGCACCCGTGCCGGCGATCGCCGCGACATCGGTCTTCAACGTTTCGAGCTGTGCGTCCACGGCGCCGAAGGGCGCGGGGGCCGCATCCGCCGCGACGGGCTTCAGGAGCGCTGCGATCTTCTCGACGCCCGCGACGCGGGCCGCGATATCGGCGACATCGGTGCGGGCGTAGACGTTCTCGCCGCCGCCGTCCGTGGTGTCGGCCAGCGAGCGCAACGCGCGCGCGGCGCCGTCGGTCATGTCGGCAGGGCCGGTCTTCAGGGCGCGCAGCCGCTCGCGCAGGGCGCCGACGTCGGCAACGAGTTGCTTCGACACCGGTTCGAGGCCAGCGAGCGAGTTCTTGGCGAACAGGCCGTATTCCAGGCGGTGGAAGCCGGTGAAGCCTCCGTCCGCCTCGCGCGCGGCCAGATAGGCGGCGACGGGATCGATCCGGTCGGCGAGATCCCCGATCCGTTCCGCCACCGGCGCGATGCGCTCGAAGGGCGCGCGCGCCTGCGAATAAAGCTCGCGAGCCTTGGCGAGATCGCCGGCCTGCACCGCCGCGTCGAGCGCTGCCACGGCGCGCTGGAGGTCGCGCGCCTGCATCTGCGTGAAGACCTGATACTCGGCGAGCGGCCCGACGAAGGCGACGAGGCGCGGTGCCTCGACTGGTGCGCCGTTCCCGGACGGCAGGACCACGAGGCGCCCGCGCGGGTTGGACAGGAGACCGCAGGTGATCGCGTATTCGCCGGGCTTCAAGCGTGCGCCAAACGTCTGCGACAGGCCGGGCGCGATGTTCTCGCGCTCCTCCACCACCATCACGCCATCGAGGATCTCCCATTCCACGGCGCGCTCGGTCTCGTTGACGATCCGGAAGCTCACGCGACCGGCCGGGACCGTCAAGGCGTTCGGCTGGCAGGCGTCGCCGCGCAGCGTCACCGTCACGGCGTCGCCGCCGGGCGACCGGCGGGCGGCCACCTGCGAGGCATAGGCGAAGGCGCCGAGGCCCGCGACCATCAGGCCGGCGGACGCGACGGCCCCCCAACGAAGGGCGCGGCGAGAGGCGGGGGCGGGGGAAGCGGCGGTCATCGGACTGTCCTCAGCGCAGCGCGGCGGCGGGGCGTGCGGACGCGCGCGCGGGCACCCCGGCCGGGCGGAGGAACAGTCGCAGCGTGACAGCGAGATAGGCGACATAAGCCAGAAGCTCGCCCGTATTGGGGTCGGCCATGTAGCCGAAGAGACCCGACAGGACGCTGCCGAGCGCGCTGTCGACCGGCAGGACGGGCGTCAGGTCGAACACCGTCGTCTGCAGCGCGTTCCAGACACCGGCCTCGTGGAGATGGCGCAAGGAGCCGGCGAGGAGACCGGCCGCGACCACGAGGATGAAGACGCCGGTCCAGCGGAAGAAGCGCGAGAGATCGAGGCGTACGCCGCCGGCATAGATGGCGTAACCAAGAAGGGCGGAGACGACGACGCCGAGAAGCGCGCCGAGCGGAGCCGAGGCGCCGGGGCTCTGCTGGAAGAGAGCGAGAAGGAAGAAGACCGACTCGAGACCTTCGCGCGCGACGGCGAAGAAGACGAGGCCGACGAGCGCCAGCCCTTGCGCGCGCGTGTCGCCGAGCGCCTGGTCGATCGAGCCCTGGAGTTCGGTCTTGAGCGAACGCGCGGCCTTTCGCATCCACAGCACCATCGACGTGAGGATCGCGACGGCGACGAAACCGACGACGGCCTCGAAAAGCTCCTGCGTGCGCTGGGGGAACTCGGCGCTCGCCAGTTGCAGCCCGGCGCCGACGAAGAGCGACAGCGCGACGGCAAGGAAGATGCCCGACCAGACCGCCGGCATCCAGGCGCCGCGACCGCTTCGCGAGATGTAGCCGGCGACGATGCCGACGATCAGGGCGGCCTCCAGCCCCTCGCGGAGCATGATGAGGAACGGGACGAGCATGGTCGGACCCCAGCGGTTCTGAACGGGATGCGGCGAGCGTTCGCCGGGTGGGTCCTCATAATCCTTCACAAAAAAGTCAGCAAATGTTTTGTTTTGGAACCGTTCCAGCCTAAACCCTGCATTGCAACGGTTTGCGGGGTGTTGTCCCATCGGCGAATGGCGTCGATCGAGGCCCGGACGACCGGCGACGGCGACGCCTCGCCACGGCCGGTCAAATCATATAAGGACATCCTTATATGTGGTGCGGCCGCGCCCCGGCCCTGAGGTGCTTCCCATGAGTTCCACTCTCGACACGCTCTTCGCCTCCCGCCTCGCGCAGCCGCGCGACGACGTCTGGACGGCGCTGCGCAAGGCGGCTTCCGAGCGCATCCTGATCCTCGACGGCGCGATGGGAACGCAGATCCAGGGGCTCGGCCTGCAGGAGGACGATTTCCGCGGCGATCGCTTCCACGACTGCCGCTGCCACCTCCAGGGCAACAATGACCTCCTGGTGCTGACGCAGCCCAAGGCCATCGAGGACATCCACTTCGCCTACCTGATGGCCGGCGCCGACATCGTCGAGACCAACACGTTCTCGGGCACCACGATCGCGCAGGCCGACTACGAGATGGAGGCGGTGGTCTACGAATTGAACCGCGAGGGCGCCGCCGTGGCGCGCCGCGCGGCCATGCGCGCCGAGGAGGCGGACGGGCGCCGGCGCTTCGTGGCGGGCGCGATCGGCCCGACCAACCGGACCGCCTCGATCTCGCCCGACGTCAACAATCCCGGCTACCGCGCCGTCACGTTCGACGAACTTCGCATCGCCTACGCCCAGCAGGTGCGCGGTCTCCTCGACGGCGGCTCCGACATCATCCTCATCGAGACGATCTTCGACACCCTGAACGCCAAGGCGGCGATCTTCGCGGCCGAGGAAGTGTTCGCGGAGGCCGGCGTCTCCCTCCCGGTGATGATCTCCGGCACCATCACCGACCTGTCGGGGCGCACCCTGTCCGGCCAGACGCCGACGGCGTTCTGGCATTCCGTGCGTCACGCCAAGCCCTTCACCATCGGCCTCAACTGCGCGCTCGGCGCCGAGGCGATGCGCCCGCATCTCGCCGAGATCTCGGGCGTCGCGGACACCTTCGTCTGCGCCTATCCGAATGCCGGCCTCCCCAACGAGTTCGGCCAGTACGACGAGACGCCCGACGCGATGGCGCGACAGGTGCGCGGCTTTGCCGAGGAGGGGCTGATCAACGTCGTCGGCGGATGCTGCGGCTCGACGCCCGAGCACATCCGCGCCATCGCCGACGCGGTCGCGGGCCTCAAGCCGCGCGGCCTTCCGAAGCCCGCCCCGATGATGCGCCTGTCGGGCCTCGAGCCCTTCACGCTGACGAAGGACATTCCCTTCGTGAACGTCGGCGAGCGCACCAATGTCACGGGCTCGGCGAAGTTCCGCAAGCTCATCACCGCGGGCGACTACGCGGCAGCGCTCGACGTCGCACGCGATCAGGTGGCGAACGGCGCGCAGATCATCGACGTCAACATGGACGAGGGCCTGATCGACTCGAAGGCCGCGATGGTCGAGTTCCTCAACCTCGTGGCCTCGGAGCCCGACATCGCCCGCGTGCCGGTGATGATCGACAGTTCCAAGTGGGAGGTGGTCGAGGCCGGGCTGCAGTGCGTGCAAGGCAAGCCGATCGTCAACTCGATCTCGATGAAGGAGGGCGAGGAGGCCTTCCTGCATCACGCGCGCCTTTGCCGCCTCTATGGCGCGGCCGTGGTCGTCATGGCCTTCGACGAGGAGGGGCAGGCGGATACGCTCGCCCGGAAGGTCGAGATCTGCTCGAGAGCCTACAAGCTCCTCACCGAGAACGGCTTTCCGCCGGAGGACATCGTCTTCGACCCCAACGTCTTCGCGGTCGCGACCGGCATCGAGGAGCACGACGGCTACGGCGTCGCCTTCATCGAGGCGACGCGCACGATCCGGAAAACGCTGCCGCACGCCCATATCTCGGGCGGCGTGTCGAACCTCTCCTTCTCGTTCCGCGGTAACGAGCCGGTGCGCGAGGCGATGCACGCGGTCTTCCTCTACCACGCCATCCAGGCCGGGATGGACATGGGCATCGTCAACGCGGGCCAGCTCGCGGTCTACGATTCCATCGATCCCGACCTTCGCGAGGCCTGCGAGGACGTGGTGCTCGACCGGCCGGGGCGGGACGGCAAGAACCCGACCGAGCGGCTGCTCGAGATCGCCGAGCGCTATCGCGGCACTGCCGGCAAGGAAGCGAAGGCCAAGGACCTGTCCTGGCGCGAGGGTACGGTCGAGGAGCGGCTGGCCCACGCGCTTGTCAACGGCATCACCGAGTTCATCGACGCCGACACGGAAGAGGCGCGGCAGAAGGCGGAGCGCCCGCTCCACGTGATCGAGGGGCCGCTGATGGCCGGCATGAACACGGTCGGCGACCTCTTCGGCGCCGGCAAGATGTTCCTGCCGCAGGTGGTGAAGTCCGCGCGCGTGATGAAGCAGGCCGTCGCGCATCTCCTTCCCTACATGGAGGAGGAGAAGCGCCTGTCGGGCGGGAGCGAACGCAAGAACGCCGGCAAGATCCTGATGGCGACCGTGAAGGGCGACGTCCACGATATCGGTAAGAACATCGTCGGCGTCGTGCTCGCCTGCAACAACTACGAGGTGATCGACCTCGGCGTGATGGTGCCGGCCGCCAAGATCCTCGAGACCGCCAGGACGGAAAAGGTCGACGTCATCGGCCTGTCCGGCCTGATCACGCCCTCGCTCGACGAGATGGTGCATGTCGCGAGCGAGATGGAGCGCGAGGGCTTCGACGTGCCGCTCCTGATCGGCGGGGCGACGACGAGCCGTGTCCACACCGCGGTCAAGATCGACCCGCGCTACCGCAAGGGACAGACGGTCTACGTGACCGACGCCAGCCGCGCGGTCGGCGTCGTCTCGAGCCTCCTGTCGCCCGAGGGGCGCGACGCCTATGCCTACGGCGTGCGCGCCGAATACGAGCGCGTGGCGGTGAAGCACGCCGAGGCCGAAGCGGAGAAGCAGCGCCTGCCGCTCGAAAAGGCGCGCGCCAACCGCCAGCCGATCGACTGGGCGGGCTTCCGGCCGGTGAAGCCCTCGTTCCTCGGCACGCGCACCTTCGATACCTGGGATCTTGCCGATCTCGCCCGCTACATTGACTGGACGCCGTTCTTCCAGACCTGGGAGCTGAAGGGGCGCTATCCCGCGATCCTCGAGGACGAGACGCAGGGCGCGGCCGCACGCCAGCTCTTCGAGGACGCGCAAGGCATGCTGGCGCAGATCGTTGCGGAAGGCTGGTTCCGGCCGCGCGCGGTGGTCGGCTTCTGGCCGGCGAACGCCATCGGCGACGACGTGCGCCTTTATACCGACGAGGCGCGCAACACGGAGCTCGCGACCTTCTTCACGCTGCGCCAGCAACTCGCCAAGCGCGGCGAGCGGCCGAACGTGGCGCTGGCCGACTTCGTCGCGCCGAAGGAGACGGGCCTTTCCGACTATCTCGGTGGTTTCGTCGTCACCGCCGGCATCGAGGAGGAGGCGATCGCCGACCGCTTCGCCAAGGCCAACGACGACTACTCGGCCATCATGGTGAAGGCACTGGCCGATCGCTTCGCGGAGGCCTTCGCCGAGCGCATGCACGAGGTGGTGCGGCGTGAACTCTGGGCCTATGCGCCGGACGAGGCCTTCGCCCCGGAGGAGCTGATCGGCGAGCCCTATGCCGGCATCCGCCCGGCGCCGGGTTATCCCGCCCAGCCCGACCACACGGAGAAGGTAACGCTGTTCAACCTTCTCGACGCGGAAGTCCAGACCGGCGTCACGCTTACCGAGAGCTATGCCATGTGGCCGGGATCCTCGGTTTCCGGCCTCTATTTCGCGCATCCGGACAGCTATTACTTCGGTGTCGCCAAGGTGGAGCGCGATCAGGTCGAGGACTATGCCGGTCGCAAGGGGATGGCGACGGCCGAGGTCGAGCGCTGGCTCGGGCCGGTTCTCAACTATGTGCCGACGCGGGACTGAGCCCTCATCGGCGGTCCGTCCCGGACACTCGACATCGACGCAGATCGGAACGCCGGCCGCGACATGCGGCCGGCGTCTCTCGTTGCGGCGGCTGTCACGAACTGATGGTGCATCGCCCGCTACTCAAAGAATATACCGCGACGCAATATGGTAAGACGTCCTTACTGTAAGTAGTAATAGCCATATCTGCAGTCGAAATGTGGCTAAAACGGCACAACGATGTGTCTGAGCGTCTATCCGGGAAGGGGTCTTGGCGTTTTTAAATTGTGTCCAAACATCTTCGGTGCCATTCGTGAGGCGTAGCCGCCGCAAGGGCTGCCTAGCCTTCAACCAGGATTTGTCCGGGACAATGAAAAACGTTTTCCACCAAGTACTTCTTGGCTCCGCTGCGGCTCTCGTCGCTGTTTCCGGCGCTCGCGCTGCCGACGCCATCGTGGCCGTCGAGCCGGAGCCGGTCGACTACGTCCGCGTTTGCGACGTCTACGGCAAGGGCTTCTACTACATCCCCGGCACCGAGACCTGCCTTTCGGTCGGCGGTTACGTCCGCTTCCAGGTGAACGTCGCCGGTGACCCGGCCGTCAACCTCGAAGGCGACGACTACCAGCTCGCCAGCCGCGTCCGCGCCCGCCTGAACTTCGACGCTCGCGAAGAGACCGAGCTCGGCACCCTGCGCGCCTTCGCCCGTCTCCAGGCGACCAACACCTCGGGCGCCAACAACGGCGTAGCGATGGACCAGGCCTACATCCAGCTCGGCGGCCTGCTCATGGGCTACCGTGACACGATGTGGTCGTCGAACATCGGCGGCATCGAGGACGGCCTCCTGACCGATACCGACCTCGTGGTCGGCGACTTCAACACCAACCAGGTGTCCTACACCTTCGCCCTCGCCGGCTTCTCGGCCTCGATCGGCCTCGAGGACGACGGCACCGGCGACGTGGTTCCGGACATCCACGGCAAGCTCGTCTACTCGGGCGCGTTCGGTGGTGCCTACATCTCGGCCGTCTACGACGAGACCTTCAACCGCGAAGATCTCCGCACCGCCTTCGGCAACAACTTCAACTTCGTGACGCTCGCGGGCAACTTCCCGACGCTCCTCGAGGACGGCAACAACGACGCCTTCGCTCTGAAGGGCGGCGTGCTCCTGAAGGACCTGATCGCGGCTGGCTCGCAGCTGAAGATCGAGGGTCACTACGCCTTCGACCCGACGGTCTACTCGTCGATCTCGGGCCTCGCGACGGTCAACACCTTCGCCGCGAACAACCCGAACATCCTGAACCCGACCCCGGGCTCGCTGCCGATCTTCCTCGAGTGGGCTGCTGGCGCCGGTTACGCCCAGGCGTTCGGCAAGCTCGGTCTCGCGGTCTCCGGTCAGTACGGTGAGACCTTCGACACTCGCTTCTTCGCCCTCAGCCCGATCGGCACCGTCATCCCGGTCGATCTCTCCGGCGAGTATTACTCGTTCGTCGGTAACGTCGGCTACCAGATCACGAACAACTTCGCGACGCTGGCTGAAGTCTCCTACCGGAACGTCGACTTCGGCGGCCCGATCGGTGACACCGACCAGGTCAACGGCTTCCTGCGCTTCCAGCGCAACTTCTAAGCCGATCGCAAGACCGAAGGGGCTTCGGCCCCTTCGCACCTGCCTCCAGTTTCGGGGAGAGACCTGTCGTCCCAGGTCTCTCCCTTTTTCGTTTTGGCGACAGGCTCGACGGCTCCGGCAAGCGTCGCCGCGGCGTCGTGCGTGACCTCCCGCAAAGCCTTGCGCCGACACGGATTCGCTGCACTGCCGCATGCCGGACCCGTTGACGCGGCCGGGCCGACGCGAAACAACGGCCCTCCGGTCGGCTCGTTGAGCCGGTCCAGCGAGCGAGGGATTCCATGGCCGAAACGACGCGACGCAGCGGCATCCGCACCACCGAGGCGGAAGCGCTCGCCTTCCATGCCGACGGTCGGCCCGGCAAGCTCGAAATCGCGCCGACGAAGCCGATGGCGACCCAGCGCGACCTCAGTCTCGCCTACTCGCCCGGCGTCGCCGTGCCCGTGAAGGCGATCGCCGAGGACCCCGCTCGCGCCTTCGACTACACGACGCGCGGCAACATGGTCGCCGTCATCTCGAACGGTACCGCGATCCTCGGGCTCGGCAATCTCGGGCCGCTCGCCTCCAAGCCGGTGATGGAGGGCAAGGCGGTCCTCTTCAAGCGCTTCGCCGATGTCGATTCGATCGACCTCGAGGTCGACACCGAGGATCCGGAGACTTTCGTCAACGCCGTGCGCTACCTCGGCCCGTCGTTTGGCGGCATCAATCTCGAGGACATCAAGGCTCCCGAGTGCTTCATCATCGAGCAGCGCCTGCGCGAGCTGATGGACATTCCCGTCTTCCACGACGACCAGCACGGCACCGCGATCATCGCGGCCGCCGGCATCATCAACGCGCTGCATCTGACGAAGCGCGAGATGAAGGACATCAAGCTCGTCTGCAACGGGGCGGGAGCGGCGGGCATCGCCTGCGTCGAGCTCGTCAAGGCGATGGGCGTGCCGCACGACAGCGTCATCCTGTGCGACACCAAGGGCGTGATCTACCAGGGGCGCACCGACGGCATGAACCAGTGGAAGTCGGCGCACGCCGCCCACACCGACGCGCGCACGCTGGAGGAGGCGATGCGCGGCGCCGACGTCTTCTTCGGCGTGTCGGCCAAGGGCGCGCTGACGGCCGAGATGGTCCGCTCAATGGCCGACAATCCGATCATCTTCGCCATGGCCAATCCCGACCCCGAGATCACGCCGGAGGAAGCGCACGCCATCCGCGACGACGCGATCGTGGCGACGGGGCGCTCGGACTACCCGAACCAGGTCAACAACGTTCTCGGCTTCCCCTACATCTTCCGCGGCGCGCTCGACGTGCGCGCGACGCAGATCAACGACGCGATGAAGATCGCGGCAGCCGAGGCTCTCGCGGCGCTCGCGCGCGAGGACGTCCCCGATGCCGTCGCCTCGGCCTACAAGGGCTCCGGCCGGCCGAAGTTCGGCCGCGACTACGTCATCCCCGCGCCCTTCGACCCGCGCCTCATCACCCACATTCCGGAAGCCGTGGCGCGCGCGGCGATGGAATCGGGCGCCGCACGCAAGGACATCGCGGACTGGACCGCCTATCGCAACCAGCTCGCCTCGCGCCGCGACCCGACCGCCGGCACCTTCCAGAACATCTTCGCCACGCTCCGCCAGCGTCCGCGCAAGGTCGTCTTCGCGGAAGGCGAGGAGGAGCAGGTCATCCGGGCGGCGACGAACTACGTCACGCAGGGGCTCGGCCAGGCCGTGCTCGTGGGCCGCGAGGACCGCATCCGCGAGACGGCGCGCTTTGCCGGCGTCGAGCTGAAGGACGGGATCTCGATCAACAATGCCCGGCTTTCGGAGCGCACCAGCGCCTATTCCGAGCATCTCTACGGCCGGCTCCAGCGCCACGGCTACCTGCAGCGCGACTGCCACCGCCTGATCAACACCGACCGCAACCACTTCGCGGCCGCCATGGTGGCGCTCGGCGACGCCGACGCGATGGTGTCGGGCCTCACGCGCAACTATTCGGTGGTGCTCGACGACGTGCGCCACGTCATCGACCCCAAGCCGAACCGCGCCGTGATCGGCATCTCGATCGTGATCTCGAAAGGGCGCACGACCTTCGTCGCCGACACCGCCGTCCATGACATGCCGACCGCGGCGCAGCTCGCGCGCATCGCGACCGAGGCTGCGCGCTTCGCCCGCAAGCTCGGCCACGACCCCCGCGTCGCCTTCCTTGCTCACTCGACCTTCGGCCATCCGGCGTCGGAGCGGTCCGAGCGCGTGCGCGAGGCCGTCGCGCTGCTCGCGCAGAACAGCGTCGACTTCGAGTTCGACGGCGAGATGGGCGCCGATGTCGCCCTCAACCCCGAGCTGATGGCGCTCTACCCGTTCTGCCGTCTCACCGGGCCCGCCAACGTCCTCGTCATGCCTGCCTTCCATTCGGCCTCGATCTCGACCCGCATGGTGCAGGAACTCGGCGAGGCGACGGTGCTCGGCCCCGTCCTCGTCGGCCTCGAGAAGCCGGTGCAGATCGTCAAGCTCGGCGCGACCGATATCGACATCGTCAACATGGCCGCCTTCGCGGCGTTCTCGGCGGAGGGGTAGGGATAGCGGGGCTGCCGCCCCGGTCCCCGCTCGGGAAAGAATTCCCGAACCCTTCTTTTCATTTGATGATCTTTCCAAAGACAAAGGGGGCCGGCGGCCCCCTTTGTCTTTGGACACTCTTCGAGTGAGGAGGGGTCCAGGGGACATCATGTCCCCTGGCAGGGTGCAGGGGCGGCGCCCCTGCCATCCCTTACGCCGCGGCGGCCAGGCTGGTGCGTTTCGTCAGGCCGCGCTGGAGGGTGATGAAGGCGAAGAGGAGGATGCCGATGGCGATCTTGGTCCACCAGGACGAGAGCGTGCCGTCGAAGACGATGTAGGTCTGGATGAGGCCCGAGATCAGGATGCCGACGAAGGTGCCGGCGATGAAGCCGACGCCGCCAGTCAGGAGCGTGCCGCCGATGACGACCGCGGCGATCGCGTCGAGCTCGACGCCGACGGTCGCGAGCGAATAGCCGGAGGAGGTGTAGAGCGCGAAGACGACGCCCGCGACGCCGGCAAGGAGGCACGACAGGGCGTAGATGCCGATGGTGACGCGGGCGACCGGCACGCCCATGAGTTCCGAAGAGGTTCGGTCACCGCCGAGCGCGTAGACATAGGTGCCGAAACGCGTCTTGTGGGCGATCAGCATGCCAACGGCGAAGACGGCGAGCATGACTATGGCGACGAAGCTGAGGCGACCGCCGGTCGGGATCGTCCAGTAGATGCGCTTCAGCGCGTCGAAGGCCGGGTGGTCGATCGGCACGGATTCGGTGGTGAGGAGGTAGCAGCCGCCGCGCGCGAGGAACATGCCGGCGAGCGTGACGATGAAGGGCGGCGTCTCGAGATAGTGGATCATCGCCCCCATCAGCGCCCCGAAGAGCGCCGATATGACGAGGATCGCGGCGATCATCGGGTAGGGATGGTAGCCGTCGCGAATGGTGACGGCGAGGAAGACGCCGGTGAAGGCGATTACCGAGCCGACCGAGAGGTCGATGCCGCCCGACAGGATGACGAAGGTCATGCCCACCGCGACGATGCCGAGAAAGGCGTTGTCGGTCAGGAGGTTGGCGACGACGCGGGTCGAGAGCATCGCCGGGAACTGCACCGACGACAGGGCGAAGGCGACGACGAAGACGGCGATCGTGATGACGAGGGGCAGGAAGCGCGCGTTCATCGGCATCAGACCTTGCGGGGATTGGCGGCGGTCGGCGCGGCAGGACCGGGCGCCGGGGCGCGGCGGGCCGTCAGGAGGCCGGTGACGCGCGCCATGGCCGGCGACTGGAGGACGAGGATCAGCGCGATCAGGACCGCCTTCAGGATGAGGTTCATCTCCGGCGGGAAGCCCGACAGGAGGATGCCGGTGTTCATCGCCTGGATGATCAGGGCGCCGACGAGCGCCAGCGGGATCGAGAAGCGCCCGCCCATCAGCGACGTGCCGCCGATGACGACGGCGAGGATCGCGTCGAGTTCGAGCCAGAGGCCGGCATTGTTGGCGTCGGCGCCCCGAATGTCGGCCGCCGCGATGATGCCCGCGACGGAGGCGCAGAGGCCGGAGGTCATGTAGGCCGCGATCAGGACGGCCTTGGCGTCGATGCCGGCGAGCGCGGAGGCGCGGCGGTTGATGCCGGTCGCCTCGATCAGGAGGCCGAGCGCGGTGCGCCGGACGAGAAGGATGACCAGCGCCGCCATCACCAGCGCGATCACCACCGGCATCGGCAGGAACAGGAAGGACCCCGAGCCGATGAAGAAGAGCGTCGGGTCGTTGAAGGTGACGATGAAGCCCGAGGTGACGAGCTGCGCGATGCCACGCCCGGCGACCATCAGGATCAGGGTCGCGATGATCGGCTGGATGTCGAGGACGGCGACGAGGATGCCGTTCCACAGGCCGCAGACGAGGCCGACCCCGAGCGAGGCGAGGATCACCAGTGGAACCGGCACGCCCGCGACCGTCAGCGTCGCGGCCACGGCGCCCGAGATCGCCATGATGGCGCCGACCGAGAGATCGACGCCCTTGGTGGCGATGACGAGCGTCATGCCGATCGCGAGCAGCATCACCGGCGCGCCGCGATTGAGAACGTCGATCAGCGGCCCGTAGAGGCGCTCGTTGCGCACCGTCAGGTCGAAGAAGGAGGGGAACACCATGGCGTTGACGCCGAGCACCAAAGCGAGGGCGAGAAGCTGCGGCAGGGCGGAGCGGAGGCGGGCGAGGGTCACGGGCGCATCTCCTCGGACGGCGTTCCAGCGATGGTGCGCATGATCGCGCCCGGCGAGACGTCCTCGCCGGTCAGGTCGCCGAGGTGGCGACGGTCGCGCAGGACGAGCACGCGCGAGGCGTAGGTCGTGATCTCATCGAGTTCGGAGGAAATGACGAGCATCGCCATGCCGTCCTCGCAGAGCTTCTCGATGAGGCGGACGATCTCGGCATGGGCGCCGACGTCGATACCGCGGGTCGGCTCGTCGAGGATCAGGAAGCGCGGCTCGGTGGCGAGCCAGCGGGCGAGGATCGCCTTCTGCTGGTTGCCGCCGGACAGGAGGCGGATCGGCTTCTCGATGTCGGCGGTGCGGATATCGAGCGCCTTCACGAAGCGGTCGGCGATGCGCACCTGCTCGCGCATCGACAGTGGTTTTGCCCATCCGCGCCGCGCCTGGAGGGCGAGGATGATGTTCTCGCGCACCGACAGGTCGCCGACGATGCCCTCGACCTTGCGCTCCTCCGGGCAGTAGCCGAAGCCCGCGCGGATCGCGGCGCGCGGATTGACGAGCCGCACCGGCTTGCCGTCGACGATCGCCTCGCCCGTGTCGGCGCGGTCGGCGCCGAAGACAAGGCGCGCGGTCTCGGTGCGACCCGAGCCGAGAAGGCCGGCGACGCCCACCGCTTCGCCTGGGCGGATCGCGAGGTCGAACGGCTCGACGCTGCGGCGGCGACCGAAGTTGCGGAAGGCGACGCGCGGCTCGCCGGCCGCCTCCCGTGCGGGCGGGGCGTGGTGCACGGCCTCGCCAAGTTCGCGGCCGAGCATCATGGTGACGATGTCCATGCGCGAGGTCTCGGCGATCGCGCGCTCGCCGACGAGGCGGCCGTTGCGCAGCACCGTCGCGCGGTCGCAGACGGCAAAGACCTGGTCGAGGAAATGGGTGACGAAGACGATCGCCATGCCCTGGTCGCGCAGGCGCCGCATGGCGGAGAACAGGAGCTCGACCTCGGCCGCGTCGAGGCTTGCCGTCGGCTCGTCGAGGATCAGAACCTTGCCGGAAATGTCGACGGCGCGGATGATCGCGACGAGCTGCTGCACGGCGACCGAGAGCTGCCCGAGCGTGGCGGACGGGTCGACCTCGAGCCCATAGGCTCGCAGGAGCTCGGCGGTGCGGCGGCGCATGGCGCGCCCGTCGGTGAAGCCGAAGCGGGTGGGCTGGCGTCCGAGGAACAGGTTCTCGGCGACCGACAGGTTGGGCAGGAGGTTGACCTCCTGATAGACGGTGCCGATGCCCAGAGCCTGCGCCTGCCGGCTGTCGGCCGGGTGGATCTCGGCGCCGTCAAGAAGGATGCGGCCGCCGTCGCGGCGATACACGCCGGTCAGCGTCTTGATCAGCGTCGACTTGCCCGCGCCGTTCTCGCCCAGCAGCGCGTGGATCTCGCCCGCGCGCAGCGTCAGGTCGACGCCGTCGAGCGCCGTCATTCCGGCAAAGGTCTTGGTCAGGCCGCGAAGGGCCAAGAGGTCGTGGGGCATGACGTCGCTCGGATCGCGGGAGCCGGGGGCGGTCCGTTCCAGCCGGCGCCTTGCGCGCGGCGGCGTCCTCGCCCCGAAAGGACCGCGCCGTCGACCTCGGGGCGACGGCGCGGCTGATCGAACGGACGGGAGGTGTCCCGTCAGACGAGTCGGCTCAGTAGCCGAGGCCCTTCTTCGATTCCATCACCGCCTTCGGATCGTCGGCCTGCGTGTAGAGCTTCGATTCGGTCTGGATCCACTTCTTCGGCTCGGTGCCGTCCTTCTTGTAGGCTTCCAGCGCGTCGAAGGCGGGGCCGGCCATGTTGGGCGTCAGCTCGACCGTGGCGTTCGCCTCGCCGGCCGCCATGGCGGCGAAGATGTCGGGCACGGCGTCGACCGAGACGACCATGATGTCGGAGCCGGGCTTCAGGCCGGCTTCCTTGATCGCCTGGATCGCGCCCACCGCCATGTCGTCGTTGTGGGCGTATACAGCGCAGATGTCCTTGCCGCCGTTCTCGGCCTTGATGAAGCTCTCCATGACTTCCTTGCCCTTGGTGCGGGTGAAGTCGCCGGTCTGCGAGCGGGTGAGCTTGATGTTGTCGTGGCCCTTGAGAGCCTCCTCGAAGCCCTTCTTGCGGGCGATCGCGGGCGAGGAGCCCGTGGTGCCCTGGAGCTCGACGACGTTGCAGGGCTTGGAGCCGACCTGACCGACGAGATAGTCGCCGGCGACCTTGCCCTCGTGGACCTGATCCGAGGTCACGGCGGTGAGGTAGAGCGAATCGTCGGTGGTCTCGATGTTGCGGTCGAGAAGAATGACCGGAATCTCGGCTTCCTTGGCTTCCTCGAGGACGTCGTCCCAGCCGGTCGCGACCACGGGGGCGAGCAGGATCGCGTCGACGCCCTGCGCCACGAAGGAGCGGATCGCCTTGATCTGGTTCTCCTGCTTCTGCTGGGCGTCTGCGAACTTCAGGTCGATGCCGCGCTTCTCGGCCTCCTGCTTGGTGACCGCGGTCTCGGCCGCGCGCCAGCCCGATTCGGAGCCGACCTGCGAGAATCCGACCACCATGCCGCCCTGCGCGAAGGCGGGCGCGCCCATCACGGTCGCCAAAGCCAAGGCCGCAGCCAGCTTGCCCAACTTACCCATGTTCTTCCTCCCTGAAGCCGGACCGCTGCCGGCCTGAATCCGAACCGGCCTCCCGAGCCGGCGAACGGGTCCGGCCGTGCCGGAAACCGCCTTGCGGTCGTCTGATCCGCAATAACTCATACAAGTTCGAAACCCGGGCGTCTGTCAACTCGATTTCTCACACGCCCGTGTTGATGCGTCCGGCTGCCGTTTCCCTGTGGATTTCGAGGGGAATGGTGAAATGCGCAATTTGATGAAACCGGGCCGAAACAAGGCCGTTGTAGGATCGAATTGCCGACTACGAGGAGAGATTCCGGTGCGCATCGAGACCATGGTGTCCGTTTTCGTGAACCTGACCGCGCTGGCCATGCTGGCCGCGGGCACGACGCTGGCCGTCGCCATCCTCTTCCCCTGACCGCTCCGTCGGCCGATCGGGCTGGCGACCAACCGAAACGACGAAGGGCCGGACCTCCATGAGGTCCGGCCCTTCGGATTCCGCGGCTGAAACGGGCCTTTCGGCCCGAGCGTCAGCCTGCGCGGCGGGCGAGGTATCCTTCCAGAACCGGGCGCACGCCGTCGCGCCACAGCGCCTTTAGGTGGCCGGAGAAGGCCTCGGCATAGACGGGGTTCTCGGCCAGATCCCCGAAGATGTCGCGCTGTTCCAGGAAGCGCCGGGGCTCGTCCCTGGCGGCGCGCGCAGCCGCTTGCAGCGCGTCCCAGTTCGGATCGTTCGGCTCGATGTCGGTGCCGTCCTCCAGCGTGCCGTAGCAGTAGCGGCACCACAGGGCGCCGACGAGCGCGAGCCCCGAGATGTCCTCGCCGCGAGCCAGCCGCTCGCGCACCGAGGGCAGGATGAACTTCGGCTGGCGGTTGGACCCGTCGAGGGCGAGGCGCCGCAGCGTGTCGGCGATCGCCGGATTGGCAAAGCGCGACGTCACGGTGGCGAGATAGTCCTCGCGGCTGACGCCCTCGATGCCAGGCGCCGTCGGCAGAAGTTCGTTCTCCTCGACATCGCGGAAGAAGCGCAGGACGAGGTCGTCGCGCATGGCGTCGTGCGCATAGGTCAGGCCGAGGAGCGCCGCCGGATAGGCGATGGTCGCATGGCCCGCGTTCAGGATGCGCAGCTTCATCAGTTCGTAGGGCGTGACGTCCTCGACGAAGGTGACGCCCACGGTCTCGAGGGCCGGGCGGCCGTTGCAGAAGTTCTCCTCGACGACCCACTGGATGAAGGGCTCGCAGAAGACCGGGCGCTTGTCCTCGATGCCGGTCTCGTCGCGCAGCGACTGGGCCTGCACCGGAGTCGTGGCGGGCGTGATGCGGTCCACCATCGAGTTCGGGAAGGCGACGGCCGTCTCGATGTGGTCGGCGAGCGCCGGGTCGGCCTTGCGGGCGAGGCCGGTCACGAGCTTGCGCGTCAGGTCGCCGTTGTGTGGGAGGTTGTCGCAGCAGAGCACCGTAAAGGGTGCGGTGCCCGCCTTCTGCCGCTCGGCGAGCGCCGAGACGATTAGGCCGAAGACGGTGCGCGAAGCGGATAGGTCGGCGGCGTCGGCGGCAAGGTCGGGATGGTCGAGGTTCGGCTTGTCGCCGGACAGGTAGTAGCCGCCCTCGGTGATCGTCAGCGTGACGATGCGGATCGCGGGGTCGGTGAGGACCGACATCGTGGCGGCGCGGTCGCCGGGCTCGACGAGGCGGACCACCGAGCCGATCACGCGCGTGCGCCGCACGCCCTCGTCGACCTCGGTCACGGTGTAGAGGCCGTCCTGCGCCGTGAGGTCGGCGAAGGCCGCCTTCTCCTCGGGGCGCACGCCGAGGCCGACGACGGCGAAGTCGTGGTCCGCGCCGGTCGCGAACAGGTCGTCGAGATAGACGCACTGATGGGCGCGGTGGAAATTGCCGACGCCGAAATGCGCGATGCCGGGCGTCAGCGCGCCGCGGTCATAGGCCGGCACGTCGGCCGTCTTCGAGATTTCGGCCAGATTGCCGTTGCCGAGCGCCACCATCGTCGATCCTCCCTCGCGCGGCGCCGTCCTCGGCCGCCGCAGTCGGGCGATCTCATAGCGGATAAGTCGCCGCTCCGCACCAGTGGGCGCGTCGGGTCAGGCCGGATCGGCCGTATTGAGGGCGTCGCGGATCGACACGAGCTGGTGCCGCAGGTCGGTGAGTTCGGCCATGGTCGAGCCGCTCGCAGCCTTCGCCGCCTCCGGCAGAGGGCAGGCGTCCTCGCGCAGCGCGCGCCCGACGGGCGTCAGCGTCACCTCCACCACGCGCTCGTCGCGCAGCGAGCGGTTGCGGCTGACGTAGCCGGCCGCTTCCAGCCGCTTCAGGAGCGGCGTCAGGGTGCTCGAATCGAGGAGCAGCCGCTCGCCGATGCTGCCGACCGTCTGCGGCTCCTCCTCCCAGAGCACCATCATGACGAGGTACTGCGGATAGGTGAGGCCGAGCCGATCGAGCTTCGGCTTGTAGAAGCGGTTGAAGGCGTGAGTCGCGGAATAGATCGCAAAGCACAGCTGCTCGTCGAGGAGAAGGTCCTTGCTCATCGGTGCTGCCGCCACTTCTTACAAAGGAATACCAATCTCACATGCCGCAATGTGTCTTCGTACGCAACACTTAGGTTGTCGTATCTGATGCAGCGGCATCAAAGACCCCCTGCCGTTTGCATGTTCGCGCCCCTATTTGTCCGAGGAAACCGTCCCGAACGGGCTTCGCGAGGTTCCCTCCGCCGGCTCTAGGCTGTAATCGGAGCGCGAAGCGGCGGGCGCGCCGCACCGGGTCGGGACACGACGGAGACCTATCATGACCATTCAAGGCGAGCAGATCATCGGCCAGGCCATCTCCAAGGGGGGGCAGGGCACGGTCTACGGTATCGCAGCGGCGACGGGCGAAAAGCTCGAGCCGGCCTTCGGCGGTGCCAGCAAGGCCGACCTCGGCCGGGCCTGTGCGCTCGCGGACGCCGCGTTCGACACCTATCGCGAGACCAGCCTCGAGGACCGGGCCCGGTTCCTGGAAACGATCGCCGACGAGATCCTGGCCCTCGGCGACGAGCTCGTCGAGCGCTGCATGGCGGAGAGCGGCCTGCCGCGCCCGCGCATTGAGGGCGAGCGCGGCCGCACGATGGGCCAGCTGCGCCTCTTCGCCGGCGTCCTGCGCGACGGCGGCTATCTCGATGCGCGCATCGACCCGGCGATGCCGGACCGCCAGCCCCTGCCGCGCCCGGACCTGCGTCTTCGCAACGTGCCGGTCGGCCCGGTCGCCGTGTTCGGCGCCTCCAACTTCCCGCTCGCCTTCTCGGTCGCCGGCGGCGACACGGCCTCGGCGCTCGCCGCAGGTTGCCCGGTCGTCGTCAAGGCGCACTCGGCCCACCCCGGCACGTCCGAGCTTGTCGGCCGCGCGGTGCATGCGGCGGTCGAGAAGTGCGGCATGCCGGAAGGCACCTTCTCGCTCCTGTTCGCGGCCGAGCGCGCTATCGGCGAGGGCCTCGTCGCCGACCACCGCATCAAGGCGGTCGGCTTCACCGGCTCGCGCACCGGCGGCACGGCGCTGATGAAGATCGCGGCCAACCGGCCGGAGCCGATTCCCGTCTATGCCGAGATGAGCTCGATCAATCCGGTGCTGCTCTTCTTGGGCGCGCTGAAGGAGCGTGGCGCTGCGATCGGCAAGGCCTTCGTCGGCTCGCTGACGCTCGGCGCCGGCCAGTTCTGCACCAATCCCGGCCTCATCATCGCGGTCGAGGGCGAGGGGCTCGACGCCTTCCTGCGGGGCGCTGAGGAGGCGCTCGTCGCCGCGCCCGCCGCCGTCATGCTGACGCCTGGCATCTGCTCGGCCTACGCCAAGGGCGTCGCGGCGGTCGAGGGCCATGCCTCCGTCTCGGTGGTCGCCAAGGGGCAGGCCGGCGAGACGCTGCGCGGCCAGGCGGCGCTCTTCCGCGTCTCGGCCTCCGACTTCGTCAAGTCGGCCGAATTGCAGGACGAGATGTTCGGCTCGGCCTCGATCGTGGTCGTCTGCCGGGACGCCGCCGAGATAAAGTCGGTGGTATCGGCGCTGGAAGGTCAGCTCACAGCGGCGATCCACATCACGGAAGGCGACCACGAGGCGGCGCGCGCCGTGCTCCCGCTTCTGGAGCGCAAGGCCGGCCGCATCCTCGTCAACGGCTTTGGCACGGGCGTCGAGGTGGCGCATGCCATGGTCCACGGCGGTCCCTATCCGTCCACGGCCGACGGCCGCTCGACCTCGGTCGGCTCGAAGGCGATCGACCGCTTCCTGCGTCCGGTCTGCTACCAGGATCTGCCGGACGGCCTCCTGCCCGACGCCCTGAAGGACGCCAACCCGCTCGGCCTCTGGCGCCGGATGGACGGCAAGATGACCGCGCCGAAGGCCTGAACGGCCTGACGCATATGAGAAGGCCGCCTCCGGGCGGCCTTTTTCATGAGAGGAGCGGCGCGCCCGCGAAGGTCTCCGCAGCCGATTGCGCGGCGTTGCGGATGAAGTCCGACAGGAGGCGGATGCGCGGCGCGGCGACGAGATCGTCGTGACAGATCAGCCAGTAGGCGCGCTCGATATGCACCTCGCGCGGCAGGACCGGGACGAGGTCGGGATGGCGGCTGGCGATGAAGAAGGGAAGGACCCCGAGGCCGAAGCCGGCGCGCGTTGCGGCCAGCTGCGCCTGGATGCTGGAGCTCTGGTAGCTCGCGCGCGTGCCGGGCAGGATTTCGCGGAGATAGTCGAGCCCCGGCGTGAAGATCATGTCCTCGATGTAGCCGATCACCGGATGGGCCGCGAATTGGCCTGCGTGCCGGATTGGGCCATGCGCGTCGAGATAGCCGCGCGAGGCATAGACGAAGAGGCGATATGGCAGGATGCGCTCGCGCCGGTATGGCCCGCTCGACGGCGAATGCAGCGCCACCGACAGGTCCGCCTCGCGCCGCGACAGCGACATGATCTGCTGGATCGGCACGAGCTCGATGAGGAGCGCGGGATGGCTGCGGGCGAGCGCGGGCAGGTGGTCGGCCAGGAAGAAATTGCCGAACCCTTCCGGCGTCGCCAGCCGCACCGTGCCGCGCGGCGTCGCGGGGCCCTCGGTCGCCGCTTCCGCAAAGACAGCCGCATCGCGCTCCATCGCGCCGGCCCGCTCGACCAGCCGTTCGCCGAGCGCGGTCAGCCGGTAGCCGCGTGGCGAGCGCTCGAAGAGGCGGACGCCAAGGTCGCTCTCCAGCCGATCGAGCCGGCGGGACACGGTGACGTGATTGGTGCGAAGCTCGCGCGCCGCGGCCGACAGCTGGCCGGTCCGTGCGACGGCGAGGAAAAACGGCAGGTCGTCCCAGGAATATTCGGCCATTCTCGTCTCCGCCTGTACGTTTTTGTACAGGTCATTTTCGGAAATGAACATTCATCTGCCGGCGGGGCGATGCTAGCCTTTCGGTCATCGGCAGCATCACGAGGCGGGAGGCCTCGGGTGCTGCAGGCGGATGGTCCGAACCTGCGCGATCGAACGACGCGGGGCGGACGGGGAGGTTGGCGAGAGCCGGGGCGGGCGAGATCCACCCTGGCGCACGCGCCGTCTTCCCGACGTTCGTCGCAACCTGGGAGGACACCTGATGACCCGACTCGCCGCGCTTTCGACGCTTCTTCTCGCCGCCACCGTGCTGCCGGCTGCCGCCCAGGTCTCGGACGGCAAGGTGAAGATCGGCATCCTCAACGACCAGTCCGGCGTCTATGCCGACTTCGGCGGGCGCTGGAGCTTCGAGGCCGCGAAGATGGCGGTGGAGGACTTCGGCGGGAAGGTCCTCGATGCGCCGATCGAGGTCGTCACGGCCGACCACCAGAACAAGCCCGACGTCGCCTCCAACATCGCACGCCAGTGGTATGACACGGAGCAGGTCGATTCGATCATGGAGCTGACGACCTCCTCGGTCGCGCTCGCCGTACAGGGCCTGTCGAAGGAGAAGAAGAAGGTCACGATCACGACGGGCGCCGCGACGGTGGAACTCACCGGCAAGCAGTGCAGCCCCTACGGCTTCCATTGGGCCTACGACACGCATGCCCTCGCGGTCGGCACCGGCGGCGCGCTGGTGAAGCAGGGTGGCGACACGTGGTTCTTCCTGACCGCCGACTACGCCTTCGGCTATTCGCTGGAAGAGCAGACCTCCAACTTCGTGAAGGCCAATGGCGGTCAGGTGCTGGGCTCGGTCCGCCATCCGCTCTCGACCACCGACTATTCCTCGTTCCTGCTTCAGGCCCAGTCGTCCGGCGCCAAGGTGATCGGCATGGCGAATGCCGGCCTCGACACCGCCAACGCGGTGAAGCAGGCGGCCGAGTTCGGCATCGTGCAGGGCGGCCAGCGGCTGGCCGCGCTCCTCTTCACGCTCGCCGAGGTGCACGGCCTCGGACTCGAAGCGGCGCAGGGCCTGTCGCTGACCGAAGGCTTCTATTGGGACCGCGACGACGAATCGCGCGCCTTCTCCCAGAAGTTCTTCGATCGCACGCAGCGCATGCCCAACATGATCCAGGCCGGCACCTACTCGGCCGTGACGCAGTATCTGAAGGCCATCCAGAAGGCCGGCACCGACGAGACGGAAGCCGTCTCCAAGGCGCTGCACGAGATGCCCGTCGAGGACGTCTTCGCGCGCGGCGGCAAGGTCGGCGCCAACGGCCGCATGATCTACGATATGTATCTCATGGAGGTGAAGACGCCGGCCGAGAGCACCAAGCCCTGGGACTACTACAAGGTGCTCGCCACCGTGCCGGGCTCGGAGGCCTATATCGATCCGGCGAAGAGCGGCTGCCCGCTGGTCGCGGCGCAGTAAAGGGCGGGGCCGAGATGGCGGGCGCGACGGCGCGCATCGACCGGCCGGGCGCTGTCCCGGCCGGCGCCTCCCCGATCGCAGCCAAAGGCGAGGTCGTGCTCGCCTGCCGGGGGCTCCGGCGCGACTTCGGCGGCTTCACCGCGGTCAAGGACGTCGATCTCGACGTCCGCCATGCCGAGGTCCACGCGCTGATCGGACCGAACGGGGCGGGCAAGACCACGGTCTTCAACCTCCTGACGAAGTTCCTCCAGCCGACCGCCGGCACCATCACGCTGATGGGCGAGGACATCACGAAGACCTCGCCGTCCAAGGTTGCGCGCATGGGCCTCGTGCGCTCGTTCCAGATCTCGGCGACCTTTCCCCATATGAGCGTCCTGGAGAACGTGCGCGTCGCGCTCCAGCGCCCGGCCGGGCTCGCCACGCAGTTCTGGCGCAGCCTGTCCGCCCTCGACCGCCTCGATGCGCGGGCGATGGAACTCCTGCGCGAGGTCGGGCTGGAGGACGCCCGCCACCTGCAGGCGGCCGACCTGTCCTATGGCCGAAAGCGTGTCCTCGAACTCGCGACGACGCTTGCGCTCGACCCCAAGGTTCTCCTCCTCGACGAGCCGATGGCCGGCATGGGGCACGAGGACGTCGGCACAGTCGCCGCCATCATCAAGCGCGTCGCCGAGACGCGCGCCGTCCTGATGGTGGAGCACAACCTGAAGGTGGTCGCCGATCTCTGCGACCGCGTGACGGTGCTCCAGCGCGGCGAGATCCTGGCGGCGGGCGACTATGCCACCGTCTCCACCGACGAGCGCGTGCGCACCGCCTACATGGGGACCGACCATGGCTGAGCCCCTCCTGCGCGTGCGCGGCCTCAACGCCTGGTACGGCGAAAGCCATGCGCTGCACGGCGTCGACCTCGACATCCTGCCCGGCGAGACGGTGACGCTGGTCGGGCGCAACGGCGTCGGCAAGACCACGACGCTGCGTGCCATCATGGGCATCATCCCCAGGCGCACCGGCGAGATCCGCTTCGACGGCCGCGACATGATCCGCGTACCGCTCCACCGTACGGCCCATCATGGGATCGGCTTCGTGCCGGAGGAGCGCGCGATCTTCTCCAGCCTGACCGTGGAGGAGAACCTCCTCCTGCCCCCCGTCGTGGCACCGGGCGGCATGGAGATCGCGGAGATCTATCGCCTCTTCCCCAATCTCGAGGAACGCCGGGCCTCGCCCGGCACGAAGCTCTCGGGCGGCGAGCAGCAGATGCTGGCGATCGCCCGCATCCTGCGCTCAGGCGTCAAGCTCATGCTTCTCGACGAGCCGACCGAGGGCCTCGCGCCCGTCATCGTCCAGCGCATCGGCGAAATCCTGACGACGCTGAAGGCCAGAGGCATGACGGTGCTTCTCGTCGAGCAGAACTTCCGCTTCGCCGCCAAGGTCGCCGACCGCTTCTATCTCATGGACCACGGACAGGTGCTCGACGGCTTCCCCGTCTCCGAGCTTCCCGCCCGCATGGCCCAGCTCACCGAAACCCTCGGAGTCTGACCGCATGACCATGGTCTTCGGCATTCCGATTCAGGCGCTGCTCGGCCAGCTTCTCGTCGGCCTCATCAACGGCTCGTTCTACGCGATGCTCTCGCTGGGCCTTGCGATCATCTTTGGGCTCCTGCGCATCATCAACTTCGCCCACGGCGCGCAGTACATGCTGGGCGCCTTCGTGGGCTACCTGCTCCTGACCAATCTCGGCATCGGCTTCTGGTTCTCGCTGATCCTGGCGCCACTCGTCGTCGGCATCATCGGGGCGGCGATCGAGCGCCTCGCCCTCTCGCGCCTCTACGACCTCGACCACCTCTACGGCCTTCTCTTCACCTTCGGCCTCGCGCTCGTGATCGAGGGCACGTTCCGCTATCTCTACGGCGCCTCGGGCCAGCCCTACGCACCCCCGGTCGCGCTCACCGGCGGCACCAATCTCGGCTTCATGTTCCTGCCGAACTACCGCGCCTTCATCGTCGTGGCCTCGCTCGTCGTCTGCATCGGCACCTGGGCGCTCATCGAGAAGACGCGGCTCGGCGCGACCTTGCGCGCGGCGACCGAGAACCCGGTGATGGTGCGCGCCTTCGGCATCAACGTGCCGCTCCTCCTCACCTTCACCTACGGGCTCGGCTCGGCGCTGGCGGGGCTTGCCGGCATCATGGCGGCGCCCGTCTACCAGGTCTCGCCACTGATGGGCTCCAACATCATCATCGTGGTCTTCGCGGTGGTGGTGGTCGGCGGCATGGGATCGATCGGCGGCGCGATCCTGACGGGTTACATGCTCGGCCTCTTCGAGGGCCTGACCAAGGTCTTCTACCCCGAGGCCTCCTCCATCGTGATCTTCGTCATCATGGCCATCGTGCTTCTCGTGCGCCCGGCCGGACTGTTCGGAAGGGCGGCTTGAGATGACGCAAACCACCATGTCCCTGCCGTGCGAACGCCCGGCCGCCAAGGCGATGGGCTTCGCGCTGGCGGCGATCGTCCTCGCCGCGCTCGTCGTCGCGCCCTTCCTCGTCTACCCGATCTTCTTGATGAAGGTTCTGTGCTTCGCGCTGTTTGCGGCGAGCTTCAACCTCCTTCTCGGCTATACCGGCCTCCTGTCCTTCGGCCACGCCGCCTTCTTCGGCGGAGCGGCCTACGCCACCGCCCACGCGGTCAAGGTCTGGGGCCTGCCGCCCGAACTCGGCCTTCTCGCAGGTGTCGCGGCGGGCGCGCTGCTCGGCCTCGTGATCGGCTTTCTCGCGATCCGGCGGCAGGGCATCTACTTCTCGATGATCACGCTCGCGCTCTCGCAGATGTTCTTCTTCTTCTGCCTTCAGGCCCCCTTCACCGGGGGCGAGGACGGGCTGCAGGGCGTGCCGCGCGGGTTCGGACTTGGTGTCCTCGACCTCTCCCAGCCGCTCGCGATCTACTTCTACGTGCTCGCCGTCGTCCTGATCGGGCTTTTCGCGATCTGGCGCATCGTCCATTCGCCCTTCGGCATGATCCTGAAGTCGATCCGCGAGAACGAGACGCGCGCGACCTCGCTCGGCCTCTCGGTCGGCTCCTACAAGCTCGCCGCCTTCGTCATGTCGGCGGGGCTGGCGGGGCTCGCAGGCGGTCTCAAGGCGCTGGTCTTCCAGTTCGCCACGCTCACCGACGTGTCTTGGCAGATGTCAGGCGAAGTCATCCTGATGACGCTGTTAGGGGGCATCGGAACGGTGGCGGGGCCGCTCGTCGGCGCCGCGCTCGTCGTCTCGCTGCAGAACTATCTCGCGACCTCGGCCTTCCCGGTGACGGTGATCACGGGTCTGACCTTCATGGTCTGCGTGCTCCTCTTCCGCCGCGGCATCGTCGGCGAGATCGCCCACCGGCTCCGGCGGCGGGGCTAGACGATCACGTCCGCCTTTCAGCGGACACGGCGAGAGCGCGGGACGTTTCGACTTGTCGCTTGGGCAAGCGTTCAGGCGGCCAGCGCCCTGACCTGGTTCCGGCCGCCGGCCTTCGCCGCATAGAGGGCTTCGTCGGCCTTCTGGATGATCTCGGTCGGACCCGGATGGCCGGTACGGAGTTCCGAGCGCGAGGCGACGCCGATGCTCACCGTCAATGTCCCGCCCGCCGCGTCCTTGTGCGGGATCGCGAGCGCGGCGATCGCGCGGCGGATCGCATCGGCACGCTGGAGCGCTTCGGACGGGCCGACGCCGGGCAGAATCAGGGCGAGTTCCTCGCCGCCATAGCGCGCGCCGATCTCGTCATCCCTGCGAACGCAGGCGGCCAAGGTCTCGGAGACGGCCTTCAGGCACCGATCGCCGGCGGGATGGCCGTAACGGTCGTTGAAGGCCTTGAAGTGGTCGACGTCCAGAAGGAGCAGGCTGAAGTCCCCACCGTCGCCTGTCTGCGCGAACGCCTCTTCCAGCCGGCGGTTGAAGGTGCGCCGATTGGCAAGGCGCGTCAGCTCGTCGGTCGCCGCCAGGAGTTCCAGCTGGCGGGTCGCCTCCGCCAGCGCTTCCTCGGTGCGTTGACGCTGATCGACGTCGCGCATGGAAACGACGCAGCCGCCGATCTCGTCGATCGGCCGTCCCGATAGCTCGACCCAGATCACCACGCCGTCCTTGCGGCGCACGCGGTATCTCGCCCCGCTGACCTCGCCGCCCAAACGACAGGTGTCGAGCAGCGAACGGACGATCGCGCGATCTTCCTCGACGGCCAGTTCTATGGGGCTGAGGCCCATCAGTTCGGACGGCTCGTAGCCAAGGAGGCGACGGCTCGCGCCGGTGACGAGGGTCCTTTTGCCCTCGGCATTCACACAGGTGATCATGTCGACCGTGTTGTCCGCCACCAGCTGGAAGCGACGCTGGCCGGCTGCGACGGCCTCTTCTGCGGCCTTGGCCTGCGCCAGCGTCAGCGCGGCGCGGTCCACGAGCTGTCCCAAACGGCGGAACTCGGGTGCCTGCCACTGGCCCATGCCGGTGCGCACGTCGAAATTGCCGGCGCCGATGCGTTGCGCCGAGCGCGACAGAAGCGCGATCGGGCGCAGCTGCATCCAGTAGGCGATCAGCGCGGTGCCGCCGAGCGCCAGGATCAGGGCGCCGGCGCTGGCGAGCAGCGTCCAGTTGAGGCGGCGCTCCACCTTGGCGAAGACCTCGGAGGGCGGAATGCCGACCGCCAGCCAGAGATCGCCGGTGCTGGCGTTCGGGATCGGCTCGAAGCCGTAGATCATCGACTGTCCGCCGAGGTCCCGAACCGCCGCGGTGCGGCCCGTGCGGCCGGCGCGCATCACTGGGAACAGCTCGAAACCGGGCGTGACGGTGCCGAATTCGACAGCGTGTGGCCAGCCGAGGATGATGCGCGAGGCGCGAGGCTGGACGATCATCCATGAATGACCGCTCTCCTCCGCGAGCAGCTGAACGTCGCGCTCGACCATCGGCAGGTTGAGTGAGGCGAAGATGACGCCGCCCGAAGCGCGGCCCGCGGTCGGGGGAAGGCGCATCGCGACCGCAATCGTCGGGCGGCCGGTGATCGGGCTGACGAGGAAGTCGCCGACCACGAAGCGGTTGCCGCGCGAGTTGATCGTCTGCTCGAACAGGTCCTCGTCGTGGAAGAGCGACCCCGTAACCCCGCGGCTGTGGCACAGGATCGTCCGGTCCGGCGCGATCACCCCGATCGACAGGAGCTGCGCGCGTTCGGCCTTGAGGCCCGCCAGAAGCGTGTTGCAGGTCGGCTGCTGGGCCTCGAGAACCTGCGGCATGTGCCGCAGGGTCGCCAGGAACTCCTGAGCATCGTCGAAGATATGGGCGATCTTGGAAGCGCCGAGGCGCGCTTCGTTGGCGACGTTCCGGTGCGCCTCGTATTCGGTGTCGCGATAGGAGATGACGAGGCCGGTCACGATCAGTCCGATCAGCGGCAGCATGGCTGCCGCGATCAACAACAAGAGGCGAGCGCGCACGCCAATGTTGCGGAGGACGTTCATCATGGCCTTTCGATCGATCCCAAGCTCTCGCTGACGCAACGTCGCCGCGCCGTCGTTCATGGGTTCTAGCCTGTCGCCGCTTAACAATTCGGATGGCGGATCCCGTGCTTTCTCAGGTTCGCGACAGTCGCCCACCCCGGCCTTGCCCGCGATCGGTTCCCGCGCCAAGGATGGGCGATGTCGATCCGAAACCTCGATGCCCTGTTCGAGCCTCGCTCCATCGCCCTGATCGGGGCCAGCAACCGCGCCGGTTCGGTCGGCGCAGTTCTCGCGCGCAACCTCTTCGGATCGGGGTTCAACGGGCCGGTGATGCCGGTCAATCCGCGCGAGACCTCGATCCGGTCCGTGGTCTGCTATCCCGCCCTCGACGCCCTGCCGATGGTACCCGACCTCGCCCTGATCGCGACGCCGGCCGCGGGTGTCCCGGCGCTCGTCTCCGACCTCGGGCAACGGGGCTGCCGGGCCGCCGTGGTGATCTCGTCCGGTTTCGACGCCGACGGGCGGCGCGCGCTTCTCGAGGCCGCCCGGCCCCACCTCCTGCGCGTCGTCGGGCCGAACTGCCTCGGCGTCCTGTCGCCGCCGTCCTCCCTGAACGCGAGCTTCGCCCACCTGACGCCCCGCAAGGGGGATCTCGCCTTCGTCAGCCAGTCGGCCGCCATGGCGACCACGGTGCTCGACTGGGCCGACGTGCGCGAGATCGGCTTCTCGCATGTCGTCGCGACGGGCGACATGAGCGATGTCGATATCGGCGATCTTCTCGACCATCTGGCGCTCGACGCGCGGGCGCGGGCGATCCTCCTCTACATCGAGACCATTACCGACGCGCGAAAGTTCATGACCGCCGCTCGCATCGCCGCGCGCACGAAGCCGGTGGTCGTGATCAAGGCGGGCCGCAATGCCGGGCTGCAGGCGGAGCTTCGCCCCGAGATTGGCGGCGGACGGGGCGCCGACGACGTCTACGACGCGGCGTTCCGGCGCGCCGGCATGCTGCGGGTCGAGACGCTGCGCGAACTCTTCGAAGCCGTCGCGACGCTCGCGACGGGCTTGCGGCCGAGCGGCGACCGGCTGGCGATCCTCACGAACAGCGACGCCGCCGGTACGCTCGCGCTCGATGCGCTCAGCACCTTCGGCGGGCGCCTCGCGCGGTTCTCCGACGGGGTGTGGGAGCGGCTGCGGCCTGTGCTGCCGGGCTCGCCGTCGCCGCTCGGGCTCGTGAAGCTCGCACCCGACGCCTCGGCGAGCGCCTATTCCGACGCGTTGGCCGCGATCCTCGAGGCGGGCGAGCAGGACGCCGTCCTGGTGATGAACTGTCCGCAGGCGATCGCCGACGGCACGCAGGCCGCCCATGCGACGGTCGAGGGCGCGCGCAAGGCCCGCCGCACGCCGGTCCTCACCTGCTGGCTCGGCGAGCGCGCAGCTCGCACGGCGCGGCGCGTGTTCGCCGCCAGCAACGTGCCGACCTACCAGACGCCGGACGAGACCGTGCGCGCCTTCATGCAACTCGTCACCTACCGGCGCAACCAGGAGCTCCTGATGCAGACGCCCGCCGTCGTCGCCCCGTTCGGCGTCGATCGGGAAACGGTCGACCGGCTCGTCGGCGGGGCGCTCTCCGAAGGACGCACGGCGCTCAGCGAGCCCGAATCGAAGGCGCTTCTTGCGGCCTACGGCATCGCCTCGGTGCCGACCGAGATCGCCGCCGACCCGGCCGAGGCCGCAAGGCTCGCCGGACGGATCGGCTTTCCCGTGGCGCTCAAGATCCTGTCGCCCGACATCGCCCACAAGAGCGACGTCGGGGGCGTGCGCCTCCAGCTCGACGATGCCGCCATGGTGCGCGAGGCCGCCGAGCACATGATCCGCACGGTGGCGGAACGCCAGCCGGGCGCCCGTATCGAGGGCTTCACGGTCCAGGCGATGATCCGGCGCGCCAACGCGATCGAACTGAGGCTCGGAATATCCACCGATCCGGTGTTCGGCCCGATCGTCCGCTTCGGGCAGGGCGGTACGGCCTCCGACATTCTCGACGACCGGGCCGTCGGCCTGCCGCCGCTGAACGCGGTGCTCGCCCGCGACATGATCGACCGGACCAAGGTGTCGCGTCTTCTCATGGGCTACAGCGACCGCCCACCCGCCGATCTCGAGGCGGTGGTGGCGACGCTCGTCACCCTCTCGCGGATGGCGGCCGACCTCGAGGCGGTTGCCGAACTCGACATCAATCCGCTTCTGGCCGACAGCGACGGCGTCCTGGCGCTCGATGCGCGCATCGTCCTGCGCGGCGAAGCGGGGGCGGGCGAAGCCCGTTTTGCGATCCTGCCCTACCCGGAGGATCTCGAGACCGAGGTCGCCTCGCGCAAGGCGCGCTTCCGGCTCCGGCCGATCCGGCCGGAGGACGAGCCGGCCCTGGTGCGTATGGTCGAGGCGAGCGATCCGGAGGACGTGCGCCTGCGCTTCTTCGCGCCGATGCGCCGCATCGGCCACGCCTTCGCCGCGCGCCTCACCCAGATCGACTATTCGCGCGAGATGGCGCTCGTCGCCGAGGACGCCTCGGCCGCGGAGCCGGGGACGATCCTCGGCGTCGTGCGCCTCATCGCCGATCCTGACGGCGATCGCGCCGAGTTCGGCATCATGGTCCGCTCCGACCAGAAGGGCCGGGGGCTCGGCCGCATCCTGATGGACGCCATCCTCGGCTATGCGCGCGGGCAGGGCATGCGAATGGTCTACGGCGAGGTGCTCGCCGAGAACGCCGCTATGCTGGCGATGGCGCGCCGCATCGGCTTCCGCCAGCGGGTCCATGCCGAGGATCCGGGGCTGCGGATCCTCGAATACGACCTCGCCGTGAACAGTTCCTGAGGCTTCCGCCTCAGCGCGCGGGCTTGAGACCCCGGCGCACGAAGCCGGCCGAGACGTCCGCCTGGAAGCGGTGCTCGAGCTCGTGCTGACGGCGGGCGAGGTTGCGGATGGCGGCGAGGAGATCGCCCCCGGCCTGGGCCACGGCCTCGTCCACGGCGGCGTCGAGTTCGTCGTGGCGTACGGCGGCGTTGATCATGATGCGCATTCCCGATTCCCGATCGTGGAAGGATGCCGCTCGGACCGCAGGGGGGAAACCGGCTTCGGCCCCCTTTCCACCGATTCGTCGCCGCCGTTCACATTTATGGCATCACAAGGATCGGGCACGATTTCATGGAGTCATATGGAAGTCGTCTGATACAGAGCATCCCAGAAACGTCCCCCACCTTCCGTTGGGGAAGGTTGCCGAAGCAACGAGGATCCGACGATGGCCGCCACTCCCTTGACCGGAACGAAATGGGGTGACTCCGGCTTGGCGGGAACGCCGGCCGGCACCGTGACCTGGAGTTTCGACGTCACCGGGTCGCGATACTACGCCTATGACGACATCATCGCGTCCGAGGCCTATCGCAGCCTTGTGCGTCTGGCGTTCGATGCTTGGGAGAAGGTTGCCGCGATCGACTTCGTCGAGGTCGGAAGCGGCCCTGCGGACATTCAGGTCGGGTTGGACGCTATCGACGGGCGCGGCGGCACTATTGGTCAGGCCGTCTGGTATTACCAAGGGTCGGTGACTACCCACGCCGAGATCGCCGTCGACAGTGCGGAGACCTGGAGCCCGTTCGTTCCCGGCGGATCCAATTTCTATGGCATGATGGTGCATGAGATCGGCCACACGATCGGGCTGGAGCACTCCGATGATCCGGCCTCGATCATGTATCCGATCGCCAGCGCCTACATGTCGTTCTCCAACGCGGATCTGGCTGCGATCCAGGCGCTGTACGGGCCCGCCCCGGAAGTGGGTCGCCTCGTCTACGGGACCTCGGCTTCCGATCTCCTCATGGGCGCGTCGGGCAACGACACGGTCTACGGTTACGAGGGCGCGGACAATCTCTTCGGCTATGCCGGCTATGATCTGATCTCTGGCAACCAGGGCAACGATCAGATCTTCGGCGGGCAGGGCAACGACGTCGTCTATGGCGGCCGCGACCAGGACACCGTCGCGGGGAACCTCGGCAACGATACGGTCTACGGCGATCTCGGCAACGACACCGTCTATGGCGGACAAGGCGACGATCTCGTCTATGGCGGCCGGGGCGACGACCTCGTCTCGGGCGACCTCGGCAACGACACGCTGGTCGGTGGCTTCGGAAACGACTGGCTCGCGGGCCGGGCCGGCGCGGACGTCTTCAGTTTCGAAGCCGGACAGGGCGACGACGTGATCGTCGACTTCAATGCGGCGGAAGGCGACCGGCTGGTCCTGTCCGGCCAAACCTACACGACAGCGCAGGTCAACGGCTCGGAGGTGCTCACCCTGTCGGGCGGGGGCACGATCACGCTCCTCGGCGTCGGCACCGCTCCCCTGGACGTCGCCGCGCTCGCCTGAGCGCCGCGCGCGAGCCTTTGCGCTTTCGTCAGTTCGGGCTCGGCACCGCGGCCTCGGCCGCCGTGTCGAGCCGCACCACCACCGACATGCCCGGCACGAGGTTCTCCGCCGCCGGCTGGCCGGGGTCGATGGCGATGCGCACCGGCAGGCGCTGCGCCACCTTGGTGAAGTTGCCCGTCGCGTTGTCGGGACGGAGCACGGCAAATTCCGAGCCGGTGGCCGGCGCGAAGCGCTCGACGCGGCCGGACAGGCGCGTGCCCTGAAGTGCGTCCACCGTGAAGTGGACGGGCTGTCCTACAGTCATGCCCGGCAACTGCGTTTCCTTGAAGTTCGCGACCACCCAGACCGCCGCGGGCACGAGGCTCGTCAGCTGGGTACCAGCCTGCACGAACTGGCCGAGCTTGACGCCGACCTCGCCGAGGCGGCCGGCCTTGGGCGCGAGGATGCGAGTGTTGGCGAGGTCGATCTCGGCCAGCCGCACGGCGGCTTCCGCCCCCTCCACGGCGGCTTCCAGCGACTGGCGCGCCACGATCACGGTCTGCAGGTCCTGCCGCGACACTTCGAGCGAAGCCTTGCTCTGGTCGAGCGCGGCCGCGGCCTGGTCGCGCGTGCGCGTCGCCACGTCGAGGTCGCTGCCGGGCACGTAGCCCTGGTTCGCCAGCGGCGCGATGCGGGCGAAGTTGGCGGTCGCCGTGTCGAAAGCGGATTGCGCGCTCGCGACCGCCGCCTCGCTTGCCGCGACCTTGGCCTCAGCCGACCGCCGGCCCTGCTGCGAATTGGCGAGCTGCGCCTTCTGGCCCGCCAGCGTCGCGCGCGCCTGCGCCACCCTTTGCGAGAAGATGCGGTCGTCGATCCGCGCGATGAGCTGCCCCTCGGTCACGCTCTCGTAATCCTGCACCGCGACTTCAACGATGGTGCCGGCGAGCTGCGGTGCGATCACTGTCACCTGGCCCCGGACATAGGCATCGTCGGTCGTCTCGATGCTGGTGGCGAAGGGCGGCAGGCGCCAGGCGTAGAGGACCAGCGCGACGCCGGCGAGGCCGACCGTGATGGCGAAGAGGGTGGACAGGGAGCGGAGTTTCATCGATCGGGCTTCGGAAGAACGGGGAAACGGTCGGATCAGGCGGTCTGCGCGTCGGCCGGGCCGGCGCGCCAGCGCTTGAGGTGGATGACGGCAAGATGCACGAGAAGGACGGCGAGCCCCACCGAGGCGAGGATCGAGACGGCCAGGAAGGCGTCGTTGTAGGCGAGGATATTGGCCTGCCGCGTCGCCTGCGTGCCGAGCGTCGCCAGTCCCTCGGCCTGCCGGAGGGCGGCGTCCGGCAGGACGCGGGCATAGGCCGCGCCGGTCTGCGTGATGCGCGCGGCGACGATCGGGTCGGACAGGACGATGTTCTCCGCGAGCTGGCTCGAATGGAACTTCTCGCGGATCGTCACGAAGGTGCGAAAGAGGGCCGAACCAATGGCGCCGCCGAGCGACTGCGTCGTCAGGAAGACGATCAGGAAGGACAGGATGTAGTTCATCCCGCGCTTCATCGCCGAGCCGAAGCCGACGGCGAGCGCCGGCGGCAGGAAGAGGACGCCTGCCGCCGAGATCAGCCCCTGGCTGAGATACATCTGTTCCGGACCCGTCAGGACGGTCGCGCGGGAGTCGAGATACGAGCCGACGATCAGGCAGGACAGCGCCGCGATATGGATGTAGGGCGCCCGGCCGGGACGCACGATCACGGTGCACAGGAGGCCGGCCGCGATCGCCGCGCCGATCATCACGAGATAGAGCACCGTCATCTGCTCGTTCTTGAGGCCGAGCACCTGGAAGAAGCCGGTGGCCCCGCTCGCCTGCTCCGACAGGAGAAGGCGGAAGAGGAGGAGCGTGCCGGCGAAATGCAGGATCTCCTTCGAGGTGATCCAGCGGATGTCGATTAAAGGGTTCGAGCGGTTGAGCTCGACCACGACGGCGACCGTCAGGCTGGCGAGACCGAGCGCCAGCAGGCCGCCGATCCAGGGGGCCTCGAACCACCAGTAGAATGGGCCGACCGTCGCGACCACGGCGAGCGAGCCGAGGCCGACGGCGATGAAGAGGTAGTTCACCACGTCCATCGGCTCGATCACCGGCGTCTTCGGCGGCGAGTTGAGCGGCAGGAGACGGATGAAGGCGAAGCTGACGAGGGCTAGCGCGGTCTCGAGCAGGAACAGCCCGTTCCAGCCGCCGAGATCGAGAAGCGTCGGCGAGACGACCCGCGCGAGCGGGGCGGCGATCGAAAGGTTGGTCATGGCCAGGCTGACGCCGATCGTCATCTTCCGCTCCGGGGGGAAGGACTCCAGCATATAGAGGAAGGCGAGCGAGGACATCGGCGAGGCGGCGACGCCCGCAAAGAAGCGCACGACGATCGCCGACTGGATGTCGTCCACGACGAGATGCAGCGAGGCGACCGCGACGAAGGCGACGATCGCATAGGTCGCGAAGATGCGCAGGCCGAACTGCGCGCGCATCTTGGTGAGCAGTAGCGTCAGGCTGACATTGGGCGCGAGATAGGCCGCCGAGAGCCACACGGTCTCGTTGAGCGAGGCGCCGAGCGGCCCCTGGATCTGGTAGAGGTTGGCCGTCACGAGGTTGAGGCCGAGCCCTTGCGTCATCGCGATCAGAGTCGAGGCGAGGATGTAGAGGGCCGCGAGCCAGGCTGGCTTGGGCACGAAGGGCGCGGGCGCCGGCATCGGCTGGCCGCGGCGGCGCGGAGCGACGGCCGCCGCCGATCCATCCGGCATGATGTCGGCGGGTGCAGGGCCGCCGACCTGCGCGGTCGCCCGCAGGGCGCTGGCGTCGTCGCTCATGCTCCATCCCCTTCCGCTGGCGCGTCCAGAACCGAGGCGATGTTGCGCAGGACCTTCAGCGCGGTCTGCACGTCGGCCGCCTCGCAGGTCGACAGGATCGTGTCGCGCAGGCGCGCCGAGATCGCGGCCACGACCTCCGCCTGCCTCGAGCCGTGTTCCGTCAGCTCGACATGCTTGGCGCGCCGGTCGCCCGGTACGGCGCGGCGCACGATCAGTCCCAGCGCCTCCATGCCGTCGAGCAGGCGAACCACGGTCGGTCCCTCAAGTTCGAGATCGGCCGCAAGTTCCGTCTGGCGCAGCGGCTGGCGCTCGGCGAGGACGGCAAGGACCCGCGCGCGCGGATAGGTCAACCCGTGCCGCACGACCTCGGCATTGAAGCGCGTGCGCAGCTTGCGCCCGTTCTTCACGAGGGTTTCGGCGAAGTCCGCCTTCAGATCGGGGTCGATCGACGTCATCGACACAATATAGATAGCACCCTACCAATAAGCAAGAGATCGTTTCCCGTCTCTGCCGTGCCGGTATCCGGTGTCAGGCGCGCGCCTTGCGCGTCGGCGCATGGAAGTCAGGCGGTTTGTTGCCGATCCATTTCAGGAAGCGGGCAAGGTCTGGGTTGGACGCGAGCGGGATGCCGCCTTCGGCGTGCCGCTCGAGATCGGTGTTCGTAAAATAGGCGTGGAGCGTCCGGTGGCAGATCGGATGGACCGGCACGGTCTCGCGCCCGCCACGGCTTTTCGGGACCGGATGATGCCATTCGACCCGGGCGCCGAGCGGCCGGCCGCAGAGCCAGCAGGCCTGCGGAGCCATGTCCGCCGGTGGCTCGACAACCTCCTCGTCCCGCCGTTTCCTCGCCACCGTCGATCCATCCTCGCCGTTCTTCCGTGCGAGATGCGGCGTTGGACGAGCCCTTCAATGGGGCGAGCGGACGCAGGCCGCGATTGGCAGCGCCGGTTCGCCGAGCCGTTCTAGCGCAATCCGGTCCAGCGACGGAGACGGGCAAGCGCCTTTGCGACGGCGGAACTTTTCGCCTTGCCTGGAATGGATGCCGTGACGCTGGGCGCTGGTTCGGTGGCCGCACCTCGATCGACATCTTCGAGCGCCGCTCGACACAGCCGCAGCCAGACCTCGCCGGAATAGTCATTTGCCCGGTCTCCCGGCGCAAAACGGTCAATGAACCCGCGCAGAAGGCCGGCTTCGATCCTGCGGACGGTTCCCACGTCATCCGGACGCTCAGCAAGTGTCACCACAAGAAGGGTGTTGCTGCCAAAGGACCGCAAGGTTCTGCCGAGCGTGACGATCTCCTCTTCCGTCACGGCATCCTGCAGCCGGGGCTTGTAGACGAAGATGCGCTCGCCCGTGCGAAGTCCCTGCCTCAGCTTGCCGACGAAGTGCTGGAGTTTGGCGTTTTGGTCATTCCAGAGCTTTCGACGTTCGGGCTCGGGTGTCGAAAACCTTGCGTTCATCCGGCTCAGCGGCTTCGTGGGATCGGCGGCTTCCGCCTGCATCTTGGAATGCCAGGCGATCCAGTAGGAGCGATCGAACACCATGCTGGCGTTGAACGGCACCACGTTCTCATAGGCGAACATCGCTTCGAAGTCGTTCCGCAGGAGGCGGGTCAGCCCGTCGATGCCGATCACCTCCGCCCATTTGAACAGGGAGGTCTCGTGGTTTCCATGATCCTGCAGAAAGAAGCCGAACTCGCAGTTGGCGCCGAGGCTCTCGAAACGATGCGCGTCGAAGGACAAGGTATGACTTTCGTTTGACCTCTCGACGCTAACTGCGTTCTCGGGTCGAAAGAAGACCCGCACCGTGCATTCGGACAGAAAGTTGTGCGCAAACCTTCAGGTTGTGGTGTGTATTCGCGCATAGCCCCGCCGTCGTCCGCCTCGAATGGACGCTAGACTGCCGACAACTCTTCGCCCCGGGACGCCACCGAAGCGAACAGCCATCACCAGCCGTAGCTGAAGGTCGCGCCGCTGCCGCCGTTGCCGCGCTGGACGATGTGGTCGTCGGTGCCCCGTCCGAACTGGAAGAGGCCGTAGGCATTGCGGTTGCCGTCCTGCTCCAAGGTGCCGGAATGGCCAGTACCGCGCTGCTCGACGAGGCCGAGATTGCCGCGCCCGCGCTGCACGAGGCCGGCGACGTTGTCGCGGCCGGTCTGGCGGATCGAGCCGTCGCGCACGTCGTTGTAGATCGAATAGAGGCGAAGCCCCGTTGCGAGTGCCCCGCCGGCCTCGCGGCCGGACGGCGCATAGGTCCAGGACACGCGGCCGCCGGCTTCGGCCGGCGAGGCAAGGGGCCCGAGCGCAGCAAGCCCGAGCGCAAGGGCGATGGCGATGATGGGCAGTTTAGGGCGGGTCATGGCGATCTCCGGTGGCCCGCCTGTCGCGGGCAGATAGCAGGGTTGGACGGGACGTGCGCGGGCATCAGATCCCGTCGCCGATGCGTTGCGAACAGGACAGCGTCTCGCCCTCGACATCGAGATCGAGATCGGCGCGTGCGCTGCCGCCGGAGAGGCTGAGCGAGACGGTGCCGAGCGTCGTCGTTCGGCCGGGTGCGGCCTCGAACGGACCGCCTTGCCGGATGTCGGTGCCGGCTCCCGGCACCCGGAGGCTGTATCGACCGGCCATGCGTTTGTCGGCATGGGCGAGCGCGGTGAGCGTCACCGATCCGCCGGTGCGATCGAGCCGGATCTCGCAGCGCGCGGGCCCGGCCTCGCGCGGGGCCGCCGTGGTCAGCCCCGCCGCCGCCAAGGAGGCGACGGCGGCCAGCAGGAGCGCGCCGGCGCGGCGCGTGGCGGATGGGATCGACGGCATGGCGTGGCTCCTGTTCGGCGGCGGGTTCGTGACGGGGCGTGGATGGCGGTCAGTCGCAGGCCTGGACGAAGGCCGCGACGTTGCCGCTGCCCCCTTGGGCGACGTTCGCCTCGCAGCCGCGACCGACCTGCACCCCGGCCGCAATGTTGCCGTTGCCGTCCTGCGTCAGGATCGAGGTGTGGTGCGAGCCGAACTGGCCGATGCCGGCCGCGTTGCCGTTGCCGCGCTGGTAGGTGGCGGCGTCGTTGTAGCGCCCGTCCTGACCGATGGCGGCGAGGTTCCGGTCGCCGCGCTGATGGGCGCCGATGCGGTTGGAGACGCCGTCCTGCTGGACGCGGATGCGATTGCGGAAGCCCGTCTGCGCACCGCCGGCCGCATTCGACCAGCCGTACTGATCGATGCGCACGTCGTTGGCGTGGGCAGGAGCGACCGCGGAAAGGCCGGCAAGGGCGAGAAGCGCGGCGGCGAGGGACTGGCGGACCATGGGAACGTCTCCGGTAGGAGCCCAGGGGGCTCGGGGTATCGACGCCCCCTTTGTGCGCCCCGCCGCCGGAACCCGTTCTGAAGGGCGCATTCATCACGCCTTCAGGGAGCCATCCGAGAGCGTCTCGCATCGGCGCTTGCGGTGGCGCATTCGTTCCTATTTTGTTCCAATTCTGGGAATCGATTCCGGAGGCGATGGAATGCCGGCGACGTGCGGACGCTCGTGGAATGGTGCGGGGGACGAGGAACCAGTCGGGGCGGAGGACGGTCCGCACGCCCGGCCGGAGCGGGCGCGCCATGGGCCGGCCGGCTGACGCCGTGGTCCAGCCGATCCGCAGCTTCGACGAAGGGTGCCGGCGGCGCCTTGGGATCGTGATCGAGTGCCGGTCCTGCGGGAAGCGCGTCACCTATCGCGCCCAGGACTTCGTCGGCTACATCGCGCCGTCCGCCGAGATCGAGACCCTGCGATGGCGCTGTGCCTGGTGCCGGACGCCTGCCGAGAGCGCCAGATATGTCATGATCGAGAAGATGGACCGGCAGGACCTGGCGCAATGGAAGCCGCCGCCCTGGATGAAGCGGGGGGCGGGGTGAGGGGAGGCGGCACGACGAATGCAGGGCGCGACGGGATCGCGATCGTCAGCATCGCCCGGCTGATCCTCTCAGGCGCGGTAATGCTCGCCCTTCACGTCTTCGGCGTCTAAAAGTGGTGGGAGCTGCAGCGGACGGGGGGCGGTCGACTTTGAAGATGGCCTCGAGCGCTAGCCGCAGGATGGGTTTTCCATCGTGGTCCTGATGTCGATCATGACGTTGCAGTTCGGGTTCTTTCCGCTGCTTTGGTGGCAGATCCGTCGCGGCCGCACGGTCATCCGGGGATAAGGGGTTGCGGTCCATCGGCGCCGGGAGCCTTCCCCGACGTTCGAGCGTTGCGATCCTCCACAGGCAGCGGATCGTCCGCTGCGACGAACGGAGACAGTGATGCAGATTCCCAAGGGCGCGACGGTCGCGGTGGTCGACGGACAGAAGCTCAGCCTGTTCGAGAACGGCGGGGACGCGGCGTCGCCCAAGCTGAACGCCCTGCCGATGGGTGACATCAACACCGACAACAAGAGCGGCGGCAGCGGCCACACGAGCAGCGCGGCCAATCCCGACGACGATACGCAGGACGAGGACGGCTTCGTGGCGGGCGTCGTCGACGTCCTCAACAAGCGAGCGATCGCCGGCAAGATTTCCGACATCATCATCGTCGCCGCGCCGCGCGCGCTCGGCGAGATGCGCAAGCACTACCATGTGAAGCTGAAGGAGGCCCTTGTCGGCGAACTGTCGAAGGACCTGACGGGCCAGACCTCGGCCGACATCGAGAAGGCGATCGCGTCGGCCTGATCGCTGGCGTTTGTTCGGATACGCATCGGGGCCGGGCTTGCGCACCGGCTCCGATGTCCGCTCGGGGATCAGATGCTGCCGGGCATGCCGGGAACCGAGGGTCCCAGCCGCGTCGGATCGGGCTCGCCCGCGGGATTGGGGCCGACGGGCTTCGTCGGCAGGTCGTTGCCGAAACCGGGGCTCACATCCGGGCGTCCGACGACGTCGCGGTCTCCCTGACCAGGCAGGTTGGGCGCCGGCAGATCCTGACCGGGCTGATTGATCGTGTTCGACATTGTCGGCTCCTTGAATGGCTCCCGAGAAGGACGATCGCAGCGACCGTTGGTTCCGTTCATGAAGTCCGCGGCCATCGCGGCCTAGGACGCGTGCGGCAGCGACAGGTGTTTCCTTCCTTGGCCGGCTCGAGACAGACCAAAGCCATGCTGTTCGCCGCGTACGAGTTCGGCTAAGCCTTCGGGCAGTGCCGTTCGTTCCGACCGGCTCGATCGGCAGGGCGGCGCGTTGGCGTGCGGCGCCGTCACCTTCATGGACCGACGACTTGAGCATGTCCGATGCATTCCTGGCCGGCGGCGGCGCCGCCTCGCGCATGATCCTCGAGCGCGACTGGTCCGACCATCCGCTCGGGCCGATCGCGGGCTGGCCGAGCGAGCTGCGCGCCGCGCTCAGCCTCATCCTCAATTCGCCGGAATCCATGATCCTCGCCTGGGGGCCGGATCTCAGCTTCTTCTTCAACGAGACCTATTTTCCGCTCCTCGGGCCGCGACTGCCCTGGGCGATGGGCGAGCGTTTCGACAAGGTGTGGGCGGACGCCTGGACGCAGGCGAAGCCGATCATCGACGCGGCCTTCGAGGGGCGCAGCCAGCGCTTCGTCGACCTGCCCTGGACGCTCGATACGGACCGGGGTGTGCGCGACACGTGGTGGTCGTTCTCCTATTCGCGCGTCCTCGATGCGCACGGCGAGGTCGCCGGGCTGTTCATCTTCACCAACGAGACGACGGCGCGCGTGCTTTCGGACCAGGCGCTCATGGAAAGCCAGAGCCAGTTGCGGACGGCCAACGAGACGCTGGAGCGGCTCGTCGAGGCGCGGACCACCGAGCGCGACCTGATGTGGACCGCCTCGCCGGACCTGATGGTGGTGATCGACGCCAAGGGCGTCTTCCACCGCGCGAACCCGGCCTGGACGCAGCTTCTCGGCTACGAGCCGCATGAGCTCGTCGGACGCCACGTCAACGAGTTCGTGCTGGCCGGCGACCATCAGGAGACGGTCGACGCCTATCTTCTGGCGGCGAAGGGCGGCTCGCCGCGGATCGTCAACCGCTACCGTCACAAGGACGGATCGGTTCGCTCGATCGCCTGGGTGGCGATCCCGAACGGCGACGTGACCTACGCCTTCGGGCGGGACGTGACCGAGGAGAGGGAGCGCGCGGAGGCGCTGCGCCTCGCCGAGGAGGCGCTGCGCCAGAGCCAGAAGATGGAAGCCGTCGGTCAGCTGACCGGTGGTCTCGCGCACGACTTCAACAATCTCCTGGCCGGGATTTCCGGCTCGCTCGACATGATCCAGACGCGCATCCGCGAGGGCCGCGTCGGCGAGCTCGACCGCTATGTCGTCGGGGCGCAAGGGGCGGCGCGTCGGGCGGCCGCCCTGACGCACCGCCTCCTCGCTTTCTCGCGTCGCCAGACGCTGGAGCCAAAGCCCACCGACGTGAACCGGCTTGTCGCCGGCATGGAAGACCTCGTCCGCCGAACCGTTGGTCCGCAGATCGCGGTGGAGACGCGGCCTGAGCCCCGGCTCTGGCCGGCGCTCGTCGATCCCAACCAACTCGAGAACGCGCTCCTCAACCTGTGCATCAACGCGCGCGACGCGATGCCCGACGGCGGGCGCATCCGGATCGAGACCGCCAACCATCGTCTCGACGAGCAGGCGGCGCTCGAAACCGACCTTTCGCCCGGCGACTATCTCGCGCTGTGCGTGACCGATACGGGTACCGGCATGACGGCCGACGTCGTGGAGCGCGCCTTCGACCCCTTCTTCACGACCAAGCCGATCGGCGTCGGAACAGGGCTCGGCCTGTCGATGATCTACGGCTTCACCCGCCAGTCCGGCGGGCAGGTCCGCATCCGCTCCGATGTGGGCGTCGGAACCGCCGTCTGCATCTATCTCCCGCGCCATGACGAGGAGGAGGCGATCGAGGCGGTCGCCCCGATCACCCTGCACCGTGGCGACAATGCCGGCCGGACCGTCCTCGTCGTCGACGACGAGCCGCTGGTGCGCATGCTGGTGGTCGATGCCGTCGAGGACCTCGGGTTTTCCGCCATCGAAGCCGAGGACGGGGTCGAGGCGCTGGAGGCGCTTCGCTCGGGCGCTTCGATCGACCTTCTCGTCACCGATGTCGGCCTGCCGAATGGCATGAACGGGCGTCAGGTCGCCGACGCCGCACGGGAATTGCGCCCCGGTCTCAAGGTGCTGTTCGTCACCGGGTATGCCGAGAACGCCGTTCTCAACGATGGCCATCTCGATCCCGGCATGCAGGTCGTCACCAAGCCCTTCGACATGACTGGCCTGTCGAACCGCATCCAGGGCATGGTCGGCGATTGAAGCGTTTTCTTATCAAGCCACGAGGTGACGGCGCCCCCAGCCGCTAAACTCTAGCGTGCATCATCGTGCTCGGATAAAGTGCCGGGGTGCGAAAGAACCTGATCCCGCTCCTTCTGCAAGAGCACGCCGCCGGGCAACTTGATTCTCTGGCGAACATCCAGCGGATCGGATCGAAACTCGCCCTCGAGGAGAGCGCGCACCACAACTTGTGGATCACCGACACGTCGCCGGCCGATCCCCTCGATTTCCGCTCGCTCGGCTCGATCGAGACGATGAACGTGCGCGGAAGTCTGGAGCGCCTGCGGGATTATCCCGACCAGCCCTTCATCGCGCGGGATGTGATCCGTCCGATGCTGGATGTGATGGCGAGCCGCACGCCGACCGTGTTCCACCTCAAGGCGACGATCCAGGATCATGTCGCCGTCTACGACAAGCTGATCATCCAGGTCGGCTCCCTCAACGTCACCCTCGTTCAAGCCTATCTGGTGCTTCGCGTGTTCACGGAAGAACAACTCGCCCCTCGTGAGGAACAGCTTCTCGATCTCCTGGCGTCCGGCTACTCCGCCAAGGAAATCGGCCTTCTGACCAAGGTCTCGTTCCGCACGATCGAGACGCAGATCGCGCAGCTTCGCGAAAAGATCGGCGCGCGCAACACGGCGCACGCGGCCGCCATCGGCACGGCGAGGCGCCTGACGCGGACGGACGGCGGACGCCTGGACCGGGCGGCCGGCGGCGGGCGAGGCGGCACGTAGAAATACGCAAAGGCCGGATCGGGCTTTTCAAACACCCGCGTTCCGGTCGAAGAACGTCGGTGGACAACGCGAAGGACGATCCATGCGACATCGGCGCAGCTGCCGCTACATGAGCCCCGACCTGACCAGCATCCAGTCGCTCCGGCTGGCGGAACCCGGGACCATGCCGCGCACCGTCGCTCGCCCGCGGGTCCAGAGCGGTGATGCGGCTGTCGACGTCTGCGAACTCGCTCTCGAAATCCTGAGGATCAGCGTGATCCACGAGTTCCCCGACGTTCGGAATTCGGCCGAGCTCATTCTGCATTCCATGCTCGGGCAGGTCCGGCACTAGCGGTCATCCGCGCCCGTGATCGACCCCGCCGTCGTGCGGGCGATCGGCTGACACCACGTGTGCTCGATCCCGGCGTCCCCCTGTCCCGCATACGTCCAGCCGTTCTTGGGAACCAGCGGACGGCGAAGACCTTTGAGGGGCTACGGACCCGCAAGGCATGAAGCGCTCATTTCCGGGCCTTTGCAGCGTCGGGACATGACGGAGACGACCATGAAAGCCTTCACCATCACCGCGCTGCTGATTTCGGCCCTCGCCGTGGCAGGCTGCCAGTCGGCCAGCCCCGGGCGCGTGGCGCCGACCGGCAAGAACTCGACCCCGTCCGGCGGCATCGTGCCGGCGCAGACGCCCGAGTAACTCTCGGGATCGACCATCCGGCGGCGCCCTCGGCGCGCCGGATGGTTCCTGCAACGCCCCGGTATCGTGTTTATCGCACGGGTACCTCGCCTTCGTCCTGGCCGTTCCAGAAGTGGATGCGCGTCGCGTGGACCTTGATCAGGACGAGGTTCGGCGTGTCGACGCCGTCCTTGAACCAGTATTCAAGATCCTTCGTCCAGTGCGCCTCGAAGGCCGCCTTGTCGCGGATCAGTTCGGCCCGTCCTTCCACCGAAATGAACATCGGCGGCCGTCCGAGGAGACCCTTCTTGCCCTGGAAGCCGAGACCGACCCGCGGGTCGCGCTCGATATCGGACACTGTCCGGGCTTCCTCGTAGGTGAAGAAATACGAGTCGCCCTCATAGGCCACGTCGCCGTTGTTGGACATCGGACGCGCCGCGATGTCGCCGTTCTCGGTGTGGGTCGACAGCATGCAGAAGTCGATGTCGGCCATTGCGTCGGAAATGTCCTTGAGCGTCATGTCGGCCATCTTGGTCTCCCCTGTTGAGACGAGGGCAACGCACGACCGGCCACCTGGCTCCGCCGATCGGGGTCTCGACGGCTTCCTTGCACGCGGTCCGGCCCCATATGCCCGCCGGACACGACAACCGGAGCGAGCGCACGTGAGCGTCGGCCTTCTTGCCCTTCTCGATGACGTCGTTGCCCTGACGAAGGTCGCGGCCGCGTCCCTCGACGACGTCGCCGCCCTGACCGCCAAGGCCGGCACCAAGGCGGCCGGCGTGGTGATCGACGATGCGGCGGTCACACCGCGATATGTCGTCGGCTTCAAGCCCGACCGCGAGCTTCCGATCGTCTGGCGCATCGCGCGCGGGTCCCTGTTCAACAAGCTGGTGATCCTCTTGCCGATCGCCCTCCTGCTGCAGGCCTTCGCCCCGTGGGCGATCACGCCGCTTCTCTTCGTCGGCGGCCTCTATCTCGCCTATGAGGGCGCCGAAAAGATCTACGAGATGGTCGTGCCGCATGAGGCGCACGCCCACGAGGCGTCGTCGACCGCCACCGCCGTCGACCCCGTGACGCTCGAGAACGAGCGCATCGCCGGCGCCATCCGGACGGACTTCATCCTGTCCGCCGAGATCATGGCGATCACCCTCTCGAGCCTCGAAGCGACGACGTTCTGGATGCAGGCGGTGATCATGGCGCTGGTCGCCGTCTGCATCACGGCAGCGGTCTATGGGGCCGTGGCGCTGATCGTGAAGGCGGACGATGCCGGACTGGCACTCGCCCGGCGCGGAACCGGCCTGCTCGCGGCAATGGGGCGCGGTCTCGTGCGCGGCATGCCGGGGTTTCTCAAGGCGCTGGCGGTCGTGGGAACGGCTGCGATGGTCTGGGTCGGCGGCGGGATCATCGTCCACAGCCTCGCGACCTTCGGCTTCGCAGCCCCGGAGCATCTCGTCCACGACGCCGCGGTCGCGGTCGGCAACGCCGTCCCTGCGGCGGCCGGCGCGATGCAGTGGATCGTCACCGCCGTCGGGTCGGGGATTGTCGGCCTCGTCTTCGGCTTCGCGCTGATCCCGATCGTCGGAAAGGTCGTCGCGCCGCTCTGGTCTGCAGTCAGGAACCGGCGCGCTTCCTAGCCGGGCGCCTGACGGTCGCTGTCAGGTCGGCGGCGGCGTGAGGCCGATCGCCTGGAGGACGACGGCCTGCAGCACCATGACGGCGAGCCAGTGCCCGCCTTCGGCCGCGATCGTTCGTCCCGGCACGGCGCGCCGCCCGAAGCTGACGACCAGCGCGGGGAGCACGAAGCCGACCCAGATCACGATCGGCGTGCCGATCGCCATCACCCAGGTTCCGGCCTCCGGCGGTGCGAGGATCAGTGCGCCCGCCAGGATGCAGGCCAGCCAGAACTCGGCCACGAAGGCGACGGCAAGGAAGCGTCCGGATGGCCTCCCGCTGGCCGCCGAACCATCGGTCGCCTTCCACCAGACGAGGCCCAACAGCAACCCGGCGACGGCAGCGGCGAGGATGGGGAAGAGGTTCTGCAGGATATAGACCATCGGGCGCTCCCTTAATGCGTGGAAACTGCGTTGGGAGGCCAAGCGATCCCTCGGTGCGATCGGCACGATCTTGCACATGGTCGGTTGCCGGAGACTCGGCAGCCCAAGCTGGATCCTGAATGGCCGGCTTTGAACCCTGTCCGGACCGAGAGCATCCGTTGGCCCGGCGGAGGTGCGCTCGATGTGGAGCGTCAGGGAGGCCTCGATCCTTTGGGGAAGCCTCGACCGAAGGAAACAACTGGTGCGCAGACGCTTGTCTGCCGCATAGCCGACCGGGTCTTGGAATTCATCCAGCAGCGACATCCGTCCGCAGAGGCGGAGAAGTCATACTGGCCTGCGTCCAACAGGTGGCCCGGTTCAAATCTAATGCATGGTGGGCTTGCCGGCGACGTTTAAGATGGCCGGCGAAGCGGGTTGGGGTGGCGCAGCCGGCCACGGCACGACGGCTGGTGCCGGCGGGCGGTAACCCAGGCTCGAGTGCGGGCGTTTGGTATTGTAGTGCTGACGCCAACCTTCGATGACGATGCGCGCCTCCGCAAGGCTGTAGAAGATCTCGCCGTTCAAGAGTTCGTCCCGAAGCTTGGAGTTGAAGCTCTCGCAGTACCCGTTCTCCCAAGGGCTGCCCGGCTCGATGAATGCGGTCCTGGCGCCGAC
>NZ_FOOA01000010.1 GCF_900113065.1 Aureimonas phyllosphaerae
GGCAGGGCGGAGCCGTGAAAGCGCTGGTAGATCTCGTTGAGCTTGCCGTTCTTGAGGTTGGCTGCGACCCATTCGTCGAGCTTGGCCTTCAGTTCGGGCTCGTTCTTGCGAAGTCCGATGGCGAGATCGAAGGTGCGGATCACGAACTTCGGCTCGTAGGCGAGGTCCGGGTTGCGCTGGCCGATCTGGTTCACAAGCGTCGCGGAGGTCGCCACCATCTTGGCTTGGCCGCTGACGGCCGCCGTCACCATCGTGGCGTCGTCGTCGTAGCGGGTGACGGTGAAACCCTTCTCCGAGGCGAGGCCCGTCAGTTCGGTGTCCTGCGTCGTGCCGCGGGTCACCGTGATCGCCTGGCCGCGAACGTCGTCCCAGCCGGCGATGGTCGACGCCTTCGGCGCGCCGACCACCGACTGGAGCGCGGCATAGGGTTTGGAGAAGTCGATCACCTCAGCGCGCTGAGGCGTGACCGACAGGGTCGAGATCACGATGTCGGCCTTGTTGGTCTGAAGGTTCGGGATGCGCGTCGCGCCCGTGGTCTGGACGAACTCGAGTTCCAGGCCCCAGTCGGCGGCGAGGAGCTTTGCCGTCTCGACGTCGGAGCCCGTCGGCTGGAGGTTGGCGTCCAGCATCCCTGACGGCGGGATCGCCATGTCGGTGGCAATACGGATCTTCTTGGCGGCCATGATGTCGGCAAGCGCATCGGCAGCGGCCGGCGCGACGCCGGCGGCAAGCGTTGCGAGAACCGCGGCAACGGCGGTGAGCGTCTTTAGCTTCATGGAGTTCCTCCCTTGATGCGGCGGGTTCTGGGTCGCCCCGCCGTCACAGTTCTTCGGCGACGAAGTCGCGCAGCTCTGGCGTTGTCGGCCGGTCGAGAATCCCGGCCGGCCCGTGCTCGTGGATGCGACCCTGGTGCATGAACACGACCTGGTCGGCGATGCGCCGGGCGAAGTTCATCTCGTGCGTCACCATGATCATCGTCATGCCGCCGGCGGCCAGACTCTCAATGACGCGCAGGACCTCGCCGGTGAGCTTGGGGTCGAGCGCCGAGGTCACCTCGTCGAAGAGCATGACCTTTGGCTCCATCGCCAGCGAGCGGGCGATCGCGGCGCGCTGCTGCTGGCCGCCCGACAGCTGCTCGGGATACTGGTCCGCCTTCTCGGCAAGGCCCACCTTGGCGAGCACGCCCTCGGCCACTGCCCGCGCCTCTGCCTTCGACATCTTCTTCACCGAGCGGGGCGCCAGCATGATGTTCTCGGCGATCGTCAGGTGCGGGAAGAGGTTGTAACTCTGGAAGACGATGCCGACGTCCTGCCGCAGCCGCCTGAGGTCGAGCTTGGGGTCGTCGACCCGGTGGCCGCAGACCTCGATCTCGCCGCTGTCGATCACCTCCAGCCGGTCGATGCAGCGCAGCGCCGTGGACTTGCCCGAGCCGCTCGCCCCGATCAGCGCGACAACCTCGCCCTTCTCGACAAAGAACGAGACGCCGTGCAGCACCTGGACGGACCCGAAGCTCTTCCTGACGTCCTTGAGGGCGACGATGGGCATGGCTGTATCCTGGGTGGGAGCCGCGGTCATGCCGACAGCGCCTTGAGGGTGCGAAGACGCGCCGCGCCGCGCTGCTCCAGGCGGCGGCTGAGAAGCGACACCGGGTAGCAGAGGCAGAAGTAGAGAGCGGCGACGATCACGTAGATCAGGAAGGGCTCGAAGATCGAGTTGTTGATCAGCTGCCCCGCGCGCGCGAGTTCCACGAAGCCGACCACGGAGGCGAGCGAGGTGTTCTTAATGATCTGAACGCAGAAGCCGACGGTCGGCGGCGTCGCGATGCGGATCGCCTGCGGCAGGATCACCTGGAACATCCGGCTGGTCTTCGAAAGCGCCAGACATTCGGCCGCTTCCCACTGGGCTTTCGGCACCGACTGGAGGCAGCCGCGCCAGATCTCGCCGAGATAGGCGCCGACATAGATCGTCAGCGACAGACCGGCCGCCAAGAGCGGTGAGATCGAATAGCCAAGCGTCGGCAGACCGAAATAGGTGATGAAGAGGATGATGAGGAGCGGCGTGCCCTGCACCACCGTGACGTAGGCGCCGGTGACGACCCGCAGGGCACGCCAGGGCGCAGTGCGGCCGAGCGCGACGAGGAAGCCGACGACGGCTCCGCCGACGAAGGCCATCAGCGACAGGACGAGCGTCCACAGGGCGCCGGTGAGGAGGAACTGGAGGTGGCCGAGATTGACGGCGGTGTTCATGGCCGCGTCCCCCTACAGTGCCGTTCCGAGGCGTCGCAGCCGCGGAAAGATGAGGAGGCCGAAAAGCCAGAAGACGAGGCGCATCACGAGCGACAGCGCGAGGTAGAGGACGGCGGCGACAAGGAAGGTCTCGAAGGGGCGGTAGGTCTCGGACTGGATGAAGTTGGCGGCGGCCGTCAACTCCTCGACGGAGATCTGCGAGGTGACGGAAGAGGCCAGCATTAGGAGGATGAACTGGCTGGTGAGCGAGGGGTAGACGCGCTCCATCGCCGGGCGCAGTGCGACGTGCCAGTAGGCCTTGGTCTTCGACAGGCCAAGGCACTCGGCCGCCTCCCACTGTCCTCGATGCACGGAATCGAAGCCGGCGCGCATAATCTCGGCCGTGTAGGCGCCGACATTGATGGTCAGCGCGATGATCGCGACGGTAACGGCGGAGAACGAGAAGCCGAGGCTTGATAGCCCGAAATAGACGACGAAGATCTGCACGAGGAACGGCGTATTGCGGATGCTCTCGATGTAGATGCCCGCTGCCCTGGATGCCCAACTCAGGCTTGACCGGCGGGCGATCGCGCAGATTGTGCCGATCAGAAATCCGGTCAGCGTCGTCACGGCCGCAAGCTGGATGGTGAGGAGCAGACCGTCCTGCAGCATCTGCCAGCGGGCAAAGATGGCGGTGAAATCGAGGCTCATGGCCGCCCGTCCGGCGCGCCGGCGGCGCGCTGCCCGGTCATTCGGTCGTAGACGCGGAACAGGGCCTGGTTGCCGTTGGCGCCCTCGCCATGCGCCTTGGCCTCGAGATACTGCGTGGTGACGAGCGAGGTCGCAGGCAGCGGCACCGAGCGCGCCTGCGCCATCTCGAGCGTCAGGCGCAGGTCCTTCAGCATCAGGTCGATGCGAAAGCCCGCTCCGGCGTCTCCCGCGATCATCGCGGGGCCGAGCTTGTCGAGCATCCAGGACGAGGCCGAGCCGCCTAGGAGCACGTCGCGCATCTGGTCGAGATCGACCCCGCAGGCGCGGCCGAGCGCCAGCGCCTCGCAGATGGCCTGAAGGTTCACGCCGCAGACGAGCTGGTTGCAGAGCTTCACCGTCTGGCCGGCGCCGCTGGCGCCCACGTGCGAAATCGTCGTGCCCATGGCGGACAGGACCGGCCGGACACGCTCGAAGGCCTCCGCGTCGCCCCCCACCATGATCGAGAGCGTCGCGTTCTTCGCACCGATCGGGCCGCCCGATACGGGCGCGTCGAGCATGGAGATGCCGGAGGCGGCCAGACGTTCCGCCATGGTGCGGGTCGCGGCCGGCGAGATCGTGCTCATGTCGACGAGGACGGTGCCCGGACGCATCGTCTCGACGAGACCGCCCACGCCGAGGGCCACCTCCTCGACATGCGGGGTATCGGGCAGCATGGTGACGACGACGTCCGCGCTCGCGCCGACATCCGCCACGCTCAACGCGGGCCGGGCCCCGATCGTCGCTAGGGCTTCGACGGCCGCCGGATCGATGTCGTGGGCGGTGACTGCATACCCCGCCTCGACCAGGATGCGCGCCATCTCGCGGCCCATCGTGCCGAGGCCGACGAAGCCGACCCGCATCGCGTCTGTGTCGTTCATCCCTGACCTCCTCCCGAAGCCGTCGTCCGATGGGTCAGTCCGCGGTTTCGAGCTGGGCGAGCTTGTCGACGCGGCGCACGAAGTCCTCGTTGCGGTCGAACTCGGCGGCGAAGAAGGCGTCGACGAGGTCGTTGGCGAGCCAAGGGCCGACGATTTGGGCCCCGATGCACATGACATTGACGTCGTCGTGCTCCACCGACTGGTGGGCCGAATGGACGTCGTGGCAGACGGCGGCGCGGATGCCGCGGATCTTGTTGGCCGCGATCGCGGCGCCGACGCCGGTGCCGCAGACGAGAAGGCCGCGCTCGGCCTCCTTGCCGCGCACCTTGTCGCAGACGAGGCGGGCGATGTCGGGGAAGTCGACGGGGTTCGGATCGAAGCTTCCCACGTCCTCGATCTCGTGCCCCCCGGCCCTCAGATGGTCGATCACCTGAGCCTTCAGCGGAAAGCCGGCGTGGTCGCTGCCGATGACGATCTTCATGGATGGGTCCTTGCGTTCGGGTCGTTCGATGGGACGGCAGGCGAGGCTGCGCCTCGGCGCTCCCCCATCCGGTGTGCGGTCTCGAGCATGGTCGCCCGGCGCCGGAACTCGGCACCGATCTCGAAATGGCGGGTGAGGAGGTCGTCGGCCTTCGGTACGTCGCGATCGACGATCGCGGAGAAGATGAGCCGGTGGTGGTCGATCAGGAACTCGTCGATCCCCTCGATCCGCATGATCTGCTCACGGCGGTCGAGATGCGAGCGCATCATCAGAGCCGAGAGGGAGCCGTAGATGCTGACGAGCGTCGGCGAATGGGCGGCACGTACGATCGCCTCGTGGAAGCAGAAGTCGGCGGCGCCGCCCGCCTCGACGTGATGAATGGTCTCGGCGATCAGCTTCAAGGCGTCGGCGATCCGGTCGAGATCGGGCTGCGTCGCCCGGCGGCAGGCGAGACGCACGGCATGGTGCTCGATCGCGATGCGCGCTTCCATGATGTCGTCGATGACATCGGCCTGCTGCGCCAGCACGAAGGAGAAGAACTCGCCGAGGGTCGAGACGTCCGGCCGCTTCACGATCGTGCCGACGCCATGGCGGATCTCGACGGCGCCGATCATCGCGAGGGCGCGAAGCGCTTCGCGCAGCATGGGGCGGCTGACGTTGAGCCGGGCCGACAGCTCACGCTCGGGCAGGAGGCAGTCGCCGGTCTTCAACTGGCCCGACAGAAGCTGCTCGCGCAGGAACGAGACGACGCGCTCGTAGCCGCTTAGGGTGTCGGTGTCGCCGCGCGTGATGGAAACGTCACTGCTCATCAGGTGATCCGTCCGTGGTCAGACCACTTAGTGATAAGTGTTCTCTCTTGTCAATGTGGGAGCGGGCGAGCGATTACTGGGAAGGGTGCGAAACTCGATAGCCATTTGGGCAGGCTACGCAGCCTATGGATATCTGAGCAAAATGAGCTTCGGGATAGCGATTGGCAAATCTTTGCCGCACATTTCCATGTCTGCTTGTAGTCGGTAGCAGCATGCTTGCTGGTAGATATGCGGGCTATGCTGCCGAACGTATCGTCGCGACGGCTGGCCGCGATGTGGTCCTCCTTCGCCTCTCATTCGCTCCCCACCAATCGGCAGATCCCTTTGCTGCTCAGACCCACCGGGCGCTCAAGCGCACCCACTTGCGCTCCGGCGTGCAGATCTCGACGCTCGTGATGTCCGTCGGGTCGCTGCGAACCTCATAGGTCCGCGTTTCACCCCAACTCTCAACCAGCTCCGGGACCGCCTCGCTCCAATAGGTACGCCCACCCCAGGACACGCCGCGTGGGCCGATCGCGCGAAACCTGTCAGCACGAAAGAGGCCACCCGGCGCATCGGCAGGCACGAACCGCGGAACGAAGCCGACTGCGGCCTCATGCCAAAGGTCGAGGGGTGAGCGCTCGATCCCGGGAATGGGGACGGCGTTGTAACGGTCGACGATCCAGCGGCGCAGCCGTCTTTCGACGTCCCCCAGCGGAACCTCTTCCCCATCGGGCAGACGGCCCGCGAGCATGTGCGTGATCGCGGATCGACCCTCTTGCACAGGGTCGACACCGATCCCCGTCTCCTGCGACCAGCGGTCTGCGAGGTCACCGACCATGGGCTCGTAATCCTCGTGCCGCACGATCTCGATGCCGAGCGCCTGTCGAAAGAGACGGACAGGCGCCGGTACTAGGTCATGCCTTGCATGGACGAAGACACGGTCCGCCACGCCTTCGCAGGGCCAGTACCCAGCCGCGCCGAACTCCGCTGCGTCCCGGGGCAGGAAGGCGTCGGCGAGGCATCGCAGCACGTCGCCGTAGCTGACGCCGTCCTGTGCGAGGTGGACGCCGGCGACCATGAGTGTGCGGCGGCAGATCACCAGGACCGCGACAGGCCGCCCGACCCAGCCGTCGGAGGCTTGGCCTACCGCAGGGGCGGTGGCGCGCAGCTCCATGGCGAAGGCGCCGACCGTCAGCTCCGCCATCGGCGCCGGACGCGTGGCCTGGGCATCGTCGGCGATGCCGTGGAACATCGTCATGATCCCTCCTAATGGATTGCGAGGCGTCTTGGTTTGCCCGGCCATGGAGGTGATCCTGTTCGCGTCCGGTTTCGTCGATCGGCGAGAGCGCTAGCCGTTCGCCCGGGCTTCGGCCGCGTTCGTCATCCGGACCGCAGCCTCGATCATGCCCATGTGCTCCGCGTACGTCGTGAGCAGGATCGACTCGAGCAGCGCGAGCGTGCCCTTAGCCGCGGTCTCCCGGTTCAGCCCCTCGTCCTCGATGGCGGCGATGGCGGCGTCGACACGGGCCTTGATGCGTTCGTATGTGGATCCTTCGCCGAGGAACGTGTCCTCGCCATCGCCCTCGTCCAGCTCGAACGCGACCATGTCGCGGTCGGCCTGCTGGAGCGCCTCTATAGCGAACCAGACCTCATCCTCGTGCTCGATCTCAGTCATGCCTTCTCTCCGTCCTGTGCCGCACAACGCGTCGACAAAGGGCTCCCCGGTCTCGCCGCTTCCGCAAGCCGCCAGAAAACTTTTCCGGCCTGGGGGCCTCAGTCCGTCACATGCAGTCAATCACGTCGCAGCCGATGCCTCGCGGATCAGGCCGAGCCTACGCCCCGCAGCCGCGAGCGGGGAACGCTTAGAGCCAGCCCCCTATGCCGCAAGCGCCTTCCGCTCCTGCTCGGCATCGAACAGCGAGAACATGAGGTTGCCGATCGAGCCTATCAGCATCCCGTATCGGTACTGGACCTCGTCGCTCAGCTCGTCGAAGCCCGCCAGCTTGTTCTCGTAAATCGTCAGCAGCGACGAGATGGTCGTGTACGTCCCGCTCGCGGGATGGGGCGCGAGGTAGCTGAAGTCCTCGTTGTTGATCCGGATGCGGAGGTCGGCGTTCGCCGGATCGGTCAGGTCGACGTCGAGCCGATCCTCCAGGATCCTTGCCACGCCGACCCAGGGGTCCGCTCCCTCGTCGGCCGAGTAGACGCCCTTGACCTCGAACATCTCCTTCATGGTCTCGTCGCCGATCAGGAGGATGTGGCTGCGGCTGCGGTGTGCGTTCGTCATTTGGTGTTCCTCACGCTGGTAACGGGTCAAAATGTTCCGAGGTCGGGGGTGGGCGCACGGCGGTCAGCGGGCGCGGTTGGTCAGCGTCCGAATGAATTTGGGACCCTGCGTGACCGGCCGCCGCCACCTGTTCTCGGTCAGGATACCGCTCGAATGTTCGGCGCGGCTGCCAAGACATCGGATCGATGGATCGTCACGGCAGGTTCGCTTGTCGCTTAGCGTGTCAGGCGGCCATCGCTCCGCAGGACTGCCGATACCTTCCGCATTCGACGCCGAACCGCTGGACGAGCGGCCCGTCCCCTGGAAGGTAGACGAACGAAGGCATCCTGTACGCCGTGAGAATGCCATAGCCGGACGCCGCCGCAGGCGCGGGTTCGACATCGACGCTACCGCCGTAGACCTTCGACAGGTTCTTGGCGACACGCCACAGTTCGTCGTCGAGCCCGAAAGGGGCATTCATCGGTACGAAGACCTGTGTCAGGACCAGACCGCCGGCCAACGTGAAGACGACTTCCGGGTTGCGGTCGGACCGCAGCGTCTCGTCGACGACCTGCCTGATCGCAAAGTACGGCATCGAGTCGCTGATGCGCATCTCGTCTGACAGCGAACGCTTCTCTTCGAGGTTGGCGAGTCCGCGTATGTCCAAGGGACGGTTCCTCACCATCTTGCAAAGCGCCCGGCGTAGCTCCGCCGCCGTGTCGATCGTGCCCGTCACGCGGTTCTCCGGTTTCTTCCGTGCGAGTTCCTGTCGCGCCTGCCTTGGCAAGCCGTCATCGACGACAGCGCGGCGCCGAACGGCAACCCTCCTCGTCGGAATGCGGACCCGATCCTCTGCCAACTTCCCCTCCCCTGCGTTCATGGTTCACTTCACGCCTTTCCCGCCTCGAACCGATGACGGTTCGAGAACATTTGATCCGAAGCGGACGGTCCGCTCTTCGTCGCGGAAGGCCAATTGGGTTTCGAATGGCCGCGCGCGGCCGAGCGATTGGACTGCGATGCCGTTTTGGTCGGACGCTCACTGACCGGGCGGTCCGATGCGGCGGTCCCGCCAAGACGGGACGCCTTGACGGCTAAGCCGCCATGGGTCTCGGGAAGCGCTCTTTCCAGCCGATGGATCTCATCAGGTTCCCGATCATCCACATGAGCATGGCCAAGCGGGACGGGATCTCGCCGGTCCACGTGGCCCAGTCACGCGGCACGTTTTCGTAGACTGCGAGCAGGGACGAAATCGTCGTGAAGGTTCCGGTTTCCGGATCCGGCGCGAGGAAGGTGAAGTCCTCGTCGTTGACGATGATGGCGACGTCCGCGTTCGCGGGATCGGCGAGGTCGAGGCCCAGCCGTTCCTCCAGGATCCTCGCCACCCCGACCCAGGGGTCCTCGCGCCCTGCCGCCAAGTAGGCGCCCCTGGCCGCGAACATGGCTTCCCTCGTCTCCTCATCCAACGTCAGCTGGTGCAGGCGCGTTCGTCTGTTCGGCACGTGAGGCTCCTTGCGACTTCGATCACTGCAAAAATGGTTCCCCGGGTCGGAGGCGGGCGCAAGTATGTGGACAGGAATTTTTTCCGGGCTGATCGATGGAGGCGGTCGTTTGCCCCCGTCGGGAGCTTGTTGCCTCGACCGCCGGTTGGGAGATTGCCCTCCATACAGGGATGGCGCGCATGCCAGGCAGGCTGAGCGTCATCTTCCCGTGATCAGCCGTGGCCAAAGGATTCAGCCGTCCGGCGAAGGGTGCCGTCGATCGGAAATGTTTTCCGAGCCAGGCAACGCCTACGAGTTCCGCGCTGTCGATCGAGAGCGGCAACGCTAGGCGTTCAGTCCTTATACCTTGCGGACCGAACGGGATGCCGTCGGCATGCGGTCGGCCAGCATCCGCGCGAGTTCGCAAACCTGCGCTTCGGATGGCCGCCATCCCCTCTCGCGCAGCATGTCGCCCAGCCGTTGGAGGGCGTCGATCTCTTCATCCGACCGATCGCTCCTGCCGACCGGCTCGCATGCCGTCTCGCGCGTCAAGCCGCCACCCGTTCACGGGACTGCTGGAACTTGCCGCACTCGACGCCGAAGCGTTCGATCAGCGGCCAGTCGTTCGGTCCGTAATACCCCGGAGGCATTCGGAACGCCTCGAGGATGCCGAAGCCGTAGGCGCTGGACGGCGCCGGCGTCAGCCAGACCTTCCCGCCATGGAGGACGGACGCGTCGCCTGCCACCTTCCAGAGCTCGTCTTCGATGGCAAGGTCGCCATCCGCCGGCACGTGGATCTGCCCCAACACCTGCCCGCCGCCCAGGATGAAGACGACCTCCGGCTTGTCGCCCGAACGCAGCACGGCGCCGATCGCATTGTGGATATCGAGATTTGAGATCGACGCCGCGAGATCGAACTTTTTGTGCACGTGCCGGACCTCGTAGTGCACGTTGAAATTCCCCGCTTTCAGTGCGGCGGCGAGCGCGTCGCGGAGTTCGTCGATCGTTTCGATCTTGTCTGCCATGGGGCGTTCCTCGGTCCGTTTCCGACGGTCGATCGGGACCGCCGAAAAATGCTGATGGCAAAAAATCGGGAGCGCAAGCGGGTGGACGAAACGTGAACGGTCCTGAAGAAACGGAGCGCCGCCCACTCGTCGTGTTCCGGGGCATGGAGGCGTTGGCTGCGGGATACGCATCGCCTCTTCGTCCGGTCGAGCGCTCGCATCGGAAGGTTTAAGCAGAGGCGGCCGATCCGGACGCGAGCGCGGTCGGAGGAACGGTTTCGAAGTCCGATCGCGTCAGCTGGGGCTTGCGGGCTCATCCGATCCGGGGGACCGTTTTGATGTCGCACTGAGAAGCGCTCAGGAGGAGGTACAAGGAATGGCCGAAAGGACTCGCAACGGCGCTGAAGGATCCAGCCGCCATGCCGATGACGGTGGCCAACGCGCTTGGTTCGCCTTCGGCAATGACTGGAGGTGCGATCTCGTTGGCATCGGCCCGGATACCCCCGTCAGGTGGGTGCTGGACCGCGACAAGAAGGCGATCATCTGGCTCAATCTGCACGAGGTCGAAGACGGCCCCTGGGTTCTGGGCACGGTGGCCGAAGGGAAGGATTTCGAGCGGAAGCTGCTACGGGATCACCCCGGGCTGCTCGACCGCGACGAGTGCCCTGGCGTTACGATGAGCGACACGTTTCCCGCTTGGGCGCACGCGGTCCACGACTTGCGTGACGACGGCCGTTGGGAGTTCGTACGCTGATGGTCGTCATCCCGTTCATTGGGTCCTCGAAAGTTCCGCCCGAGGTAGAGTTGCCCCTCGAGGTGGAAGAGAGCGACGTTGAGGGTCGCTACGTTTCCGTCGGCAAGTGGCAGCACTTCTTCGACGACCGGCCGACCTGGTCCGAAATCCGATGGGTGTTCGATCGGGAGGACTGGTCCGTCGCGTTCCTGGAGATCCTGAACCCGGTCACCCTAGGATGGGTCCGCGGCACCAAGGAGGAGGCATCGAGCGTCGAGATCGACCTGACCGAGAACGACCCGCGCTTCCTGAGCGACCTCGACGAATGGGGGCTGTCCCAATCCGACGAGATGCCAGATTGGCCATGCATGGGGGCGGAACTGAAGGCGCGCGCCGAACTCGTGGAGATCGAGCGGCTGGAAGAAAGAAGGCGGTGCAACGCGGTCCGGCTTCGGCTCCCGGAGGGCCCGGAGGTGCGGACGGTGAGCATTCGGTTCGTCGGCCCCTGACGAGGTCTGGACGGAACGCAGGCTGTCGGCGCTGGCCATTAGGATCGTGAATGCGGACGCGGCTGAGTGCTTGGCGGCAGCCTCCAGCTTGCGTCGGCCGATCACCGTAGCTGTCCCCCACCGCACCGCCACTGTTCGTATAAGGGGCCGCCGACCGCGAACGGTTGAGGTGTCCCCACCCGCATCCGCAGACGGCTTTTGGCTGGTTCCTCGTCGAAAAATCCCGGGAGTTCGGCTCTCGGTCGATCCATTCCAAGCGCTCTTGCGTGCCTTTTACCCATAAATCCCGCAGAGCAAAATGCGGGATTTATGGGTGTTTGGCGGTCGAAAACGCGCAAATGCGGGATTTATGGGGGTGCTCTGCGGGCTTTATGGGGGTGAATGCGGGATTTATGGGGTAGGCGACACCTGTCAAGGAAAAGCCAGGACGCAGATCCCCGCCATCGCTGGCGGATGGTTGCCGTCCGATCCGCCGAGCCATTCGCAAAACCGCTCGCGAATGCCCTGGAGCGTCTTCTCCCGGCGTCCGACGGAGTTAAAGGACGTCCCACTCCGCCGAACTTCACGGCACCGACCGCCCGTCAGATGTCGAGGTTTGCGACCTGCAGCGCGTTTTCTTGGATGAACTCGCGGCGCGGCTCGACCTCGTCGCCCATCAGGCGGGAGAAGAGCTGGTCGGCGTCGGTGGCGTCGGCGATCTTGACCTGGAGGAGAGAACGGACCTCGGGGTCGAGGGTCGTCTCCCACAGCTGCTCGGGGTCCATCTCGCCGAGGCCCTTGTAGCGCTGGAGGGACAGGCCCTTGCGGCCGACCTCGAAGACGGCGTTGAGAAGGTCGAGCGGCCCCGTCAGGGCGCGCTCGGTCTCCTTGCGCTTCAGGACCGGCGGCGTCTCGTAGATCTCGCCGAGACGGCCCGCCAGGCGATGCAGCGCGATCGCGTCGGCCGACTGGACGAGGCCGGCATCCAGCGCCTGCACCTCGAGCACGCCGCGCACGGTGCGCTGGAAGCGGTAGCCGCCCTCGCCGTCCGCCTCGCCGATCCAGCCGCGTTCGGTCTCCTCGGCGACGGCATCGAGCGCCTTGGCAATCCGGTCGGCCATCACTTCGGCCTCGCCGCGGTTCTCGGCGACCGAGGGGCTGAGCGCGCCGGCGATCGCCGCCTGCTCGACCACGGGCCGCGCATAGCGGGAATGAAGGACGTTGAGGATCTGGCGCACCTGAAGCGCGTCGTCCACCGCCGCACGCAGATCGCGGCCCCGGCGCGCCTCACCGCTGGCGAGCGTCAGGACGGCGTCCTCGAGGCCGCCGTCGATCAGGTAGTTCTCGAGCGCCTTCTCGTTCTTCAGGTACTGGCTCTGCTTGCCGCGCGTCACCTTATAGAGCGGCGGCTGGGCGATGTAGACGTAGCCGCGCTCGATGAGCTCGGGCATCTGCCGGAAGAAGAAGGTGAGGAGCAGCGTGCGGATGTGAGCGCCGTCGACGTCGGCGTCCGTCATGATGATGATCTTGTGGTAGCGCAGCTTGTCGGCATCGAACCCGTAGGTCGAGCCCTCGAAGGTGCCGATGCCGGTCCCGAGCGCGGTGATCAGCGTGCCGATCTGGTCCGACGAGATCATCCGGTCGAAGCGCACGCGCTCGACATTGAGGATCTTGCCGCGAAGCGGCAGGATGGCCTGGTTCTGGCGCGAACGCGCGCCCTTGGCCGAGCCGCCGGCCGAATCGCCCTCGACGATGAAGATCTCGCTCTTCGCCGGATCCTTCTCCTGGCAGTCGGCGAGCTTGCCGGGCAGGGTCGAGACGCTCATCACGTCCTTGCGCACGGTCTCGCGCGCCTTGCGCGCAGCCTCGCGAGCGGCGGCCGCCTGGACCATCTTGCCGACCACGGTGCGCGCATCGGACGGGTGTTCCTCGAACCAAGAGCCGAGCGCCTCGTTCATCGCGCTTTCCACCACGGGCCGCACCTCGGACGAGACGAGCTTGCCCTTGGTCTGGGACGAGAACTTCGGATCGGGCACCTTGACCGAGAGGACGCAGGTCAGCCCCTCGCGGCAATCGTCGCCGGTCGGCTGCACCTTCTCCTTCTTGAGCTGGCCGGAGCTTTCGGCATAGCCGATGACCTGCCGGGTCAGGGCGCCGCGAAAGCCCGCCATGTGCGTGCCGCCGTCGCGCTGGGGAATGTTGTTGGTGAAGCACAGGACGTTGTCCTGGTAGCTGTCGTTCCACCAGAGCGCGGCTTCCACCGTGATGCCGTCGCGCTCGGTCTTCACGGTGATCGGCTCGGCGATCAGCGGCTTGCGGGCGCGGTCGAGGTATCGCACGAAGGCCTCGAGGCCGCCCTCGTAGAACAGCTCGTTGCGCTTCTCGTCGGCATGGCGCTTGTCGGCGAGCACGATGCGCACGCCCGAGTTCAGGAAGGCGAGCTCGCGCAGGCGGTGCTCCAGCGTGCCGTAGTCGAAGGTCGTCACGCCCTTGAAGGTGTCGGTCGAGGGCAGGAAGGTGATCGCGGTGCCCGTCTCGTCGCCCGCCTCGCCCGTCACCTCCAGCGGCGCATCGGCGACGCCGTGGGTGAAGCTCATCTCGTGGATCTTGCCCTTGCGGCGGATCTTCATCTTCAGCCACACCGACAGCGCGTTGACGACCGAGACGCCAACGCCGTGAAGACCGCCCGAGACCTTGTAGGAGTTCTGGTCGAACTTACCGCCGGCGTGGAGCTGGGTCATGATGACCTCGGCCGCCGAGACGCCTTCGGAGGAATGGATGTCGGTCGGAATGCCGCGACCGTTGTCGGTCACGGTGCAGGAACCGTCGGCGTTGAGCGTGACGGTGACGAGCGTCGCGTGGCCGGCGAGCGCCTCGTCGATCGCGTTGTCGACCACCTCGTAGACCATGTGGTGGAGGCCGGACCCGTCGTCCGTGTCGCCGATATACATGCCGGGACGCTTGCGGACCGCATCGAGACCCTTCAGCACCTTGATGGAATCGGCGCCGTACTCCGCGGGCACGCCGGGGTTCGTCTCGAAGGCTTCTGACATGATGTTCCTGTGGTGACGCGGAAGGGAGCCGAAAAAGGCTCCGCCCGCCCTGCAGTCGTGCCCGTCGGGGCCTTCTGGATATAATGGTTTCCGCCCCCGAATCCAAGCTTTTCAGCGCTTTCGCTGATCCCGGCGGCCTTACATCGACACCGCAGGGTTCCCATCTCAGCCCTTCCGATCCACCGAAGCATCGTCCTGATGTCCGCGCTTTCCGACCCCTTCCTCGCGCCCGCCCCGCGCCCCCAGCCGCGACCGCTCTCGACGCCCGCCTTCATCTGGACGGCGATGCGCAACCCGATCGAGATCTGGGGCGAGCGGGCCTATCGCGAGAGGGTCCTGCGCAACGACTGGCTGCGCGTGCCCACCGTCATCGTCAACGACCCGGCCACGATCCGGCACTGCCTCGTCGACAACGCGGCGAACTATGCCATGCAGCCGCTGCGCCAGCGCGTGCTGCGGCCGATGCTGCGCGACGGGCTTCTTACCGCCGAGGGCGAGCTCTGGCGCCGCACGCGCCGGGCGATGGCGCCGGTCTTCACGCCGCGCAATGTCGGCGGGCTCGCCGCCATCATGGCCACGCGCTCGCAGGCCTTCGCCGAAGCGCTCGAGCAAAGCGAAGCGGATGCGCCGCGCGACGTCGCGAACGAGATGACGCTTCTCACCTACGACATCCTGCAGGCGACCCTCTTCACCGACGCGATCGCCGGCGAGCCGGCCGAGTTCGCGCGCGCGATGGACGACTTCCTCCACCGGATGGGACGGATCGACCCGCTCGACCTTCTCGACGCGCCGGCCTTCCTGCCGCGGGTCGGCCGCCTCCTCGGCCACCGCTCGACGACCTATTTCCGGCGCCTGATCACCGAGACGGCCGAGCGCCGCCGCGCCCTGATCGCCGCCGATCCGACATCCGCGCCGCGCGATCTCCTGACGCTTCTGCTTCAGACCGAAGGCCTGTCGGCCTCCGAGGTCGAGGACAACATCATCACATTCATCGGGGCGGGCCACGAGACCACGGCGCGCGCGCTCGGCTGGACGCTCTACCTCCTCGCCAGCGCGCCCATCGAGCGCGACAAGGTCGAGCGGGAGCTCGACGAGCAGTTGCCGGGCCTGCCCGATCCGCGCGAATGGGCCGACGCCCTGCCCCGGACGCGCGCCGCGCTGGAGGAGGCCATGCGCCTCTATCCGCCCGCGCCCTCGCTCAATCGCATGGCGATCGAGGCCGACACGGTGGCGGGCATGGAGGTGCCGGCCGGCGCCTCCCTCCTCGTGATGCCCTGGCTCGTCCACCGGCACGAGGCGCTGTGGGAGCGGCCCGGCCATTTCCTCCCCGACCGCTTCGCGCCGGAGAATCGCGGGCGGATCGACCGCTACCAGTACATTCCCTTCGGCGTCGGCCCGCGCGTGTGCATCGGCGCCTCGTTCGCCCTTCAGGAAGGCGTGATCGCGCTCGCCTGCCTGATGCGGACGTTGCGCTTCGAATACGTCGGCGCCCGGCCGCCCCACCCCGTGCAGAAGATCACCGTGCAGCCGCGCGGCGGACTACCGATGCGGGTGACGCGGCGTCGAAAGTCGCTTTGACGCGGCGCAATCGATGATCGCCGTGCGGGTGGACCTTGATTTTGGCGGCGAAAGGGGCCATTGACACGCGATCGTTTGCCTGCCGACCGCGACGGACGTGGCTTCTCCTTTCGGGGAAGAGCCCCGAGCCTTTCGGCTCCGCCGCCGACGGACGAATGAATGTAGAACCGCCGGGCCAGCCCGGACATCAACCCACGGGGTCTCGCACCCCGGCCCGTATCGAAAGGATGCCCATGAAGGTCGACGTTCGCGACAACAATGTGGAACAGGCGCTGCGCGCTCTGAAGAAGAAGCTCCAGCGTGAGGGCGTCTTCCGCGAAATGAAGGAGCGCCGGGCTTACGAGAAGCCGTCCGAGCGTCGCGTTCGCGAGAAGCAGGATGCCATCCGCCGCACCCGCAAGGCCGCTCGCAAGCAGGCCCAGCGCGAGGGTCTGCTGCCGGCGCCGAAGAAGGCCGTCCGTCCGGGCGCTCCGTCCCGCGGGGCCTGAAGCCTGATCGATCGAATGGAAAAAGGGGCGGCGGATCGCAGGATCCGCCGCCCTTTTCGTTTGATCCTCCGCCTTCACCCCTTCGCGGTGGTGACGACGCCTTGGCTCGGCGCTTCCGGCCGGTCGTTGACGAGCGTGGAATTGGCGGCCGGCGCCTCGTCCTGCCCGAGATAGCGCGAGGGATCGTTGTCGGCCGGCACGATGCGCTGGATCGCCCTCGGCTCCTGCCCTTCGCCGAACCGCTCGAGAAACCGGGTGCGGATCGCCTCGGCGATGCGCCGCTGGGCGGTGGCCGTCTCGCCTTCCGTAACGCGCCCGCGCAGCACCAGGATCTGCGCATCCACCGTCAGCTGGTCGAGAAAGGCGACGGGCTCGCTCAGCCGTCCGTCCGCGCCCTCCTGTTGCCACGCCTCGATCAGCACCTGGCGCGCCGCCTCGAACGGCATGTCGCGCGGCACGGTCACCGCCCAGGCGAGGAGCCGCGAGGCGGCGCGCGAATGGTTGCGCATCCAGACGTTCCAGAGCGTCGAATTCGGGGCGAACACGAAGAGGCCGTCGAAGGTCTCGAGATGCGAGACGAACAGGCCGATCTCGTGGACGCGCCCCGCGAAGGTCTGCGTCTCGATATAGTCGCCGACACGGAACGGGCGCAGCCACAGGAGCATGATGCCGGCCGCGATGTTGGTGAGCGTTCCCTGGAGGGCTAGGCCGACGGCAAGGCCCGCGGCGCCCAGCACCGCGAGCAGCGAGGTCATCTGCACCCCGACCTGCCCCAGCGCGATGATCAGCGTCAGGATGATGACGACATAGCGCACGATCGCCACGAGCGGCTCGCGCACGGTCTGGTCGATCTTGGCCGACACGCCGAAGGCGCGGGTGACGAGATTGGCGAGCCGCCCGGCGAGAAAGAAGCCGACCGCAAGGATCAGGATCGCGGCGATGAGATTGGGCAGGAAGGCGGCGGCCTCGGAGGCGAGGCGCGCCAGGAAGGTGTGCGAGGTCTCGAGCGTTTCCTGGATGGGCATTCCGGTCGGTCCATTTCGGCTGGGTCGCAGCGGGCGCGCTCCCTCCCGAAGCACCCATCCCTAGAAAGGACGCACGGCCAAAAAGGAAAGGGCCGCCCGACGGCAGCCCTTTCCGTCAATTCGTTGCATCGGACATCAGATCGACGGCGTGCCGCGCGGCGGCTCCTTCGGCTCGGCCTCGTCGACGAGCCCTTCGAACAGCGCGGTCGAGAGGTATCGCTCGGCGAAGGACGGGATGATCACGACGATCGTCTTGCCGGCGTTCTCCTCTCGCTGGCCGACCCGGATCGCGGCGGCGAGCGCCGCCCCCGACGAAATGCCGACCGGCACGCCTTCCAGACGCGCCACGAGCCGCGCGGTCTCGAACGAGTCCTCGTTGGAGATGGTCACGACCTCGTCGTAGATCTCGCGGTCGAGGATCGGCGGCGCGAAGCCCGCGCCGATGCCCTGGATCTTGTGCGGCCCCGGCGAGCCGCCCGACAGGACGGGCGACGCCTCGGGCTCGACGGCCACCACCTGCAGGCCGGGCTTGCGGCTCTTCAGGACCTGCCCCGTGCCGGTGATCGTGCCGCCCGTGCCGATGCCGGAGACGAAGATGTCGACGTTGCCCGCCGTGTCGTTCCAGATCTCCTCGGCGGTCGTGACGCGATGGATCTGCGGGTTGGCGGGGTTCTCGAACTGCTGCGGGATCACCGCGTTCGGAATCTCGGCCTTCAGTTCCTCGGCCTTGGCGATCGCGCCCTTCATGCCGCGCGCGCCCTCGGTGAGGACGAGCTCGGCACCGAGCAGGCGCAGCATCTTGCGGCGCTCGATCGACATCGTGTCGGGCATGGTCAGGATCAGCTGGTAGCCCTTGGCGGCGGCCGCGAAGGCCAGCGCGATGCCCGTGTTGCCCGAGGTCGGCTCGATCAGGGTGTTGCGGCCGGGCTGGATGGTGCCGGCCGCCTCCAGCGCCTCCAGCATGGCGACGCCGATGCGGTCCTTCACGGACGCGATCGGATTGAAGAACTCGAGCTTGGCGACGAGATGCGCCTTCACGCCCTTCTCGCGCGCCAGCTTGTCGAGACGCACCAGCGGCGTGTCGCCGATCGTGTCGAGGATGGAATCGTAGACCCGGCCCCGGCCATGGGTGCGCGCGGTGCTCTCGCTCGTCGGATTGTCCATGGGATGCGCGTCCTTTTCTCAAGTCGCCCTGCGCCCTGTGCGCATTCGGGGGCAGTGTAGGACGATCCGCGCGCGCGACACAGCCTGCCCCACCCGCGCATCCGGCCCTCGCGGGCAATATTGTGCCCCGGCCGCCGCACGTCGAGGAATGATCTTCGCCCACGGGATAACAACGGCTTGAAATCGCTTCGATTCAATTCGACGCGCCGGCTTCACGCCCCTGCAAGGCGAAGGCGTTAGGCTAGGGGCCAAGACCGCTGCTAGGGCATGCCATGCGACAGACCTCGATCGACGATCTCGTCCGCTTCTCGATGGAGCTTCTCGGCCTCACGCTGACCATGGGCGCGATCATGGTGATCGCCGCCTTCTACGCCTTCGACGGGTTCGGCCTGCCGGCCACGCGCTCGACGCTCCTGTTCTGCCTGCTTGCGCTCTTCGGCTGCGCCCTGCCGCTGCAGATCTATGCCGCCGCGCGCATCGCGGGCCTGCGCCGACAGAACGAGCGGCTGCACCTTGCCGCGACGCGCGACGGGCTGACGCAGGTCCTCAACCGCACGGCCTTCAAGCGCGCGGCCGAGGCCGAGATCGGCGCGACCGGCCGGCGGCGTGCGCGCGACGCCGTCCACCATACGCTGCTGATCATCGATGCCGACCACTTCAAGAAGATCAACGACCGGCTCGGGCACCATGTCGGCGACGAAGCGCTGACGGCGATCGCCGCCACGCTGCGCCGCTCGGTGCGCCAGGACGATCTCGTCGGGCGGCTCGGCGGGGAGGAGTTCGCGATCCTCCTGCGGGACGCGGGGCTGGAGGAGGCGCGGATCGTCGCCGAGCGCCTGCGCCGTGCGATCGAACGGCTGGAGGTCGGCCCGGCCGACCGGCGCACGCGCCTGTCAGTCTCGGCCGGGGGTGTTGCGTTTCGCGGCCCTGTCGCCTTCCAGGCGCTCTACAAGATGGCGGACGCCAACCTCTACCAGGCGAAGCGGACCGGCCGGAACCGCGTGGAGCTCACGCGTCTCGGCGCGCTGGCGCGTGGGGCCACGATCGAGGGCAAGCCGGTGGAGCGGCATCTGCGCGAGGCGAAGGACGCACGCCGCATCGCGGCACGCTGATCGCCGGCCGGTCAGGCCCGGCGCGCGAGCGTCCAGACCGCGGCCCCGGCCAGAAACAGGGCGGCGCTGCGGTTCAGCCGCGCCAGCATGGCGGGCCGGCGCAGGAAGCCGCGCGCCCGCGCGGCGAGCGCCGCATAGGGCGTCATCACCATGACGAGCACCGCGGTCGTCATGAGCGCCAGCACGAGATAGTCGGACACGGTGACGTGCCGGAGGTCCACCAGCGTCGGCACGAGGGCGAGGTAGAAGACGATCGTCTTCGGGTTTCCGAGCGTCACCACGAGACCGGCCAGAAAGCTTCGAGAGGCGCGCTCGTCGGTCAGCGCGGACACCTGCGTCCCATCGCCGGCCGAGCGCCACAGGCGCCAGGCGAGCCACAGGAGATAGGCCGCGCCCCCGTAGCGCACGAGGACGAAGAGGCTTCCCAGCATGTCGGCCACGAGCGCCAGTCCGAACACCGCCGCCGACAAGTAGACGAGATCGCCGATCACAAGACCGGCGGCAAAGGCCATGCCATGGCGAAAGCCGGCGCCGAGCGCCCTCGCCACCAGCGCGACGACGCCGGGACCGGGCACTGCTGCCGCGATGCCGAGCGCCAGGGCATAGGCGAGAAATCCGGCCAGCGTCATCGCACCCTACCTCCCTGTCGATCCGAAGCCGCCGGCCCCGCGCGCCGAAGCCGACACCGTTTCCACCACGTCGAACCCGGCCTGCACCACCGGGGCGACCACGATCTGCGCGATGCGCTCGCCGCGCGTGATGGTGAAGGGCTCGGCCCCGAGATTGACAAGGATCGCCATCACCTCGCCCCGGTAATCGCAGTCGACCGTGCCGGGGCTGTTGAGGACGGTGACGCCGTGGCGCGCGGCGAGCCCGGAGCGTGGGCGCACCTGCACCTCCCAGCCGTCCGGAATGTCCATTACGAGGCCCGTCGGCACCAGGGCGCGACCCTGCGGCTCCAGCACCAGGGGCTCGGCCAGCGCGGCGCGGATGTCGGCGCCGGCCGCGCCCGCCGACTGGTAGGCGGGCAGGTCGAGGCCTTCGGCGTGGGGCAGGCGGCGGATGCCGATCCGGGGTCGCGTGGTGCTCATGGTCTGCCGGTTTCCGCCAATCGCCGCGCGATGTCCAGCGCCAGCCGGTCGGCGACCGCCCCCTTCGGCATCCTCGGCCATTCCTCGACGCCGTCGCGCGAGACGAGCCGCACCGTGTTCGCCTCGCCACCCATGACGTCGCCGGACACGTCGTTGGCGACGATGAGGTCGGCGCCCTTGCGCTCGAGCTTGGCAGCGGCGTTTTCGAGGAGATCGCGCGTTTCGGCGGCAAACCCGACGACCAGCGCCGGACGACGCGGCCCGATGCCGACCGTGCGCAGGATGTCGGGGTTCTCGACGAGATGCAGCGACGGTGGCCCTTCAGGGCCCTTCTTGATCTTGTGGGCGGCGTCGCCCTCCATGCGCCAGTCGGCGACGGCCGCCACGAACACCGCGGCATCGGCCGGGAGCGCCGCCTCGACCGCCGCCAGCATCTCGCGCGCCGTCTCGACATGGACGGTCGACACATCCGGCGGATCGGCGAGCGCCACGGGCCCCGACACCAGCGTCACGCGCGCGCCGAGCCGCGCAAGGCTCGCCGCGATCGCATGTCCCTGCCGCCCGGACGAGCGGTTGGCGATGTAGCGGACGGGATCGATCGGCTCGTGGGTGGGGCCGGAGGTCACGAGGATGTGCCGGCCGGCGAGCGGTCCAGCACCGGTCCCGAGGATCGCCTCGGCGGCGGCCACGATCTCCAGCGGCTCGGCTATTCGCCCCTCACCGCTCTCGCCGCTCTCGGCCATCTCGCCGCGGTTCGGCCCAACGAAATGGAGGCCGTCGCCTTTCAGCGTCTCAAGGCTCCGCCGGGTCGCAGGATGGGTCCACATGGCCGGGTTCATGGCGGGTGCCAGCAGCACCGGCGCGCGGGTCGCGAGCAGGATCGCGCCGGCGAGATCGTCCCCGATCCCGGCCGCCATCTTGCCCATGCGCGTCGCGCTCGCCGGTGCGAGGATCACGAGGTCGGCACCGCGCGCGAGGCGGATATGGCCGACGTCCTGCTCGTCGTCGCGATCGAACAGCTCGCCGTAGACCTTGGTGCCGGCCAGCACGCCGACCGACAGGGGCGTCACGAACTCGGCCGCCGCCCGCGTCATCACCGGTGTCACCTTCGCCCCCCGCTCGCGCAGGCGCCGGATGAGGTCGAGCCCCTTGTAGGCCGCGATGCCGCCGCCGATGATGAGAAGGATGCGCTTGTCGGCAAGGGTCATGGCGGGCTCGCGAGGGCGGAGCGGACATCGGTATGGATGAAGTCGTCGCCCTTGAAGAGCAGCGGCGCGTCGAGCGCGCGCGCGAGCGCATACGAGAAGCAGTCGCCGAAGTTCAGGCGGGCGGGATGGCCGGAGCCGCGGCCGTAGCGGGAGTAGGCTTCGGCCGCCACTCGCCTCTGTCCTTCATCGAAAGGTTCGATCCGGACCGCCGCCTTCTCGAGAAGCGCGCTCATTCGGACGCTGCCGGCCTGTCCCCATCTGCCGCGAGCGACGATGTCCACTTCGAACGCCGTCCCGGCAGACAAGGACACTTCTCTCTGTTCGCTCAGAAGGGCGCTGAATGCGTCGGCCTCCGGCTCGTCCGCCAGGATTGCGATGAGAGCGGAGGTGTCGAGGACGATCACGGAAGGTAGTCGTAGAGTTCGTCCGAAACTGCCTTCTGGTCGATGGGCTCGAGCGGCGGCTGCCGCAGTGCACGGAGTTGCTCGTAGATGACCCTGGCCTCGGCCTCGCTCCGCAGTCGTGGCTTTCGCTCCTCCGCCACGAGGTTCTGCAGTGCCAGCCGCAGGTCCTGCTCCATCGATCGTCCGTTGCGCGCCGCGCGGATCTGAAGCTTGCGCTTCAGGTCGTCGTCGATGTTTCGGATCGTCAGGCTCGCCATCGCCCTGTCTCCCGTTGAGAGCTGCAGGCTAGATAGTGATTGATGGCAATGCAATCACCCGCCTCGCTACCCCCTACCCGAACGTCAGCTGCCAAGCGATCACCACCAGTGCGATGGCGGAGGCCACCTGCGCAATGTGGCTGATGATGAGGCCGGTGCGCGATTCCTTGGCGAGTTCCATCAGGTCGTCGTCGTTGATGTGGATGCCGTTCTCGATGAGGTCGGGCATGTTGTTGGCGAAGACCTCGAGGCCGGCCGCAAAGTCCGGGAAGCGGTGGATCACCCGGCCGATCGCCTCCAGACCCTTCTTGGCGTCGCGCAGCTTGGCCGCGGGGCCGAGTTCGGAGACGATGTAGTCGGTCACCACCGGCTCGGCCGCTTCCCACATGTTGAAGCGCGGGTCGTAGGAGCGCGCGACGCCCTCCACCACCACCATCGTCTTCTGCAGGAGCACGAGTTCGGGCCGCGTCTGCATGTCGAAGAGTTCCGTCACCTCGAAGAGGAGGGTGAGGAGATGGGCCATGGAGATGGTCTCGGCCGGCTGGCCGTGGATCGGCTCGCCGATGGCGCGCAGCGCCTGCGCGAAGGACAGGACATCCTGCGTGCGCGGCACGTAGCCCGCCTCGAAATGCACCTCGGCGACGCGCTGGTAGTCGCGGCGGATGAAGCCGTAGAGGATCTCGGCGAGGAACCGGCGGGAATCTGCGGTCAGGCGGCCGACGATGCCAAGATCCACCGCTACGATCGTCCCGTCCGGCACCACGAAGAGGTTTCCGGGATGCATGTCGGCGTGGAAGAAGCCGTCGCGCATCGAATGACGCAGGAACGACTGGACGAGGTCGACGCCGAGGCGCGGCAGGTCGTGCCCCGCCGCGCGTACCGCCGCCACGTCGTTCATCTTGATGCCGTCGATCCACTCCATCGTCAGCACGTCGCGGCCCGTGCGCTCCCAGTCGATGCCGGGCACGCGGAAATGCGGATCGTTCGCGACGTTGTCGGCCATTTCCGACGAGGCCGCCGCCTCGAGACGAAGGTCCATTTCGATGCGGGTCGACTGGGCGAGCGTTTCCACCACCGCGATGGGACGCAGGCGGCGCGAGGAGCGAACGAAGGTCTCGAGAACGCGGGCGATGAAGGCGAAGGCCTCCAACTCGCGCCGGAAGCGCACGCGCACGCCCGGCCGGATGACCTTGACCGCGACGTCGCGATACGCGCCGTCCCGCGTCAGGACGCGCGCCTTGTGGACCTGCGCGATCGAGGCGGCGCCCACCACGTCGCCGAACTCGACGAAGAGGTCGTCGATGCGCCGGCCGAGCGTCACCTCGATGTCGCGGATCGCCTGCTCGCGCGGGAACGGCGGCACCTTGTCCTGCAGCTGGCTGAGCTCAACCGCGATCTCGGTGCCGACGATGTCGGGGCGCGTCGCCAGGAACTGGCCGAGCTTGACGTAGGAGGGGCCCAGCCGGTTCAGCGCCTGACTGAGGCGCTCCGAGCGCGCCGCGCGCCGGGCCGAACGCCGCGCCATCAGGCCGGCCAGACGATGGGCGAGCGCGGCCATTGGCGGCAGGCCCTCGGCGGGCAGGGCCGAGAACACGCCCTCGCGCACCAGAATGTAGACCGCCCGCAGGAGGGCGAAGGTGCCGGTGATGGGGTTGCTCAAAGCCTAGAGCTTCCAGCCCGAATGGATCGCCGCGATGCCGCCCGTCAGATTGCGGTGCGTCACGCGCTCGAAGCCGGCGCGCCGGATCGCGGCCTCGAAGTTCATCTGGTTGGGGAAGCGGCGGATCGATTCCACGAGATACTCGTAGGACGCCCGGTCCTTTGCGACGGCGCCGCCGATCGCGGGGATCGCCTTGAAGCTCCACAGGTCGTAGACCTTGTCGAGGACTGGCAGGTCGACCTCGGAGAATTCGAGGCACAGGAAGCGCCCGCCCGGCTTCAGCACGCGATAGGCCTCCGCGAGCGCCAGATCGATGCGCGGCACGTTCCGGATGCCGAAAGCGATCGTGTAGGCGTCGAAGCTGTCGTCCGGGAGCTTGAGGTCCTCGGCGTTGCCCTCGACGAAGGCGAGGTTGCCGGCGAGGCCGCGCTTCTCCGCGCGTTCGGCGCCGACCTGAAGCATCGAGGCGTTGATGTCGAGGACGGCGCCCTCGGCCGCGCCGCGCGAGGCTTCCACGATGCGGAAGGCGATGTCGCCGGTGCCGCCCGCAACATCGAGGAAGCGCCAGCCGGGCCGGCGCGAGGGCGCGAGCCACTGCACCATGGCGTCCTTCCAGACGCGGTGCAGGCCGGCCGACATGAGATCGTTCATCAGGTCGTAGTTCGAGGCGACGCGGTGGAACACCTCGTTCACGCGAGCCTGCTTCTCCTCGCGGCCCGAGACCGTCTCGAAACCGTAGGAGGTTTCCATGCCCTCCGTTGCGCCGACGCGGGTTCGCGACATGCTGATCGACCTCTCGAGTATTTGGGCACCCTGGCGGCGTCGCCCACGGGCGGACCCATAGCGGAACGGGCGCAGGCACGCCATGTCTTGTGGCGCGCCTGCATCCGGGGCGCGTCCCATGCCGGAGATGATAAGCAGCGATGCCCGAATTGCCAGAGGTCGAGACCGTCCGCCGCGGGCTGGCGCCGGTGATGGAGGGGGCGCGGATCGCCCGCGTCGAGACGCGGCGCGAGGCCCTGCGCTTTCCCCTCCCCGATCGTTTCGCCGCCCGCCTCGAGGGCCGGCGCATCCTCTCGCTCGGGCGGCGGGCGAAATATCTCCTCGCCGAGATCGAGGGGGACCTCCTTCTGGCCATGCATCTCGGCATGTCCGGGTCGTTTCGGATCGAAGGCATCGACGGGACGGACGCGGCCGAGCCGGTGGCGGGCGCGGCCTTCCATCTCGCGCGCTCCGAGGACCGGCTGCACGACCACGTCCTCTTCCATCTCGACACGCCCGCCGCGCGCATCGTCTTCAACGACCCGCGGCGCTTCGGCTACATGAGCCTGATCGAGGCGGCAGCACGCGACACGCATCCGCATTTCCGGGCGCTCGGCATCGAGCCGACCGGCAACGCTTTGTCCGGCGAGGCACTGGCGCCGCGCCTCAAGGGCAAGGCGGCGCCATTGAAGGCCGCACTTCTCGACCAGACGATCATCGCGGGCCTCGGCAATATCTATGTCTGCGAAGCCCTGTGGCGCGCCCGCCTGTCGCCGCGCCGCCTCGCCGGCACGCTGGTGAAGGTCGACGGCCGGCCGACCCGCCGCCTCGACGAGCTGGCGCTCCATATTCGCGAGACGATCCGCGACGCGATCGAGGCCGGCGGCTCGACCTTGCGCGACTATCGCCAGGCGGACGGTGCGCTCGGTTATTTCCAGCATCGCTTCTCGGTCTACGACCGCGAGGGCGAGCCCTGCCGGCGCGAGGGCTGCCGAGGCATCGTCCAGCGGATCGTGCAGTCCGGTCGCTCGACCTTCTTCTGTCCGGTCTGCCAGCGGTGACGGACCGCTATCCGCGCACGCCGGACGGGCGCTACTTCGTCGCCCGCGGCCGGCTCTGGCGTTCGTCCGACCCCCGCCTTCCCGAAGCCGAACGGGAGGCGGCCGTCCACGACCTGATGGATGCCCGTCGCGCCGTGCGCGATGCGGCAGACGACGAAGCGCGGCGGGCCGCACGCCGCCGCGTCGATGCCGCCAAGCGCGCGCTCGGCGAGCGCGGCCCCGTCTGGTGGGCGGACGGCGCGCGCGACTGGACGCGCTTTTCGCCGAAGAACACGCCCTATGCCGAATGGTTTTCAGGGCTCGCCGCTGCCGAGCGTGAGGCGGCCGGCGGCTGAGACGCTTGGCGGCAACGCCGCCCGCCCCTATCCTTGGCCGGACAACGGGAGGTCGAGCATGGACTACACGAGCATCAAGGTGGAGCGCCGCGGCCGGGTCGGCTGGATGACGATCGATCGCCCCAAGGCGCTGAACGCCCTCAATACCCAGGTCCTGACCGAGCTTCTCCAAGCCTCCGACGCCTTCGCGGCCGATGCCGAGGTCGGCGCCGTGGTGCTGACCGGCTCCGAGCGGGCCTTCGCCGCCGGGGCCGACATCAAGGAGATGCAGCCCTTCGGCTTCGCGGAGGCCTACCTTTCCGACTTCGCCAGCGGCTGGGACCGCTTCGCCAACGCCCGCAAGCCGATGATCGCGGCGGTCGCGGGCTATGCGCTCGGCGGCGGCTGCGAGGTCGCCATGATGTGCGATTTCATCATCGCGGCCGAATCGGCAAAGTTCGGCCAGCCGGAGATCACGCTCGGCGTCCTGCCCGGCATGGGCGGCACGCAGCGCATGGCGCGCGCCATCGGCAAGGCGAAGACCATGGATCTCTGCCTCACCGGCCGGATGATGGACGCCGGGGAAGCCGAGCGGTCCGGCCTCGTCGCGCGCGTCGTGCCCGATGCCGAACTCCTCGCGGAAGCCCAGAAGGCGGCCGAGATCATCGCCGGCTTCTCGTTGCCTGCCGCGATGATGGCCAAGGAGGCGATCAATCGGGCTTTCGACACGACGCTGACGGAGGGGCTTCGCGCCGAGCGCCGCCTCTTCGCCGCCGCCTTCTCGCTGGAGGACCAGAAAGAGGGCATGGGGGCGTTCGTCGAGAAGCGGAAGCCGAACTTCCGGCATCGCTGACGGGTCTCGCCCGCCGACCGTTGACGAGGCGGGCGCTTGGTCCTATAAGCGCGCCAGATTTCAGGCGGCACCCACGGTGCGGCCTTTCGCGCCTTGCCGCTCGGGTTCTCGTTCGGCTCGGCGGCTTCACGCTGAAACCATTCGCGCGGAGACAGGCGGCCCGGTTGGCCGTTCGGTTCCGCGTCAAGCCGAGAGAGACTGAACATGGCCAATACGCCGTCGGCCAAGAAGGCCGCCCGCAAGATCGCCCGCCGCACCGCGATCAACCGCGACCGCCGTTCGCGCGTCCGCACCTTCCTGCGCAAGGTCGAGGAAGCGATCCTGTCGGGCGACAAGGCTGCTGCCCAGGCCGCCTTCAAACTGGCCGAGCCGGAGCTGGCGCGTGCGGCCTCCAAGGGCGTGATGCATCGCAACACGGTCTCCCGCAAGATCTCGCGCCTGTCGAGCCGCGTGAAGGCCGTCGGCGCGGCCTGATCGGCTCCACGATATCGCTGACAGGAGGAAAGGCCCGGAGCACCCGCTCCGGGCCTTTTCCGATTCTTCAATCCTTCCCGATCGATGGTTGGGAACCGACAATTTCACCCGTCACCCACTTGTCATGGAAGCGGAACGCGATACTCCCGATCGACTTTGCGAGAGTCAGCTTTCCATCAATCATTTCAATGCCTTGGACGAGGGTCCGCGACGTGGGCAACTGGCCTGGTCGCGGCTTGGCCGAGTCGCATGAGTCAAGCCGGCGTCTGAAAAAGAATCCCGGCTTCAGACCTGCGACCAAATCGCGGCCGAACCGTGCCGTGAATCTCCCTGTGAATCAGGCGATTGCCGTTTGACGCCTGAAAACGGGCATGTCCGACTCGCCACAGTTCGGCCTTGGTCAGGTCGCGAGCGCCGATTCAAAGCTTGCCCGAAGCTGGGCTGTTCCGTAGCTTTTGCCTCACGACAAGAGCGCCGGACGACGAAGGCTGGGGACAAGGGGCGTTTTCCAGAACTTAACGGGGGACCCGCCACAGGCCGGGTCGTCCAGGCGCTTTCCGTTAATCGATGAGTATCACCCGGTCGCTCGTGCATGGCATGGGCGCGGCAGGGTGAATTTCGTTCCGCGTTTCGCTGCGTCCGGCTGTTTCCGGCGCGGCGTGTTGGGAGTTCGTAGATGAGCCGTTCCTACAAGGGCGACGTGTCGGCCGAGGCGTGCTGGTCGGCGCTTCAGTCCGATCCCCAGAGCTTCCTGATCGATGTCCGCACGTCGGCCGAGTGGAATTTCGTGGGCTTTCCGATGGTGCCCGAAAACGGCCAGGACGCGCTGTTCGCGGAATGGCAGACCTATCCGACGATGGCCGTCGATCCGCGCTTTGCCGAGCGCGTCGGCGCGGCCGTTCGCGCCGCCGGCGGGTCGGAGGGCTCCAAGCTCTATTTCCTCTGCCGCTCGGGCGCCCGCTCCATGTCGAGCGCCGCGGCGATGACGGCGGCGGGCTTCACCGACTGCTTCAACGTTCTCGACGGTTTCGAGGGACCGCCCGATGCCGACGGCCACCGCGGCCAGGTCGCGGGATGGAAGGCGGCCGGCCTGCCCTGGAGGCAGAAATGACCGCCCTTCACACTGGCGGCCACCCCGTCCCTCCCGTTGCCGGCGCCCGCACGCGCACCTTTCCTTCCACCCCCAGCCGTGCGGCTTCCGCCGCACCCGCGAATGGCGAGACTTCCATGGCAGCACCGGCACGCGACGAGACGGCGATCCTCGATCGCGTGAACGCCCGTCTCAAGGCGCAGCTCGGCCCCGACGTCTTCGCCTCCTGGTTCGCCCGCCTGAAGCTCGAGCATGTCGGCAAGGGCGTCGTTCAGCTGTCGGTGCCGACGGCGTTTCTCAAATCGTGGATCAACGGGCATTACCGCGATCTTCTGCTGCAGATCTTCGCCGAGGAGGTACCGGGCACGCTGAAGGTGGACGTCGCCGTCCGCTCGGCCGTGCGCGGCGCCAGCGTTCCGCCCCCGGCCGCCAATGCCGACCAGCCGACGCCGGCGGCGGGCGACGCGCGCACGGTGGGAAGCGTCGCCCCGCGCGTCGCCGCCCCGACCGAGCGCACGGCGCCCACCGAGGGCGCTCGCGCCGAGTTCGGCTCGCCGCTTGACCCGCGCTACGTCTTCTCGACCTTCGTCGAGGGCGCGTCGAACCGCGTGGCGCTTGCCGCCGCCCGCTCGATCGCCGAGAACGGGCCGCAGTCCGTGCGCTTCAACCCCCTGTTCCTCCACGCCTCGGTGGGCCTCGGCAAGACGCACCTTCTCCAGGCGATCGCCAACGCGGCCGTCGCCCGCGAGGACAAGCCCCGCGTCGTGTACCTTACGGCAGAATACTTCATGTGGCGCTTCGCCACCGCGATCCGCGACAACCAGGCGCTCGATTTCAAGGAGAACCTACGCGGCATCGACATCCTGATCATCGACGACATGCAGTTCCTGCAGGGGAAGTCGATCCAGCAGGAGTTCTGCCACCTCCTCAACGCTCTGATCGATTCGGCGCGTCAGGTGATCGTGGCCGCCGACCGCCCGGCCTTCGAGCTCGAATCGCTTGACAGCCGCGTGCGCTCGCGCCTGTCGGGGGGCGTCGCGATCGAGATGGTGTCGCCGGACTACGAGATGCGCCGCGGCATCCTCGCCTCGCGCGTCTCGGCGATGAAGGCAGGCGATCCGAGCTTCGCGATCCCCGAGACGGTGGTGGACACGATCGCGCGCCGCGTCGTCGGCTCGGGCCGCGACCTCGAGGGCGCCTTCAACCAGATCGCCTTCCGTCATGCCGTCGGCCAGCCGCTGTCGGCCGAGCATCTCGACGACCTCCTCAATCAGCTGACGCGGGCCGGCGGCGAGAAGCGGGTGCGCATCGAGGACATCCTGAAGTTCGTCTCGCGCCACTACAACGTGTCGCGCACCGACATCCTGTCGGCCCGGCGCACACGCACGATCGTGCGCCCGCGCCAGATCGCCATGTATCTCGCCAAGACCATGACGCCGCGCTCGCTGCCCGAGATCGGCCGCCGCTTCGGCGGGCGCGACCACACGACGGTGCTCCATGCCGTGCGCAAGATCGAGGCTGAGCGTGCGGGCGACGAGAAGCTGTCGGAGGAGCTCGACGTCATCCGCCGTATGATCGAGGAGTGAAGCTGCCGGCCTGACCCGTGCCGCCGGAAACGCGACGTTTCCGGCGGTTTTCCTTTGCGCCCGCCGGCCTTTGCTCTAAAACGTCGGGACCTTTTCTCGGAGGGGTCCGATGGGCTCGGCGCCCTTTCGACCCTGCGAACGGTTGTCGTCCATGCGTATCATCATCGAGCGGTCGAACCTTCTGAAGTCGCTGAGCCACATCCAGCGTGTGGTGGAGCGGCGCAACACGATCCCAATCCTCTCCAACGTCCTCCTGAAGACCGAGGACGGGGCGATGCGCCTGAAGGCGACCGACCTCGACATCGAGATCACCGAAAGCGTGCCGGCGAGCGGCGACGTGCCGGGCGCGACGACGGTTCCGGCCCACCTCCTCTACGACATCGTGCGCAAGCTGCCGGATGGCTCCGAGGTCAAGCTCGAGACGACAGGCGACGGCGCGCAGATGACCGTCTCGGCCGGGCGCTCGACCTTCCGCCTCCAGTGCCTCCCCGAGGCCGACTTTCCGGACATCACCGCCGGCGCCTTCACCCACGCCTTCACGCTGAAGGCGTCCGATCTCGCGCGGCTCGTCGAGCGCACGCAGTTCGCGATTTCCACCGAGGAGACGCGCTACTACCTCAACGGCATCTTCCTCCACACGATCGAGACCGGCGGCGCCCTGACACTGCGCGCGGTGGCGACCGACGGCCATCGCCTGGCGCGCGCCGAGATGCCCGCGCCCGCAGGCTCGGAAGGCATGCCGGGCATCATCGTGCCGCGCAAGACCGTGGCCGAGATCCAGAAGCTTCTCGGCGAAGGCGCCGAGACGGTGGCGATCGAATTGTCGGACTCCAAGATCCGCTTCTCGCTCGGCGCCGTGGTGATGACCTCGAAGCTCATCGACGGCACCTTCCCCGACTACCAGCGCGTCATCCCGACCGGAAACGACAAGGCGCTGACGCTCGACCGCCAGAGCTTCTCGGCCGCGGTCGACCGCGTGTCCACGATCTCGTCCGAGCGCGGGCGTGCGGTGAAGCTCGCGCTCTCGGGCGGCCAGCTCGTCCTCACCGTCAACTCGCCGGACGCGGGCACCGCGACGGAGGAGCTGCCCGTCGGCTATGAGGCGGAAGAGATCGAGATCGGCTTCAACGCCCGGTACCTTCTCGACATCACCGGCCAGCTATCCGGCGACAGCGCGGTCTTCATGATGGCCGATCCCGGCTCGCCGACCCTGATCCGCGACGGCGGCGACGAGGGCACGCTCTACGTCCTGATGCCGATGCGCGTCTGACGAGGCGCATCGCCGCGCCGATGGACCTCGCCCGCGATGCCCGGATCCGCGTGACCGGGCTCGGCCTCGTGGACTTTCGCAACTACGAGACGCTGAACCTTTCCATCCGCTCGCGCTTCGTCGTGCTCCACGGCGACAACGGCTCAGGCAAGACCAATCTCTTGGAGGCGCTGTCGCTCCTGTCGCCGGGCAAGGGCCTGCGGCGCGCCGCCTACGGCGAGATCGCACGCAGCACGGGCGGCGCTGCGACGGGCGGCTTCTCCGTGCGCGCGCGCCTCGCCGCGCCGACGCCCGAGGACGAGCCGACCGACGTCCTGACCCTTGTGCGCCCCGACGAGGGCACGCCCGCGCGTGTCCTGCGCATCGACGGCACCACCGCCCGATCGATCGACGAGCTTCTCGACGTCCTGCGCGTCGTCTGGCTGACGCCCGCGATGGACGGGCTGTTCACCGGCCCCGCCACCGAGCGCCGCCGCTTCCTCGACCGCATGGTGCTGACGGTCGATCCCGAGCACGGGCGGCGCACGCTCGACTACGAGAAGGCGATGCGCGGGCGCAACCGTCTCCTCTCGGAGGATCGCCTCGACGACCGCTGGCTGGCCGGGATCGAGCGGCAGATGGCCGAACTCGGGCTGGCGATCGCGCTGGCGCGCGCCGATCTCGTCGCCCGCCTCGCCGGGCTCCTCGATGCCGCCTCCGCCTCGCCCTTCCCGGTGGCCGAACTCGATCTCCAGTCCGGCTACGACGACCTCCCGCTCGAAGGCGCGGCGGTGGACCTCGAGGACCGCGTCACCGAGCGCCTGGCGCGCCGACGCATGGTCGACCGCGCCGCCGGCCGCACGCTGGAAGGCCCCCATCGCGGCGACCTCGCCGTCACGCACCGTGCCAAGGCGATGCCGGCCGCCCTCTCCTCGACCGGCGAGCAGAAGGCACTCCTGATCGGCCTGGTCCTCGCCCATGCCCGCCTCGTGGAGGCGGCGTCCGGCATGGCGCCGGTCCTTCTTCTCGACGAGATCGCCGCCCATCTCGATCCCGGCCGCCGGGCCGCCCTTTTCGACATTCTCGACGATCTCGGCGTCCAGTCCTTCCTGACCGGCACCGACGCCGCGCTGTTCGAGGCGCTCGACGGGCGCGCGCAGATGCTCCTCGTCGCCAACGGAGCCGTGACATGACGCTCTCGCCCTCCCCTCCCCCGCTCTCCGCCGACGAGCTCGGCCGCTACGCCCGCCACATCGTGCTGCCCGAGATCGGGGGGCCAGGGCAGCAGCGGTTGAAGGGAAGCCGCGTGCTCCTCGTCGGCGCCGGCGGCATCGGCTCGCCGGCCGCTCTCTATCTCGCGGCGGCCGGCGTCGGCACGATCGGGCTCGTCGACGACGACCACGTGTCCCTGTCGAACCTCCAGCGGCAGGTACTGTTCGAGACCACGGATCTCGCCCGGCCGAAGGTGGAAGCCGCGGCCGAAGCACTGGGGCGGCTTAACCCGCATGTCGCGATCGAGGCCCATCCCGTCCGCCTCGATGCGTCGAACGGGCCGGCCCTCGTGTCGCGCTACGACGTCGTCGTCGACGGCTCCGACAACTTCGCGACGCGCTTCCTCGTCGCCGATCTCTGCGAGGCTGCGAGGGTCCCCCTCGTCACGGTCGCGGTCCAGCGCTTCTCCGGATCGCTGACGACGCTCATGCCTCACAGGCCAGGCCCGGACGGGCGGCTCTCGCCCCGCTACCGCGACCTCTTCCCCGAGCCGCCCCCCGAGGGCACCGTGCCGACCTGCGCGGAGGCCGGAATTCTCGGCGTCGTCACCGGCATCATGGGCACGATGGGCGCGGCGGAGGCCATCAAGCTCGTCGCCGACGTCGGTGATCCGATGGTCGGGCGCCTGCTTCTCGTCGACATCCTGCGAATGCGCTTCGAGGAAATCCGCTACCGCCGCCCGGCCGATCCATCGCCCTGAGCCCATGCCGGTGCGGAAGTCGTCAGCGATCCTGCCGGACGATCTTCGTTAGCCTTAAGTCGAGATACCGATCACGGGCCCGTGATTCCATCGAATTGCGACTGTATCCTTCCCCCATTGTTCACCGACGTTCTGCTTTAGTCCGCGGAACGAGATGGGGAGAAGACGATGAAGCCGATCGCGGTACTGGGAGCGGGTCTCGCCGGATTGACGGCCGCGGCCGAACTCAAGCGACGCGGCCTGCCGGCGGTGGTGTTCGAGGCGGGCAAGGCGGTCGGCGGCATGGCGGCCTCCTTCAAGGACGCCGAGGGCTTCTCCTACGACTACGGCGCGCACTTCATCTCCAACCGGCTCGCCAAGGCGCTCGGCGCGGAGGACATTTGCCGTACGGTTCGCCACTACGGCGAGGCGGTGCGTATCGACGGTCGCGACCGCAGCCATCCCTTCGGCCTGATGGCCGAGCCGCGCTTTCTGGCAAGCGCCCTGAAGAGCCGTTTTGCCAGCCGTCCGAAGACGCCCGCCGCCAACGCCGAGGACTGGATGCGCCGCTCCTACGGCGACGCCATGGCCGAGGAGGTGGCGATGCCGCTGGTCGAGGCCTGGTCGGGGGCGCCGGCGCGCGAGCTCTCGTCCTCGGTCGGCGAGAAGTTCGGCAACAGCATCGTCAAGTCGCTCTATCTCAGCGCCGCCGCCAAGGTGACGCGGCGGGCCGTGTGCAACGGCTACACCCGCACGATGCCGGAAGGGGCGGGCGTCTATCACGTCTATCCCGAGGGCGGCCTCGCCCGGATGCTCGAGCCGACGCTGCGCAAGCTCGACGGCGCGGTGCGCCTCCAGTCGCCGGTGGAGCGTATCCTCGTCGACAAGGGCCGGGTGGTCGCGATCCGCAGCGCGGGCGTCGAGATTCCCGTCTCGGCGGTCATCTCCACCGCGCCGGTCAACGTCCTGCCGCGGCTCGTCGAAGGCACCGACGCGCTGAAGCCCCTTGCGGCGTTCCGCTACCGGCCGATGATGTTCGTCAATCTGCGCTTCTCCGGTCGCGCCATCCTGCCGAACACGATGGTCTGGGTGCCCGACCGCAGCCAGCTGTCGTTCCGCCTCACCGAGGCGCCGATCTCGATGCCGTGGCTGGCGCCCGAGGGCAAGACGCTGATCACCTTCGACATCGGCTGCGAGGTCGGCGACGCGAGGTGGACGATGAGCGACGAGGACCTCGCCCGCACCTGCCTCGACCAGATCTGCGCGCTCTACGGCGAAGAGCTTCGCGGGCGGTATCTGGGCGCCGGCGGCACGATCCGCACCCCGATCTCCTATCCCGTCTATCTCGGCGCCTATGAGACCGAGCGCCGTCTCTTCTCCATGTCGACCGGCGTCGACGGCCTCTACAGCGTGGGGCGCAACGGCGAGTTCGCCCATATCCTGATGGAGGACGTGTTCTGGCGCACGATCCGGCGGATGGAGGACGTCGCGCGCTACGTCGCGTCCCCGTCCGAAGGCAGCCAGCCCGCCGTATCCCTGGAGGAGCGTCTGGCGGGGCTCGGCCTTTCGGCTCCCGGACTGTCGCAGCCGGCCTGAGAGGCGCGCTCCGATCAGCTTCGGGCAAGGGGTTGTTAACCCCGATGCGCGATCATGGCGATGCGTCGGGCATACGGGTCATCTTTTGAAAAGATCCTTGTGCGCCCGGCCACCCGGCTCCGCCGGGCCGAAGCCGTCCCGCATGTCCGGAGCCCTCCCCCCGTGTCCCGCTCGTCCCTTCTCGCCTCGATCGCCCTTGCCCTTCTCGCCGCCCTGCCGTCGGTCGGCGCGGTGCATGCCCAGTCTCCGGCCGCCGCCGCGACGCCGCCGGTGGCCGCACCGGCCGCCGCCGAGGAAGGCGAGGACGCCGAGATGCAGCGCAAGCTGCCGCTGCCGCGCTTCGTCTCGCTGAAGTCCGCCCGCGTGAACCTTCGCGTCGGCCCCGGCAAGGACTACGCGGTGTCCTGGCTCTACCTGAAGCCCGGCCTGCCGGTGGAGGTGATCCAGGAATACGACCTCTGGCGCCGCATCCGCGACTCCGAAGGCACCGAGGGCTGGGTCTACCATTCGCTCCTGTCGGGTGAGCGCACGGCGCTCGCGGCTCCCTGGCTGAAGGGCAAGACGCAGGCGACGATCACCATGCATCGCTCCGCCGCGACCGACGGACCGATCGTCGCCGAGATGGAGCCGGGCGTCCTGACCAAGGTCCGCGAGTGCTCGTTCGGCTGGTGCGAGGTCGAGGCCGCCGGCCGGCGCGGCTTCGTCACCCAGAAGGAAATCTGGGGTGTCTACCCCGACGAACGGTTCTGAGGCGCCTCGTCCCCCCGCCTCGAAAGCAGGAAGGCCGGTCACCCGCTGGGGCGACCGGCCTTCTTCGTTTCTGCTGCTTAGATCGTGACGTCAGGCGTGCGGCTTCGCACCCGTCTTGCGGCGCAGGCGTACCACGACGTCGACATTGACGATCTCCATGCCCTCGGGCGGCTCGGGCAGGTTGTCGATCGTGATCGTTCCGTCGGGAATGTCGATCATCGTGTTGTCGGCCTCCACGAAGAAGTGGTGGTGGTCCGACGTGTTGGTGTCGAAATAGGTCCGCTGCCCCTCGCCCGAGAGCGGGCGTACGAGGCCGGCGTCCGTGAACTGGTGCAGCGTATTGTAGACGGTGGCCAGCGACACCGGCTCGCCCGCCTTGTGCGCTTCCTCGTGCAGCTCTTCCGCCGACAGGTGGCGGTCGCCGGCACCGAAGATCAGGTTGCACAGCGCCACGCGCTGGCGGGTCGGCCGGAGGCCCGAGGCGCGCAGGCGCTCGAAGACGCAGAAGCTCTGAGGCCGACCGGCCGTGCGCGCGTCCGCTGCCGCGAGGGGCTTGGCCCGATTGTCCATGACGTCGACCACCGAAAACTTGACTCTTCTATTCACCTTTAGACGAGCGTCATACGCCGCCGCAAGGCCTTGCCGCGATTCAATATAGTCGGATTTCGCACCGCGAACAACGGACGGCCTCACGGCGCGGCGCAGGCCGGTGCGAGCGCTGCGATCGCGCGGCCCGACCCGACGAGCGGCAGGCGGACATGGCCGGCCGGGCTCGACACTTCGAGGCTCCGCCCCCGCTTGAGGGCGGCGAGCAGCGACGCCGCGTCCTTGCCTTCGACGGTGCGCACGAAGCGCGAGCCGCCGCCCGCCCCCTCCGGCTCGACGCGGGCCTCGCCGGCATAGGCCATGCCGTCGACCGAGAGGACGAGCGTCACCGGCCGGTCCGCCGGAAAACGCGCCCCGTTGCCGGCCGCCGTGACGCCGAGCCGGCCGCCGGGAAGGCACGCGATCTCGGCACCGGCCGGACGCCCCTTCAGGGTGAAGTAGGCGCGCGCGCCCTCGCCCCGGCCGCTCGCGCGCCACTCCTGCGACAGGGCGGGGCCGATCGAGACAGCGAGGGTGAGCAGCACGAAAAAGACACGCATGTCGGCTCCATGACGGCGGCGCCCGGCGCGAAACCGTGACACCTCTCTAGACGTTAACGGATTTGCCCTCGGGCGCTCGCGTGGTAAGGGCCGTCCCGCGAACGATTTGAGACAAGTTGGAACGGCGGCGGCATACCGTTCCCCAACCGGACGGATCAATGGACACGGTGAAGACCTATTTCGGCAAGGACGAGATTCTGGCATGCGGCCGGGGCGAGCTCTTCGGCGCGGGCAACGCGCAGCTCCCCCTGCCGCCGATGCTGATGTTCGACCGGATCACCGAGGTCACCACCGACGGCGGCGAGTTCGGCAAGGGCTCGATCCGCGCCGAGTTCGACGTCTCGCCCGACCTCTGGTTCTTCGACTGCCACTTCAAGGGCGATCCGGTGATGCCGGGCTGCCTCGGCCTCGACGCGCTCTGGCAGCTGACGGGCTTCTATCTCGGCTGGCTCGGCGAGCCCGGCCGCGGCCGCGCGCTCGGCGTCGGCGAGGTCAAGTTCACCGGCCAGGTGACGCCCAAGGTCAAGCTCGTGGAATACGGCGTCGACTTTCGCCGCGTGATGCGCTCCAAGCTCAAGCTCGGCATCGCCGAGGGCTGGATGAAGGCGGACGGCGTCGTCATCTATCAGGCGAGCAACCTGCGCGTCGGCCTGTTCCAGGACGAGCAGGCGGACGAGACGGCCGGCGGCTGATATCCGCCCGCCCATCGAAGAATCCGGGTCCTTGAGACCCTTGCAAGGGAGTTTGCCATGCGGCGCGTCGTCGTGACCGGAATGGGCATCGTGTCCTCGATCGGCAACGATCTGAACGAGGTCACCGCCTCGCTGCGCGAGGCGAAGTCGGGCATCAGCTTCGCCCAGGACTTTGCCGACAACGGCTTCCGCTGCCGCGTCTGGGGCAAGCCCGAGATCGACGTCTCGGACATGGTGGACCGGCGCGCCATGCGCTTCCTCAGCCAGGGCGGCGCGTGGAACCACGTCGCCATGCGCCAAGCCATCGCCGACTCAGGGCTGCCCGAGAGCGACGTATCCGGCAACGAGCGCACCGGCATCATCATGGGTTCGGGCGGTCCCTCGACGCGCACCCTGATCGAGGCCGCCGACATCACCCGCAAGAACAACTCGCCGAAGCGCATCGGGCCCTTCGCCGTGCCGAAGGCGATGTCGTCGACGGCCTCCGCGACGCTTGCGACCTGGTTCAAGATCCACGGCGTCAACTACTCGATCTCGTCGGCCTGCTCGACCTCGGCGCACTGCATCGGCAACGCCGCCGAGATGATCCAGTGGGGCAAGCAGGACGTGATGTTCGCGGGCGGCCACGAGGACCTCGACTGGACGATGTCGAACCTCTTCGACGCCATGGGCGCCATGTCCTCGGACTTCAACGGCCGTCCGTCGGTCGCCTCGCGCGCCTACGACAAGAACCGCGACGGCTTCGTCATCGCCGGCGGCGCGGGCGTCGTGGTGCTCGAGGAGTACGAGCGGGCGGTGGCGCGCGGCGCCAAGATCTACGCCGAACTCGTCGGCTACGGCGCGACCTCGGACGGCTACGACATGGTGGCCCCGTCCGGCGAGGGCGCGATCCGTTGCATGCGCCAGGCGCTGTCCACCGTGAAAGGCCGGGTCGACTATGTGAACACGCACGGCACCTCGACGCCGGTCGGCGACTCGAAGGAGATCGGCGCGATCCGCGAGGTGTTCGGCGACGACATGCCGTTCGTCCAATCGACCAAGTCGCTGACCGGCCATTCGCTGGGCGCGGCGGGCGCGCAGGAGGCGATCTACTCGCTCCTGATGATGCAGGCCGGCTTCATCGGCGAGAGCGCCCATATCGAGGAGCTCGACCCCGAATTCGAGGGCGTTCCGATCGTGCGCAAGCGCATCGACGACGCGAAGATCGACATTGCCCTGTCCAATTCGTTCGGCTTCGGCGGCACCAACGCCACGCTTGTGTTCCAGCGCGTCGGCGCCTGAGGAAGCTTCCCTGATGACCGGACTGATGACGGGCAAGCGCGGCCTCGTGATGGGCGTCGCCAACCACAATTCGATCGCCTGGGGCGCGGCGCGCTCGCTCGCGGCCCAGGGCGCAGAGATCGCCTTCAGCTACCAGGGCGAGGCGTTCGGCAAGCGGCTGCGCCCGCTCGCCGCCGAGATCGGCTCGACCCTTCTCGTCGATTGCGACGTCGAGGACATCGCCTCGGTCGACGCCCTGTTCGAGACGCTGAAGGCCGAGTGGGGGTCGATCGACTTCGTGGTCCACGCCATCGGCTTCTCCGACAAGAACGAGTTGAAGGGCCTCTACGCCGACACGACGCGCGAGAACTTCACGCGCACCATGGTGATCTCCTGCTTCTCGTTCACCGAGGTCGCCAAGCGCGCGGCCGCGATCATGAACGAGGGCGGCTCGATGGTGACGCTGACCTATGGCGGCTCGATGCGCGTCATGCCGAACTACAACGTGATGGGCGTCGCGAAGGCCGCGCTGGAAGCCTCGGTGCGCTATCTCGCGGCCGATTTCGGCCCCCGCGACATCCGCGTCAACGCCGTCTCGGCCGGTCCCTTGCGCACGCTGGCGGGTGCGGGCGTCTCCGACGCGCGCCTGATGTTGAACTATCAGCGCCGCAACTCGCCGATGCGCCGCAACGTCACGCACGAGGAGGTCGGCAACTCGACGCTCTACCTCCTGTCCGACCTGTCGCGCGGCGTGACCGGGGAGATCCACTATGTCGATGCCGGCTACAACATCATGTCGATGCCCGCGCTGGACGAATTGAAGGCGCAGGAGCGCCGGGCCGAGATCGCTGGCGAGGTGGACCCGGCCACCGCCTGACGCAAGTCAGATCTGGCGGAGACGCTCGGCGATCTCCGCCATCGACCCGAAGACATGGTCGGCCCCGGCGGCCCGAAGCGCATCCGCCGCCGCAGGCCCCATGTGGCTCGCGCCGGTATAGCCGATGGCCGTCATCCCGGCGGTCTTGGCGGCCGTGATCCCGAAGCGCGAATCCTCGATGACGACGCAGCGGCCGGGATCGACGCCCATGCGCGCGCTCGCATGAAGGAAGAGGTCCGGCGCCGGCTTGCCGCGCCGGACTTCGGACGCCGAGAACACCGCATCCTCCGGAAAGTAGGCGTCGAGCCCGCTGACGCGGAGGCTGAGGCGCAGGCGGTCGGGGTGCGAGGAGGAGGCGACGCAGCGGCGAAGGTCCGAGGCGGCGAGAAGCTCGACGACACCCTCGCAGGGCTTGAGCCGCTCGCGGAACACCGCCGCCGTCGCCGGCCAGAGATCGGCCTCCGCGCCCGGCGGCAGCGCCCGGCCCGTGCTGGCTGCGAGCGCCGCCAGCCCGTCCACCGTCTTCATGCCGATGATGGAGGCAAAGAGCGCCCGCGACACCTCGATCCCATGCGCCTCGTGCAGCGCGATCAGCGCCTCGCCTGCGAGATGCTCGCTATCGACCAGCACGCCGTCGCAGTCGAAGATGACGAGATCGGGCACGCCCGGTCTCAAGCGAAGCGCGCGCGGATCGCGGCGGCGACCCGCATCGGTGCCTCGAGGCTCGGCAGGTGCCCGCACTCCTCCAGAAGCATGAACTCCGCGTCGGGCATCGCCTCCGCCATCGCGCGCCCGGCGTCCGGCGCGGAGAAGCTGTCCGCCTCCCCCCAGACGAGAAGCGAGCGGCAGGCGAGGCGCTGGAGGTCCGCCGTGCGGTCGGGCCGCGTCATCAGCGCCTCGTTCTGGGCAAGAAGCCGGTCGATGCCGGCGCGTGCGGCCATCGCGCGGAAGATGTCGGCCGCCTCCTGGCCGCGCCCGTCCGGCTCGTAGACGATCGCACGCGCCATGTCCTCCAGCATCTCCGCCCCGCCGTCCGCCTCGATCGCCGCGCGGCGGCGGTCGAACGGCTCGCGGCTCGCCGGCCCCTGCGGCGCAGCTCCCATGACCACGAGGCCCCGGACCAGCGAAGGCGCGGCCAGCGCCGCCTCGCGCGCCACATGCCCGCCGAACGACGTGCCGGCGACGATAAACGGCTTGCCCTCTGCCGCGTCCACGACCTCGCGGGCGCAGGCCGCCATGTCGGGCGCGGCCGGCACCACCGTGCGGCAGTCGAAGTCGGGCCGCAGGAGCGCGATCAACGGCTCGTAGAGATCGCCGTCGCAGGCGAAGGCGGGCACGAGGATCAGGCGCATGGACACTCCAGCGGTCGGGATGGAGGCTCTGATCTAGGGCACGGGCTTGAGGATGCGATGACAGCCCCGCCGTTGCCGCCGAGGCGGCGCGGGTCTAAAGCGAAGGCGAAACGCCCCTCCCCCCCACCCTACGCTCTCGGAACCCATCATGCAGCAACGACCGCTCGGGCGCACGGATCTGCGCGTCAGCCGGATCTGCCTCGGCACCATGACCTTCGGCGAACAGAACACCGAAGGCGAAGCGCACGAGCAGCTCGACCGCGCCGTGGAGCGCGGCGTCAACTTCCTCGACGCGGCCGAGCTCTATCCGATCCCGCCCAAGGCCGAGACGCAGGGGCGCACGGAGGCCTATATCGCCTCGTGGCTGCGGGCGCGCGGCAACCGCGACCGCATGGTGATCGCGACCAAGGTCGTCGGCCGCTCCACCTCGACCTGGTTCCGCGCCGACGGTTCGGAGCCGCGCCTCGACCGTCGCAATGTCGTCGAAGCCGTCGAGGGGTCGCTGAGGCGCCTCGGCATCGACTGCATCGATCTCTACCAGATCCACTGGCCGGACCGCCCAACCACGGGCTTCGGCTCGGTGCCGACGCGCTGGACGACGCCCGAAGCCGCCCTGGACGAGGTGGCGATCGAAGAGACGGCTGCAGTCTTCCAGGACCTCGTGCGGGACGGCAAGATCCGCCACGCCGGCCTGTCGAACGAGAGCGCCTGGGGCACGATGCGCTGGCTGACGCTTGCCGACGCCGGACGAGCGCCACGCATGGCGAGCATCCAGAACGCCTACAATCTCCTGAACCGCACGTTCGAGACGGCGCAGGCCGAGATCGCCGTGCGCGAAGGTGTCGGCCTCCTCGCCTACTCGCCGCTGGCGCAGGGCTATCTCACCGGCAAGTATGCCGGCGGCGCGCTTCCTGTGGGCTCGCGCAAGGCGCTGTTCGACCGGTTGCAGCGCTACGAGAAGCACGGCACCGCGGAGGCCGTCGACGCCTATGTGGCGCTCGCCCGCGAGTTCGGTCTTGCCCCCGCCACCTTCGCGAACGCCTTCGTGCTGGCGCAGGACTTCGTCACGGCCTCGATCATCGGCGCGACGACGATGGCGCAGCTCGACGAGTGCCTCGCCGCCGAGGACGTTGAATGGACGGCGGAGATGCAGGACGCGGTGGACGGCGTGCACCAGCGCGTCGGCAACCCGGCCCCTTAGGCCTTCAGCCGTCGTTCGGGGCGGCGGCATCGCCGCCCCGCCCCGACACCGCGTCGCGCAGCCGGCGCGCATCCGCGGTCATCTCCCGCAGTCGGTCGAGGGGCAGTCCGGCCGACGCCACCAGCGCCTCTCCCAGGCAACGGCTGCGGTCGGCGAGGGCGCGGCCGGCCTCCGTCAGCCGCACGATGACCTGACGCGCGTCGACCGTATCGCGCTCGCGCGTCACGAACCCCGCCGACGCCAGACGCGTGACCAGCGGGGTCATCGTGCTCGGCTCGAGATCCAGCCGGGCGGCTAGGTCGCCGACGCGCTGGCCGTCTTCCTCCCACAGGACCGACAGCGTCAGGTACTGCGGATAGGTGATGCCCCATTCGTCGAGGATCGGCTTGTAGAGCCGGCCGATCGCCATCGACGCGCCGTAGAGCGCAAAGCACAGATGGTCGTCGAGCGGCAGCGGCGGTTTCGCGCGCGTCATGGCTTCAGCCTCGGTTCGGTCGGCATTTTGCTTATCACAATAATTTTCCGCTGGACAGGCGATAGCTTCCCCTCTACATCTGCGTTTATCGCAATAATCAATTGCGCCGAGAAGGAGAAGGTTCCATGCCTGTCGACACGATCTACAAGACCCGCGCCACCGCGTCCGGTGGCGGCCGCGACGGCCATGTCCGCTCCGAGGACGGCAATCTCGACCTGAACCTCGTCGTCCCCAAGGAAATGGGCGGACCGGGCGGTGACGGCGCCAACCCGGAGAAGCTGTTCGCCGCCGGCTACTCCGCCTGCTTCCTCGGCGCCATGCGCGCCGTCTCCTCGAAGGTCGGCGTGAAGGTGCCGAACGATGCGACGGTGACCGCCGAGATCGGCTTCGGCCCGCGCTCGGAAGGCGGCTACGGCATCACCGCCGATCTGACGATCTCGCTGCCGGGCCTCGACCGCGCCGATGCGCAGAAGCTCGTCGACACCGCCCATCAGGTCTGCCCCTATTCCAATGCGACCCGCAACAACCTCGACGTCGGCCTGACGATCGTCTGATCGCATCCGCGGCACTCGAGACAAGGCCCCGGCGGACACCCCGCCGGGGCCTTTTCGTTTCGCGGCGTTCCTTCGCCCAACGAAAAGGGGCGGCCCGTCGGCCGCCCCTTCGATCGTCACTAGCGAGACGGGATTACTCCGCGTCGTCTTCCTTGGCGGGCTTCTTGATCTCCTCGCCGGTCGCCTGGTCGACGACCTTCATGGAGAGGCGGACCTTGCCGCGCTCGTCGAAGCCCATGAGCTTGACCCAGACCTTCTGGCCTTCCTTGACGACGTCCTGCGTCTTCTGGACGCGATCGGCGGCCAGTTGGCTGATGTGGACGAGACCGTCGCGCGAGCCGAAGAAGTTCACGAAGGCGCCGAACTCGACGCACTTCACCACCGTGCCCTCGTAAATCTCGCCGACTTCCGGCTCGGCCACGATCGAGTGGATCCACTTCTTGGCCGCCTCGATCTCCTTGCCGGAGGACGAGGCGATCTTCACGGTGCCGTCGTCCTCGATGTTGATCTTGGCACCGGTCTTCTCGACGATCTCGCGGATCACCTTGCCGCCCGAGCCGATCACGTCGCGGATCTTGTCGGTCGGGATCTGCATGACCTCGATGCGCGGGGCGAACTCGCCGAGCTCGGCGCGGGCCGAACCCAGCGCCTTGTTCATCTCGGCGAGGATGTGCTCGCGACCGCCCTTGGCCTGCTCGAGGGCGATCTTCATGATCTCCTCGGTGATGCCCTGGATCTTGATGTCCATCTGCAGCGAGGTGATGCCCCGGTCGGTGCCGGCCACCTTGAAGTCCATGTCGCCGAGGTGGTCCTCGTCGCCGAGGATGTCGGACAGGACCGCGAAGCGCTCACCCTCGAGGATGAGGCCCATGGCAATACCGGCCACCGGTCGCGCCAGCGGCACGCCGGCGTCCATCAGTGCGAGGGAGGTGCCGCAGACGGTCGCCATCGAGGACGAGCCGTTCGACTCGGTCACTTCCGAGACGGCGCGGATCGTGTAGGGGAAGGCTTCCTTGGCCGGCAGCATCGGGCGGATGGCGCGCCAGGCGAGCTTGCCATGGCCGATCTCGCGGCGGCCGGGCGAGCCCATGCGGCCCGTCTCGCCGACCGAGTACGGGGGGAAGTTGTAGTGAAGGAGGAAGGTCTCCTTGTAGGTGCCGGTCAAGCTGTCGACGTACTGCTCGTCCTCGCCGGTGCCGAGCGTGGCCACGACCAGCGCCTGCGTCTCGCCGCGCGTGAAGAGCGCCGAACCGTGGGTGCGCGGCAGGATGCCGGCCTCGGAAACGATCTGGCGGACGGTTGACAGGTCGCGGCCGTCGATGCGGCTCTTGGTGTCGAGGATGTTCCAACGCACGATCTTGGCCTGGAGCTCCTTGAAGACGGTGCCGACGTCTTCCTTCGGAGCCTTCGGGTCCTGACCCTCGGGCAGGAAGTGCGCCATGACCTTCGCCTTCACCGCGTCGACGGCGGCGTAGCGGGCCTGCTTGTCGGTGTTCTTGTAGGCGTCGCGCAGTTCCGCCTCGGCAAGGCCCAGCATCTCGCTCTCGAGCGCCGAGTGATCGGGCACCGTGTGGTTGCGCGGCTCCTTGGCGGCGTGCTCGGCGAGCTTGATGATCGCCTCGATCACCGGCTGGAAGCCCTTGTGACCGAACATGACGGCGCCGAGCATCGTCTCTTCGTCGAGCTCGTGCGCCTCGGATTCCACCATCAGCACCGCGTCCTGCGTGCCGGCGACCACGAGGTCGAGCTTGGACTCGCCCATCTCGTCGACATGCGGGTTCAGCTTGAATTCGCCGTTGATGTAGCCGACGCGCGCGCCGCCGATCGGGCCCATGAAGGGCACGCCGGACAGCGTCAGCGCCGCGGAGGCCGCGACCATCGCCAGGACGTCCGGGTCGTTCTCGAGGTCATGCTGCAGGACGGTGACGACGACCTGCGTGTCGTTCTTGTAGCCTTCCGCAAAGAGCGGGCGGATCGGACGGTCGATCAGGCGCGAGACCAGCGTTTCCTTCTCGGAGGGACGGCCCTCGCGCTTGAAGTAGCCGCCCGGGATCTTGCCGGCGGCGAACGCCTTTTCCTGGTAGTTGACGGTCAGCGGGAAGAAATCGAAGCCGGGTTTGGGGGCCTTGGCCGAGACGACGGTCGCGAGCACGGCGGTCTCGCCGTAGGTGGCGAGCACCGCGCCGTCGGCCTGACGGGCGATCTTGCCGGTTTCGAGGGTCAGCGTGCGGCCGCCCCATTCGATCTCGACCTTATGGGTATTGAACATGCGATAGGCCTCGTGTCTGCGCCGCGATGGATCGCGGCCGGGCAAAGGGAAACGCGCATGGGCAAGACGGCGGGAGGCTTCCGGTCGCGGCGCGGCTAGAGGTCAGCGGCGCCCGGGCACGATGGGTTCCGTCCGGCGCGCGGCCGTCGGGATCATGCCGGGAAGCATCCGGCAATCCTGCCCCATGAGCGTTGGGCTCTCTGGCGCGGCGCTCGTCTGAGCCGCCGGCCGGGACAGGCTTTCCCCGCCGGGGCGGGAGAAGCTGGTTCGAAATGCGGGCGCGGCGCTCAAGGACCCTTGAGCGCCGCGCCGAATGACGGATTTAGCGACGCAGGCCGAGACGGCCGATCAGCGCGGTGTAGCGCTCTTCCTCGCGCTCCTTCAGGTAGTCGAGGAGGCGGCGACGCTGGGACACCATCTTGAGAAGGCCACGACGCGAGTGGTTGTCCTTCTTGTGGCCCTTGAAGTGTTCGGTCAGGTTGGCGATGCGCTCCGACAGAAGGGCGACCTGCACCTCGGGCGAACCGGTGTCGCCTTCCTTGGTGCCGTATTCCTTCATGAGTTCGGCTTTGCGCTCGAGCGTGATCGACATCGGATATCCCTTTCTTGGAGCATTTGGAGGGTTGGGACGCCCGAGCCGGGATGTCGTCCAGCCAGGGCCATGAAGCGACGCCCGGACTGAACGGCCGGGCACGCGAGGCGGGTATAGGCGCATTCCGCGGGGAATGCCAGCCCGGAACGGAAGGGGCTCGTTCTAGCCGCGCCCGCCGAAGACGCGTTTGGGATGGAACGAGCCCTGGTCGATCGAGCCGATCGCGACGAGGCGCCCCTGTCCGGTGGCATAGGCTTCGTCGCAGAAGGCCGGCGCATCGCGCCCGCGCAGGAGCACGGGATTGCCCGACAGCACCCGCCCGGCCTGATCGTCGGTCAGCGCCACCTCGTAGAGGTCCGAGAGCGCGGTTGCCGCGTCGAGCACGATCTCGTCGAGCGCGGTGAAGTCGGTGATGCGGGCGCGCGCACCGGCTTCCGCCGCCTCCGGCGTCAGCTCCTCAAGCCCCTCTTCGGCGGCATCCATCAGCTCGTCGAGCGTGACCATGTCGTCCTCGTCGAACGAGCCGACGCGCACGCGGCGAAGCTCGGTGATGTGGCCGAAGCAGCCGAGGTCGCGCCCGAGGTCGCGCGCGATGGCTCTGACATAGGTGCCCTTGCCGCACTCGGCCTCGAAGGTCGTGATCGAGGCGTCGGGCATTTCGACGATCGCCAGCCGGTGCACCGTCACGGTGCGCGCGGCGATCTCGACGGTCTCGCCGGCGCGCGCCAGATCATAGGCGCGCTCGCCCTCGATCTTGATCGCCGAGAAGGCGGGCGGCACCTGGGAGATCTCGCCGGTATAGTTCGGCAGGAGGGCCTCGATATCGGCGCGGGACGGGCGGCGGTCGGAGGCGTTGACCACCGGGCCTTCCGTGTCGTCGGTGGTCGTCTCCGCGCCCCAGGACACGGTGAAGCGATAGGTCTTCTGCCCGTCCATCACGAAGGGGACGGTCTTCGTCGCATCGCCGAGCGCGATCGGCAGCATGCCGGACGCCAGCGGATCGAGCGTGCCGGCATGGCCCGCCTTCTGCGCGAAATAGAGCCACTTGATCTTCGAGACGGCTTCCGTGGAGCCCATGCCTTTCGGCTTGTCGAAGATCACCCAGCCGGAAATCGGGCGGCCCTTCGGCTTCTTCCCGCGACGTGCCATCAGTTGTCGTCCTCGTCGTCTGCCGTCCCTTGCGTGTCGCGCAGGACCTCCGGCGAGCGCAGGAGCGCGTCGATCCGGGCATAGTTGTCGAAACTGTCGTCCTGCCGGAAGCGGACCTCCGGCATGTACTTCATCTGCCTGAGCGCCGGCGTAAGCCGACCGCGCAGGAACCGCGCATGGCCGTTGAGGGCCTGCACGTAGGGGTCCACGTTCTCCTGCCCGAACACCGTGACATAGGCGGTGGCGAGCTTCAGGTCGGGACTCATGCGCACTTCCGTCACGCTGATCACGGCGTTTTCGAGGAGCGGGTCCAGGATCTCGCGACGCTGCAGGGTTTCGGTCAGGGCGTGGCGAACCTTCTCGCCGACCGACAGCTGACGCTGCGACGGCCCTTTCGGGGCTTTGGTATGCTTGGCCATGGCTGGTTGCTCCTAGGCGTGAGGCCGCATCGTCCCTCGTGCGAACGCAACTGCAAAGCCCGGCGTTGCCGCCGGGCTTTGCGCATTGGGTCCGGTCGGGCGGTCCCCTCGAGGACCGCCGTCTTGGGATCAGAGCGTGCGGGCGATGTGCTCCACGCGGAAGTTCTCGATGATATCGCCGACGCGGATATCCTCGTAGTTCTGGAAGGCCATGCCGCATTCTTGGCCGCCCGGCACCTCGGCGACTTCGTCCTTGAAGCGCTTGAGCGTCTTGAGCGTGCCCTCGTGGATGACCACGCCGTCGCGGATGAGGCGTACGCCCGCACCGCGCTCGACCTTGCCTTCCGTGACGCGGCAGCCCGCGACCTTGCCGATCTTGGTGATGTGGAACACCTCCAGGATCTCGGCATTGCCGAGGAACGTCTCGCGCCGCTCGGGCGACAGGAGGCCCGACATCGCCTGCTTCACGTCATCCACGAGGTCGTAGATGATGTTGTAGTAGCGGATCTCGATCCCCTCGCGCTCGGCGAGCTGACGGGCCTGCGCGTTGGCACGCACGTTGAAGCCGATGATCGCGGCGTTCGAGGTGGCGGCCAGCTGGACGTCCGACTCGGTGATCGCACCGGCGCCCGAATGGACGATGCGCGCCTGCACTTCGTCCGTGCCGAGCTTCTCCAGAGCCGTTCCGATCGCCTCGACCGAGCCCTGCACGTCGCCCTTGACGAGCAGCGGGAAGGTCTTGAGGCCGCTCGACTGCAGCTGGTTCATCATCTGCTCGAGCGAGCCGCGCTGACCGGCCGACTTGGCGACCGCCTTCTCGCGCGTCAGGCGCTGACGGTACTCGGTGATCTCGCGGGCCTGCGCCTCGTCCTTGACCACCGCGAAGCGGTCGCCGGCGAGCGGCGTGCCCTGCATGCCGAGGACCTCGACGGGGGTCGACGGACCGGCCTCCTTCATCTGCTTGCCCTGGTCGTTGACGAGGGCGCGCACGCGGCCCCACTGGTCGCCGGCGACCACGATGTCGCCGACGCGCAGCGTGCCGGCCTGGACGAGCGTCGTCGCCACCGGGCCGCGGCCACGGTCGAGCTGGGCCTCGATCACCACGCCTTCGGCAGTGCGGTCGGGGTCGGCCTTCAGGTCGAGGATTTCGGCCTGCAGCAGGATCGCCTCGAGGAGCTTGTCGAGGTTCGCGCCGGTCTTGGCCGACACCTCGACGTCGAGCACCTCACCACCCATCGATTCCACGAACACCTCGTGCTGGAGGAGCTGCGTGCGGACCTTCTGGGCATCGGCGGCCGGCTTGTCGATCTTGTTGATCGCCACGATGATCGGCACGCCGGCCGCCTTCGCGTGGCTGATCGACTCGATCGTCTGCGGCATGACGCTGTCGTCGGCCGCCACCACGAGGATCGCGATGTCGGTCGCCTGCGCGCCGCGAGCGCGCATCGCCGTGAACGCGGCGTGGCCCGGCGTGTCGATGAACGAGATTTTCTGACCGTTCTGCTCGACCTGGTAGGCGCCGATGTGCTGCGTGATGCCGCCGGCCTCGCCCGACACGACGCTGGTCTTGCGGATCGCGTCGAGGAGCGAGGTCTTGCCGTGGTCGACGTGGCCCATGATCGTGACAACCGGTGGCCGCGTGACCAGCTTCTCCGGATCGCTCGCCACGTCGAACATGCCGGTCTCGACGTCCGATTCCGCGACGCGGCGAACCGTATGGCCGAACTCGGACGCGATGATCTCGGCGAGATCGGCGTCGATCACGTCGCCCGGCTTCATCATCTGACCCTGCGCCATCAGGAACTTGATGACGTCCACGGCCCGCTCCGACATGCGGTTGGCGAGTTCCTGGATGGTGATGGTCTCGGGGATAATCACTTCGCGGGCAATCTTCTCGCGGGTCTGGTTCTGCTGCGAGCGCTTGAACTTCTCCTGGCGACGACGCATCGACGACAGCGAGCGGCCGCGCGCGTCCTCGTCGGACAGCGCACGCTCGACATTGACGCGGCCGGCGCCACGGCGGTCGTCGCCGGTGCGGGCGCGCGTCGGCTTGGCGGCGTCGGCGGCTGGCGCGCGTGCCGGACCACGAGCGGCGCCCGGACGGCGACGATCGTCCTCGTCGTCGGCCCGCGTCTTCTTGGTGAGGTCGGTACGACCGGCCGGGCGCAGGCCCAGGCCATCGTCCACCGGCGGCGGGCCGGGGATGACGTTGACATTGGCCTTGCCGCCACTGGTGCGGGCGACGGGCTTGTTGGCGGCGCGGCGGGCCGCGTCCTCCTCGGCCTTCTTGCGGGCAGCGGCCTCGAGCTCGAGACGCGCGTTCTCCTCGGCCTGACGGCGCTCGGATTCCTCGCGCTCGGCGCGGCGACGCTCGTCCTCGGCGACGCGGCGCGCCTCCTCGATCTGGAACAGGCGACGGTCCTCGGCCTCGCGCTGCTGCGCGAGGATCAGGGCGCGACGACGCGCATCCATTTCCTTGGACGACAAATCCGACAGGACGGCGCCGCGCGGCTGGCGGGCACCGGGCGCGGCAGCGGCCGGCGCGGGACCGCGACGGTCGTCACGCCCGCCCGGCTGGCCCGGACGACCGACCTGAGCCGGCTGACCGGGGCGCTGCTGGCCCGGCGCGCCGGGGCGGCCGGCCTGCGAGCCGGCATAGCCGGGACGCGCCGGCTGTCCCGGACGCTGCGCGCCGGCCGGGCCGCCGGCGGCGGGGCGGGCGGGCGCAGGCGCGCCCGGACGCGGTGCCGTGCCCTGCGGGGCGCGGGGCGCGGCGGACGCGGCAGCCGGAGTGGCGGTCGGGGTGGCCGCGGGCGCGGCGGTTTTGGCGGTATCGTTCAAGGAAGGCTTCGGTGACTCGGGTTCGGAAGGGGGCGTGGAGACGCTCGGCGTCGCGGCAGGAGCCTCGGCGACGGGCGCAGCAGGAGCGGGAGCCGGAGCAGCGGCGGCCGGTGCGGGCACGGCAGGCGCCGCCTCGGCCGCGGGCGCCGTCTCGGCGGCCTTGGCGACCGGTTCCGCCTGGGCGACCGGCGCCACGGGGCGATCGGGGGTGACCGGCGCCTGCGGGTTCTTAGCCGCATGCTCCAGCGCCGCCATCTGCGCGGGCGTCAGGGTCGGGCGTGCGGGCGCCGCCGCAGCCGGTGCGGGCGCGGGTGCTGCAGGCGCCGCTGCGGCCTCGGACGCCGCAGGCGCTTCCTTTGCCGTTTCGCCGGGGACCGAGAACTTGCGCTTCTTGGTCTCCACGACGACGCTCTTCGTCCGCCCGTGCGAGAAGTTCTGCCGCACCGTGGACTGCGAAACGCTGCCGCTCGGCTTCAGGGACAGGGTCTTCTTCGGGGTGACGCTCAGCGTCTTGTCATCGCCCGATTTCGTATCGCTCATTACCGCTTCCGCTTCCTGCGCGGGTTTGTTCCCCGCGCCACTATCCGTGCCTAGAGCATTTTTCAACCGTGCTCAGCCGTTGATCTTAATGGTGGCTTCACGAAGCCGGCTGGTGACCGGCATCCGCTTCGTTGGTTTCCCGGGCGCTTGCGCCCCGGTAGGTCTCCAGCGCATCGAGGCGCTCGATCAGGGCCGCTCCAGCTCCACCGGGCAGGATGGCCGCGTGTATCACATTCAGGTCGCCCATGGCCAAACCGATTTCGTCGGCGGTCAGCGACTGGTAGGCCGGCACCGGCCGCCCTCCCGTCTCGGCGGCCCGCGCATGGCGCGCTCCGTCGAGCTTTCGAATTCCGTCCGCCGCGCCATCCGAGGCGTGGAGGACCGCGAGAGCCTTGCCCGCGCGCAGCGCGGCATCGACCTTGGTCGACCCGGTCGTCAGCTGGCCGGCCTTGCGGGCGAGCGCCAGAGCGCCCGTCGCCGCGCGAACCAGAAGCGCTTCCAAATCGTCGGCCAGCGTTTCGGTTCCAGTCAGCTCGCGCTTCAGGGCCCGCGACAGAAGCTTGCGCTTCATCGCCGTCTCGACCACCGAACGCCGCGCCTCGATATGGGCGCCGCGTCCGGGCAACCGTCGCCTGAGGTCCGGCACGACCTGCCCGTCCGGGGCGACGACGAAGCGGATCAGGGCGTCGGCCGGCAGCGAGCGGCGCGACACGATGCACATGCGCCCATTCATCACCGCCGCCTCCAGATCCGCGTCCTCGTCCATTCCCTCGCTCAGACCTCCTCGGCCTCCTCGTCGCTCTCGACCGCCGGCTCCTCGGCCTCGACCCAGCCGGCCATCACGCGGGCCTGCATGATCATCGCCTCGGCGTCCTGACGGCTCACGTCGAACGCCGAGAGCGCGCCGGTGAACTTCTTCGTCTCGCCGTCCTTGCGCTCGGTCCAGCCGACGAGATCGTCGGCCGCGCAGCCCGCGAAGTCCTCGACGCTCTTCACGCCGTCCTCGCCGAGCGCGACCAGCATGGCCGTCGTCAGGCCCTCGATCTGGCGCAGGTCGTCCTCGACGCCGAGCGCGCGGCGCTTGTCGTCGAGCTCCTTCTCGCGCTGGTCCAGGAACTCCTTGGCGCGGTTCTGGATCTCGGCCGCCGTATCCTCGTCGAAGCCCTCGATCGAGGCGACCTCGGAATTGTCGACGTAGGCGACTTCCTCGACGCTCGCGAAGCCCTCGGACGCCAGAAGCTGGCCGACCATCTCGTCGACGTTCAGGGCGTCCATGAACAGGGCGGAGCGCTCGGTGAACTCCTTCTGGCGACGCTGCGACTCCTCCTCCTCGGTGAGGATGTCGATGTCCCAGCCGGTGAGCTGCGAGGCGAGGCGCACGTTCTGGCCGCGACGACCGATCGCAAGGCTTAGCTGGTCATCCGGGACCACGACTTCAATGCGCTCGGCGTCCTCGTCGAGCACGACCTTGGCGACTTCCGCCGGCTGCAGCGCGTTGACGAGGAAGGACGCCGCATCCGGCGACCAGGGAATGATGTCGATCTTCTCGCCCTGCAGCTCGCCGACGACGGCCTGGACGCGCGAGCCGCGCATGCCGACGCAGGCGCCGACCGGATCGACGGACGAATCGCGGCTGACCACCGCGATCTTGGCGCGCGAGCCGGGATCGCGGGCGACCGCCTTGATCTCGATGATGCCGTCGTAGATTTCCGGCACTTCCATGGTGAAAAGCTTCGCCATGAACTGCGGGTGGGTGCGCGACAGGAAGATCTGCGGGCCCCGCTGCTCGCGGCGCACGTCGTAGACGAAGGCGCGCACGCGGTCGCCGTAGCGAAAGAGCTCGCGCGGAATCTGCTCGTCGCGACGAATGATGCCCTCGCCCTTGCCGAGATCGACGATCACGTTGCCGTACTCGACGCGCTTGACCGTGCCGTTGACGATCTCGTTCACGCGACCGATGAACTCGTCGTACTGCTTGTCGCGCTCGGCCTCGCGTACCTTCTGCACGATGACCTGCTTGGCAGACTGGGCGGCGATGCGGCCGAACTCCATCGGCGGCAGCTGCTCGGCGATGAAGTCGCCGGGCTCGGCGTCGGGGTTCTTGTCGCGGGCGAGATCAAGATAGATCTGCGTCGCGGGATCCTCGACCTCCTCGACGACCTCCAGAAGCCGCTGCAGCTTCATCTCGCCGGTCTTGGTGTTGATGTCGACGCGGATGTTGGTTTCCTGGCCGTAGCGCGAGCGGGCGGCCTTCTGGATCGCGTCCGCCATGGCGGCGATCACGATCTCCCGATCGATCGACTTCTCGCGCGCCACGGCATCCGCGATCTGCAGAAGCTCGAGTCGGTTCGCACTGACTGCCATGTTCACGTCTCCTGTCGAAAGCCGCCGGGCATCCAAGGCTCCGGCCCTTCGGAAAGGATGGCCCACGCCCTCCGGCGCGACGCCTCCCATCGTCTCATCAATGCGCGCCGGGCTCTCCGGCTGCGTCCAAGGTCTCGTCTTCGTCGTCGATCGGCAGGCCCTTCGCCTTGCGGGCGGCCTTGTCGGCCTTCAGGGAGGCCGCGATTAGGTCGTCGGTCAGGATCAGCCGGGCCTCGGCCAGGGCATCGAACGGCACCTCGACGACCTTGTCCTCGCCATCCGACACGGCGTCGCGCTCCAGCCGGAAGCCCTCGTCCGACACGGACAGGATGCGACCGCGGAAGCGCTTGCGGTTGGCGACGAGGCGCGTCGTCTCCAGCTTCATCAGCTGGCCGGCCCAGGCCTCGAAGTCGCCGACACGCACCAGGGGACGGTCAATGCCGGGCGACGAAATCTCGAGGTGGTAGGCGCGGTCCATCGGGTCCTCGACGTCGAGGACCGGGGAGATGCCGCGCGACACCGCCTCGCAGTCCTCGACGCTCATAGAACCATCCGGCCGCTCGGCCATGATCTGCAGCGTCGTGCCGTTCATCGCCGACACGCGAATGCGCACAAGGCGGTAGCCGAGCTGTTCGATCACGGGCTCGAGCAGAGCGGCGATGCGGCCCTCGAGGCCCTCTTCGGTAATGATGCGCTTGTCCGTCACGAAGTCTCCGGTCGTGCCTCGGGACGCTTATTGAAGCTATCCCGCCTGCGGCGACCGCCGGATCTCCTGCCGAGGCTATGCCCCTAACAAAAAAGAGCGGGACCGGGAGGACCCACTCTCACGATCGCATCGCAGAGAATTTGAACCCCATATACAGCCGAAGCGCCGCCATGGCAAGGCGAACGCCCCGCCCTCGTCAGAGGCGGCGGAAGGTGAGGTAGGCGCCCTTGCGGCCCTCGCGATGGGCCTTCGCCTCGTAGCGCGTGCCCGGCCAGCCCTCGTAGGGCGTGTGCCAGTCGGCCGGGCCGTCCGCCTCCCACGCGAACGCGGGGTGGTCGCGCAGGTGCTGCAGCGTCCAGTCCACGTAGGTCTCGATGTCGGAGGCGAAGCGGAACCGCCCACCGGGCTTCAGGACGCGCGCCATGCGCTGGAGCGTGCGCGGGTTCACGAAGCGTCGCTTCCAGTGTTTCCGCTTCGGCCAGGGGTCCGGGTAGAACAGGTCGATTCCGTCGAGCGAGGCGTCCGGCAGCCAGTCGAGGAGCAGCGTCGCATCGTCGCCGAAGAGACGAAGGTTCGCGCGGGGGCCCTCCTCCAGCGCCACCAGCATCTTCGCCATCGAGTTGACGAAGGGCTCGACGCCGATGAAGCCGGCGGTCGGATGGCGGCCGGATTCCAGATGCAGATGCTCGCCGCCGCCGAACCCGATCTCGAGCCGCACCGTCTCGACGGGCGCCAAAAACAGGGTGCGAAGGTCGGCAGGCGCTGCTCGAGAGAGGTCGAGCGCCAGCGGGGGCAGCGCCTCCCGCAGGAGCCCGGCCTGCAGCGGTCGCAGCGTCTTGCCGCGCGAGCGTCCGAAGAAGTTCTCCCGGACGCGCGTGCGTTCGCCGTTCGTCCGTCGTTCAGCGGCCAAGTTTCGCCTTCAGCTTGGCGACGAGGTCGGTCCGCTCCCAGGAGAACGAGCCGTCGCGACCGGGCTTGCGGCCGAAATGGCCATAGGCCGAGGTCTTGGCGTAGATCGGGCGTGCGAGGTCGAGATGCTCGCGGATGCCGCGGGGCGTCAGGTCCATCAGCTCGCGCAGCGCCTTCTCGAGCGCCGCCTCGTCGACCTTGCCGGTGCCATGCAGGTCGACGTAGACCGACACAGGCTCGGCGACGCCAATGGCGTAGGAGAGCTGGATGGTGCAGCGGTCGGCGAGGTTGGCCGCGACCACGTTTTTCGCAAGATAGCGCGCGGCATAGGCGGCCGAGCGATCGACCTTGGTCGGGTCCTTGCCGGAGAAGGCGCCCCCGCCGTGCGGGGCCGCGCCGCCATAGGTGTCGACGATAATCTTGCGGCCGGTGAGCCCGGCGTCGCCGTCCGGCCCGCCGATCACGAACTTGCCGGTCGGGTTGACGTGCCAGACACACGTCTCCTCGATCGGCAAACCGCTCGTCGCCTCGCGCACGAAGGGCTCGACCAGCCGGCGCACGTCGGCCGAGGTCAGGCTCTCGTCGACATGCTGCGTCGACAGGACGATCGAGGAGATCGAGACGGGCTTGCCGTCCTGGTAGCGCACGGTCACCTGGCTCTTGGCGTCGGGGCCGAGCACACCGGCGCCCCCCTCGCCCGAGCGGCGCGCCTCCGACAGGCGCTCCAGGATCTTGTGCGCGTAGAAGATCGGAGCGGGCATCAGCTCGGCCGTCTCGCGGCAGGCGTAGCCGAACATGATGCCCTGGTCACCCGCGCCCTCGGTCGCCTTCGAGCCGGCGTCGACGCCTTGCGCGATGTCAGCCGACTGCTCGTGCAGGAGAACGTCGATCTTGGCGGTCTTCCAGTGGAAGCCGTCCTGCTCGTAGCCGATCGCCTTCACGGCGCGGCGGGCGGCGGAGCGCACCTTGGAGCGGAGCTTGGGCGAATCGAGCGTCGAGCGCACCTCGCCAGCGATGACGATCCGGTTCGTGGTGGCCAGCGTCTCGCAGGCGACGCGAAGCTGCCAGGCGTCCATCTTGGCCTTGCGGGCCTCGCGGTAGAGGAGATCGAGCACCTCGTCCGAGATGCGATCGCAGACCTTGTCCGGATGCCCCTCCGAAACACTCTCGGAGGTGAAGAAGTACTCGCCGCTGCGCATCCGCCTGTGGTCTCTCAGCTGTTGGGACTTCGATCGGGGTCGCCGTCCCTTATCAGGGGTTCCCCGCGGCGCAAGGCTTTTCTCGCGCCGGCGCGTCGAGGTGCCGCTACTTGGCCTCGCCGATCTCGGCCTCGGCCTCGGCCAGCGAGCGCACGAGCTCGAGGATGCGGCGCCGGACCTTCGGGTCCTGGATCTTGCCGAAGGCGCGGTTGAGTTGGATGCTTTCGGCCGACACCGGATAGTCGGTGACAAATTCGGCATCGGGCTCGCGCATCCCGACGGGCGGCGCATCCCCGCCCTTGTAGCCCTCGAAGAAGAACGACACGGGTACCTGCAGCACCTCGGCGATCTTCTGCAGGCGGCTGGCGCCGACGCGGTTGGTCCCCTTCTCGTACTTCTGGACCTGCTGGAACGTGACGCCGAGCGCTTCGCCGAGCTTTTCCTGGCTGGTGCCCATCATCGTGCGCCGAAACCGCACCCGCGCGCCCACATGCACGTCCACGGGATTTGGTTTCTTGCTCTCGATCGCCATCGATGACCCCTCGGGCGCCGCGGCTCGTGACCGCGACCCCAGCTGGATCGGCCCCCGCCATCCAGCACCTAACCCTATACGCGGTTATTTAGATGATACGACTTAGACGAGCAATCGCGCCATCATCACGCACGACCGGACCGTACGGATGTCACGATCGCCAGAAGCGCGAAAAGACTGACAATTGCGGCGAACGCAAGATTGCCGATGCGCGAGTAGAGGGTCGGCGGGCCGGCGACGGGCAGCGCAGCGTCGACCGTGCCGCCCTCCCCGAGCGAGAGGCCTGCGACCGGTCGCCCGACGCTGTCGGTGACGACGGAGATGCCGGTGTTGGCGGCGCGCACCAGGGGCAGGCCGAAGGCGGCGGCCGTCAGCTGCGCCTGCTTCAGGTGCTGGTAGGGGCCGGGCGTGTGGCCATACCAGGCGTCGTTGGTGACGTTGAGGAGGAAATCCGGGCGCGATTCGCCCGAGCCCAGGATCTCGTCTGGGAAGATCGCCTCGTAGCAGATCAGCGGCAGGAAGCTCGGACCGCCCTCGCCCGCCTGCATGATGCGGCGCGACGAACCGGCGGAAAAACCGCCCGGCAGCATCGTCAGCTGTGTGATCCCGAGACTTTCGAGCGTCTCCTGGAACGGCAAGTACTCGCCGAACGGCACGAGATGAAGCTTGTCACCGGCATCGCGCACCGCGCCGCTCGAATCGATCACGTAGAGCGAGTTGTAGAAGCGGGCGCCGGGATCGGAGGTTTCGCCCTCGACGCGCGTCGCGCCCGCCATCAGCGTATCGGTCGGCGCCAAGGCATCGGCAAGGCGCGTCACCGCGTCCGGGCGGTCGGTGAGGATGAAGGGAAAGGACGATTCGGGCCAGATCACGAGGCGCCGCGTGTCTTCGGCCGCCGGCTCACCGTCGCTGGTCAGCGACAGGAGCTTCTCGAAGTTCGCATCCGCCTCGGCGGGGTCCCACTTCTCCGACTGGAGGATCGCCGGCTGCACGATGCGCAACGCGACGTCCGGCACGGTGCCGACGGGCGCCCGCGACAGGTGCCAGGCGCCATAGCCTGCATGCCCGGCGAGAATCGCAAGGCCGAAGGCGACGGTGAGCGCACGGCCTCTCGGCGCGCCGGCGAGGAGCGCCGGCAGGGAGAACACGAAGACGGCGAGGATCGTCAGGCCGTGCAGCCCGATCAGCGACAGGCTGCCCATCAGCAGTGGGACGGGCGCGGCGAGGACGCCGAGTTCGTTCCAGGTGAAGCCGGTGAGAAGCGTGCCGCGCAGCCATTCGAAGCCGGCGAACGAGGCGGCCAGCGCGAAGAGGCGGCCGACGCCGTCGCTCCAAGCGAGGCGCGCCACGGCCGCGGCGAGGCCGTGATAGACGCCGAGCACCATGGGCAGGCCGAGTACGGCGAGCGGCAGGGCCCACAGGAAGGCGGTGCCGCCCTGGAGGACCGCGGCGCCGAGCCACCAGAGACCGCCGAGAAAATAGCCGAAGCCGAAGCACCAGCCGATCCGGAAAGCCGGCGCGACGCGCCTGAAGAGCCCCGCGCCTGGACGCCCGCTGGCCCCGTCGAGCAGCCAGACGAGCACCGGGAACGAGAGGAAGCCGACAGCCGGAATGTTCACCGGCGCAAGGCCCAGCGTCGCCAGAAGGCCGGCGGCGAAGGCCAGAAGCGCCCGCCGCCAGCCGTGGAGAAGCATGATCCGTCCGGCCAGTCTGTCCAACGTCGATGTCCCCGCTCGCTCCAGCCCTGCCGGAACCCGTCATGCGCCGAACGGACGCACCCTCCAACGGTGGTAGAGGACGGGACTGTCGCGAAGCCTGCCGGAAGGGCGTCCGCGGGTCAGCTGTCGAGAACCGTCGCCGCGCCTTCCGGGAAGCGCACGATACGCAGCCGCTTCACGCGCCGCGGATCGGCGTCCATCACCTCGATCTCGAAACCGTCCACGGCTTCCACCACTTCGCCCTGTGCCGGCATGCGGCCGAGCGCGTTGACCACGAGACCCCCGATCGTGTCGGCGTCCTCCTCGTGTTCGCTGGTGTCGAAGTCGGCGCCGACGATCTCGCGCACCTCGTCGAGATCGGCGCGCCCGTCGGCATAGAAGACGCCGTCGCCGGCATGGGTCACCAGCGCTTCCTCGTCGTCGTGCTCGTCCTCGATGTCGCCGACCACCATCTCGAGAATGTCCTCAAGCGAGACGAGACCGTCGGTGCCGCCGTACTCGTCGATCACCAGCGCCATCTGGATATGGCTCGCCTGCATCCGCTGCATCAGCTCGGCGGCGTGCATGGAGGGTGGCACGAAGAGGATCTGGCGGAGAAGGCCGAGGTCGGAGATCGTGTGGGCGAGGTCGACGCGCCCAAGGTCGAGGGCCGAGCGCACCGGCGCGTCGGCCGCGCCCTCCTCGTGGCGGAAGCACAGGGCGGCGCGGGTGACGTGGCCGATCACATCGCGGATGTGGACCATGCCCAGCGGGTCGTCGAGCCCATCGCCATAGACCGGCATGCGGGAATGGCCCGTCTCCTCGAAGCGCGCCATCAGTTCGCCGAGCGTCGCGGAGGACGCGATGCCCTCGATCTCGGTGCGCGGGATCATGACGTCCTCGACGCGCACGTCATGCAGTTGAAGGATGTTGTTGAGGAGGAGGCGCTCGTTCGGCGTGAAGCCGGACGCCTCGGTCTCGGGCCGCGTCAGGGCCTCGGCGATCTCCTCGCGAAGCGAATGCGAGACGCGCGGGCGCAGGAACGCGACGAGCGAATCCAGAAATCCCGGCTCGGCGGGCACCTGTGCCGCGCGCCGGGGACGGCGACTTCGCGTCTCTGCGGGGGGTTCCGACGCGGCCGGCTCCTGGCCGGTCTCGTCGCCGTAGGGAGGCATACTCATGTGATTCACCAAGGGTCCCTTCTAGGTGAGCGCGTCGGCGGAATGATCGGCGTCGGCGTAGGGGTCGGCGATGCCGAGCCCGGCCAGGATCGCGATTTCGAGAGCTTCCATCTCGTCGGCCTCCGGCTCGCTCTCGTGGTCGTAGCCCAGAAGATGCAGCACGCCGTGAACGAGGAGATGACGGAAATGGTCGTCGGGTGATTTCGCTTCGTCCCGCGCCTCGCGCTCCAGCGTCTGCCGGGCGAGGATGAGATCACCGAGCATCGGGCCGGGCGCGTCGCCGGGCCGGAGCGGCATCATCGGGAAGGAGAGGATGTTGGTCGACTTGTCCTTGCCGCGCCATTCGGCGTTGAGGGCGCGCACGTCCTCGTCGTCCGACAGGGTGACGGAGACCTCGGTCTCGACGTCCGAGCCAAGCCCGACCCCGGCCGCGGCGGCGAACACGGCTTCGCGCACCATCTCGTCGGCGGGGCGCGACAGGAGCGTCCCCCAGGCGTCGTCCTCCACCGACAGGAGGATCCGCGGCCCGGTCCGGACCGCGGCGGAAGATCGGCCGTCGTTCATGGCGCCGCCTTGGCGCGCGTCTGCGTCGCGTCGGCCTCGTAGGCCTCCACGATCGCCTGCACGAGGCGATGGCGCACGACGTCCTTGGCCTCGAAGCGCACGGACACGATGCTGGAGACGCCCTCCAGAACGCGCAGCGCCTCGACCAGGCCGGACTTCACGCCGGGCGGCAGGTCGATCTGCGAGGGATCGCCGGTCACCACCATGCGCGCGTTCTCGCCGAGACGCGTCAGGAACATCTTCATCTGCATGGTGGTCGTGTTCTGCGCCTCGTCGAGGATGACGGCGGCGTTGGCGAGCGTGCGGCCGCGCATGAAGGCGAGCGGTGCGATCTCGATGGCGCCGGCGGTCAGCGCGCGCTCCACCTTCTCAGCCGGCATCATGTCGTAGAGCGCGTCGTAGAGCGGGCGCAGATACGGGTCGACCTTGTCCTTCATGTCGCCCGGCAGGAACCCAAGGCGCTCGCCGGCCTCGACCGCGGGGCGCGACAGGATGATGCGCTCGACCTGGCCGCGCTCCAAGAGCTGGGCAGCATGGGCGACGGCGAGATAGGTCTTGCCGGTGCCGGCGGGACCGACGCCGAACACCAGTTCGGCCCGCTCCATCGCGCGCATGTAGGCGTCCTGCGTCGGCGTGCGGGCGTAGATCGTCTTCTTGCGGGTCGAGATCTGGGCGAGCGCGAGGCGGCCCTTCTTCTCCAGCGTCGGCAGCACGAGCTGGTCGTCCTGCGCCACCGCCATGCGGATCGCGCCCTCGACGTCGGACGCCTGCAGGTCGTGGCCGGACTGGAGGCGGGCGTAGAGGATGTCGAGCGTGCGGCGGGCCTGCTCGGCGGCCACCGGGTCGCCGCGCAGCTCGACCTTGTTGCCGCGCGCCCGCGCGTCCACCGACAGCTTCTGCTCGATCATCGCCAGATGCTCGTCGAACTGCCCGAACAGGGCGCTCGCCAGCCGGTTGTCGTCGAAGGTCAGCACGATATGGGCCATGTCCGATGCGCCGGAGGTCGGAAGCACGCCGCGGGCTGCCTTCATGCGATCTTCCTCAACTGGGGCTCGGACGCTGCCGGAGCCGAAACGACCGGCTCGGCGCCGGCGGCCATCACAGCCGGCTCGGCGCCGGCAGCCATCAATGAATTGGGGCGCGTTTCGGAAATGCGAACCGTGACGATATCACCCACCTCGCCCGCCGAGGACGGGACCACGACCGGCAGGAGGAAGGGCGAGCGGCCGATCATCTGGCCGGGGTGACGTCCCGGCTTCTCGATCAGGACCTCGGTGTCGCGGCCGACGAAGGACTCCTGGAAGGCGACCTGCTGCTCGCGGATCAGCGCCTGCAGGCGCTCCAGCCGCTCGGTCTTCACGTCCTCCGGCACATGGCCGTCCATCGTGGCGCCGGGCGTTCCCGGCCGGGGCGAATACTTGAACGTGTAGGCGGCGGCGTAGCGCACGGTGCGCACGAGATCGAGCGTCGCCTCGAAATCGGCGTCGGTCTCGCCGGGGAAGCCGACGATGAAATCGCCGGACAGGGCGATGTCGGGCCGCGCGGCGCGGATGCGGTCGAGGAGCGCGAGATAGTCCGCCGCCTTGTGGCGCCGGTTCATCGCCTTCAGGATCGGGTCCGAGCCCGACTGCACCGGCAGATGGAGATAGGGCATCAGCGCGCGGAGGTCGCCGTGGGCAGCGATCAGGTCGTCGTCCATGTCGCGCGGGTGCGAGGTCGTGTAGCGAAGGCGCGCAAGGCCCGGAACGGCGGCAAGCTCGCGCAGGAGGCCGGCCAGCCCGATCGGTCGGCCGGACGCGTCCGTGCCGGCCCAGGCGTTGACGTTCTGGCCGAGCAGCGTCACCTCGCGCACGCCTGCCTCCGCCAGCCGGCGCGCCTCGTCCATCACGGCGGAGTAAGGCCGCGAGACCTCGGAGCCGCGCGTGTAGGGCACGACGCAGAAGGTGCAGAACTTGTCGCAGCCTTCCTGCACGGTCAGGAACGCGGTGACGCCGCGCCGGGCGATCGCCGACCTCGCCGAAGCCGGCAGATGGTCGAACTTGTCCTCGACGGCGTAGTCGGTCTCGACCACGCGCTCGCCGCGGGCGACGCGCTTCAAAGCGTCCGGCAGGCGATGGTAGGTCTGCGGGCCGATCACCAGATCGACCACGGGCGCGCGCTCGATGATCTCGGCGCCCTCGGCCTGCGCGACGCATCCGGTCACGCCGACGCGAAGCTCGCGGCCAACCGCTGCCCGCTCGCTCTTCAGCACGCGGATGCGCCCGAGCTCGGAATAGATCTTCTCGGCGGCCTTCTCGCGAATGTGGCAGGTGTTGAGGAGCACGAGATCGGCGTCCTCGATCACCTCGGTCTGCCGGTAGCCATCCCGCTCCAGCGCGTCGCCCATGCGCTGCGAATCGTAGACGTTCATCTGGCAGCCATAGGTCTTGATGAAGACCTTGCGTTCGCCGCGTGCGCTCTCGTCGGTTGTGTCCATGCGTCCTTTGCGGGCTCCGTCCCGTCCTGCCGAGCGGCGGGACGCTGGAACCCATCGGGAAGTCCTCGACGTCGCCGCACCGCCGCGCAACGCCCGCCGGCCCGGCCTTCTCCCTTCTATATCGACCCCCAGCCCCTCCGACGCAAGCGACGTTTTCGCGTCAGGGGTTGCGTGCGGTTTCGTCAGCCGAAGGGAAGCCGAGGCTCGCGAGCAGCATCCGGCGCACCTCGGCCTCGCAGCGGCGGGCCACCGCCTTGCGATCGCTGCCGGGCGTGACGCGGATCGGCTCGCCGAAGGAAATCTCGACGTCGATCGCGCCCTCGCGCAAGAAGGCCGACAGATGGGGCATCAGCTCGACCTCGCCGGGCCAGGCCGCGAGCGGACGGCCGAAGCGCCCGAGCGCCATGCCGTTGGCGCCGACATAGGCGATCGCGACCGGCTGGACGAGCACCGCGTCGGCGCCGGACGCCTTCAGAGCCGCCTGCGCCGCCCCGAAGAGGGCCGTCTTGAACGGCAGCACCGTGTTGCCGTCCGAGGTCGTGCCCTCGGCAAACAGCACCATCGCGTCGCCCGCTCCCAGCCGTTCGGCGATGGAATCGGCCTGCGCACCGGTCCGCCCGCGCGCGCCCCGCTCGACGAAGACCGTGCGCTGGAGCCGTGCCAGAAGCCCGAAGATCGGCCAGCCCTCGACGTCGGACTTGGCGATGAAGGACAAGGGCATCACCGAGCCGAGCGCCATGATGTCGGCCCAGGACTGGTGGTTGGAGACGAGAAGAAGCGGGCGGCCGGCGGCCGGCGCGCCGCGACGGTGAACCCGCAGGCCCGCGACGCGCGCCGCGATGCGCTGCCACAGGAAGGGAAGATGCCCCGCAAGCTTCCACCGGAAGCGGATTGCGAGAAGCTGGAGGGGCGTCAGAACCAGCGTCGTCAGCGCCAGAACGAGGGCGATCGCGGCGAGGCGCGCCTGTGCTACGGGATCGCGCGACGGTGAGCCCGTCTCCGCGACGCGTGCGCCCGCGTGGTCAGTAAGGGCCAAGGGTCCGCTTCAGGATCAGGGCGTTCTGCCGCTGCCCGTCGGCGCCGACGTAGTAGGCCGGCCGCCGTCCGACCTCCTCGAAGCGCAGGTGCCGGTAGAGCTTGAGCGCCGGCGTGTTGGTCTCCTCGACCTCGAGGAAGAGGCTCGCGGCGCGCTCGGAATGAAGATGCTGGAGGACGTTGTCCATCAGGAGCCGTCCGAACCCCTTCCCCCGCGCCGCGCGGTCGACGACGATCGTGAGGATTTCCGCCTCGTCGGCGGCGGTGCGGAAGAGGACGACGCCGAGCGGCCGGACCTGCCCCGTGCGCCGCACGACGAAGCCGAAGGTGCCCTTCTGGGAGAGAAGCGCGGCGAATTCGTCGCCCGACCACGGCTGCGAAAAGGCTTGGCTATGCAGGGCCGCGGCCCATTCGACGTCGTCGGCCGCCATCGGCTCGGCGACATGGTCGACCGGCGTGACGATGCTGTCCCAGAAGGACAGGGTCCAGGCCCATGGCAGATACCAGTACATGCCCTCCTCCTCCGGAAGGATCGCGGCCGGACCGGAATCGCCGGCCAAGCCACGACTATCGGCCTCAAGGGTTAACGGCGCCTGTCGAAGCCGCGGCCCGAAGACCCGCCGGCGTCTGCGCCTTGGCGTCCGCCCCTCGTAAGTAGAGCGGAAGCGGGGGTGCGGCGACGGGGCGGGGCGCGGCAAGACGCGCGAGAGCGCGGATCGGCGCCGAGCCTTCCTGGCTGGCGATGCGGGCCGCGTCGAGCCCGAGCCGTTCCGCGACGAGCGCGGCGCCCGACCCGACAAGACGAAGATCGCCGGGCGCCAGCACCGCGAGCCCGGCGAGAGCGTCCGGCGCGAGCGCCTGCGGCTCGGCGAGCACTGCGCCGCCGCGATCGAACAGGGCCGCGTAGACCTCGCCGCGCTTGGCGTCGTGGACGGCCAGCACCGGCGCCTCGCCCCAGAAGGGTTCGGCCTGCGCCTCCAGCGTGGTGACGCCGACGCTCGGTATCCCGAGCGAAAGCTCGAAGCCCCGCGCGGCGGCGACTGCCACGCGGATGCCGGTGAAGGAGCCGGGACCGATGCCGACGCCGAGCTTGGCGATGTCGCCCCAGGCCGCGCCGGCGAGCTCAAGCGCCTTGGCCACCGTGTCCATCAGGACCTCGGCATGGCCGCGGCCGATCACCGGATCGAGGGCGGACAGAACCCGGCCGTCGTCAAGACGCAGAACCGCCGCCGAGCAGCGCTCGCCCGCCGTGTCGATCGCCAGAAGCAGGCCGCCGCTCATCGGACGGTCCGGCCGGTCAGGCCGCTTCCATCGCCTCCACGGCCTCGACCTCGGGCACGAAGTGGCGCAGGAGGTTCTCGATGCCGTGCTTCAGGGTCGCGGTGGAGGACGGGCAGCCGGCGCACGAGCCGCGCATGTTGAGGAACACGACGCCGTCGCGGAAGCCGCGGAAGGTGATGTCGCCGCCGTCCTGCGCGACCGCCGGGCGCACCCGGGTCTCGAGCAGTTCCTTGATGGTCGAGACGACGGTCTCGTCGCCCGGCTCGAAGAACTCCTCGCCCGAATCGTGATCTTGTGCGCCGCCCGCAGCGCCCGGCGCCATCACCGGCTCGCCCGACAGGAAGTGCTCCATCAGACCCGCGAGGATCGCCGGCTTGAGGTGCTGCCAGCCGGTCTCGTCCTTGGTGACGGTGACGAAGTCGTAGCCGAAGAAGACGCTACGGACGCCCTCGATGCCCATCAGCTTGGCGGCGAGCTTCGAGCGCGCGGCGGCGTCGGCCGCGTCGAGGAACTCCGCCGTGCCGTTCTCCAGCACCACCCGGCCGGGCAGGAACTTCAGGGTCTGCGGATTGGGGGTGGATTCGGTCTGGATGAACATGGGCACGCCTCGGTTCAGCGGCGGAAAGTCGTGACCTTCAGATAATCGCCACGGGCTGCGGCCGCAAGCGAACGGCGGAAAGACGCTGCGTTCGGAAGCCAAGGCAGGCTTGCATCCGGGCGTTCCCTCAGCGATGGAACGGCCTCGCCCGCCCTCGAACCCGCTGGCTGCCCGATGATCGCGCTCGCCCGACGCTTCCTGCCCGACCTTCCCGCCGTCAGCTGGCAGGAGCGGCTGCGTGTCGTCCTCGGCGCGCTCCTCGGGCTGCTCGTGACGGGCCTCGTCTGCCGGGCGGCGGTGGGTTCGGGCTCGGCGCTGCCGATCCTCGTCGCGCCGATGGGTGCCTCGACGGTGCTCCTCTTCGCGGTGCCGGCGAGCCCGCTGGCGCAGCCCTGGTCGATCCTCGGCGGCAATACGATCGCCGCGCTGATCGGGGTCGGCGTGCGGATGCTGGTGCCCGATCCGATGCTGGCGGCGGCGACGGCAGGCGCGGCGGCGATCCTCGCGATGCTCTTCCTGCGCTGCCTCCATCCGCCGAGCGGCGCGGTGGCGCTGACGGCGGTGCTCGGCGGCCCGGCGGTCTTCGACCTCGGCTTCGGCTTCGCCCTATGGCCGGTCGCGGCGAACTCGGCGCTCCTCCTCCTCACAGCGCTTGCCTACAACAACCTGACCGGCCGCCCCTATCCGCACCGCGCGCCGCGCCCGGCGGCCGGCCACGCTACACAAGACCCGCCGCCGAGCGAGCGCATCGGCTTCTCGACCGCCGATCTCGACGCGGCGCTTGCCGAGACCGACCAGCTCCTCGACATCTCGCGGGCCGACCTCGAGGCGCTCCTGCGGCGCACGGAGCTCCATTCCTTCGCGCGCCGGGCGCGGGCGACGCGGGCGGTCGACATCATGTCGCGCGATGTCGTCGCGATCTCGCCCGACGCCTCGTTTCGCGAAGCGCTCGATCTCCTGCGCCGCCATCACATCAAGGCGCTGCCGGTGACGGACGACAGCGCGCGCGTCGTCGGCATCCTCACGCAGACCGATCTTCTCGACAAAGCGGCCTGGGACGCACGCGGCCCGCGCATGGGCGCCCGCGAGCGGGTGGTGCTGACGATGCGGCGCGGCCGGGCGCCCGCCGCCAGCGTCGCCGACATCATGACGGCGCCGGTGACGACGATCGGGCCGGACGACGCGATCGCCGACGTCGTCCCGGCGATGTCCGCGCTCGGCATCCACCACCTGCCCGTCACCGGACCGGACGGACGCCTCGTCGGCATCGTCTCGCAGACCGACCTCGTCGTAGCGCTTCTCGCCGATGCCGCGCGGCGCGGCGAGCCGGCGGACTGACGCGAAAAGGGCGACGCCGCGGCGCCGCCCCGTCCCTTCACCGCTGCCGAACGATCAGCTCTCGAAGCGCTCCTTGCGCAGCGATCCGTCGGCGTTGAGCTCGATGCGCACGTCGCGGCCCGCGGCGTCCTTCGCATCGGCCTCGACGTGGTTCTTCTTCACCTCGAAGTCGCCGCCATAGGTGTAGCCGAGCTTCTCGATCGCGGCGCGCGCCGCGTCCTCGGCCATCGGCGCGACGTAGGGCTCGCGCTCGGCAAGGCGGTTGTCCTCATCGACCTTGACCGCCCACACCTTGCCCGTGGCGTCCTTGGCGGTGAACTCGGCGTGGTGCTTCTTGGTGTCGGTGAGGGTCACCTCGCTGTAGCCGGCATCCGTCAGCGCCTTGGTGGCCGCCGCCTCGTCGACGCCGCCGCCGAACCAGCCGCGACCCGCGCGCTCCTCGCGGGGCGGCGGCGGGCCGTCCTCGCCGCGGGGGCCATGGCGCGGACCGTCGCGATCGGGACCACGCCCCGGGCCGCCGGGGCCGCGCGGGCCGTCACGCTCCGGGCGCGGGCGCTCCAGCGCGATGCGCTCGGCGCCGCCCACGCTGATCGAGCGGGCATCGATCTGGCCGCGCGCGAAGCGCCCGTCGACCGACACCGCGTCGCCGACCTTCACGAGATCGCCGCGCTCGCCGCGCGGTCCGAGTTCGACCAGCGTGCGGCCGGTCGCATCCTCCAAGACGAAGCGGTTGCCGAAGACCTCGGCGACGCGGCCATCGAGGCGAAGATCGTTCATGTCGCGAAGCTCGTTGACGGTGGCGGTGCGGGGAGCGGGCGGGGCAGGAGGCGTCGCGCCGGTCGTCGGCGCGCCTTGCGCGAAAGCCAGCGTCGAGCCGGCGAGGAGCGGAACCGCGAGGGCGGCGAGGCCGAAGCGGCGCTTGGGCGAGAGGGTCGTCTTCATGATCGACAAATCCTTGTCGGTTGCTGATGACGCTCCTTCTATCCCCCCGCCTGAAACCCCTCCTGAACCGCGCGGTTCAGATTCCGTTCAGCTGCCCGGACTAGGCGGGGCGGCTATCCAATCAAAGGACGAACCCCTCCCATGCGCGTGCTTCTGATCGAGGACGACGCGGGCCTGGCCGCCGAGATCGCGGGCGCGCTGCGGGCCGAGAACTTCGCGGTCGATCATGCCGACAACGGCATCGACGGCCTGCATCTCGGCGATACCGAGCTCTTCGACGCCGCGGTGCTCGACCTCGGCCTGCCGGGCCTCGGCGGCATCGAGGTGCTGCGCGGCTGGCGAACTGCCAAACGCGACCTGCCGGTTCTCATCCTCACCGCGCGCGACGGCTGGAGCGACAAGGTGCAGGGGTTCAAGGCGGGTGCCGACGACTATCTCGTCAAGCCGTTCCGCGTCGAGGAGCTGGTGATGCGCCTGCGCGCGCTGGTGCGCCGCTCGCGCGGCCATGCCGACGCGCGCATCGCCTGCGGCCCCCTCACCTTCGACGCGCAGGTCGGCACGTTCGAGCGCGACGGCCTGCCCTTGAAGCTCACCGCGCTGGAATGGCGCGTCCTCTCCTGCCTGATGCTGCGCAAGGAGATCGTCGTGCCGCGCGCCGACCTCATCGAGCGCGTCTACGAGGGCGACGCCGAAGTCGATTCCAATTCCGTCGAGGTCATCATCGCGCGGCTTCGCCGCAAGATCGGCCATGCGATGATCGAGACCGTGCGCGGCCTCGGCTATCGCCTCACGGCCGGCGAGGCGGCCGGATGACGCCGCATCGCCCGCCGCCCCCTCCGCCGCCCCCCCGCGGCCCTCCGCCTCCACCGGCCCGCCGCCCGCGCGCGCTGCGCGATCTGTCGCTCCGGGCGCGGCTGACCTTATCGGCGGCGCTCTTCGTGCTCGCCGCCATCGTCGTCACGGGTGTCCTCATCGGAACCGTGCTGGAGCGGTTCGTGCGCGGCGAGGTGGCCGGGCGGCTCGACCTGCAGATCGCGACGCTCCAGACCGCGCTGCTAACGCCCCCACCGCCCGACGAACCGCGTCGCGGACGGCGCCCGCCCGAGCCGCCTTCGCTCGCCCGCGCGCTCGCCGAGGTCGACGGCGCCCCGTTCGACAGGCCGCGCGGCGACTGGTTCTGGCAGGTGGACGTGGACGGTCGTATGCTTGCACGCTCCCGCTCGCTTGGGGGGCGCGATCTCGTCCACGAGGACGACGCCTCGTCGATCGGCGGCGGCCCTGACCGGCTGGATCTCGGGTGCGGGCCGGACGGCCAGGCGATCGTCCTGCGTGAAGACGAGATCGCGTTACCGGGCGGCCGGGAGGCCCGCATTCTGGTGGCCGCTCCCCGCGGGGCGATCGACAATCCGCTGCGCGACGTCACGCTTCAGGTCGCGGCCACGTTGGCGGGCCTCGGCGCGCTGCTCGTCGCCGCCATCTTCGCGCAGGTCCGTTTCGGCCTGAAGCCGCTCGACCGGCTGCGCACGGCGCTCGTTCGCGTGCGCTCGGGCGAGCGCGAGACGGTGGAGGGGCGCTACCCCGCCGAGCTCGAACCGCTGCAGCGCGAGCTCAACGCGCTGATCGAACAGGACGCGGCCAACCTCCGCCAGTCGCGGCTTCATGTCGCCAATCTCGCGCATGGCCTCAAGACGCCGCTCGCGACGCTCTCGGCCGCTGCCGAACGCCTGCCCGATCCGGACGCGCGCGCCCGCTTCCTCGACCTCTCCGCCCTGATGGACCGGCGGGTGCGCCATCACCTGCGCCGCGCCCGCTCCGCAGCGCTGGGCGGCCCCGTGCGCCAGCGCACGGATCTCGCCCGTCACGCCGAGGACCTCGCCTCGACGCTCCGGAAGTTCGATCCGCGCGTGGCGATCGAGACCCGGCCGGCGCCCGGCCTCTTCGTCGCGGTCGACCAGGAGGATCTCGACGAGATGCTCGGCAATCTTCTCGACAACGCCTGCCGGCACGCGTCCGGACGCGTGGTTCTGGAGACTGCGCAGGAGGGCGCGCAGGCCGTCGTACGCATCGCCGACGACGGGCGGGGTCTCTCGACGGACGAGATCGCCGCGGTCCTCCAGCCCGGCCGCCGCCTCGACGAGACGCGCCCCGGCCACGGGTTCGGCCTGCCGATCACCGCCGAGATCGCCGGCCTCTACGGCGGGCGTCTCGCTCTCGGCCGCGCGCCGGAGGGCGGGCTCGAGGTGCGGCTAACGCTGCCGCTCTCGGCCGCCGGCGCCTGACCGCTAGCAGAGGCTTTCGATGTCCTCGTCGGTGAGCGTCGCCGGCACGATCGTGACCGGGACCGGGAAGGCCGAGCCCGAGCCCGCCACGGCCGAGACCAGCGGCCCCGGCCCTTCCGCGGCGTCGCTCGCAGCCAATACCAGGATCGCGATCTCGCGGTCGGCCTCGATCAGGCCGCGGATTTCCGCCACCGTCTTGCCCTCACGCACCAGCGTCTCGGGTTCGATGCCGACCGCCTCGCGCACCTCGTCGGTCACCCGCGCCATGCGCGTTTCCGCCTCTTCCATTGCCTCGGCGCGCATGATGTCGCCGACCCCCAGCCATTGCTGGAAGTCCGCGCCGTCGATCACATACAGGAACACGACCGCGCCGCCTGACGCCTTGGCGCGCCGCGCCGCATAGGCGGCGGCACGCCCGCATTCGGGCGTCTCGTCGATGACGGCCAAGAACTTGCGGCGGCCGCCTTCGCCGCGCCCGAGTCGCTTCGATACCATGGCCGGACCATGACAGCGCCGCGCCGGGGCGGCAAGCGGGTGGGGGTGGTCATGGGGCTCCGCCCCAAACCCCGCCAGGGGAAATGATTTCCCCTGGACCCCTCCTCATTTGAGGCGTGTCCATGATGGGGAAGGGCCGGTGGCCCTTCCCCATCATGGAAATGGTCCCAAACGAAAAGAAGGGTTCGGGAATTCTTTCCCGAGCGGGGACCGGGGCGGCAGCCCCGCAACCACCCTACCCGTTCAGCAGCCCGACGATGGACTTGACGTCGCCGAGCGTGCGGCTGGCGATGGCGCGGGCGCGCTCCGCGCCGTCGCGCAGGGTCCGGTCGATCTCGGCGGGATCGTCGAGGATGCGGCGCATCTCGGTCGCGATCGGCGCGAGCTTGGCGACCGCGAGGTCGGCCAGGGCCGGCTTGAACTCGGAGAACGGGCGGCCGCCGTATTCGCCGAGGATGTCGGCCTTCGAGCGGTTGTCGAGCGCGGCGAAGATGCCGACGAGGTTGTCGGCCTCGGGGCGCCCGGCGAGGCCCGCGGTCTCGGAGGGCAGCGCGTCCGGATCGGTCTTCGCCTTGCGGATCTTGCGCGCGATCGTCTCGGCGTCGTCCGTCAGGTTGATGCGGCTGAGGTCGGACGGGTCGGACTTCGACATCTTCTTCGAGCCGTCCTTGAAGCTCATGACACGCGTCGCCGGCCCCTCGATCAGGGGATCGGTCATCGGGAAGTAGCCCTGCACGGTCTCGTCCCCCATCGCGATTGGGTGCCCGAGGCCCTTGCCCGCGATGCGGTCAGAGTAGTCGTGGTTGAACTTGGCGGCGATGTCGCGCGTCAGCTCCAGATGCTGCTTCTGGTCCTCGCCGACCGGCACCAGCGTCGCACGATAGGCGAGGATGTCGGCGGCCATCAGGCTCGGATAGGCGAAGAGGCCGAGCGAGGCGCGCTCGCGGTCCTTGCCGGCCTTCTCCTTGAACTGCGTCATGCGCTCCATCCAGCCGAGGCGGGCGACGCAGTTGAAGATCCAGGCGAGCTCGGCATGCTCGGGCACCCGGCTCTGGTTGAAGAGGATGTGCTTCTTCGGGTCGATGCCGCTCGCGATGAAGGCGGCGGCCACCTCGCGAATCGAGCGCTCCAGTTCCTCCGGCTCCTGGAACACCGTGATCGCATGGAGATCGACCACGCAGAACAGGCAGGGGTATTCGTCCTGCAGCGCGACCCAGCGCCGGATCGCGCCGAGATAGTTGCCGAGATGCAGGTTTCCGGTCGGCTGGACGCCGGAGAACACGAGCGGCTGGAACGCGGCCATGGGACAGCTCCGAAGGCTTCAGCGGCCGTCGCGGCCGGTCGCGCGCTTATGGCGAAGCGGGACGCGCGCGGCAAGTCGCGCCGTGTCTGCTGGTTCTCGTCATTGAGCGAACGCAGGGCGTCGCTGGGAACCAACCGCACAACCCTTGCGTCTTCGCTGCACACCCGCTGCGCCCGGCAGCGGCCGCATGAGACACGAGGACACCGCCCCATGAGCTTCTTCGACCGCATCAAGTCCAAGATCTTCGGCTCCGCCCACGCCGAGACGCCCGCCACCGAAGCCGCGCCGCAGGCCGGCACCGGCCCCGCGGCGACGCCGGCCTCGACCAGCCTTGGCGGCACCGCCGCGCCCGCCGGCCAAGCGACCGCGCCGAGCCCGCAGATCACGGCGCCCGCGAGCGGCGCGCCGGGGACCTCCGAGGTCGTATCGCCCGCAACGGCCGGAACGTCGAGCCCGGTCGCCTCGACGCCCGGCGCCTCCAGCCTTCCCGCCTCGGCTCCGGCCGGCGCGGTGGATGTCGCCGCGATCCTCGACGGCAAAGCCAAGGGGGCCGGCCAGACGCTCAACTGGCGTCACTCGATCGTCGATCTCCTGAAGCTCCTCGACCTCGATTCCAGCCTCTCGGCCCGGCAGGAGCTGGCGGAGGAGCTCGGCTACACCGGCGACCACAACGATTCGGCCGCGATGAACACGTGGCTGCACCGGCAGGTGATGACGAAGCTCGCCGCCAACGGCGGTACGGTGCCGGCCGAGCTGCGCGACTGACGATCTTGGAGCCGGGCGGCCCTAACCGGCCGCCCGCTTCCGCCGCAGGAGCTTCAGCACCATGGCCCGGTCGGCCGCCCCGGTGAGGAAGGCCAGCACGAAGTAGATCAGCATCGCGACGCCCGCCAGCGCCAGAACGGCCAGCGACTGGTGGATGACGTTGGGGTCCGCCCCCATCCAGCGCTCCAGCGCCTCCAGCATCACGAGGAGCGCGCCGCCCATCAGCGCCGCCGAGAGGAACACCAGCCCGGCGCGGCGCAGGAGCTTGCCGTCGACGTGCCAGAGCCCTTGGCGCCGCAGTCCCTCGAACAGGAGGGCCGCGTTGATCCAACCGGCGAGCGTGGTCGCCGCCGCGATGCCGCGCTCGGCGTAGAACCAGAACAGGACGAAGGACAGGACGGTGTTGGCGAGCGCCGAGATGCCGGTGACGATCATCGGCGTGCGCGTGTTCTCGCGCGCGAAGTAGCCGGGCGAGAAGACCTTGATGAGAACGAAGGCCGGCAGGCCGAGGGCGTAGAGGCCGAGGACGGCGGCGACCTTCTCGGTCGTGTCCGGCCCGAACGCGCCGCGCTCGTAGATCAGCCGGATGATCGGCTCCGGCATGACGAAGAGCGCGACGGCCGCCGGCACGGTCAGGAACAGCGCGAACTCGAGCGAGCGGTTCTGCGTGTGCTGCGCCTCCTCCAGCCGACCCGCCTTCAGGGCGCGTGCGAGCTCGGGCAGAAGCACGACGCCGATCGCGACGCCCACCATGCCGAGCGGCAGCTGATAGGGCCGGTCGGCATAGGTGAGGATCGACACGGCGCCGGGCTGGTAGGAGGCGATCGCCTGGCCGACAAAGAGGTTGATCTGGGTGATGCCGCCGATCAGCGCGGCGGGACCGGCCAGAATCAGGAGCCGCTTCAGGCCCGGCGTCCAGCGCGGCCGGCCGAGCGAGACCGAGAAGCCAGCGAGCCGCATGGCGAGCGTCACCATCAGAAGCTGCCCGACGCCCGCGGCGAGCACGCCCCAGCTCATCAGGAAGCCGATCGTCTGCTGGTCGGCCTTCGTCCACCACGCGTAGGCGAGGACGCCGATCAGGATGAAGTTGAGGAGGGTCGGCGCGGCCGCGGCGGCGAAGAAGCGGCGGAACGCGTTGAGGATGCCCGACACCATCGCCATCAGCGACATGCAGGCGAGATAGGGAAACATGATGCGCGAGAAGGCGACGGTGATGCCGAAGCGGTCCTCGCAGGAGAGCTGCTGGCGAAGCGTCTCGGGATCGTCGATGCAGGCGGCAAGGCCCGGCGCGATGATGGTCTTCACCAGGAACGGCATGAAGATCATGGCGACGACGGTCAGCCCCATCAGCACCACGAAGAGGGTCGCGAAGATCTCGGACGCGAAGCGCCGCGCGCCGGCCTCGCCCTCCTCCTCCAGCGAGCGGGCGAAAAGCGGGATGAAGGCGGCGTTGAACGCGCCTTCCGCAAACAGGCGCCGGAAGAGGTTGGGAAAGCGGAAGGCGAGGTTGAAGGCGTCCGCGACCGGCCCGATGCCGAGCGCGGAGGCCATCATCATCTCGCGCGTGAAGCCGAAGACGCGGCTGACGAGCGTCGCGCCGCCGACGGTCGCGAATTTCTTGAGAAGGCTCAACTGACGATCCCGAAGGCAACCGGCGTCGGCTTGACGGAGGGGGAGGAAAGCTCGCCGTCCGGGTCCTCGAAGACCGAGAGGAGACGGCGGCGGATGCGGTCCGAACGTCCCTCGCCCGTCACCTTCATGCCGAGGAGATCGGTCACGTAGAAGACGTCGACCACCTTCTCGCCGTAGGTCGAGATATGGGCCGAGCGGATGTCGAGCGAGAGGTCGGAGATCGCGCCGGTGAGATCGGCCAGAAGCCCTGGCCGGTCAAGCCCCTCGACCTCCAGCACCGTCAGGCGGTTCGACAGCTCGTTGTGGATGTCGATGCGCGGGGGAAAGGCGAAGGACGGGCTGGTGCGGGGCGAACGACGACGGGCGATCAGCGCCGGGATCGCCTCGCGCCCGTTGAGGAGGCTCTCGATCGTGGCGGCGATGCGCGTCGCGCGGCGGAGCTCGTCGGCGTCCTCCGCGAACTCGCGGTTGAGCGTGACGATGTCGAGAGCCCGTCCGTCGGTCATCGTGAAGATCTGCGCGTCGGCGATGTTGGCGCCAGCCGAGGCGCAGCCGCCGGCGATCAGCGACAGGAGGCGCGGATGGTCGGGCGCCAGAACCGTGATCTCGGTCACGCCCCGGAACTTATCGGTGCGCGCGATGGTGGCGAAGGTCCGCGCGCCCGCGTCGGCGTCGCGCACGAACTCCGCATGGCGCACCTGCTCGTCGATCGGCACCGACAGGAAGTAGTTCTGGTAGTGGTGGTCGACCGCCGCCTCGCGCGCCTCCGCGTCCCAGGCCGACAGGCGGGCGCGCAGCTCGGCCTTGGCGGCCTGCGTGCGCTGCTCGCGCGAGGATTCCGAATATCCGCCGGTGAGCATCGGCTCGGTTTCGGCGTAGAGCGTGCGGATGAGCTGGCCCTTCCAGCCGTTCCAGACGCCCGGGCCGACCGCGCGGATGTCGCAGACCGTCAGGATCGTCAGAAGCTTCAGCCGGTCCAGCGTCTGCACGCGCGCGGCGAAATCGCGGATCGTCTTGTGGTCGTTGAGGTCCCGCTGCTGCGCCACCATCGACATCACGAGGTGGTCGCGCACCAGCCAGGCGACGAGTTCGGTCTCGCCGGCATCCAGCCCGAGGCGCGGGCAGAGCTCCTCGGCGATCTCGGCGCCCGCGACCGAATGGTCCTCCGGCCTTCCTTTGGCGATGTCGTGGATGAGAAGCGCGACGTAGAGCGGCACGCGGTCGCGGATCGTCGAGATGAAGCCGGAGGTCACCGGCAGCTCGCCGCCGAGATTGCCGCGCTCGAGCTTGGAGAGTTCCGCGATCGAGCGCAGGAGATGCTCGTCCACCGTGTAGTGGTGGTACATGTTGAACTGCATCATCGCGACGATCTTGCCGAAGTCGGGCACGAAGCGGCCGAGCACCCCGGCCTCGTTCATCCGGCGCAGGTGGAAGGCCGGATCCTCGCGGTCGGTCAGGACGTCGATGAAGAGGGAGTTGGCCTCCGGATTGCGGCGCAGGTCGTTGTCGATCAGGCGCAGCGAACGGCGGATCAGCTTCAGGGCGTCCGGGTGGTACTCCAGCCGATGGACCGCCGCGAGCTTGAAGATGCGCAGGAGGTTGACCGGATCAGCCGCGAAGACGTGCCGGTCGGCCACGTTGATGCGGCCGTTGTCGACGAGGAACGACAGCGTGCCGGGAATGTGGCGCGAGCGGCGGCGCAGCGACTGGACGAAGCCGCGGATGCCCGGCACGTCCTTGGCCTTCTCCTCCTCCAGCGCCGCGCAGAAGATGCCGGTGAGGTCGCCGACGTCTTTCGCGATCAGGAAGTAGTGCTTCATGAAGCGTTCGACGTCGGTGAGGCCGGGATGCGACGTGTAGCCGAGACGCGCGGCGATCTCCGGCTGGATGTCGAAGGACAGGCGCTCCTCGGCCTTGCCGGTCAGGAAGTGCATGTGGCAGCGCACGGCCCAGAGGAAGTCCTCGGCCTTGCCGAAGATCTGGCCCTCGCGCCGCGAGAAGACGCCGGCCGCCACCAGCGCCTCGCGCGTGTCGACGCGATAGTGGTCCTTGGCGATCCAGAACAGGGTGTGGAGGTCGCGAAGCCCGCCCTTGCCTTCCTTGACGTTGGGCTCGACGAGATAGCGCGTGTCGCCGCCCTTGGCGTGGCGCGCATCGCGCTCGGCGAGCTTGGCGGCGATGAAGGCGCGGCCCGTACCCTCGACCACCTCGGCGTCGAAGCGGCGGCCGAGTTCGGCGAAGAGTTCGGCATCGCCGCAGATCAGCCGCCGCTCCAGGATCGCGGTACGGATGGTGAAATCGCTCTCCGACAGGCGCACGCTCTCCTCGACCGAGCGGGTCGCGTGGCCGACCTTCAGGCCGAGGTCCCAGAGAAGGTAGAGAAGATACTCGGCGACCTGCTCGCCGAGCGCCGTCTGCTTGTAGGGCAGGAGAAACAGGAGATCGATGTCGGAGCCGGGCGCGAGCGTCCCGCGCCCGTAGCCGCCGACGGCGAGGATCGCCATGCGCTCGCCGGACGAGAGGTTCGTGGCGGCGAAGACGTGGTGGAGGGCGAAATCGTAGACGGCGCGGATCAACTCGTCCTGCAGCGCCGAGATGCGCGCGGCGCAGGGCAGCCCCCCACCGTCGGCGAACAGCATCGCCTCCGCGGCCTTCCGTCCGGCGACATTGGCGGCCTTGAGGACGGCCAGCACCTTGGCACGAACCTCGGGCGTCGCGCAGGCCCCCGGCTTTTCCGACGGCACGAGGGCCCAGAGCGCCGCGCGCAGCGCCGCCGGGTCGACGATCTCGGCAAGGCGCAGGTCCTCGCCGTCGAGCGGGTGGCGCGCCGCAAAGCGGATGCCGGGTTTGGAAGAAACGCTCATCGGACTGCCTCATGCCGGCGCAACGCCGCCGCCGGTCGAAGGGCATGACAGCCCGTCCGTCCGGCGGCGGCGCTCTAGCATGGGCGAGCGGCCCTGACAAAAGGTTGCGCCGGGAGGGCCTCCACCCGGCGCGTCCGCGTTCAGGCGCCGACGATGGTCCCGCCGTTCGGGTGCATCACCTGTCCGGTGAAGTAGGAGCCGTCCTCGGAGGCGAGGAACAGGAGTGCGGAGGCGACCTCGTTCGGCTGGCCGGCCCGCTTCATCGGCACCTGGCTGCCGAAGCTCGCGACCTTCTCCTCGTCCATCGCCATCGGGATGAAGGGCGTCCAGATCGGACCGGGCGCGACGCCGTTCACGCGGATGCCCTTTTCCACGAGGTTGGAGGCCATCGAGCGCGTGAAGGCGGTGATGGCACCCTTGGTCGAGGAGTAGTCGATCAGGGTGTCGTTGCCCTTGTAGGAGTTGACCGAGGTCACGTTGACGATGGCCGCCCCGCTCTTCAGGTGATCGAGCGCGGCCTGCGTCATGTAGAAGTAGCCGTAGATGTTGGTCTCGAAGGTTTTGGCGAGCTGCTCCTCCGAAATCTCGCGCAGGTCCTCCACCTCTTCCTGGTGGGCGGCGTTGTTGACGAGGATGTCGAGCTTGCCGAACGTGGCGACGGTCTTTTCGACGGCGTCCTTGCAGGCGGCCTTGGAGCGCACGTTGCCCTTGATCAGGAGCGCCTTGCGGCCCTCGCGCTCGACCAGCGCCTTGGTCTCCTCGGCGTCGCGGTCCTCGTCGAGATAGAGGATCGCGACATCGGCGCCCTCGCGCGCGAAGAGGACGGCGGTGGCGCGACCGATGCCGGAATCCCCGCCCGTGATGATCGCCGTCTTGCCGGCAAGGCGACCGGATCCGGGAAAGCGCGGCTCATAGTCCGGCCGCGGCGTCATCTCGTGCTCGAGGCCGGGATCGCGGGACTGGTGCTGGGCGGGAAAGTTCGACATGGCGCATGGCTCCTTCTGCGCGCCACCGGGGCGGCGCATCCGGGCAAGGAAGGCCGACGCGCCGCGGGCGTTCCCGCCCGGCTCCCCGCACAAAGCGTGGCCGGGTAACGATCCGCGCGGCGCGTCAGGGCTTGGTGGCGACGAGCCCCTTCAGTCGATAGAGCGCTTCCAGCGCCTCGCGTGGGGTCAGGGCGTCCGGGTCGAGCGCTGCGAGCGCGTCCAGCGCGGGCGACGGCGGTGGGGCGGCAGGCGCGCGGGCGGCCTGCGAGAAGAGCGGCAGGTCGTCGAGGAAGGCGGTGCGCTTCTCGCCCTGGCCGGACCGCTCCAATTCCGACAGGATCTGCCGCGCCCGCTCGACCACGGCCGGCGGCAGGCCGGCAAGGCGCGCGACCTGGACACCGTAGGAGCGGTCGGCGACACCCGACGTCACCTCATGGAGGAAGATCACCTCGCCTTCCCACTCCTTGACGCGCACCGTCGCGTTGCGCAGGCGCTTCAGCCGCGCGGCCAGCGCCGTCATCTCGTGGAAGTGGGTGGCAAAAAGCGCGCGGGCCCGGTTCACCTCGTGCAGGTGCTCGACCGACGCAAAGGCGATCGACAGGCCGTCATAGGTCGAGGTGCCGCGTCCGATCTCGTCGAGCACGACCAGCGTACGCTCGGTCGCCTGGTTGAGGATCGCAGCGGTCTCGACCATCTCGACCATGAAGGTCGAGCGACCTTCGGCGAGGTCGTCGGACGCGCCGACGCGGCTGAACAGGCGATCCACGACGCCGATATGGGCCTTCGTCGCCGGCACGAAGGCGCCGATCTGCGCGAGCACCGCGATCAGCGCGTTCTGGCGCAGGAAGGTCGACTTGCCGCCCATGTTGGGACCGGTGATCAGCCAGATCGCGCCGGCACCGCCCGCCTTGCCGGACACACCCTGCGGGGGCGACAGGTCGCAGTCGTTGGCGACGAAGGACTGACCGCCGCCCTTCAGCGCCGCCTCGACCACCGGATGGCGACCGCACTCGATGAAGAAGGCGAGCGTGCCGTCGACGACGGGCCTAACCCAGTCCGCGGCGACCGCGAGTTCGGCGAGCCCCGCCGACACGTCGATCACGGCGAGCGCGTCGCTGACGGCGCGGATGGCGTCGATCTCGGCGAGCACCGCGTCGCGCAAGCCCGAGAAGAGCGCAAGCTCGATCGCGAGAGCCTTGGAGCCCGCCTCGGTGATGCGCGCCTCGAGATCGGCGAGTTCCGGCGTCGAGAAGCGCATGGCGGAGGCGAGCGTCTGGCGATGGTGGAAGGCGCCCCCCGCCAGCATCGCCGGCCCCTGCGCCTCCGGCACCTCGACGAAATAGCCGAGCACGTTGTTGTGCTTGACCTTCAGGGAGCGGATGCCGGTCTCGCCGGCATAGCGCGCCTGCAGTTCGGCGACGACGCGGCGCGAGTGGTCGCGCAGCGCCCGCGTCTCGTCGAGATCGGGATCGGCCCCGGCGCGCACGAAGCCGCCGTCGCGGCGCTGCAGCGGCAGATCGTCGGCGAGCGTGTCGGTGAGGCTTACGGCGAGCGCCAGCGGCCGGGCCTCGAGCGCTGCGAGCGCCTCGGCCAGCTCGTGCCCGAGGTCCGCGCCAGCGAGTTCGCGCGCGATCGCGCCGGCCCGCTCCAACCCTTCGGCGAGCGCGCCGAGATCGCGTGGGCCACCACGATCGAGGCCAAGCCGCGACAGGGCGCGGTCGATGTCGGGCAGGCCGCGCAGGCATTCGCGCAGGCGACGGCGCAGCGTGCCCTCCTCCGCCAAAACCGCCACGCTGTCCTGCCGTTCGGAAATCCCAGCCGGATCGGTCAGCGGCAGGGCGAGGCGCGCGCCCAGAAGTCGGGAGCCCGCGCCCGTCAGGCAGCGGTCGATCGTGGCGAGCAGCGAGCCCTGCCGCTTGCCCGCGACGGTGCGCGTCAGCTCGAGGCTCGCGCGCGTCGCCGGGTCGATCCTAAGATACGAGCCCGCTTCCACGCGGCGCGGCGGCGAGAGCGGCGGATGCGCCTTCAGCTGCGTGCGGGCGAGATAGGCGAGAAGCGCCGCGCCCGCCGACAGCTCGGCCCGCCCGAACGTGCCGAACCCGTCCAGCGTGGAGACGCCGAAGAAACGGCACAGGCGCTCCTCGGCCGTCGCGCCGTCGAAGAGCACCGCCGGCTCGACGCGCAGGCGCCGCCCGAGCCGCTGCACGAGCGGGCCGAGCGCCTCGTCGGTGGCCAGCGTGTCGGCGACCACGACCTCGGACGGCTCCATCGCCAAGACGTCGGCAGAAAGCTGATCGGCGCTCGTCTGCGCGATGCGGAAGAGGCCGGTCGACAGGTCGGTCCAAGCGATCGCATAGGCGCCCGCGGCCCCGCCGATCCGCGACAGGCACATGAGGTAGTTCGGCCGGCCGGGCTCGAGCAACGTTTCCTCGGTGATCGTGCCGGGCGTGACGAGACGCACCACGTCGCGCCGCACCACCGACTTGCCGCCACGCTTCTTGGCCTCGGCGGGGTCCTCGACTTGTTCGCAGACCGCGACGCGAAAGCCGAGGCCGATTAGCTTCTGCAGGTAGTCGTCGGAGGAGACGACCGGCACGCCCGCCATCGGGATGTCGGCGCCCAGATGCTTCCCGCGCTTGGTCAAGGTGATGCCGAGTGCGGCGGAGGCCGCCACCGCGTCGTCGAAGAACAGCTCGTAGAAGTCGCCCATCCGATAGAACAGGAGGCAGTCGGCGTGGCGCTCCTTGATCTCCAGGAACTGCGCCATCATCGGCGTCGGCGCGGCGTCGCCCACGGCGCCTGAGCCCGCGTGGGGGGCCTGTGGCGGTTCGCGGTCGGGTCGCAGGATGTCGAGCATGGGTGCATGGATAGCGGCGCCCGTCGCCTCGCGGAAGACGCCCGCACCCTGCCGTCCCCAGGATTCCGGAGGGAACACGCAACGTTCATTCGGCATTCAACAACCGCATGCGAGACTGATGGTCTGCAGGCGTCCATGATTTTGCCGAAGGCTGGTGCTAGAACGCGATCAGGATGGATTTTGCTCGATGCGCGGTGCTGAAGGCTGCGCGTCCGGGGACAGGCGATGACACGGATCGACGGATTTTCGAGGATCGGCGGGGCGGCGCTGGCGGCGCTCCTTCTCATGGGCGGCGCCGGTGCGGCGCTGGCGCAGGACCAGAAGGAGCGGGTCAACGTCTACCAGTACGCGGTCGACCACCCGCAGGCCGACGCGCAGATGAGAAGCGCGCCGAGCCTCGGCGCCTCGGTTCCCCAGGCGGTGGAACTGGCCCGCGTCGAGGGCGACCAGGACTATGGCTACTTCTACTTCGACGGGCGCCCGGTGCTGGTCGACATGCGCACCCGCTCCGTGGTCCGCGTCGACCAGTAGGGATCGGCTCGCAGCCGGGCGGGCTCAGGCCGCGAAGCGGCTCGCGTCGGCCCCATAGTGACTGACATAGCGAGGGTTGATCCGCGACACCGGTAGCACCACGAGAACGTCGGTGGTGCCGAACTGGTGGTCGACCACCGCATCCTCGCCGACATAGCCGCCGATCCGCAGGTAGCCCTTCAGGAGCGGCGGCAGCGTGCCCAGCGCACGTTTGGGATCGGCGCAGACGGTGCCGGCCGGCAGCGTCGAGCGGCGTCCGGTGACCGCGCGCACGCGCCATTCGTCCGGCGCCGGCGCACTGTCGCGCAGGAGCGCCAGGGCATCGGACAGCTTGGTCAGGTCCGTGCCGGCGAGCGAGGCGCAGCCGAACAGGACGTCGATCCGGTGCTCCAGCACATAGGCCCAGATGCCCTGCCACAGGAGCTCGACGGTGCGCTTGCCGCGATAGTCGGGCAGGACGCAGGAGCGGCCGAGTTCGAGGAAGCGAAGCCCGGCATGGCGGGCGACCAGACGGTCGATCTCGAACTCGCCGGCCGTGTAGAAGCCGGGCGAGCGGCCCTTGGTGGCCTGGCGCAGGAGGCGATAGGTGCCGACGATCTGCGCCGTGCCCTCGCCCGCCCTCGCGCGGTCGAAGACGAGAAGATGGTCGCAGAAACGATCGAAGCCGTCGGCGTCGCGACGCGTCACCTTCTGGAGCGGCGAGGGCTTGGCGCTCATCTCCTCGTAGAAGACCTGGTAGCGCAGTTCCTGCGCCGCGCGGATCTCCGCCTTGGTGCGGGCGAGCCGCACCTCGAGCCCGCCCAGACGCCCGAGGACCGGCGCGCGCGGGTCGAGCGGCGCGGTGAGGCTGCGCGGCGCCGAGGGGATCAGCGAGAGCATGCGCTTCGACAAGGGCTCGCCGGTGCGGGCGGCGTGCGAACCGAGGGTGGCGGCAAATCCCATCTTCGCGTCTCCTGCTGCCGATCGAACCATCGGGTCGCCCTCGAATTAGCCGATGGCGGCGACGGTTTCGTGACGAGCGTCTCGCGTCGAGACGGCCGCTCCGGATCGCCCGCCCCGTGTTTCCGCTCCTTTCACGAAAACGTCAACTGTCCGCCGTCTTGCCCCCCTCGGCGTCGCGCTTCTTCCGGTGGAGGACGAACTCGTCGAGGAGGATCAGCGCCGCGCCGACCGAGATGAACGCATCGGCGAGGTTGAAGACGGCAAAGCTCCAGACCGGCGTGTGGAAGAGGATGTAGTCGACGACATAGCCGAGCGAGACGCGGTCGATCAGGTTGCCGATCGCGCCGCCCACGATGATGGCGAAGCCGAACTGCGTGAGCTTGCGGTCGGCGGGCGTGTTCCACCAGAGCCAGCCGACGAAGCCGAGCACCACGACCGAGATCGCGGCAAGGCCAAGGCCGTGGAAGCCGTCGAGCATCGAGAAGGCGATGCCCTCGTTGCGGGCGTGGAAGAGGGCGAGGAACGGCAGGACCTCGATCGCCTCGCCGAGCCCCATCGTGTCGACGACGAGGCGCTTGATGCCTTGGTCGAGCGCCACCGCGAGCGCGACGATCGAAAGGGCGGACAGGAGACGGGGCATCACAGCGAGAGGCTCCCGCGGCGCGCTTCGAAGATCATCAGGCCGGTGGCGACCGCAAGGTTCAGGCTGTCGGCGCGCCCGACCTGCGGAATGCGTACCAGCGTGTCGCAGGCGCTGGCGAGCGCGTCGGACAGGCCGGACTGCTCGTTGCCCATCAGGAGGAGCGTCGGCTTCGACCCGTAGGCGGGCTTACGGAAGTCGGTCTCGCCGCGCATGTGCGTGCCGACGACGAGACCCGAAAAGCTCTTGCGGAACGCGAGGAAGGCGGCCTCGTCGACCTTGGCGACGGGCACGGCGAAGATCGAGCCCATCGTCGCGCGCACGGCCTCCAGCGAGAACGGATCGACGCTCTCGCCGACCAGGACGACCCCCTTGGCCCCCGCGGCATCGGCGGTGCGCAGGATCGTGCCGAGATTGCCGGGATCGCGCACCCGGTCGAGGACGACCAGCAGCCCGTCGCGCCCGAGGTCGATCCGGTCGAGCCGCGCCGTCTTCTGGCGGAACACGCCGATCGCGCTCTGCGGGTTGTCGCGACGCGAGATGGCGGCGAGCACCTTGTCGCTGGCCTCCAGGACGTCGGCGCCGCCGGCCACCGTGCGCGCAGCGGTCTTCGACAGGAGGTCGGAATGCAGCTGCGTCTTGGCGGCGATCAGGGTGTCGATCGTCCAGCCCGCGTCGAGCGCGTCGATCACGAGCTTCAGCCCTTCGGCGAGAAACAGGCCGGTCTCCTCGCGGTGCTTCTTGAGCGCGAGGTTGCGGATGTCCTTGACGATCGGGTTGGAGACGCTCGTCACCTCCTTGACCCGACCGGGCGCCGAGGTGGCGGGGCGGCGGGGAGTTTCGCGGTCGGTCAAGCGGACACCCATCTGGAAAAAAGCGAGGTGGACAGGTGACGGGCGTCCTCGCCCTCCTCCCGGATGACAAGTTCGCCCGATTCCACCGTGCCGCCAAGGCCCCGCATCGCCTCGCCCATCAGCGCCGAGAGCGAATAGAACGACGATCGGATCGAATAGGCGGTGAGGACGAGCGCGAGCGGACGGTCCGACAGGAGCTGGCGCATCAGGACGAGAAGATGCGGCAGATCCTCGAAGAGCTGCCAGACCTCGCCCTTGGGCCCGCGGCCGAATTTCGGCGGATCGAGGAGGATGATGTCGTAGGCCGAGCCGCGGCGCGCCTCGCGCTCGGCATAGCGCACGGCATCCTCGCAGATCCAGCGGATCGGCGCGCCGGACAGGCCGGCAAGCTCGGCATTCTCGCGCGCCCAGCCGATGGCGCGCTTGGAGGCGTCGACATGCGTGACCTCGGCGCCCGCGCGCGCGGCCAGAAGCGAGGCGAGGCCAGTGTAGCCGAAAAGGTTGAGGACGCGCACGGGCCGCTGGTGCCGCTCGCGCTCGCGCTCGCGCTCGATCGTCTCGGTCATGAAGCGCCAGTGCACGGCCTGCTCGGGGAACACGCCGACATGCCGGAACGAGGTGAAGCGGCCGAGATAGGGCAGGCCGTCCTGGCGCATCGGCCAGGTCTCGCCGAGCGGCGTCGCGGGGAAGCGCCAGCGGCCGGCGCCCTCCTCGTCGGTGTCGCCGGTGAAGATCGCATCGGCACCGTCCCAGCGGGCGGCCGCCATGCGCCGGGGCCAGATCGCCTGGTTCTCGGGGCGCCGGATCGTCAGCGGTCCGTAGCGCTCGAGCTTCTCGCCGTCGCCCGAATCCAGAAGCGCGTAGTCGGCGCCCGGCTCGACCTCGAGGACGACCGGCGCCCGGAACGCGGGACGCTCGCCCTTCGGCCACTCGACGGCCGGACGGTCGCGCCGGTTCTCGCGCGCGATCTCCTCGACGCTTTCGCGCCGGGGCGGCTCGGCCACGGCGGCCGGCGCCGGCGGGCGCGGCCTCTCTCCGGTCGGCTTGGCCGATCGGGGCGCCGGCCGCTCCGCCGGGCGCTCGCGCCGACCGGACTTGCCCGGCCCCTTGGGTCTGTCGTTCCTCATTGGCGGCTCATAGCGTATCGCGGGGGCGGACGGCAAACGGTGCCGGCTTGGCAAAGCGCCTCGCCGGTTCCATTCTCCCGCCGTGCCGGCCACAGGGCCGGCGGGGAGGATAGGACATGGATCTGAAGGGCGAATACCGCCTGCCCGCGCCGCGCGAGACGGTCTGGGCGCTGCTCAACGACCCGGCGGTTCTGAAGGCGTGCATCCCGGGCTGCCAGGAACTGGAGGTGACCGGCGAGAACGAGATGGCGGCGACCGTCGTCGCCAAGGTCGGCCCGGTGAAAGCGACCTTCACGGGCCAGGTGCGGCTGGAGAACATCGTCCCGCCGGAGAGCTATTCCATCGTTGGCGAGGGCAAGGGCGGCATCGCGGGCTTCGCATCGGGCGGCGCCGACGTGCATCTGGCCGACGAGGGCGCCGAGACGGTCCTCACCTATACGGTGGACGCGAAGGTCGGCGGCAAGATCGCGCAGCTCGGCGGTCGCCTCGTCGATTCGTCAGCCAAGAAGCTCGCCGGCCAATTCTTCGACAACCTTGCCGCCCGCGTCAGCGGCCGGGAGCCGGCGTCCTCCGAGGCGGCCGACGCCTGACCCTCAGACCGCGGCCGGGCCGGACAGGGCCGGCCGCACCTCGCCGGGCGCGGCGATCGCGGGACCGGAGGTGCGGACCTGCTCCTCGCGCATGCGACGCAGGCGCTCGTTGCCGATGGCGACCTCGTGTCGGAGATTCTCGACCTCGTCGGTCCGGCGCGCGGCGCGAGCGCGGTAGTGGTGCTGAGTGAACCAGGTGCCGAGACCGCCCAGGATCAGGCCGAGGATCACCGCGCCGATCAGGAGCACGAAGAGCGGAACCTCGTAGACGAACTGCGGCATGGTGCCGATCGGATCGAGCGACACGGGCACCGGCGCCCGGTTGGCGACGCAGAACACCACGAGCAGGATGGCCAGCGGCCCGAGCACGAGGAGGGTGAGGATCTTCGAGATCATGGTCTGTCCGTCTTGAAGGGCGCGGGGCGACGGGCCGCCCGGCCGCACGCCCGCGGGTCCGGGCATCGGATGTAGGTATGAAGGGGGAGCCCCGCGTCAATCGCCGGGCGGACGAGAGCCCGAGGAGGGCTCAGGCGTCGTTCAGGCGCTCGCGCAGTTCCTTGCCGGTCTTGAAGAAGGGCACCCACTTCTCCTCCACCTCCACCGCCTCGCCGGTGCGCGGGTTGCGGCCGGCGCGTGGCGGGCGATTCTTCACCGAGAAGGCGCCGAAGCCGCGCAGCTCGACCCGGTTGCCGTCGCAGAGCGCCTGCGTGATCTCGTCGAAGATCGCGTTCACGATGGTCTCGACATCCCGCTGGTAGAGATGCGGATTGCGGCCGGCGATGATCTGCACGAGTTCTGACTTGATCACGATACGTTGTCCCCGGAGCGCAACCCGAAGGCGCAGCGGGCCCGCGCCCCACACGCGAAACCCAAAACGCCTGCAACTTCAATTGGATGACACGGCTCGGCCGTGCGCCTGCTAGTGGCCGGGAGGCTGCCAGAGCGATACCATCCCGTCAAGGCGGCCGGTGGCGCCGGCCACGGCCTGCGCGAGGCCGGAGGCGGCGGGATCGAAGCCGAGAAGGCTGACGGCGAGGGCCCGGGCGCCGGACGACAGGCCCCAGCGCCCCTCGCTTTCGGGCTCGCGTTCCACGATCTCGAGCCCCTTGGGCACGCCACGCTCGTCCTCCAGCCAACGCCGCACTTCCGCCTCGCCGCCGAGCGCATCGACCAGCCGGTTGGCGAGTCCCTGCTCGCCCGAGAAGACAGAGCCGTCGGCGAGCGCGTCGGTCTCGGCCGGCGTGAAGCCACGCCGTTCGGTGACGAGGCGCTTGAACCAGTCGAACGAACTGTTGACGAGCCTGCCGATCATCTCGCGCGCTTCCGGCGGCGCGGGATCGAAGGGCGAGGGCTCCGCCTTCAGGGGCGAGGATTTCACCGCCGCGACGTCGACGCCGATTCGGCCGAGGAGCACGGAGGCGTCGACATACTGGAACAGGACGCCGATCGAGCCGACGATCGAGGAATGGTGCGCGACGATCCGGTCGGTCGCCATCGCCACCATGTAGCCGGCGGAGGCCGCGAGCTGTCCGACCTCGGCCGCCACGGGCTTCGCCTCGGCCAGACGCCGAACCGCGTGGAACAGCGTCTCGCCCCCGACCGTGGTGCCGCCCGGCGAGTTGACCTTGACGATCACCGCCTTCACCGCGTCGTCCTCGGCGAGATCCTCGAGAAGGTCGAGCATCTTGCGGTCTTCGGTGATGACGCCCGAGATCTCGACGCGCGCGATCGTGGGGCCGAGCCCTGCGCCCGGCTGCCAGCCGGCGGCCAGGACCGCCAGGAGCACCGCGAGCGCCAGGCCGCAGAGCGCCACCACGCGCCAGAACGACAGCTTGCGGCGCAGCCGCCGCCGGTCGATGATCCCTTGTGCGTCCATGCCGCGCCCCGCCTGACCCCGAACTTTCGGGGGTCAGCGATAGACGGACCTACGCGCCTTGCCAAGCGTCGCCTGGGCCGCACCCGGAGCGTTCGCGCCGGGCCTCGCGCGGAATGGTTTTACCATGTAAAAACCCTATATCGCGCATAAACGACGCGGGATGCGGAGCCGCCTTCCGGCCGCGCAACCGCATTTCCCCGTCCGATTCGTTCCGGAGCCCCCTTCATTCTCGACGCACCCGACAGGCAGACCAGGCAGGCGAGCGCCGCGCGCGACGAACTGGCCCTCGGCAACGTCGCCGAGCGGCCGGCCGACGCGTTCGACCGCGCGCAGGTCCATTCGCGGCGCGTGCGCTGGCTCAAGATCGGCCTGCCGCTGGTCGCCAGCGCCATCGTCCTCGCCGGCGCGGTCACCATCTGGCTGGCGCGCAGCCTGCCCGCCGACATCGCCTTCGCCTCGACCTCGATCGAGGACGGCCGCCTTGTGATGCGCGACCCGCGCATGTCGGGCGTCGACGGCAACGACCGACCCTTCTCGATGGTGGCGAGCCGCGCGATCCAGGCACTCGGCGGCTCCAGCATCGATCTCGAGGGCGTGCGGGCCAATCTGACGGTGGACGACAGCACGACGGCCGAACTGACCGCCGCGAAGGGCCGGTTCGACACCCGCACCAACATGCTGCGGCTCTACGACCAGATCGCGGTCGACACGACGAGCGGCATCCGCATTCGCATGCAGAGCGCCGACGTGTCGCTCGAGGGCGGCTCCCTGACCGGCACCGGCCCGGTCGAGATCTCGACCAGCGACCAGCGCCTGGAAGCGGGCAACGTCTCCATCTCGGACGGCGGCAAGACGCTGTCCTTCGGCAACCGGGTCAAGCTGACCCTTCTTCCGCAGTCCCTTCCCACCGGGGGCGAGGCCCCCTCGAGCGAGCCAGGACCATGACATCGATCCATCGCCTGCCCGTCGTGCTGGCCATCCTCGGAACGCTCGCCCTCGCCGGGGCAGCCGGCGCGCAGCAGCAGTCGCAGGGCTTCGGCAACTCCTTCGGGGGCCTGCAGGTCAAGGGCGACCAACCGGTCGCCATCGAATCGAACCAGCTCGACGTCGACGATGGCCAGTCGCTCGCTACCTTCTCGGGCGACGTCAGCGTGCGCCAGGGCCCGACCTCGATGAATGCCGAGAAGCTTCTGGTCTATTACGTACGCAATAAGGAGGGCGAAGCGCAGCCGGCCGCCCAGCGCTCCAACATGCCGGGCGGCTCGGGCGACATCAGCCGCCTCGAGGCCACCGGCAAGGTGACGATCCGCTCGGCCGACCAGGTGGCGACCGCCAACAAGGCAGAGTTCGACATGGCGACGCAGGTGGCACTGCTGACCGGCGACGTGGTGCTCAGCCAGGGCAAGAACGTGGCGACCGGCTGCGTCCTGCGCATCCAGATGGACACCGGCGTCGCGCGCCTGCAGAGCAACAACTGCAACGGCGCCTCGGGCGGCGGCGGGCGGGTGCGCATGCTTCTGTCGCCGGGCGCGAACGGCGCCGCCGGCACCAACTGACGCCTCTCCCTGCTTGATTCCCCGGGCGGCATGGCCTCGTGCCGGTCGCCCAGACCCCGGACGCTTCGTGGCCGATCAGATCGACACCCCCACTCGCCGTCCCCTCGGCGATCTCCGCGAGACCGCCATGCCCGGCGAGGCGCGGGCACATCCGTCCGCCGGCACGCTGGTGGCGCGCGGCATCACCAAGACCTACCGAGGCCGGCGGGTCGTCGACAGCGTCGACGTCGCCGTGCGGCGCGGCGAGGCGGTCGGGCTTCTCGGCCCGAACGGCGCGGGCAAGACCACCTGCTTCTACATGATCACCGGCCTCGTGCCGGTCGACGGCGGGCGCATCGAGCTCGACGGCCACGACATCACCGGCGTGCCCATGTACCGGCGCGCGCGCCTTGGGATCGGCTACCTGCCGCAGGAGGCCTCGATCTTCCGCGGCCTGTCGGTGGAGGACAATATCCGCGCCGTGCTCGAGATGGTCGAGCCCTCGAAGGCGGAGCGCGAGCGCCAACTCACTGCGCTTCTGGAGGAGTTCCACATCGGGCACCTGCGCAAGCAGCCCTCGACCGCGCTGTCCGGCGGCGAGCGGCGGCGCTGCGAGATCGCGCGCGCGCTCGCCTCGCGCCCGACCTTCATGCTGCTCGACGAGCCCTTCGCGGGCGTCGATCCGATCGCCGTCGCCGACATCCAGGAACTCGTGCGGCACCTCACGCGACGCGGGATCGGCGTCCTCATCACCGACCACAACGTGCGCGAGACGCTGGGGCTCATCGACCGCGCCTACATCATGCACGCCGGCGCCGTCCTTACCCACGGCGCGCCGCAGGACATCGTGGACAATCCCGACGTCCGGCGAATCTATCTCGGCGAGCAGTTCACCTATTGACGATTTCCAACGCGGCGCTAGCGCGCTTGTCTTGACAAGCAAGATGCGGACCAGTTTCCTTTCGAGGCTTGCCCCTGGCTGACGGGCGCCCTGGAAGGGAGGATCGCCGTGAACTTGTCGATGAACCTCCAGGTGCGTCAGAGCCAGTCGCTCACGATGACGCCCCAGCTTCTGCAGTCGATCCGGCTTCTGCAGTTCCACCACGTCGAGCTTCTCGCCTTCCTGCAGCGCGAGGCCGACGCGAACCCGCTTCTCGAGCTCGTGCCGCCCGCCGAAGCTGCCCCGCCGGTGCCGCCGACGGAGCCGGCCGTTCCAACCACCGATCCCGTGCCGCTGTCCGGCTGGCAGGACGACGGTTCGGCGTTCCGGGACGGCGCCGGGCCCGAGGGTGAGCACCATGCGGACGCCGCCGACCGGCTCCTCGACACGCGCGGGGCGGGCTCCGCGGCGCCCGGCCCCGATGCGGGGTCCTGGGAAGACCGGATCGGCGAAGATGCGCCTTCGCTGCACGCTCATGCGCTCGCCGAGATCGCGGAGGTCTTTGCACAGGGCGAGGAGCGTCGATTGGCCGAGCTTTGGTTCGCCGATCTCGACGCCTCCGGCTTCCTCGATGCCGAACTCGGTCTGCCGGCCGACCTCCTGCCGCTTCTCGTCCGGCTTCAGGACGAGGCCGAGCCGGCCGGGCTCTTCGCCCGCTCGCTGGAGGAGTGCCTGGCGATCCAGCTCCGCCGGCGCGACCGGTTCGACCCGGTGATGGCAACGGTGATCGCCAATCTGCCGCTTCTCGCCAAGCGGGACTTTGCGGCCCTCTCGCGCCTCACCGGCGAGAGCGAGGCGGAGCTTCTCGACATCCTCGGCGAGATCCGCGCCCTCGACCCGCGGCCAGGCTCCGCCTTCTCGCTCGACGCGCCGGCGGTCGTCGTGCCCGATGCGGTCGTGACGCGCGAGGCGGCGGCGCCGAACGGCTGGCGGGTGTCGCTCAACCCGGAAGCCTTCCCGCGCCTTCGGGTTCATCTGGAGCGTGGCGGAGTGTCCGGCGCCGAGGAGCGGACGTTCCTTGCCCAATGCCGGCAGTCCGCCGGCTGGCTGCAGCGCTCGCTCGAGGGGCGTGCGCGCACCATCCTGAAAGTGGCCGACGAGATCGTGCGCCAGCAGAGCGCCTTCCTGTCGCGCGGCGGCGGCCATCTGAAGCCGATGACGCTGATGGACGTGGCGGCGGCCGTCGGCATGCACGAATCGACGATCAGCCGCGTCACCGCCGGCAAGTATCTCGCGACACCGCGCGGGACGATGGAGATGAAGGCCTTCTTCTCCGGGGCGATCGCCGCCAGCGACGGGGGCGACGCGCATTCGGCCGAAAGCGTGAAGCTGCGCATCCGCGCGCTCGTCGCCGCGGAGGGCGCCGGCGGCGTCCTGTCCGACGACGATATCGCCGCGCGGCTGAAGGAGGAGGGCATCGATCTCGCCCGGCGCACCGTCGCCAAATACCGCGAGGCGCTCGGCATCGCCTCCTCGGTGCAGCGGCGCCGCGAGATGAAGGCGCGCCGGCTCGCCGTCTGACGCGTTCCGGGATTTTTGAGCGCGCGGGCCTTGGCCCCGTCACCGATTTGGGATCGAATGATTCCCCCGGCAGGCCGGAACGAAATGGTCGCGCGAAGTCTTCGATATGACGGCGACCAAGAGCCTTCGAAGGCCCGTCGCCGGACGAATGGAAGGAGACACGAATGGGACTTCGCGTATCGGGCCGACACATGGACGTCGGCGAAGCCTTTCGCTCGCGCATCGAGGATCGGCTGAACGACTTGGTCGCCAAGTACTTCGACGGAAATTTCTCCGGCGCCACCGTTCTGTCCAAGGAGGGCGCGCGCTACAGCGCGGACATCACGCTCCATCTGGACAGCGGCGTCGACTTTCAGGCCACCGCCGATACCCACGACCCGGAATCGAGCTTCACCGAAGCGTCCGAAAAGATCGAGAAGCGCCTGCGACGCTACAAGCGCCGCCTGAAGGACCACAAGGCGAACGCAGCGGCATCGCGCGAGATCGCCTACACGGTCATCAGCTCGGTGCCCGAGGAGGATGACGAGGTGCCGGAGGATTTCGCGCCCGCGGTGATCGCCGAGACCTCGCTCGTCATGGGCACGATGAGCGTCGCCAGCGCCGTGATGGAACTCGACCGCCGCGACGGGCCGGTCGTGGTGTTCAAGAACGGCGCCACGGAGGAGGTCAACATCGTCTACCGCCGCCCGGACGGCAATGTCGGCTGGATCGACCCCTCGACATTGCGGGCCCGGGTCTGATACCCGCCGCACGGATGATCGGCCGGACCCCAAAAGGTCCGGCCGACGTTTATCGGCGTGTCCGGGAAGGGCTGCGCAAGGTTTGTCCGGCACGATCATCCCCGCCGAGGGCTGCGCGGACCGGTTGAGCGGAAGGCATTGACGACGTGGAGCTGGCCGAACTGATCCGGGAGGACGCGATCCTTCCCTCGCTGAAGGCGCATTCCAAGAAGCAGGTGCTGCAGGACCTTTCCGAGCGCGCCGCCGCGCTGAGCGGGCTCGACGCACGCGACATCTTCGAGACCGTGATCGCCCGCGAGAAGCTCGGCTCCACCGGCATCGGCCACGGCATCGCCATTCCGCACGGCAAGATCTCCGGTGTCCAGCGCATCCAGGGCGTCTTCGCGCGCCTTGCCAAGCCGATCGACTTCGAGGCGCTGGACGACCAGCCCGTCGACCTCGTCTTCCTCCTGATCGCGCCGGAAGGCTCGGGCGCCGACCACCTCAAGGCCCTCTCGAAGATCGCCCGCCTCCTGCGCGATCCGCGCACGGTGAACGAGCTGCGCGCCTCGCGCGACGCGAGCTCGCTCCACCACCTAATGACCCATCAGGCGCCGCCGCACGCGGCCTGACGAGCGCGCAGGAAAAAACCGGCGCGGACAGGGTCCGGCCGGTCTCTCATCGCCTTATCGGTGCCAGGTCAGTGAATGCTGACCGTCAGCAGTTCGTTCTCGGTAGCGCTCGCCAGGATTGAACCGCGGTCGTCGGAGACCGCCAGCGGCGTTCCGTCGGCGGAGAACAGCGCCCAGAGCTTCAGCCCCGGACGGATCGACTGGGCGGAAGGGAAACGGGCACGGATGTCGTCGGACGACATGCGGCGCAGATAAGCCAGATGCCCCTCGCCGATGGAGGCGAGGTCGGACGGGGTGATCGAATTCGTACGGGTCATGGGCGTCTCCTGTAGAGGCAAACGGGAGATCGGGTCCGAGGTTTCAATCCTCGACGGTAATCTCGATCTTTTTCACAACGCGCTCTGGCTCGGGCTTCACGAGATCAATCATCAGAAGACCGTTCTTCAGCTGGGCGCCGAGGATGCGCATGCCGTCCGCGAAGAGAAAGCTCTTCTGGAACTGGCGTGCGGCGATCCCCCGATGAAGGAAATCGCGCTCCTCCCGGTCGCTCTGCGAGCCCCGGATCGTCAGCTGGTTGTCTTCCGTCGTGATCTCGAGGTCTTCCGTCTGGAAGCCGGCGACCGCAAGCGTGATGCGAATGGCGGGTTCCCCGCCGGTCCCGTCGCGCGCAGCGCCTTCGCGCTCGCCCGGGGCACGGATGCGCTCGATGTTGAACGGGGGATAGCCATCGCTGGCCTTGCCCATCCGCTCGAGCATCCGCTCCACCCCGTCGAAACCGAGAAGCAGCGGACTAGAAAACGGCGTCATCCTGTTCATGTCACGGCAAGCCCTTGTCTCAAGCGACTTGTCGGTCGGGGCCCTGATGCGGCACCCCGCTCGACCTGTCCGAGATATGGCGACCCGAAGGGCTGCGTTCAATGCGCGCCGCCCCTCTGCGGCCCCGTCATCATTGAGCGCCTCAAAGATTGACGAAGGCTTGTCCCTCTCAGGTCACCGGACCCGGCTTGAACTGCATGGCCACGCCGTTGATGCAGTGACGCTTGCCGGTCGGGGGCGGCCCGTCATCGAAGACATGACCGAGATGGCCACCGCAGCGCGCGCAATGCACCTCGGTGCGTGGATAGACCAGGACGTAGTCGGTCCGGTTGCCGATCGCCCCGGCGACTGGCGCCCAGAAGCTCGGCCAGCCCGTTCCCGAATCGAACTTCGTGGCGGACGAATAGAGCGCGTTGTCGCAGCCCGCGCAGTGGAAGAGGCCGCTCGTCTTCACATTGTTGAGCGGGCTCGAATAGGGCCGTTCGGTCGCCTCCTGGCGCAGCACCGCGTACTGGTCGGAGGTCAGGCGGCTCTTCCAGTCGGCGTCGCTCAGGGTGAAGGGAAAGGTTTCCGCTCGGGCCGCGCCGCCGCCCCGCAGCGCGAGGGCTGAAGCCCCGAGCCCGAAGGCCGCGAAGCCGAGAAGGAACTGTCGACGCTGCATGGCATGGCTCCCGTGCGTGATGGATGAAACGGAGACGGCCCCGCCCCCATGTGGAGGCGGGGCCGTCGGCAATCCATAAGACTTGATCAGGGCATCAGTACGGTGTCGATGACGTGCACGACGCCGTTCTTCTGCATCACGTCGGCCTGGGTGACGGTCGCGACATTGCCCTTGGCGTCGGTGATCGTCAGCTTCTTGCCCTTCATCGCGAGCGTCAGGGTCTCGCCCTCGACGGTCTTCACGACATGCTTGCCGCCGTCGTCCTTGATCATCTTCATCGCCGCCTCGGCCGTCGCCTTGGCCGGAACGACATGGTAGGTCAGGATCTTCGTCAGCATCGCCTTGTTCTCGGGCTTCACCAGCATCTCGACGGTGCCGGCCGGCAGCTTGGCGAAGGCCTTGTCGTCGGGCGCGAAGACCGTGAAGGGACCCTTGCCGTCGAGCGTCTTGACGAGGCCGGCCGCCTTCACCGCCGCCACCAGCGTCTTCAGGTTCTTGGCGTTCGGGGCATTCTCGGCGATCGTCTTGGAGGCGTACATCGGCGCGCCGCCGACCATCACGCTCTTGCCCTGCGCCATCGCGCCACCGGCCGTGCCGAGGAGGAGCGAGGCGACGACGACACTGCGGAACAGCTTGGAGATCATGGGTCCGTTTCCCCTGTTGGTGCCCTCCCATCGAGGGGCATCAGGAGCTACGAGGGCGATGATGCGCCGGATGCAGAAAAAATGATCCGCGATCAACTTTTGTTTAGGAGCCGTCCGACGGGACGTCAGTCGTCGACGCGGCCGCGCATCCGTTTGACGGTCGAGCGCCCCTTCTTCGCCTCCAGCCGCCGCTCCACCGAGCCGCGCGTCGGCCGCGTCTTCTTGCGCGGCGGCGGGGGCGGCACGAGCGCCTCGCGCACGAGGGCGACGAGCCGCTCGCGCGCGTCCTCGCGGTTGCGCTCCTGCGTGCGGAAGCGGGAGGCCTCGATCAGCACCTCCCCGGCCTTGGTCGCGCGCTGACCCGCAAGGCGCAGAAGCCGCGCCTTCACCTCGTCGCCAAGAACCGTGGACGCGGCGCCGGCAAAGCGCAGCTGAACCGCGGTCGCCACCTTGTTGACGTTCTGGCCGCCGGGCCCGGCCGAGCGGATGAAGCTCTCCTCGAGCTCGTCGTCGGGAATGGTGATGCGGGCGTTCACGGGCAGGCCTTTGGCGGAACCGGGCTCTGCCATGGGTCGTGTCTCCTCGAGCGTTCGCGGCGGCAACGCCGCCATCTCACCCGTGGTTGCCGCAAACGAAAGGGGCCCGCAACCCGAAGGTCGCGAGCCCCTTTGCCTCCTCCCAGAGGACTCTTCGTTATTCGGCGGCTAGCGCCAGCGCCGGCGAAGCGTCGACGACGCCCGCATCGACGTGATCCTCGAACTTCTCGAAGTTCGCGCGGAACATGCCGACGAGCTTGTTGGCCTGGCGGTCGTAGGCGGCCGGATCGCTCCAGGTCGAGCGCGGGTCGAGGATCGCACTGTCGACGCCCGGCACCGCGACTGGCACCTGGAAGCCGAAGTTCGGATCGGTGCGGAACTCGGCGTTCTTCAGGGAGCCGTCGAGCGCGGCAGCGAGAAGCGCGCGCGTCGCCTTGATCGGCATGCGCCGCCCGGTGCCGTAGGCTCCGCCGGTCCAGCCGGTCGAGACCAGCCAGCAGTCGACGCCGTGGCTCGCGATGAGGTCGCGCAGGAGGTTGCCGTATTCGGCCGGGTGACGCGGCATGAACGGCGCGCCGAAGCAGGTCGAGAAGGTTGCCTCCGGTTCGGTGACGCCCTTCTCGGTGCCCGCGACCTTGGCCGTGTAGCCGGACAGGAAGTGGTACATCGCCTGTTCGGGCGTCAGCTTGGCGATCGGCGGCATCACGCCGAAGGCGTCCGCCGTCAGCATGATGATGTTCTTCGGGTGCGCGCCGAGGCCGGTCTCGCTGGCGTTCGGGATGAAGTGCAGGGGATAGGCGGCGCGCGTGTTCTCGGTGAGCCGGCCATCCTCGAAGTCGGGCACGCGGCGCTCGTCGAGGATCACGTTCTCGAGGACCGTGCCGAACATGCGCGTCGTGGCGAAGATCTCCGGCTCGGCTTCGGCCGACAGGCGGATCGTCTTGGCGTAGCAGCCGCCCTCGAAGTTGAAGATCCCGTTCTCGCCCCAGCCGTGCTCGTCGTCGCCGATGAGCGTGCGCTTCGGGTCGGCCGAAAGCGTCGTCTTGCCGGTGCCGGACAGACCGAAGAACACGGCCGCGTCGCCGTTGGCGCCGACATTGGCCGAGCAGTGCATCGGCATCACGCCGGTCTCGGGCAGGCGGTAGTTGAGGACCGTGAAGACCGACTTCTTCATCTCGCCGGCATAGGTCGTGCCGCCGATCAGGATGATGTTGCGCGTGAAGTCGCAGGCGATCACCGTCTCGGTGCGGCAGCCATGGCGCTCCGGATCCGCCTTGAAGGACGGCAGGTCGATGATCGTCAGCTCCGGCACGAAGCTCTCGAGTGCGGCGCGCTCCGGGCGGATCAGGAGGTTGCGGATGAAGAGCGAGTGCCAGGCGAACTCGGTGACGACGCGCACCTTGATCGCGTTGTCCTTGTCGGCGCCGCCGACGAGGTCCTGCACGAAGAGGTCACGCCCCTCGGCATGCGCCTTGAAGTCGGCATAGAGGCGCTCGAAGGCGTCCGGCGCCATCGGCTTGTTGTTGTCCCACCAGATGCGATCCTCGGTGGTCTCGTCGCGCACGACGAACTTGTCCCTGGGGCTGCGGCCGGTGTGCTGGCCGGTGGTGACCACCAGCGCGCCATGGGCGGTCAGCGTGCCCTCGCCCTGCCGCACGGCGGTCTCGACGAGTTCGCTTTCCGAAAGGTTCCAGCGCAGGGACGACACGTTCGCGAGGCCGGTCGTCTCGATGCCGCGATCGGGGTTGCGGAGCCCGAATTCATCCATGTGCCTGCTCCTCGAAAAAACACCGGGCCGCCCCGGCATGAGCCAAGCAAATATCGCCGATACCGGCGGGCGGCAACTGTCGAAAAGCTACGGAAATACATGGTCTTCTCAATATCAAACGATTTAAAACATGATGGACCCCACCTAAATCGGTTCAACGCTTCGCTTCAATCGGATAAACTCAAGCAAAAATTATTTTGCCGTTCGCTGGCATTCGAGGGGTTCTGCCGCGTGCCGGGGCACTTTTCGCCGCGCGGCGCGTTGAGAGGCCGAGGTTCAGGCACGAAAGGACGAGACATGGCCGAGTCGGCAAACGAGAAGTTCTGGGACATGATCGGGGACTTCGAGACCTGCATGGTCACGACGCGCGACGGCCGGCAGCTGCGCTCGCGGCCGATGGCGCCGAAGATCTCGCGCGAGCGCGGTGAGATCCTGTTCGTCACCGACCGCAGCTCCCACAAGGTGGACGAGATCCAGGCGGACGATCAGGTCGCCTGCTCCTTCGTGAAGAAGGAAGAGTATGTCGCCGTTTCCGGCACCGCGAGCGTGACCACCGACCGCGCGCGCATCGACGAAGCGTGGGATCCGCAGGCGGAGGCCTGGATGCCGGGCGGCAAGGACGGACCCGACACCGCCATCCTCGTGATCCGCCCGCATCAGGCCGAAATCTGGGACGTGACCTCCAACAAGATCACGCAGGCCTGGGAGTTCGCGAAGGCCTATGTCGGCGACAAGCCGCGGCCGGACACCACCGAGAACGTCAAGGTCAACCTCTGAACCGACCCGCGCAGGCGTTCCGGCGGGACGCGGAAATGCTTTAGGCGTTGCAAAAGCGCCACGAACGCCACATTTCCCTTTCAGACAGGGAATCGGGTCCGCGTCGGCGACGATGCGGACACCGGGCGTTTCCGGCGCTTCGCTGGGTCGAAGGCGAGCGCCCGCCCGCCGGAACAGGAGTTGTAACGAGATGCCGACGATCGCGCTGGTGGATGACGACCGCAACATCCTGACGTCCGTGTCGATCGCGCTGGAGAACGAGGGCTACCGGGTCGAGACCTACACCGACGGCGCCTCGGCGCTGGAAGGTCTGTCGGCCCGGCCGCCGCATCTGGCCATCTTCGACATCAAGATGCCGCGCATGGACGGCATGGAGCTCCTGCGACGCCTGCGCCAGAAGAGCGACCTGCCGGTGATCTTCCTGACCTCGAAGGACGAGGAGATCGACGAGCTCTTCGGTCTCAAGATGGGGGCCGACGACTACATCCGCAAACCCTTCTCGCAGCGGCTCCTCGTCGAGCGCGTGCGCGCCATCCTTCGCCGCGGCGCCCCGCGCGAGGCGCAGGCCGGCAAGCCGGGTGCCGCGCCCGAGTCCTCGCTGGAACGCGGCCAGCTGGTGATGGATCAGGAGCGCCACACCTGCACCTGGATGGGCCAGCCGGTGACGCTCACCGTCACCGAGTTCCTGATCCTGCACTCGCTCGCCCAGCGTCCGGGTGTCGTGAAGAGCCGCGACGCCCTGATGGACGCGGCCTACGACGAGCAGGTCTATGTCGACGACCGCACGATCGACAGCCACATCAAGCGCCTGCGCAAGAAGTTCAAGGCAATCGACGACGACTTCGACATGATCGAGACGCTCTACGGCGTGGGCTATCGCTTCCGCGAAGTCTGATGGACCGCCGGCCTTGACGGCGACGGACACATCCGAGACGGGACGCACAGCGGCCGCGCGCCGGCGGGTGGGTCGCTGGCGGCGAAAGCCGCTGGTGCGCCGGCTTCTGATCCGCGCCCGGCGCCTTCTCGGCCACTCGGTGTTCTCCTCGCTGACGCGGCGCATCGTCTTCCTCAACCTCGTCGCGCTGATCGTCCTCGTCTCCGGCATCCTCTATCTCAACCAGTTCCGCGCCGGGCTGATCGACGCGCGCGTCGAGAGCCTTCTCACGCAGGGCGAGATCATCGCGAGCGCCATCGCCTCCTCGGCGACGGTCGAGACCGATTCAATCACCGTCGACCCCGAGCGGCTGCTGGAGCTTCAGGCTGGCGCGACACTTCAGCCCAATCCCGACCAGTCGGAATCGCTCGACTTTCCGATCAATCCCGAGCGCGTCGCCCCCCTCCTGCGGCGGCTGATCTCGCCGACCCGCACGCGCGCTCGCCTCTACGATCGCGACGCCAACCTCATCCTCGATTCGCGCCATCTCTACTCGCGCGGCCAGATCCTGCGCTACGACCTGCCGCCGGTGGAGAGCGAAGAGGAAACCGGCATCTTCGCCTGGATCAGCCGCGAGACGGGCCGCCTCCTCGGCCATGGCGATCTCCCCGTCTACAAGGAGACGCCAGGCGGCTCGGGCTCGACCTATCCGGAGGTGATGAGCGCGCTCACCGGCGGCCCCCGCGCGCTCGTCCGCTCCACCGAGAACGGCGAGCTGATCGTCTCCGTCGCCGTGCCGATCCAGCGCTTCCGCGCGGTGCTCGGCGTCCTCCTCCTGTCGACGCAAGGCGGCGACATCGACAAGATCGTGCAGGCCGAGCGCATGGCGATCGTGCGCACCTTCGCGGTCGCCGCGATGGTGACGGTGATCCTTTCGGCGCTGCTCGCCTCCACCATCGCGACCCCGCTCCGCCGCCTGTCGGCCGCTGCGATCCGCGTGCGCCGGGGCGTCACCGCGCGCGAGGAGATCCCCGACTTCGGCGACCGCGCCGACGAGGTCGGCCATCTCGCCTCGGCGATCCGCGACATGACCAATGCGCTATATGCCCGCATGGACGCGATCGAGAGCTTTGCCGCCGACGTCAGCCACGAGTTGAAGAACCCGCTGACATCGCTGCGCTCGGCGGTCGAGACGCTGCCCCTCGCGCGCAATGAAAGCTCGCGCGAGCGTCTGCTCGCCGTGATCCAGCACGACGTGAAGCGCCTCGACCGGCTGATCACGGACATTGCCGATGCCTCGCGCCTCGACGCCGAGCTGGCGCGCGAGGTGGCAGGCGAGGTCGATCTCGCCGGCCTCGTCGGCTCGGTGGTGGACGGGGCGCGTGCCCATCTGAAGCCGGAGCAGCGCATTGCGATCGAGTTGACCGTCGCGCCACTGCCGCCCGGCAAGACCTACCGCGTCGCCGGCCACGACCTCCGCCTCAGCCAGGTCTTCACCAACCTCATCGACAACGCGCGCTCCTTCGTGCCGCCCGAAGACGGGCGCATCCTGGTGCGCCTGCAGCGCCGCACTCGCGCCTGCGTGGTCACGATCGAGGACAACGGGCCCGGCATCCAGGCCGAGAAGATCGACCGCATCTTCGAGCGCTTCTACACCGATCGTCCGGGTGCCGAATCCTTCGGCCAGAACTCCGGTCTCGGCCTGTCGATCTCGCGCCAGATCGTCGAGGCGCACGGCGGCGAGATCCGCGCGGAGAACATGGCCGATCCCAAGGCGCCCGGCACCATCGCGGGCGCTCGCTTCACCGTCGAGCTTCCGGCCGACACGTGAGCGCAAGGGTCAACCTCCATGCGAGCGCGCTGCGCCTTGGCGGGCGGGGCCTTCTCGTGCGTGGGCCCTCGGGCAGCGGCAAGTCCTCCCTCGCGCTCGCCGCTCTCGCCCGGGGCGGCGCCGCAGGTCTCGAGGCCGTCCTCGTGTCGGACGATCAGGTCTTCGTCGAGCCGCGAGGCGCGCAACTCTACGGGGAGGCTCCGGCGGCCACCGCCGGGCTGATCGAGGTGCGCGGCATCGGTCTCCTGTCCCGGCCGCATGTCGCCGAGACCGGTCTCGACCTCGTGGTCGATCTCGTGCCGCGCGGCTCGATCGAGCGCCTGCCGGAGGAAGGCTCCGTGATCCTCCTAGGGATCGGGATTCGACGGATTGTGCTGCCCGAGCGCGATCCGTCCTTTGCCGCCGACGTCCTTCTGACCCTCGTCGCGACGCCCTCGTTCTGGACCGCCACGCGCGCCGGTTGATATCGCGTCGCAGCATTCGCGTCGCGGCTTCGTGAATGAGGAAAAAGTCCCGGAATGCAGGCGTTCGGCGCCAGTCTGGAAAGATTCCGAGGGGTGTGACTTGCTGCGTCTTGCAGCAATCTGGCCGCAAGCGCACAATCCGTTGCACAGGGAAGTGGCGGAGTCCGGGATGGTCGACGTATGATAGGACTGGTGCTGGTGACGCATGGCCAGCTCGCGCGTGAATTCAAGCTCGCCGTGGAGCATGTGGTCGGCCGCCAGGAGGCGTTCGAGACCATCTGCATCGGTCCCGACGACGACATGGAGCAGCGGCGGCTGGACATCCTCCAGGCGGTCCGCGAGGCCGAGCGCGGCAAGGGCGTGATCATCCTGACCGACATGTTCGGCGGCACCCCGTCCAACCTCGCCATCTCGGTGATGGACGAAGGCAACATCGATGTCCTTGCGGGCGTCAATCTGCCGATGCTGATCAAGCTCGCCAGCGTGCGCGGCGAGAAGCCGATGGCCGACGCGCTCGTCGCCGCCCAAGATGCCGGCCGCAAGTACATCGCCGTCGCAAGCCGCATCCTCAGCGGCAAGTAGCTCTCGAACAGGTTCAACGGATCATCGGCGGCCGAGCCATGGACAAGTCAGAACACTTCCCCTCGCCGCCCGAATCGCTTCAAGCCGGCTCGCCCGCCTCCGGCCCGGTCGAGCAGACGATGACCATCGTCAACCGCAAGGGCCTCCATGCCCGCGCCTCGGCTAAGTTCGTGCAGCTCGCCGAACAGTTCGACTGCGACATCACCATCTCGCGCGAGGGCCTGTCGGTCGGCGGCCAGTCGATCATGGGCCTGATGATGCTGGCGGCCGGCCAGGGGACCACGATCGACGTGCGCGCCGAGGGCCACGACGCCGACAAGGCCGTGGCGGCGATCTCGGCGCTGGTCGCGGACCGGTTCGGCGAGGACTGCTGACCGCCGAGATAACGATATAAGGATTTCCTTATATCCTCTCTCCTGCTAAGGAAGCGCCTTGAACGGCGGCACCGGACGGCTCGGCCGAGCCTGCTGCCCCATCCAAGGAGCTTCCGCATGGCCAATACGGGCGATTTCGTCGTCAAGGATCTTTCGCTGGCCGATTGGGGCCGCAAGGAACTCGACATCGCGGAAACCGAGATGCCGGGCCTCATGGCCTGCCGCGAGGAGTTCGGCGCCGACCAGCCGCTGCGGGGCGCGCGCATCACCGGCTCGCTGCACATGACCATCCAGACCGCGGTCCTGATCGAGACCCTGCAGGCGCTCGGCGCCAAGGTTCGCTGGGCCTCGTGCAACATCTTCTCGACGCAGGACCACGCCGCGGCCGCGATCGCCGCGACCGGCACGCCGGTCTTCGCCGTCAAGGGCGAGAGCCTCGAGGAATACTGGGACTACACCGACCGGATCTTCCAGTGGCCGGACGGCGAGCCCTCCAACATGATCCTCGACGACGGCGGCGACGCCACGATGTACATCCTGACCGGCGCGCGCGCGGAAGCCGGCGAGGACGTCCTGTCGAATCCCGGCTCCGAGGAGGAGGAAGTCCTCTTCGCGCAGATCCGCAAGCGCCTCGCGGCCACCCCCGGCTTCTTCGCCCGCCAGCGCGACGCCATCAAGGGCGTGACGGAGGAGACGACGACGGGCGTCAACCGCCTCTACCAGCTGCAGAAGCGCGGCCTCCTGCCCTTCCCGGCGATCAACGTCAACGACTCGGTGACGAAGTCGAAGTTCGACAACAAGTACGGCTGCAAGGAATCGCTCGTCGACGGCATCCGCCGCGCGACCGACGTAATGATGGCCGGCAAGGTGGCCGTGGTCTGCGGATACGGCGACGTCGGCAAGGGCTCGGCCGCCTCGCTCCAGGGCGCGGGCGCGCGCGTGAAGGTGACCGAGGTCGATCCGATCTGCGCGCTGCAGGCGGCGATGGACGGGTTCGAGGTCGTCACCCTCGAGGACGCCGCGCCGACAGCCGACATCATCATCACGACCACCGGCAACAAGGATGTCGTGACGCTCGACACGATGCGCACCGTCAAGGACATGTGCATCGTCGGCAACATCGGCCACTTCGACAACGAGATCCAGGTGGCGAGCCTTCGCAACCTGCAGTGGATCAACATCAAGCCGCAGGTCGACATGGTGACCTTCCCGGACGGCAAGCGCATGCTGCTTCTGTCGGAGGGCCGTCTCCTCAACCTCGGCAACGCGACCGGCCACCCGTCCTTCGTGATGTCGGCGTCCTTCACCAACCAGACGCTGGCGCAGATCGAGCTCTTCACCAAGGGCGAGAAGTACGAGAACCAGGTCTATGTCCTGCCCAAGCACCTCGACGAGAAGGTCGCGCGCCTCCACCTCGACAAGCTCGGCGCCCGGCTTTCCACCCTCTCGGAGGATCAGGCCGCCTATATCGGCGTGACGCCGCAGGGCCCGTTCAAGGCCGAGCACTATCGTTACTGATGACGGACCGGCCACCCGTCGCGATGGCGGGGGCCGCATAGCAAGAGGGCGTCGGGGGCAAGCCCCCCGGCGCCTTTTCTTTTTTCCGATGCGTGTCCGATCGACGCTTTGCGGACGGTTATCCACCGTTTAGATTCGCCTGCATGCCTGCCGTTGGGGAGCGGGGGCGCTTACGGGGACACCCGCCTCGCTCGAGGGGCGGCTGAAAGGACGCGATGCGGACGCGCGAATCAGTGCAGGAGGCGGGTCGGGGGACCTGCTCGTTGAAAGCTGGCCGGAACGCCAAGTGGCGACGGGACGCGTGGGCTCCGCTGCTGGCGTCGGCGGTCCTCGTTCTCGGCAACGGTCCGGCGCGGGCGCAGGCCGAGGCCCAGCCGCTCGCCGCCGAGCCGCTCCTCTATCTCGCCCTCGTGGCCCTGACGATCGGCGCGGCGATGATCGCGGCCTTCTGGCTGATCCGCCAGCAGGCTGCGACCGCCGAGGAGAATGTCCGGCTCCGCGCGGAACTCGCCGACGCGCTGACTGAGGCCGACCGGCGCGCCGGCCTCCTCAACGACGATCACCAGCGCCTCGTCGTCTATGCCGGCACCGGCGCCCCGGACATCATCGGAACGCTGCCGAAGAATCTTGGCGTCCCCAGCGATTCCGCCGGCTTCCTCGACTTCTCCGGCTGGATGGATGCCGGCGAGGCGCGCCGGCTGGAAGCCGCGATCGCGCAGCTTCGCACCCGCGCCGAGCCCTTCCGCCTCGAGATCGAGCGCCCGGACGGGCGGCTGATCGAGGCCTCGGGCCGCACCGTCGGCGCGCTCGCCACCGTGCGCTTCGCCCCCCTGTCGGGCCTGCGCGAGGAACTGGCGGCGCTTAAAGTGGAGAACGCCCGCACCAACGGCATGATCGAGACGATGCAGTCGCTGTTCGACGCGGCGCCCCTGCCGATGTGGGTGCGCGACGCCGACGAGCGCCTGATCTGGGTGAACGACGCCTATGCCAAGGCCGTCGATGCGCCGGGCGTCACCGGCGCCGTCACCGCGCAGACCGAGTTCCTGAACGAGCAGGATCGCACCCGCATCGCCGCGACGCGCCGTCAGGCCAGCCACTTCAGCGACCGGCTCAGCGCCGTGGTCGAGGCCGACCGGCGCAACTTCCACGTCGTCGATGCGGCTGGTCCGTTCGGCGCGGCGGGGCTTGCGATCGACATCTCCGACGCCGAGGCGATCCGGCGCGAGCTCGACGAGACCGTACGCTCGCACTCCGAGACGCTGGACCAGCTAACGACCGCCATCGCGCGCTTCGACGACAAGACGCGTCTCCTCTATCACAACGCGGCCTTCGCCCGGCTGTTCGACCTGTCGACGACCTATCTCGAGACCGCGCCCGACCACATCGGTATCCTCGACCAGCTGCGCTCGCGCGGCATCCTGCCGGACGACCGCCCCTTGCGCGACGTCAAGGCCGACATCCTCGCCGCGCACCGCGCGACGCAGCCGACCGAGGCGCTCTGGCACCTGACCGACGGGCGCACGCTGCGCGTCTTCGCCAGCCCCGAGCCGCGCGGCGGCGCGAGCTGGGTGTTCGAGGACCTCACCGAGAAGCTGCAGCTGGAGTCGCGCCTCAACGCGCTGGTGCGCCTGCAGGGCGAGACGCTGGACTATCTGCGCGAGGGTGTCGCCGTGTTCGGCCAGGACGGGCGCCTGCGCCTGTCCAACCCGATCTTCGCCGAACTCTGGGGCCTGTCGGCCGAGTTCCTCGCCGCCAAGCCGCACATCCGCTCCTTCGCGGCCACCGCCTCGGTTTCGATCCGCGCGCCGCTCGGCGGCGAGGCCGGCCCGACCTGGGCGACCTTCTCCCATGCCGTCACCGCCTTCGACGAGGGCGCGCGCGAGGCCGAGAGCGGCGAGATCGAGCTGTCGGACGGGCGCGTCCAGGCCTACGGCATCGTGCCGCTGCCGAACGGCCAGACCATGCTCACCTTCACCGACATCTCGGACGCGCGCGAGGCCGAGCGCATGCTGCGCGAGCGTAACGACGCGCTGGAGAACGCCGCGCGCCTCAAGAGCGACTTCGTCCAGCACGTCAACTACGAGCTGCGCTCGCCGCTGACCAATATCATCGGCTTCTCCGCGCTCCTGCGCTCGCCCGAGACGGGGCCGCTGAACGACCGCCAGTCGGAATATCTCGACTATATCGGCACCTCGACCTCGTCGCTCCTGACCATCGTCAACGACATCCTGGATCTCGCGACGATCGACGCCGGCATCATGGACCTCGATCTCACCGACGTCGACGTCGCCGGCACGGTCGGCCATGCCGCCGACGGCGTGCGCGACCGGTTCCGCGAGAACGACATCATCCTCAACATCGACCTCAGCCGCGCCGGCTCGACCTTCCGTGCCGACGGGCACCGCGTCACGCAGATCCTGTTCAACCTCCTGTCGAACGCCGCCAACTTCGCGCCGGCGGGCTCGACGGTGAACCTCAAGGCCGTGCGCAGCAACGGCGAGATGGTGTTCAGCGTCTCCGACCAGGGTCCCGGCATCGCGCCCGGCGAGGTCGCGCGCCTGTTCGAGCGCTTCGAGACCAATCCATCCGGCGGGCGGCAGTCGGGGGCCGGACTCGGCCTGTCCATCGTGCGCTCCTTCGTCGAGCTGCACGGCGGCCGGGTCGAGATCCAGTCGGGCCCGAAGGGCGGCACGACCGTGACCTGCCGCTTCCCGCTCGGCCGCGACGAGCAGGACCTCGCCGCCGAATGACGGACGCTTCGGGCGCGTTCGCCGACGAGATCCGCACCTTCACGCTGGACCTTGCCGACGAGGCCGCGACGATCCGGCTGGCGCGCCTCCTCGCGCCGCTCCTCAACACGGGCGACGTCGTCGCCCTGTCGGGGCCGCTCGGCGCCGGCAAGACGACGCTCGCCAGGGCGCTCATCCGGGCCGTGGCCGGCGATCCCGACCTCGAGGTCCCCTCGCCCACCTACACGCTGGTGCAGCTCTATCCGACGCGCCCGCGCATCAGCCACTTCGACCTCTACCGGATCGGCGATCCCGACGAACTCGTTGAACTCGGCTTCGACGAAGCGGCCGAGACCGGCATCGTGCTGGCCGAATGGCCGGAGCACGCGCCGGATGTCCTGCGCGCCGCCAACCTACGCCTCACGCTTGCGGACCGGCCCGGCGGCGGGCGGCAGGTGGCGATACACGCGCTCCCCGAGGCCGCGGCCCGCATCGAACGCCCGCTGGCGCTCCACGCGTTCCTCGCGGCGTCCGGCGAAGGCGACGCCGACCGCAAGCCCTTTCCGGGCGACGCCTCCGCGCGCCGCTACGAGGTGCTGACCACCGCAGCCGGGCGGCCCCTCATCCTGATGGATTCGCCCGATCTCGTGCTCGGCCCCCCGGTGCGGGACGGGCGCGCCTATGCCGAGATCGCCCGTTCGGCCCGCAACACGGTGCCCTTCGTCGCGGTCGCCGGGGCGCTGCGCGAGCGCGGGCTGGCGACGCCCCAGATCGAAGCCTTCGATACGTCGCGCGGTTTTGTCCTGATGGAGGACCTCGGCCGCGAGGGTGTCCTCGACGCGGACGGTCGCCCTATCCCGGAGCGCTACGAGACGGCGATGCTGACGCTCGCCCATCTCCACGCGACGCCGTTCGATCCGCATCTCGTGCTGCCGGACGGACGCCCCTACGAGGTGCCGCCGTTCGACCACGCCGCCATGGCGATCGAGGCGAGCCTCCTCGTCGACTGGTACCTGCCGCACGTCTTCGGCCGGCCCGAGACGCAAGGCGAGCGCTCTGCCTTCGAATCCGTCTGGTCCCGGCTGTTCACGGCCCTCGACACGGCCGAGCGCCACATCGTCCAGCGCGACGTTCAGGCGCCCAATCTCGTCTGGCGCGCTGAGCGGACCGGTCTGGACCGCATCGCCTTCCTCGACTTCCAGGACGCGATGGTCGGCCCCTCGGCCTACGACGTCGCCGCCCTTGCCCACGACCCGCGCGTCACGATCGAGCCGGCGCTGGAAGGCCGCCTGCGCGGCGCCTATGTCGACGCGCGCCGCAAAGCCGATCCCGCCTTCGACGAGGCCGGCTTCGCCGCCGCCTATGCGATCATGGCGGCGCAACGCCAGACCAAGATTCTCGGCATCTTCGTCCGGTTGCTCCTTCGCGACGGCAAGCCGCAATACCTGCGTCACATTCCCCGGATTAAAGCCTATCTCAGGACGATCCTGACCCATCCGGCGCTCGGCGAACTGGCCAGTCTCTACGAGGCATGGCACCTTCTGGACGAAGCCGACGCCCCACACCGCTAAGAGCCCGACGTGAACGCCCGCATCATTCCCGCCCGCCTGCCCCGCGCCCCGAAGCCGAAGACCGCGATGATTCTCGCCGCGGGTCTCGGCAAGCGCATGCGCCCGATCACCTCGACCATCCCGAAGCCGCTGGTCGAGATTCGCGGCAAGGCGCTGATCGACTACGGCCTCGACGCGCTCGCCCGCAACGGCGTCGAGCGCGTCGTCGTCAACGTCCACTACATGGCCGACCTGATGCGCGCGCACCTGCGCAAGCGCCGCGACATGGAGGTGCTGGTCTCCGACGAGAGCGACAAGCTGCTTGAATCGGGCGGCGGCATCGTGCGCGCCCTGCCGCTGATCGGCGACGATCCGTTCTATCTCATCAATTCCGACACGTTCTGGATCGACGGCTACCGCGACAACCTCGACCTCCTCGCCGATCTCTGGAATCCCGACGAGGCCGATATGTCGCTCCTCATCGCCGAGATGCGGCAGGCCACCGGCTACGAGGGGCGCGGCGACTTTACCATGGATCGCGAAGGACGCCTGCGCCGCGTCGCCGAGCGGGACATGAGCCCCTTCATCTATGCCGGCGCCGGCATCCTGAAGCCCGACCTCTTCCGCGACCTGCCGGAGGAGACCTTCTCGCTCAATCGCGTCTTCGACCGATCCATCGAGGCCGAGCGCCTCTTCGGCGTGCGCCTCGACGGGCTCTGGATCACCGTCGGCACCCCCCGCGCCATCGCCGAGGCCGAGGCCGCCTTCACCGCCAGCGCGACGCGGGCCGAGCGGGCGTAGCGGGGCTGCCGCCCCGATCCCCGCTCGGGAAAGAATTCCCGAACCCTTCTTTTCGTTTGGGACCATTTCCGAGATGGGGAAGGGCCAGCGGCCCTTCCCCATCTCGGACACGTTTCAAATGAAGAGGGGTCCAGGGGAAATCATTTCCCCTGGCGGGGTGCGGGGTGGAACCCCGCCATCCCCATCGGCTAGGGTGGCCGTGATGCCCTCGCATGTCTTTTCCATAGCCCCTGCCCTGCCGTTCCTGCCGACGCTGGCGCGCGGCGTGCTGGATGGGCGTTTCCTGCCCGGCGAGGACTTTACCGCCGATCCCCTGGCGCTCGCCGGACTGACCATCCTGGTGCCGACGCGCCGCGCGGCGCGCTCCCTGGCGGGCGAGTTCGCGCGGGCGATGGGCGGTGGATCGGCGATCCTGCCCTCGATCCGCACGCTGGCGGAAGCCGACGAGGGCGCGGCCTTCGTCGATCTCGGCGAGACGCTGGCGCCGGCGATGGACCCGTTGGAGCGGCACCTCCTGCTCGCGCGTCTCGTGCGCTTCTGGAAGGACGGGCTGAACCGGCAGGCTTTGCGCCTTCTCGCGAACGAGGAGATCGTGCTGCCGGCCTCGGCGGCGGACGCCCTCTATTCGGCCGAGGACCTCTGCGCCTTTCTGGACGAGGCGGTGACGGAAGAGGCGGGCCTGCACAAGCTGACAGGCCTTGCGCCCGATCGCCTCGCCGAATGGTGGCAGCTGACGCTGACCTTCCTGTCGATCCTGTCGGAGCAGTGGCCGGCGATCCTGAAGGAGCGCGGGGTCGAGGACCGCGCGAGCTTGCGCCGCCGCTGGTTTGACGCGGAAGCGGAGCGGCTCCAAGCCAGCGGCTCGCGCGGGCCGATCCTCGTCGCGGGCTCGACGGCGACGGCGCCCTCGACGCTGCGCTTCCTGCGCGCGGTGGCGGGGCTGCCGAACGGCGCGGTGATCCTGCCGGGCGTCGATTGCCATCTCGACGAAAAGAGCTTCGATGCGATCGATCGCTCCCGCTCCATCGCGGCGCCGGGCCACCCGCAGCATGCCCTGAAGCGCATCCTGCAGGGGCTTCTGGTGGAGCGCGAGGGCATCGAGCTCCTGTGTCCCGACCGGGGCCATCCGCTTCTGGCGCGTGAGAAGTTCCTGTCCGACGCGCTGCGCCCGGCCGAAACCACCGACGCCTGGTCCGATGCCGATCGCCTGCATGGCGGCGAGGCGCTGGACGGGCTTGAGCTGATCGAGGCGGCGGACGAGCGCGAGGAGGCGCTGGCGATCGCCGTGGCGATCCGCAACGCGCTGACCGACCCGTCCGCGACCGTCGCGCTGACGACGCCCGACCGCAACCTTGCCCGGCGCGTGTCGGCCGAGCTCGAGCGTTTCGGCGTCGCCGCCAACGATTCCGCCGGCCGCCCGCTGCACGCGACGCCGCCGGGCACCTTCTGCCTGCTCGCGCTGTCGGTCGCGTTGGAGCCGGGCGACCCGATCACCCTCCTGTCGCTCTTGAAGCACCCGCTCCTGCGGCTCGGGCTCGCACCGGCGCGCGCACGCGAGGCGGCACGCACGATCGAGCTGATCGCGCTGCGCGGCGGCTGCGGCGTCGCGGACGGAGCGAGGCTCGCGAAGCTCTTTGCCGAACGTCGCAAGGCCGCGGAGGCCGAGGACGGCCGTGCCCCGCGCCCAGTGCAGCTCGTGCCGGTCGAGGACCGCGACGCCGCGCAGGCGCTCGCCGAACGGCTGGAGGCGGCGCTCCAGCCCCTGTCCGACCTGCGCGACGGGGGCGAGCAGGAGCTCGCCGACTACGCCGTCTGCCTGACGCGCGTTCTGGAAGCGCTGGCGGCAGGCGAGGACGGCGCGCCGACGGCCCTCTATGCCGAAGAGGCGGGCGCGGCCTTGCGCGACATGCTGCGCGCCTTCGTGGCCGCGCCGGAAACCGGCTTCGCCTTCCGCGCGCCCGAGTTGCCCGACGTGGCGCTGGCGCTGATGCGCTCGATCAACGTGCGGCCGCGCGGTGGGCTGTCGCAGCGCGTCTTCATCTGGGGCGCGCTGGAGGCGCGGCTGCAGAGTGTCGACGTGATGATCCTCGGCGGGCTGAACGAGGGCACATGGCCCGGCACGGCGCGCTCCGACGCCTTCCTGTCGCGCATCATGCGTTCGGAGATCGAGCTCGATCCGCCGGAGCGCCGCATCGGCCTTGCGGCCCACGACATCTGGATGGCGCTCGGCGCCTGCCGCGTCGTGATGGCGCGCTCGCACCGCGCCGGCGGCGCGCCGGCCATCCCCTCGCGCTGGCTCCAGCGCATCCTGACGCTGGCGGGACCGGACGGTGCGAGCGCCCTGCGCACCCGCGGCGAGACCTACCTCCACCATGCGCGCCGGCTCGACGAGCGGGCGGAGGAGCCGCGCGCGCCGCGGCCGGAACCCAAGCCCCCGATGGACCGGCGGCCGATCCGCCATTCCTTCACCGAGGTCGAGACGCTGGTGCGCGACCCCTATGCGGTCTACGCCCGCCGCGTCCTGCGGCTCGATCCCCTGCCCGAGATGATCCGCGCCCCAGGCGCGCCGGAGCGCGGCGACCTCTACCACGCGATTCTCCGCCGCTTCGTGGACGACGGCATCGATCCGGATGCCGAGGACGCACGGGCGCGGCTCCTCGCCATCGCGCGCGCGGCCTTCGACGATGCCGCCCTGCCGCCCGAGATCGAGGCCGTCTGGTGGCCGCGCATGGAGACGCTGGCGACCAACATGATCGCCTGGGAGCGCGAACGCGCGCCGGACGTCGCCGAGCGCCTGACCGAGGTGAAGGGCGCCTTCGACCTGCCCGGGATCGGCGTCGGTTTCCATGGCTATGCCGACCGCATCGACCGGATGCGCGACGGCTCGGTGGAGATCATCGACTACAAGACCGGCACCACGCCGTCGGTAAAGCAGGCGCGCACGCTCCTCAGCCCGCAGCTTCCGCTGGAAGGCGCGATGGCGCGGCTCGGCGGCTTTGAAAAGCTCGGCCCGGCGTCCTCCGTGCGCGACCTCCTCTACGTGCGCCTGCGCGAGCGCGACTTCTACGAGGAACGCCTCGCGCACAACGGCGGCCGAACGGGCGAGCCGCAGTCGGGCGACGACCTGTCGGATGCCGCGCTCGGTGCCTTCCGGGGCTTGGCGGCCGCCTATCGCAACCCGGAGAAGGGCTATCTGTCGCGCGCCCGCCCCTTCCAGGCCGGAGACTTCTCGGGCCCCTACGACCATCTGGCCCGGGCGCGGGAATGGACGGCGGCGGGTGCCGGCGCCGCAGACGAGGACGCAGCGGAATGAGCGAGGTGCTTCCCACCACGATCGAGGCGCAGCGCATCGCCTCCGATCCCGCACGCTCGGTCTTCGTCGCGGCGAACGCCGGATCTGGCAAGACGCACGTCCTCACCGAGCGCGTCGTGCGGCTGCTTCTGGCGGGCGCCGAGCCATCCAAGATCCTGTGCCTCACCTACACCAAGGCGGCGGCGGCCGAGATGCAGACCCGCGTCTTCGCACGCCTCTCGCACTGGGCGGTGACGGACGAGGCGACGCTGTCCAAGGCGATCGGCGATCTCGACAAGCGCGCACCGTCGCGGGAACGCCTCGCCGAGGCGCGGCGCCTCTTCGCGCGCGCGCTCGAGGCGCCGGGCGGGCTGAAGATCCAGACCATTCACGCCTTCTGCGAGGCGGTGCTCCACCAGTTTCCGCTGGAAGCCAATATCCCCGGCCATTTCGAGGTGCTGGACGACACCGAGAGTGCGCTGCTTCTTGCCGAAGCCCGGCGCATGCTGATCTCGGGTGCGCGCACGACCCCGGACGATCCCGGCGGGCAGGACGCGGAGGACGCGGCGATCGCGCACGCCTTCGCCGATGCCCTGTCGATGGCGGGCGAATGGGGCCTCGACACGCTGCTCGGCGAGATCGTCGGGCGCCGCGACCGGCTGCGCCGGCATCTGGAAGCCGTCGGCGGCCGCGAGGCGGCCGAGGAGCGCCTGCGACGGGCGCTCGGTCTTCAGCCCGGCGAAACGGAGGCGAGCGCGCTCGGCGCGGCGATCGATCCGCCGGGCTTCGAGGACAGCTTTCGCGAGGCTCTGACTGAAGCCGCCGAGCGCAGCGGCAAGGCGACCGACGCGAAGCTCGCCGCCAAGATCGCCCTCGTCGAGAGCGCCGCAACGCCGGAGGCGCGGTTTGCCGCTCTCTGCTCGGTCGTCTTCAAGGCCGATGGCGGACGCTACAAGGCGTCAAGCGTCGCGACCAAGGCCGTATCGGGCGCCTTCGCCGACTTCGAGGAGCGGCTGGAGACGCTCGCCGAGTTCCTGGAGGAGCGGCGCGAGCGGCTCGCCACCTTGCGCCTCGCGCGTGCGAGCGGCGCGGCCCTCACCATCGCCGAAAAGCTCGAGGCGGACTACGCGGCGCTCAAGCGCCGGCGCGGGCGGCTCGACTTCGAGGACCTGATCGTGCGCACCGCCGATCTTCTGCTACGCGCGGACGCCTCGGCCTGGGTTCATTTCAAGCTCGACCAGGGCATCGACCATGTGCTCGTCGACGAGGCGCAGGATACGAGCCCGCGCCAGTGGCAGGTGGTGCGCCAGCTGGTCGAGGAGTTCTTCGCCGGCGCCTCGGCGAGCGTCAGGCCGCGCACGGTCTTCGCAGTCGGCGACGAGAAGCAGTCGATCTATTCGTTCCAGGGCGCCTCGCCGGAGATGTTCGACGCCGAGCGGCGCTATCTGCGCTCTCTCGCCGAGGGCGGGGACCGGCCGTTCGCGGCCGTCGAGCTTCACCAGTCCTTCCGCTCCGTGCCGGAGATCCTGCGGGCGGTGGATCAGGTCTTCGCCGACGCCGCCGACCGGCGCGGCCTCCAGTCGGAGGACGCTCCCCCCGTCCACGTCTCGACGCGCACCGCCGATCCCGGCCTGATCGAGGTCTGGCCGGTCGTCGTGCCGGCGACCGTTCCCCAGCACGAGGACTGGCTGACGCCGGTCGATCTCCAGCCGGAATCCTCGCCCGCCCATCGCCTTGCCGCGCGCATCGCAAGCCGCATCAGGGACTGGATCGGCCGTCCGATCCGCGTGAAGGGAAAGCTGAGGCCGCTCGACGCCGGCGATGTCCTGATCCTCGTTCGCAAGCGCTCCGGCTTCGTCGCGGCGATGGGCGCGGCGCTGCGGGCCGCAGGCATTCCCGCCGCGGGCGCCGACCGACTGGTGATTACCGACCACATCGCCGTCGCCGACCTCGTCGCGCTCGGGCGCACCGTGTCGAACGCCGAGGACGAGCTGTCGCTCGCCGCCGCCTTGAAAAGCCCGCTCTTCGGCTTCAGCGACGACGAACTGATGGCGCTCGCCCTGTCGCGCAAGGGCACGAAGCAGCCCGAGGCGCTCTACTTCGCGCTGCGCCGCCTCGCGCGGCCGGGCGGCGCGGAACGCGTGCCCGCCTTCGTGACGGGTGCGGCGCGCGAGCGGCTGCGCGACAAGGCCGCCCGCGCCTTCGACCGGCTGGAGGAGCTGCGCCGTCGCGCCGGCTTCGAGACCGTCTTCACCTTCTTCGCGCGCATCCTCGGCCCCGAGGAGGGCCGCGCGAAGCTCGTCGCGCGGCTCGGCCGCGATGCCGGCGACGTGGTGGACGCGTTCCTCGATCTGGCGCTCGCCGAAGAGCAGGCGGGGCGCGGCGGACTGGAGGCGTTCCTCGCCGATCTCGCCGCCTCGCCGCCCGAAATCAAGCGCGAGATGGAGCATGGGCGCGGCGAGGTGCGTATCATGACAACGCACGCTTCCAAGGGACTGGAGGCGCCGGTAGTCTTCCTGGTCGATCCGGGCTCGGCCCCGTTCAGCCATTCGCACGGCGCCAAGCTCATGGAATGGTCGGATATGCCCGGCCTGCCGCCCGGAATGCCGCCGGGATTTCTCTGGTGCCCGGACCTGTCGGCACGCGATGCGGCGGTCACGCGCCTGCGGGAGGCCGAACGCGCGCGCGCCGAGGACGAGTATCGCCGTCTCCTCTATGTCGGGCTGACGCGCGCGGCCGACCGGCTGGTGGTCTGCGGCCTGTCGGGCGTACGCGGGCCGGACGAGGCGTCCTGGCTGCAGAAGGTCGAGGCGGCCCTCAAGCCGCACGCGCGCGAGATCAAGGACACCGGCACGGGCGAGACCATCGCCTGGCGCCTCGGCTCGGAACTGGAGGGGGACGCCCTTCCGCCGATAGCGGCGTCCGACGCGCCGGTCTTCCGCGCGCTCGACCTGTCGAAGCTTGCGCCCGAGGACCTGCCGCCGCGTCCGCTGCAGCCATCCACGGCATCGGGCGGTAGCCGGATCGAGGTCGCGGCGATGGACGACGAAGGGGCCTTGTCGGCCTCGCCGGTGCTGGGCGCGGCGGGGCGGCCCGGCACCGGCGTGCGACGCGGCCTTCTTCTCCATCGCCTCCTTCAGGCATTGCCAGACCTCGCCCCGGAGGCGCGCGAAGTGGCAGCGCATGACTTCGCCCGGCGCGAAGGCCGAGCGCTGGGCGAGGAGGAAGCCACCCGCATCGCGGGCCAGGCGCTCGCGATCCTCGACGAGCCCGCCTGCGCCCCCTTCTTCGGCCCCGGCAACCGGGCGGAGGTGGCGGTGGCTGGCGAGATCGAGCTCGGCGGGCGACGCTATGCCGTCAGCGGTGCGATCGACCGGCTGGCGGTGACGGCGGATGCCGTTCACATCCTCGACTACAAGACGAACAGACCGTTTCCCGAATCGCTTGCCGCGGTTCCTGCCGCCCATCTCCTGCAGCTCGCGCTCTATGCCGAGATGGTGCGTCCACTCTTCAAAGGCCGACGGATCCGGGCCGCGCTCCTCTACAGCGAGGGACCACGACTGATCGAGGTGACGGAACAGGCGATGGCCGAGGCGCTGGCCGAGCGGGCGGCCCGCAGCGCTGCGGGGGGCGCGGCGGCTTGAACCGGCCGCTCCTCCCTTCTACCTATGGAGCACCCGAGACCGGCCCCAGGCGATTCCCGCGCGCCGGCTCTTTCTCGAACCATCGCGCAATGGCTTCACTCGCAGCCCTTGCGTCATCGGAGCGCCCCATGGCCACCAAGAAGACCGACAGTTCCTCGTTCCAGTCCGACGTCCTGGAGGCCGGCAAGCCGGTCGTCGTCGACTTCTGGGCGGAGTGGTGCGGCCCCTGCAAGATGATCGCGCCGAGCCTCGAGGAGATTTCCGAGGAGAACGACAAGGTGTCGATCGTGAAGGTCAACATCGACGAGAACCCGGATCTTGCCGCGCAGTTCGGCGTGCGCTCGATCCCGACGTTGATGCTCTTCAATCCCGGCCAGGAGCCGGTGGTGAAGGTCGGCGCTGCCGCCAAGAGCCAGCTTCTCGCCTGGATCAATCAGAACGCCGCCTGAGCCTCCGGCTCACGGCAACCAGAAGCCCGCGCCGCTTGCCGGTCGCGGGCTTTTTTCGTGAGGTTTCAGCGCGGCGCGAGGCCGCTCTCGGCGAGGACGTCGCCGGCGAGATAGAGCGAGCCGCAGATCAGGAAGCGCGGGGCCGGCCCGCCGCGCCAGTGCGAGGCGACGCGGCGGATCGCCGCCGACACGTCGGCCGCCGGCTCGGCGTCGAGCCCGGCCTCCAACGCCGCGTCCGCCAGCACCACCGGGTCGACGCCGGCATCCGACGAGCGGATCGGCACGGTGAAGGCATGGCGCGCCATGCCCGCGAAGGCCTCGAAGAAGCCCTTGGGCTCCTTGGTGTTCAGCATGCCGGCGATCAGGACCAGAGGGCGCGACACCCGCTCCTCCATGTCGGCCATCGCCTCGGCGATGACGAGGCCGGCGCCCGGATTGTGCCCGCCGTCGAGCCAGATTTCCGAGCCCTCGGGCGCCAGCGCGACCAGCGGACCGGCGGTGATGCGCTGGAGGCGGCCGGGCCACTCGGCCGCCGCAATGCCACGCTCGATCTCGGTGGCGCTCGGGCTGAAGCCGGCGGCGCGCACGGCGGCGATCGCGGTTGCGGCGTTGCCGATCTGGTGGCGGCCGGGAAGGCGCGGCAGCGCGAGGTCAAGAAGCCCGTACTCGTCCTGATAGACGAGGCGGCCGCGCTCGGAGATCGCGTGGAACTCCTGCCCATGGATGAAGACCGGCGCGCCGGTGCGCCGGGCGTGGTCGCGCAGGACCTCGAGCGCCGTCGGCTCCGTCTGCGGGCCGATCACGACGGGCGAGCCGCGCTTGAAGATGCCGGCCTTCTCGGCGGCGATCAGTTCGACGCGGTCGCCGAGGTAGGCCTGATGGTCGAGCGAGATCGAGGTGACCGCGGTCACCGCCGGGCGATCCACCACGTTGGTCGCGTCGAAGCGACCGCCGAGGCCGACCTCGAGCAGCACGGCATCGGCTGGGTGCTCGGAGAACAGGAGAAAGGCGACGGCGCTGAGGAGCTCGAAGACGGTCAGCGTCTCGTCGCCGTTGGCGGCTGCCGCGCGCCGCACCGTCTCGGCGAGAAGCGCGTCGTCGACCAGCGCACCGCGCGCGCCCGCAGGGCCGGCCATCCGGTAGCGCTCGTGCCAGTCGACGAGATGGGGCGAGGTATGGACGTGAACGCCCTTGCCCGCCGCTTCGAGGATCGCGCGCGCGAAGGCGACCGTCGATCCCTTGCCGTTGGTGCCGGCGACATGGATCACCGGCGGGAGCCGATGCTGCGGCTCACTGAGGGCTGTAAGAAGCCGACGGATGCGGTCGAGGCCGAGATCGATGCCCTTCGGCATGCGCTCGTGGAGGCGGGCGATCTCGCCCGCCGCAAGGCTGGTCGCGCTCATCGCGCCCGTCAGGCCGCCGCTGCGGGTTCGGCAGACGGCGTCACCTCTTCGGCGGGCACGGCCAACGGCGCCTTCGTCAGCACCTTGAGAAGGCGGGCGATCGTGCCCTTCAGCTCATGCCGGTGGACGACCATGTCCACCATGCCGTGCTCCATCAGGTATTCGGAGCGCTGGAACCCCTCGGGCAGCTTCTCGCGGATGGTCTGCTCGATGACGCGCGGACCGGCAAAGCCGATCAGGGCGCCGGGCTCGGCGATGTGGACATCGCCGAGCATCGCGTAGGACGCGGTGACGCCGCCCGTCGTCGGGTTGGTGAGGACGACGATGTAGGGAAGCCCCGCCTCCTTCACCATGTCGACGGCGACCGTCGTGCGCGGCAGTTGCATCAGCGACAGGATGCCCTCCTGCATACGCGCGCCGCCTGAGGAGGCGAAGAGCACGAGCGGGCGCGAGCGCTCCACCGCCGTCTCGGCCGCGGTGACGATCGCCTCGCCCGCCGCCATGCCGAGCGAGCCGCCCATGAAGGCGAAGTCCTGTACGGCGGCGACGATCGGCAGCGCCTCGATCGCACCGCAGGCGACGAGGACGGAATCCTCCATGCCGGTCTTGGCCTTGGAGTCCTTCAGGCGATCGACATAGCGGCGCTCGTCACGGAACTTCAGCGGGTCGACCGGCACCTTCTCCAGCGTGATCTCCTCGAAGATCCCGTCGTCGAAGAAGGTCGTCAGCCGGTCGCGCGCGCCGATGCGCATGTGGAAGCCCGAGGACGGGATCACGAACTGGTTGGCCTCGAGGTCCTTGTGGAAGACCATCTCTCCGGTCTCGGGACACTTGATCCAGAGGTTTTCCGGCACCTCGCGCGGCTGCTGGCCGAGAAGGCTCGAAATCTTCGGGCGGACGTAGTTGGTGATCCAGTTCACGGGAGCCTGGTCCTTCGAAACACGTGCGGCGGGCGCGGCGCTGCGGCGGCCCGGCCTTCGACTGCTAGATGGCGGCCTTTTCAGGCGGCCGCAAGGCGGGCGTCCCGAAGGCCGCCGGCGAGATCGCGCACCAGCCCGGTCACGGCCTCGACCATGGCCGGCGTCCCGCCGTCCCGCGCCGCCTCGATCGCGGCGACCAGCGCCGAACCGACCACGACGCCGTCGGCGTGGCGACCGATCGCGCCAGCCTGCTCGGCCGTGCGCACGCCGAAGCCGACGCAGACCGGAAGCGGCGTCTTCGCCTTGATGCGCCCGACGGCGGCCGCGACGGCGGTCGTGTCCGGGGCCGCGGAACCGGTGATGCCGTTGACCGAGACGTAGTAGACGAAGCCGGACGTGTTCTTCAGAACCGCCGGAAGGCGCCGCTCGTCGGTGGTCGGCGTCGCCAGGCGGATGAAGTTGAGGCCGCCTTCGATCGCCGGAAGGCAAAGCTCGCCGTCCATCTCGGGCGGCAGGTCGACGACGATCAGGCCGTCGACGCCCGCGTTCTTCGCGTCGGCCACGAAGCGCTCGACACCGTAGATGAAGACCGGATTGTAGTAGCCCATCAGGATGATCGGCGTCGCATCGTCCTCCTGCCGGAAGGCGCGCACCGTTTCGAGCGTACGGCCGAGCGTCTCGCCGGCCTGCAGCGCACGGAGCCCCGCGCGCTGGATCGCCGGGCCGTCGGCCATCGGATCGGAGAAGGGCATGCCGAGCTCGATCAGGTCGGCGCCGGCGCCGGGCAGCGCCCGCAGGATCTCCAGCGTCGTGCCGGCATCGGGGTCGCCCGCCATGATGAAGGTGACGAGCGCGGGGCGTCCTTCCGCCTTCAGTGCCTCGAAGCGCGTCTCGATGCGTGTGGTCATGGTGTGCCCCGGCCGTTCGTCATGAAGATGCGATACAGGCGTCGGCGATCCATCTCAAGGTCGGCGCATCCGCCATCACGGCCTGTCCCGTGATCGCCGGCACCTCGTAGGGATGGAGCGCGCGGATCGCGCCGGCCACCGGCTCGAAGAGGTCGGCGCGCGTCTTCAGGACCAGCACGACCTCGCGCGCGCTCTCCAGCGCGCCGTTCCAGCGGTAGCGGCTCTCGACCGGCGCTGATAGCTGCGCGCAGGCAACGAGCTGCCGGCCGAGCAGGCTGTCGGCGATCTCGCGCGCCGTCGCCTCGTCGGGACAGGCGACGGTGACGTCGAGCGCGCCGGGATGCGTCACATCTCGAGGCCCATCCGGGCCGCGATCGTGTTGACGTCCTTGTCGCCGCGCCCCGACAGGCAGAGCACGATCGACTGTTCGCGGCCCATGGTCTTCGCGAGCTTCCCGACATGGGCGAGACCGTGGGCGGATTCGAGCGCCGGGATGATGCCCTCGAGACGCGTGCACAGGTGGAAGGCGTCGACCGCTTCCTCGTCGGTCACCGGCACGTAGGTGACGCGGCCGGTGTCGCGCAGCCAGGAATGCTCGGGGCCGACGCCGGGATAGTCGAGTCCGGCCGAGATCGAGTGGCCTTCCATGATCTGCCCGGCGGCATCCTGCAGGAGGTAGGTGCGGTTGCCGTGAAGGACGCCCGGCCGCCCGCCGCTCATCGAGGAGGCGTGGCCGTTCTCGATGTGGATGCCGTGGCCGCCGGCTTCCGCGCCGTAGATCGCGACGGACGGATCGTCGAGGAAGGCGCGGAACATGCCGATGGCATTGGAGCCGCCGCCGACGCAGGCGACCACCGCGTCGGGCAGCGCGCCGGTCTCGTCCAGCATCTGCTGGCGCGTCTCGTCGCCGATCACCTGCTGGAAGTCGCGCACCATGGCGGGATAGGGATGCGGGCCGGCGGCCGTGCCGATAAGGTAGTAGGTGTCGGCGACGTTGGTGACCCAGTCGCGCAGCGCCTCGTTCATCGCGTCCTTCAGCGTGCCGGCGCCCGCCGTCACCGCCCGCACCTCGGCGCCGAGCAGCTTCATGCGGAAGACGTTGGGCTTCTGACGCTCGACGTCGGTGGCGCCCATGAAGACGACGCAGGGCATGCCGAAGCGCGCGCAGACGGTGGCCGTCGCCACGCCGTGCTGGCCGGCACCCGTCTCGGCGATGATGCGCGTCTTGCCCATGCGGCGGGCGAGCAGGATCTGGCCGAGGCAGTTGTTGATCTTGTGCGAACCGGTGTGGTTCAGTTCCTCGCGCTTGAAGTAGACACGGGCGCCGCCGAAATGCTCGGTCAGCCGCTCGGCGAAATAGAGCGGGCTTGGGCGGCCGGTGTAGTGCGTCTGCAGGTCGCCGAGCTCGGCGCGGAAGGCCGGGTCGGTCTTGGCCGTGCGATAGGCCTCCTCGAGATCGAGAATGATCGGCATCAGCGTTTCCGCGACGAAACGGCCGCCGAACTGGCCGAACAGACCGTCCTCGTCGGGCCCCACGCGGAAGGAGTTCGGGGTCGGGATCTCGGTCATGCGAACCTGCGCTTTTCTTCGTGAAGGGGGAGCGGGCCGGCCTCGACGGCCGCTTCGAAGGCGTCGAACAGGCGGTGGATCAGGCCGTCGTCCTTGACGCCCGGCTCGCGCTCGACGCCCGACGAGACATCGAGCCCGCGCGGCGCGACGCGCCGCACGGCGGCCTCGATCGTATCCGGGTTGATGCCGCCCGACAGCGTGAAGTCGCGGCTCTCGAGGGCGTCGAGAAGGCCCCAGTCGAAGGACACGCCGTTGCCGCCGGGAATGTTCGAGGTCTTGGGCGCGCGCGCGTCGAGAAGGATACGGTCGGCGACAGGACGGAAGCGTTCGATCTCCTCGAGATCGGCCATTGAGGTCACGGGGATCGCCTTCATCACGGTGGCCCCGGTCAACGCCTGCACCGCGGCGACGCGCGCCGCCGTCTCGGACCCGTGCAGTTGGATCACGTCGGGGCGGACGCGGGTGGCGAGCCGCTTCAGGAACTCGTCGTCGGCATCGACGGTGACGACCGTCACCAGCGCCCGGCCGCCGACATGGGCGCGCAGGCGGATCATGTCCTCGATCGAGAGGTGGCGCGGGCTGCGTTCGAAATGGACGAAGCCCACCTCCGAACAGCCGCGCGCGAGCACCGTGTCGATATGGCCTTCGGTCTTGAGGCCGCAGATCTTGATATGCGGGCGGGTCACGCTGGCAGACGCTTTCGAATGCGGAAACGACGATTCAACAGGCACTTATCGCGCCGGAGACCCCACGGTGTAAAGCGCGGGGGCGTCCGGCTCAGGGTTCGAAGTCGAAGGCATGTAACTCCGCGCCCCGCTCCTTCAACCAGCGCCGCCCGGCCTCGGTTTCCGGGCAGAGGCTGCGGCACAGGGTCCAGAAGGCCGGCGCATGGTTCATCTCGCGAAAATGCGCCACTTCGTGGGCGGCGAGATAATCGAGGACCACCGGCGGCGCCATGACGATGCGCCACGAAAATGCGAGCCGGCGGTCGGCCGTGCACGAACCCCAGCGGCTGGTGGTGTCCTTCAGCGTCAGCGAGCGCGGCAGGAGACCGACCGTCGTGGCATGGCGATCGACCGCCGCCTGCAGGTCGCGCCGCGCCTCCCGCTTCAGGACGTCGCGCACACGGCGCGCGAGATGCGGCAGGTCGCCGCCAACGCGCAAGGTCGCCTCCCCGCCCGCCGTCTCGAAGCGCGCGGTGCGGCAGGCCGGATCGTGCAGGAGGCGGTGAGGGACGCCGCGCACGGGCAGGAGCATTCCCGGCGCGATGCGGACGCGGCCGGGCGCCACGGTCAGGCGCTCCTCGGCCCAGCCGCGGTGGCGGTCGAGAAAGGCGAGCACCGTCCGGACGGGGGTGCGGCGCGGCACGGTGAGGCGCAGCGCGCCGCCGCCGGGCGCCAGCCGCATGATGATGCGCCGCGCGGTCGGGTGCTCGCGGACCTCGAGGCGCACCGGCCGGTCGCCGAGAACCAGCGTCTCGGGAAGGGCGGGCCTCGGCCCGCGTCCCGTCAGCCGTTCCAGGAGTCCTCGTGTCATCGCCCGCCGCTTCGCATCGTCCCGAGCGGCTTCATACGCCGCACCCGGCGCGTCCGGCAACGCCCATGAAAAAGGCCGCCGGCACAATGCCGGCGGCCCGATCGATCGGAGAGTTTTCCGACGCTTAGCGGACGTCGACGAACTCGGCGTCCACCACGTCGCCCTTGCGCTTGCGCGAGGTCATGAAGCGGTCGAACTCCTCCTGGTCCTTGGCGCGGCGAAGCTCGCGCGCATAGGCCTCGAAGTCGGCGCTCATGCGGTGGAGCTTGGCGCGCTCCTCGTCGAGGCGCTTCAGCTCGGCCTCGCGCCAGTCGTCGAAGGCGACGTTGCCGGTGCGCTCGGCCGCAAACGGCATGCGCGCGCCCGAGCGGCGGAAGGTCGCGGCGACGCTGTCGGTCGCCCGGCCGACGTCGCGGCGGAAGACCTCGAGGCGGTCGCCCCAGAGAATGTAGGCGATCATGGCCAGGCCGAGCGGCCAGTACACGATGAAGCCCAGAACCATCAGCGCGATCGTAGCCGGCGTCCAGGCGGGACGGATCAAAGCTTGTGACGTCATGTCGGTGTCCATCAACCAGTGCCCATGGGAAGCGGGCGAGGATCCCGCTTCATGAGATGGTGACGGATTTCTTTCGCTTCAACGCAAGACGACGTGAGACGTCAGCGACCGTGCTTCTTGGCCTCGCGAATGGCGTCGAGCAGGATCGGCGCGCCCGACAGGTGGTCGCCTCCCCCGTCCGGCACCGGCGGCGCGGGCGGCTCGAAGCTGCCGTGCGTCTCGACCGCAGCGAAGGGCACATCGCCCGACACCGCGATCACCGACGGTACGTCATCCCCTGCCTGCGGCGCCTCGTCCGACGCGGAGCTATCCGGCGCGGAACCGTCGTGGGTCTCGGCCCCGCCGAACGGTACGTCGCCCGACACGGCGACGGCCGAGGCCACGGCATCCTCCGGCAGACTCGCCTCGTCGAGCGCGGCGGGCGGCTGGAGGCTCGCCTCGTCGGCGGCCTCCTCGGCGACCGGCGCCGTCGGCGCAGCGCGATGGCCGTGCGTCAGCGCGAAGTCGACGATGCGCGGCGCGATCTCGGCGCGGAAGCGCGAGCCGTTGAAGACGCCGTAATGGCCGACCTTCGGCTGGAGGTAGTGGACGCGCATGTCGTCGGGGATGTTGTGGCAGAGGTCGTGCGCGGCACGCGTCTGGCCGACGCCGGAAATGTCGTCGTTCTCGCCCTCGACGGTGAGGAGGGCCGTGCGCCGGATCTTGCCCATGTCCAGCCGCTTGCCGTGATGGGTGATCGTGCCGCGCGGCAGCGAGTGCTTGATGAAGACCTCTTCCACCGTCTGGAGGTAGAATTCGGCGGTGAGGTCCATCACCGCGTTGTATTCGTCGTAGAAGGTGCGGTGCTTCTCGGCGGAATCCCCGTCGTTCTTCACGAGGTGCCAGAAGAAGTCCTTGTGGGCGATGAGGTGCCGGTCGAGGTTCATCGACATGAAGCCGGTGAGCTGCAGGAAGCCGGGATAGACCTCGCGCATGAAGCCGGGTTGGGGAAACGGCACCTTCATGATGACGTTCTGGCGGAACCAGTCGATGCCCTTGTCCTTGGCGAGCTTGTTGACCGCCGTCGGGTTGACGCGCGTGTCGATCGGACCGCCCATCAGCGTCATCGTCGCGGGGTGGCAGGGATTCTCGTCCTCCTCCATCCGGGCGACGGCCATCATCACCGGCACCGCCGGCTGGCAGACGCCGATGACGTTCACGCCGGGGCCGAGGAAGCGCAGCATCTCGATGACGTAGTCGACATAGGTGTCGAGGTCGAAGCGGCCGGCCGACAGCGGCACGGTGCGCGCGTCCTGCCAGTCAGTGATGTAGATCTCGCCGTAGGGCAGGAGCGCCTCGACCGTGCCGCGAAGCAGCGTGGCGTAGTGGCCCGACATCGGGGCGACGATCAGGAAGCGCGGGTCGGGCTTGCGGCCTTCGGGCAGCGCCCGCTCGAAATGGAGAAGCGTGCCGAACGGCTTCTGCCAGACCGGCTTGTCGACGACCGGCACGCGCATGCCGTCGACGAACGTGTCGTGGAGGTCGAAGGACGGCTTGCCGTAGACGCGCGTGGTGCGCTCGAAGAGCTCGGCCATCGCGGCCACCGTGCGGCCCATCTCGGTATGCGAGATCGGGTTCAGCGGGTTCTGGTAGATCGCCTTCGTCGCGTCGGCCACCGCGCGGAAGGGGGCGAGGACCGCGTGGTTCCACTCGTAGAATTCGTACAACATGCACTCCCACGACGACGGAACGGAATGAGCCGAAACGGCCCGGTCTGTAGAACATGGCACCGAATTGGTGCCGTGCAAGTTAATTGCCCGACTAACGCCTTGAACGCACTGCCGTCACAGCCAACGGACCATGACGATCCGCGAGCCGTCCGGGGCTCCGGCCGGCCATTCCACATCGCGTCGCTGGCGCAGGGCTGGCGTGAGATCGGCCTCATCGACCGCGACGAAGCGCCTTTGCGCATAGAACGCTTCGCCGATCGGCAGGCCGCGGGCCGTGGAGAGACCCACCGCCCGGTGGAAGAACCATCCCGCCCGCTCCACCACGCTGGCCAGAAGCGCCGAGCCGAGGCCGCGACGGCCGTGGGCGGGATCGACGCCGAGGCCCGACAGCCAGTAGCAGCCGCTCGCGGCCGGGTCCTTTGTGAGGTCGGCAAGGTCCGCGGCGGCCGCAAAGCCCACCGCCTCGCCGCCCTTCGCCTCCGCAACGAAGACCTCGTGCGCAAGGAGGAACGGCACGAAGCGCTCGATCGGCGTGGGGCCGGTGTCCGGGATGTGTCCGGCCTCGATCAGGAGCCGGTCGGCCGCGGCGTCGATCGCGCGCAGCCGCTCGGCCTCGCCCGGCTCCATCATGCGGATGCGGTAGCCCTCGGGCGCCATGCCGCGGAACGCCTTGCGTCCGTTCAACTCGGCTCGTGGCCTTCGACGATCACGATGTCGGCCTCCGAGACCGCCTCGCGGATCGCCTTCGCCGCCTGGTATTCGGCCGAGTTGTAGCAGGCCATCGCGTCCTCCATCGAGGCGAACTCGATGACGACGTTGCGGGTCCGCGACGAGCCCTCCAGCGCCTGGAACGGGCCGCCGCGCACGAGGAAGCGTGCGCCGAAGCGCTGCATCGCCGGGGCCGCCGTCGTCACGTAGTCCGGGTAGCGCTCGGGGTCGTGGACGTCGACGCGGGCGATCCAGTAGGCCTTCGGCATGGGTGGTCTCCTGTTCAGGCGTCCTGCATTTCGGCGAGGATCGCGCGGGCGGCGGCGAGGCGGTCGGGGGCCGCGATGATGGGCCGCGCGACGACGAGATGGGTGGAGCCGTTGCGCAGGGCGTCGCCGGGCGTCACGACGCGCTTCTGGTCGCCGGCCTCGCTGCCGGCCGGCCGGATGCCGGGCGTCACCAGCGCCATGCCGGGCGCGAGAAGCGCGCCCACCAGCGCCGCTTCCTGCGCCGAAGCGACGATGCCGCCGATCCCGGCGTCCGCCGCCTGGCGAGCGCGCAGTTCGACGAGGTCCGACACCGAGCCGCCGTAGCCGGACTCTCGAAGATCCTCGTCGGACAGGGAGGTGAGGACCGTGACGCCGAGGACGCAGAGGTTGGTGCCGTCGGCCGCCTTAGCCGCCGCGCGCATCACCTGCGGATAGGCGTGGATCGTCGTCATCGCGGCCCCGAGCCCCGCGATGCTTTCGATGCCCTTTTCCACCGTGTTGGCGATATCGTGCAGCTTGAGGTCGAGGAAGACCTTCTTGCCCATGCGCGTGAGCTCGCCGACGAGCGGCAGACCGCCGGCAAAGCCGAGCTGGTAGCCGATCTTGTAGAAACCGACTTCGTCCCCGAGTTCCGTGACGATCGCCTCGGCCTCCTGCCGGGAGGACACGTCGAGGCCGACGATCAGCCGGTCGCGGGGGCTCAGCGCGTTCATGTCGCTCATCTCTAGTGTGCCTCGTCCCAGTTGCCGGCGGCCCGCGCGTCGACGACGAGCGGCACGACGAGTTCCACCACCGGGTCGGCCGCGCCTTCCATGACGCGCTTCACCACCGGGATCGTTGCCTCGATCTCCTCGTCCGGCACCTCGAACACGAGTTCGTCGTGCACCTGCAGCAGCATGCGGGCCGACAGGCGCTCGGCGCGCAGCGCGTCCTCCATGCGGATCATCGCGCGGCGGATGATGTCGGCGGCCGTGCCCTGTATCGGGGCGTTGATCGCGGCGCGCTCGACGGCCGCGCGCACCTGCGGGTTCGAGGAGCGGATGTCGGGATAGTGCGCGCGCCGGCCGAACAGAGTCTCGACATAGCCCGTCTCTTTCGCAAAGGATTTCGTGCGGTCCATGAAGTCGCGGATGCCGGGGAAGCGCTCGAAATAACGCTTGATGTAGCTCGCCGCCTCGCCTTGCGGGATCGCGAGCTGGGCGGCGAGGCCGAAGGCCGAGATGCCGTAGACGATGCCGAAGTTGATCGCCTTTGCGCGGCGGCGCACGTCCGCCGGCATGCCCTCGACGGGCACGCCGAACATTTCCGACGCCGTGGTCGCGTGAATGTCCTGGCCTGCCTGGAAGGCCTCGACGAGCTGCGGGATCTCGGCCATGTGCGCGAGGAGCCGCAGCTCGATCTGACTGTAGTCCGCCGACAGGAGCTTGTGGCCGCCCGCCGCGACGAAGGCCGTGCGGATCTCGCGGCCTTCCTGCGTGCGCACGGGAATGTTCTGGAGGTTGGGCTCCGACGAGGACAGGCGGCCGGTCGTGGTCGAAGCCAGCGAGTAGGACGTGTGGATGCGATCGGCTTCGTCCATGTAGACGGGGAGCGCGTCGGTATAGGTGCCCTTCAGCTTGGTGATCTGGCGCCAGTCGACGATGCGGCGCGGCAGGTCGTGGCCCTGGGCTGCGAGGTCCTCCAGGAGCTTGGCGTCGGTCGCCCACTGGCCGGTCTTGGTCTTCTTGCCGCCGGGCAGGCCGAGCTTGCCGAAGAGGATCTCGCCGAGCTGCTTGGGCGAGCCGATGTTGAACGGCTCGCCGGCGAGGATGTGGATGTCGGCCTCGAGGCCCGCCGCCTTCAGGGCGAACCGGCCGGACAGGCGCGACAGGATCTGCCGGTCGGCGCGGATGCCGCGCTCCTCCATGCGGGCGAGGACAGGCACGAGAGGCCGCTCCAGCCGCTCGTAGACCGAGATCATGCCCTCGGCGGCGAGCCGGGGCTTGAGCACCCGCCAGAGGCGCAGCGTCACGTCGGCGTCCTCGGCAGCATACTCCGTCACCTTGTCGATCGGGCAGGCGGCGATGGCCTTGGCCGCCTTGCCGGTGCCGACGAGCTCGCGGTAGCTGATCGGCTTGTGGCCGAGGAGGCGCTCGGACAATTCGTCCATGCCGTGCCCCTCGAGCGACGACGAGGCGTCGAGCACATAGGAGATCAGCATCGTGTCGTCGAAGGGCTGAAGCGCGATGCCGTGCCGGAGCATGACGAGATAATCGTACTTGACGTTCTGGCCGACCTTCAGGATCGCGGGGTCGGTCAGCACCGGCTTCAGGAGGTCGAGGACGCGGCCGAGCGGGATTTGCGCACCGACACCCTCCTTCGCCTCGTCGCCCGACAGGAGGTCGCCCGCCCCCTCGCCGACATGGGCGATCGGGACATAGGCGGCCTCTCCCGGCGAGACGGCGACGGACAGACCGACGAGATCGGCCTTCATCGCATCGAGCGAGGTCGTCTCGGTGTCGAAGGCGAGGATGCCGGTCTCGTAGGCGCGCGCGATCCAGCGCTCGAGCGTCGCCTCGTCGCGAATGGTCACGTAGGCCGAGCGGTCGACGGGCTGCGAGGCGGCTTGCGCCAGCCGCTCGGCGGCCAGCGCCTTCGGGCTCATGGCGAGCTGCGTGTCGCCGGCCGGCGCGGCGGGGTCGAGGTCGGGGCCGCGCGCGGGAGCCTTGGCGTCCACCTTGGCGGGCGCGACGTCGGCGGCGTCGGTGCCGAGCTTGGCGGCGACGCGACGCGTCAGCGTCGTGAACTCCATCGCCTTCAGGAAGGCGACGAGCTTCTCACCGTCGGGCTCGTGGATGAAGAGGTCGTCGAGCGGCACGTCGAGCGGCGTGTGCTGGTCGAGCGTGACGAGGCGCTTGGAAAGGCGCGCCTGGTCGACATTGGCGAGGATCGATTCGCGGCGCTTGGCTTGTTTGATCTCGTCCGCGCGCTCCAGCAGCGCTTCCAGCGTGCCGAAGGTTTCCAGCAGATCGGCCGCCGTCTTTGGACCGATGCCGGGAATGCCGGGCACGTTGTCGGAACTGTCGCCGACCAGCGCCTGGAGGTCGATCATCTTTTCCGGATAGACGCCGAACTTCTCGCGCACCTCCTCCGGGCCGAGGCGCTTGTCCTTCATCTGGTCGTAGAGGATGACGCCGGGCCCGACGAGCTGCATCAGATCCTTATCGGAGGACACGATCGTCACGTCCCCGCCCGCCTCGCGCGCCAGCCGCGCATAGGTCGCGATCAGGTCGTCGGCCTCGAAGCCCTCCTTCTCGATGCATGGCAGGTCGAAGGCGCGCACCGCCTCGCGGATCAGGCCGAACTGCGGGCGCAGGTCCTCCGGCGGCGCCGGCCGGTTGGCCTTGTAGCCGTCGTAGAGCGCGTTGCGGAAGGTCGTCGAGGAGTGGTCGAAGATGACGGCGAAATGCGTCGGCGCGACGCCGACCGAGGTGTCGCGCGACTCCTCAACCAGCTTCCACAGCATGTTGCAGAAGCCGGACACGGCGCCCACCGGCATCCCGTCGGACTTGCGCGTGAGCGGCGGCAGCGCGTGGTAGGCCCTGAAGATGTAGGCCGAACCGTCGACGAGGAAGAGATGATCGCCCTTTTGCATGGGATGGGTCGTATCGCGGGGGGCGCGTCCTGTCCATCGCAGGCACCGGGGCGAAGGCCATGCAACCCTTGCGTTTCATGGCATGCGCAGCGGTTTCAGATTACAAAGGTTTAATGCCTTCGATCACGCGTTCGTGATCGAATCCCATTGAACTTAAACCTGTCAAGGCGCATTTTCTGAGCAACGACGCACACGATGACGTCGTGCTTCGGTCTCAAGCTCGTCCCCCGCTTTGAGCCGAATGTCGGAGCGGATGATCCCATCCCCCCTCACGGGATCCCGCTCTATTGAGAAGGAGCCGTCGCGACAACCCCCCTCCAGTCCGCGACGGCTCTTTTCTCACCTCCCCCCTTTCCTCACCGCATCGATTTCGCCTCCGCTGTTGCGCAGCCGCGACAGGAACGGCCTGCGCCTCGCGCTTTGCGTCCGGCGCCGAGGCGCGCTATCGCAGGACCAGACCCGTCCGGGGCGTGAGCGCCCCGCGACGCCAGCGAAAGGGCGTTTCCATGGCCGACCTCGACAGCGTGCTCGCCTGTCTCGACCTCAATCTCGACCGCTCGGTGGAGCGCCTGCAGGATCTCCTGCGCATCCCCTCCATCTCGACCGACCCGGCCTATGCCGCGGACTGCCGCCGCGCCGCCGAGTGGCTGACGGGCGATCTCGAGGCGATCGGCTTTGCGGCGCGCGTCGCCGAGACGGCCGGCCATGCCATGGTCGTCGCCCACCGCAAGGGGCCCGAGGGCTCACCGCATGTCCTCTTCTACGGGCATTACGACGTCCAGCCGGTCGATCCGCTCAATCTCTGGGACGCCGATCCGTTCGACCCGAAGGTCGTGACGATGCCGGACGGCACGCGCCGCATTACCGGGCGCGGCTCCGCCGACGACAAGGGCCAGCTGATGACCTTCGTCGAGGCCTGCCGCGCCTTCATCGCCGAGACCGGCGGCCTGCCCTGCTCGGTCACGATCTTCCTCGAAGGCGAGGAGGAGTCCGGCTCGCCCTCGCTCCTGCCCTTCCTCGACGCCAACAAGGCCGAGCTCACCGCCGACGTCGCGCTGATCTGCGACACCAACATGTGGGACCGCGAGACGCCCGCGATCTCGACGGGACTTCGCGGCCTCGTCGGCGAGGAGATCACCATCCGCGCGGCGTCGATGGACCTCCATTCCGGCTATTTCGGCGGCGCGGCGGCCAACCCGATCCGCGTCCTCGCCAAGATCCTTGCCGACCTTCACGATGATGACGGCCGCGTCACCCTGCCCGGCTTCTACGACGGCGTGCCGGACCTGCCCGAGGACGTGCGCCGCGTCTGGAACGAACTACCCTTCTCGCAGGGCGAGTTCCTCGGCTCCGTCGGCCTGTCGGTTCCCGCCGGCGAAAAGGGCCGCTCGGTGCTGGAGCAGACGTGGTCGCGCCCGACCGCCGAGGTCAACGGCATCGAGGGCGGCTACACCGGCAAGGGCTTCAAGACGGTGATTGCGGCGGAGGCCCATGCCAAGGTCTCGTTCCGCCTCGTCTTCGACCAGGACCCGGCGAAGATCCGGGAGAGCTTCCGCGCCTTCGTCACTGAGCGCCTGCCGGCCGACTGCACGGTGGAGTTCCACGAGCACGGCGGCTCGCCGGCGATCCAGCTTCCCTTCGATTCGCCCGTCCTCACGACAGCCCGCGAAGCCCTGTCGGACGAGTGGCCGAAGCCGGCCGTGATGATCGGCATGGGCGGCTCCATTCCGGTCGTCGGCGAGTTCAAGCGGCGGCTCGGCATGCCCTCGCTCCTGATCGGCTTCGGTCTCGGCGACGACCGCATCCATTCGCCGAACGAGAAGTACGAGATGTCGTCCTTCGCCAAGGGCCAGCGCTCCTGGGCGCGCGTGCTGGCCGCGCTCGGCGAAAAGGGAACGGGCTGACACCCGCAGCTTTTGCGACCGGGCGCCCCTCACCGGCGCCCGGATGCCGCGTCCACGGGGCTCGGCGGCCCGACGGGCGTCGCGGAGGACCATCCGCCATGTCGGCTGCATCCGCGGATCCGACGCGGCACCTGTCCAAAGCCCATCACGGCCTCTAGATGCGCCGACATGGAAACTCGACCGGACGCCATGGACCAGCTTCGCCTCAACGCCCTCGACGCCGAGGATCTCGCGATCGTCTCGGCGCATGTCCAGGACGCGGTGCTGCGCGTCGGCGACTTGGCACTCGACGGGCGGGCGGGCCGCCTCCTCGTGCCGATGAACCGCTTCGCCTGGGAAGCCGCCCGCCCGCGCCGCTGGTTCGCCAAGCCCGAGCCCGGCGAGCGCCGGCGCAGCGTCCTGCGCTTCGACCGCGTCCTCTCCGCCAGCCGCACCGGCATCGACCTTGGCGCGCCCGAAGACGTCCTGTCGCTCCTCGCGCTGCGCTGGACGCCGGGCGACGATCCGTCCGGCGCGATCGAGCTTGTCTTTGCGGGCGAAGCCGCGATAAGGCTCCACGTCGAATGTATCGAGGTCCAGCTGGCCGATCTCGGCGCTGCCTGGAGCACCCCGTCGCGCCCGTTCCACCGGGTCTGACGCGGCGCCCGGCGCCCGGCCGTCCAGCCCGAGGGAGATCCGCGCCTTGCCCCAGAGGCTGAACGCCGCCGAACCGGACTTCGAAGCCCGGTTCCGCGACCTCCTCGCCGCCAAGCGCGAGGTCTCGGCCGACGTGGAAGCCACGGTGCGCGCCATCCTCGACGAAGTGCGCCGGGACGGCGACGCGGCGCTCATCGCCTTCACCGAACGGTTCGACCAGCTGCGGCTGACGCCGGAATCCTTACGCGTCGGCGAGGCGGAGATCGAGGCGGCCTTCCGCGCGACGCCGCGCGAGACGCTCGACGCCCTCACCCTCGCCCACCGCCGCATCACCAGCCATCACGAGCGGCAGCGGCCGAAGGACGACCGCTACGAGGACGAAATCGGCGCGGTGCTCGGCAGCCGCTGGACGGCGGTCGAATCGGTCGGCCTCTACGTGCCGGGCGGCGCGGCGAGCTACCCGTCCTCGGTCCTGATGAACGCGGTTCCCGCCAAGGTCGCGGGCGTCTCGCGCATCGCCATGGTGGTGCCGGCGATGCGCGGCGCGCTGAACCCGCTGGTGCTCGCCGCCGCACGGATCGCGGGCATCGACGAGATCTATCGCATCGGCGGCGCGCAGGCGGTGGCCGCGCTCGCCTACGGCACGGCGACGATCGCGCCGGTCGCCAAGATCGTCGGCCCCGGCAACGCCTATGTCGCGAGCGCCAAGCGGCAGGTCTTCGGGACGGTCGGCATCGACATGATCGCCGGGCCTTCCGAGGTGCTGGTGATCGCGGACGCCGACAACGATCCCGACTGGATCGCCGCCGACCTCCTCGCGCAGGCCGAGCACGACCGCTCCGCGCAGTCGATCCTCCTCACCGATTCCGCCGCCTTCGCGAGCGCGGTCGAGGCGGCGGTCGAGCGTCAGCTTCAGCGTCTGTCGCGGGCCGAGACGGCGCGCGCGAGCTGGGACGAGTTCGGCGCGACGGTCGTCGTCTCCGATCTTCTGGCGGAGGCGCCGCCGCTTGCCGACCGGATCGCGGCCGAACATCTGGAGATCGCGACCGCCGACCCGGACGCGATGTTCGCCCGCATCCGCAATGCGGGCGCCGTGTTCCTCGGGCGGCATACGCCGGAGGTGATCGGCGACTATGTCGGCGGCTCCAATCATGTCCTGCCGACGGCGCGCTCGGCGCGCTTCTCGTCGGGCCTTTCGGTGCTCGACTTCGTCAAGCGCACCTCGATCCTGCAGCTGTCGGCCGAGGCGCTCCGCGCGCTGGGGCCCGCCGCGATCGAGATCGCGCGCGTCGAGGGTCTCGATGCGCATGCCCGCTCCGTCGCCGTGCGGCTCAACCTCTAGGGGACCGGGATGGCGGGCAAGCTGATCTCGGTGGATCTCGACGAAACGGTGGGGCGCGCCTCCGCCGACATCGAGCACGAGCGGGCCGTGGCGATCTTCGATCTGATCGAGGAAAACCTCTTCGAGCCCGAAGGCGTCTCCGGCGAGCGCTTCCGGTTGAAGCTGGCGCTGGCCGACCGCCGCCTCGTCTTCGACATCGCCGACGAGGCGGGCACCCCGCTCACCGCGCACCACCTGTCGCTGACCCCCTTCAAGCGGGTGATCCGCGACTACTTCCTGATCTGCGACAGTTACTACGAGGCGATCCGCTCCTCGACGCCCTCGCAGATCGAGGCCATCGACATGGGCCGGCGCGGCATCCACAATGACGGCTCGGACCTCCTGCGCGAGCGCTTGGCCGGCAAGATCACGCTCGACAAGGATACGGCGCGGCGCCTGTTCACGCTGATCTGCGTCCTGCATCGGCGCAACTGAGACGAGGGGCTGTGATGGATCACCCGCAGAACAGCCGATCGACACACAGGGGCTGCCCTTGAGCGAGACCGGCGGCAGCGCGAAGCGTCCGGGCTCGATCCTGTTCGTCTGCGGGATGAACGCGATCCGCTCGCCGATGGCCGAAGCCGTAGCGCGGTCCGTGCTGCCCGGGACCTACGTCGCCTCGGCGGGCGTCAAGGACGGCGAGCGCGACCCGTTCGTCGATGTGATCCTCGCCGAGGAGGGTCTTAGCCTCGGCGACCGCAAGCCGCAGAAATACGAGGACCTTGCCGACGGGTTCTTCGACCTCATCGTCACCCTGTCGCCCGAAGCTCACCATGCCGCGATGAGCGCGACGGAGGCGGACGCGACCGCTGTGGAGTTCTGGCCGATGCCCGACCCCTCGGCCGTGACCGGCAGCCGCGGCCAGATCCTCGACGCCTACCGCGACCTCTTTCGCCGCATCAAGGCGCGGCTCGACGAGTTCAGCCGGCGCTGAACCGCGGGTCGCACGCCATTAGTGGGCGTCGACCTTCACACCCGTCTTCGGCTTCTGGACGAAGACGCAGAGCGCGCAGAGCGCGACGAACAGCCCTGTCAGGAACAGGAACACGTCGGAGAACGCCATCACCGACGCCTCGCGCTTCACCAGCTGAACCATCTGGCCGATCGCCGCCTGATTGCCGTCGATGCCCGCCGCCGACAGGTTGGCGGCGATCTCGGCCATCCGGTCCTCGGCCACCTGGCTGCCCCAGCGCACCCGCTCGGCAAGGCGGTCGTAGTGCAGCGCCGTGCGGTCGTTGATCATCGTGTTGATGAGCGCGAGGCCGACGGCACCGCCGAGGTTCCGCGTCAAGTTGTAGAGGCCCGAAGCGCCCTTGATGACCTGCGGTGCCAAGGTGCCGAGCGCGATGTTGTTGATCGGCACCATCGCCATCATCAACCCGAAGCCGCGCAGGATCTGCGGGATCAGGAGTTCGTAGAAGTCCCAGTCGTGGGTGATGCCTGTCATCAGCCAGGTTCCGAGGCCGAAGGACACGAAGCCGATCGCCATCATCACGCGCGGATCGAGCCGGGTGGACAGCTTGCCCGAGATCGGCGCGGTGAAGAACATCGCCATGCCCGAGACGAACATCGTCTCGCCGATCATCAGCGAATCGTAGCCGCGGATGCGACCGAGATAGACCGGATAGAGATAGGTCAGGCCGTAGAGGCCGACGCCCATGATGAAGGAGAACAAGGAGCCGAAGGCGAAGTTGCGGTTCTTGAACGCCGTGAGATCGACGATCGGCTCCTTCGCCGTGAAGGCCCGCCAGAAGAACACGAGCGCGCCGACGACCAGCACCACGGTCATGACGACGATCACCTCGTCCTCGAACCAGTCGTCGAGCGGGCCCTCCTCCAGGACGTATTCGAGGGCGCCGAGGAAGGCGGCCATGCCGAACAGGCCGTACCAGTCGAAGCGCGAGAAGAGCGACAGGTCCGGCTTGTCGAAATCGACGAGGTTCCAGACCGCGAGCGTGACGACGATGCCGAAGGGTACGTTGACGAGGAAGAGCCAGTGCCAGCTCATCGCGTGGCTGAGATAGCCGCCGACCGTCGGGCCGATGGTCGGCGCGAGCGTCGCCACGAGGCCGATCATCGGCGAGACCACGGCGCGCTTCGAGGGCGGGAAGATCGTGAAGGCGGCGGCGAAGACGCTCGGGATCATGGCGCCGCCGATGAAGCCCTGCAGCGCCCGGTAGAGAATCATCTGGTCGATGTTGGACGCCGTCGCGCAGAGCGCCGAGGCGGCCGTGAAGCCGGCGGCCGCGAGCGTGAAGAGGATGCGCGTCGACAGCATCCGGGCCAGGAACCCGGACAGGGGGATCATGATGACTTCGGCGATCAGGTAGGCGGTCTGGACCCAGGCCACCTCGTCGGACGAGGCGGACAGACCGGCCTGGATCTCGGCGAGCGAGGCCGAGACGATCTGGATGTCGAGGATCGACATGAACATGCCGAAGACCATGGCCATGAAGGCCAGGACGCGGCGCATGGGGACATGATCCGCATCGGCCCGAACGACGGGCGTATCGGCGGTGATCGACGACATGGGAGCCTGCCTTGCCGGTCCCCGTTGCGGGACCGGCCGTGACGAAGGGTGGGGTTAGTTGGCCTCGGCCAGCGCGTGCGAGCCGGCCGGCGCCGTGCGGGTATCGACCGAGGCCGTCACCGAGAGGCCCGGGCGAAGGTTGCCCTTGGCAGCCTCGGCCGGATCGACGGCGACACGCACGGGCACGCGCTGCACGATCTTGGTGAAGTTGCCGGTCGCGTTGTCAGCGGGCAGAAGCGAGAAAACCGAGCCCGAGGCCGGAGCGAGCGAGACCACGGTTCCCTTCACCTCGACCCCCGGCAGGGCATCGACCTCGATGCGCACGGTCTCGCCGACCTGGATCTCGTGGAGCTGCGTTTCCTTGAAGTTCGCGTCCACATAGATCTTGTCGAGCGGCACCACCGAGGCGAGCCGGCGGCTCGGCGACACGAGATCGCCCTCCTGCACCGACAGGTTGCCGATCACCCCGTCATAGGGCGCGCGCAGCGTCGTGAAGCTGAGGTCGCGGGCTGCCTGATCGCGCGCGACCTCAAGGCCCTCGAGCGTCGTGTTGCCTTGGTTGATCTGGGCATCCAGGACGCCGACATTGGCCTTGGCCGACGTCACCGCCGCCTTGGCACCGAGGAGCTTGGCATCGGCCTCGGCCTTGGCGGAGCGGGCCTGATCGAGCGGCGCCTGCGCGCCCGCGCCAGAACGGGCCAGCTGCTCGGCGCGCTGGAGGTTCAGGGCAGCCTGGCCGACCGTGGCGTCCGCCACCGTGACGTTGGCCTCGGCCTCGCCGACCTGACCGAGCGCGGCCTCGCGCTGGGCCTCGATCGAGCCGATCGCCGCCTTCTGCGACGAGATCTTCGCTTCGGCGGAGCGCAGGGCGAGCTCGTAATCGCCCGGATCGATCTCGATGATCGGATCGCCCGCCTTGACCGGCTGGTTCTCGACCACTGGCACGGAGCGGACATAGCCCGTCACCTTCGGTGTCATCACCGCCATGTCGGCGCCGACATAGGCGTCGTCGGTCGAGACGAGGAAGCGCCCGTCCACCCACCACTGGTGGCCGTACCAGCCACCGCCACCAAGCGCCGCCACGATGACGAGCAGCAGGAGCAGCCTCTTGCCGATCCCGCCCTTCTTCGTCGGCGTGGCGTCGGCGGGCTTGGCCGCCGGCGGCGCGGTCTCGCCCGTCTTTCGACCGACGACCTCAAGCTTCGGCGCGTCGGACACACGCTCGGCCTCGAGCGAAGAATTTGACTTTTGAGACGCGGACTTCGACATAGTGGCAGAACCCAAATCGAACCGAACCGTTCGGTTCGACGTTGACATAGACGTGATGACCGGGCAGGGCAAGTGTGATCCTCCGCCGACGCCCGAATTATTTCGGCATCCTTATCGAAAAGTGCTCTCGAAACCGTGACCGCAATCCTCGATCTCGTACAAACCCCGTCGGCTTCCAGCGATCGTCGTGCCGCAGCCGGCGAGGACCCGACCAAGCGGCGACAGATCCTCGAGGGCGCGCGCCGGGCGTTCGTGGGCCTCGGCTTCGACGCAGCCTCGATGAACGACGTGGTGCGCGAGGCCGGCGTCTCGAAATCGACGCTCTACGTCTACTTCCGGTCGAAGGAAGAGCTGTTCCGCGCGCTGATCGAGTGCGAACGGGAAGCCTATCTTGCCGAAGTGGAGGCGCTTCTCACCGATCCCGGCGACCCCGCCGAAACGCTCCTGCGCTACGGGCAACGCCTTGCGAGGCTCGTGATGTCGCCCGAGGCGATGCATGCCAAGCGCACGGTGATCGCGGTCGCCGCCCGCATGCCCGAGGTCGGGCGCGAGTTCTACCGGCACGGGCCGCAGCGGGGCCTCGCCCTTCTCTCGGCCTATCTGGAAAAGGCCTGCGCGGCCGGCACGCTGGAGATCCCCGACGTGGCTCTGGCGGCCGCCCAATTCGTAGAGCTCGCCACCGCCGGCATCCTGCGCCGGCGCTTCTTCGACGACGAGGCGCCCGCGATCTCGGAGGACGAGATGGCGCGCGTCGTCGCCTCGGCGGTCCGCCTGTTCATGGCAGGTTACGGGCCCCGGCGCACCTGAGGCGCGAGGGCGCGCTCGACACCTGCCGGTTCGGGCGTCTCAGCCGCGCCCGTCCGCGAAGAAGGCGATCGCAGCCTGGACATCCTCGATCCCGAAGCCCTTCTCCGACGACGTCGCGATGATCTCCGGGAAGGCCGCCGGCCGCTTGCGGATCGCCTCGCGGGTCGCCGCCTCGAGCTTGGGCAGCGCGAGGGCCGAGATCTTGTCAGCCTTGGTCAGCACGATCTGGTAGGACACGGCCGCCTTGTCGAGCAGCGTCATCACGTCGGCGTCGTTCTTTTTGATGCCGTGGCGGGCATCGATCAGCACGAAGACGCGCTTCAGCGTCGCGCGGCCGCGCAGGTAGTCGAAGACGAGCTTCGTCCACGCATCGACCTGCTCCTTGGGCGCCTGCGCGTAGCCGTAACCCGGCATGTCGACGAGGGCGATCGGCGGCAGGTCGCCGGCCTCGCCGGAATAGCCGTCGGGCACGAAGTAGTTGAGCTCCTGCGTGCGCCCCGGCGTGTTGGAGGTGCGCGCGAGCCCCTTCTGGCCGACGATGCCGTTGATCAGCGACGACTTCCCGACGTTGGAGCGGCCGGCGAAGGCCACCTCGGGCGGGCCTTCCGGCGGCAGGAACTTCATCGACGGCACGCCGCGGATGAAGACCCAGGGGCGCGCGAAGAACAGGCGGCGCTCCTCGCCCCCGTCGTCGCCGGCGGTCGTCCAGTTGTCCTGCGTCTCGCTCATGCCGCCTTCTCCAGCGCGTCGATGTCTGCGCCGCGGATGGCGGCAAGGTTTCGGCCGATCCGGTCGATCGGCCAGTCCCACCAGCGAAGCGCCAGGAGGCGTTCGACGATCGCCGGCTCGAACCGCCGGCGCCGCTCGGCGGCCGGGTTGCCCGCGACGATCGCATAGGGCGCGACGTCCCGCGACACGACGCTCGACGCCGCGATGATCGCGCCGTCGCCGATCGTCACGCCCGGCAGGATCAGGGCGTCGGCGCCGATCCACACGTCGTTGCCGACCGTGGTGTCGCCCTTGTTGCCGGCAGCGATGGTCGCGAAGTCGAACCCGTCCTCCCAGCCACCGCCGAAGATGTTGAAGGGGAAGGTCGAGAAGCCCGTCATCGCGTGGTTCGCCCCGTTCATCACGAAGCGCGCTCCGGTGGCGATGGCGCAGAAGCGGCCGATCACCAGCCTGTCGCCGAGGAATTCGTAGTGGTGGAGGATGTTGCGCGTGTCGAAGAGCAACGCCGCGTCCGGATCGTCGTAGTAGGTGTACTCGCCGATCTCGACATTGGGCGCGGTGACGACGTTGCGCAGGAACACGATGCGCTGGTGCGCGGGCACAGGGTGCACCGCACGTGGGTCGGGACCAAGGGACATGACCGCTTCTTACGGCCTTGCCGCCGACGCGTCCACCGGCGGCGCGAAAGCGAAGCGGGCGGAGCCTCAATGGCCCCGCCCGCCAATCTCAGTGCGCTGTTCCGGTCAGCTCGTCTTCTTGCGCCGGAACGTGTCGCGCAGGTTGTCCCAAAGCTCGATCTTGGCGCCGTGCCGCTTCATGATCACGGACTGCTGCATGATCGAGAGCGTGTTGTTCACCGTCCAGTAGATCACGAGGCCGGCCGGGAACGAGGCCATCATGAAGGTGAAGATGATCGGCATCCAGGTGAAGATCATCTGCTGCGCCGGGTCCGGCGGCGTCGGGTTCAGCTTCATCTGGATGAACATCGTGATGCCCATCAGGATCGGCCAGATCCCCACCATCAGGAGGTGCGGCAGGGTGATCGGGATCAGCCCGAACAGGTTGAACACGCTCGTCGGATCGGGCGCCGCCAGATCCTGGATCCAGCCGAAGAAGGGCGCGTGCCGCATCTCGATGGTGACGTAGAGCACCTTGTAGAGCGCGAAGAACACGGGGATCTGGACCAGCACAGGCCAGCAGCCCGCCGCCGGGTTGATCTTCTCCTCCTTGTAGATCCGCATCATCTCCTGCTGCTGCTTCACCCGGTCGTCGGCGAATTTCTCGCGGAGCTCCGTGATCTTCGGCTGCACGGCCTTCATGCGCGCCATCGAGCGGTAGGACTTTGAGGCGAGCGGGAAGAACAGGATCTTGAGCGACACGGTGACCAGGATGATCGCGATGCCGAAATTGCCCGTGAAGCGGTAGAGCCAGTCGATGTAGTGGAACATCGGCTCGGTGATGAAATAGAACCAGCCCCAGTCGATCAGCTGCCCGAAATGGGCGATGCCGAGATTCTCCTCGTAGCCGTTGATCGTGTCGACGACCTTGGCGCCGGCGAAGGCGCGCGTCGTGGTGTCGAGCGTCGAGCCCGGCTGGATCGTGATCGGGTCGGCAAGATAGTCCGACTGGTAGAAGGCGCGCCCGTCCGCCGAATAGCGGAAGTTCGGCTGGAACGTGCCGATGCCGGCGGCGGGCACGAGCGCCGTCGCCCAGTACTTGTCGGTGATGCCGATCCAGCCGACCGGGGTCTTGGCCGGCGAGACGCGGCCGTCCTCCTCGATGTTCTTGTAGGTGACCTCCTGGAGGCCGTCCTCGCCGAGATGGCCGATGAGGCCTTCGAAGATCACGAAGGCGGCGGCATGCTCGGGCTTGGAGAAGCGCACCGAACGCCCGTAGGGCGAGAGGGTCACCGCGGCGGCGCCGTCGTTGCGCACGCTGTCCTCGACCGTGAACATCGACTGCGCGTCGACCGAGATGCGGCGCGTGAAGGTCACGCCAGCCTCGTTGGACGCCGTCAGCGTGACGGGCGTCTGCGGCGTCAGGGTCTGGCTACCCTCGGCTTGCCACAGCGTGCCGGGACCCGGCAGCGCGCCGGCGCCCTGCCCGGAGTAGCCGAACTCCATGAAATAGGCGTTGGAGCCGATCGTCTCGGGCGACAGGAGCACGATCGTCGGCGAACTGTCGTCGACCGTCTCGTGGTAGTTCTTGAGGCGGAGGTCGTCGAGCCGCGCGCCCTGGAGATTGATCGAGCCCGACAGCGATGGCGTGTCGATGGCGATGCGCGGGGAGGCGGCGAGCGCGGCCTCTCGGGTCTGGCCGTCCACGGCCGGCGTCTGCGTCGTCGGCACGACGCTCTCGCGCCCGGCGGGCGACACCGCCCCTTCCTGGGGCGTGCCTGCGGGCGTGGTCGGCGTCTGGAGGGTCGCCTGGGCGCTTTGCGTTGCGAGCCGCTCGGCTTCCATGCGCGGGTTGATGACGAGGAACTGCCACCCGACCAGAACGGCGATCGACAACGCCATGGCGATCAGGAAATTGCGGCTGTTTTCCATGGAAGGTCAGATCCCCGGAGGAGGCGTTGCGGGCGCCGGCCTGTGCGCCTGCACCTTGGCGACGCGCGTCGATAGCTCGCCCGTGAGCGTCTCGAACGGCAGGGTGAGAAGCTCGCGGCGGGCGACGATCACATAGTCGAAGCCGGCGGCCATGTCAGCCCCGCACACGGTGCGGATGGCCTCACGAAGACGTCGGCGGATGCGGTTGCGCTCCACCGCGTTTCCGACCTTGCGCGTCACGGTGAGGCCGTAGCGGGCCGCGCCGCCATCGGCACGGTCCAGGGCCTCGATCAAAAAGAAAGGGCCGTTCAAGCGACGGCCCCGTCTTGCGGCCAGAAACTCGGCGCGCGTCGTCAGTCTGGAGATCGCGGGTCCGCTGGAGCCGGAAGGCCTCGGTGTCAAGCCGACAGGCGCTTGCGACCGCGCGCGCGGCGGGCCGCAATGACCTTGCGGCCGCCGGTGGTGGCCATGCGGGCGCGGAAGCCGTGGCGGCGCTTGCGGACGAGCTTGGAGGGCTGGTAGGTGCGCTTCATGGTCGTATCCCGCAGTGGACCTGCGGACCTCTTGATCTTCTATGGGTTCAAATCGAACGTCGAACGCACGAAAGATCCGCATGGGCAAGCCCCATCCGACCCGGCATCCGTCTGTGGGCGCGCTTATAAGGAGGAAGCGGGGAACAAGTCAATCGCCCCCGCCCCGATCGAGGCGGCCACGGGCCATTCCGTTATCCATCCGGGAGCTCGAACGCGTCTCCATGCCCTTTCGGGATGACCCGGGCGCGCCGTTCCCCTAGGCTTGGCTCACGTTTCCCTTATCTGCGACGCCAGCCCGCAGAGGGCGTCGGAACCTTGATGACACCAGCTCCCAACGAAGCGAAGCCGAGGGAGGACACGCGTCCCCGCTTTACGAGGCGCCTGTCGACCCGGCTGTTCGCCCTGACGGTGGTCGCCGTGATGGGGGCCGAGGTGCTGGTCTTCGTGCCCTCGATCGCGCGCTTCCGCCTCGACTGGCTGCAGTCGAAGCTGGAAACCGTTTCCGTCGCCACGCTGATGGCGGACTTTGCCGAAGGCGGGCTTCTCCTGTCGCCCGATCAGGAGAGCGAGCTTCTCCATGCGCTCGATGCGCGCCTGATCGCCATCCGTCGTCCCGGCTCGACCGAGCTTCTCGCCCGCGTGCCCGACCTCGCCGGCGTCGACGAGCAGGTGGACCTTTCGAAGGAAAGCCGCGTCGATTCGGTGCTCGCCGCGTTCGACACGCTCCTCAGCCACCGCCCGCGCACGATCCGCCTCGTCGGCCCGATCGGCGACGGCACGATGAGCGGCGAGATCGTCTTCGACGAGGTACCGCTGCGCCGCGCGATGCTCGTCAACTCGCGCAACATCCTCCTCCTGTCGCTCGGGATCGCAAGCTTCGCCGGGCTCCTCGTTTTCGGCGCGATCAGCCTATTCCTCCTCCGCCCGATCCGCGCCCTGACGCACGCGCTGGTGCGCTTTGGCGCCGATCCGGAGGATCCGTCGCTGATCCTCAAGCCGAGCGGGCGCAGCGACGAGCTCGGCATCGCCGAGCGGGAGCTGGCCGGGATGCAGGGCGTTCTGGCCGACACGCTGCGCCAGCAGCGGCGCCTCGCCGACCTCGGCCTCGCCGTCTCCAAGATCAACCACGACCTGCGCAACATTCTCGCCTCGGCGCAGCTGATCTCAGACCGCCTCGCCGACGTGCCGGACGCACAGGTCCAGCGCTTCACCCCGGTCCTCATCCGCAGCCTCGACCGCGCGCTGCACTACACGCAGTCGGTGCTCGCCTACGGCCGGGCGGCCGAGAGCCGGCCGGTGCGCCGGCTGACGCTCCTTCACCGTCTCGTGGAGGACGTGTTCGAGACCCAGCTGGTGACGCCGGAACAGGGCATCGAACTCGTCAACGGCGTGGATCCCGCGCTGGAAGCCGACCTCGACCCGGAACAGTTCTTCCGTGCCCTCTCCAACCTCGTGCGCAATTCGGTCCAGGCGCTCGAGGGCGAGACCGGCGAGGCGATCGTACGCCGCATCGCGGTGCGCACCGAGGCGCCCGGCGGGGGGCTCCTGCGCCTCGTCATCGAGGATACGGGACCTGGTCTCGGCCCCGCCGCGCGCGACCATCTCTTCCAGGCCTTCCGCGGCTCGACGCGTGCGGGCGGCACGGGCCTTGGCCTGGCGATCGTCGCCGAGATCGTGAAGGCGCACGGCGGCCAGATCCGCCTGACCGCCTCCGCGGCGCCCGGTGCCCGCTTCGAGATCGACCTCCCCGCCGCCCTCCCCGTCTCGCCCGGCGCCTGATCCTCGGGGCTCCACGCCCTTCGAACGGGTATCGAAAACATTCATCGCGCCCCGGCCACGGAATCGCTTGCAATCCCTCCGGGACTTGGCTAGTTACCCCTCACGAACGGCCGAGGCCTAGCCCGACGTTCCAGGCGCCCGTAGCTCAGCTGGATAGAGCACCAGACTACGAATCTGGGGGTCAGAGGTTCGAATCCTTTCGGGCGCGCCACTTCCGTACAGATCTGCGAACACCGAACCCTGATGAGGCCTTATTTCGCGTGTCGCTGCCCTGCGCTACAATGACCTCCTCCAGCGTAGCGGCATCGCCAACGATGCGGATCATCGCGTCATCGACTTCGACACGGTCGATAACGGAGCGCAGGTAAGCCTTGCGGAACGGTACTTCGCCGGTTCGGATGTTCTCGCGCATCGCTCGGCCGAACCGCTCGACGATCTCTGGCGGGATCGCTTGGCTCGGCACCATCTGAGCGCGAATGCGGTCAAGTGCCGCCTGTGACCTCTCCCGATCGAGACGAAGGTTGGCGATCCGCTCCTTCAGGATGTCGTCCATCTTGGCAATGTCATCCTCCACCATACGGTAGAGCCGCTTCAGCTTGTCTTCCGCATCTGTCGCCTCCCGCTGCAGCGCGATGATTCGTCCATCGACCTCTGCTGCCTTTTCCGCTCGCCCATGCGCGATTGAAGCAAGAAGCTCCGTCAGGCGCTCGGTGGTGAGCAGCCGCTCCGACAGGTGTTCGACGACAAGGTCATCGAGTTTGTCCATTGGGATGGACCGTCCCTTGCAAGCGACCTTTCCCGAGCGTGCGCAGGCTGAGCAGGTGTAGTAGCGATGGACCTTCCCGCTGCGCGATGTCCCCGTCCTCAGCGTCATGCCGCCTTCGCAAGACGCGCAAACGGCAAGGCCCGTCAGCAGGATTGGCCCGGTGACAACGCGCGGTGCTTCAACGCGCGGGTTCCTCGCCTTCAGCATGGCTTGCACAGCATCGAAGGTGGCACGCTCGATGATCGGCGGAACAGCGACGATGATGTGCTCGGCGGCCGGCTTCTGCCGGAGCGTCTTCGACTCGCGCTTGTTGAAGGTCCACTCGCCGACATAGACCGGGTTCGTCAGGATGCCGTGCAAGGTGCCGACGCCAAACCGCGCGCCGCGCTTGGTGCGATGGCCGGCGGCGTTCAGCCGCTTGGTGATTTCCTTGATGCCAAGCGGACCCGAAGCGGCTTCGCCGTGCTGGTAGAGGCGGAAGATCATGCGAATGATCTCGGCTTCGACCGGATCGATGGCGAGTTGCTTCTTGATGCGGGCGCCGCGCTTCTCGATCTCTTCCGTGCGGTAGCCGAGTGGCACGGGCGAGCCATTGTAGAATCCTTGTCTCGCGTTCTCCTTCATCGCACGCAGCACGTGCTTGGCGTTCTCCCTCGACTGATACTCGTCGAAAAGGGCGATCACCTGACGCATCATGACCTGTGCGGGATCATCGCCAAGCTCCTGCGTGATCGAAACGAGGCGCACGCCCGCCTTGGCGAGGCGGCGGATATACATCTCGAGCCCGAACGAGTCGCGGAAGAAGCGCGAGTAGCTGTGCACGACGATGATGTCGAAGGGCCGATCGCTGTCAGTGGCGCGCTCGATCATGCGCTGGAACTCAGGGCGCGCGTCGTCAGTGGCCGATGCACCCGGCTCGACATACTCGGCCAGAAGCGACCAGCCTTTCGCCTGACAGAAGCCGGCAACTTGCTTGCGCTGATCGGGGATCGACAGGTCGCTCTCCGCCTGCCTCCCTGTCGAGACGCGCAAGTAGGCACAGGCTCGGAAGGACATGAGCGGTTCCGCACCATCGGCTGTCATACGGGAGGCAACACCCATCCTCGGCGTCCTTTCCAGCAACATGCTGTCATTGTTGATAAAGTAGCAGCTGCAGAGGGCCACTACAGGTCCGGCATGAGCGTCACGGCGTCGAACTCCTGGAATAGTAAACGGCCAGCCCGCTGCGCCAGCGCCATCGGCCCCTCGTCCTGCTGCGAAGACGGTTTAGCTCCAGCGGGCAGACCACGCTTACTGACGTGAGGGCGACGAGGTTCCAAGTCCCATCGCAACCGGTATCGCTGTTGTATTCAATCATCCACGACCGCCCCCAGCTGCAGCTCGTCGAGAAGCGTGCCGAGATAGGTTTCGATCACCTCGATCTCCCGAACTGTCACCGGAATCGAGGGCGGCCAGTCGTCGACGATGCTCGGAGCGCCGGCAATCTTCGGCCGGCCTCTTTGAGATCTGCTGCGGTCCCAATCAGCATCTTCCGAAGATGAAGAACGTGCACCACTTGAACCATCGGGAGGATGCCGGCGCCTACTCAAGGCACTGGCCCTTCGAGCGGGAGCGTCGACGTGACGGTGCTCGGGCGTTTGGCTTTGGCGCTGCGCCCTCGCTTTGCAACGTCCGAACATCTTGGGCTGCTGACACTGACTGACTGGCGGACGCTTCGCCGAGGAGGTGTCGGCGGTTGCGCCGTGCGGAGCCCTCTGGCGTGATCTCCGGCTGCTCCTCGAGGATCGGCTCTTCCTGTGCCAGCTCAAGCGGACGGGCCTGCTCGCGGAGCGTCTGCCTCTGCGCCGGCGTCAGATAGTCGAGCGTCGTCTTCTTGACGCCGGAGCGGCTCAGGGCGTCAGCGAGCGCTGCAATGCGCTCTTCAGGCTCGATCTCCCGGTTGCGGTCCCCGAGCAGTCGCTCGGCTTGAACACGAGCATCCAGCGCACGACGATCAAAAAAGAGCTGGGTCGCTCCCCGTGAGCGACTGGCGGCGACGTGGATGTCGTGTCGATCCATTGCGGGATCGGCAAGAACGAACGCCGTTTCCGTCGTCAGTCCCTGCGAGCCATAACAGGTCGTGGCATAGGCATGCGCCACCTGAACCCGTCCCGCTTCGTCCGTGAGATCGTCCGGCCCGAAGGCAACGAGCCAAGTTCCAACCTGCGCCTTGAGGCGAAGCCTGCCGTCTGCCGCACGCTCGATCGACTTGAGGCGGCCTTCCGTGCCGTTGACGATGCCAAGGATATCGTTGCGCTTGAGGAAGCGGACACGATCCCCTTCGGCAAGGTCGAGAGTAACAGGCTGACCTGAAGGTGTGACAGCCGCAAGCGATACATCAGCCGTCGCAGCCAATTCCCCCGCGGCGCGCAGTCGCTCCCGGACGGCGCGGTTCAGAGCCGCGACCTGCATGTTGGTCTTGGCGACGATCAGGCTGCTGTCGCTCGGATGGTCCCGCCGCCAGCTCTCCCAGTTCTCGATCAAGGCGTTGATCGTCGAAGCGGGTCCGTCCAGCTCATGGACGCAGCCATACTCAGCCAAATGGCCAAGTGCGTCCGCCGCCCGACCGTCGCCGAAGGCTGTGACGACGTTTCGAGCCCAGCTTTCCCGCTGGCGCACGATCGTGTCGACGCGCATCGTGCCGACGGCCTCCGCCACGATGCGCAACCCCGGTCCACCGATCGGCTGCAGCTGGCGGCGGTCGCCGACCATGCGCACCGCGACCTCAAGACCCTCAGCCCGCGCCCGCTCGATCTTGCCGAGGATGCGCTGCATCTGCTGGCTGGTGATGAGGCCGGATTCATCGATGACGAGCAGCGTCTTGTCGGTCAGGAAGGCACGGTCATGCTCGGCGCCGGCAAGCCAGCTGTCGATCGCTCGCGCGTCGATGCCAAGATCGTCACGGAGCTGATGGGCGATCTTCCAGGCTGTGGACGCGCCGATGACGCGCCAGCCCGCGTCCTGCCAGGCTCGGGCAACAGGCCGCAGAAGCGTCGACTTTCCAACGCCGGGCGCGCCCTCGACCGTGACGATCGCTTCCGAACCACAGGCTAGCCGTGCCGCCGCTTCCTGTTCGGCGTTGAGACCGGCCGCAGCGAGCAGGCGTGCAACATGATGGGATGCGGGCGCAGCAACCTTTGCCTGTCCCAAGCGCGTCGCTTGGACAAAGAGAGCCTGCTCGAGTTGGACGATCTCGGGCGTAGAGTAGATCGGGTGGCCCCAGCGGTCGCGATCGAGTTCGATCACAGCGCCATCATTGTGCAACGCTGCCAGCTCGGCATCGATCGACACGAAGGCATTTGAGCCGACATGCGCCGCGGCAAGCGCGGCAACGAGATGCCGATGCTCAAACAGGCTGTCCCGCTGGATCAGTTCTTCAAGGGCAGCCAACGCGACACGCTTGTTGTCCGGCCCGACCTCATCGCGAAGCAGCGCTCGATCGCGCCCGACACCACGAGCCTGAGCGACAACATGTTCGGGTTCGAAACCAAGCGCGGCTGCTCGTACTCGCCAGAAGGCATGACGGTCCTCGGCAGCATCAATGATCTTCGCGCGGCGCGTCGTCCGCGCCTTGGCCGCAGCGAGTGCTGGCGCATCTGCAGTCGCGAGCCCAATCGGAGATAGCTCGTTCTCGATCTCGCGGCGACGCGCTGAGAAGTAGGTGCAGAGCTCTGGATCGACGCCGACGACCTCGAAGATGCCGTTCTTGCCGGTTACCTCAACGCCGAGCCCGAGCTTCATCAGCCCGGCAGCAAGAGCCTGATGGTATACAGCCCCACAACACATCTTCAGGTTGAATAACGTACGTCCGTCCAGCCGACCGAACGAACCGTCTGCGCGCTGTGCCAGATTGAGTATGACGACGTGGGTATGAAGTGCTGGATCCGCAAAGACCGTGCCGTCGGCGTGCGCCGCCGGCCGTGCCTCGCCGTGCTGGAAGGCGGCAGCCGTCAGCCGCACCTTCTCCAGAACCGCGCCGCCTCGACCACGCCGGCAGAATGCCGCGTCCCGATCGAGAAGCGCCATGGCCTGCTGCACCGCTGCGGCATCCACAGCGTCCAGCTTGGCTCGCCAACCAGCATCAGCCAAACCCCAAAGCACCTGCAGAGACTTGGGTGGAGAGAAGGTGACGTCGTAGCCGCCGACAGCCTCAGTGCGACCGCCATCGTTCCGGACTAGTGGTCGTCCGTCCTCATCCAGCGCAGCATGAAGACGCTCGAAAGAGGCGCTTTCGACTAGACTGCCAGCTATAACACCGAGTTCTCGGCCAGCCAGAAGCCATTGCCCGTCCGGCTCGCGGCCGCCGAGATAGTACTCGATCTGAGCTGTGTAGTAGCGCGCCGATGTGCCGGCCGAGATGGTCGCGACCATGAGGACCTCCGAAAGGGAGGCTCCTCAATAAGCACCTTTCATCAGCCCGTTTTGGAAGCCAAATCGGTGACTCCGATTTGGCTTCCAAAACCGTCCCGCCGCGCCGTGTCATTCATTGGCCATGTCGAAGCGCGGGGCGGTCAACTCCTTCCGAGAAGACGCATCCACCTTCGCCAAATCTTAGAAAGGAGGTACGCGTACATGGAAAAACAATTTGAACATCTCCGCGCCGAACTGAACAAATAACTTCAGCGGTTGGCGAAGCAACTCAACAGATCGGACATTTTTGTCGAAGCGGTATTCCATACCGCTCTCAACATCATGCCGGTCGCCGATAAGGACGAAATGCTGAGCCAGCAGGAAATGGAAGATCTTCTTCCCCTACTGGACGGCATGCGCCGTGTGGTCTTTGCCATCAATGACAGATGGTCAACATGCGAGGGGCAGAAGCCGCGTCCGGATCGTTGGCGCTGGCTGCTGATGCCCATCCAAAGCTTTGCGCGAGCCCTAGGTGTTTGATCCCAGGGTTTGATGGTGTGATCCTTTCCGTAGAATGGAAGGATGCCCTATGGGACAGGTTCGTCACGGCAGCGCCACGACCACGCACGCCATCCGAGCAGCAATACAGCGATCGGAGGCTTCGCTCGCGACGCTGAGCCGGGAGCTCGGCATCAATCCGAAGACGGTGGCCAAGTGGCGCAAACGCCAGACCCTGGAGGACAGGAAAACCGGGCCGAAGGAGCCGCGATCGACAACCTTGAGCGAGGCCGAGGAGGCGATGGTCGTCGCGTTTCGACGACACACGCTGCTGCCGTTGGATGACTGCCTCTACGCGCTACAGCCGACGATCCCGCA
>NZ_FOOA01000020.1 GCF_900113065.1 Aureimonas phyllosphaerae
CCCGACGAGGTGAAGAAGGCGCGCGTCAGCGGCCCCGGCGTGATCTCGGCGAGCTTCTCGGCGAGGCGGATCGAGGGCTCGTTCGATTTGTGGGTGAACGTGTGGTAGTAGGGCAGCTTCAGCATCTGCTGGTAGGCCACGTCCGCCAGCCGCTTCTGCGAGAAGCCGGCGCCGACCGACCAGAGGCCGGCCAGCCCCTCGATGTACTCCTTGCCCTTGTCGTCGAAGACGCGGATGCCCTCGCCGCGCTGTATCACCATCGGCCCCTGCGCCTCGTGCGCGCGAAGGTTCGTGTTCGGATGCAAAGTGTGCGCCATGTCGGCCGCAGCCAGCGAGTTCGAAAGCGTGTCCATGGGGGTCACCGGGTTTCGGGTCGGAGGGGAAGGGCTAAGCGCTGCCGGGGCGCTTCAGCCGTGTTCGTCGATCACGCGCCGCAGCACGGCGGCGACGTCGCGGGCGTTGGGCGGGTCGGAATGCATGCACACGGTCTCGAAGCGGACCGGCCGCCGCGATCCGTCCGTCGTCTCGATCTGCCCCTCCAACAGGGCGCGGCGCATGCGCGCCTCGACGAGCGCAAGGTCGATCTCGCTCTGCACCCGCGGGATGAGGAGGCCGCCGTCCGGCCCGTAGGCAAGGTCGGGAAAGAACTCGCCCTGGAAGGGCACGCCGAACTCGGCCGCGGCCGTCTCGTGATGGGTCCCGGCGAGGCCGAAGAGCGGCACGCCGAAGGGCTGCACGGCGCGCGCGATGGCGCGTGCGGTCTCGATGTCGCGCGCTGCCATGCCGTAGACGATGCCATGCGGCTTGACGTGCGTGAGCGTGCCGCCCTCGGCGCGAAGGATGCCGGCGAGAGCCCCGATCTGGTAGAGGAAGGCGGCGGTGAGCTCGTCCGGTTGCAGCTTCATCTCGCGCCGGCCGAATCCCTCGCGGTCGGGCAGGGAGGGATGGGCGCCGACGCGCTTGCCGAGCCGGAGCGCGAGGCGCACCGTCCGCAGCATGGTTATCGGGTCCGAGGCGTGGAAGCCGCAGGCGATGTTGGCGCAGTCGATCCGGGGCATGATCCCCTCGTCGTCGCCGAAGCGCCAGTTGCCGTAGCTTTCGCCCATGTCGCAGTTCAGGGTAACCATACGAGGCTCTCAGGCGAGAATGTTGTCGTGGAAGTCGCGGGCAATGTGATCGAGTGCCGGTGCGGGCTCGCGGCCGTGCAGGAGCTTGAGGACACGCGGCGGCGTCAACGGCAGGCGCTGCACGGGCTTGCCCGTCGCGCGCGCGACCGCGCAGGCGATCGCCGCGCCGACGCCGAGGATCGGCACCTCGCCCGCGCCCTTGGTGCCGAGCGGCCCGATCGAGAACGCGCCCTCGAAGAGATCGACGGCGACCGGCACCGCGTCGCCCGCGAGCGGCACCCGGTAGGTCTCGAAACCGTCCTGCGCGATCCGCCCGTCCGCGGTGATCGTGACCTCCTCGTGGAGCGCATAGCCGAGCCCCTGCACGACGCCGCCCTGGACCTGCCCGAGGATGGCGCGCGGGTTGAGCGCCCGGCCGACGTCCTGCACCACGCGATAGGCCAGAACCTCGACATGGCCGGTGTCGGGGTCCACCGCGACCTCGGCCTCGTGCACCACGAAGACCGGAATATCGAGCGCGTCGATGAAGTGCCCCATCGCGCAGCCGGACATGGCCGGCGTTCCCGCCGCGGTGAAGGCGCCCGAGCCGCTGATCGGGCCGGTGGTCCAGTGCGCGTGGGCGACCACGGCCGCGATCGTGGTGCCCGAACCCGGCCGGCCGCGGATGGCGACGCGTCCCTGTTCGAGCACGAGGTCCTCGGGGCGCGACTGAAGCATCTCCGCGGCTGTTTTCAGGAGCTTCTCGCGCACCTCGGCACAGGCCGAGACGCTGGCCGCCCCGATCGAGACCGTGGTGCGCCCGCCGCCGACGCCGACATCGAGGCCCGCGGCGTCCGTGTCGGCCTCGCGCACCACGACCGAGGCCGGATCGAGCCCGAGCTCGCCCGCCACGATCTGCGGCAGCGCCTGCACCATGGTGCCGGACCCGATCTCGACGCCGGAGGTGACGAGCACCGCGCCGCCGTCCGTGTTGAGGTGGACCGTGGCGGCCGAGGGGCCGGTGAAGACGAACCAGGTGCCGACGACGGTCGCCATGCCGTAGAGACGGTCACCGGCCCGCGCCTCCGCCGTGCCGGTCCTGGCGCGCAGCGCCTCCATCCGGTCGATCATCGGGGTCAGCACGTCGCCCTCGAAGCGCTGGCCGGTGGCGCCGAGATCGCCGTCGCCGACGACGTTCTGCCGGCGGAATGCCAGCGGATCGAACCCGAGCGCCTCGCAGATCTCGTCGGTGTGCCGCTCCAGCGCGAACGTGTTGTAGACGCCGTTGCAGGCCCGGAAGGCGCCGTTCGGCGGCGTGTTGGTGTAGACCGCGCGGCTCGCGAGCCGCATCGCGCCGACGCGGTAGTTGCCGCCGAGCGTGTGGGCCGTCATCGTGGTCAGGAACACCTGCTCGCCGCCATAGGCCCCGCAGTCCATCAGGACCACGGCCTCGCGCCCGGCGATCTCGCCCTCTCGCGTCACTGCCGAGCGGATCACGATCTCGGCGTTCTCGCGGCAGAGGCAGGTCGCCATCTCCTCCTGGCGCGAGTTCTCAAGGACCACGCTGCGCCCGCTCATCCGGGCGAGAAGCGCGGTGATCGGCTCGATCGTCGCGTCGAACTTCAGACCGAAGCCGCCGCCGACGGGGGGAACGGTGACGCGCACCTGGCCCGGCCCGAGGCCGAGCGCCCGGCCGGTGACGCCGCGCACCGTCCAGGGCACCTGCGTCGAGGTCTGGATATGGGCGCGCCCATCCTCCCAGGCGCCGATGGCGACGCGCGGCTCGAAGGGCACATGGCTCTGCCGCCCGACGGTGAAGCGGCTCTCGATCACGCTCACGTCGTCCCGCGCGAAGGCGGCCTCAACGTCGCCACGGCTGGTGCGGGCCTCCCAGGCGACGTTGCCGGCGCGCGCGGCGCCCTCCGCAAGGACGTCGTAGTCGCGCCAGCCCTCGTGCACGAGCCGCGCGCCGGGCTCGAGCGCCTCGGCCATGGTGAGGACCGGGGGGAGCGGCTCGACCTCGAGGACGATCGCCGCGACGGCGGCACGCGCCTGCGCCGCCGTTTCGGCGGCGACGGCCGCGATCGGCTCGCCGTGGTAGCGGATCGCGTCGACGGCAAGGAGCGGGTGATCGGCGATGCCGATGCCGTAGAGGCCGGGCGCATCGCGACCCGTGGCAACGGCGCGCACCCCGGGCATGGCGAGCGCCGCGGAGACGTCGAGCCGCAGGATGCGGCCGGCCGGCACCTCGGCGCGCAGGAGCGCGGCATGGAGCGTGTCGGGGCTCACCCGGTCGATCGTGTATTTCGTGCGTCCGCGCAGCTTGTCGCCCGCGTCGCGCCGCGGCAGGTCCATGACGGCGGCCGGATCAGACATCGGAGCCTCCTGCGCCTGAGGCATTCGTCGGGGCGAGGCCCGCCAGCACCGCATCGACGATGCGCTCGTAGCCGGTGCAGCGGCAGATGTTGCCGGTCATCGCCGCTTTCACCTCGTCGCGGCTCGCGGGCGGCCGGTCGCGGAAGGCGGCCGACAGGCTCATGACCATGCCGGGAAAGCACATGCCGCACTGGACGACGTCGGCGGCCTCGAAGGCGGCCTGAAGCGGATGGGCGGCACCCGGCGGGACGAGCCCCTCGATCGTGGTGACGCGCCGGCCGGCCAGTCCGGCCATCGGAACGAGGCAGGACATGCGCGCCTCGCCGTCGACATGGACGGTGCAGGCGCCGCAGAAGCCCTCGCGGCAGACGGCCTTGGTGCCGGTCAGGAAGCGCTCGCCGCGCAGGACGTCGACGAGCGGGGTGAGCGGATCGCCGGCAAAGCCGCAGGGCTCGCCGTTCAGCTCGAAACGAACGCTCATGGCCGGGCCTCCAACGCGTCCAGCGCTCGCTTCACCAGCGCGGGCAGGACGGTGACGCGATACCAGCCCTCGGCCTCGACGCCGTCGCGGCCCTCGAAATCCATATGCGCGGCGGCAAGACGCGCGCCCTCGTCGGGCGAGACCGGCCGAGCGCCGATCGCCGCCTCCAGCGCCGTCCAGCGACGCGCGACGGGTTCGACCGAGCCGACCGCGATGCGCAGCGTACAGTCGGCCCGGCGCGCGATGGAGACGATCGCCACCGGATAGTCGCCGGCCTTTCTGAGGGGCAGGCGGGCATGGGCGCTCATGACGGCCTCGCGCGGCAGGTGGACGCGGGTGAGGATGGCGTCGGCAAGATGCGCCGGTCGATCGACGAGGAACGCGTCGAGGGGCAGGCGCCGCGGGCCGCCGCTCGCGGCCAGTTCGACCTCGGCGCCCTGCGCCAGCAGCGCCGGGGCGAGGTCGGCGGCAGGGAAATCGGCGGTCGCCAGATTGCCGCCGAGCGTCGCGGCATGGCGGATCGCCGGGTTGGCGGAACCCGACGCCGCGGCGACGACGCCCTCGAGGCCCGAAAGTCCTCTCAGCGCGCTCGCGACCGCCGCATGGCTGAGGCCGGCGCCGAGCGTGACGGCGCTGTCGGTGACCATCACTTCGGTGAGCGCGGGGATGCGGTCGAGAAGGACGACGGAGGCGGGCAGGGGATCGCCCCGCCGCTCGGCGCGCATCATCCAGGTTCCGCCCCCCATGACGCTCGCGCCCCGAGCCAGCGCCTCGATCGCACCGTCGAGACTGTCGGCGAAGACGACATGCCGCTGCGGCGTGTTCAACATGGCGGGGCCCCTTTCGTCCGCTTCCGTCCTAGGCGTCGCCTTCGACTGTGCGCCGGGGGCATTGCCCTTGTGAAATACGACTTCCTTGATTGGCTTATCGAAAAAACCGAAAACGCTTAGCGTCCGGACAGGCGCGCCCGGTCCAGGACCACGCCAAGGATCACGATGACCCCGAGCACGATCATCTGTACGTAGCCGTCGATGCGCGTCAGGTTCATGCCGTTCGACAGGATGGTGACGAAGAGCGCGCCGAGCACCGCCGTGCCGACACCGCCGCGCCCGCCGGCAAGGCTCGTGCCGCCGACCACGGCCGCCGCGATCGCCTGGAGCGAGAGCGAGCCGCCGAGGTTCGGCTCGCCCGATCCGGTGCGCGCCGTCATCATCAGGGCGCCGAGGGCGGCAAGGCCTGAGCACAGGAGATAGGCGAGGGCGAGGATGCGCTTCACCGGCAGGCCCGCGACGGCGGCCGCGCGCGGATTGGTGCCGACGAGATAGAGCGAGCGACCGAACACGGTGCCGGTCAGCACGAGATGGAGAAGAAGCGCGACGAGGATCGCGATCGCGATCGCCGCCGGCACGCCGAAGACGCTGCCGCGGTAGAGGACGTCGGAGAAGAGGTCCGGCACGCCCTGGACCGGCCGCCCGCCGGAGATCGTCGTCGCGACGCCGATCGCGATGTTGTAGGAGCCCAGCGTCGCGACGAAGGGGCTGACGCCGAGGAACGCGACGACGATGCCGTTGAAGGCGCCGGCGGCCAGGCCGATGCCGAGGCCCGCCGCGAGGCCGAGGGCGAGCACCGCGACCGGCGACAGGCCGGCCGCCGCCGCGGCCGCCAGCGCCATGGCGGAGGCGACGGAGACCATCGAGACCGTCGGACCGAGCGACAGGTCGAAACCGCGCGTCAGGATCACCACGGTCTGCGCCATCGCGAAGAGCGCGAGGTAGCTCGTCTGCTGCGCGACGTTGAGAAGATTGGCGAGGCCGAGCACCCGCGCATCGACCGCCGAGAAGCCGAGGAGGAGGACGACGAGGGCGATCGGCAAAGCCGCCTGCCAGAGCCGCTGCCGCAGCGTCGGGGCGTTGGACGGGGCGGCCATCGCGAGGGCCGGCGGGCTTGATGCGTCAGACACGCGGCTTTCTCCGTCGTCCGAGTTCCTCGACCGCCACCGCCGCCACCATGATGAGCCCAAGGAACACCGGCTGCAGGCGGGCGTCGACATGAAGGAGGTTGAGCGCGTTGCCGAGCGTCGTCAGGAACAGCGCCGACAGGGCGACGATCTCGACCCGGCCGACGCCGCCGCGCAGCGACACGCCGCCGATCACGGCCGCCGCGATCGACTGCAGCATCATCCGGTCGCCGCCGAAGCTCGCCTGGCCGGAGCCGACGAGCGCCGTGTAGAGGATGCCGGCACCCGCCGCGAAGACGCCCGACAGCGCATAGGTGCCGACGACATGGCGTCCGATCGAGACGCCCGACACGACGGCGGCGTCCGGATTGCCGCCGATCGCATGGACATAGCGCCCGAACAGCGTGCGCCGCTGCACGAAGACCATGACGAGGAGGACCGCGAGCGCGATGAAGACGGCGTAGGGCAGGCCGAAGGCCTGTCCGCGGCCGAAGCCTTTCACGAAGCCGTCTGGCATGCCGTAGACGGGGATGCCGCTCGTGATCATCAGCCCGACGCCGGCCGTGGCCGACATGGTGCCGAGCGTGACCACGAAGCCGGACACCTTGAGGCGCGAGACGCACAGGCCGTTGACGAGGCCCACAACGAGCCCCGAGCCGAGGCCGGCCGCCACGCCGATCGCGATGATCGCCGCATCGTTTCCGGGAAGGATGCCGGCCGCCCATCCCATGACCTTGGCGGTGACGACGCTTGCCAGCGCCACCACGGCGCCGACCGACAGGTCGAAGCCACCGGCGATGATGACGATCGCCTGGCCGAGCGCCACGATCGTCAGGAAGGAGGCGTTGCGCAGGATGTTGAGGACGTTGGCGGGCCCGTAGAACTGCGGCGAGACCAGCGACATGGCGACGACGAGGAGAAGGAGCGCGATCGGCAGCATGCCGATGCGAAGGGTGAGGCCGCCGGGGCGGCGGGCGGCGATCGCGCTCATGCGGCCGCTCCCGCGCGCTGCTCGCGGAAGAAGCTCGCAAGGACGTTGGTCTCGGTCTTGTCGGGGCCCTCGAGTTCGGCGGCGATCCGGCCGTGGTGCATGACGTAGAGCCGGTTCGACAGGGCCAGCACCTCCGGCAGTTCGGACGACACGACCACCACCGCAGCCCCGGCTTCCACGAGACGCTTCATGAAGTCGTAGACCTCGAGCTTGGCGCCGACGTCGATGCCGACGCTCGGCTCGTCGAAGAGGAAGACCGTCAGCTCGCGCGTCAGGGCGCGGCCGAGCATCACCTTCTGCCGGTTGCCGCCGGACAGGTTGCCGACCGCCCGCTCGATGCCCGCCGGACGCAGCTTCAGCCGCTCCATGATCGGGCCGACCAGCGCCCGCTCGGCCCGGCGCTTCAGGATGCCGGCGCGCGCGAAGCGCGGCAGGTCGAGCGCCGTCATAGAGGCGTTCTCGCGGATCGGCCGCGACAGGGCGAGGCCCTCGGCGACGCGATTGGCGGGAAAGTAGGCGGCGCCGCGGCGCAGGCTCGCGCGCGGGGAGGGGGGATCATAGGGCTTGCCATGCAGGCGGATGCGACCGCCCGCGATCGGCTCGAGCCCGTAGACCGCACGCACCAACTCCGACTTGCCGCAGCCGACGAGCCCGGCGATCCCGGTGATCTCGCCGGCCCGCGCGTGGAAGTTGACGCCGGCCACCGTGCCGTCCGCGGTGGACAGGTTCTCCACATCGAGCGCCATCGCGCCGGGCGCGTGGGTGATGGCGGGAAACAGGACGTCGATGCGACGCCCGGTCATCAGCTCGACGAGTTCGCCGTCGGTCACGGTTGCGGCATCCAGCGTCTTGATGTGCCGGCCGTCGCGCAGCACCGTGACGCGGTCCGCGAGCGCGCGGATCTCGCGCATGCGGTGCGATACGTAGATGATCCCGACGCCCTCGCGCTTCAGCCGCGCGATCAGCTCGAAGAGCCGTCCCGTCTCGCGCTCGGTGAGCGAGGCGGTGGGCTCGTCGAGGATGAGGAGCCTCACGTTGCCGAGGAGGGCTTTCGCGATCTCGGCCATCTGCTGGTGGGCGCGCGACAGGTCGTCGACCCGCGCGCCCGGATCGAGATCGAAGCCGAGCTCGTCGATCAGTTCGCGCGCGCGCCGGCGCATGGCGCCCGACTTCAGGACGCCGGCGCTCGACGCCTCGCGGCCGAGGAAGAGGTTTTCCTCGACCGTGAGGCTCGGCACCAGCGAGAATTCCTGGAACACCGGGCTGATGCCGATCTGGCGCGCCCGCTGCGGAGAGAGACGGCCGATCTCCTCGCCGTTGAAGCGAAAGGAGCCGGCGTCGGGCGGGAAGGTGCCGGAGATGACGTTGATCAGCGTCGACTTGCCCGCACCGTTCTCGCCGAAGAGGACATGGAGCTCGCCCGCGCGCACGTCGAGATCGACGCCATCGAGCGCGAGGACGCCCGTGAAGCGCTTGGTGATGCCGGACAGGCGGAGCAGGGGCTCCGCGTGTCCGGCGGGCGCGGGGGCTCGCTCCATGCCGTTCTCCATGTTGCGCGGGTCCTACTTCGCCTTGACCGAATAGACCGGGGTCCAGTCGGCGGGGGCGAGGACGAGGTCCATCTTGACGTTCGGCACCGTGGTCTTGTCGATGACGGCGGCTTCCGGCTGGACGAGCTTGACCACCGGCTTCTTCTCGATGAGGCGGATCGCCTGGTCGATGCCGATCGCGCCCTCGCCGACGGGATACTGGGTGGCGAAGGCCAGGATGTCGCCGCGGTTCAGCGCGTCGAGCATCGCCTGGTTCTCGTAGGAGGAGATGATCTTCATGTCGGTGCGGCCAGCCTCGGCGACGGCGCCGATCGCGGCCTCCGCCGTCGGCGCGGTGCCCCAGATGACGTTCATGTCGGGATAGGTCTGGAGCGCGTCCTGGATCAGCTGGAGCTGGACAGCGACGCCGGAGTCGCCGAACTTCTCGTCGAGGATCTTGACGTTGGGGTTGCCGGCGACCTCCTTCTTGAAGCCCTCGTTGAAGCTTTCCGCCCACCCTGAGCCCGCAGGGCCGGGGAAGGTGACGACGTTCGCCGTCTCGTCGGCCCCGAGGCTCGCCAGAAGCCCCTTGGCGGTCACCCCGCCCATCGCCGCGAAGTCGACGAAGTTGGCGGCCGGCAGCTTCTCGATCGGCACCGGATTGACGACACCGACCACCGGCACGCCCTTGGCCTTCGCCTCGTCGAACTTCTGCGCAAGGCCCGCGCCGGAGATCGCGCCGACGATGATGGCGTCCGCACCGCTCGCGAGGCAGTCGTCGAACTGCGAGAGCTGGCGCGGCAGGTTCTCGTAGCCGCCCGCCTCGTAGAGCGTCATGTTCACGTTGGCGGCCTCGGCCTGTTTCACGACGCCGTAGGCGACCGCGACCCAGAAGCTGTCCTTCATGTGCGGGAAGAGGACGCAGAGATTGTAGGGCTTCTCGGCCTTGCCCACCGGCGTGTACTCGGCCGGGGTCGGCGTGCCGGAGGAGGAATCGAAGATCTTCATCGGGAACCAGTTCTCCTGCGCCGAGGCGGGGGAGAGCGCGGCGAGCGACAGGCCGGTCGCAAGCCCGAGTGCGCGGGTCATGGCTTGAAAAGGCGTCATGGCATCGATCCTTCAGGCTTCGGGAGGAGAGAGGGAGGAACGGGGTCGTCCGGCCGCGTCCGTTCGGGCATGTCTCGTCAGGCGGCGGCCCACTTGGCGACGGAGCGGCGCTCGAAGCTCTCGCGGAACTGCCGGGTGGATTCGGGCAGGAGCTCGCCCGTGCCCCAGTGGAGGATCACGGCGTGGCGGCGGATCACGTCCATCATGTCGATCTCGCCGGCCTGGAACCTGCCGGCGACCGCTTCGGGGTCCTCCCGGGCCCATTCGACGCGGCTCTTGGCGATCTCGGCGCGGAGGGCTTGCGTGCCGGCTTCGTCGATCTCGTACTCGCAGAGTTCGGCGTCGATCGTCCGGATCACGACGCCGTAATCCTTGGCGGCGCGCTCCACCGACACGTAGTCGTCGACGACGTCCTCGAGGACATGGGCGGGATCGCGCTTCAAGGGGTCGCCGAAGCCGCCCCCGCCCCCGGTGGGCCGCCAGAAGTGGTCGCCCTCCTTGAGCGATACGTCGGAGAAGATCGTGCCGAGGCGGACGGTCTCGTCTGTGCCGACCCGCTTCAGCGTCAGTCCGTGCGGGATCGAAGGCAGGCCCCCTTCGATGCCCCAGACGATCGCCCGCTCGCGGTCGCAGATGTAGGAGATCACCGTGTCCTCGGACTGCAGCATCTTGGAGCCCTTGAGGACGCCGACGCCGCCGCGCCATTCGCCGGGACCGGCGGAATCGGTCTGGATCTGGCACTCGGTCATCAGGATCGGCGTCGTGCGCTCCTGGCCCTCGATCGGCTGCGCCATCATGCCGGTGCCGAAGCACGAGGTGGTGACGTTGGCGCCGTCCTTGCCGTTGCGCCCGCCCCAGCCGCCCGGCAGCCAGTCGTAGAACATGAAGATCGGCTTGTCGGGGGAGCGGGCGTCGCGCCCGCCGGTCAGGAGATATTCGAGGTTGAAGGTGCAGGCGAGCGCGCGCTCGGGCATCAGTTCCGACCACATCTCGTAGATCGAGTTCATGATCTTCTCGAAGGGCATCAGGAAGCCGGTGACCGCCACCGGCCACTTGGCGTCGACGATCGAGCCTTCGGGCACCGTCAGCTCAAAGGCGCGGTAGAAGCCGGAATTGAGCGGGAGGTCGGGGAAGAAGGTCTTCATGCCGGCCGCGACCGCCGAGAAGGTCGCGCCGAAGGCCGAGTTGTAGATCGAGGCGATGGTCGGGTGGCTGCCCGAGAAGTCGTAATAGGCCTTATCCCCACGGATCGTCATCTTGATGCGGATCGGGATCATGCCCTCGCCGCCGGCCGGGTCGCGGTCGATGTAGTCGACCGTCTCCCAGGTGCCGTCGGGAAGCGCGGCGATGCGCTGGCGCACGGCGCGCTCGACATAGTCCTGCACTTCGGCAAGGCCCGTCTTCACGGTCTCGCGCCCGTACTTCTCGACGAGGCGCAGGATCTCGCGCGCGCAGACGGCGGTCCCTTGAGCCTGCGCCTGGATGTCGCCGATGATCGAGGCCGGATCGCGCGTGTTCGACGCGATCATGTTGGCGACGTCGCGCCGGAACACGCCCTTGTCGTAGAGCCGGACCGGCGTGATGCGCAGGCCCTCGCGGAACATGTCGCGCGCCGTGACGTCGAAGGAGCCCGGCACCGAGCCGCCCATGTCCGACCAGTGGCCGTTGGACTGGGCATAGGCGATGATCTCGCCGCCCGAGAAGATCGGCCGGATGAGGCGCACGTCCGAGAAATGCGTGCCGCCGGCATAGGGGTCGTTGATGGCGAAGACGTCGCCGTCGTGCATGTCGCCCTCGAAGGCGCGCATGACGTCCTTGCAGGTGAAGTGCAGGGTGCCGACGTGGACGGCGATGTCCTGGTTGCCCTGCGCCGCGCATTCGCCGTCGGCATCGTGCAGCGCCGAGGAGAAGTCGTGGTTGTAGATCACGAAGGAGTAGCAGGTCCGCAGCACCTGCTCGCCCATCTGGTCGACGCTGGTGATGAAGGAGTTCTTGAGGACCTCGAAGGTCACGGGGTCGAGCGTCTGTTCGCTGGCCATCTCGTTCAGCCCTTCACGTGGATGATGATGTTCAGATACTTGTCGACCTCGGCGAGCGAGCCCGGCGGCACAACGACGGTCGAGTCCACCTGCTCGACGATCGCCGGACCCCGGAACGAGAAGCCGCAGGGCAGGTCGTCGCGCTGGAAGACCGGCGTGTCGTGCGGTGCGTTGTCGAACCAGACGGTGCGGCGCGACACGGGATCGGGGGTCTCGCCCGTCGGCTCGTGGACGGCGAGTTCGGCCTTCGGCACGACGCCGATCGCCTTGACGTTGACGCGGAAGAAGGAGACCGGCGCGTCGTCGCGGCGGAAGTTGTATTCGCGCTGGTGTTCGCGGTGGAAGTCGGCGACCAGCGCCTCGATCGAGGTGATCGGGCTCGGCACGGAGACGGCGAGCGAGCGCCACTGTCCGCGATACATCATGTCGATCGAGCGCTGGAGGACGATGTCCGTCTCCGCGACGCCCTCGTGCGTCAGCCGGTCGAGGGCCTCGCGCTCGATCCGGGCAAAGCGCGCCTCGATATCGGTGGGCTCGGCCTCGGTGCCCTCCACCATGCAGTTTTCCGAAAAATCGTGCTGCATGTCGACGAGGAGGCAGCCGAGCGCCGAGGTGACGCCGGGGTTCGGCGGGACGATCACGGCGGGGATCGCGAGCTCGCGCGCGACGTCCACCCCGTGCAGCGCGCCGGCCCCGCCGAAGGCGACGAGGGCGAAGTCTCGCGGGTCGTAGCCGCGGCTGATCGAGATCAGGCGCACGGCGTCCGACATGTTGGCGTTGGCGACGCGCAGGATCGCATCCGACGCTTCCTCGGCCGACAGGCCGAAGGGCTTGGCGACGCCGTCCTCGACGGCTTCGCGGGCGAGGGCGGGATCGAGTTGCACCTTGCCGCCGGCAAGACTTGTGCCGAGGCGCCCGAGCGTGACGTTGGCATCGGTGTTGGTCGGCTGGCGGTTGCCGTTGCCGTAGCAGGCGGGACCGGGGAAGGCGCCGGCCGACTGCGGGCCGTTGCGAAGCGATCCCGCCTCGTCGGTCCAGGCAAGCGAGCCGCCGCCGGCCCCGATCGTCAGCACCTCGATCGAGGAGAAGCGGATGGGGTAGCCGAACTCGATGTACCAGTCTTTGGTGACACGCGACTGGCCCTCGTAGGCGAGCGAGACGTCGGTGGACGTGCCGCCCATGTCGAGGCCGATCGAGTTCGGGAAGCCGCAGAGCGAGGCGATGTGGCGGGACGCGATGGCGCCCGCCGCGATGCCTGAGCCCGCAAGCCGCGCGGCATAGTCCTTGACGGAGGCCGGCGTCATCACGCCGCCGCCGGTGTGGAGAAGGAGGAGGTCGCGGGTGTAGCCGCCCGACGCCAGTTCCTCGCCGAGCCGCGTCGTGTAGCTGACGACGACCGGCGAGACGGCGGCGTTGGCGACCGTGGTCGAGAAGCGCTCGTGCTCGAAGATCTCCGGCAGCACCTGCGAGGAGATCGAGACCGGCACGTCGGGCATGGCCTCGAGCAGGATCTCGCGCATGCGGCGCTCGTGGTCGCCGTTCAGGTAGGCGTTCATGAAGCAGACCGCGATCGCCTCGACGCCGCGCTTCTTGAGAATGCGCGCGACCTCGCGGGCGGCCGCCTCGTCCAGCGGCTCGACGACCTTGCCGGCGCTGTCGACGCGCTCGGGCACCGTGAGCCGGTCGCGGCGCGGGATGTAGGGCTTCACGACGTCCTTGTAGACGTCCCAGAGGTCTTCCTTGTTGGCGCGGCGGATCTCGAGGACGTCGCGGAAGCCAGCGCTGCAGACCATCGCGGTGCGTGGCAGGCGGCGGGTGATCAGCGCGTTGGTCGCGACGGTGGTGCCGTGGCTGAAGAGCGCCACCTTGGACAGATCGATGCCGGCCTTGCCGACGCCGCCAAGGATCCCCTCGATCGGGTCCTTGGTGGACGACGTCTTCTCGATGCGGATGAGGCCGGTGTCCTCGTCCATGATGCAGATGTCGGTGAAGGTGCCGCCGACATCGACGGCGACGCGAAGATTCTGCAAGGCGGCCCATCCCCAAGGCTTCGACCGTTCGTGTCGGCACAGGCGTGCCCGATGGCGCGGCGGATCGGTGCGATCCGCGCCCGTTCGACAAGGGCGGTCGGTGGTTTTTCGAAAGGTTGCCGGGGGATTAAAGGGGCTTTCGCCCGACCGCTCTTGTCGGAGAGCGCATCAGTCCTTGTGCCTGAGAGCATCGGCCGCACAAAGCTTGGGCGTCTTTGTGCGTTGCACTATCGCCGATCAGCCCTTCAGCGCGGTCGCCCTTGCCTGGCTCGGACTGCAGCCGAACTGGGCGCGGTAGTTGCGGCTGAACTGCGCCTGATCGCCGAAGCCCCATTCGTAGGCGATCTCGGAAATCGCGCGGCGCCCGTTCTGCGGGTCCCGCAGGAGCGCGTCGCACATCAGGAGGCGCTGGGTACGGATATGGGCGCAGACCGTCGTGCCCTCCGCCTCGAAGAGATGGTGAAGGTAGCGCAGCGAGATGCCGCAGCCGTCCGCGATGCGCTGCGGTGACAGATCGGTCTCGCGCAGGTGCGAACGGATGAAGTGCTCGGCGCGATGAAGGTGAGCGTTGCGCACTGAAGAGGACGAGCCCGACAGGACGCGCTGGTCGGCCTCCACCGCCATGGCGAGGAGATCGACGAGATGGGCGCCCATCAGGCCGCGCGCCGCCTCGTCCATCTCGTCGAGGCGCGGCGCGGTCATCCGCAGCATGTCGACGAAGAGGGCGCCGACCGAGCGGCTCGCGTCGAACTGGAGCGTCGCCAGCCGCTCGGGCCGGGGGATGCGCGAGCGAAGGAGCGCGCTCGGCACCTTCATCACCCAGAGCGCGGCCCGCTCGCGATGGCTGAACTCGTAGGGCAGGTGGCTGCGCTCGATCAGGAACTGGCCGGGCCGGCAGGTGACGTCCTGGTTGTCCTGCGCGAAGCGGATCTCGGCGATGTCGGGCACCGTGATCAGGTAGCTTTCCTCGCGCTCCGAGACGAGGTGACGCTCCTGCCGCCGGTAGAGCAGCCCGTCGCAGTGGTTGCGCGAGATCGAGACCTGGCCGAGCGACCAGAAGTCGAGGTCGCCGGAAAACTCCTGCGCGTTGCGGAACTGGATATCGAGCGGGAAGTAGGTGCGCGAGACCGCGTCCTGCCAGAACTGCTTGCGCTGGCCGCCCGGGGCCTGATCGGTGGAATAGGTCAATCGCATCGCACGCATCCCCATCCGGTTCCAGCCGGCCCCGCGGTCCGGAGGCGGCCAGTTCATCACCATTCGCGCGGCGTTTGAAGACCCCACGCGGCAAATGCCCGTTCAGGATCGCAAAGCAGGAAGCGTGCCAAATCAAGGTGATGGCGGGCGAGACGAGCGAAAAGCCCGGCGATGCAGGCGATATATCATATGACGGCGTGGCATCGGGGCGCTGGCGCCTCCGCCTCTGCGCACCGTCCGCCGGGGCGCGTTGCCCACGATCGCATCAAGGGGCGTGATTCGAGGGCAGGGGTTCGCGGGACGGTCATGCACCCGGCGGCAGGGCGCGGGGTTCTCGCACGGCAAGGGATGACGAAACCCCGATCCCGATGGCGCCGGGACCACGCGGCGGGCCCACCGGCTCCGGCCCGCCGCGCTCGTCGTGGAGGGGGCTCGCGCCCCTCAGGCCTTCGCTGCCGGGCGATCGTCGCCGGCCGTTGCGCTCGGCGTGTCGTTCACCCCGTCGAGATCTGGGGCCTGGCCGTAGCTCATGTTCTTCATCTGCTGGATGACGCGCGCCATCTCGTCGTCGGGGAGGACCGGCGGCTCGCCGAGGATGCGCGCCTGGACATAGAGGCGCGACAGCGTCTCGACCTCGATCGCCAGCGCCAGCGCGCCCGCCATGGTGCGCCCGAGCGCGATCTGCCCGTGCTGGCCGAGAAGGCAGGCCATCCGGTCCTCCAAGGCTTCCAGCGCGGCGTCCGACAGCGCCTGCGTCCCGAAGGTCGCATAGCGCGAGCAGCGGATCGTCGAGCCGCCGGCGACCGCGGTCATGTAGTGGAAGCTCGGGATCTCCTTGTGGTGGACGGCGAGCGTCGTGGCGTAGACGGAATGGCAGTGGAGGACGCAGTCGACGTCGGGGCGGGCGGCGAGGATGTCGCGGTGGAAGCGCCATTCCGACGACGGGCGCCGGGGGCCTTCGTAGCGGCCGTCGAAGTGCATCTGTACGAGGTCGCCCGGCTGCATGAGATCGTAGGGCAGCGAGGTCGGGGTGACGAGGAAGCCCGCCGCGTTGCGCACCGACAGGTTGCCCGCGGTGCCCTGGTTGATGCCGCTCTCGTTCATGCGGCGGCAGATTGCGACCATCTCCTCGCGAAGGGCGTCGTCGGTTCGAAGGGTCATGAGGCGTCTCCCGGGGCTTGGCGAAGGTTGCATCAGGGCCTACACCGCCCGAGCGTCCGTCGCCAGCGGCGCGCGCCGCCCGGCAGATCAGGCGAAGAAGGGTTCGAGCGACACCGCGGCCGCGCCGAGCCGAGCCAGATAGTCGGCATGGTTGCGCAGGGCATCGGCCTTCGGCGCGACGAGGCAGAGCGTCGCCGCCGCCGTGCCGTCCGGCCGGCGGATCGGCACGGCGAAGCAGTGGGTGTAGCTGTCGACGATGGAATCGAAGGTGAAATAGCCGTCCGCGACGGCCTTGTGGGCCTGCCGCGCGAACTCGGCCGGTGCGAGCCAGTCGCCCGAGGGGAGCCGGAAGTCCGCCGGCGGCACGAAGGCGCGGATCTCGTCCTCGCCGAGATGGCCAAGGAGCAGGCGGCCGGACGCCGTCCAGGGAATGGGCGTGCGCTCGCCGACGCTCGACGAGATGCGGAAGGGCCGCGAGCCCTCGCGCATCATGGCGACCGTGTACTTGTTGCCGTCGAGGAGGCAGAACTGGGCGGTCTCCTGCGTCTCCGCCGCGAGACGGTCGAGCACCATCGTCACGCGGCTCGGCATGTCGGAGTGGTGGCCGTAGGCCTGCCCGTAGAGGAACAGGCGACGGCCGAGGAAGACGCGCCCCTCGGCGTCGGCGGCTTCCAGGACATCGAGCTTCACGAGCGCCGCGACGATCTCGTAGATCGTCGACCGCGGCGCGCCCATCGCGGCCGCGATCTCGTTGGGGCGGAGCGGACGGCCCGCCTCGCGCAGGGCGTCGAGGATGTCGAAGGCCCGGTCGAGCCCGCGCGCCCGGCGGTTGACGGTCTCCTCCACGCGCGTGTCCATGTCGTCTCCGATGCTCGGGCCCTCGCGGCTTATTTCCGCTTGAAGGCGACGCAGTCAATCTCGACCTTGCAGTCGACCATCATCGACGACTGCACGCAGGCCCGCGCCGGCGGGGTCGCGCCGAAATATTCGGCATAGACGCCGTTGAAGCTCCAGAAGTCCCGAGGGTCGTCGAGCCAGACGCCGACGCGCACGACGTCCTCCAGGCCGTAGCCCGCCTCGGTGAGGATGGCGATGACGTTCTCCATGGTCTTCTTCGTCTGCTGGACGATGCCGCCCGGCACGATCTCGCCGTTCTCCATGGCCACCTGGCCGGACACGTAAAGCCAGCCGTCGGCTTCTACCGCGCGGGCAAAGGGCAGCGGCTTGCCGCCGGCGCCGGTCTCGCCGGCACCATAGCGCTTGAGGGTCATGCGTGCGTGTCCTGTTCTGTCAGTTGAAGCGGGAAGACTGGAGGAAGGCGGCGAGGCGCTCGGTCCTGGGGGACGCGAACATCTCGCGCGGGTCCCCCTCCTCGCCGATGCGCCCGCCGTTCATGAAGATGACGCGGCTCGACACCTCGTAGGCGAAGCGCATCTCGTGGGTGACGAGGAGCATGGTCATCCCGTCCTCGGCGAGCGAGCGCACGACGGCAAGCACCTCGGCCACGAGCTCGGGGTCGAGCGCGGAGGTCACCTCGTCGAACAGCATCAGGCGCGGGCTCATGGCGATGGCGCGCGCGATCGCCACGCGTTGCTGCTGGCCGCCGGAAAGCTTCGCCGGATACTGGTCCTTGCGCGCCAGGAGGCCGACGCGGTCGAGCCAGGTCTCGCCGAGCGCGCGTGCCTCGTCCCGCCCCATCCGGCGCACCAGCGTCAGACCGAGCGTGACGTTCTCGAGCGCGGTCATGTGCGGGAAGAGGTTGAACTGCTGGAAGGCCATGCCGGTCAGCGCGCGCTGGCGGGCGATCTCCCGCTCGCTCTTGCGCCGACGCTGGCCGCCCTCGGTGGAGAAGCCGATCTCCTCGCCGTCGATGCGGATCGAGCCGCCCTCGAACTCCTCCAGCATGTTGACGCAGCGCAGCATGGTCGTCTTGCCGGAACCCGACGAGCCGATGATCGAGATCACCTCGCCCGAGCGCACGTCGCAGTCGACCCCTTTCAGGACCTCGAGCGGGCCGTAGCTCTTGCGAAGGTCCCGGATTTCCAGAAGGTTCGCGGTCATCGGGGCGCCTTTCACGCGACGCTCACGCGGCGCTCGACATATCGGCCGAGACGCTCAATGGCGAAATTGACGAGGAAGTAGAGAAGGCCGGCGAGGAGATAGAACTCGAGGCTGTGGAAGGCGCGGCTGATGACCTCCTGCGTGCGCAGGAGAAGCTCGGCGACGCCGATCACCGAGAGGAGCGTCGAGGCCTTCACCATCTCGGCCGCCGTGTTGATCAGCGGCGGCAGGGCGAGGCGCAGCGCCTGCGGCCCCAGCACGTAGCGGAAGGTCTGGCCGAAGGTGAGGCCGATCGCCTTGGCCGCCTCGGTCTGGCCCTTGTGCACCGTCTGCAGGGCGCCGCGCGTGATCTCGCCGACATGCGAGGCGCAGAACAGCGTCAGCGCGAGGACGCCGGCCTGGAAGGCCGAGAGGTCGAGCCCGACGGTGCCGAGGATGTAGAAGCTCGCGAGGACCAGGACGAGGACGGGCGTGCCGCGGATCACGTCGGTATAGATGCGCGCGAGGAGGCGCACGGCGCGGTTGCCGTAGGTCAGCGTGAGGCCGAGAAGGGTTCCGATGACGGTGCCGCCCAGAATGGCGAGCGCCGAGATGGCGACCGTGGTGCCGAGGCCGTAGAGGAGCGGCCAGCGCGCCAGCCAGACGATCTCGAGGAAGGTGGGAGGAGCGGTCACGGGGGCTTACCTCGACACGGCGAGCCGCGCCTCGACGCGGCGCAGGAGGGCGGCGAGGATCGAGCAGGTCGCGATGTAGAGCCCGCTCGCCACGATCCACGTCTCGATGACGCGGAAGGTCTCGACGTTGATCTTGCGCGCTTCGAAGGTGAGTTCGGGCACGGCGATCGCGGCGGCGAGCGAGGTGTCCTTGAAGAGGCCGATGAAGGTCGAGCCCAGCGCCGGCAGGACGGCGCGCAGCATCACCGGCAGGACGATGCGGCGACGGATCTGCCCCTCGGTCAGGCCGATCGCGAGCCCCGCCTCGCGCAGGCCCTTGGGCACGCCGAGGAGGCCGCCGCGGAACACCTCGGCAAGGTAGGCCGCGGAGTAGAGGGCGAGCGCGAGGACGAACGAGCTCTGCTTCGACAGGCGAAGACCGAGCTGGGGCAGCGCGAAGAACGAGAACAGGACGATCACGAGAAGCGGCAGGTTGCGGAACAGCGTCACGTAGGCGCCCGCCGGCATCCGCAGCGCCCGCGACCGGCTGACCCGGCCGAAGGCGAGCACGAGCCCGAGGGCGCAGCCGATGCCGATCGCGACGACCGCGAGACCGAGGCTGAGGCCGAGCCCCCACAGGAGGTCGTCGAAGTTCCGCCAGACGGCGTCGAAGTTGAGGGTGTATCCCATCGGGATCGCTCGTTTGGGGCGTGGGGCGCGAGGCGGTCCGGGCGCAGTGGCCCGGACCGCCGGATATCACTTGAACTCGACCGGGAAGCCGATCGCCGGGGGCGGCAGATCCTTGCCGAACCACTTCTTGAACGAGGCGGCATAGGTGTCGAACTCGACGCCGGTCATCGCCTCGTGCAGCGCGGTATTGACGAAGTTCAACCAGTCCTGGTCACCCTTGGCGACGGCACAGGCATAGGTCTGCGGGCTCCAGCCGTAGCCGGCGTCCTTGTACTGGCCGGGGTTCTGCGTGACGTACCAGGCGATCGAGGACTGGTCGGTGGCCGCGGCATCCGCGCGGCCGGACTGGAGCGCCTGATAGAGGAGGTCCTGCGCCTCGTACTGGTCGACGGTCGCCTCCGGCAGCGCCTTGTGGACGAGCTCCTCGGCGTAGACGTTCTGGAGGACCGCGATGGTGACCGACGAGCCGGCGGCCTTCAGCGCGTTGTAGTCGGCATACTGGCCGCCCTCCTTCAGCATCAGGCCGACGCCCTCGCGGTAGTAGGGGATGGTGAAGTTGACCTGCTGGGCGCGTTCGCCGGTCACGGTCATGAACTGGCAGGTCATGTCGACCTTGCCCGTGGTGATGTTGGGGATGCGGGCGTCCGACGACTGGTTGACGAACTCGACCTTCTCCGCGTCGCCGAAGAGCGCCTTGGCGACGATCTTGGCCACGTCGACGTCGAAGCCCTGCAGCGTGTCGGACGCGTCCTTGAAATGCCAGGGCGCGTTGGTCGAGCCGGTGCCGACCACGAGCGTGCCGCGCGCCAGAACGTCGTCGAGCTTGGCGGCCTCGGCGCCCGCGGGGAGGAGTGCGGCGCACGCCGTCGCCGTGAGCCCCAGAACTACAGCCTTCACACCCATTGCCATTCCCTCCAGAGCTGATGTCCGTTGTAATGAACATTTGACCGCAACAGCGGATTGCCTTATCAGTGGACATGCCTCGATATTTGTCAACAGGCTTGCGGGAGGGATCGTGACAGGCGAACCGGAGACACCGGCGGTGGTGATCGATCTCGACATCGCGCTGCGAAACATCGCCCGGGCGCAGGCCCATCTGGCGGCGCGTGGGCTGGCCATCCGGCCCCATATCAAGACCCACAAGCTCGCCCGGCTGGCGCGCGCGCAGCTCGACGCCGGGGCGGTCGGCATCACCTGCCAGAAGATCGGCGAGGTGGAGGCCCTCCTCGACGAGGACCCCGCGATCCCCGACGTCCTCCTCACCTATCCGGTCCTCGGCCCGGCCAAGCTCGATCGGCTGCGGGCGCTGGCGCGGCGCGTGCGCCTGTCGACCGTCGCCGACAGCGAGGCGGTGGTGGACGGCCTCGCCGCCGCCTTTGCGCACGAGCCGCAGCCGCTCGTCGTCCTTGTCGAGTGCGACACCGGCGGGCGACGCTGCGGCGTCCAGACGCCGGCGGAGGCGGCACGCCTCGCGCAGCGCATCGCCGGTGCGCCCGGCCTCGCCTTCGGCGGGCTGATGACCTATCCCGCGGCCGGCGGCCATGCGGCGGCCACCGCCTTCCTGGCTGCGGCCAAGGCGGCGATCGAGGCCGACGGTCTGCGGGTGCCGGTGGTCACGTCCGGCGGCACGCCCGACCTCTGGCAGGTCGAGAACGACGGTGTCGTCACCGAGTATCGGCCGGGAACCTATGTCTACAACGACCGTTCGCTGGTCTCGCGCGGGGCCGCCGAGCTTGCCGACTGCGCGCTACGCGTCGTCGCCACCGTCGTCTCGAAGCCGACGCCCGATCGCGCGATCATCGACGCCGGGTCGAAGGTCCTCACCTCCGACCTCCTCGGCCTCGACGGCTACGGGATGGTGGTCGGGCTGCCGGACGTCGCGATCGACCAGTTGTCGGAAGAGCACGGCCGCCTTACCGGCAAGGGAGCTCTCGCGCTCGCGGTCGGCGACCGGGTGGAGATCGTCCCGAACCATGCCTGCGTCGTCACCAACATGATGGACGCCGTCCATGTCCGCCTGCCGGACGGCACGCTGGAGCCGTGGCCCGTCACCGCCCGAGGGCGGGTGACCTGACGCGGCCTGCGCCTTGCGGGCGTCCCGTCGGGCCGCGGCCGGACGGGACGCCGATCGCGCTTCGGTCAGATCTGCGCGGCGCCACCGTCGGCAAACAGCTCGCTCCCCGTGACGAAGCTGCTCTCGTCGGACGCCAGGAACAGCGCGGCGTTGGCGATCTCCTCCGGCCGCCCCATGCGGCCGAGCGGCGAGGCCGCTTCGGATGCGGCGGCAAAGGCCTTGTTCGCCTCCTCGCCCGGGGCAAGCGCGTGCCAGCCGGGGGTCGAGGTCGCGCCGGGAACGAGGACGTTCACGCGTATGCCGCGCGGCGCGAGGTCGACGATCCAGCCGCGCGCGAAACTGCGGATCGCGGCCTTGGTGGCGCCGTAGACGCTGAAGGCCGGAATGCCGGTGGTCGCGGCGGTGGAGCCGGTCAGGATCACCGACGCGCCGTCGGCAAGGAGCGGAAGGGCCTTCTGGACCGTGAAGAAGGTGCCCTTCACGTTGACCGCGAAGGTGCGATCGAAATGCGCCTCCGTCGCGTCGGGCAGTGCGGCGAACTCGCCGCCGCCCGCATTGGCGAACAGGACGTCGATCCGGCCGGCGTCCGCCCGGACCGTCTCGAAGAGGCGGTCGAGGTCGCCCATGTCGGCGATGTCGCCCCGGATGCCGCGCGCGCCATGCCCGACGTCGGCCACCGCCCGGTCGAGTTCCTCCTGCCGCCGGCCCGTCATGAAGACGCGGGCGCCCCCCTCGGCAAAACGCCTGGCGCTCGCCAGTCCGATGCCGCTGTTGGCCCCCGTGATGACCGCGATCTTGCCGTCCAGCCTGCCCATCTCGTTCTCCTGTCGTTGGACGGATGCGATATGGACGGGCGCGGATGTTTTGTTTAGTACTGACATAAAGGTAAGTGGTAGGGAAGCGATGGCGGCGGGAAGTTCCGAGTGTGGTCTCGACGTCGCCCTGGCCGTCGTCGGCGGGAAGTGGAAGCCGCTGGTGCTCTACCATCTCCAGAACGGGCCCCGGCGGTTCGGTGACCTCAAGCGGCTGGTGGAGGGGATCAGCGAGAAGGTGCTGATCCAGCAGCTACGCGACCTCGAGGGTGCGGGCGTCCTGGTGCGGCGCGACTACCGGGAGGTGCCGCCCCGGGTCGACTACACGATCACCCCCTTCGGCCTGACGCTCGTCGCGGCGCTGATGCCGCTCTGCGACTGGGGAACGCGCCATCGCGCCGCGGTGGAAAGCCGCCTTGCGGCGGCATCCGCGCCGGCCGCCTGAGGCTCGCTCGCCGGGGCCGTGGCAGCCGCCCATCGACCGCGGTCAGGCGAAAAGGGCAGGGACGGACCGCATCCGGTCGCGGGCGGGGATCCCCATCGCGACCTCGTCGACGTTCGGCCAGCGCGCCCGGCGCCGCGCCTTCAGCCGTGGATTGTCCGGCTCCCGCCGCCTGTCCACTGGCGATCTCCGCGGCTTTGCAGCAAGGATGCCGCGAGTTGTTCCTCGACCGCGCGGGATTTCGATGCACCCCGTAGAACTCTTCGAACTCATCGTCGCGATGTTCGTGGCGGTCCTGGTGCTGCACTACGTTGCGCAACGCCTGTCGCTGCCGCCGGCGGTGGCGCTGATGGTGGGTGGGGGCACCCTGGCCTTCCTGCCCGGACTGCCGCAGGTCGAGCTCGACCCGGAGCTCGTGCTCGTCGTCTTCCTGCCGCCGCTCCTGATGGACGGAGCCTGGTTCACGGCACTGGCCCCCTTCCGTCGGCACCTGGCGGGCATCGCCTCGCTGGCGGTCGGCGCGGTCTTGTTCACGGCGGCAGCCGTGGCGCTGGCGGCCAAAATCGTCGTGCCGGACCTGCCCTGGGCGGCCTGCGTCGCGCTCGGCGCCATCGTCTCGCCGCCGGACGCCGTGTCGGCGCGCGCGGTTCTCCAGCGCGTCAAGCTGCCGCGACGGCTCGGCACGCTTCTGGAGGGCGAGAGCCTTCTCAACGACGCGACCGGTCTCGTTCTCTTCCGCTTCGCCGTCGCCGCCACGCTGACGGGCACGTTCAGCCTTGGCGAGGCCCTCGGCAGCTTCGCGTTCCTGGTCGGGGGCGGCCTTCTCGTCGGCGGTGCGATCGGCGCCATCTGGGTGCTCCTGCTGCGACGCCTCGGCGACGACTACCTGATGATCGCCGCCTCCGTCCTCGTCTGCTGGGTCAGCTACATCGCGGGCGAGGTGCTGCATGTCTCGGGTGTCATCGCCACGGTGACGGCCGGCCTCGTCTGCGGCTGGTACCAGCACACGATCTTCACCGCGAGCGTGCGGCTGCGCGGGGTGGCCTTCTGGCAGACGCTGATCTTCCTGATGGAGGCGGCCGTCTTCATCCTGATCGGCCTGTCGCTGCGCGGGGTGCTCGAGCGGGTGGGCGGCATCGGCGTCGTCTGGCAGGACATGGCGGTGCCGGCCGCGGCGGTGATCGCCGCCATGACGCTCGCGCGCTTCGCCTATGTGTTCGCGGGCGACGCCGTCCTCAAGCAGCTGAAGCGCTCGGGCCGGCGCGCCGCCGAACCGCTCGGCGCACGGGCCGCGACCGTCGCGAGCTGGGCCGGCATGCGCGGGGTGGTCACGCTCGCGGTCGCGCTCAGCCTGCCCGAGACCATGCCCGAGCGCGACCTGATGCTGGTGATCGCCTTTGCCGCGATCATCGCGACCGTGCTCGTGCAGGGCACGACGCTCGGTCTGGTGATCCGCTGGGCGGGCCTGCGGGAGGACGAGCGGGCCCATCCGCCGCTCGATCTCTTCGCGGCCGAGGCCGCGATGCTGCGGGCGCAGCTGGTGGCGGTCGAGCGCCGCGCCTACTCCGACGACGGCACGCTCCTTCACCCGCGCCTTCTCGACAGCTACCGGCGCCGGGCGACGATCTCGACCGAGTTCCAGGGATCGATGGACGAGCGCCAGGAGAGCATCGGCGCGCATTTCGACGTCATCCTCGCAGCCGTCGCGGCGGGGCGCGCCGAGCTCATCCGGCTGCACCGGACGCAGCAGATCGACGACGAGACGATGCACGACCTCGAGCGCGACCTCGACCTCGAGGAACTCGGCGCCATCGCCGCGAGGGGATGAGGTATGTCCGGGGTCCCGGGCGTGAAGAGCGTCGGCGTGGTGACCCTCCGTCGCCGCCTTGCCCTCTCAGGCCGGTCCGTCGGCGTCCCGGCGCGGTGTCTCGTTCATGAAGGCGAGCGTATCTTCGAACGAGCGGATGCCGGCATCCGAGCCGAGGCCGGTCGCGACGAGGGCGGCGGAGGCCTGTGCGAAGGCGAGGGCGGTCGCGACGTCCATCCGGTGGTGGAGCGCGGTGATGAAGCCGGCGTCGAACGCGTCGCCGCAACCCGTCGTGTCGACGACCTCGATCGCAAAGGCGGGCTGGCGGACGCTTTCGCCGCCGGCCGAAACGAAGCAGGCACCGTCGCCACCGAGCGTGAAGACGCATTGCCCGACGCCCCGATCGAGAAAGAACGCGGCGGCGCCCCGCACGTCGGCGGTGCCCGAAATGTCGCGCGCTTCCTCGATCGAGGGCATGAAATAGTCGATGTGGGGCAGGAGCGGCTCGATGAGCGAGAGGGTCTGTGGTCCCGCACCCAGGAGATCGAAGGTGACGGTCCGGCCGCGCCGCTTCGCCTCCGCGAGGAGCCGCGCGCTCGGCTCGCCGTCGAGCCTTGCGAGGAGGCCGGTGCCGCCGAGATGGACGATCGGCGGCGCGAGCACGGCGTCGAGGGCCGCGTCGGCCACCTCGAAATGATCGGAGGCGCCGCGCGCATGAAGGGCCGGGCGGCTGCCGTCGCGCCGGATGTTGAGGATGGTCGCCGAGGTCGGCACGCCCGAAAGCTGCTGCATCGCGGACGTGTCGACGCCGAAGCGCCGGAGCGTCGAGAGGACGAAATCCGCCTTCTCGTCGTCGCCGACCGCGCCGACGGCGAGGCAGTTCAGGCCCAGCTTGGCGAGGTCCACCACCGTGCCGCCCGCCGTGCCCGCCACCGTCAGCCGGATCTCGTCGATGAAATCGACCTGCCCGCCGGGCGGAATGGCGTCCACCGGGCGCCCGAGGACGTCGAGGATGTAGAGACCGATGACGGAAACGTCGTGCGACATGGGGGTCCCTTCGAGGGCGGGAGGACGAGGATGCGGCGCGTTCAGCCGCGCTGACCGAGCGCGAAGATCGTGCCGGCGAGGAGGATGAAGCCGCCGACGATGGCGAGCTGCAGCGTGCTCGGAATACCGACGAAGATCAGGACGTTGCTGACCAGCGTGATCAGGAAGACCCCGAGCAGCGTGCCGGCGACGCTGCCGGAGCCGCCGGTAATGCGCGCACCGCCCAGCACCACGGCGGCGATGACGTCGATCTCCATGCCGGCCAGATCGAACGGATTGGCGAGGCGGTTGGAGGCGACGTGGACGACGCCCGCGATCCCCGCCAGGAGCCCGGCATAGGCGAAGACGAACACGCGCACCCGGAACAGGCTGATGCCGAGCCGCTCCGCGATGCCCGGATTGCCGCCGACAGCGAACACCGCGCGACCCATCAGCGTGCGCTCCAGGATGAACCAGGTCACGACCGAGGCCACCAGCAGGACGAGAACCGTCGCCGGCAGAAGCGAAATGCCGCCGCCCGGTGCCGTGTGGGTGTAGAGGGAGGCCCGGCCGAAGGCGTCCATGGCGGTCGGGATGTTCATGAACAGCGCGGTCCCGACAAAGGTCAGGAGGAAGCTGCGGATGATGTACTGCGTGCCGATCGTGACGATCAGCGAGGGCGCGCGAAGCGTGTGGACGAGAAGGCCGTTGGCCGCACCCAGAAGCGCGCCACCGCCCGCGGCCAGCAGGAAGAACACCGCAAGCGGCATGTCGGGCACATGGTTCGTCGCCAGCATCGTCAGCGCGTACATCATGAGCGCGGCGATCGCGGTGAACGACACGTCGATGCCGCCGGCCGCCAGCACCACCAGCACCCCGAGGGCGAAGAGCCCGCGAACGACCGAGGCGCGCAGGACGTCGAACAGGTTGTTGACCTGCAGGAAGTCCGGATTGGCGATCGTCACCGCGATGCAGGTGAGGATCACGAGGACCAGCGTGAAGAGTTCCGGGCGGCGCACCATCCGCTCCCACAGGCGCGAATGGAGGGGAGGCACCGTGGCGGTCGGGGTCGAGGCGATGTCGGTCATGGTTGGCTGCCCTCTCCCGCCGAGGCGAGCGCGCGGTAGATCGTCTCCTCGCTCCATGCCTCGGCCGGTCGCTCGGCCACGATCGCCCCCTGCCGCATGACCGCGATCCGGTCGCAGTTCTGCAGAAGCTCGGGCAGGTCGTCGCTGATGATGATGACGGCCATGCCGCGATCGGCGAGCCGCTGGATGATGCGGAAGATCGTGTCCTTCGACCCGACGTCGACGCCGACGGTGGGACCGTGGAGGATCAAGAGGCGCGGCTCGATCGTCAGCCAGCGGCCGATCAGGACGCGCTGCTGGTTGCCGCCCGAGAGCGACTGGACCGGGAGATCGACGCTCGGTGTCGCCACCTGGAGGTCGGCCACCGTGGCCTCCGCGAGCCTGCGGGCGCGTCGGCCGCTGATGATGCCGAGCGCGCCGCGCAGGCGCTCCAGCACCGGCAGGGTGATGTTCTCCTCGATGGACTTTTCGAGAAACAGCCCTTCGGTGAGGCGGTCCTCCGGCACGTAGCCGACGCCGGCCTCGATGGCCTCGCTCGGCGTGCCGATCTCGATCGCGGCGCCGTCGAGCCGGATGCGCCCGGTGCGGGCGGGGCGGACACCCGCCAGCGCCAGCGCGAGTTCGTTGCGCCCGGAATCGGCAAGGCCCGTGAAGCCGAGGATCTCGCCGCGCCGGAGCGAGAAGGACACGTCGTGGAACGCGTCCGACCCGAGCGCCTCGACCTCGAGACGTGTCACGCCGAGGGTCGGCTCGGAGCGGTAGCGCGCCTCGCTGATCTCGCGCCCCGTCATCCAGTACATGAACTCGGCCTTGGAATGGTCCGCGACGTCGAGCTCGGCGACCTTGCGCCCGTCGCGCATGATGATGGCGCGCCCGCCGATCGCCTTGCACTCCTCGAGCTTGTGGGTGACGAACAGCACGGCGACGCCGCCCGCACGCAGCCGTTCGACGACCCGCAGGAGATTGTCGACCTCCTGGCGCGTCAGCGAGGTCGTCGGCTCGTCCATGATGACGAGCCGGGCATCGGCGGCGATCGCGCGGGCGATGGCGACGAGCTGGCGCACGGCGAGCGGCAGCGTGTCGGTTCGCCGGGTCAGGAACTCGCGGTCGGTCGGCAGCTGCACCTTGGCGAGCGCGGCACGCGCCGTGTCGAAGAGGGCTCTCGTATCGAGGCGGCGCGCAAGATGCCCGTCGGCGGCCACGAGCTGACCCGTGAAGGCGATGTTCTCGGCGACCGAAAGGTTCGGCAGGAGGGACAGGTCCTGGTAGACCGTCTCGATCCCGGCGCGCAGCGCGCCGATCGGTCCGATGTCTCCGGCCCGGTTGCCCGTCGCCTTGCCGTCGACCAGGATCTGGCCTTCGTCCGCGGCCTGCGCGCCCGAGATGATCTTGATCAGCGTGCTCTTGCCGCAGCCGTTCTCGCCCATGAGATGGTAGACGCGGCCCGCCTCGATCACGAGGTCGACCACCTTCAGCGCATGGACGCCGCCGAAGGATTTGCGCACGCCCCGGATCTCCAGGAGCGGAGGAGCGGCGTCGACCGTGAGCGGCGCTGGAACGACGGACATGATGGGATCCCGATGAAGGCGGTCGTGCTCCGGGGCCAGGACGGCCCCGGAGCGATCGGACGCGACGCTCGCGCCGCGGCTCAGAACGGATAGTTCTTGTAGGAGGCCTTATCGACGTCGACCCAGGCCTCGCCCTGGACGATAACGCCCTTGCCGGGCCCCTTCTTCACCGACACCTTGTTGTAGCCGGGCACGCCGAGGTCCATCCCGTCGGTCACTTCCTTGCCGTCGAGCACCATGTTGGCGACGACGTTCATGACGTAGCCGGCATCCTTCGGGTCCCAGAAGAAGATCTCGTCGACCGCGCCGGTGTCGAGATAGGGGCCGGTGTCCTTGGGCAGGCCGAGGCCGTAGACGCAGGTCTTGTCCTGGAGCCCGGCCTCCTCCACCGCGCGGCCGATGCCGATCACGTCGATCGCGGACGAGCCCTGGAAGCCTTTGATGTCGGGATAGCGGCGCAGGATCTCCTTGGCCTTCTCGTAGGCCTTATTGGCGTCGTTGAAGGACTCGTTCTTGGCGGCCACCAGCTCCATGCCGGAATACTTCTTGGCGTTCTCGGCGCCCGCATCCACCCACTGGTTGTGCGTCAGGCTGCCGAGCGAGCCGACGAAGCTCGTCCACTTGCCGGACTGGCCCATGCAGGCCGCGAGCTTCTCGTTGATGCGCGTGCCGAAGGCCTTGTTGTCGAAGGCCTCGATGTCGACCGCGGTGTTGACGAGGCTGTCGCCCTCGTGGGTAATCACCTTGATCCCGCGCTGCTCGGCGCGGCGCAGCACGCCTTCGAGCGCGGAGGGATCCATCGGTACGACGGCGATGGCCGAGACGTTCTTGGCGACGAGATCCTCGATGATGCGGCCCTGCTGGGCGGCGTCGGCCTTGGCCGGACCGACCTGGCTCGTCGCGACGTTCGAGTGCTCGGCGCCGTAGGCGTCGACGCCCTGGTTCATGCGGGTGAACCAGTTCTCGCCGGTCACCTTCACGACGGTGACGATGGTCGGCTTGTCCTGGGCCGCGGCGGCACCCGCCCCGAGGGCGAGGCCGAGCGCCGTGCAGGCGGCGAGCTTGCGGAGTGTGGTCATGCGGATCCTCCCGTTGGATGTGCTAATGCGAGCGCGGTTTCCTGGCCTTCTCCCGCCGAAAAACCGCGCGGTCTGCGTGTCTTCAGCGGCTCGGCCGAAGCCAAGTGCCGAAATCGAACCTGGCGAAGGCCAGGAGCGCGAGGAGCAGGACGCCCCAGGCGAGGTCCCTGAAGAAGTTCGAGATGTCCATGAAGTTGAAGAGGCTCGACAGGATCTGGAGGGCCGTGGCGGCCAGAAGCACGCAGCCGACCTTCCCGTAGCCTCCCTCAGGCTTCACGCCGCCCATGACCGCGATCAGGATCGCGATCAGGACGTAGGAGCCGCCGTAGTCCCACTTCACCGATGCATTGCGGGCTGCGATGACGATACCGGCGATCGCCGACAGGAGGCCGCTCGCGGTGTAGGTCAGGACGATCATCCGGTGTTCCGCGATGCCGCCGTAGCGGGCGGCCTTCGGGTTGCTGCCGAGAAGCATCAGGCGAACGCCGAAGGGCGTGAAGCGCAGGACGAAGGCGATCACGGCAGCGACGACGAGGAAGAGGGCGAAGCAGATCGGCATGCCGAGGATCGGGGAGTTGCCGAAGTCATCGAGCGGCGGGATGTAGCCGAGGCTCAAGGCCGAGCCGTTGGTGAGGAACACCGCGATGCCGGTGAAGAGGAGCTGCGTGCCGAGGGTCGCGATCAGCGGGGTCAGGCGGCCGTAGGCGATCACCAGCCCGTTGGCGAGGCCGCCGACGAGGCCGATCGCGAGCGCGAAACCGGCAAAACCCCACGAGAAGAGGTTCGGCGCCACGTCGGGCGCCACGAACAGCTTGGCCAGCATCAGGGCCGCGATGCCCGACAGGTTGGCAAGCGCGATACCGGACAGATCGATGCCGCCGTTGCCCGAGGTCATGGCGAGCATCACCCCGAAGGCGAGGAGGCCGAGTTCGGGGACTTGCGCCGCCATCGACTGGAGATTGTAGCTGTCGATGAAGTTGGCCCCGGCCAGCCACGCGCCCGCCGTCAGAAGGGCGACGTTGAGCAGGCCGAGAAAGACGCTCTGCCGGTCGAAACTGCGAAGCAAACCGCACCTCCCGTACGATCCTGGCTCGAAACGTCACCGACTCGCTGAGCGAACCGGCCTCCCCACGTTTCGATTTTTGACATTTGTCGCGAAGGTTATGTCGAATGTCAATTCGACTCGGGTGTTGGCGACATGTTTTCGCCGAGCTGGCAGCGGGCGGTCGGTGTCAGCCGAACGACGTCCGGTGCAAGCCGTCGGGCGACCTGCGAAACGCACCGTGCCCTTCGATTGCAGCCGACGAGGCCCGTCCAAGGATGTCCGATGGCGGAGGGCTTGGCACGGCGAAACAGGATTCTGCCGAGAAGCTCCGGACCGACGCCGCTTGCGGGCCGACCATCGGCCGCGCGCTCAAACGGCGGTGCTGTGCGCCAGGCGTTTTCCGGGCGTGCGCTACACGCCTGCGGAGGGCGGGTGGTCGTCCCCGAGGTCGATCACCACGATCTCGGGCGGCACGCCGAACCGGACCGGCGCGATGGAACATCCGAGCCCTCCCGACACGACGAGGTGAGCGTCGCGGCCGTCGGATCGCGGCTCGACCACATGGCCGTAGGCATAGCGATTGGCGTATCGCGAGGGCACCACGGGCGAGTGCCCGAGGAGCCGGATCTGGCCGCCATGCGTATGGCCGGACACGGTCAGGGCAACCGGACGCGTCGCTGCCCGTACGTCCGGAAACACGTCCGGCTCATGCGCCATCAGGATCACGGGCGCATCGTCCGTGACGGCGGCCAGCGTCGCCGGCAGGTCATCGACGCCCCGCCAGGCGCTGCGGCCGTACTGGCGTTTGGGCAGAAGAGCGAGCTGGTCGCCAAGGCCGGCGATCCAGAACGGATGGCCGTCCTTGGACCGGCGGACGGCCTGGTTCTCCAGGACAGGCAGGCCCGCCCGCTCCAGCGCGTCCTGCCCGAACGTGGGTCCGTGCCCTCGCTGCTGCGCCGCCTCGTCCTCCCACCAGTCGTGGTTGCCCATGACCGCGTAGCGCCCGAGCGGCGCCCGGAGCCCGGCCAGGATCGACGCCCAGACGGACGGGTGGACATCGGCCGTCTTGAACCGGCGCATGCCGACGGAATAGTCGCCGAGAAGGAGCGTCACGTCGGGCGCGAGCGCGTTGGTCCGATCGACGATGTCCGAGATGCGGTCCGGCCGCATCCAGGGGTGGCAGGCATGGACGTCCGCCACGAGCGCCAGACGCAGGCGAAGCCCCCTCGGCCAGCCGGGCGGCGTGAACGCGTATCGTGCGACGCTCAACCGCCACATCGGCTCGAGCGCGAAGGCATAGGAGCCCAGCGCGCCCGTCGCGAGGGCGCCGAGGCCGAGCGTTCGAAGAAAGCGGCGACGGGTCAGAAACGGCATGCGAACCCACGCCAACCGGGAGAAACGATGCGGGCAGGACCATGCCCCGGCGACCTTCTAGAACGGCGGGGCGGCGTGTGGCCAGACGCGATGACGCGGTCGGACGAGATGGGGCGCGGCGGCAGCTCGGGTCTGCCGACCTCAGCCGGCGCTCCGGGCCGGCCGCCGGGGTTGTCGACGCCGATTGCGCCAGCCGACGCCGCGATGGGCTATCGAAACGAACGGCCGGATCCGTCGCCTCGTCCCGGGGGGGGGCGGGGCCGGAGCGTCGGCGGACAGGCTTCTCGAGATGCCCATCCGTTCGGACGGGATTGGAGACAGGTGCCGACCGGCCGAAAACTCGTATCGATCCTTTATGCGGTTGGGACGACATTCCGCCCATCGAAACAACGGGAGCGAGCTCCTTCGATGGGTTCCGCATTCTCCGGCGTGATGACCTCACTGATCACGCCCTTCAAGTCCGACTTCGATTCCGACGTCGGCCTGTTCACCGAAGTGGACATGTTCCGCGTCGCCGCGCTCACGCGCTGGCAGGCCCGCAGCGGCGTATCGGCCGTCGCGGTCGCCGGCTGGGCGGGCGAGGGCTCCAACCTCAGCCGCGCCGAGCGCATCGAGGTGATCGAGGCGGCCGTATCGGCAAAGGGGCGGATGTCCATTCTCGCCCATGTCGGCACGCCGAGCACGGCCGCTTCGATCGCGCTCGCCTATGATGCCGAGAGGACGGGCGCGGACGGCCTCGTCCTCGTCATGCCCTTCTACAACAAGCCCTCGTTCGCCGGGATCCAGGCGCACGTCCAGGCGGTCGCGTCCGCGACGGAGCTGCCGCTGTTCCTCGAGTTCGACGAGGCCGCCACCAAGGTTCACCTGTCGTCATGCCAGATGGCGGAACTGACCAAGATCGCCAACGTCGCGGCGATCATCGACCATTCCGCCAACCCCTTGCATGTCGAGTGCATGGCAAGGGCCCGCGACGGTGTCGCCTTCCTGGCAGGACACGAGCCGACGGCAGCGGCCAGCGGCCTTCTCGGAGCGGACGGCCTGTTCAGCGCGGTCGCGAACGTCGCGCCGACGCTGGTCGTCGGTCTGTGGGATGCGATCCGGGGCAACGACGGCGCCCTGGCGCGCGAGTTCCAGTCCCGCCTTCGCCCGCTCGTCGATCTCGTCGAGGCCGAGGGCGTCGCGGCCTTGAAGGAACTGCTGCAAGAGAGCGTCGGGTGCGAGACGACCGTCCGGTTGCCGCTTCACACCCTGTGCCGGGACGCGCGCCGTCAGGCGGCGTGCGTCAGGGACACGATGGAGGCGATCCCGCCGCGCGTTCCCATGCTGCATGTGGCCGGCCTGGAGGCCGCCCGATGAGCGCGGTGTCGAAGATCGAACCCGACCCCCTGGCGTTCACGCTGCGTCCGGGCGGGCACGGAAGCTGGATCGTCGAGGGCCCCTGCAACTGCTGCGGCGGCATCTTCGTCTCGCGCGAGGCGGCGCTGGAGTTCGCGCGGCGCGAACGCCGCGCGCTGGAGGAGGTGGCGCGCCACATCTGCTACACGCCGCCCGGGGACGCCGCCGAGGTCGCAGCCGCACCTGCGATCCGGCTGTTGGCATCGTGACCGAGGCGGACGATCGGGCAGGAGGATGCTCGTTTCCAGCCTGAATGGTCTGCCCGCATCCTCGACCCGTCATCCCGAATGAACTGGCGGCCGGGTTTTTCCGGCTCCCGGCCGAGGGCCGACGTCCGGCCGATCGGCTTCGGACCGCTCTGGCGCAGGTTTCGAGGGAGTGTGATCGTCAGTCCGAGTAGGTCCGACGCTCGATGTCGGCAACGAGGCCAATCTCCCTCGGCTCCCAGCCGAGCGACTTTCTCGTCCGGGCCGAGGAGGCCGGTCCATGACCGGCGACCCAGACCGCGAGGCCGCCGAAGTGGTCCTCGGCCTCCCCTGGCGACAGGGACCGGGCCGGGACGCCGACCTGCCGGCCGATCGCCTCGGCGATCTGCCTGAAGGGGACGCCCTCCTCGGCAATGGCATGGAAGGCCTCTCCGCGGGCGCCGCGCTCCAGCGCAAGCCGGTAGACGCGCGCGGCGTCCAGGCGATGGACGGAGGGCCAGAGATTGCTTCCGTCCTCGACATAGGCGGAGACGCCCGTGCGTCGCGCCACGGCGGCCAGCATCGGCACGAAACCGTGGCGCTCGCCCTGCCCGTGCACGGAGCGCGGGTTGCGGACGACGGAGGCGTGGATGCCGCGCTCGGCGAGGGTGAAGGCCGTCTGCTCGGATGCGCGGGGGAAGGCCGGATCGACGGGCGGCCGGGCGCTTTCGTCGAAGACCTCTCCCCTCGGCGTCAGGAGAACGCCGCCGGTGACGATCACGGGGCGGCTGGAGCCCCGGACGACCTCGCCGAAGGTCTCGATCGCGCGGCGCTCTTCCTCGGCCAGTTCCGCGATCTTCGACAGGTCGAGGCCGAAGGCGGTGTGAATGATGCCGTCGCTCGCGGACGCTCCGGCCCGCAACACGTCATGATCGGCCAGCCCTCCCACGAGGGGCTGGATCCCCTTTCGTGCCAGAGCCTCCGCCTTGTCGCGGGACCGGACCAGTCCGGTGACGGAATGCCCGGCCTCGATCAGGCCGTCGGCGATCGCCGAGCCGATCCAGCCGTTCGCTCCGGTGAGGAATACGTGCATGAGGATCTCCTTCGTGCCGCTGGCCGCAAGGCGGTCGCAGGAATGCGAGGGCGTCGAACGACGGCGTGGGAGAGAGGCGCCCGGCCGAGGCACGCGGTCGTCACTGTCGGAACGACGCGCGCGTCGGTTCCCGCCCGGTGACGGTCAGCTGTCCGCCGAGACGGTGACATAGGGCGCGAGGCCGTTGCCGAAGGACCAGTCGGGCTTGTCGTTCGGGCTGATGACGATCTGGACGTCTTCGCGGCGGACGCCGGGATCGGCGGCGAGCCTGTCGACGACGGCCTGGTAGAAGGCCGTCTTCTGCGCGGTGTCGCGCCAGTTGCTGGCCACCACATGGACGATGACGATCCCGTCCGTGCGCTGGATGCCGAGATAGCTCGGGCTGTAGATGATCTCGCCCGGCGCGCGTTGCTCGATGATCTGGAAGCGGTCGTCCTCGGGGACGCCGTAGGCCTCGACGAGGGCCGCGTGAACGCCGTCGGCGATGCTGCGGACCGCTTCGGGCGAGCGGCCGTGGAAAAGGCTGATGCGAACGAGAGGCATGCCGGGCTCCAAAGGGCGATTTATCGGTTTCCACGTCTATTCCTGCCGTGATCGATCGACTATTTGGAAGTTTCGCACCAACCGTTCGGAATGAGTGAAGCGACGTGGTCCGTCCCCATCTCGACATCGACGCGCTCCGCACCTTCGTCCTTGGCTTCGAGCTCGGCAGCTTCGCGCGCGCGGCCGATCGCGTGGGGCGGTCGCAATCGGCCGTCAGCGCCCAGCTTCGCAAGCTCGAGGAACAGGTGGGGCAGCCACTGGTGACGAGAGCCGGCAGGGGCCTGGCGCTGACCGACGCCGGGGAGCGGCTCCTCAGCTATGCACGCCGCATCCTCGACCTCAACGACGAGGCGATCGACAGCCTGCGTCGTTCGGAACTTGCCGGGCGTGTCCGTCTCGGACTGCCGCAGGACTTTGCCGAGGCTTGGCTGCCCGAGGTCCTCGGCCGGTTCTCCCGCGTCCATTCGAACGTCCTGGTGGAGATCGTGGTCGAGAAGGTCCACGCCCTCGTGGACAAGACGCGGCAGGGGGAACTGGACCTGTCGCTGGCCTGGGGCGCCTCGATCGACGCACCGCATCTCACGCCGATTGCGGAGATCCCCACCGTCTGGATCGGGCGCCGCGACTGGCGGCTCGGCCGCATCGCTCGGGGCGAGCCCGTCCCGCTCGTTGCGTTCGAATCCCCGTGCTCGTTTCGCGATCCCGCCATCGGGGCTCTCGATCAAGCCGGCCTGCCCTGGCGGATCGCCGTATCCAGTCCCAGTCTGTCGGGTCTCTGGGCCGCCGCGTCCGCGGGCCTCGGCATCACGATGCGCACCCGCATCGGCCTGCCGGACGAGCTCGTCGCGCTCGACCCCACCGAATCCGGTCTCCCGGCGCTTCCAGCCGTCTCCCTGACGCTGGTGCGCGCGGAGAGCGAAGAGGATCCGACCGTGAGCGCGCTGGCCGAGATCGTCCTCGGGGTGATCGCGGAACGGCTGAAGACCGTCTGATCGTCGTCGCCGTCGTTTCGTCGGAACGCGGGGATGGAAGGGCCGACATCCGCAGGTCGAAGGCGCGCGAAGCCCCCTTTGCGAAGGGACGGCGCCGGGGCCGAAAGGGACGGGCCGGAAACCGCGCCTTTCCTGCGAGAGCGTTCCAGGCGGGTTCCCACCGTTCAGGCCCCGCAGCGCGACCATTGTGAACGGGGAAGGGGTGGCCAACGGTCGATCGACACCGTATGTCTCCCTTGCGATTCCCATCGAAGGTATCACGCCGCCCGGCGGCCCGGCTCGTCGCCGCCCGTGAAGCGTTCGTTTCGATTTCCATGTCCGTCCCGTCTTCCGCCATCGGCCTTGCCAATGCCGTGCCCGCCCGGCGCAATTTCCGCACCATCGCCCTCATCGTCGCCAGCGCCATGTTCATGGAGCAGCTCGACGCCACCATCCTCGCCACGGCGCTGCCGACGATGGCGCGGGACTTCGGCGTCGGTGCGCCGTCAATGAGCATCGCGCTCACCTCCTACCTCATCAGCCTCGCGGTCTTCATTCCTGTCAGCGGGGCGGTGGCCGATCGCTGGGGCTCGCGCACCGTGTTCCGGGCCGCCATCGGCGTCTTCGTCGCGGGATCGGTCCTCTGCGCACTGGCGCCCTCGCTCGGGTTCCTCGTCGCCGCGCGTCTCCTCCAGGGGCTCGGCGGTGCGATGATGATGCCGGTCGGACGCCTCGTGCTCCTGCGCTCGGTGGAGCGGCGCGATCTCGTCTCGGCCATGTCGTGGCTGCTTGTGCCCGCCCTCATCGGCCCGATCCTCGGGCCGCCGGTGGGCGGCTTCATCGTCACCTATGCGGACTGGCGCTGGATCTTCTATATCAACGTGCCGGTCGGCCTCGTCGGAATGGTGCTCGTCAGTCTCTTCATCGACGAGACCCGGGACGAGCGCACCGGCCCGTTCGACAGCGTCGGCATGATCCTCTCGGGCATCTCGCTCGGCTCGCTCCTGTTCGGCTTCGAGACGGCGAGCCGCGACGGCGAGGGGATGCTGGCGCTCGCGCTCGTTGCGGTCGGCCTCGTGGCGGGCGCGGCGTATCTCCACCATGCCCGGCGCCATGCCGCGCCGATCCTCGATCCCGCGCTGATGCGCGTGCCGTCCTTCGGCACCTCGGTGATCGCGGGATCGCTGACCCGCATCACGCAAGGGGCGCAGCCGTTCCTCCTGCCGCTGATGATGCAGCTCGGCTTCGGGCTCTCGGCGGCGACGAGCGGCCTCGTCACGATCGCGACCGCGATCGGCTCGCTGATGATGAAGGCGCTGGCGCCTCGGATCCTGCGGCGCTTCGGCTTCCGCCAGGCGCTCGTGGTCAACGGGATCCTCGCCGCGCTTCTCTACGGCACCTGCGCCTTCTTTCGGCCGGACTGGCCGCTGCCCGCGATCTTCGGGGTGCTGGTCTGCTGCGGCTTCTCCATGTCGTTCCAGTTCACCGCCTACAATACGGTGGCCTACGACCGGATCTCGCCGGCGCAGATGAGCTCGGCGACGAGCTTCTACACGACCTTCCAGCAGCTGATGCTGTCGCTCGGCATCTGCGTCGCGGCGCTTGCCCTGCACGGCTCGATGGGTGTGCAGGGCCATGCCGCACCGGAACTGTCCGACTTCTCGGTGGCCTTCGCGGTCGTGGTGGCGATCTCGCTTCTGGCGACGGTCTGGAACCTGCGCTTCTCCGCCGATGCCGGTCGCGAAATCAGCGGCCACGGTCGCGTCGCCGAGACGGTGAAGCGTCCGGCCGCCGAGACGAGCGAGGCGCTCGAGCACGGTCGCTAGCGGCCGCATGACGGAGGTGCGCTCGGTCGGACTGCGCCGGGCGAAAGTGCGTCGCAGCCTCAAGGCGCGAGCATCAGCAGCCGCTGGCGAACCAGGGCCGCCGTCGGCGACAGCGTTCGTCCTCGCCGCTGCACGAGACAGATCGCGCGGTGGACCACCGGTGCGGTCAGCGGGCGCGTGACGATCCCTTCCGTGTCGAACGCCTTGAGCGCGAGTTCCGGCAGGGCCGTGACGCCGAGCCCCGCCGCGACGAGCGCGCCGGCCGAGGCGAGATGCGAGACCTCGAACGCCGGCACCACCGCGCAGCCCGCGGATGCGAACCCTTCGTCCGTCAGCTGGCGCACCGAGGTCAGGCTTCTCATGGCGACGACGGGATGCGTCGCCAGATCGGCCCATGAGAGATCCGGCAGGCTGGCTAGCGCATGGCGAGCGGACAGGACGGCCACGAAGCGATCCGTCGTCAGGGGTTCGAAGACGAGGTCGGGCAATCGCCGCGACGGTTCGACGGCGATGCCGAAATCAACTTCGCCCTGAGCCACCGCGCCTGTGACCCCGTCGAGCAGCGTATCGATGATCGACAGCCGGATCTCGGGGTCGTCGCGGTGAAGCCGTGCGAAGAGCGGCGGCAGGATGGCCGAGGCGATCGAGGGCAGGGCGGCGATCGCGACATGGCCGCCGATCGCCGACAGCGACTGCGTGATCTCGTCCAGCGAGGTCGTGAGGTCGTGGATCACGCGCCGGGCGATCGGCAGCAGCGCCTCGCCCTGCGGCGTCAGGGCCACCGACCGGCTCGTCCGGTCGAAAAGCCTCGCTCCAATCCGCTGTTCGATGCGCGCGACCGCCCGGCTGACCGCTGGCTGCGACAGAGCGAAGTGATGGGCGACCGCCCGGAAACTGCCGGTCTCGACGAGAACCAGGAAGACCTGAAGCTCGAAGGGCGAGAGATCGATGCGCTTCATGCATCGATGCATGAACCGAATTCAATTTACGCACAAGTCGGCGGGTGCGAACTTGCCGCCCGGCCTCGGGAGAAGGCCTTGGGAGGAATTCATGCTTGCCGTGCTCGGCTTTGGCACGATCGCCGTTTTCCTGGCGATCACCTTGAGCGGACGCCTGTCCGTGCTCGTCGGCCTCGTTCTCGTGCCGCTCGCGGCGGGGCTTCTCGGCGGCTTCGGCGCCGACCTCGGCAAGATGATGATGGACGGGATCGTGCGGGTCGCGCCGACCGGCATCATGATCATGTTCGCGGTCCTGTATTTCGGCCTGATGATGGGCACCGGGATCTTCAAGCCGATGATCCTCGGCCTCGTGTCGCTGGTGCGCGGCGATCCGGTGCGGCTCTGCCTCGTCTCGGCGGCGCTGCCGATGCTGGTCGCTCTCGACGGCGACGGCGCGACGACCTTCCTGATCTCGATCACGGCACTCCTGCCGATCCACCGGCACATGCGCATGAACCCGCTGGTGCTGCCGGGCATCGTCGCGCTGGCGGCCGGCACGATGAACATCCTGCCCTGGGGCGGACCGACCGCCCGCGCGATGAGCGTCCTCGGCACGAGTTCGCAGGACATCTTCCAGCCCGTGATCCCCGCGATGCTGGTCGGCCTCGCCTGGGTCTTCCTGGTGGCGGCCTATCTCGGGCTGAAGGAGCGCCGCCGCCTCGGCGTCGCCGACAGCTTCGACGCGGGCGCCCACGTCACCGAGACGGCGGAGGACGCGGCGGCACTGCGGCCCCACCTCTTCTGGTTCAACGTCGCGCTGACGCTCGTGCTTCTCGTCATGCTCTTCACGCATGTCCTGCCGCTCGCCGTGATCTTCATCATCGGTTTCGCGGTGGCGCTTCTCGTGAACTATCCGAGCTGGGAGGCCCAGCGTGAACGGCTGGTGGCGCATGCCGACAGCGTCGTGACCGTCACCACCATGATCTTCGCCGCCGGCATCTTCACCGGGATCCTCCAGGGGACCGGCATGATCGAGGCGATGGCGACCTCGCTCGTCGCCGTGGTGCCGAACGGCATGGCGCCCTACCTGCCGCAGGTCGTCGCCGTCGCGAGCATGCCGCTCAGCCTCGCCTTCACGCCGGACGCCTTCTACTTCGGAATGCTGCCGGTCTTCGCCCAGACCGCCGAGGCGCTCGGCCACGAGGGCATCGAGGTCGGACGCGCCGCCATCCTCGGGCAGATGACGACGGGCTTCCCGCTCAGCCCGCTCACCGCCTCGACCTTCATCCTCATCGGCCTGTCGGGCGTCACGCTTGGCGCGCACCAGCGCTTCATCTTCAAATGGGCCTTCGCGACGACGCTGATCATGGCCGCCGTCGCCTGGATCACCGGAGCCATCTGATGTCGGACGCAGACCTTCCTTCCCTCGTGCGGATCGGCTGCGCATCCGGCTTTGCCGACGATCGCTCGGATGCCGGCCTCCCCGTCGTGCGCGAACTGGCACGCCACGAAGGGCCCCGCTTCCTGATCTACGAGACGCTGGCCGAGCGCACGCTGGCGCTGGCGCAGCTCCGGCGCCGGCAGGACCCGGAGGCCGGCGCGAGCGAGGCGATCGAGCGCTTCCTTCGGCCCGTGCTGGCCGAATGCCTGGCGTCGGGCATCCGTATCGTCGGCAATTTCGGGGCCGCCAACCCCCGGGGCGGGGCGCGGATCATCCGCCGCCTCGCGGCCGAACTCGGCCACCCCGACATCCGGATCGCCGTGGTCGAGGGCGACGACATCTCCGATGCCTTCTCGCACGCGGAACTGAGGGCGCGCGAGATGGACAGCGACCTCCTCGCCGATGCCGCCGGGATCGTCTCGGCCAACGCCTATATCGGCGCCGAAGCGATCGGCGAGGGCCTCGACGCCGGTGCCGACGTCGTCGTCGCAGGACGCGTCGCCGATCCGTCGCTGGCGCTCGGGCCGCTGATCCATGCGTTCGGCTGGCGGCTCGACGACTGGGATCGCCTGGCTGCCGGAACGCTCGCCGGCCACCTCCTCGAATGCGGCTCGCAGGTCACCGGCGGATACTTCGCCGACCCCGGGATGGCGGACGTCCCGAACCTTGCCGAGGTCGGCTATCCCATCGCGGAAATTCTCTCCGACGGCGCGATCACGCTGACCAAGCCGCCGGGCACGGGTGGGCGCGTCGACCGCGAGACCGTCGCCGAACAGCTTCTCTACGAGATCCACGATCCCGCGGCCTATCTCACCCCCGACGTCGTCCTCGACCTCACCGAGGTCGGGATCGAGGTCGTCGGCAAGGACCGGGTGAGGGTGGTCGGCGCGCGCGGGCGGCCGAGGCCCGAGCGGCTGAAGGCGACGGTGTGCGTCGATGGCGGGCATCTGGCGGAAGGCGAGATTTCCTATGCCGGCGCGAACGCCGCGCGCCGGGCAGCTCTGGCGATCGCCGTCGTGCAGGCGCGGATGGCGCGGCGCTGGCCGGGTCTTCTCGTGCGCGCCGATGCGATCGGTGTCGCCAGCCTCTTTCACCCGGCCGGTCCCGCGGCGCTCGGACCGGCCCTTGCGGTTTCGCCTTGCGAGGACGTCCGCGTCCGCCTCGCCGCCGCCTCGACCGATCGAGCCGGACCGGAGGAACTCCTGCACGAGGTTCGGGCGCTCTACTGCGCGGGTCCGGGGGGCGGCGCGGGCATCCGCACGCGCCTCACCCACCGTGTCGCCAGCGCGTCTTGCCTCGTGGAGCGCGAGCGCGTCGAGCCCCGCATGGAGATCCTGGAGCCGCACCATGGCTGAGACGACGCTGCGATCCCTTGCCCACGCCCGGTCGGGCGACAAGGGAAACCGCGCCAACATCGCGGTGATCTGCCGCGATCCCGCGGACTACGAGCGCCTGCGGCAAGTGTTGACGGAAGCCTTCGTCGCCGGGGTCTTCGCCGCGCGGCAGCCGACGCGTGTCGTGCGCTACGAACTACCGCGGCTGGCTGCCTTCAACTTCGTCCTCGACGGCGTGCTGGAGGGCGGCGTCAATGCGAGCCTCGGGCTCGACGGCCACGGCAAGTCCCTGTCGTTCCAGCTCCTGTCCGCGCCCTTGCCGCTGGCAGAGCCCACGGTCGAGCCGATCCGTTCGTCGCCTGAGTGACCGACGGCCATTCGGCCATTCCGACAGGACCCTCGCGTGGCATCATGGCTGTGTCGTGCTGGACGGCGCCTCGCACCAGGCCTCGATGATCGACGCCGTCACATCGATCGCGCGGGAGAGATCCGCGAGGTCGACCCATTCGCCGACCCCCTTCGCCATGGTGAGATCGCCGCATCTCGGACCGTAGCCGACCGTCGGGATGGAGCGCTGGACGAGCGGGTTGCGGATGTCGCTCGATGTATGGAGCGGGTTCACCCTCGGATTCGCGCCGGCCTCCAGCAACATCGCCCGGACCAGTTGGTAGAGGGGGCCGTCGACGTCGGTTTCGGCGGCCGAAACCCCGGAGAGCCATGTCACGTCGGGCCGCGTGGCCTCGGGCCATCGAAGGCCCTGCCAAGCGCCCGATACGGCATCCTCCACCACCGCCTTCGCCTCCGCCAGGGTCTCACCCGGCACCAGCGACAGAACCGCTGCGATCCGGCACGAGGCGGGGATGCGCGCGGAGGCGCCGGTCGACCCGGCCTCGATCCGCGTCACCAGGAGGTTGGTGGAGCGGCCGACCGCCGCCTGCAGGAGCGGGTGCTGGACGCTTTTCCCTCGCGCGCGGTCGAGCGAGGCGAGGGCGTCGAGGACGGCCCGCATCGCATCGAGCGGGTGATGGGCCAGATGGGCGAAAGCCGCATGCGAAGGCTCGTCCGTCTGCGGGAGACGCCCCGCGATCTCCACCGCGAACTCGATCTGCCCCGGTGCGAAGGCCTTGATCTCGTCGAGGCCGGCGCCCGATTCCGCCGGGTGCAGGTAGATCGCCGCATCCGCCGAAAGGCCGGCGGCGAGCGCTGCCGCGATCCCGCGACGATGCCGCTTCGAGGGCGATGAAACGAGGGTGACCGGCGCGGGCGGGGTCCAGCCGCGGGCGTGCAATCGAGCGAGCGAGGCCACCATGATCATGATTCCGGCGATGTCGTCGGCAACGCCCCATCCGATCAGCCGGCCGTTCTCGACGCGTGGCTCGCGGGGATCATGCGACCAGCCGTGATCCGCCTGGAAGGCTTCCACGTCGGGATGGGCGAAAAGGAGAAGGCTTCTGGCACCGTCCGCGGCCGTCGACGGGGCGATCCGCCCGATCAGGCATGTCTGTTCGCCGGCGGCGGTATCCACCCCGGAGGCGAACTCCTCGATCAGCGGAACGGCCTGCGGATCGTAGACGAGAGGTTCGACCGCGCAGCCCACGGCTTCCATCCGCTCGGCGACGAGACCGGTGAAGGCCGACTGGTCGCCCGCCGCCGCGACAAGCCGCATCAGGAGGTCGAGTTCCGCCGGGGAAAGGGGGATGTCGCGGGAGGCCGCGGCTTCAAGGGTCGTCATCGATTGCGGCTCCCTGTCGGACGATGAATGGGGCGGCGGCCAGCCCGTTCGGGCGCTCCCGGCTGCCGCTCCATCCTCTGTCGCTCACGTCAGATGGAAACGGATCGGCTTTGCGCCGGTCCACAAGGTGCCGCGGCCGAGTTCGGCCAGCGCGTCCAGCTTGTCGATGATCGTCAGGAAATGGTTGCCGGCCAGCGGCCCCGCCTTGGATGCGAAGGCGACCGGGCCGTAGGCGAGAAGGATCTCGGTCTCCGACACGCCGCCGGGATAAAGGATCATCTGGCCGGGATGGGGATGGCTGGTCGCGTTCTCGTACGGCAGGCCGAAGTCCTTGTCGCCGAGCGGGATCCAGCAGGCTTCGCCCGACCAGCGCACGTGGATGACGCGTTCGGAATAGGGAAGGAGGTCGCGAAAGGCCGCCACGGTCCGGGGGGCGGCCTCGGTCTCGAAGCGCGCGGGAAAGGCGTGGCGGTCGATTTCGACGATAAGCTCGCTCATGGATGTGTCCTGATTGAGGGTGGGCCGCGGCGCGGACGGGTCGCTCAGTGCCGCAGGATCTTGCCGAGGAAGGTCTGCGTCCTCGGGTTGGTGATCTCCGAAAAGAAGGCTTCGGTCGGCCGGTCCTCGACGATCTCGCCCTGGTCGATGAAGACAACCCGCGTCGCGACGTTTCGGGCAAAGCCCATCTCGTGGGTCACGCACATCATGGTCATGCCTTCGCGGGCGAGGCCGACCATGACGTCGAGCACTTCGGCGATCATCTCGGGGTCGAGCGCGGAGGTCGGCTCGTCGAAGAGCATGGCCATCGGGTCCATCGCCAAGGCACGCGCGATCGCCACGCGCTGCTGCTGGCCGCCCGACAACTGGCCGGGATACTTGGCCGCATGGTCGGCGAGCCCCACCCGGTCGAGCAGCGCCATTCCCTTGGCCTTTGCGACGTCGGGCGTGCGCTGGAGGACCATCTCCTGCGCGATCGTCAGGTTCTCGATGATCGACAGATGCGGGAACAGCTCGAAGTTCTGGAACACCATGCCGATCCGCGTGCGAAGGTTCGGCAGGTCGGTCTTCGGGTCGCCGACCTCGATGCCCTGGACCCGGATCGAGCCCTCGTCGAAGCCCTCGAGCCCGTTGACGCACTTGATGAGGGTCGACTTGCCCGACCCCGACGGGCCGCAGACGACGACCACCTCCCCCTTGGCGACATGGGTGCTGCAGTTCTTGAGGACCTGGAACTTCCCGTAGAACTTGTTGACGCCTTGGATCTCGATCATGGGCGGCCTTTCGCGAAGCGCGTGACGGAGAAGGGGCCGATGTCGTGCGTCGCGGGCCTTCCGGCCACGAGATCGGCGGTGATGCGGCCGACGAGCGGCCCGAGCGTGTAGCCGTTGGATGTGACGGCGTTGAAGAAGCCGGGGGCGTCGGGGTGCTCGCCGAGGATCGGCGCGCCGTCGATGTTGATGTTCATCGCCGCCCAGCTCCGGATGACATGCGCCTTACGAAGCGCGGGCACGACGTGCTGCGCCACCCAGAGGTTGCCCTCCAGGCTGTCGAAAAGCGGGCGCGGATGCTGGTGCACCGGATCGAGCCCGGCGGTCCAGCCACCCCCGATGATGATGTTGCCGTTCGCCGCCTGCTTCAGCGTCAGGTGGCGGCCGGCATGTGCGACGAGGTAGGACACGAGCGGGGCGACGGCTTCGGTCACGACCATCTGCAGCGGGGCGCCGAAGACCGGCACGTCCAGCCCGAGCATGGCGCCGATGCGCGAGGCGAAGGCGCCCGCCGCGTTGACCACCCGGCGCGCCCGGATCGGGCCGCGCGAGGTGTCGACGGCATAGCCGTCGCCCTCGCGCCGGATCGCCCGGATCTCGGCGTTCGTGTAGAGGCGCGCGCCGGCTGCAAGGGCCGCCGACAGGACGCCTTCGGTGGCCACGAGCGGATTGATCTTGCCCTCCTGCGGGCAGAACGCGGCGCCGAGGAAGCGCTCCGACAAGGCGGGCTCGCGGCGGCGGAGTTCCGCTGCGTCGATTAGGTCGCAGCGAACCCCTCGCGAGCGCTCGACCGCGGTCTTGGCTTCCAGGAAACGCAGATGCTCCTCGGTCTCGGCGACCATCAGGCCGCCGGTGATCTTGATTTCGAAGTCCGCCGCCAGCTCTCGTTCCAGCTGGCGCCACAGGTCGATCGAGTCCCGCTGCAGCGGGAGGGTTCGCGCAGCCGGCCCGCCGCCGGCTTCCGCGCGTGCGCCGTAGTCGAAGGAGAGGAGCTGCGCATGCAGGCTTCCCGCATTGCCGCCCGAGGCGCCGGAATTGGGAACGCCGCGCTCGACCACGACGACGTCCTCGCCCGCGCGGGCGAGGAACAGCGCGGTGGACAGTCCGGCGATCCCGGCGCCGATCACCAGCGTTCCGACGGAAAGCGGCGGCAGCGGTTCGGCGTCGGGAGCCGCCCGGTCGGGCAGGAGCGCGCGGCGATGGCCGCCCCATTCCGGCTTCTCCAGCGCGAGCGCGGCGAGGGGGATCGGCCGGAGCGGCATCTGCGCGGCGAGCTTCGGCACGACCTCGCGGGCCTCGGGATCGCGCGCGGCGGCCCGCGCGAGGACCGGGCCGCAATAGCGGCCCTGGCAGCGGCCCATGCCGGCGCGGGTCATGCGCTTGAGGCTGGCGGTGTCGCCATGGGGCCCCTTGGCCAGCGCCTGCGAGACGGCCGCAAAGCTCACCGCTTCGCATCGGCAGGCCAGCGTGTCCGCGGATGGCGGCGGAGCGTCCGACGCGTCGAAAAGGGTCCAGAGCGCAGCCTGGAAGGTCTCGTGCCGGGCGAGGCGCCGGCGGTCGGCCCGCTCCTCGTCCGCCTCGATCGCCGTGTCTGAGCCGAGCTCGCGCGACGCGGCGCGGCCCGCGAGGCGACCCTGCGCCAGCGCCACGTGGGCGCCGGCGAAGCGGCCGGCCTCGCCGATCACGAAGACGTCGGGCTGGGACGTCCGGCCGGTCTCGTCGCGCTCGACCTCCAGCCGGCCGCCGCGATCGCGATGGGCGCAGCCGAGGAGCCGCGAGAGTTCGTTCGCGGAGGCAAAGCCGTTGCCGACGACCACGGCGTCGACCGCGACGCACCGCTCGCCCTCGGGGGTCGCGTAGACGGCAGCCTCGACCCGCCCGTCGCCCTCGACCCGCACGAGTTGCGAGGACCAGGAAAGGGGGATGCTCGACGCGCGCAGCCGGGCCATCTGCCGCATGCCGGCAAGCGCGAGCGCCGGGTGGCTGATGACGAGGCGACCCGCCTCGCGCGGTCGCGTGTGCGGGGCCGGGGCCCGGTCGAGAACCGCGGCGACCGTCGATCCTGCAGCGGCAAGCTCCAGGGCCACCTGAAGGTTGAGAGGACCGTTGCCCACGACGAGGACGCGCTGCCCGGCGGACACGCCGTAGGAGCGGATCAGCGTCTGCGCCCCGCCGGTGGTCATCACGCCCGGCAGGGTCCAGCCGGGAAGCGCCAGCGGCGTTTCGAAGGCGCCGGTGGCGACCACGAGCACGCGTGGGCGCCACCGGGCCGCCTCGCTCCGGCATAGGGTTCCGAGAACGAGGTGGCCGTCCTTGTCCCGCTCGGCGCCCCAGACGAGCGTCTCGCCATGGATGGCGACGCCGAGGCCGCGCACCCGCTCGATCAGCGTCGCGCCCTCGCGCATCTGCGGGTCGCGCGCCGCCATGCCCTGGCGCTGCTTGTAGAACTGCCCGCCGGGGCCGGGACGCTCGTCGAGCACCGTCACGCTCGCCCCGTGCCGTGCCGCGGCCTCCGCGGCCGCAAGGCCCGCCGGCCCGGCGCCCACGACCAGAACGTCGACGCTCCGTTCGAGGATCTGCGTCGGCAGTCCGGCGAGATCGGCAAGGTGAGGATCGAGGAGGTCGATCCGCACGGGATGGCTCCGGACGTCTTGGCCGTCCTCCGACCTGGTGAGACAGGCGCGCTGCCCCGCACGTCCGTTCACCACCACGAGGCACTCGTGGCAGACGCCCATGCCGCAGTAGTGGCCGCGCGGGCGTCCGTCCTTGCCGATGGACTGCGCCTTGAGGCCCGCCGCGATCAGCGTCGCCGCAAGGCTCTCGCCCGGCACGGCCGGGAGAGCGCGGCCATCGAACCGGATGGTCGCCGTCGCGCCGACGCGGGAGCTGGGGGCGGGCGCCATCGGCATGTCAGGCGGCGAGCGCCCGGGCGAGGCCGAAGTGGTCGACCAGCGCCTTCATGCGGGCGTCGTCGGCCGCCGGCAGCGGCAGGCGGGGCGGGCGCGGTTCGCCGACCGCAAAGCCCATGTGGCCGAGGAGCGCCTTGGTCCCGCCGACATAGAGATGCCCGCCGACCGCCTCGATCAGCGGCAGCCATTCGAGATAGAGCCTGTGCGCCTCGGGAACGCGGTTCTCGTCCTTCACCAGCTCGAAGATGCGCGCCATCTGCCGCGGGGCGACGTTGGACGCCACGGCGACCCAGCCTTCCGCCCCTTCCACGAAGGACTCAAAGCCCAGGATGCCGCCGAAGACCGTCATGTTGCGGCCGGCCTTGCGGATGATGTCACGCACGCGCGTCACCTCCAGCGTCGACTCCTTGATGTAGTCGCAGCCCTCGATCTCGGCGATCCGCGCGACGAGATCGGGCTTGAGGTCCACGTTGGCCGTCGCCGGATTGTTGTAGACCATGATCGGCAGCTTGGTCGCCGCGGCGATCGTGCGGTAGTGATGGACGAGCTCGTCGTCGGTCGGCGTCGAGTAGAAGGGCGGAATGATCATCACCCCGTCGGCCCCGAGTTCCTCGGCCTGTCGCGTAAGGCGGACGGCCTCGCGCGTGTCCTCGGCGCCCGTGCCGATCAGGACGGGGACCCGGCCGGCGGCCGTCTCGATCACGGTCCTCGCGACCTCGACGCGCTCCTCCTCGGACAGGGACAGGAACTCGCCGGTGGAGCCGAGCGGGATCAGGCCGTGGATGCCTTCCCGGACCTGCCAGTCGGTGAAGGCTTTGAGCGTTTCGACGTCGAGCCGTCCGGCCTTGTCGAACGGCGTGATCATGACGGTGTAGACACCGCGAAAGGTCTTCTGCATGGCGATGGATCCGTTGAAAGGCGGGGTCAGCGCTGCTCGCTCGCGGCAAGCGGCTGGTCGGAGCGTCCGAAGCGCCGCTCGATCCGGCGCTGGACGAGGTCCCAGAGCGTGGTCAGGAGGAGGTAGTAGATCGCCGCGACGGTGAAGAGTTCGAGCACCTCGAAGCGCTCCTGGATGAGGACCTGCGTGCGGCGCAGGAGTTCCTCCATCGAGATCACCGAAGTGACCGAGGTCGTCTTGAGGAGGCCGTTCACCGAGTTGCCGAGCGGCGGCACGATGATCTTCAACGCCTGCGGAAGGACGATCGAACGCATGATCTGCGGCTCGCGCATGCCGAGCGCGCGCGCGGCCCGCACCTGGCCCTTCGGCACCGCCTCGATGCCGGCGCGGATGATCTCGGCGAGATAGGCCGCCTCGTTGAGCGACAGGCCGATCAGCGCGGCTTGCCAGACGTTGAAGCGGATGCCGAGTTCGGGCAGGGCGGTGTAGATGACGATGAGCTGGACGAGCAGCGGCGTTCCGCGGAACAGCCAGATATAGGCGCCCGCCAAGCCCGAGAGGATGCGCGACGACGAGCGCCGCATCAGGGCGAGGCCGAAGCCGAGCACGAGGCCGGCGAGGATGGCCACGACCGTCAGCCAGAGCGTCGTGAAGACGCCCTGGAGGATGAACGGGTTCACGAGGTAGCCGAAGAAGCCCGACCAGTTCCAGTTCAGCATGCGTGCGGTCCTTCGCCGGATCGTCGCCGAGGCGGGGTGGAAAGACTGGCGGTCAGCCCGCCGGACCCTTCACGGCGAGCGCGCCGGACACCGGCTCGACACCGTACTCGGCAAAGAGCTTGTCGAAGGAGCCGTCGGCCTTCATGTCCGCGAGCACCTTCGCCACCGCGTCGGCCAGCGGGCGGCTCTTCATGGCGAGGGCCACCGGCGTCGGGCCGATCCCGTGCAGCGCGCGGTGGAACTGGCCGCGCTTGGCGTATTCCTCGGCCACGCCGTCGATCGAGACCATCGCGTCGACCTGGCCGGCGCGCAGCGCCTGATAGGCGAGGGCGAAATTGTCGAAGGTCCGCACTGTCGCGCCCTCGAGGCCCTTCTCGCGCAGCTGCGCGTCGATCGCCTTGGCCTGCTTCTCCTCGAAGCCGCCGATCTCGACGCCGATCGAGCGGCCGGCGAGGTCGTCGAGCGACTTGACCTCGACGCCGGAATTGTTGGCCGTCGAGATGCTGATCGCCTGGTTCTCGTAGGGGATCATCTGCATCATCGCCGCGCGCTCGGGCGTGTAGAAGATGCCGGTGTTGATGAGGTCCCAGCGGCCCGACTGGAGCCCGGGCACCATCGCCGAGAACTCGATGCGGATGTATGCGGGCTCAAGGCACAGCCGCTTGGCGATCTCCTTGCCGAGTTCGACGCGCATGCCCTTCAGCTCGCCCGACGCATCCACGAACTGCAGCGGCGGCAGGGTCGGGTTCGTCGACATCACCAGCTTGCCCGGCTGAATGAGTTCGCTGTCGGCGACGGCGGGCTTGCAGTCCTGCGCCTGTGCCGTCGTGGCGAGGAGGAGGGCGCCGAGCGCGATCGTCAAGGGAAACCGGGTGGGCATGGTGAAACCTCTTGGCAAGATCGGGAGCAAAATCGCATGCTAGTGGTATACCAGTATTATGCGACGGATGCCGGAGGCGTGCAAGATGGATTCTCGAAGATCGTCAGAAGCGTTCGAGAACGCGTCGGCGGATGCCGGACAAATGACGCCGCATCGCCCCCGCGGCCTGGTCGGGCGCGCGAAGCGACAGCGCGGTCAGGATCTCCCGGTGCTCGCCGTTGTCGACATGCAGCGTCGCCCGCCATTTGGTCTGGCGTTCGTAGAGTGTGGTGTAGCGGCGCATGTCCTGGAGGTACCGCGTCATGAACGGGTTGCCGCAATGGGTCGCGATCAGCGCGTGGAGATCGTCGTCGAACCGGAGGAGATCGGTCTCCTGGAGATCGTCCGTCGTCTCCAGCCTCGCCATCTCGGCCTCCAGCCGGGCGACGTCCGCGGCTGCAACGGCCGTGGCCGCGAGCGACGCGGCGGCGGGCTCGACGAGCGCGCGCATCTCGAGGGTCTGCAGGTAGTCCTGGAGGCTGAGGGCGCGTACCGCCAGGATGCCGGTGTTGCCGCGCACCAGGAGGCCCTCGCCGGCCAGCCGGCCGAGGGCGTCGCGCAGGGGCGAGCGCGAGACGCCGATCTCCTCGGCGATACGGCGCTCCTGGATGGGCGTGCCCGCCGCCAGGCGCGCGTCGAGAATGTCCGACAGAATCTGCCGATAGGCTTTCTCGGAGAGGTTGGTGGGTTCCGCCGGGGCCGGGGGCTTCGCCATCTGGAGCTCGACTGTTTGCTTCCGCACGGCGGAGGAGTGGCATACCAGTCGTGTAGTGGCGAGGGGCGAGTGCGGGCGGGGGTGAGGCAGTCATGAGTTCAAACGAAGGAGCCGCACCGACCGCGGCCGCCGATCGCAGCCCGAACCTTGCCAATCTCGCCTACCGCTCGGTCGCCGATATGATCCGCAGCCGCCGCCTTCGCGGCGGCGACGTGATCGTCGAGGCGAAGCTCGCCGCGACGCTCGGCGTATCGCGAACGCCTATGCGCGAGGCGCTCCAGAGACTGGAGGGCGAGGGACTCGTCCACAAGGGCGAGGGGCGCAACTACGTCGTGCGCCGCGTCGATCTCGGCGAATATCTCCAGAGCCTGCGGCTGCGGCTCCTGATCGAGCCCGAGGCGGCGGTGCTGGCGCTCGACAACATCCCCCGCCGCACGCTGCTCGCCGTGCGCCTCGAGATCCTGGAACTCCTCGACGCCAAGACCTACCACACCGATCAGCACTGGTTCTCGGACGACCACCTGCACGGGATGATCATCGACCATTGCGGCAACGCGGTCATGGCGCGCGTCCTGCGCGACCTGCGGGCCGCCACGCGGCTCTTCGAGATCGACCAGCTCAAGGAGCGGCTGATCCCGGACTCCTCGGAGCACCTCCAGATCATCGAGGCGATCCAGGCCTCGGACGCCGAGGCCACGCGGGAGAGCGTCGCCCAGCACATCCGCAGCCTCATCGGGTTCGCCATGACGGCCTTCCAGCTGAAATAAGGAAGCGATGGCTCCGACCGGCTCGTCGATGAGCCGCCGGCCCTTCGGTTCTGTCCTTCCCGGCAGAGCGGAGAAACCTGAGCATCCGGTCTTGAATTGACGGGGGCACGCTGCCCCGTTCAGGCGTGCTGGCGCCGACGAAAAGGTCGGGATGCGGTGATGTCGCCGAAGGTCCTTTCGGGCGGGGGCAACCCGGCGAAGCTGTGTCATGCCTGGACGACCGCTGGGCTCGCTTCGTTTGAGAGGCGACTTATTTCCAGGGCGCGACCGTGCCGCTCCACGTCACCGGGCTGCCCGGGCTCGCGATGCGGTTCGGCACGAGCCGGGAGGGCCTGCCGATCAGCGTTCAGGTCGTCGGCGCCTGGCAAACGGAATCCACCATCCTGCATGTCGCCTCGCTTCTGGAGAGCGTGAGCCCCGTCCGGGACCTCTTCCCCGACCTTTGAAGCCGACGACGGGGGCAGGGGCCGGATGAGCGCTGCCCCCTCTCCCACACGACAGTTGAGCCGGATCGAGGCCCTGGCGCGTTCCCGGGACGATCGACGGGTGGAAAGGAACCAAGCGATGACGGAACTCAATGGACGCCGTGTCCTGGTGGTGGGCGGTAGCTCGGGCATCGGGCTCGCCGTCGCCGGGCAGGCCGACGGGGCGGGGGCTCGGGTGACGATCGCCTCGCGCTCGCAGGCCAAACTCGAGGCGGCGCGCTCCGCTCTCGGCCCGCATGCCGAGGCAGCGGTTCTCGATACAGGCGACATGACCGGGATCGAGGCCTTCTTCGCCGAGCGCGACGCCTTCGACCATGTGGTCGTGTCGGCCGCGCAGACGGCGACCGGCCCGGTTCGCACCCTGCCGCTCGAGGACGCGCGGCAGGCGATGGAAAGCAAGTTCTGGGGCGCCTACCGGATCGCCCGGGCCGCCCGGATCAACGAGCGCGGCTCGCTGACCCTCATCACCGGCTACCTCGCGGATCGCCCCTCGGCCACCTCCGTGACGCAAGGCGCGATCAACGCCGCGCTCGATGGCTTGGCGCGCGGTCTTGCCCTGGAACTGTCGCCGATCCGGGTCAACACGGTCTCGCCCGGCATGATCGACACGCCGCTGTGGTCGAAACTCTCGGACGAGGCGCGCGAGGCCGCGTTCGAGCGGGCGAGGGCGAACCTGCCGGCAAAGGCCGTCGGGCAGCCCGACGACATCGCCAACGCGGTCCTGTTCCTGATGCGGACGCCGTTCGCCACGGGCTCGACCGTGCGGGTGGACGGCGGCGGCGTCATCGCCTGAACGGCTGGCGGCTGGGGGGATCCCGGCCTTCAGCCAGCCCTTCGATCGCCGAGAAGCCCCGCGAAGGTTCCACCCACGATCAGGACCGCACCGATCGAGGCCGGGCCGGTGACGGGCTCGTGCAGGAGGATATGCGCGAGGGCGAAGCCGAACAGCGGCTCGGTTCCCATCAGGAAGCCGACCCGCGTCGGGCTCGTGCGGCGGACCGCGGCATTCTGGACGTAGAACGCGGCGACCGTGCAGAACAGCGAGAGGAATGCGATGCTGCCCCAGAAGCCCGCGCCGGCCCGGACCGCCAGCGCCCCGACGTCCTGCGTCAGCGCGAGGGCGAGAAGCGCCACGGCGGCGACTGTGGCGGCCTGGACCGCGGTCAGCGCGACCGACGAGAACCGCCGTCCCGACATCAGCCGCTTGGTCGACACGACCATGACGGCGCGTAACAAGGCGGCGAGAAGGATGAGCCCGTCGCCCGGCGTCCAGGCAGTCAGACCTCCGACCAGAAGGGCGACGCCGAGGCAGGCGACCACGGCGCCGCCGACGACGGGTCCCGGCGGCAGGCGGCGCGAGAGCCCATGCTCGAGAAACGGGGTGAACAGCGTGCAGAGCGAGATGATCAGCGCGGCATTCGTCGCGCTGGTGAGGGCGAGGCCCGCGATCTCGAAGATGAAGATCGCCGCGAGGATCGCTCCCAGCACCGCGCCGCGCAGGATGTCGCCGCGTCCCGCAGAGGCGAGCTCCCGGCGCGCCGCCAGGGCCATGACGCAGGCCGTGGCGACGAACCGGTAGAAGATCAGGACGAGCACGGGGGCGAAGGCGAGCGCGCCCTTCGTCACCGGATAGCTCGCGCCCCAGACGACCGCGACGGCAAGGACGGCGGCGTCCGCCGCCAGCGTCGATCGCGGCATGAGCGGCGCCGCGATGCTGGATGAACAGGACATGATGAAGGCCCCCGTCGCTCGCCGAACCCCGTGTCGGCATCGGCTGATTAGGGGCGCGCGGCGCGGCACTATAGAACGAAAGTGCGGTCCCGACCCGCTTGCGAATAGGCTGCCGGCGTCATCCCGACGATGGCCGTGAAGTGGCGGCTCATGTGGCTCTGGTCGGCAAAGCCCGCTTCGGTCGCGGCGGCGGCCGGCGCATCTCCCGCACGCAGGCGATCCTGCACGAGGCGCACCTTCAGGCCGATGTGGTAGGCATGCGGCGGCAGGCCCGTCTGGCGCCGGAAGAGGTCGATCGTCTGCCGCCGGCGGAGCCCGGCGAGCGAGGCAAGCTCGTCGAGGCTGACATCCGCTTCGACATGGGCATGAAGATAGTCGACGAGCCGACGGGCACGGGCGTCGGGTGTGGCGCTTGCCGGCGCGTCATTCGGCCCGCCCTCCGAGATCTGCGCGACGAGACCCGCCAGGGCGACCAGCGCCGCGTCGCGAGACAGGGTCAGCCTCGACGCATGCACCCTGTCGTGGATGCGCGCGAGGTTCGCCGCCAGCGCGTCGTCGCGCCGGGCGCAGGCGTCGAAGTTCGGAAGCGGGGCGCGGTGGCTGTCGCGGAGGTCCCCCATGATCTCCACCATCGTGTCCTCGTCAATGTAGAGCATCCGCTGGACCCAGCCGGCCTCGACGGCGGCATTTCCGTGGTGGACGTCGCCCGGCCGCATCGACATCACCGTTCCCGGCAGGACCGTATGCTGCTCGCCGCGGCACCAGACCGCGTGCACGCCGCCGGTGATGACGCCGATCAGATATTCCGGGTGGGCGTGGGGCTTGAAGGTCTGGCGCACATAGTGGGCCGCCATCGTCTCGAGCCCGCCGTGACCGAGCGGCCGGTTGAACGAGACGCGCTCCATTCGCTGCCCCCGCGGGGAACCGTGGTCCATCGCTGCTGCCTGCCTGTCCGCCGGGTGCTCGCCGTGCCGCTCACTTATCGCCGACGGCAGCCTCCCGCACCAGCCGTCCGACTGGAGGATCGCCGGCATCCTGCTGCCGCGTTAGGTTCGCGGCACGCCATCGACGGTCGGAAGGCCGCAACCGTGAGGACCTCCATTGCCTGTCGATCCCCCGATGCCTGATCTCTACAAGGGTTACATCGCCTGTCTCAACGCGCGCGATTGGCCGTCGCTCGGCGATTTCGTGGCCGACGACATCGAACACAACGGCCGCGCTCTCGGTCTCGCCGGCTACCGGGAGATGCTGGTCAAGGACCATGCGGACATCCCCGACCTCGCGTTCCGCATCGAGACGCTGGTCTGCGAGCCGCCCCGCGTTGCCGCACGGCTCCGGTTCGACTGCCACCCTCGCGGCGCGTTCCTCGGCCTGAAGGTGGAGGGGCGAAGGGTGTCCTTCGCCGAGAACGTCTTCTACGAGTTCCGGGGCAGCAAGATCCACCGGGTCTGGTCCGTCGTCGACAAGGCGGCCATCGAAGCGCAGGTCGATGCGGCGAGCGAGGACGCGCGACGATGATCGACCCGACGCGTCGGCGTGCGCCCGCCGCGGACCGCCGGGTCAAGGCTCCCGCGTCGCCCTCAGCCGCGGGGGAGATGTCAGCCCCGAGGGCGGTAGGTCCTCGGCGGAGAAGGACATGGCCTCGTGATACCGGTTGGCGGCGGTGTTGCGGACGCGGATCTCGAGCGAAAGCGTGTCGCCGGATCTTCCCGGCAGCAGCAAGCGCGCAGGGCCCTGCAGCAGCCGGCCGAGACAGACCCCGTCGACCCAGATCTCGCCCGATACCTCCACGCCGGCGAGTTCGAGGAACCAGCGGGTTCCCTCCGGCCCGCCCGGGACGACGATCGACCGTCGATAGCGGCCTGTTCCCGAGACGAACGGGAAGCCCTGAGCCTCCCAGCCTCGGTCGACGGCGATGGGGACCGGCGCGAGACCCGGAAGTTCGAGCGTCCATCCGTCCGCGAGGTCGATGACGTCGCCGGAGGATGACGGGACCCGGGAGGGACGGCTTCCGGCTTCCCGCTCGCCGGCCGTCTTCCCCGCGGAAACGACGAGGCAGGCGACGCCGAAGGCCGGAACCAAGAGAGACGCCGTGCCGTCGCCTCGCCCGGCGATCTCGACGCGATCGGCACCGATGGTCGAGGAGTGGAGAATCACGATCTGGGGCCTCGGGGGAAGGCCCGTCAGCTCCAGCCGCCTCGGATGATCGGCGTCGTTGAGGGCTGCCAGCCGCCAGTCTGGCCCGACGCGTGCGATCGAGGACCAGGTCGGTCCCTCGTCCCCGAAGCGCATGTCAAGGTCGGAGCGCGGCAGCGCGGCGACTCGCGCCCGGATGCTCGCAGCCTCGCAGCCCGCGAGGTGGTAGGGCTCTGCGCGCGACGCGGGCATGGCCGCGAGGGGCGGGCCGATGCTGGCCACGTCCTCCAGCCCCTTCGGCAGCCCGCCGGAGCAGACGACCTGCCGTCCCCGGCGCGCGAAATCGCGGATGTGGCCGGCGCCGGGACCCTCCGCCAGGACGCTGACGGCCGGCAGCACCAGCACCTCGTAGCCCGCATCCGGCGAAAGCGCAGACGGGAGCTGGCGCTCGTCGATGATATCGTAGCCGATGCCGGCTTGCGACAGCGCCTCGGCCCACAGGCCGAAATGCCGGCCGCAAGCATGCGCCGGCCCTTCGGCCCGGATCGTCTCCAGCGGGTAGAGGAGCGCGACGGACCGCACGGGCTCGCCGTCTTCCAGAAAGGCTGACAGCCGCGACAGTTCGTCGAAGATCGGGCCGCAATCGTCCCACCACGGCAGGAAGTTGTAGGCCGGAGGAAAGTCCCAGCGCGGGTTGGCAAGGAGTCGCTCGTCGCGATCGAAGCCGTCGGTCACGTTGACGGCATGGAGAAGGATGCGGCGGGCCCCGAGAAGGAGGTGCCGGATCGCCTGCACGCGGAACCGCTGCGGGGTCAGGTCCCACTGGCCCGCCAGCGTCGGTCTACCGGCTTCCCGCCCGGTGGCATACTGCTCGATCGTGCAGCGCCGACGCCCGTTGGCGCGCGCGACGCTGTCGCCGAACTTCGCCGCGATCTGCGGCGCGAAGTCGGCGGCGTCCACGGCCGTCTCGGTTCGGAAGGCGTCGACGCCGAAATGATCGACGCCGGGCATGACGCGCGGGTCGATGCCCCTCGGCCCGCCGTGCACCGCCCAGCCGCCGACATGGGTGAGGAGTTCGTGCCCGGTGAAGCCGACGCCGCGCTCGCGCGTCCAGCGTGCGAGGGTGCCGAAGAAGGCCTCGTGCAGGCGCTCGGCATAGGCGCGGAGGAAACCCGCCCGCAACGTACCCGTCCGCGCCCCGACGTCATGAACGAGCGACAGGAGCGCGGCGATCTCGTCGGCGGTTGCCGGGCGGCCGTCGCACAGGAGGCTGTTGCCGATGGCGCCCTCGTGCTCCTTCCAGGTGTGGAAACCGGCATAGGGATGGTCGAAGAAGAAGCCGTCCGCAGCGCCCGCGGCCGCTTCCAGGAGGGGCGCGTAGACGACCTCGGCGAAGCGCTCGGCCGTTTCGGGTAGGAGATAGTTGACGAGCCTCGACGTCAGGCATCGGGCCGACACGAAGACCGTCACCTGCCAGTCGGCCGGAAGGTCGGCATGGGCGGGCCATTCGATGCGGCACCCGTCGTTTCCGTCCGGCCGGACCTCGAACGCGTGCCCGAGGAAGCAGAGGTCCGCCTCGTCGCGAATGACGGGCGGGTGGGCGACGGCGGCGATCGCCCGCCAGTCGCCCCAGACCGCGGAGGCGCCTTCGTAGATCCAGGTGCGGCCGACATCGCCGAGGAAGTCGAGGAACGGCGACCCGATCGCGCTGATGGCGAGCGCCGATCCGACCGGCGCCGTCGCCCAGAACATGTGGCGCTCGCGCAGATGGTCCGCGCCGTCCACGGTCCGACCGCCGCCGTGGCCGGACATCCAGCCGTATTCATCGTAGATCGTGACCGCGATCCCAAGATCCTTTGCCGTCGCGCATGCCCTGCGGAAGGCCGCGAGATAGGCGGGCGACAGGTAGGCGGAGAGATCGAGCGCCGGCCGGGCCTGGATCATCACGCAGCCGATGCCCTTGTCCCGCATGTCGCGGAGCTGTGCCGCGATCTCGTCGTCGGTCGGGATGCGGTGCCAGAACCAGAAGGCGGCCGTCCGAAAACGCGTCGCCGGGTTCTCGAACCAGTCCGGCTGCGGTCCCGTCACGCGGGATCCGCCGGGGCCAGATGCCAGTCGAGCCGGGCGCCGGCCTCGACCCCCCCGAGATCGGCGACGTGGTGGCCATCCTCGAGCCGCGTCGTCGTCGCCACTCCGTGAAGGCGCACGGCGACCAGCCGGCGGGACGCCTCGGGGCCCAACCGGAACGCGAACGCATCGCCCCCCTCGGCGAAGGTCACCGAGACGAGGAACGGGTCCACCCTGATCCTGCGCAGGCGTCCGCGATAGGAGGTCTCGAAGATCGCTCGGCCATCGGCCCCCAGAAGCCGCATCTGCCCGTCCTCGACCGCGACGCTCACGGGGCCCGCCGGGCTCATGATCGGACCGAGGCGCACGGGCTGCCCGTCGTTGACGAGCTCCCACCCGCCCCACGGACCGATGTCCATGATGTCGCCGACGGCCATCAGCGGCAGCATGGCGCCCCAGGTGTAGAAAGGGTCGTTGCCGGGGCGTTCGTCGATCCGGCCCGTATCGCCGTCGTAGTTCTCGCCGCACCAGCGGTGCGACGCCCAGGATTCCTCGAACATCGCGAAACTGCGCGCGACGAGGCTCGAGGCCTGCGCGTCGAGCCGGTAGCGCCGCAGGCCCTGCCAGACGAGCCAGTTGACGTTGGGCCAGATGCGGCCGCGCCAGTAGATCTGCTCGGCATAGGCGGGGTCGTCGCGCGAGACGTTGGGCAGCGGGTAGCGGCCGCCGAACATGGCGGGATCGTCGAGATGGGTCAGAAGCCGCCGGACCTGCGCGTCGTCGGCGGCTCCGCACAGGAGCGGGAAGAAGCTCGTCGGCGAGACGCTGCGCACGAAGCCGCCGTCGCGCTGGCGGTTGGCGAAGAGGCCGCGCGCCTCGTCCCAGAGCTCCCGGCGAATCAACTCGCGCGTCTCGTCGGCGAGCGATGCGAATTGTTCGGCCTCATCTCGCCGGCCGATCTCGGCGGCGATCAGCGCCAGCATCTCGGCGTCGAGCGCCAGCGCCGAGTTGAGGCCGACGTCGAGCGTCGAGAGGGTGCGGGTCGCCGGATCGTAGCGCGCCTCGTCGTGCGTCGGCGAATTGTCCATGCCGGTTTCGTTGCGCGCACCGAAGGCCGTGCCGCGATACATCGCGTCGCCGACGTCCGACGTGCCGCAGGACACGAGGCCGCGACCATCCGGATCGCGGTTCGCACGCCACCAGAGCTGGTTGCGCGCCAGCGCGTCGAAGACATCGGACAGGAACGCGCGGTCGCCCGTGCGCTGGAAGATCATCCAGGCGACGAAGGCGCCGTGGGGCGCCTGCGTGCGATCGACCCAGGCGTCCTTCGGGTTGACGAGGCAGGCGATGTTGCCCTGCGGCGTCGCGCTTCCCATCGCCACGTCGAAGTTGCGCCGCGCGAGCGCCGGATCGAGCAGTCCGGCCATCAGCGCGGCGAAGCACTGGTCGTTGTACCAGACCGCATCGCCCAGCCCCCAGATCCGGCTGGCGGTCGTGGTGGGACGCCGGTTCAGCCGATCGTAGACGGTGTTCCAGCCGATCACGTCGCGCACGGCGTCGAGCGCACCGGCATGGCGGCCGGCGTGGAGTGTCGGGGCATTCGGGATGTCGCCGGCGAGCGCCGCACATGCCTTGGCGACGGCCAGATCGCGCGTGTCGGCGACCGCGGCAGCGAACGCCAGGCGCGGGGTCATCTCGAGATTGAAGCGGAGCGCCATCAGCGGGGCGGCGTCGGCGCGCGTCGATTTGTCGAAGTAGCCGTTCTGGTCGAAATCCTCGACCAGCGCCGCGAAGGACTCGTGGCCGGTTGCGAGCGCCGGGATGTCGTCGGCGGCGAAGGCGACGAAGCGGAAATCCACCTCCACAACCGCGACGCCCGTGCGCGGGTCGTAGTGCACCGTGCTGCCATCCTCGGCCGAGATGCCGAACGTGACCCAGTAGCGCAGGCCCCATTCGCCGGCCTCTAGCGTCTCGAAGCGGCCGCGCAGGACGAACGGATCGGGCTTGTGGGTGCAGAAGGCGACGCGGGTGTCGGCAAAGTGCGTCTCGTAGGCGACCGTCTCGCCGCGCAGACCGTGCGCTCCGAATTGGATCTCGTCGGGCGCGCGGATCGCAGTCGCATGGCCCGCCTTGGCGGAATAGAGGACGGGCGCGATGCGCACGCCGAGCGGCAGGAAGGTGAACTCGCCGGGGCGCTCGGACCATGTGTTCCAGGCGCTGTCGAGGGGGACGGACTTGTCGAGAAACATGTGGGGGCGATCCGAACGCGTTCGATCAGGAATGGGGCGCAGCGCGCGCCGCGCCTACCGCGCCGGACACATCCATCCAGGCCGGCTTGTCGGGCGCGAAGCGTGCGCGAAGATAGGCCATCAGGTCGGCGATCGCACGGTCGTCGAGCGCCGCGCCGAAGCCCGGCATCGGTTCGCCCGCCAGCCCCCGATGGGCGGGCACGCCCGACAGGACCGCCCGGATGGCGTTTCCGGGTCCGGCCGAATGCAGATTGACGTTGAGGGCGAGCGGCGCGGCGGGCTCGCCCGGCGCATGGCAGGTGGCGCACGCGCCCTCGAAGATGCGCGCGCCGGCGGGTGCCGCGACCGCGGCCGTGACGGCGGCGGCCTCGCTCGCCGCGATCGTTTGCTTCACCTGCGCCTGGGCCTCGCTTGAACGCGTCGGCGGTCCGCCCAGCGACGCGAGATAGGTCGCCATCGACTGGATGTCGGCGTCGGGCAGGTCGGCCAGCGAGGCGACCACATGGGCCATCGGACCCGCGGCGCTGCCGTGCTCGGCCGATCGGCCGTCGCGCAGGTAATCGTAGAGCGCTTCGCGCGTCCAGGCGACGGGCGCCTCGCCGCCGCGCAAGGAGGGCGCGTGCCAGCCGTCGGCCTCGCCGCCGGCCAGATGCGCCTTGCCGCCGACCTCGCCGCCCAGCGCGTTGCGCGGGCTGTGACAGGCGCTGCAATGGCCGAGCCCTTCCACGAGCTCGGCGCCGCGGTTCCATTCGGCACCCTGAGCCGCATCCGTCGGTGCACCCGCTGCGGAGTGGAACAGCGCGTTCCATCCGGCCATGAGAGGACGGATGTTGAAGGGCGCGCGCAACGCGGTCGGTGGAGCCGTCGAGGCGACCGGCTCCTGGACCATGAGATAGGCGTAGAGCGCCTGAAGGTCCGCTTCGCTCGCCTTGGCGAAGGACGTATAGGGGTGGGCGGGATAAAGGTGATGGCCGTCGCGCGAGACGCCCTGCCGCATCGCCCGCTCGAAGGCCGGATAGCTCCAGCCGCCGATGCCGGTCGTCTCGTCCGGGGTGATGTTGGTGGCATAGACCGTTCCGAACGGCGTCTCCAGCGCGCGTCCCCCCGCAAAGGCCTCGCCGCCGGTCCCCGCATGGCAGACGTTGCAGGCGCCGAGGGCGGCCGCCTGGCGCCCGCGCTCGATCGTCGCCGCCGAGAACACGTCGGGGCCGGGCTTCGGGACCGGGGCGATGGCGCCGGGGAAGGGAAGGATCGCCGCGCCGGCGGCGATCGAGCCAAAGAGCGCGCCCGCGATCGGCCAAGTCCAGCGCCGCCGTGCCCTGACCGGGGCCGTATCGGGCGGCGGCAGGGGATTGAGCGCGGTTCGCACGCGCTCTGGCGTCAGAGGCAATTCGCGGAAGCGCACGCCCGTCGCATCGAACACGGCGTTGCAGATCGCCGCCGCGCTCGGCACGGAGGCGGATTCGCCGGCGCCGAGCGGCGGCTCGTCGGGGCGCGGCACCATCAGGACGTCGATGTCCGGCACGTCGGGAAACTGGAGGATGGGATAGGCGCCCCATTCGAGCGCGGCGACGCCCGTCTGCGAGAAGCGAACCTCCTCCTTGAGGACCCGGCTGGTCGACTGGATGACGTTGCCGTGGATCTGGTGGCGGACGCCGTCCGGATTGACCACCTGCCCAGTGTCTTGGCCGCAGACGACGCGGGTCACGGCGACCTCGCCGGTCGTGCGGTTGACCGCCACGTCCGCCACCCAGGCCGCCCAGGCCGCTGCGGTGCCGGGGAACTTGCCGTGGACATAGACGGCATAGGCGAAGCCCCGGCCGTAGAGGATGTCGCCCTCGCTCCCGTGCGTGAAGGGCTCGGTATGGGGCACCCAGTTCGCGCGCTCGGCCGTGGCGCGCACGAGGTCGATCGCGCGTGGATCGGTGAGGTAGCGTAAGCGGTACTCGACGGGATCCACCTTGGCGGCGGTCGCCAGTTCGTCGATGAAGGATTCGTGCGCGAAGGTGTTGGGCATCGCCGACACGCCCCGGAACCAGGACGCGCGCGCGATCGGCGGCATGTCGTGGACGGTCACGCGCAGGTTCGGGAAGGTGTAGGGTGGGATCGCGGTGCGATCGCCCATCTGCAGCGTGTCCGCCACCGGCGGGACCTTGCCGGTCAGGATGAGCGGCAGCGTCGGGGCGAGGTTCGAGGGGTAGCGCGTCTCGAAGTCGTAGAGGGCGGGGCCGCCTTCGAGGTCCAGCCCGCCGCGCACGTCCACGACCTGCGCGGCGCCCTTCGGCTCCCAGGCGTGCTCCTGCTCGCGCGTCAGCTGGACCCGGACGGGGCGCCCGACCGCGCGCGACAGGAGCGCGGCGTCCGCCGTCACGTCGTCGGCGCAGTTGCGGCCGTAGCAGCCGGCCGCCTCCAGTCGCTCCACGGTGATCCGGTCCTCGGCCATGTCGAGAAGGCGGGCGAGGTCGGCGCGCAGGGGAAAGGGGTTCTGCGTGCCGGACCAGACGGTCAGGCCATCGCCGCTCCAGTCGGCCACGGCGCAGGACGGGCCGATCGAGGCGTGCATCTGGTAGGGCCAGACATAGGTCCGCTCCAGAGTCGCTTCGGCCTCGAGGGCGCGCTCCACGTCGCCCCGGTCGGCAAGGCGCCGAGCCGTGGAGGGCTGGTCGCGCAGCGCCGCCTCGGGCCGGCCGAGATCGGCGATCTCGGGCGGCGTGCGCCAGCGCACCTTGAGCCGGCGCATCGCCTCGATCGCCTGCTCCTCGCGCTCGGCGACGACGCCGACGAAGTCGCCGACGACGACCAGCGCGACGAAGCCGGGAAGCGCGGAGACCGACGCCTCGTCGGCGTGGATGAGGCTGGCGCCGACGTGCGGGCCGCTGTCGAAGCCGAGATAGGGCGGGCGCACGACGCGGCCGTGCAGCATGTCGGGCACGCGCACGTCGTGGACATAAACGAAGGTGCCGGTCGCCTTGGCGGGAATGTCGGTGCGCGGCTGCGCGGTTCCGACGATGCGGTAGTCCTCGACCGACTTGAGCGGGGCGGCCGGGTCGATCGGAAGCCGCACGCCGTCCCCGGCGAGGAGGTCGGCATAGGAGACGTAGGCGTTGCCGGGGTCGCGCGTGCCGACGATCCCATCCTCGACGGACAGGTCCTCGACGGGGTGGCCGAGGCGGATGGCGGCGCGCCCGAGGAGGTGGGCACGGGCAGTGGCCGCCGCGGCGCGCAGGGGCTCGGCCGTCACCTGGATCGTCTCGCTGGCGATCGTCGCGCCCTGATTCGGGCCGGTCGCGGTCGATCCCAGCACCATGGTGACGTCGGCAAAGGCCACATCGAGCTCGTCGGCGACGATCTGGGCCAGGGCGGTGCGGATGCCGGTGCCCAGATCCACATGCCCGTTATAGGCCGTTACGCGCCCGTCCTCCCCGATCACGAGGAACAATTCGTCCGTGCCGTCTGCCCGTGCGCCCGGGCGCACCACCGAAAGGCCCTTCGGCACGTTCCTCTCCGTCGTCGACGTCATGATGCGGTCTCCGCGCTGGTCGATCGGGCCGCGGCGCGAACGGCCGCCAGGATCTCCATGTGCGTGCCGCAGCGGCACAGGTGATGGCGCAGCGCCTGGCGGATCGCCCCCTCGCTCGGGCTCGAGTCGCGCCGCAGGAGCGCGACGGTCGCGATGATCATGCCGTTCAGGCAGTAGCCGCACTGGGCGGCCTGGGCGGCGATGAAGGCGGCCTGGACCGGATGGGGCGCGGCCGCCGTCCCGAGACCCTCCAGCGTGGTGACGGCGCGCTCGTTGAGGTCGGCGAGGGGCAGGGTGCAGGACCGCACGGCACGGTCGCCGACCAGCACCGCGCAGGCGCCGCATTCGCCGAGGCCGCAGCCGTATTTCGGGCCATTGAGGGCGAGGTCGTTGCGCAGGATGTAGAGGAGGGGCGTGTCGGGCGCCGCGGTGACGCGGACGCTCTCGCCGTTAACGATCAGCTGGAAGGGCCGGGCTGCCGGGCTCATCGGGCAGGCCCGCTGGCCGAGGCCGGCCCATCTGTCAGGGGGCCGCGTCCACGTCGGCGAGGATGCGAAGCGTGTGGATCAGGGCCATGCGTTCTGCGGGGTTGAGACGCTCCATCGTCAGCTCGGTGATCCTCCTGGCGCGGGGCACCATCTCGTCGAGGAGGGCGAGCCCGGCCGGGGTGATCCCGGTGATGACCTTGCGGCCGTCTTCCGGATCCTTCGACAGGGCGACGAGGCTCCGGCCCCGCAGGCGATCCACGATGCCGCGGATCGTCGCCTGGTCGATACCCGTGTGCCGCACGAGCTCGCCCTGCGACAGCGCGCCGTTGTCGCGAAGGGCGCAGAGCGTCGAGAACTGGACGGCCGTGAGCTGGCCGTCGGCGCTTTCGGCCTGGAAGATCGCGAGATGGCGCTGGTAGGCCCGGCGCAGAAGATATCCGACCTGCTGGGTGAAGTCGTAGGGCGCGGCGTCCTGTGCGGCCGGCTCGTGATGTGCGTCCTGCATGTCCGTCCTTCGATCGTCCGAGCACCGGGGAGCCCATCGGAGCATGGCCGGCGGCTCCCTCATGCCGCTCCCGCGAGGGAACCGCAAGGACATGCGGACAGGAGGGGGTGGCCGGCATCGGGGATCGGGGCATCGGGCTGTGAGCAGCGAACATGGGATCGATTATTTAGAGCGTAAGCGCTATGATTGCGACAAAGTGCGATACTGTCAATCGAGCATAGAATGGTTGATATGCGCCGCAATTGTGCGATGCGATGACGATTTATGCAGTCGCAGCATAAAATTTCCTCTTGCATTTGTAGCGTACACGCTCAATCAATGGGGTGTCCGGTCGTCTTGCATGACGGCCTCGAACGGAGTGACGCAACCATGCAGCCAGGATCCCGCATCGCCGTCGTGGGCGCCGGACTCGGCGGTGTCGCCGCTGCCGCCCTGTTGCAGAAGGCGGGCTTCAAGGTCGACGTCTACGAGCAGGCTCCCGCCTTCTCGCGCGTCGGCGCCGGCATCCACATGGGCCCGAACGTCCTCAAGATCTTCCGGCGCATCGGCATCGAGGACGCACTGGTCGCCATCGGGTCCAAGCCGGACTTCTGGTTCTCGCGCGACGGCGAGACCGGCGAGTACCTCTCGCGCATCCCGCTCGGCGAGCATGCCCTCAGGACCTACGGCGCGCCCTATCTCACCGTGCATCGCGGCGACCTTCACGCGCTCCAGGTCTCGGCCCTTCAGCCCGGCACGCTTCACTTCGACAAGCGCCTCGCATCGATCGAGGAGGACGGCTCGGGCGTCGACCTCGCCTTTGCGGACGGCTCGCGCGCCCGCGCCGACATCGTGGTGGGGGCGGACGGCATCAACTCGCGCATCCGCGAGACGCTGCTGGGCGACGAGAAGCCGAACTACAGCGGCTGGGTCGGCCATCGCGCGCTTCTCGACAAGGATGCCCTGCGCAGGACGGGCCTCGACTTCGAGGCCTGCGTGAAATGGTGGACGCACGACCGCCACATGATGGTCTACGACACGACGGCCGACGGGCACGAATACTACTATGTGACCGGCGTGCCGCATCCCGCCTGGGACTTCGACGGTGCCTTCGCGCCCTCGAGCCGCGAGGAGATGCGCGAGGCCTTCGTCGGCTACCACCCGGTCGTCCAGGCGCTGATCGAGGCGACCACCGAGGTCACCAAGTGGCCTCTCCTCAACCGGAACCCGCTGCCGCTGTGGAGCCGCGGGCGGCTGGTGCTGCTCGGCGACGCCTGCCATCCGATGAAGCCGCACATGGCGCAAGGGGCGGCCATGGCGATCGAGGACGGGGCGATGCTGGCCCGCTGCCTGTCCGAGACGGGCCTCTCCGATCACGCCACCGCGTTCCGTCTCTACGAGGCGAACCGGCGCGAGCGCGCCTCCCGCGTGCAGGCCGTGTCCAACGCCAACACGTGGCTGCGCACGCAGGAGAATCCGGCCTGGGTCTTCGGCTACGACATTTTCAACGTGCCGCTGCGCAGCGAAAGCGGGGTGGCAGCATGAGCCCCATCGCCCCCGAAGGCTTCAACATCCGCGCCAACGGCATCCGCCAGCACATCCTGCGCTATCGAGGCGCGGGCGAGCCGCTGGTCCTCGTGCCCGGCATCACCAGTCCCGCCATCACCTGGGGCTTCGTCGCCGAACGCCTGGCCGAAGGGTTCGACACCTATGTCGTGGACGTGCGCGGGCGGGGCCTGTCCTCCACGGGGCCGGGTCTCGACTACGGGCTCGACGCCATGGCGGACGACCTGTCGGCGCTGATCGCCGCTCTGGGCTCTGCGGACGCGACGGTGCTCGGGCATTCGATGGGGGCCCGGATCGCGATCCGCGCGGCGAGCCGCAACGCCGCCGGCATGAAGCGTCTCGTGCTGGTGGACCCGCCCGTGTCGGGGCCGGGCCGGCGCGCCTACCCGTCCAAGCTGCCCTGGTACGTCGATTCCATCCGCCAGGCCGTCGAGGGAATGGATGCCGAGGCGATGCGCGCCTTCTGCCCGACCTGGACGCCCGAGCAACTCGCGCTGCGCGCCGAATGGCTGCACACCTGCTACGAGCCGGCGATCGTCACCGCCTTCGAGGGCTTCCACACCGACGACATCCACCGGGACCTGCCGGCCCTGCCGGTGCCTGCGGTCCTGATGATCGCGGGTCGCGGCGGCGTAATCGAGGCGGAGGACGAGGCCGAGATCGCAAGGCTCAATCCCGCGATCCGCACGGCGCGCGTGCCCGACGCCGGCCACATGATCCCCTGGGACGACCTCGAAGGCTTCCTTCGCGCCCTCGACACGCTTCTCGGCACCTCTCTCGCGCGGGCCTGATCCATGAGCACCCGAACCTTCCGCATCGGCCAGATCGTACCGAGCTCCAACATCACGATGGAGACCGAGATTCCCGCCATGCTGGCCGCGCGCCAGCTGATCCGGCCCGAGCGCTTCACCTTTCATTCGGCGCGCATGCGCATGAAGCACGTCACCAGGGACGAGCTCGCCGCGATGGACGCCCAGTCCGACCGCTGCGCGCTGGAGCTGTCCGACGCGCGGGTCGACGTCCTCGGCTATGCCTGCCTCGTCGCCATCATGGCGATGGGCCACGGTTACCACCGCGAGAGCCAGGCCCGCCTGTCGAAGGTCACCGCCGAAAACGGCGCGCCGGCCCCGGTCGTCACCAGCGCCGGCGCCCTGGTCGAGGCGCTGGATGTCCTGAAGGCGCGGCGCATCGCGCTGGTCGCCCCTTACATGAAGCCGCTGACGAAGCTCGTGATCGACTATATCGAGGCCGAGGGCATCGAGGTCGTCACCCACGAGGCGCTGGAGATCTCGGACAATCTGAAAGTGGCGGCGCACGACCCTGCCAACCTGCCGGGGATCGTCGCCGGGCTCGACACGTCGGGCGTCGATGCGGTGGTCCTGTCGGCCTGCGTGCAGATGCCCTCGCTGCCGAGCATCGCAAGGGTCGAGGCGCTGACGGGCAAGCCGACATTGTCGGCGGCGGTCGCCACCACCTACCGGATGCTCGACGAGCTGGGCCTCGAGCGCATCGTGCCGGGCGCCGGCGCGCTCCTCTCCGGCGCCTACTGAGGAGCGGCGCGATGGATCCGGCGGCTTCCGAGAACTACAGGGGCGTCTGGGGAAACCGCATCGGCTTCGGCCGGGCGCCCGCGCTTCTCGTGATCGACTTCATGAAGGCCTACACGGAGGCCGGGGCGCCGCTCTATGCCCCCGGCGTCGTCAGGGCGGTGGCCGAGACGCCGCGCCTTCTGGCCGCCGCGCGCCGGCACGGCGTTCCGGTGATCCACACCAACATCCTCTATCACGCCCCCGGCTGCGCCGATGGCGGGGTGTGGGTCAGGAAGTCGCCCGTCATGACCGCGATGGTGGCCGGCAATCCGCTGGCCGAGTTCTGCGACGGCGTCGAGCCGGTCGCGGGCGAGCCGGTCTTCACCAAGCAGTATGCCAGCGCCTTCTTCGGCACCAGTCTCGCCCCCATGCTGCATGCGCAGGGGATCGACACGGTGGTCCTCGCCGGCTGCTCGACGTCGGGCTGCATCCGCGCCAGCGCCGTCGACGCCGTCCAGCACGGGTTCCGCACGATCGTCGTCCGCGACTGCGTCGGCGACCGGCACGAGGCCCCGCACGAGGCGAACCTCTTCGACATCGACGCCAAGTACGGCGACGTCGTCACGCTGGACGAGGCGCTGGAGGCGCTCGCGCGCATTCAGGCGGCGCGCGCCGGCCCTCCATCCGTTTGAGACCTCAGACCCTTCAGGCATCAGGAGACCGGACATGGATCACGCGAGCTTCACCGAAATCTGCCTGCATCAGCTGAAGATGTCCGGCGTCCACGAGGGCGAGAAACTCGTGGTCCTGACGCAAGGCGCCGACCGGCTCGACTATGCCGACGCCTTCATGGCCGCCGGCCAGCGGCTTGGGGCGCGGATGTATCACATGCGCCTGCCGGCGCCGTTGCCGACCGGCGGCTGGAACGTCGGCGTCACAGGCCTTGCCGCGCTGCCCGACGCGGTCGAGGCGCTGAAGAACTGCGACATGCTGATCGACTGCGTGTTCCTGCTCTTCAGCCCTGAGCAGTTCGCCATCCAGGCGGCCGGGACGCGTATCCTCACGGCGGTCGAGCCGCCGGAGCTTCTGGCCCGGATGCTGCCGACGAAGGAGCTGCGCGAGAAGGTGGAGATCGCGGGCGAGATCCTCGCCAAGGCCAAGGTGATGCGCATCACCTCCCGGCACGGCACGGACGTCACCTACAAGCTCAACACCTATCCGACGATCACCGAATACGCCTGCACCGACGAGCCTGGCCGCTGGGACCACTGGCCGTCCGGCTTCGTCTTCACCGGCGGCGACGACGACGGCGTGGACGGTCAGATCGTCGTGGCGCCGGGCGACATCCTCCTGCCGCAGAACGTCTATGTGCGCGAGCCGATCACCTACACGATCGAGAAGGGCTGGGTGCGCGACATCCGCGGCGGATTGGAGGCCGAGCTCGTCAAATCCTACATGGACGGCTTCAACGACCCGCGCGGCATGGGCATGAGCCATGTCGGCTGGGGCATGAACCCCAACGCCAAGTGGCACGGACTGGTGCCGGGCGAATTCCCGGGCGGCATGGGCATGGAGCCGCGCTCCTTCTGGGGCAACGTCATGTTCTCGACCGGCCCGAACAACGAGCTCGGCGGCCCCAACGACACGGCCTGCCATCTCGACATCCCGATGCGCGGCTGCTCCCTCTTCCTCGACGACGAGGCCATCGTCGTCGACGGCGACATCGTGGTGAAGGAACTGCGCCGCTCGGCCTGACGCGAACGGGGGAGGCGCAGGGAAGGCGCTCTTCGCGGGTCGAACACAGAAGGGGTTGCCCGTCCGCTCCCGAGCGGGCGGAGGCGACGACGCTCGGCCGCCGCATCCCGGCTTCGGCACATCGTCGCGCATGCCTTACAGATGAACCGCAATCGCAGGGGATCAAACCATGGCGCAGACCATATCCGTGGAACAGGGCATCCAGGCCGCCGGCGTGGGGGCCTTCCAGCGTCGACTCTTCGTCATTTTTGGCCTCGTCTGGGCCGCCGACGCCATGCAGGTCCTGGCCATCGGCTTCACGGCGCCGTCCATTGCGGCAAGCTTCGGCATCACGGTGCCCCAGGCCCTACAGACGGGCACCCTGTTCTTCGTCGGCATGCTGATCGGCGCCTTCGTGTTCGGTCGCCTGGCCGACCGGATCGGTCGGCGGAACTGCCTGATGATCACGGTCCTGATCGACGCCGCGTTCGGCATTGCGAGCGCCTTCGCCCCCGATTTCGGCTGGCTGCTCGCGCTGCGCTTCCTGACCGGGATCGGGGTCGGCGGCACCCTGCCCGTGGACTACACGATGATGGCCGAGTTCCTGCCCTCGCATCGACGCGGCCGCTGGCTCGTCCTTCTGGAATCCTTCTGGGCGGTCGGCACGATCGTGCTGGCGATCGTCGCCCTCTATGCGGGATCGCAGGGCGGCGAGGCGTGGCGTACCATCTTCTTCTGCACCGGGGTGCCGGCCGTCATCGGCATCGCTTTGCGGTTGTTCGTGCCGGAATCGCCGCTCTACCTCAACAAGGTGGGCCGCTCGGACGAGGCCAAGCGCGTTCTGGAGCGCATGGCGAAGACGAACGGCTCGACCCGGACGATCGGCGACCTGCGCCCGGAGACGATGGAGAAGAAGTCGATCGCCGCGCTCTTCGACAGCGTCCTGCGCCGGCGCACCGTCGTGCTCCTGATCGCCTGGACCCTGGTGTCGATCTCCTACTACGGCATCTTCGTGTATCTGCCGGTTCGCCTGGCCTCGGAGGGCTTCGGTTTCATGCGCGGGCAGATGTTCCTCGTGATCGTCGCCCTGGTGCAGTTGCCGGGATTCTTCCTCGCGGCCTACGGCGTCGAGAAGTGGGGCCGCAAGCCGACGCTCGTCGGCTTCCTCATGCTGAGTGCCGTCGGGTGCCTGCTCTACAGCTTCGGCTCGACCCCGGCGCTCGTCGTCGGTGCGACGCTGCTCCTCAGCTTCTCGCTGCTCGGCACCTGGGGCGGCCTCTACGCCTTCACGCCGGAGATCTATCCGACGAGCCTGCGGGCGAGCGGCATGGGCCTGGCCGGCGCCATGGCACGGGTGGGCGGCCTTCTCGCCCCCTCCATCATCGCGCCGCTGATGGCCTCCAACTTCACCATGGCGCTCTTCAGCATATCGACGCTGCTGGTGATCGCGGCCGTGTCCATCTCGCTCATCGATGTGGAAAGCCGCAACATGGTGCTGGAATAACGTCTCCAGACGATCGATTCCGGCGAAGCGGCCACCGCGACGCCGGATGTCGAAGTAGAGGACCCCGTCCCTGAACCGAGTGCCCATCGCCGACGCATGAACCTTTCCCCGCATCCAACCGGAGCGACCGACATGCAGCCTAACAGACGCGATTTCCTGACCATCATGGGCGCCGGTACGCTGGCGATCTCGGGGCTGGGCGCGGGCATCCGCCCCGCAAGGGCGGCCGGAACCGTGACCGTCCTCAACTGGCAGGGCTACGGCACCGACGAGAAGTGGGCCGTCGAGGCCTTCAAGGAGAAGACCGGCATCGAGGTGGTCCACGACTATTACAATGCCGAGTCCGAGATGCTGACGAAGCTGCGGACCAACCCGGGCGCCTACGACGTCGTCGTCGTCAACAGCGCCCGCACCCAGCAGGCGACCGCCGAAGACCTCCTCGATGCCATCGACCTTTCCAAGGTTTCGAACGCCGCCGGCGTGCCGGCAAAGCTCGCCGACCATCCGAACTTCACGCTCGACGGCGAGCACTACGGCGTTCCCTGGGTCTGGGGCATGAACGCGCTCGCCATGCGCGACGGCAAGCCGCGGCCCGACAGCTACGGTGCACTCGCCGATCCCGCCTATGCCGGGAAGGTCGGTCTCTTCGACGACGCCGTGACGGCGGTCGCCATCGGCGCCTTCATGACCGGCCAGGACATGAACGACCCGAAGGACCTGAAGAGCGTCGGCGACTGGCTGAAGGCCTTGAAGCCCAACGTGAAGACGATCTGGACCAGCGAGGACCAGTGGAACAAGGCCTTCTCGGCCGGCGAGTTCGACCTCTCCGTCTACTGGTCCGGCGCCTCGGTCCGCTCCAAGCGCAACTTCAAGCTGCCCGTGGAATTCGTGGTCCCGAAGGAAGGAGCGGTCGGCTGGCTCGACACGCTGGCGATCCCGGCGACGAGCGAGAACAAGGACAACGCGCTCGCCTTCATCAACTACATGATCGACCCCGCCTTCTACTTCGACTGGGCGACCAAGGTCGGCGCACCGGCCTCCGCCAACACGGCCGCGATGGACAAGCTTCCCGCGGACGACCTCAACCGCAAGGTCCACGACCCGAAGTTCCTCGACACGATGACGATCATGGCGCCGCAGCCCGACGAGCGCCGCGAGGCCTTCAGCAACCTGTGGCAGGAAGTGAAGGCTTCCTATGCCGGCTGAGGCCACCATCGGCTCCGACATCAACTCCGGCCGCGACCCCGTCGCGGCCGGAGGGGGTGCCGGGCGGCTGCCGGCCTGGATGGCGACGGTTGCCATGCTCCTGCCGACCTACGCCTGGCTGACCCTCGCCGTTCTCCTGCCGCTCGGCGCCATGCTCGTCTTCAGCTTTCTCAGCGGGACGCCGATGGGCAAGAAGGAGGTGTTCTTCACGCTGAAGAACTACCGCGCCTTCATCGACCAGCCCTATCTCGTCGGCGTCGCCTGGACATCGCTCCTGATCGGGCTCTGGACGACCGCGATCTGCGCCGTCCTCGGCTTCCTCGCGGCCCTCGCGCTCGTGCGCGCGACGGCCGGGCGCGTCCGCGAGACGCTCCTGATCCTCGTCATCCTGCCGTTCTGGACCAACGGGCTGGTGCGCGTCTTCTCCTGGACCATGGTGATCCGCGAGGGCGGCTTCCTCGACACCGCGATCCGCACCGTCTTCGCCGACGCTCCCTCGGCCGGCTTCCTGTATTCGCTCCCGGCGATCGTGCTCGGCCTCGTCCACGGCTACCTGCCCTACATGGTGCTGACCTGCTACGTGGCGCTCCTCGCGATCGACGACGCGATCCTGGAAGCGGCGGCGAGCCTCGGGGCCCGCTGGTGGACGATCCTCTTCAAGATCCTGGTGCCGCTGGCCGCCCCCGGCCTCATCTCGGGCGCGATCCTGATCTTCGTGCCGGTCATCGGCGCCTTCATGGAGCCGCGCATCCTCGGGGGAACGCGTGGTGTCACGCTCGGCACGGTGATCGAGGAGCAGTTCACGGCGGCCTTCAACTGGCCGCTCGGCGCCGCCCTGTCCTTCACCATCCTGGCCGTCGTGCTGGCCGTCTTCGCCACCTTCTCCGGCGTCCTGCGCCGCAACGCGGCTGTCTGAGGAGGGCCCGCCGTGAAACTCGCCGCCCGCACCTATCTCGTCGTGATCCTCGTCTTCCTCTACCTGCCGATCGCGGTGCTGGTGGCGATGGGCTTCAACGAGTCGCCGCTCTACGCGCTGCCCTTCCGCTTCACGACCCACTGGTACGCGGCGCTCGGCGAGAACGCCAAGCTCCTGCGCTCCAGCTGGAACAGCGTCTTCATCGCGCTGATCACGTCGGCCATCGCGACCGGCCTCGGCACGCTCGCGGCCGTTGCCCTGTCCCGGCGCGAGTTCCGCGGCAAGACGCTGCTGCGCTTGGCTCTCCTGCCGCCGATCGCGATTCCCTGGCTGATCACCGGCACGGCCATGCTCGTCTTCTTCTTCTGGACCGGCATCGGGCGCGGGTTCCACGCGATCCTCATCGGCCATGTGGCGCTGGCCATCCCCTATGTCGTCCTCGTCGTCGGCACGGGCCTGACGACGATCCGCACCGATCTGGAGGAAGCGGCCATGAGCCTCGGCTCGCGGCCGGTGTCCGCCTTCTTCCGCGTGACGCTGCCGCTGCTCCTGCCCAGCATCGTCGGCGCGGCGCTCTTCGCCTTCGCCGTCTCGCTCGACCAGTTCGTGGTCTCCTACTTCCTCGCGACGCCCGGCTTCTCGACCCTGCCGGTCGAAATCTACTCGGCCATCCGCAAGGGCTTCACGCCCGAGATCAACGCGATCTGCACGATCCTTCTCGGCGGCTCGATGGTGCTCTTCCTCCTCTTCTCCCTCTTCGCCAGACCAGGAGCCCCCCGTGACCGCCGTTGACGTATCCGCAGTGGCGAAGAGCTACGGGAAGGTGGACGTCCTGTCGGACATCTCCACCCATTTCCCGCAAGGCTCCTTCACCAGCCTCCTCGGCCCCTCGGGCTCCGGCAAGACGACACTGCTGCGCATCATTGCAGGCTTCGTCATCCCCGACCGGGGGACGGTGACGATCGGCGGCCGCGACGTGACGAGCGTTCCCGTCTGGGACCGCAACATCGGCATGGTGTTCCAGTCCTACGCCCTGTTCCCGCACATGAGCGTCGCCGACAACGTCGCCTTCGGTCTGGCGCGACGTGGTATCAAGGGCGAGGCGGCCCGGCGCGAGGTCGAGCGCGCCCTCGAGATGGTCCGCCTGCCCGGGTTCGGGACCCGCAAGCCCAAGCAGCTCTCGGGCGGCCAGCAGCAGCGCGTGGCGCTCGCCCGCGCCATCGTCACGCGCCCGAGCGTCCTCCTTCTCGACGAGCCGCTTTCGGCGCTCGACCGACGGCTGCGCCAGGAGATGCAGGTCGAACTCGTGCGCATCCAGCGCGAGAGCGGGCTGACCACCATCTTCGTGACCCACGACCAGGAAGAGGCGCTGACCCTGTCGGACAAGGTGGCGATTCTCGATCGCGGCCGCATCGTCCAGATCGGCGAGCCGACCGAAGTCTATGAGCGTCCCGCGAACCGCTTCGCCGCGGAATTCCTCGGCGACACGAACTTCCTGCAGGGCACCGTCGAGGCGGAAGGGACCGTCTCGGCGCACGGGCAGCGGATCGCCAGCGCCATCGCGCTGCCGCCTGCGGGCCATTCCGTGACGCTGGCCGTGCGTCCCGAGAAGATCGAGATCCGGGACGCGTCGGGCGACGGCGGCCATGGCACGCAGCCCCCGGCAAACCAGCTGTCGGCGGTGATCCTGGCCTCGATCTATTCGGGAACGGCGATCACCTACGAAGCGGAGGCAGCGGGCGGCCTCCGCCTGAAGATCTTCGCCCAGAACCGCGACGCTCGCCTGCGAAGCCCTGGGGAGCCGGTGACCCTTTCCTGGTCCGCCGACCACACGGTGCCGCTCGCGGGCTGAGGGCTCGGCAGGCGGCTCCAGTCCGAACTCGCCGGCGCCGCGTAGCCCGCAGGCCGAGGGGCGCAGCTTTCCCCATCGGGGCGCGACGGGCGCCCGGGAAACAGCGCGCCGGGCGCGGTGGGCGGGAACCGATCGGTCGCGTTTGCAAAATGATGAGGCAGGCTCGTAAGTGCGGCGAACTTAACAACCGCTTCAGCCGGATATCATAAGTCTATCGTCCTTTGTATCTCGCGGGCTGTCTGCGACGCCGGGTTGGCGTTCGTCCGGAGATGCGCCGGGAGGATGACATGTCCACGTACAGGGCCGGGGTGAAGCGGCCGCTTTGGGTTTCGATCACCGCCTGCGGGTTCGCGGCCGTCCTCTTTGCCAGTGCTGCCATCGGCGGGCTCGGTTGGTATCGCCAGACGCAGATGAACCAGGAGGCGATCCGGGCGGAACTGCGGAACGATCTCGGCTTCGTACTGGCCGATATCGATGCACAGAAACGCGCAGCCTCCGCCCTGGCCCTCGCCGTCGCCGGAGAGCCGGAAACGGCAGACCTGATCCAGACCGGTCAGCGCGATCAGATCGTCGCTCGCTATGCCGCGAGCCTGCCCGACATCGTCGCGAGCGGCTCCTTGCAGCTCATGACATTCGTCGATCCGTCCACGACGGTCGTCGCCCGCATCCACACGCCGGACAAGTTCGGCGACCAGATGAAGGGCCGTCGCCGCACCGTCGAGACGGCGCTGCGCGAGGGCAAGCTGACCGCCGGCATCGAGCCGGGCCGTACCGCCGTCAGTGTCTTTGCGAGCGCGCCGGTCCGGCGCGGCAGCTCCGTCGTCGGCGTCGTCGACGTCGGGACCATGCTGACGGAAGACTACTTCGCTCATCTCGCAAAAGCCGTCGACGGCGCCCTGACGGTTCAGATCCTGAGCGATGGGCAGCTCAAGATGCAGGCCTCGACGCTGTCGAACGGCGGCCTGCTTTCGGCAGACGACCTCGGCGCCGTCCTCGAGGGCAACGCGCCGGAGCATGTCGTCGAAGCCGGCGATGTCTCGTACGCCGTCACGGGAATGGCGCTCAACGACTTCTCCGGCCAGAAGATCGGCGTCCTCGAGTTGGCGACGAACGTCACGCCGGTCGTCCAGGCCGCCAGGTCGGCGATGTGGACGATGCTGGCCTGCACCGTCGCGATCTCGGCCCTTGCCCTCATCGGCTTCATGATCTTCGCACGCCGCCTGGGTGTCGCGATCCAAAGGCTGACGGGTACGATGGGCACGCTTGCGGCCGGCGATCTGTCCGCATCGGTCGAGGGCCAGTCGCGGTCCGACGAAATCGGCGCGATGGCGCATGCGGTCGAAGTGTTCAAGCAGGCGTCGATCGAGAAAGTGCAGCTCGAGGAGCAGGCGGCCGTCCAGCGTGAGCGCCGGCAAGACGAGGCGGAGCGGCAGGCGCGGGCCGATCGCGCCAAGGCCGAGGAACTGACGAGTTTCGTCGCCGACATCGAGACCGGCTTCTCGCGGCTGGCCGTGGGCGACCTCACCGCGCGCATGGACCGGCCGGTAGCGTCGGTCTACGAACCCATTCGCGACCAGTTCAACACATCGGTCGGGAAGCTCGAGCACACGATCGGCGCCGTCGTCGGCTCGATCGGCTCGATCCGCACGGGCCTGACGGAGATCAACGTCGCCTCCAACGACCTTGCCCAGCGCACCGAGCAACAGGCGGCGAGCCTGGAGGAGACCGTGGCCGCGCTCGGTGAGGTGACGCGTGCGGTGAACGAGACGGCGCGCGATGCGGACAAGGCGAAGACGAGTGCCGAGAGTGCGCAGCGCAACGCCGAGCGAGGTGGCCAGATCGTCGGTCGCGCCGTCGAGGCGATGCACACGATCGAGCAGTCGTCCCAGAAGATCGGCAACATCATCTCGGTGATCGACGAGATCGCCTTCCAGACCAATCTTCTGGCGCTCAACGCGGGCGTCGAGGCCGCGCGTGCCGGCGAGGCGGGTCGGGGCTTTGCGGTGGTCGCGCAGGAGGTGCGCGGGCTCGCGCAGCGCTCGGCGGAGGCGGCCAAAGAGATCAAGGACCTCATTCAGGCGTCGGGTGAGCAGGTGGCCTCGGGCGTCGAGCTCGTCTCGGCCTCGGGCAAGAGCCTTGCCGAGATCATCTCCGAGGTCGGCGACGTCAGCCGCGTCGTCTCGGAGATCGCGCGCCGGGCGCAGGAGCAGGCGGTGTCCTTGCGCGAGGTGTCGACGGCGGCCGACCAGATGGACAAGGTCACGCAGCAGAACGCGGCGATGGTCGAGCAGGCGACGGCGGCCGCGCAGACGCTGGCGAACGAGACCGACGAGCTTGCGCGCCTGATTGCCGAGTTCAGGACGGCGGCGACCGCCAACCATGCCCGCCAGAGCGAGCGCGCCGCCCAGCGGACCGCGAACGTCGCCAAGCGCGCCGCGCCTCGCCCGATGGTGCAGATGAAGCCGGTCGCGCAAGGTAACG
>NZ_FOOA01000031.1 GCF_900113065.1 Aureimonas phyllosphaerae
GAGGCGATGGCGATCCTTCGTCGGAACGGCATTCCGGCCCGCAAGATCCAGATCTACACCCTGCTCGGCAACGAACCCTACGAAGCGTGTATGCAGCGCGTCCAAGAGGTGATCGAGTGGGGTGGTGAGCCGTACTGCCAGCCGCTGATGAAGCTGAACGCGCTCACGCGCGACCCGCACGTCAAGCACGACTGGACGGCCAAGAAGCTCCGGGCAGTCGCGCGTTGGGCAAACAACCACATGTGGCGGTCAGATGCGCCACGGTTCGAGGACTACGATCCGCGCGTCAGGCGTGCACCTCGGGCCAGGTACGATCCGAGGCAGGGGCTGATGATCTGACCAGAGTCACCTGCGTATTCAAGTGCCACTGTTTGGCGGGTGCGACAACCTGCCCCATAAGAAGGGGCTCTGAGATGAAACTTCCGGAGTAGGTGCGTCGAAAAATTATCGTTCGGTAAATGTGTCGTGGCTAAACCCATCACGATGACGTTTGGTCAGTGTGATGGGAGCGTTCGCGCCGTGCTTCAGAACACAAGTATTTTCCGCAAGTTTCTCCTGTCGATCGCAGCCGTCAGCCTAATCGGGCTGGGATTGTCGACCTATGGTGCGTTTCAGATGGATCGCATAGGGCGCGACTATTCCGCGATTATCGACGTGAACGACCCTGCGGTTGTCAAACTTGCTCGCGCAGGTCGAAACGTCAGCGATGCAGCCTACTCCGGTTATAAAGTCATCGCCAATGATGGCCAAAGTGCCGAGGCTAAGGCTGCAAGCGCCAACTTCGATGAGAAGATGCAAGCGACTCGACAATTTCTGGACGAGATCAACGCGAGTCTTCCCGTCTACGGCCCAGCGGTTTCCGATATGATCGCTGACGTTAACGAGATCGCCGTTCAAGGTCGCAATGCGATCAACCTAGGAATGCAAAATCGCGACGATGAAGGCAAAGCCGTTTTGGCTACCATGGATGAAACAGTTGCTCAGTTCGTCCCACGTTATCAGGACCTGCGCGATCGCATGCTCAGCGACAACGCCGCTGTCTCCGGCGCACTGACTGCACAAACCTGGTCTACCATCTATACGACAATTGGACTGTCGCTAGCCGGACTTCTTCTGGGTCTCATCGGGGCGGGGCTCATGGCGTCACGCGGCATCACCGACCCACTGTCGCTGCTTCGCAAGCAAATGGATCGACTTGCTGCAGGACATCTCGATGTTGCAGTTACGGGTGCTGAACGTGGTGATGAAGTCGGAGCGATGGCCCGCACGGTCGAGGTGTTCAAGCAGGCAAGCCTAGAGAAAGTGCGCCTGTCCACCGAGGCTGACGGCGCTCGCCGAGCGCAGGCAGAGCAGCGCGATCGCCAGTCGGCGATCGACAACGCCAAGGCCGAAGACCTTCGCGCTTTCGTCCAACAAGTTGAGGCGGGCTTCACCCGCCTGTCGGCAGGCGATCTCACGGTGAGGATGGATCAGCCTGTAGCGCCCGAGTTCGAGCCAATCCGCATGCAGTTCAACCAGTCCGTTGCGCAGCTCGAGAATACGATCGGCCAAGTCGTCGGCGCCGTCGGCGCAATGCGCTCCGGTTTGTCGGAGATCACGATCGCAGCCAGTGACCTGTCGCAGCGCACCGAGCAGCAGGCGGCAAGCCTGGAAGAGACCGTCGCGGCGCTCGGGCAAGTGACGCGCGGCGTCGGCGAAACGGCCGCTCAGGCTGACGCGGCACGCCAGACCGCCACAGTTGCCTGCCGCGAGGCGGAGAAGGGTGGCGAGGTCGTCGCACGGGCTGTTTCGGCGATGGCCGAAATCGAGGCGTCCTCACAGCGCATCGGCAATATCATCGGCGTCATCGACGAGATCGCCTTCCAGACGAATCTCCTAGCCCTCAACGCCGGCGTCGAGGCGGCGCGCGCAGGAGAGGCCGGTCGAGGTTTTGCGGTGGTGGCGCAGGAAGTCCGCGGCCTTGCCCAGCGCTCGGCCGAGGCTGCCAAGGAGATCAAGGAACTGATCTCTGTCTCGGGGACGCAGGTCAGCTCGGGCGTCGAGTTGGTGACAGCGTCCGGTCGCTCGCTAGAGACGATTGTCGCGCAGGTCGGCGGCGTCGCGCAGACGATTGCGGAAATGGCAAGTGCCGCGCGCGATCAGTCTGTCGCCCTTCGCGAAGTGTCGATCGCCGCCGATCAGATGGACAAGGTCACTCAGCAAAACGCGGCGATGGTGGAAGAGACCACTGCGGCTGCACAAGCGCTATCTGCAGAGACCGAGCAACTCGCTGTGCTTGTGGCTGAATTTTCTACCCAACGGGGCCATGGGGGCACACACCGCAACTCGCCCGCATCGAGCTCAGCGCTTTCCAGGCATTCGACTGCGCCAACTCGCTCGGCTGTCCGCTCGATCCCCCAGATGCGAAGCATAGGCCATGGGGGTGCTGCATCCAAGGGCAGTCCAGCCAATGACGGTTGGGAGGAGTTCTAACGCAGCACGATGTGACGGCACGCGCGTCGTCAGCTGATATAAGCGGCTTTTATCGCCTAGGCCGAAAAGCGGCATAACTTGCAGTGGAGCAGGATTCCACTGGAAGAGGTGCGGCGGGCGAAGGAGCAGCTCTGACCTCGAATAAATTATATACCGTGCCCTTTCATGCAAAAGTGAGATGTGGGGACGCATACTTACACGATGACGCAAACCATCGCCCGCCTCGCTGCCGACCATTCGTTTGGCTTTGTTGTTACCGCCGTCTTGATTTGCGTCGTGGCAGGCTGGCTCGTCGCCAAGCTTGCGTCGAATATTCCGGTGGCCAAGCTCGAACATCGAAAGCTATGGATCGCTGGTACAGCCGTTGTGGCCGGGATCGGTGTTTGGACGACCCACTTCATAGCGATGCTCGGCTACAGGCCGGACATGATGCTGGGTTACGAAGGTGGAACAACGACCCTGTCGGCTTCGGTGGCCGTGGCCGTGGTGGGTGGCCCACTGAGCTTCGCGCCGATCTGTCGCTCTTGGCACTCACGCTCTGCCTTGGGGGCCGTGGCGGGCCTCGGTATCGGAGCGATGCACTACAGCGGCATGGCGGCGATCCAAGGCTGTCTCCAGTTGCATTCTCCGCTTTCCAGCGCAATGGCGACCGGCATCGGCGCGTCCTGTCTTGCGCTTGCTTGCGGATTGCCACCCCGTCTCGCAACGTCGCGCGTGTTCTGCGCACTCTTCACGATCGCCGTTGGAGGCACGCACTTCATCGCCATCGCCGGAACGAGCTTGGAGCCGGTGGCAGGGCAGATCATGGTTCCGCATGCGAATGTCGCACTTAGCATTTTTACTGCAGTGGGCGCTGCCGTCCTGTTCCTTGGAGCTTTCCTCACGATTCTGACCGCCCAACGCTTCGAGGCCCAGGAACACGCCCACTCAGCGGTGCTGCGGACCGCTCTCGACAACATGTCGAACGGTCTGGTGTATCTCGACGGCGATGAACGAGTGCGCCTCTACAACCGACGCTATTTGGAGATCTACGGTTTTGATGATGCCACGGATCTGACCGGGCTGACAGTCGACCAGATCGTGGATCTCGTCGGAGACAAACACTGCTGGGATGATGCCCGTCGCCAGCAGGCTCGAGCCCGTCTTGGGAGTTGGCGTACCCTCGATCGATGCACCTCGATCGACTACCCGATCGACGACGGACGCATCATGCAGGTCGAGATCCGTCCGGTCGAAGCGGGTGGCACGGTTGTCACTTTCGACGATGTGACAGGAGATCGTCTGGCGCAGCGCCGGATCACAGAACTTGCCTTCTGTGATCCTCTGACCAAGCTTCCCAACCGTAGAGCCCTGAACGAGCGCATGGAGCGCGACTTCTTACCCAAGCAGCGTTTCAAGTTGCTCCTCCTCGATCTCGATCGGTTCAAACCTGTCAACGATACCTATGGACACGCGGTGGGAGACCGCCTGCTTATCCAGGTCGCTGAACGTCTGAGGCGGATCGCTGGCCCCGATGGCTTCGCGGCTCGTCTGGGCGGCGACGAGATGGCTCTCCTCGTGTACGGCGACCTCGATCAGGCGACGGCAGTCGCCGAACAAGTGATCGAGGCGATCGCTCAACCGTTCCAGATCGACGACATAACCCTATCGATCGGATGTAGCGTCGGCATGTGCTGTACCGACGACGCGCGCGATGCAGTCGAACTGTTGCAGTTCTCTGACATGGCCCTTTACGAGTCGAAGCGGCATGGGCGGGGTCGGTCGAGTTGCTACACGCGTGGCATGCAGGAAGCTGTTTCCGAGCGCGTCCAGATCGAGACCAACATGCGCACCGCGATCGAGCGGGGCGAGATGCATCTGGCGTTCCAGCCCGTGCTGGCACTGACTGATGATCACGTGATCGGATACGAGGCGCTGATCCGTTGGGATCATCCGACGCTGGGAGCCATCTCTCCGGTACAGTTCATTCCGATGGCGGAGGAGACGGGTCAGATCGTTCCGATCGGCGCTTGGGTCTTACAGGAAGCCTGTCGTCAGATCGCGTTACTACCCGGCGACGTCTATGTCGCGGTCAACGTCTCGCCCGTGCAGTTCCGTTCGCCGCTTCTTCTCAGCCATCTGACGCAAGCCCTGTCTCAAAGCGGCCTGCCAGCCCATCGATTGGAGATTGAGCTCACCGAGACGGCGATTGTTGAGGATGGGTCGCAGATCGCGACCATGCTGGAAGCTATTCGTCGCCTTGGTGTGACGGTGGCCATGGACGATTTTGGCACGGGCTATTCGTCGCTGGCGCACCTGCGGGACTTTCCAGTGGACCGGATCAAGGTCGACCGCTCCTTCGTGGCAACTGCGGAGTCCGACCGCCATTCCATGGCCGTCTTGGAAGGCATCACGCATATCGCTCGAGCTCTCGGCATCCCTGTCCTTGCGGAGGGAGTTGAGACGCCATCACAACTCGAACTTCTGCGTAAGATCGGCTGCGATGCAATCCAGGGCTACCTGGTCGGACGACCCGAGCCGTTGGTGCGCGCCGCAACATCGCAACCATCAACTTCACAACGAGTCTTCGCATGAGGCCCATGTCCGGCTGTGGGGGCGCTGAATGTCTTGAAAGAGGCTTCTAAGGGTCGATAGCTGCCGGCTGGACCGACCAGAGTCCCCTCCAGGTCAAATGGTGGGGTGGAGGGTCATCTCAAACTTCACTCATTCCCGCCCTTCGCGAGCGTCTTCTCGCGGAGGGTGACCTCCTTCTCGATCGCGTCACGGATCATGTCGAGGCGTGGTTCGCCGTCACGAAGGACCGCATCCATCCGAGCTATCGCGCCTTCTGGAAGGCGCAGGTTCAGGCCCTCCGGCATGAGCTTCTTTCGCCCCATGTTAACCACTCCTCCAAGCCCTCGTTGACCGCATCCGTGTACACGATATGTCTTACCGTGTACACGTTAAATGCTGATGAAGGAGATCGAGATGACGGGGTTCGGTGCGAAGAACGTCACCTTCGACGAGGCGGCGGAGAGCTACATCAAGCACGGCGGCGAGGCGCGATACCTACCGAAGATCAGGGCGCATATCGGCGACCGGCTCCTGATCGAGATCCCGCCGGCGGCGATCCGCGAAATGGCGATGGAGCTTTATCCGCATGCCATGCCGTCGACCCGCAACCGGCAGGCCGTCACACCCGCCAGCGCGGTGATGTTCCACGCCCATGACATGGGCTGGGCGCCGCCGCTCCGCATCCGCAAGTTCAAGGCGCCGCGCTCGACGAAGCACTCGCCCGTCAACGCCGCCTGGCTGACCGCCTTCCTCGCGCAGTCGGACGCCGATCGCCTCTACCATCTGTCGGCGCTCGTCATCTTCATGAACCACACGGCCGCGCGCGTCTCCGAGGCGATCGAGCTGACCGGGGAATGGGTCGACTTCCGCACCCGCACCGCGACGCTGGTTCGTACGAAGACCGATCGCATGGCGAAGCGCGTCCTGACCGACGAGCTGGTCTTCCGGCTGCACAATCTCGGTCTGCGCGAGGGCGAGCGCGTGTTCCGCTACACGAACCGCGCCTCGGTGAACGAGCGGATCCGCGCCGTCTGCCGGCGGGCCAGGATCGACTTTCGCCCGACACACTCGGTCGGTCGCCACTCGTTCGCGACCAACGCCATGAACCTCGGCCTCGGCATCAAGACGGCCATGGAGGCGGGAGGGTGGCGATCGTCGAAGGTCTTCCTGGAGACCTACACCCATTCGGAGAACGCCGGGCGCATCGTCGCCGAGCGCTTCAACCTGCAACGGTACGGCGGGATGTGACGTCCAGCCGACCCGACTACCCAACCGCAAGCCCGGCCATCGTGCCGGGCTTCGTCGTTTAAGGAGCACCTATGTCCCTCGTCGCCAACTGGCGCCAGCTGCTGAAGCGTGCCTGGTCGTTGCGCTTCATCGCGCTGACGTTCGCGCTCATCGCGATCGATGTCGCCCTGCCTGCATTCGAAGACGCGCTGGGCCTACCTGCGCGCACCTTCGCCGTCCTGTCCGGCCTGTGCTCGGCAGCGGCGTTCGTCGCGCGGCTCCTGCCGCAGCCGTCCATTTCGGGAGACGAGCAGTGAGCGCCGCGGGAAAGGGCGGGCGCGTCGCCCGCGTGAAAAGCCGCTATATCGCCGGCGGCGCGGCCGGTGCCGCTCTCCTTGCCTTCGCCACGACCTACACGGCCGGTTGGGAGGGAACGAGCTACAAGGCGTACCTCGACACGATCGCCCAGCCGCCGGTCTGGACGATCTGCCAGGGCGACACCTACGGCGTGAAACCCGGCATGGTCGAGACCAAGGCCGGCTGCGAGGTCCGTCTGCGTCGTCAGATCCTCGAGCATGAGGCGCGCATGCTCACCTGCGCGCCCGAACTGCTGAAGGCGCCCGGCGAGACCTACGTTGCGATCAACGACTGGGCGTACAACGTCGGCACTGGCGCTGCCTGCCGCTCGTCCTTGATCCGCAAGGTGAAGGCGGGCGACCTCCGCGGCGCCTGCAACGAGTTGAGCCGTTGGGTCTTCGCCGGCGGCAAGGTGGTGAAGGGCCTCGCCAATCGCCGGGTCAACGGCCTGCCGGGCCTCATCAGCGAGCGCACGTTGTGTCTGCGGGGGCTCGATTGATGGCCGCGCGCGGGGTCCTGCGCACGGTCGCCGGCGGCAGCCACCTGTTCTACTGCCCCGGCTGCCGCGGCATGCACCGCGTCGGGCCGGGCTGGTCGTTCAACGGCGACTACGACCGGCCGACGTTTCAGCCGTCTGTCCTGGTGCAGGGTGTCGAGGACCTGACCGATGAGGAGCACGGCCGGGTGATGGCGGGCGAGGCGGTCGCGCCCCGGCCGTTCGTCTGCCACTCGTTCGTCACCGACGGCCGGATCCAGTTCCTCACCGACAGCACGCACGCGCTGGCCGGCCAGACGGTCGACCTCGCGCCGGCCGGTGGCGAAACATGATCGGCGCTTTCGAAACGATCAAGGCGGCGATCGCGGTCGTGGTCGGCATCATGCTCGGCTGGGCCGCTTCCGCACTTTACGCCGAGACCGTCTCGCTTCCGGCGGCACGTGAGGCCGGCCGGGCCGAGGAGCGCATCGTCCACGAGGAGCAGCGCCGGAAGGCCGAAGCGCAGATCGAAGCCGGCCGGCGCGCCGCCCAGCTCGAGATCGACACCATCGAGCGCCGGTACCACGAGCGCGCCGCCATCGACCCGGCGCGCGTCTCCACCCTTGAGGCGGCCATCGACCAGGAGGACGCACGTGTCCAATCTCTACCCCAAGCCGTACCTCAAGCTCGCGGTGGCGCTTGCCGTCCTGCCGTTCCTCGGGGCTTGCGCGACGCGCTCGACCCCATCGGTCGCGCCGAGGCTCGCGACCATCCCGCAGGTCCTTCTGCTGCCATGCGCTGAGGCGGTGCCGCTGCCTGAGCGCGATCTGACGACGACTGAGACGGTCCGGCTCTGGGGCCAGGACCGTCTCGCTCTGGGCGCCTGCCGGGAACGGCAGGACGCTCTGGCCGGTGCCGCGGCCGCTCTCGAACGGCAGGGGCAGTCCGCCCCTGCCGACCATCCTTAGGAGCGCGCGATGAGCGACACGGAACACGACCGGCCGGAGCCGGTCGCAGAGCAGGACGGCATGACGATCTCGACCAAACATCTCGTCGCGATCGCGCAGGCCCTCGGATTGGCGATCGCCTTCGCGTCGGGGATCACCGCCTGGAATGGAGTGGTCAACGACATCGGTCGAATCGACCGTGAGATCGCGACGCGCTCGCAGGCGCGCGACGCTTGGGTCGCAGCCCATGAGACGCTGCACAAAGAACGTCTCGCCGAGGTGCGAAACCGGGAAGGGGCCGTGGATGCCCGGCTTTCGGCGATGGACGGTCAGATCCGCAAGCTCGACGAACTGTCGTTCCGCGTCGGCGCGACCGAGCAGAGCGCGAAGACGACGGCCGAGGCGATCAAGAACCTCGAGGCGACGGTCAACGACCAGTCGGCCAACATCCGGGTGATGCGCGAGATCCTGGAACGGCAGGAGGAGCGTCGGCGCAGCGAGGTGAAGCCGCGGTAGGAGCGCCTGCTCCTACGCCTCTTCGCCGGCCGGATAGATGGCGATCTTCAGGATCCACTCCAGCTTCTTTGCTAGGGTGGGTCCGCTGCCATAGTCCGGCCGGTCGAACTTGTGGCCCATCAGCTCAGAATCGATGAGGTCCGGTGCGTCGGCATCGGTCAGACGATCCTTGAAACCATGTCGGAGCGAGTAGAGCGTGTGCCGCTTGGTTTCGCGCAGGTCGTTTTCCGACAGGAACTTGTTCACCGTCGCTGAGAGCGTGCCGCCCTGATCCTTGTAGATGCCGCCGGCCGCCAGCAGCAGGCGGGCGCCATCGAGCGATGGGCCGACCAGAGGCAGGTCGCGCGCGGAGTACTTCGTCTTCAGCTTGCGACCGCGGTACTGGATGATCGTGATGAACGGGATATCCGCCTCGAGATGAATGTCCTCGACGCGTAGTGCAGCCAGCTCGCTCGGGCGGGCACCGGTGTTGACCATTGTGAGCACCACGCCGCGGGCGGCTTCGTTCAGCCCGTCCAATGCGCCGGGTGCCAGCAGCTTGTCGCGAATGAATTCGGCGGAGTAGGGAGGCCGCTTTTCGTCGTCCCCTTCGTCGGAGAACCGCAGGCCTCGGAAACGGCGCGGCAGGTCGAGATCGTGCCGATCCGAAACCTTGGCGATCATCTTCCCGATGTGAGTGAGATCCTTGTTGCCTGTCTCGGCCTTGAGCGGTCGCGGCTTCTTCGTTTTCCCTCCGGCGACGGTTATCTCCTCCGCGTTCTCAGCTTCCTCCTGGATGCGTTCGAACCACCAATCCCGAAACGCGACCGCATCCGAGCGCGAAAGGTCCGCGATCGGCTTGTCGCCCAGAACGCTGATGATGTTGCGCACGGCGCGGTGGAGCGGCAGGCGCCACTTCCGCACCTGCATGTCGGACATGGTCAGCCGTTCGTCGCGGGTGGCTTTCTCATATTCCTCAACGAGAGTGGAAAGGAGGATGGCCGGCTCGGGCACGGCCCCGGTCAGAGCGGCCACAAGCTGCTTCTCATCGACGGGGATCTTCGGCCCATCGGTCGCGCCGTCGCCTTCCATGGCGACCCCAAGCTTTCGAAGCCGCGCGATCAGTTCGTGGTCGGGGAGGTCAAGCGAAGTCAGCGCTGCCGGCTGGCGATAGATGAAACCCTCCAGTCGGGCGCGGTCGACGGCCGCTTGGTACCGGGCGCGAGCGTTCGGGTCTGCGCCTTTGGCCAGCGACGCCCAGTATCCTTCGACAGCGTCGTTCACGCGGTCTCGCGCGACCACGGCCTCTGCGAGGTCGTCGGTCTCGAGGCTGATCCGAACCTGCTTGCGTGGATCCTTGTCGGCGAATTTCGTCGGGACGCGGCGCTCGTAGTGCCATCGGCCGTCCCGCCGCTTCAACCATTTGAGATCCTTCGAGCGCGTCACGCTAGATCGCCTGACGCTCGAAATGTCGCACGGAATGTCTCACGGCTCGGCCCTCGCTCGATCCAGCCTGTCGGCTGGGAACGCTGCAAGTCCTGTCACACAAGCGATCTGGTGGTCAATGGTAGATAAAAACTGGCGGAGGGAGGGGGATTCGAACCCCCGATACGGTTTCCCGTATACACACTTTCCAGGCGTGCGCCTTCAACCACTCGGCCACCCCTCCTGACCCGCGGATCGGAAGCCTTGGAGGCTCGGGCCGACGCCGGTACGGTGGCGCGGACTATCACTGGAACGCTTCGTCTGGCAAGCGGTTTCGTCGCCAGAGCGCTCGTGTTCGGCTGCATATGCCTGCGGTGCGGGGTGTCGGACGACGTTGCGGGGCGCGCGAGGCGACACCATATGCGGGCTATCATGCTGGCCCGGTCGAAGCGGCGGCGGCCACTGGTCGATCGCGCCGCGTTCCTTTGGCGGAGGAGGACGAAGCGATGCGGCTTTTGGCTTGGGTGGTGCGCGTTGCCGGATGCCTGATTCTGGCGGCCGCGACGGCGCTCGCGGTGGGCGACATCGCGCGCTCCCTCGCATCGGGCGCGACGACCCTGATGCCGCTCGAGACCGCCGCACGCATGGCCGGGCTCACCGTGTTCGACGCGGCGAGCAACGCGGTGGCGGCGAGCGGCGTCTTCGCGTCCGAAGGGCGCGGCGCGAGCCTTGCCACCGAAATCGGCCGCCAGCCCGCATCCATCGTCCTCGGCCTTGCCGGGGTAATCCTTCTTGCCGTCGGCCGGCCGCCGCGCCGCGTCACGCGAACCCAGAGGTGAAATCCATGTCATTCCTCGACCGACTGATGAAGAAGACGACGCTGCCCACCGCCGAGGAGGCGCTGCCCGGCCGTCCGGCCGCCATCCCGACCGCCGAGCGCCATTTCGTGTCCGGCGCGCCGATCAAGGGCCCGTTCCCGGCCGGCACAAAGACGGCGATTTTCGGCCTCGGCTGCTTCTGGGGCGCGGAGCGCAAGTTCTGGCAACTGCCGGGCGTCGTCACGACGGCGGTCGGCTACGCCGCGGGCTCGACGCCCAATCCGACCTACGAGGAGGTCTGCTCGGGCCGCACCGGCCATAACGAGGTCGTGCTCGTCGCCTACGATCCGGCGAAGGTGTCCTACGAGACGCTGCTGAAGACGTTCTTCGAGGCGCACGATCCGACGCAGGACATGCGCCAGGGCAACGATGTCGGCACGCAGTATCGCTCCGGCATCTACTGGACGGACGAGGACCAGCGCGAGGCGGCGGAAGCCGCGCGCGATGCCTATCAGGCGGCCCTCGCGAAAGCCGGGCATCGCGGGCAGATCACGACCGAGATCCTGCCGGCGCCCGAGTTCTACTATGCCGAGGACTATCACCAGCAGTACCTCGCCAAGAACCCGCGCGGCTATTGCGGGCTCGGCGGCACGGGCGTCAGCTGCCCGGTCGGCCTTGGGGCCGTTGCCGCCGAATAGGCGGGGAAGCCGCCTCCTCGCGCCCTTGCGGGGCGCGGGAATTTGAGTTGAGTATGGCGGCCGGCCATGCCAGTCCGACGGACGGCATGGCCGGCCTTTTCATTTGCGGGATACGCCGCGGGATCGGCCGTCAGCCGTCTTCGCGAAACAGGGACACGACCCGACCCATGAAGCATCTTCTCGCCGGCCTGATGGCCGCCTGCACGCTCGGCCTCGCCGGCCACGCGCTTGCCGCCGAGTTCAAGCCCGCCGTGATCTTCGATCTGGGCGGCAAGTTCGACAAGTCCTTCAACGAGGCGGCCTTCAACGGCGCGGAGCGCTTCAAGAAGGAGACGGGCGTCGCGTATCGCGAGTTCGAGATGCAGAACGAGACGCAGCGCGAGCAGGTGCTGCGCCGCTTCGCGCGCGACGGCCATTCGCCGATCATCGGCGTCGGCTTTGCCCAGCAGGCGGCGATGGAGAATGTCGCAAAGGAATATCCCGACCTCCAGTTCGCCATCATCGACACCGTGGTCGACCGGCCGAACGTGCGCTCGATCCTCTTCAAGGAGGAGGAGGGCTCCTACCTCGTCGGCATGCTCGCGGCGCTGAAGTCGCAGACCGGCACGGTCGGCTTCGTCGGCGGCATGGACATTCCGCTGATCCGCAACTTCGCCTGCGGCTACAAGGGCGGCGTGCTCGCGGCCAAGAGCGACGCCAAATATCTCGAGAACATGACGGGCACGACGGCGGCCGCCTGGAACGATCCGGTGCGCGGCGGCGAGCTCGCCCGTTCTCAGATGGACCAGGGCGCGGACGTCGTGTTCCACGCCGCGGGGGCGACCGGCATCGGCGTGCTGCAGGCCGTGGCGGACGCCGGCAAGCTCGGCATCGGCGTCGATTCCAACCAGAACATGCTGCATCCCGGCAAGGTCCTGACCTCGATGGTCAAGCGCGTCGACAACGCCGTCTACCAGGCCTTCAAGGATGCGCAGGGCGGCCAGTGGACGGCCGGAACGCAGACGCTCGGCCTGAAGGAGGACGGCGTCGGCTATGCCGTCGACGACAACAACGAGGCGCTGATCACGCCCGAAATGACGGCGGCGGTCGAGAAGGCCAAGGCCGACATCATCGCCGGCACGATCAAGGTCCACAACTACAACACCGACAACGCCTGCCCCTACTAAGGTTCGGCTCGTCTCGAACGACCCCGGCGGCGCCCCTTGCGGGCGCCGCTTCGCGTTCCGGGCCACGCGATGCTATGCGCGGCGTGAAAGACAAGACGGAGGCTTCACCTTGCGCAAGATCATCTTCGACACCGACCCGGGACAGGACGATGCGATCGCGATCCTCGCCGCGCTCGGCTCGCCGGAACTCGATGTTCTGGGCATCGTCGCCGTGGCCGGCAACGTGCCGCTGCATCTGGCCTCCACCAATGCGCGGCGGATCGCGGAGCTGGCCGGGCGCGCCGACATTCCGGTCTATGCCGGCGCGGAACGGCCGTTCCTACGCCCGCTCGTCACCGCCGAGCATGTCCATGGCGAGACCGGGCTCGACGGCCCCGACCTGCCGCCGCCCGCCAACCCCTTGCGCGAGGGGCACGGCGTCGACTTCATCATCGACACCGTGCGGGCGCACGAGCCGAAGAGCGTGACGATCGCCGCTCTCGGGCCGCTGACGAACGTCGCGCTGGCGCTTCTGAAGGCGCCCGACCTCGCCGAGCGTCTCGCGGGCATCGTCCTGATGGGCGGCGCCTATTTCGAGGTCGGCAACGTGACGCCGACCGCCGAGTTCAACGTCTATGTCGATCCGGAAGCGGCGGCCTCGGTCTTCGCCAGCGGCGTCGATATCACCGTCTTGCCGCTCGACGTGACGCATCAGATGCACTCGACTCCCGCGCGCATCGAGGCGTTCGGCAAGATCGGCAACAGATCGGGCACGGCGGTCGCGGCGATGCTGTCGTTCTCCGAGGTCTACGATCTCCAGAAGTTCGGCTGGGAGGGCGCGCCGCTGCACGACCCCTGCGTGACCGCCTTCCTCGTGAAGCCGGAGATGTTCGAGGGGCGACGCGTCAACATCGAGGTCGAGACCGGCAGCGCGCTCACGCGCGGCATGACGGTCGTGGACTACTGGGGCGTCACCGAGCGAGCGAAGAACGCGTTCTTCGTGCGCTCGGGCGATGCGGGCGCCTTCTATGCGCTGCTCGTCGAGCGCGTCGCGCGGCTGCCCTAATCAGTAGTGCGGCGGCCGGGTGATCTCCGCCCGCGGCGTCGCGCTCTCCTCCAGTTCGAGGAGCCGCTGGACCAGCGCCTTCAGCGTCTTCTCCAGCCGCTCGATGCGCTGGCCCTGCGCCGCCATCTCGGACGAGAGCTCCTCGACCGTATGGGTCTGGTGGGCGAGCGCGATCTCGAGTTCGGTGATGCGGGTCTCGTCGCTCATGCGGCAAGCGCCTCCAGCGCGCGGCGAAGAACGTCGGGCACCGGCGCCGGACGTCGGGTCGCCTTGTCGACGTGGACATGGACGAAGAGCCCTTCGGCGGCGGCGAGGTCCTCGTCGTTGCGGAAGATGCCGATCTCGTAGCGGATCGAGGTCGTGCCGAGATGTCCGACCCGGAGGCCGACGCGCACGCGATCGGGATAGCCGACCTCCGACAGGTATCGGCAGCCGGTCTCGGCCACGAAGAACATCGAATCCTCGGCCGAAAGGCCGGTGCCGAACAGCCAGTTCGTCACCGCCGTGTCGAAGAAGGCGTAGTAGGCCGCGTTGTTCATGTGGCCGTACATGTCGTTGTCGGACCATCGCGTCGTCACGTCGACGAAGGCGCGGTAGTCGGCGCGGCTCTGGCGGGGGCGTCTGGGCGTTTCGGACAAGGGGCACCGTCGGGTTCGTCTCGTTTCGCCACATGGGGCCGACACGGTCTGTGGATCAAGGCCTCGTGCGGCCTACTTCAGCGGGGCGGGCGGTCTGGCGCTTCGCTGCGCGGATCGATAACCTGACGCAAACGTAAGAACGGCGATGGGATCGGCATGGCCCCTGCGATCGAGCTGATCGGCATCTCCAAGACCTTCGGCGCCGTGCGCGCCAACCGCGACATCAACCTTGTCGTGGAGAAGGGCACCATTCACGGCATCGTGGGCGAGAACGGCGCGGGCAAGTCGACGCTCATGTCGATCCTCTACGGCTTCTATCAGGCCGACGAGGGCGAGATCCGGGTCGGCGGCAAGCCGGTTGCGATCCCCGATTCCAACGCGGCGATCGCGGCCGGCATTGGCATGGTCCACCAGCACTTCATGCTGGTCGAGCCCTTCACGGTTCTGGAAAACATCATGCTCGGCGCCGAGCAGTCCGGCCTCCTGTCGCCCGGCATCCGTCGCGCACGCGCCGAGCTTCTGCGCCTCGAGAAGGAGCACGGGCTGGCGATCGACCCGGACGCCGTGGTCGAGACGCTGCCCGTCGGCCTTCAGCAGCGGGTGGAGATCTTGAAGGCGCTCTATCGCGGCGCCGAGATCCTGATCCTCGACGAGCCGACGGGCGTGCTGACGCCTGCCGAAGCCGACCAGCTCTTCGCCGTGCTCCGCCAGCTGCGCGCCGAGGGCAAGACCATTGTCCTCATCACCCACAAGCTGCGCGAGATCCTGGACGTCACCGACAACGTCTCGGTCATGCGCCGCGGCGAGATCGTCGCGACGCGCAGGACGCGCGAGACCAGCGCCGGCGAGCTTGCCGAGCTGATGGTCGGGCGCCGCGTTCTCCTGCGTGTCGACAAGAAGCCGGCCGCGCCTGGCGCTCCGCTTCTGGAGGTCGAGGGGCTATCGGTGCGCGACGGGCGCGGCGTCGCGATGGTCGACGGCGTGTCGTTCGCCGTGCGCGCGGGCGAGATCGTTGGCATCGCCGGGGTCGCGGGCAACGGCCAGTCCGAGCTTCTGGAGGCGCTGTCGGGCATCCGCCGCGCCGAACGGGGCCGGATACGGCTGAAGGGCGAGCCGCTCGACCCGACCGGCGTGCTCGATCCGGCGGAGATGCGGACGAAGGGGCTCGCGCACGTGCCGGAGGACCGGCACCATGTCGGTCTCGTCCTGCCCTTCCGGGAGGCGGAGAACGCCGTCCTCGGCTACCACCGCGACCCGAGTCTCGGCTCCGGTCCGTTCCTCGATCCCAAAGCGATGCGCCGGGACGCCGAGGCGAAGATCGCCGCCTACGACATCCGCCCGCCGTCGGCGGACCTTCGCACGGCCAATTTCTCCGGCGGCAACCAGCAGAAGATCGTGCTGGCGCGCGAGATGGAGCGCGATCCCGCCGTGCTCCTGATCGGCCAGCCGACGCGCGGCGTCGACGTCGGCGCGATCGAGTTCATTCACCGCCGCGTCGTCGAGATGCGTGATGCCGGCAAGGCCGTGCTCCTCGTGTCGGTGGAGCTCGACGAGATCCGCTCGCTCGCCGACCGCATCCTCGTCATGTTCGCCGGGCGCATCGTCGGCGAGGTCGGGCCGGAGGCGGACGAGGGCGAGATCGGTCTCCTGATGGCGGGCGAGACCCGCCTCGAGGCCGCCGAATGAGGGACGCGCGCGTCTCGCTCATCACGCTCGGCGTTGCCGACCTCTCGCGATCCTCCCGCTTCTACGAGGCGCTCGGCTGGACGCGCACGGACGCCGGAAACGACAAGGTCGTCTTCCTGCAAGGGGAGGGGGTGGTCCTGTCACTCTTCGGTCTGAACGACCTCGCGGAAGACGCCGGCCTCAACGCCGGGCCGTTGCCGCGCTTCCGGGGCATGACGCTCGCGATCAACCTCACGTCCGAGGCCGAGACCGACCGGCTGTTCGCCGCAGCGATCGCGGCCGGAGGCGACGCCGTGAAGCGCCCCGAGACGGTCTTCTGGGGCGGCTATTCCGGCTATGTCGCCGATCCGGACGGCCATCTCTGGGAACTCGCCCACAACCCGTTCTTTCCGCTCGACGCGCAGGGGCGCATCGACCTGACCCCGCCTTCCGAGGAGCCGGCATGAGCCGACCCTATGCCAAGCTGCCCGCCTGGATCGACCATGGCGTGATCCCCCTTCTCAACGTCGTCGTCGCGTTCCTCGTGGCAGGGCTCGTGGTGCTGGCCGTCGGCGAAAGCCCGGTCGAGGCGGCCCGGCTCATGCTGCGCGGTGCCTTCGGCTACGGGGAGGGCTTCGGCTTCACGCTGTTCTACACGACCAATTTCATCCTGACGGGCCTTGCCGTCGCCGTCGCCTTCCACGGCGGTCTCTTCAACATCGGCGGCGAGGGGCAGGCCTATGTCGGCGGGCTCGGCGTCGCCTTCGTGGCGCTCAATCTCGGCTCGGTGCTGCCCTGGTGGGTGAACCTGCCGCTGGCGGTGGTCGCCTCCTTCGCGGTCGGCGCGGCCTGGGCCTTCCTGCCGGGCTATCTTCAGGCCAAGCGCGGCAGCCACGTCGTCATCACGACGATCATGTTCAACTTCATCGCCTCGGCGCTGATGGTCTATCTCCTCGTCGGCCCCTTACGGCCGATCGGCACGATGCAGCCCGAAACGCGCCAGTTCGATGCGGGCGGGCAGTTGCCCAAGCTCGGCAGCCTGTTCGATGCGCTCGGCTTCGACCTCGGCGGCGCGCCGCTGAATGTCACGTTCTTCGTGGCGATTCTCGCCGCCTTCGCCGTCTGGGTGCTGATCTGGCGAACCCGGCTCGGCTACGAGATCCGCACGCTCGGCTTCTCGCCGTCCGCCGCGCGCTACGCCGGCATGAAGGAGACGCGCCTCGTCGTCACCATCATGCTGATCTCGGGCGGCCTTGCCGGCATGATGGCGCTGAACTCGGTGATGGGCGACCAGTACCGGCTCCAGCTGAATTTCCCGGCCGGCGCCGGTTTCGTCGGCATCGCCGTCGCCCTCATGGGCCGCGGGCATCCGGCCGGCATCATCCCGGCCGCCCTTCTCTTTGGCACGCTCTACCAGGGCGGGGCGGAACTCGCCTTCGACATGCCGACCATCTCGCGCGACATGATCGTCATCATCCAGGGGCTGGTGATCCTCTTCGCAGGCGCGCTCGAGAACATGCTGCGTCCCGGCGTCGGGGTCATGTACGGGTTCCTGCGGTTGCGAGAGACCGGGCCGAAGCCGTCCGGCGGGGAGGCACGCTGATGGATCTCGCCGGTCTCCTCAATCTCCTCGATTCCACCATCCGCCTCTCGACGCCGCTGATCTTCGCGGCGCTCGCCGGGCTGTATTCCGAGCGCTCGGGCGTCTTCGACATCGGCCTCGAAGGCAAGATGCTGGCCGGCGCCTTCGCCTCGGCCTCGGCCGCCGCCGTCACCGGCTCGGCGATCCTCGGTCTCCTGACCGGCGTCGGCGTCGCCGTCCTGTTCGCGCTGGTCCATGGCCTTGCCTCGATCACCTATCGCGGCAACCAGATCGTGTCGGGCGTCGCGCTGAACTTCATCGCCTCGGGCCTCACCATCATTCTCGGCAGCGCATGGTTCATGCAGGGCGGCGTGACCCCGCCGCTCGGCCCCGACCAGCGCTTCCTCGGCATCGAGCTGCCCGGCGCGGAGGCCCTGCGCGACGTGCCGGTCGTCGGCTTCCTCTATTCCGGGCTCCTGTCGGGGCAGAACGCGCTGGTCTGGCTCGCCTTCCTCGCCGTCCCCTTCACCTGGTGGGTGCTCTATCGCACGCGCTTCGGCCTTCGCCTCCGGGCGGTCGGCGAGAACCCCGGCGCCGTCGATACGGCCGGCATCTCGGTCGCCTGGCTCCGTTATCGCGCCGTGATCATCTGCGGTGTCCTCACGGGCCTCGCCGGCACCTATCTTGCGATGGCGCAGTCGGCCGGCTTCACCCGCGAGATGACGGCGGGGCGCGGCTATATCGCGCTCGCCGCCCTGATCTTCGCCAACTGGAAGCCGGTGCCGACGCTGCTCGCCTGCCTCCTTTTCGGCTTCCTCGATGCCGCCTCGATCCGGCTGCAGACGACGCCGCTGCCGGGCATCGGGCAGATCCCGCCGCAGTTCGTCCAGGCACTGCCCTACATCCTGACGGTGATCCTCCTGGCCGGCTTCGTCGGCAAGTCGCGGCCGCCGAAGGCCGGCGGCGTGCCCTACGTCAAGGAGCGCTGACGCCCGCTCCCTCCTCGAACGCTTGAGTTTTCCCATGTCCGAAGACCTCTTCCTCAAGGCCCGCGCGGCGATGAAGAAGTGCCATGCGCCCTATTCGAACTTTCCCGTGGGCGCGGCTCTGCGCACCGAGGACGGGCGTATTTATTCGGGATGCAACATCGAGGTCGTCAGCTTCCCCGAGGGCTGGTGCGCGGAGACGACCGCGATCGCCCACATGGTGATGGACGGCGGCGGCAAGATCGCCGAGATCGCGGTCGTCGCCGAGCGCCTGCGCGCCTGCTCGCCCTGCGGCGGCTGTCGCCAGCGCATCGCCGAGTTCGCGCGGCCCGAGACGCGGGTCTTCCTGTGTGACGCGACCGACGGCGTCATCGAGACGGTGCTGATGGACGAGCTCTTGCCCAAGGCCTTTCCGAGGGACGCGGTCTGATGGGCGAACTTGCCGACGCGCTGCGATCGCAGCTCGGCGCGCGGGCGCCGCGCATCGCGCTGGTCCTGGGGTCCGGCCTCGGCGCGCTCGTCGACGCCGTGGAGGAACCCAAGCGCGTGCCCTATTCCGCGCTGCCGGGCATGCCCGTCTCGGCCGTCAGCGGTCACGCCGGAGAGGTCGTGATCGGCTGGCTCGCCGGCGTCGAGATCGTGATCCTGTCCGGCCGCATCCACTACTACGAGTCCGGTGATCCCGCCGCCATGCGCCCCGCGCTGGAGGCGTTGAAGGCGATCGGCATCGAGATCCTCGTCCTCACCAATGCCGCCGGCTCGGTCAATCCGTCGATCCAGCCGGGCGAGGTCATGCTGATCGAGGATCACATCGCCTTTTCCGGGCGAAACCCGCTGATCGGCGAGCCGTCGGACGCCCGCTTCGTCGGGATGACGACGGCCTACGACGAAGCGCTGCGCACGGCGATGCTGCGCGGCGCCGTGAAGGTGGAGGAGGGGCTGCACCGCGGCGTCTACATGTGGTTCTCCGGCCCGTCCTTCGAGACGCCGGCCGAGATCCGCATGGCGAAGGTGCTCGGCGCCGATGCGGTCGGGATGTCCACGGTGCCGGAGACGATCCTCGCACGGTTCCTCGGCCTTCGCGTCGTCGCCGCCTCGGTCATCACCAACATGGGCGCCGGCATCACGGGCGACGAGTTGAGCCACACCGAGACCAAGGAGGTCGCCCCGCGCGGCGGCGCTCGCCTCGCCCGCATCCTGGCGGCAGCCCTGCCGCACATCGCCGCCTGATGCTGCCGCAGGAGATCATCCGGCAGAAGCGCGACGGCCGCGCCCTGTCCGCCGACGAGATCGCGGCTTTCGTCTCCGGCGTCGCGGACGGGCGCGTCAGCGAAGGGCAAATCGCAGCCTTCGCCATGGCCGTCTTCCTGCGCGGCATGGACGCGGGCGAGACGGTCGCACTGACGCGGGCCATGCGCGATTCCGGCGAGGTCCTCGACTGGTCGGACCTGCCCGGCCCCGTCCTCGACAAGCATTCCACCGGCGGCGTCGGCGACAACGTTTCGCTGATGCTGGCGCCAATCCTGGCCGCCTGCGGCGCCTTCGTGCCGATGATCTCGGGCCGCGGGCTCGGCCACACCGGCGGCACGCTCGACAAGCTGGAAGCGATTCCCGGCTACTCCGTGACGCCGGACGGGGACACGCTGCGACGCGCCCTGCGCGAGGCCGGCTGCGCGATCGTCGGGCCGAGCGTACGCCTCGCTCCGGCGGACGGGCGGATCTACGCCGTGCGCGACACGACGGCGACGGTGGAGTCGATCCCGCTCATCACCGCTTCGATCCTGTCGAAGAAGCTCGCCTCCGGCGTCGACACGCTGGTGCTCGACGTGAAGACCGGCTCCGGCGCCTTCATGGCGGCGGCGGACGACGCGCGCGCGCTGATGCGCTCGCTGGTCGAGGTCGCGCGGGGCGCTGGCCTGCGCTGCACCGCGCTCCTGACCGGCATGGACGAGCCGCTGGCCCGCGACGCCGGCAATGCGCTGGAGATCGCCAACGCCATTCGTTTCCTCACCGGCCGGGGGCGCGACGCCCGCCTGCAGGCAGTGACGCTGGCGCTGGCCGGCGAGGTCCTCGCGGCCGGCGGGCTCATTGGAACGGCGACGGACGGTGAGGCCATGGCGCGCGCAGCTCTGGAAGACGGGCGGGCGGCGGAGCGCTTCGCCCGGATGGTGGCCTTGCTCGGAGGGCCGTCCGACATCGTCGAGAACCCTTCGCGATCGCTTGCCAAGGCGCATGTCCTGCGAGAAGTGCGGGCGACGCGAGCGGGCACAGTCGCCGCGATCGATACGCGCGCCCTCGGCCTGGCCGTGGTGGAACTCGGCGGCGGGCGCACGCGCCCCGGCGATCCGGTCGACCCGTCCGTCGGTCTCGCCGCGATCGTACCGCTCGGCACGACGCTCGTCCGCGGCGATCCGTTGTGCGTCGTCCACGCGCGGGACGAGGCATCGGCCGACAGGGCAGCCGCGCGCGTCGAGTCCGCCGTCAGACTGGCCGAAGCGGGCACCTCGTCGGCCGCCGTGATCGAGCGCTTCGGCTGACGCTTAGTTCAGGACACGCCGGTCCGCCGGCGCATCCAGCGAAAAGGCGGGGATTTCGACCTCGAACAGGCTGCCGTCGATCGACTGCATCCGGTAGTGCCCCCGCATGATGCCGGACGGGGTCGAGAGCGGGCATCCCGACGTGTAGGTGAAGCTGTCGCCGGGCTCGAGAATCGGCTCCTCGCCGACGACGCCCGGACCTTCCACCACCTCGACCCGGCCGAGACCGTCGGTGATCTGCCAGCGGCGCGCACGCAGCTGCACCGTCTCGCGCGAGCCGTTCTCGATCTCGACACGGTAGGCGAAGACCCAGTGCCCCTCCGACGGATCGGACTGGTCGCCGAGGTAGGACGGGGTCACCCTGACGGTGATGTGGCGTGTGGTCGCCTGATACATGGCCTTCGAGTTCGTTGCTGGCGCCGGCAGCGCGAGAAAGGTCCTGCCGCAATCCGCAGACGATTGCGGCAAAACCGGGTCGGTGCAGCCGGGAGGCCGCTCAAGCTCAGACGCTGGCGAGCGCCCGCTCGACATCGTCGACGAGATCGGCGCCGTCCTCAATGCCGGCCGACAGGCGCAGAAGTCCCGGTCCGATGCCGAGCTCGGCGCGCGCCTCGTCGGTCAGGCTCTTGTGTGTGGTCGTCGCGGGATGCGTGATCAGGCTCTTGGCGTCGCCGAGGTTGTTGGAGATCTTGATGATCTCCAGTGCATTCGAGAAGCGGAAAGCCGCCTCCTTGCCGCCCTTCAGATCCAGCGCCAGAAGTGTCGAGCCGCCCGACATCTGGCGGGCGATGACCTCGGCGTCCGGATGGTCGGCGCGGCCAGGATAGAGGACGCGCGAGACCTTCGACGAGGCGGCCAGCGCATCGGCAAGGCGAGCGGCGTTCGCCGTCTGCTGTGCGACGCGCAGCGGCAGGGTTTCGAGGCCCTTCAGCAGGCACCAGGCGTTGAACGGCGAGAGCGACGGGCCGGTGTGGCGGAAGAAGTCCTGCAGTTCCTCGGCAATCCACTGAGCGTCCGACAGGATGACGCCGCCGAGGCAGCGGCCCTGGCCGTCGATGTGCTTGGTCGCGGAATAGATCACGACGTCGGCGCCGAGTTCCAGCGGCTTCTGCTGCATAGGCGTGGCGAACACGTTGTCCACGATGAGGCGAGCGCCGGCCTCGTGAGCGATCTCGGCGACGGCCCGGATGTCGATGACCTCAAGCGTCGGGTTGGTCGGGCTCTCGAGAAAGAACAGCTTGGTTTCTGGGCGAACCGCCGCCTTCCACTGCTCAAGGTCGCGCCCGTCGACCAGCGTACAGGCGACGCCGGCGCGCCCGAGCACGGTCTCGATGATATAGCGACAGGAGCCGAAGAGAGCCCGCGCGGCCACCACATGATCGCCTGCCCGGACGGAGCACTGGAGCGCGGCCGAGACGGCGGCCATGCCGGATGCCGTGGCGCGCGCGTCCTCCGCGCCCTCCAGCGCCATCATCCGCTCCTCGAACATGCGCGTCGTCGGATTGGCGTAGCGCGAATAGACGAAGCCGGGCTCCTCGCCCTTGAAGCGGGCCTCGGCGGCCTCGGCCGTCGGATACACGAACCCTTGCGTCAGGAAGAGGGCTTCCGACGTCTCGCCGAAGCCGGAGCGCATGGTGCCGCCGTGAACCATGGCGGTCGCCGGGCGCAAGGGGCGGGCTGCGTCGTTCTTCTTCAGCATGGGCGTCTCCGAGGCCGCTTTGCAAACGGGATAACAGACGCGAAGAAGCCGCTCGGGGGTGAGACGAAACGGCCTTTAGCGACTTGTTTTACGTGGCTGCAAGCCGGCCGGCAAATCACCACGAACGGGGCGAGCCTTAATCCTGTCCGCAGCCGAAATCAATCCGCCCGTTTCCAAGCCTCGCCGGGCCTGCTAACGCGTGGATCAGCTTGGAGTTGAGTTCATGGCCGGCGGCATCCTTCCCGATCGCGATATCGCGCAACTGTCCGCGGACGGTCGCATCGCGTCCGAGCGTCCCTTCGACGCCGACCAGATCCAGCCCGCCAGCCTCGACCTCCGGCTCGGCGCGAAGGCCTATCGCGTTCGCGCGAGCTTCCTGCCGGGCCGTGGCAATCCGGTGGAGGCCAAGCTCAGCCGTCTGTCGATGCACGAGATCGACCTGTCAGGCGGTGCGGTCCTCGAGACGGGCTGCGTCTACATCGTGCCGCTGCAGGAAGCGCTCGATCTTCCGCCCGAGATCCGCGCCGCGACCAATCCAAAGAGTTCCACCGGCCGCCTCGATATCTTCACCCGCGTCCTGTCGGACGGGGCGCAGGAGTTCGACAAGATCCCGGCCGGCTACCGGGGTCCGCTCTTCCTCGAGATCAGCCCCCGCACGTTCCCGATCGTGGTGCGCCCGGGCTCGCGGCTCACCCAGATCCGCTTCCGCACCGGCGACGCGCAGCTTCTCGAAGCGGAGCTTTCCGCCCTCCACGAGACCGAGCGACTGACCAGTGCGACGGATGCCAACATCTCCGGCGGCGGTATCGCGCTGTCGATCGATCTGGCCGGCGACCAGACGGGCCTCGTCGGCTACCGCGGCAAGCGGCACACCGGCGTCGTCGATGTCGACCGCCGCGCCGCGCTCTCGATGCTCGACTACTGGGAGCCGATCCGGCGGGGAGCGGTGGGCGAACTCGTTCTCGATCCCGACGAATTCTACATCCTCGTATCGAAGGAGGCGGTCCACGTGCCGCCGGCCTTTGCCGCCGAGATGACGCCGTTCGACCCTCTGGTCGGCGAGTTCCGCGTCCATTACGCGGGCTTCTTCGATCCGGGCTTCGGCCATTCGAGGGCGGGCGGCTCGGGCTCGCGCGCCGTGCTCGAGGTGCGCAGTCACGACGTGCCCTTCATCCTGGAGGACGGCCAGATCGTCGGGCGGCTCGTCTACGAGCGCATGGCGAGCCTGCCGGATCGGCTCTACGGCGCCGATCTGAAGTCGAACTACCAGGCGCAGGGCCTGAAGCTCTCCAAGCATTTCATCTAAGGGACGCTTGACGCCTTGCAACCTTGCGGGCAGTGTCCCACCTCGAGCGCGGGCGTAGTTCAGCGGTAGAACGCCAGCTTCCCAAGCTGGATGTCGTGGGTTCGATCCCCATCGCCCGCTCCAAATCGACCTCGCTTCTCCGATGCTTTCCGAGGATATGCCGGGCGCGTCTTGTTGTCGCGTCACGCCTTCCGCTGCGGTCCCTGGACGATCCCGAGTCAGTTGCCGGAGTCTGATCGATGATCTGCAGGTGACGTGGGGGAAGGCCGATCCTGCATCCCATACAATTGTAGAGAACGGTCGGCGCGGCAGCGGGATGACCTGAAAACATCTATTCGTTAACGAGCCTATAACATCGTATTGACTTTCTGGTGAGCGCTACGTCATCGTGCCCTAAGCGTTTGGGGAGAAGAGGCGCATGGCTGCGGTCACGTTCAACTACAGGCTCGACGACTTCATCGGCACGGGGCGGGGACCTGCTCTCCTCGGCCCCTTCACCATCGCCAATGTTCCCCAGGTCGCCGACAGCGATGCTGTCGTCACCCTGCGTTACTACGGCGACTTCTCGCCAGGCGAGCAAACGTACGAGTCCTTCAACGTCCAGATCGAAGGGTTCACCAGCCAGTCCTTCGGGGCGATCCCGCCGAACGACGAATACAATGGGGTGAACGTCGTCAGCTTCACGATCCCGCAGTCGGTTCTGGCCGGCATCGTGGCGGACGGCGCTATCGACATCCGCTATGGGATCGGCCGCGATGTGGATGACTTCAAGTCCATCCGCGAGGAGTATATCGATCTCACGATCGACTATCAGGGCACCTACGTGGTGCGTCCGCCAAGCACCTCGATCGATGGAACGTCCGGACCTGACCCCCTGACCGGCACCGATTTCGGCGATACGATCAACGGGTTCGCCGGGAACGACACGATCACCGGGTATTCTGGCAACGACCTGATCAACGGTAACCAGGGGGCGGACGTCATCTTCGCCAACCAGGGCAACGATACGATCTTCGCGGGCCAAGACGATGACGTCGCCTATGGCGGTCGCGACAACGACGCCGTGTTCGGAAATCTCGGCAACGATGCTTTGTTCGGTGACAAGGGCAACGACACGGTCGGCGGCGGCCAGGGCAACGACTACGTCCGCGGCGGCCAAGGCGACGATCTCGTGTTCGGCGGAGCCGGCAACGATCAGATCTGGGGCGATCTCGGCAACGACACCCTGTCCGGCGGAACGGAAGCGGACGTCTTCTTCTTCGCGGCGGGATCGGGCAACGACGTGATCGTCGACTTCAACCGGGCACAGGGGGACAGCCTCAACTTTCAGGGCCAGACCTACACCGTCTCCGACGTCAATGGATCGGCGGTCATCGCGCTGTCTGGTGGCGGCACGGTGATCTTGACCGGTGTGTCGTCGGCCAGTCTGGACGCCGGCGCTTTCGCCTGACGCGTATCGACCGCTAGACTTGTAGAAGCCCGCCCGGTCTGCCGGAGCGGGCTTTCCCGTGCCTCGGATACAGGGCGAATGGGAGACCCGCTCGGTCGTGATGCGTCGTTTCGACCGAGCGGGTCGCCGCGGCATCGTCTGCGAGGGCAGGGCGCGGTGCCTGAGAATGTTGCGCTGCGATTTCCCATGTCAACTGCGCTGCAGCATCACATCTGCTCACCGCCGGATTTTGGGATGGTTTTCGCCGGACCAGTCGCATGCCCGTGATCCTGAAGCGTCCGACCGCCAGCTTGGTTGGCCGACATGCCCTTCCCATACCTGCGGCGCAACGGGATGGTCGTGACCAGGGCTCGGTTCAACCGGTCCGGTTCGCGGTTCGGCCAGTGGGAACCATTCGTTGAAGCATGGCCTCCGGGTTTTCTACGTGTCTCTTACGGCAACCGGTCGCTTCGGCGCCGCCTTGGGTCGGCCGAGCGGGACACGCCGAAATGCCAAGCTCCCTTCCGCTCCGGCAGCCTTCCCCATTCTTTAACGAGATGTCGTCAAACTGTTGGATGGCAAAGGAGACGGGGCGGCAGTCCTGGAACTCCCGCTACGTTCCATCCTCTAGATCGAGGCGCCTTCGTGAGCATCCGGGCTCTTTTCATCGCGTTCAGTCTGGCCACCACGAGCCTTCTGGCGGCGTTCTTCGCGTCGTTCTATTTCTATCAGAAGGCGGGGAGCGATATCGTGCGGACCTACGAGCGCCGCTACGAGGCCTATCAGCTCGCCGACGGATTCCGGCAGACCTCGTCCGAACTGACGCGCATGGTGCGCACGTTCGTGGCCACCGGCGACCGCATGTACAAGGAGCAGTACTTCAAAGCCCTCGAGATTCGCGACGGCAAGGCGCCGACGCCGATCGACTACTACACACGGCCCTACTGGGAACTCGTGACCACGCGCGGCGCGCAGCCGCGCCCCGATAGCGATACGATGTCCTTGCGGAACCGGATGGTCCAGGCCGGCATCCAGGGCGACGAATTTCAGCTCCTCGACACGGCCATTGAGCGCTCGAATGCACTCGTCAAGCTCGAGACCGATGCGATGGAGACGCTGGCGCGCCCCGGCCTGACGGCCAGCCAGCGCCAGCAGGCAAACGGCAATCTCGTGTCGAAATCGTACCATGCGGCGGTGGCAAGTGCGATGGAGCCGGTGGACGCCTTCTTCGCCAAGCTGAACGAACGGTCCAGCGCGGAAGTGGCGGCGGCGACGGCGCGCCAGACGACGCAGTTCTGGCTGATGCTTGCAAGCTCCTTCGCACTCCTCGTCGATCTCGGTCTCTTCGGTTGGCTGATGATGACCCGCGTCGTGCGCGGGGTCGGCGGACTCGAAACGGCCATGGGACGGGTCGCGGCCGGCGATCTCGATACGGCGATCGGTGGGATCGACCGGCGAGACGAGGTCGGCGCGATGGCGAGAGCGCTCGAGGTCTTCCGCAGCGCCGCGACCGAAAAGCTGCGCCTGACGGCCGAGGCCGATGCCGCCCGGCGTTCGCAGGCTGCGAGCGCCGAGCGCCAGCATGCCCTCGACAACGCGAAGGCGGACGATCTTCGCGCCTTCGTCCATGCGGTGGAGGCGGGCTTTGCGCGCCTGTCGGCGGGCGACCTGACGGTGCGCATGGGCGAGGCCGTGGCGCCCGAGTTCGAGCCGATCCGCGCCCAGTTCAACCAGTCGGTGGCCCAGCTCGAGGCCACCATCGGCGACGTCGTCCAGGCGGTCGGCGCGATGCGCTCAGGCCTGTCGGAGATCACGGTCGCGGCGGGCGATCTCTCCCAGCGCACCGAGCAGCAGGCGGCGAGCCTCGAGGAGACGGTGGCAGCGCTCGGAGAGGTGACGCGCGGCGTCGGCGAGACGGCGGCCCGCGCCG
>NZ_FOOA01000017.1 GCF_900113065.1 Aureimonas phyllosphaerae
CGGGCCGCCGTCTCGCCGACGCCGCGCGTCACCTCTCCGAGCGCTGCCACCGTCTCCTCGAGGCTCGCCGCCTGCTGCTCGGTGCGCTGGGAGAGATCGCCCGCCGCGACCGTGATCTCCGACAGGCCTGAGCGCATCGCGCCGACCGCCTGGACGACGTCGCCGATGGTGGCCTCGAGCTGGGCCACCGACTGGTTGAACTGGGCGCGGATCGGCTCGAACTCCGGCGCCACGGCCTCGCCCATGCGCACCGTCAGGTCGCCCGCCGACAGGCGCGCAAAGCCCGCCTCCACCGCATGGACGAAGGCGCGAAGATCGTCCGCCTTCGCGTTGTCGAGGGCATGCTGGCGTTCGGCGCTGGCGGCCTGCGTCTGGCGCGAGGCGTCGGCGTCGATCTCCAGCTGGCGCTGCGCGATGCGCGCTTCGCGCAGCTTCTCGACCGAGCGGGCGATCCGGCCGATCTCGTCGCCGCGATCCATGCCCGTCACCGTGCCGTCCGTGCGGCCTTCTGCGACGTCGCCGATCGTCTCGATCAGGGGCTTCAGCGGCGCCATCATCCGGCGCACCGTCCAGTAGTAGAGCGCGCCGACGAGAAGCGCCGAGACGATGCTGACCGCGATCAGCGTGCGCTGGAGGGTCTCGAGCGAGGCGAGGAACTCGGCCTGCGGTATGCCGACATAGAGGACGCCGATCGTCTCGCCGTTGGCGTTGCGGATCGGATCGTAGGCGGTGAAATAGGAGGTGCCGAGAATGTCGGCCTCGCCGCGGAAGGAGGTGCCGGCCTTCAGCACCGCGTCGTAGACGGGGCCGGCCGCCAGCGTCGTGCCGACCGCGCGCGAGCCGTCCGGCTTCTTGACGTTGGTCGCCACGCGCTTGTCGCCCATGAAGATCGTCGCCGTGCCGCCGACGAGCGCCTTGATGCGGTCCACCGCGTCGGACGCGTCGTTCAGCGGCGTGTCGTCGGCGTAGAGCACGTCGCCCCGCCGCGCATAGGTCTTGCCGTAGGACGACAGGACGTCCCAGGCGACGCGCATGTTCACCTCCTGGCGATCGCGCGCCCGGCCGACGGCGTCGGAATGGAGAAGGAAGATACCGGAGACGCTGACGAGAACCGTCACCAGCAGAAGGCTGAACGCCAGCATCATGGTCAGCTTGACCGGCAGCGATCGGTTGCGCAGCATTATGGACCCCACACGAAAGGAGGGTCCACGATAGATCGCGTGGGTTGAAGAGCCGCTAATGGCGTCAACTTCGCTGTGTCAGAAACGTACGCTTTCAAGATCCGTCGAACACGAAACAGCGATCGCTCCGGTGCGGCTGTCCCGGCCGGTCACACCAGCCGATAGCCGACGCCCGGCTCGGTGAGGACGCGGCGCGGCGCGCTCGGGTCGTCCTCCAGCTTCTGGCGGAGATGGCCGATATAGACCCGCAGATATTGCGTGTCGTGCTCGTTGGCCTTGCCCCAGACCTCGCGCAAGAGCGTGCGGTGCGTGACGACCTTGCCGAGGTTCTGGAAGAGGACGGTGAGGAGCGCGAGCTCGCGGCGCGTCAGGCGCACCTCGGCCTCGCCCTTGCGCACCACCCGCGCCTCGAGGTCGAGCGACAGGTCGCCGGCCTGGAAGGGCCCGGCGCTCGCGGCCTTCTGCCGGTGGCGCAGCGCGGCGCGCAGGCGCGCCATCAGTTCGCCGATGCCGAACGGCTTCTCGACATAGTCGTCGGCGCCGAGATCCAGCGCCCGGATCTTTTCCGACTCGCGGTCGCGCGCCGACAGGACGACGATCGGCACGTCCGAGACGAGGCGCAGCCGCTCGATCACCACGAGACCGTCGATGTCGGGTAGGCCGAGATCGAGTACCAGGGCGTCGGGTGCGCTCGTCGTTGCAAGCCGCAGCCCTTCCGCGCCGTCCGCGGCCTGGAGGACGGCATAGCCCTCGGCTGTGAGCGAGGGTTTCAGGAAGCGGTGGATCGCCGGCTCGTCGTCCACCACGAGAATCGTCGCACGGCTCATGCGCCCTCCCCGCCCGGCAGCCGGATCTCGAACACGGCGCCCTTCGTTCCCGGCTCCGGCGGCAGGAGCGCCAGCGTGCCGCCCTGGGCTTCCACGATCCCCTTGGCGATGGCAAGGCCGAGCCCCGCGCTGTCGCCGCCGTCGGCGCCTGTCGGCGCGCGGGCCCGCGTGAACTTCTCGAAGACGAAGGGCGCAAGATCCTCCGGCACGCCGGGCCCGTCGTCGGCGATGCGGATCGCGACCGTCGCGCCGTCGCGCCGCGCCGACAGCGTCACCTTCGCTTGCCCCCCCGCGTGGCGCACGGCGTTGCCGACGATGTTGGCAAGCGCCTGGTCGAGGAGGTTCCCGTCGACGAAGGCGAGGATGCGCTCGGCCGTCTCGACGAGCCGGAAATGCTGGGTCGCTCCGCGCCGGCGGGCGAGGTCGACCTGCCGCTCCAACGCCTCGGTGACGTCGATCCAGTCACGACGCACCTCGAGTGCGCCGGCCTCGAGCCGCGTCATCGACAGGAGGTTGCGCACCATCGTGTCGAGCCGGCTCGCCTCATCGCGGATCTCGGCGAGGAGGTCCTGGCGCGCGTCGCGCTCCAGCCGCTCCTCGTATTCGATGAGCGCGGTGGCCGATCCGAGGATCGAGGCGAGCGGGGTGCGGAAGTCGTGGCTGATCGAGGCGAGGAGGATGTTGCGCACGCGCTCGGTCTCGGCCGCCGTGCGGGCACGGCGCACTTCGGTCGACAGGAGCGCGCGGTGGAGCGCGGCGGCGGTCTGCTCGGCAAGGGCGGCAAGCAGCGTGCGCGTCTCGACGTCGAGCGGCCCGAGGTCCGCCGGGTGCTCCAGCCCCAGCGCCCCGACGGTCCCGTCGGGCGCCTGCAGCGGCAGGAACGACCAGCCGCTCGACGGCAGCGTGCCCGTCCCCGCGCCCGCCGGCTCGCCCTTCTCGAAGGCCCAGCGGGCGGCGGTGCGGGCGGGCGTGTCGAGCCGGTCGTCCGGCGGCCAGGCGCTGGCGATCGTAAGGTCCGGCCCCGACGGTCGCAGGATGACGCAGGCGCGCCCCGTCGCCGCGTTGATCTCGCTCGCCGCCGCCTCCATCACGCGCTCCGCATCGGCCAGCGCCGAGAGGGTGCGGGTGAACTCGTAGAGCCGGCGCGCGGCGCGCGTGCGAACGGCCGAGGCCTTCATCTGCTCGCGCGCCTGCCCCGCCACCGCCGAGATCGACACGGCGATGATCAGGAAGATCGCGAGCGCCAGAAGCTCGTGTGGGCGCGCCACCGTGAAGGTGCCGGTCGGATCGATGAAGAAGAAGTTGTAGGCCGCAAACGACAGGAACGAGGCGAGGATCGCCGGCCAGACGCCGCTGCGCAGCGCCGGCAGGAGCACCGCGAGGAGGTAGAGCATCGAGACGTTCGGCAGCGCCACGAAATGGCGCATCACCGAGCCGAGGAGCGTCGCGACGGCAACGCCGACGGCGGCCGTCGCATAGCCCGTGAGCGGCCCGCGATCCGGCATCGGCCGGCGCACCCGAGCCGCGGCCGTTTCCTCCGTCAGGACGTGGATCGCGATCCCCGAGGCCCGGCGCACCAGTGCGTCGGCAAGGTTCGGCCGAAGCGGCCAGGACCAGCGGCCGCGCGCGCGCGCCTGCCCGACCACGATCTGCGTGACGTTCTCGAAGCGCGCGAAGCGCAGGAGCTCGCCGGGAAAGTCGGTGCCGACGAGGCTCTGCGTCGCGGCGCCGAGCGTGCGCGCGAGCTGCAGCGCGGCCTCGACGCGAGCGGCATCCGCCGGCGCCAGCGACAGGCCGGGCCGCTCGATCGTGACCGCGAACCAGGGCGCGTCGAGCCGGTCGGCAAGGCGCTTGGCCTCGCGCACCAGGCGCTCCGGCGTGCCGGTCGCCCCGAGGCAGACGAGGAGCCGCTCGCCCGCCGGCCACGGGCCCTCGATCGCGCCGCCCTGCATGCGCTCCAGAAGGTCGCTGTCGACGCGGGCCGCGACCTGCCGGAGCGCCAGTTCGCGCAGCGCCGTGAGGTTGGACGGCTTGAAGAAGTTCTGCGTGGCGCGGGTGGCCGTGTCCTCGACATAGACCTTGCCCTCGGCGAGCCGCCGGATCAGCTCGTCCGACGGCAGGTCGACGAGCACGATCTCGTCGGCGACCTTCAGCGTCGTGTCGGGCACCGTCTCGCGCACCCGCACGCCCGTGATCCGCTGGACCACCTCGTTGAGGCTCTCGACATGCTGGACGTTCATCGTTGTCCAGACGTCGATGCCCGCCTGGAGAAGCTCGGCGACGTCCTGCCAGCGCTTCGGGTGGCGCGAGCCCGGCACGTTGGAATGGGCGTATTCGTCGACGAGAAGAAGCTGCGGGCGGCGGGCGAGCGCGGCGTCGATGTCGAACTCGGGGACCAATCGCCCCTTGTAGGGGATCGACTTGCGCGGCAGGACCTCGAGCCCCGCCAGCATGGCCTCCGTCTCCGCGCGCCCATGCGTCTCGACGATGCCGACGAGGACGCCGCGCCCGGCGCCCGCCGCGCCGTGGGCGGCCTGCAGCATGGCGAAGGTCTTGCCGACGCCGGGCGCGGCGCCGAGAAACAGGCGAAGACGGCCGCGCCCCTCCCGTTCGGCGCCAGCCAGAAGGGCGTCCGCAGAGGCGCGGGGTCCGTCTCCCTTGATCATCGCATGTCCGTTCCTGTCGGATCCGCCATAGCAGGTCGGGGCCCGGCGGTCTCCCGCCGGGTGCGTTCGCGTCAGCCGGCGGGCCGGTCGGCGGAGGCCGTCGGGGTCGGCGCGGGCGTTGTCGTCGCGGGGGCGAGCGCATCGAGCGCGAGGTTCACCGCCAGGACGTTGACGCGCGGCTCGCCGAGGACGAGGAGCGTGCGACCCGCGGTGTTGTCGGCGATGGCGCGGCGCACGAGGTCGGCGTCGACGCTGCGCGCGCCGGCGATGCGCGCCACCTGAAGCTCGGCGAAGGCCGGCGAGACGTCCGGGTCGAGGCCCGAGCCCGAGGTGGTGACGGCGTCGGCGGGCAAGACGCTCGCGCCGGTCGCCGCCTTCATCGCCTCGCCGTCCGTCTTCAGGCGCTCGGCGAGCTTGGCGCTGGTGGGGCCGAGATTGGTGCCCGACGAGGAGGAGGCATCGTAGCCGGTGCCGGCGGCCGACGGGCGTCCCTGGAGATAGCGGGCGTCCGTGAAGGCCTGACCGATCAGCGACGAGCCGACCGGCCGGCCGTCGCGGTCGACGAGGCTGCCCGACGCCTGCGCCGGGAAGACGGCGCCCGCGACGGCGGTCATCGCCAGCGGATAGGCGACGCCGAGAAGGAGAGTGAGGAGGCCGAGGAGCGTTGCCGCGGCGCGAAGTTGCGAGAGCATGGAAGCTGTCCTTGGACGGGGTTCAGGCGAGGCCGAGGGCGGAGACCGCAAGGTCGATGATCTTGATGCCGACGAAGGGCACCAGGATGCCGCCGAGGCCGTAGATCAGGAGATTGCGGCGCAGCACCGTCGCGGCATCCATCGCCCGATAGGGCACGCCGCGCAGCGCCAGCGGGATCAGCGCGACGATGACGAGGGCGTTGAAGATCACCGCCGAGAGGATCGCGCTCTCGGGCGTGGCGAGCCGCATGACGTTGAGGACGCCGAGCTCGGGGATCGCCGCGATGAACAACGCCGGGATGATGGCGAAGTATTTCGCGACGTCGTTGGCGATCGAGAAGGTGGTCAGGCTCCCGCGCGTCATCAGGAGCTGCTTGCCGATGCCGACGATCTCGATGAGCTTGGTCGGATCCGAATCGAGGTCCACCATGTTGCCGGCCTCGCGCGCGGCCTGCGTGCCGGTCTGCATGGCGACGCCGACATCGGCCTGGGCGAGCGCCGGCGCGTCGTTGGTGCCGTCGCCGCACATGGCGACGAGCCGGCCCTGGCGCTGCTCGTTGCGGATGTAGTTCAGCTTGTCCTGCGGGGTGGCCTCGGCGATGAAGTCGTCGACGCCCGCCTCGCCCGCGATCGCGGCGGCCGTGACCGGGTTGTCGCCCGTCACCATGACGGTGCGGATGCCCATGCGGCGAAGCTCGGCGAAGCGCTCCTTGATGTCGGGCTTGACGACGTCCTTCAGGTGGATGACGCCGATGTAGCGGCCGTTCTCGGCGAGCCCGAGCGGCGTGCCGCCGGATTTCGCGATGCGCTCGACGGCTTGGGTGAAGGCGGCGGGCTCCTCGACCTCGCGGCCGGCCGTCTCTCGCACGAAGCGGCGGATCGCGTCGACAGCGCCCTTGCGGATGGTCTTGCCCCCCATGTCGACGCCCGACAGGCGGGTGGCGGCCGAGAACGGGATGAAGATCGCCCCGTCCCGCGCCGTCTCGGGGACGGCAATGCCGTACTTCTCGCGCGCCAGCACCAGGATCGAGCGCCCCTCCGCCGTCTCGTCGGCGAGCGAGGCCTCGACCGCGATCTGGGCGGCCTCCGTGTCGGTGACGCCCGGCACCGCGACGAACTCGGACGCCATGCGGTTGCCGAAGGTGATCGTGCCGGTCTTGTCGAGGAGCAGCGTATCGACGTCGCCCGACGCCTCGACGGCCTTGCCCGACATGGCGAGCACGTTGTGGCGGATCAGGCGGTCCATGCCGGCGATGCCGATCGCCGACAGGAGGCCGCCGATCGTCGTCGGGATGAGGGTGACGAGGAGCGCGACGAGGATCGGCACGGACACCGCGGCGCCCGCATAGGACGAGAGGCCCGTGAGCGTGACGACGGCGATCAGGAAGATCAGCGTCATGCCGACGAGGAGGATGGTGAGCGCGAGCTCGTTCGGCGTCTTCTGCCGCTCGGCGCCCTCGACCAGCGCGATCATGCGGTCGAGGAAGGAGGAGCCGGGGGCGGCGGTGATGCGCACGACCAGCCAGTCGGAGACGACGGTGGTGCCGCCGGTGACCGCCGAGCGGTCGCCGCCCGCCTCGCGGATCACGGGGGCGGATTCGCCCGTCACGGCCGCCTCGTTCACCGAGGCGATGCCCTCGACGATCTCGCCGTCGCCCGGCACGAGGTCGCCGGTCTCGACGAGGATGTGGTCGCCGACCTTGAGGTCGAGCGCGGAGACGGACTGGATGGCGGTACGGTCTTTCGCCGAGGCCATGCGCTTGGCCATCGTGTCGGTGCGCGCCTTGCGCAAGCTATCCGCCTGCGCCCGGCCGCGCCCTTCCGCGATGGCTTCGGCGAAGTTGGCGAACAGCACCGTGAACCAGAGCCAGGCCATGATCTGGCCGATGAAGAGGAGCGGGTTGCCGGCGAGGAGGTCGCGCACGAAGAGGACGGTGACGACCGCCGCCACGACCTCGGTGACGAAGATCACCGGGTTGCGCATCAGCGCTGCGGGATTGAGCTTTTTGAAGGCGTCGACCGTGGCCCGGCCGACGAGGTCGGGCCGGAAGGTGGACGTTGCGGCCTTGGCAGCCATGGGAAATGTCCTTGTGGTCGGGTCCTCGATGGGGACCGACGAAGAATGGGTGACGGTTCGTGAGGGGCGGCCCGGCGTAGGGGCCGAGCCGCGCCAGGGTGTCGTCAGGACGTCGTCAGAAGGTCTTGCCCGCCAGCATCTGCACCTGCTCGGCGATCGGGCCGAGGGCGAGCGCGGGGAAGAACTGGAGGCCGCCGAGGATCAGGATGATGCCGGCCAAGAGCCCCACGAAGAGCGGCCCGTGCGTCGGGAACGTGCCGGCCGAGGGCGCGAGCTTGGTCTTGGCCACCAGCGAGCCCGCGATCGCCATCATCGGCACGATGTAGGCGAAGCGGCCGAGCAGCATGGCCAGCCCCAGCGTCGTGTTCCACCAGGGCGAGTTCGCTGACAGGCCTCCGAAGGCCGAGCCGTTGTTGCCGGCTGCCGACGTGTAGGCATAGTAAATCTCCGACAGGCCATGCGGCCCGGCGTTGCCGAGGCCCGACAGCGCCGCCGGCAACACCGCCGAGACTGCCGAGAAGCCGAGGATCGTGGCCGGCAGGATGAGGATCGCGAGCACCGCCATCTTCATCTCCTTGGCCTCGATCTTCTTGCCGAGATATTCCGGCGTGCGGCCGACCATGAGGCCCGCCACGAAGACCGAGATGATCGCGATCACGAGGATGCCGTAGAGGCCCGAGCCGACGCCGCCCGGCAGGATCTCGCCGAGCATGATCAAGACCATCGGCACCATGCCGCCGATTGGCGTGAAGGAGCCGTGCATCGAGTTCACCGCGCCGTCCGACAGGCCGGTGGTGACCGCCGCGAACATCGAGGACGCGGACAACCCGAAGCGGACCTCCTTGCCCTCCATGTTGCCGCCGGTCGGGTCGAGGCCGGCGGCGGCCAGAACCGGCGTGCCGGCGCTCTCGGCCCAGTAGCAGATCGCCGTCGCGGAGACGAGGAGAAGGCCCATGACCGAGAGGATGGCCACGGCCTGACGCCGGTCGCCGATCAGCCGGCCGAAGGCGAAGACGAGCGCGGTGGAGACCACCAGCATCTGCCAGATCGTCAGCGCGTTCGAGAGCGGTGTCGGGTTCTCGTAGGGGTGGGCGGCGTTGGCGTTGTAGAAGCCGCCGCCGTTGGTGCCGAGCTGCTTGATCGCGAGCTGCGAGGCGACGGGCCCGAGCGCCAGCGTCTGGGGCTGGCCTTCCAGCGTCTGAACGGTCGCCGAGGCTTCGAGCGTCTGCGGCGTGCCCATCGAGACCTGCCAGAGACCGGTCGCGATCGCGAGCGGCAGGAGGACGTAGAGCGTGGCGCGCGTCATGTCGGTGAAGAAGTTGCCGACGGTCTGGGCGCCCGAGCGCGCGAAGGCGCGCACCAGCGCGACGGCCAGCGCGATGCCGGTCGCCGCCGACAGGAAGTTCTGCACCGTGAGGCCGGCCATCTGCGAGAGATGACTCATGGTCGTCTCGCCGCCGTAGGACTGCCAGTTCGTGTTGGTCACGAAGGACACGGCCGTGTTGAAAGCGAGATGCGGCGACAGGCCCGAAAACCCTTGCGGGTTCAGCGGCAGGAAGGCCTGCGCGCGCAGGATCGCGTAGAGGAGCACGAAGCCGGCCGCGTTGAAGGCGAGCATCGCCAGCGTATAGGCGAGCCAGCCCTGTTCGCGCGCCGGGTCGATGCCGGCGAGGCGATAGAAGCCGCGCTCGACAGGGCCGAGAATGGGGGTGAGAACGGTCCGCTCGCCTGCGAAGACGCGGCCCATGAAGGCGCCGAGCGGAATGGCGAACGCGACAACGGCCGCGAGGATGAGGATGATTTGCAGCCAGCCATTGAGCGTCATGGCATCGGACTTTCAGGACAGGGGATCAGAACCGCTCGGGACGCGCGAGCGCGTAGACGAGGTAGGCGGCAAGGGCGAGGGCGACGGCGCCGCCGAGGACGAGGTCGAACATCGTCAGGCCCGAACGGCCCAGCGCGCGTAGGCGCCCATCAACGCGAAAAAGCCCAGCCCCACGGCCAGGTAGATCAGATCGAACATGCGAACCCTCCTTTCGGGATCGCCCATTCGATTGCGCCCGGTCGGCGTAAAAAATCCATATGAGTTTGCGAAGGCGGTGCGGTGCGCCGCGCCGCGGTCACGCGGCCGGGCGTGGCCAGCGAAAGGCCTCGATCAGGGCGCGCAGCGCCGGCGCGGCCTGCCGGCTCGGATAATAGAGGCGGCATCCGTCGAACGGCGCGCACCACCCGTCCAAAACCTGAACGAGACGTCCGGCGGCGATGTCCTCGGCGACGTCGTCCTCCATCATGTAGCCGAGACCGGCCCCGGCCCGGACGGCTCCTGCCGCCAGCCGCTCGTCGTTGACGATGAGCTGGCCGCCGACCTTGATGCGCACCGCCTGCCCGTCCCGCTCGAACTCCCAGGACAGCAGCCCGCCGCCGCCGACGAGGCGGTAGTTGACGCAGACATGGTCCTTGAGGTCGGCGGGCGTTGCAGGCGCGGGGCGGGCGGCGAAGTAGCCGGGCGTCGCCGCCACCACAGTGCGCAACGGCGGCCCGACCGGAACCGTCACCATGTCGAGTTCGACGCTCTCGCCGAGCCGGATGCCGGCGTCGAAACCGCCAGCCACAAGGTCCACCAGCCGGTCGTCCACCACCACCTCGACGGCGATGTCGGGATGGTCGAGCAGGAACTGCGGCAGACGGGGGCTCAAGATCGTGCGGGCGGCATAGGAGAAGGTGGTGAGGCGGAGCGTGCCGGAGGGCGCGTCGCGCCAGTCGGCGAGCGCCGCGATCCCGCCCTCCACCGCGTCGAGCGCCGGGCGAAGCGCGGCCAGCAGCCGCTCGCCCGCCGCCGTCGGCGCGACGCTGCGCGTCGTGCGCGCCAGAAGGCGGACGCCGAGCCGGGCCTCCAGCTGGCGCATGGCGTGGCTGAGCGCCGAGGGCGACAGGCCGAGCTCGGCGCCCGCGCGGGTGAAGCTGCGCGCCCGCGCGATCGCGGCGAACAGGGCGAGATCGTCGAGGTCGCCACGCCGCATTGATGAACCCCGCTCACAAGCCCTTGGCCGAGACGCATCCTAATCCGGCTCGGCACCGCCCGCTATGTTCGACTCACCTTACGACAGGAGACACAAATGGACCTCACCCATTTTCGCGCGCTCGGGCGCTCCGGCCTTCTCGTCAGCCCGCTGGCGCTCGGCACCATGACCTTCGGCGCGGGGCGCTGGGGCGCCGACGAGGCGGGCGCCGCCGCCATCCTCGACGCCTATCTCGAGCGCGGCGGCAACTTCGTGGATACGGCGGACATCTATTCCGGGGGCGCCAGCGAGACGATGCTCGGCCGCCTCGTCGCGGAGCGGGGGTTACGCGACCGGCTGGTGATCGCGACCAAGTCCGGCTTCCCGGAGAGCGGTGCGCCGCTGATGGGCGGCAACGGGGCGCGCCACATCCGCCGGGCCCTGGAAGGATCGCTGAAGCGTCTCGGCACCGACCGGATCGATCTCTACTGGACCCATGTCTGGGACCGCACGACGCCGCCGGAGGAGGTGCTGCGCGCGCTGACCGACGCCGTGCGGCGCGGCGACATCCTGCACTACGGCTTCTCCAACGCGCCGGCCTGGTATGCCGCCCGCATCGCGACCTTGGCGCGCGCCCACGGCCTGCCCGAGCCGATCGGCCTGCAATACGCCTATTCGCTGATCGACCGGGGCGTGGAACTCGAAATCCTGCCGGCGGGCGAGGCGCTCGGCCTCGGCCTCGTGCCTTGGAGCCCGCTCGCCGCAGGGCTCCTCACCGGCAAGTACGGCCGCGACAAGCTCGACGCTCATGGACCCGCCGGCGCCGTGCCCAACCAGGCCAGCGGCACGAGCGACGGCGGCAACCGGCTCGACGGCGACAACCCGTTCGGCGGGATGCTGTTCACCGAGCGCAACTTCGCTGTGGTGGACGAGGTGCGCAGCATTGCGGGCGAGATCGGCCGCTCGATGGCGGAGGTGGCGCTCGCCTGGGTGACGGGGCAGCCCGGCGTCTCCAGCGTCCTGATCGGCGCAAGCCGCGCCGAACAGGTGCACGCCAACGTCGCCTCGCTTGACGTCGCGCTCTCGGACGACCAACGCGCCCGGCTGGATGCCGTGAGTGCGCTGCCGATGATCAACCCCTACTTCATCTTCCAGATCCCGCGCGAGCAGCTCTTCGGCGGGGTGTCGGTCACGCCCTGGCGCTAGGCCTGCGTCTCACGCCCCGGCCCGCGTGCGCTCGGCCGCCCGGCCGAGCGTCAGCATCACGCCGGCGCCGAGCACCACGGCGGCGGCGGCATAGACGATGACGCCGTGTGGGCCGATGCCGTCGATCAGGAAACCGCCAATCAGCGCGCCGCTGGCGATCGCCACCTGGAACGAGGAGGACAGGAGCGCACCGGAGCTTTCGGCGAGATCGGGCGCCGCGCGCGCATTCCAGATCGAGACGGCCACCGGGAAGCCGCCGAAGGCGAAGCCCCACAGCGCGACGGCGGCGAACGCCACCGCCGGCGTTCCGCCGAACAGCGCCAGCAGGAGCGAGGCCGCGCCGATGAGGAGCGACACGCCGCCGGCCGCCCACGCCGGGCTGCGCGCCGCGATCATTCCGGCCACGGGATTGCCGAGAAAGCCGCCGACGCCGAAGGCGAGAAGCGCCAGCGAGATTGTCGCGACGTCGAGGCGCGGCACCTCTTCCAGGAACGGGCGGATGAAGGTGAAGCCGGCGAAATGGCCGGACACGACGATGATCACCGTGGCAAAGCCGATCAACACCGCGCGCCGCGACAGGGCGGCGCGGAAGCTCGCAAAGCCCGGGGCGCCGACCGAGGGCAGGCGCGGCAGGACGAGAAGCTGGACGAGGAGCGACAGCGCGCCGAGCGCCGCTGCGGCAAGGAACGTCGCGCGCCAGCCCCACAGCGCGCCGAGCGCGGCGCCGAGCGGCGCCGCGACGACGGTCGCGACCGACACGCCCATGACGATGATCGACATGGCGCGCGGCACGTCGGCCGGCGGCACCAGCCGCAGGGCCAAGGCCGTCATCATCGCCCAGAAGCCGCCCAGCGCGAAGCCGAGGAGCCCGCGCGCCACGAGGAGGACGCCAACACTGCCGGCAAAGGCCGTCAGCACGCTGGAGACGACCAGCATCGCCATCAGCGCCCAGACGATGACACGCCGGTCGAGCCGGCCGGAGCCGAGCACCAGAAGCGGCCCGGCGAGCGCCGCGACCACGGCCGTCGCGGTGATCGCCTGCCCCACCGCGCCGTTGGTGACGCCGAGTTCGGCGGCCATCGGCGTCAGGAGGCTGACGGGCAGGAACTCGGCGGTGACGAGACCGAAGACGCCGAAGGACAGGGAGAACACCGCGGGCCAGGCGGCGCCGGGTGTCTTGGTATCGGGCGCGGCGAGCGCCGCTTGGCAGGCGATGTCGGACATGGAGGATCGTCCCGTCATGATGCAGTGCAAAAAATCGAAGGCCGAACCTAGTCTCGCCGCTCTGGCGTTTCCATGCTAGGAACGCCATCATGCTTGATCGTTCGTCCAAACCTGTCGTCGACCCGATCGATCCCCTCACCGACATGCTGCGGGGGCTTCGGCTCGATGGCGTCGAGTACGGCCGGTGCCGCCTCCAGGGCGAGTGGGCCTTTCATTACCCGGCGCAGGACCACGCCCATTTCCATTTCGTGGCCGGTCAGGGCTGCTGGCTGCAGAGCCCCGACGGCGAATGGAGCGAGCTCTCGGCCGGCGACGCGGTGCTGGTGCCGCGCGGCGCCGCCCATACGCTGGCGAGCGCGCCGGGCATCGCGCCTCGCGCCTTTCCGCGCCGCGAGTGCCTCGCCATCTGCGAGAGCGTCTACGACTACGGTGCGGCCGAGCCGGAAGCGGAGGGCGTCTGCATCCTCTTCTGCGGCACCATGCGCTTCAACATCGACGGGCTGCATCCGCTCCTGCGGATGATGCCCGACCTGATGCGCGCCAAGGAACTGATGCAGGCCGAGCCCGCGATCCCGCACCTTCTCGACGCGATGATCGCCGAGTGCAGCCTCAACCGCGTCGGCGCGAGCGGCATCCTGGCGCGGCTCGCCGACGTGATGGCCGCGCAGATCATCCGCTCGTGGGTGGAGCACGGCTGCGGCGACGAGGCGGGATGGCTTGCGGCGGTGCGCGATCCGAAGGTCGGCCGGGTGCTGGCCGCGATCCATGCCGAGCCCGAGCGCGACTGGACGGTGGCGGAGATGGCCGCGCTGATGGGCGTGTCGCGCTCGGGCTTTGCCGCCAAGTTCACTGCGATCGTCGGCGCGACGCCAGCCCATTACGTCACGCAGGTGCGCATGCACCAGGCCCGGCAGTGGATCGCGCGCGACCGCATGCGCATCGCCGATGCCAGCCGCCGGCTCGGCTACGAGTCGGAGGCCTCGTTCGGCCGCGCCTTCAAGCGCGTCATCGGCACAGCGCCGGGCCGCATGCGCGCCGCGGGAACGGACGGCGCAAGGGCCTGAAAAGACGCTCGCGCACCGGCTGGAAGGCCGCCTCAGACGGGCGGCCAGGTCTTCAGCGTCATCGCCACCACGCGGCGCAGATCGTCCGGCGTCGCGCCGCTCGCGGCCTGGACCGACAGTCCCTGCGCCACCGACATGACGTAGCGTGCAAGGTCCTTCGGGTCGGCTTCGGGCGGCAGGTCGCCGACGGCTTTCCATTCCTCGAGGCGGCGGCAGAGGGCGGCCTCGCTTTCGGCCCGGCGCGCGCAGAGCTCCTGCCGGATCGATTCCGATGCTTCGCTGCAGACCAGCGCGCCCTGCACCATCAGGCAGCCCTTGGGTGCTTCCTCGTCCTCGCCAACGCCGGCAAAGGCCAGGAGCATCCGCTCCACCGCCCGGCGCGAGGTCGCCTCGTTGAGGGCGCTGCAGCCGAGGTCCGAGCGGCGCGACGCGTAGCGATCGAGCGCCTTGCGGAACAGCTCCTCCTTGTTGCCGAACACGGCGTAGAGACTGGGCTTGGCGATGCCCATCGCCTGCGTTAGGTCGGACATCGAGGTGCCCTCGTAGCCTTGGCGCCAGAACACATCCAGCGCGCTATCGAGGGCCTCGTCGGGATCGAACTCCCGCGGGCGGCCGGCACCCATGATCGCATCTCCTTGTTTTCGAACGCTCGGGCGAACCGACGTCAGATTTTTATACCTGTCGGTAAATTAGTCCGTTGACAGCCGGAAACCAAGCCCCTAATTCATTCCATACCAAACGGTAATGAACTGCAAAGGTTCAACGCCGGACGGGGCGGACGCGACAGCGACACCCCGTCAACACACGCAACAGCGCCGGATTGCAAGACCTGGCGCGCCGCGGGCGCATGCCATGCGCTCCGACCCAACGCCGCGAGACGCCGTCCGTATCCGCGCCCGCTCCGGGCCGCGGCCGGGCCGACGCGCGCCTCGAAACCCCAAGGAGTTTCTCCCATGACCCGCACGATCCTCTCCGCCACCACCGCCCTTCTCCTCTCGACCGGCCTCGGCCTGGCCGGCGGCCTCGTCCCTGGCTCGGACGTCGGCACCAGGTACGACGACGGCCTTGCCGACCGCTCGGTGGTGACCGGCGAGGCCGCGACCCGCTCGGCCGGCGGACGCGGCGAGGCCGCCACGGCCTTCGGCTACCCCGCCGCCCGCAGCACCCCGGCCGCCGCCGAGGCGCAGCCGGCCGCCAAGTCCCCTCGCGCGGTGGAAACCCGCGGAGCCCTCGTCCCCGGCTCCGACAGTTTCTGACCTCGCGCCCGTCCGCCCGCGAAGGTTGCGGCCTTCGCGGGCGGTTCTTACCGAGCGGCGCCCCCCGTGCCGCCCATCCCGTGGACCGACCGACGAGGAGCACCCCGATGTCCCTGTGCCTATCCCCGGACGACACCCGGATCGAAACTCCCTACACGGCCCTGACCCCGGACACGCTCGGCGCACGCCTGCGCCGCCTGTTCCTGTCGGCGGCCGATCAGGACACGGCCGAGCTGATGCCGGCGCCCCGGGTCGAGCGCTCGGCGTTCCGGAAGCCCACCCCGGGTCGCCCGGCGCGCGAGGAGATCAACGCCCTGTTGCTGTAGTGCGAGCGGCCGCGCCGGCCACGGCGCGGCGTCCATGAAAGGCGCGCTTCGAGCGGTACATGTTGCGGTCGGCGCGGGCGAGGAGCTGGTCCATGCCCTCGCCTGCGCGGCGCCAGGCGAGCCCCGTCGAAAAACTGAGAGGGACCTGCCAGGCTCCGCCCTCGTTCCCGTCCGCCGCACGGGCAAGACGCGCGATCAGGGCGTTGGCGCCGGCCTCGTCGAGCCCGGTGACGATCGCCACGAACTCGTCGCCGCCCATCCGCACCGCCGGACAGGTCGGCGGCAGGTGGTCGCGCAGGAGGCGCCCCATCCGGCGCAGGAGATCGTCGCCCGCCTTGTGCCCGAACCGGTCGTTGGCGCTCTTCAGCCCGTTGAGGTCGAAGACGGCGAGCGCGACCGGGTCGCCGCCGACCTCCAGGCGCTCCAGCGTCTCGGTCAGGAAGGTGCGATTGTGGAGGCCGGTCAGCGGGTCGTGCGTGCGCGCGGCTTCCAGCAGGCGAAGCGCCTGCTGCTGCACCGACACGTCCTCGACGCAGATGAGATAGGCGGCCCAGTCGGCCTCGTGGCCGGGCAGGAGCCGGCCCTTGTATTTCACGTCGAGAAGGCGCCCGCGCGCCGTGTAGTTGCGCGTCACGACGCTGGTGGCGACCTGGCCGCCCCAGAGCTGGCAGATCACCTCGACGAAGGAAGCAATCTGGTCCTCGCCGAAGATCTCGCGGACCTTCGCCATCAGCGCCGCCTCATCGGCGACCTCGTAGAGGCGCAGCGTCTCGCGGTTGACGGCCGTCACCCGGATCAGGGCGACGAGTTCCTCGACGCGCGCAGAATCGGCCGCGAGATGCGTGCGCAGGTCGTCGATCCCCCCAGCGCGCCACCTGTCGAGGCGCTCCTTGAGGAGATGGAGGTCCTGGATCCACATCGAGGTCGGCGCGTGCTCGAAGGCGAGCGCGCTCCGGTCCCGCTGAAGCGGGTCGGCGAAGGCCTGGCCGGGGTGGGCGGGGTCCGTCGGGCGCGCAGGCGCGTTGTCGCTCACGATCACCTTTCAACGCTCCAGATTCGGTCCCACGACCTGTTCTAGCGCGGCTTCGTTAGCGAGATGCCACCACGACGCGGTCAATCCTTGCGATCGAGATCCGGGTCGCAGCTCCGCCCTCGGCCAAACGGTTGGTGGTCGGGGAAGCCCGATGCGTCGCCGACCGGCGGCGGCGGCGGGCCAAGGGGGGCCGCCGGGCGGTCGCGCATGGTGTCCCGCCCGCGGCCCGAGCCCGGCTCAGCCCTTGCGGCTCTGGCGGGCGGCGTAGCGCGCGTCGCGCTTGGCCTTCTGCGCGGCCTGGTCGGCCATTGCCTGGGCGATCAGCTTGTCGCGTTCGGACACGGCGGCCTTCTCGGCGGCTTCCGCGGCGGCGGCGGCTTCGGCGGCGCGCTGCGCCTCGCGGGCCTCGGCCTCGGCCTTCTGCTGCTCACGCTTGGCGGCCTCGCGCTCGGCACGGGCGGCGGCGAGCGCGGCGTGCTCCTCGCGGCGGGCCTGCGCGGCCGGATCGTTCTGTTTGGCCTTCATCTTCTCGAGCAAGGCCGCCTTGGCATCCTTGGCCGCGTTGCGGCGATCGATGAAGTCCGTGCCAGTCTGTTTCAACGTTTCTCTCTTTCGCATCAAAGGGGGCCGCTAACGCTTTGCCGCCCGTCGGATCGGGTCGGATCATAGCATCCCGGCGGAATGTTTCGAAGGGGTCGGCCGGGACCCAAGAAGGTCGCCGGCCGATCGGATCAGGCCTCGCGCGCTGCCATGTAGGAGTCAAGCTTCTTTCGCGAGGGGCCGTAGCGTTTGATGATCGTCTTCGCCTCGCCCGGCGGAATTCCATACTTTCGGGCAAAGGCCTCCGGCTCGTAGGGTTCCTCGGCCGGTCTCGTGCGGGACTTGTCAGCCCCGCTCTTCTGTTCGGACATGGGTGTTCATGCTTTCCCCGCGTCAGTTCGCGGCAGGAGAGGGGTCGCTCGTCTCGTGCGGACCGTCGTCGTCACCGTCCGTCTCGCCGGGGGCGGCCTTGGATGCGGCCTTGGCCGCGGCCTTCTCCGCCTTCTTGGCGGCCTTGGCCTTTTCGCGTTCCCGGCGCTCGAAGTCGAAATTCGGTTTTTTCATGGGCGATCCCTCGGCCGGTGAGTCATCCCCTGCATATGGGGAGCGACCGACGGAAATGCGAACCGCAAAGCGAGCGAACGGGCTCGCGTCAAACAAAGAAGGCGCCGGGTCCGGGCCCGACGCCTTCGATAGTTGGGGCCAACGCAACACGCCTCAACCACTGGCGCGACATTAGCCCGGTCACCCTTAAGATCCGGTTTCGGACGGCGTGACCCGCCCGCCGATCAGCTCTTCTTCGAGGCGGGCGTCGTGCCGCCCTTCAGGCTCGGCGCGGCGGCGATCGTCTTCTCGACGACCTTCTTCGGCTTGCGGGCTTCCTTCCCGCCCTTGTTCTTCTCACCCATGATCTCGTTCCTCCGGTTGACGGCGGCGGAGCATGGCACGAAGCCGGGCCGGGGCGACAATCAATTCTTGAGGGCGCTCAGGCGCCCGCCACGAGCCGCAGCACCTGCCCCGGCCGCTCGTGCTCGACGAGCTCTCCGGCAAAGCGTTCGGCAAGCCCGGCAAAGCCGTCGATGTCGGTAAAGACGAGATCGCGCGGGGCGTGGAAGGGGCCGAGCCGCACGGCGCCCGCCTGGACGGCCAGCACCGGGTCGCCGGTTTCCGGCGCAAGGCACGCGTCGATGCGCGACACGGGCTCGGTGACGCCGCGCGTCGCCAGTTCCGCCTCGATGCGCCCGGCCAGCGCATGGAAGGCGAGCGAGGATGCCGCCTCATGCCAGAACACCGGCTCGTCCAGGCGGAAGGGCAGCGTCGCGGCATAGGTGTCGAGCCAGGACGCGCGGGTCGCGGCCATGGCGAGCTGGCGCGCCTCGACTTCGGCGTCCGGCAGGTCCCAGTCCTCGACCGGCGTCAGGCAGATGCCGAGAAGAAGGCCCTCCACGTCTCCCTCGCCCTCGCCGACCGTCGGCAGGCCGGCGCGCGCCAGCGCCTCGCGCGCCGCCGCCAGCCCCGCCTCGGGTGTATCGGCCTCGACCAGCGCGGCGAGCCCCTCGGTCAGCGCGTGGACCGTTGCCGGGCCGACGGTGTAGAGATCCACGGCATCCGGCGCGAGCACCACGGGCAGGATCGCGACCGCGCCGGCCTCCGGGAAGACGCCGGATTCGCGCAGGGAACGGGCGAGCGCGGCAAGGCTCTCGCCATCGCCGGCAAAGTCCGTGAGGGCGTCCGCCGTCCCGGTCGCCGCAAACAGGATCGGCTGGAGGTCGAACGTCCCTTCGCCGCCGTCCGGCAGGCGGGCCGCCATCCCGGCCCAGGCGGCCTGTGCGAAGACCTCGCGTCGGAAGGCGTCGAAGCCGCCGTCGAGGAGTTCGTCGAGTTCGGGTGAGAGGCGGGCAAAGGCCGCGTCGAAGCCGTCGAGGTCGAAGTCGATCTCGACCGTCTCCTCGGCGAAGAACGCTCCGGCGGCCTGGAAGATCGCCCGCTCCGCCGGCGTCTTGCCGCGCGTCTGCATCTGGCGCGCGAGCTTGGCCGCGAAGCGGCGATCCTGTCGGTTGGTCATGCCGCGGTCCTGAATAGTGTCCGGTCAGTCCCGGCTCGTTAGCATCCGGCGCGCGGCGAAGCATCCCCACGGCGGCCGTCATCAAAGCGCCGGCAAGGGAGGATCCCGTCGGCAGGCCAACACCGCTCAAGGACCGTCCGCCATGCGTCACCTCGCCCTCGCCCTCTTTCTCGCGCTCGCAACCGTCACGGCCGGCGCGGCCCATGCGTCGAGCGACGACGCCTGGGCGGCGTTCGATGCCCGCGTCGCGAAGGCCTGCCGCGAGGCGAGCGGCTTCCAGCGCGCCCGTACCTCGGCGATCGTCGGCTTCGACGACCGGGTCGGCCGCGTCGCCGTGCTGGTCGGCGATCGTGCCGGCAAGATGCCGCCGAAGCTCTGCCTCTACGACAAGCGCGCGCAGAAAGCCTATGTCGACGAGGCGGCGGGCTGGAGCGCGCCGATGACCGGCCGCTGATCCGCTCCGGTCCGGCACGAGAGGAGACGCGACCCCATGGCACGACGCATCGATCACCTCGTCGTCGGCGTCCGCGATCTCGACGCCGCGGCCGCGTTCTACGCGCGGCTCGGCTTCCAGGTCGGCGCCCGCAACCGCCACCCCTGGGGCACCGAGAACCGGCTGATCCAGTTCGGCACCTCGTTTCTCGAGCTCATCACGGTGGGCGACGATCCGGCCGCGATCCCGGCGCACGCACCACGCCGCTTCAGCTTCGGCGCCTTCGTGCGCGACGCGCTGGAGAGGCGAGAGGGCATCTCGATGCTGGTGCTGGACAGCCGGGACGCGGCCGCCGATGCCGAGCGTTTCGGCGCGGCCGACATCGGCGACTTCGAGCCGTTCTTCTTCCAGCGGCGCGGACGGCGGCCGGACGGCGGGGAGATCGAGGTGGCCTTCACGCTCGCCTTTGCCACGGACCCCGCGGCCCCTCAGGCCGGCTTCTTCGTGTGCGAGCAGCACCGGCCGGAAAATTTCTGGAACACCGCGTTCCAGCACCACCCGAACGGCGCCCGCGACATCGCAGCGGTGCGGCTCGCAGCGCCCGAGCCCGCCGCGCATCTCGGCTTCCTCCGGACTTTTGCTGGCGTCGCCGAAACGCCGGGCCACGATACCGCTGTTCCGCTCGACGGCGGGCGCATCGAGCTGGTGGCCGGCCCCGCGCCTGCGCGCTTCGCGGGCTTTGCCATGCGCGTGCCCGATCTCCTTTACGTAGCAGAGCGGCTGCGGTCCGAGGGGATCGCGTTTGACATGGAAGGCGGCCGGCTTCTCGTGGCGGCCGACGCCGCGTTCGGGACGGCGATCCGCTTCGAGACCGCCTGACGCCGCTCAGGCCAGATCGACCGCCGCGCCGCCGATCCAGACGCCCTTGAGAGCGAGAGCGTCGTCGATCCACACCATGTCGGCGCGCGCCCCGGCACGAAGGTGGCCGTGCGTGGCTCCGAGCCCCAGGAACTCGGCCGCATGGGTCGAGCAGAGGCGCAGCGCCGTCTCCAGATCAAGTCCGAGTTCGCGCACGAGATACTGCAGCGCTCCGATCATCGACAGGTCGGAGCCGGCCAGCGTCCCGTCGGCGAGCGTCAGCCGCCCGTTCTCGCGCCGCGCCTCGCGCCCGTTGAGGGTGAATACGTCCTCGCGCGAGCCGACCGTCGGCATGGCGTCGGTGATGGCGACGAGCTTGCGCGGGTCCCGCTTGGCCCGCAGCGCCGCGCCGAGGGTCGCCGGATGGACGTGATGCCCGTCCGGGATGAAGCCGCACCAGACGTCCGGCGAATCGAGCGCCGCGCCGACGAGGCCGGGCTCGCGGTTGCCGAGCTGGCTCATGGCGTTGAAGAGGTGGGTGACGCAGCTCGCGCCCGCCGCGATCGCGCCGTTCGCCGTCTCGTAGCTCGTGTCGGTGTGGCCGAGCGAGACGCGGATGCCGGCGGCGGCGAGCGCCGCGATCTGCGCGTTCGACACGCTCTCCGGCGCCACCGTCAGGAGGAACGGGCGCACGCGTGCCTCGCAGAGCGCGCGCAGGTCCGCATCCTCCATCCGCCGGATCAGCGCCGGGTCGTGCGCGCCCTTGCGCGCCACCGACAGGAACGGGCCCTCGACATGGATGCCGGCGCAGCCGGGCACGCCCGCCGCCATCGCCGCCTCGACGGCCGCGATCGCGGCGAAGGTCACCTCGGGGCGGTCGGTGATCACGGTCGGCAGGAGCGCGGTCGAGCCGGTTCGGGCGTGCGCGGCCGCGATCGCCCGGATGCCCTCGACGCTCGGCGCCTCGTTGAAGAGGACGCCGCCGCCGCCGTTCACCTGGATGTCGATGAAGCCGGGCGCGAGGAGCCCGCCCGGCAGACGCCGGGTCTCGACGCCGGCGCCGATCTCGCCTTCCGGCACCAGCGCCTCGATGCGCCCGTCCGACACGACCAGCGCGTGGCCGCTCCGGCGCGTCTCGCCGTCGAAAATGTCGGCACCGATGAAGGCGTTCGTCATCACAGCGTCTCCGTCACCTTCTTCAACCCGCGCGGCACGTCGGGGTCGAGGCCGCGCGCGCGCGCGACGCCCTCGACGAAGCGATAGAAGGAGACGAGCATCGACAGGGGTTCGGTCAAGGGGTGGCCGGTCGCCGCATGCGGCAGGCGCGTGCCCACCCCGGCATCGCCGACGGTGAAGAGTGCGGCGCCCGAGCCCGCGACGCGCTGGCAGATCTCGACGAGGCCGCCGCGCGCGGCATCCGCCGGCACGAAGGCGAGGACCGGGAAGCCCTCCTCGACCAGCGACACCGGGCCGTGCAGGACCTCGGCCCCGGAATAGGCCTCGGCGTGGAGCATCGAGGTTTCCTTCAGCTTCAGCGCCGATTCGCTGGCGACCGCAAAGCCCGGTCCCCGCCCGAGCACGTAGAGCGAGCGAGCGCCGGCCACGGTGCCGAGCGCCGCCGACCAGTCTGCAGCCAGCGCCTCGGCGAGCCGGTCCGGCAGGGCTTCGATCGCCGCCCCTAGCGCCTCGTCGCCGCTCCAAGCGGCGAGCACGGCGAGCGCGGCGACCACGGAGGTGACGAAGCTCTTGGTGGCGGCGACGCTCCGCTCCGGCCCCGCCTTCAGCGGCAGCTGCCAATGCGCGGCTTGGAGCAGCGGCGAGCCCTCGACATTGCCGATCGCGATCGTCTCCGCGCCGCCCTCGCGCGCCGCCCTGAGGAGCGCGACGATGTCGGGGCTGCGCCCGGACTGCGAGATGGCGAGCGCGGCCTGGCCGGCCAGCTGGAGCCGCGTGCCGTAGACCGAGACGACGGAGGGCCCGAGCGAGGCGACGGGACGTCCGGTGAGGATCTCGCAGGCATACTTGAAATAGGTCGCCGCATGATCGGACGAGCCGCGCGCGACGGTCACGGTGACGGCCGGCGACAGGTCGGCGAGACGCTGGCCGACCTCGGCGACGGCCGGCTTCGAAGCGTCGAGGAAGCGGCGCACGGCGTCCGGGATTTCGGCGATCTCGCGCGCCATCAGGCTGGCTTCGGTCATGGCGTTCCTTGCTCGGACAGGCTGAGTTCGGCGACGAAGTCGTAGGCGTCGCCGCGATACTGCGATTGGGTGAGCTCCACCGGCCGCCCCTCTTCGTCGAAGGACACGCGGGTGATCGACAGCGCCGCGGTGCCGGGCGCCACATCGAGAAGCGCGGCCTCGTCGGCGTCGAGATTGGCGGCGGTGATCCGCTGCAGCGCGCGCACGGGGTGGCGTCCGGCCGCGCGCATGGCGGCATAGAGCGAGGTCTCGACCAGCGCCGGGTCCGGCAGGATGGTGGCGGGCACGCAGGCGCGCTCGATGGCGAGCGGCTTGCCGTCGGCGCGGCGCAGGCGATGGATGCGGCAGACGAGATCGCCGGGCGAGAGGGCGAGCTGCATGGCTTCGACCGGCGTCACGCGCTCCAGCGCGCGCAGGAGCCAGTCGGACGTGGTGCGCCGGCCGCGTGTGGCCATGTCGGCGGAGAACGAGGTGAGGTGCGACAGACCCTGCTGCAGCTTGCGGTGGCCGCCCGACACGAAGGTGCCCGAGCCCTGCCGCTGCTCGACGACCCCTTCCTCGACCAGCCCCGTCAGCGCCTTGCGCACCGTCACACGTGAAACGCTGAAAGCCTCGGCGAGATCGCGCTCCGATGGAAGGGCGTCGGTGGGCCTCAGCTCGCCGCCTTCGACGGCGCCGCGGATGAGCGCCTGGAGCCGGAGGTAGAGCGGCCCCTCGCCCTCCGGCAGCGCGCCGGCCTTCAGGAGCGCGCTCATGCCGACCTGCCAGCCGTGCGGTAGACCTCGCGCGCCAGATCGATGCCGCCCTCCATCGCGTCGCCGGCCGGCTCGACCACGAGCGCGGCCAGATCGGGCGACAGGCGGGGGCGATAGCGCGGCGCCTGGCCCCCGAGAAGCGCGAGCGCCGGGCTTCCAAGCTCCAGCATCCGGCGCAGCATCGGCTCGATGTCGACGAGAGCGGCGGCGACCAATCGTTCGGCGGCCGGATCGCCGCGCTCGGCATGGTCCCAGACGAGGGGCGCGAGGGTGCCGAAGTCGCGCGGCAGCGCGGTGCGGGCGAACTCGACGATCGCCCCGGCGGAGCCGTCGAACCGATCGAGGACCGCCGCGCAGAACGGCGTCAGGGGCCGGGCCCCATCGAGCGCCATCAACGCCTCGGCCAGCGCCCGGCGGCCGAGATCGGCGCCGCTCCCCTGGTCGGAGACGAGCATGCCCCAGCCGCCGAGCAGCGTCTGCGCGCCGCGGGCCCGCACGCAGTAGGCGGTGCCGGTGCCGAGAATCGCGATGCCCCCCTCGCCGCCCGCAAACGCGCCGCGACAGGCGGTGACGGCATCGGTCTCGAGGCCGAAGGCGGCAAACGGCAGAGGACGCGCATGGAGCGCCTCGGCGACCGCGGGCACGTTGGCCCCGGCGAGCCCGAGCCCGACATGGCAGCGGGCGAGGTCGACGGCGCCGAGCCCGCCCGCTCCCAGCGCCCGTTCCGTTGTGGCGACGATGGTGGCGAGCGCGGCGTCGAGGCCGGCGAAGACGTTGGCGGTGCCGCCCTGCGCCTCGCCGACCAGCATCCCGTCCAGGCTGCGGACGCGCACGCGGCAGTTCGTCCCGCCTCCGTCGACCCCCACAAGCAACCCGTCGGCCATGCGATCTCCGCAGCAACCAAAACAATACCAATTGAGCTATACGGCATGAAGGGAGGCCGTGCCAGTCCCCTCCGGACGATTGATGCGAAACCGTGAAAACGGGTCAGAACCCGCGATCGCTGCGGTTTTAGCCGAGAGATTGCCCGCTTTGTTCGCAGCTGCGAAGGCCGTCGCAAAATCTTGCAGAGGTCCGCTGGACAAATGGTTTTACGTTGGTACGATCCCGGCAACAAAAGACAGGGAGGGGTCGGCTGAGGCCGAGCCCGTGATTCGAGGGGCAGGACGCGGGCGTGATCCAACGGGATCGCGACACCCTTGTCGTGTCCGCTTGAGGAACGGCGACCGGCCGGACGGCCCCTCCCCTTCGATCTCTCGACACCCTGTCGTGGCGTCGCGACCAGACGAGGAGAGTGCGACCTTGGCGACCGGTCTCCGCCGCACCGAACAGCGTCATCCCGAATCCCTCGGGCTCGACGCGCGGTCCTCGCAGGAGGTGCTGGCCCGTCTCCTCGACGGCCAGGTGCGGGCGCTCGCCAGCGTCGACGCGGCGCTGCCGGCGATCGCCGAGGCCGTGGCGCTGGCGGCCGATGCGCTCGATCGCGGCGGCCGCCTCGTCTATCTCGCGGCCGGCAGCCCGGCGCTGATCGCGCTCGCCGACGCGCTCGAAATTCCACAGACCTACGGCGAGCCGGCCGAACGATTCGCCGCGATCCTCGCCGGCGGGCTCGACATCGTCCGCGATTTCACCGGCGGGCCGGAAGACGATGCGGCGGCCGGGCGGCGCGACGTCGAGGCGGCCGGCATCGGTGACCGCGACTGCGTCCTCGCCGTCTCGGCCAGCGGCTCGACGCCCTTCGTCGTCGCGGGCCTCGAGGCGGCGCGGGACGCCGGCGCTGCGACGGTGGCCGTCGCCAACAACGCCGACGCGCCGATCTTCGCCGCGGCCGACGTCGCCATCCTTCTCGACACCGGGCCGGAAGTCGTCGCCGGCTCGACGCGCATGGGCGCGGGCACCGCGCAGAAGGCCGTCCTCAACATGATCTCGACCGCGCTCGCCGTGCGCCGCGGCCATGTCCACGACGGCCACATGGTGAGCCTTCGCGCCGACAACGCCAAGCTCCTCGAGCGCGCGGCGCGCATGGTGGCGGACGCCGCCGGCACCCCTCCCGAGATCGCCGCCGCCGCGCTGGAGAAGACCGGCGGCGAGGTGAAACCCGCCGTGCTTCTCGCAGCCGGCGCCTCCGACCTTTCCGACGCGCGGGCACGCCTTGCCCGCACGAAGGGCCACCTGCGCCGGGCCCTCCAGGAGCTCGGCCGATAACAAGACGCCCGAACGCTTCGGGCATGCAACAGGAGACGGGCATGACGACGACCATCCTCAAAGCCTCGGTGGCCCTGGCGGCGCTCGCCGCCCTCTCGGGTTCGGCCCTGGCGCAGACGACGCTGACCATCGAGAGCTGGCGCAACGACGACCTCGCCACCTGGCAGGACAAGATCATCCCAGCCTTCGAGGCGCAGCACCCCGACATCAAGGTGACTTTCGCGCCGACCGCGCCGACCGAGTACAACTCGGCGCTCGCCGCCAAGCTGGATGCCGGCTCGGCCGGCGACCTCGTCGCCTGCCGCCCGTTCGACGCCTCGCTCGGCCTCTTCCAGAAGAAGCAGCTCGCCGACCTGACCAGCCTGCCCGGCATGGAGAACTTCACGCCCGCCGCCCGCACCGCCTGGTCGACCGACGACGGCTCGCAGACGTTCTGCGTGCCGATGGCCGCCGTGCTGCACGGCTTCATGTACAACAAGACGGCCTTCGAGGAGCTGGGCGTCCAGCCGCCGAAGACCGAGGCCGAGTTCTTCGCCCTCCTCGACAAGATCAAGGAGAACGGCACCTACGTGCCGCTGGCCATGGGCACCAAGGACCAGTGGGAAGCCGCGACCATGGGCTACCAGAACATCGGCCCGAACTACTGGAAGGGCGAGGAGGGCCGGAAAGCCCTGATCGCCGGCACCCAGAAGCTGACCGATCCCGACTGGGTGAAGCCCTTCGAGACGCTCGCCAAGTGGGGCCCCTACATGGGCGACGGCTTCCAGGCGCAGACCTATCCCGACAGCCAGAACCTCTTCACGCTCGGGCGCGCGGCGATCTATCCGGCCGGCTCGTGGGAGATCGCGACCTTCGAGGCGCAGGCCGACTTCGAGATCGGCGCCTTCCTGCCGCCGGTCCAGAACGCCGGCGACACCTGCTACGTCTCCGACCATCCGGACATCGCGCTCGGCCTGAACGCCGCCTCCAAGAACGCCGAGGCCGCCAAGACCTTCCTCTCCTGGGTCGCCAGCCCCGAGTTCGCGACGATCTACGCCAACGCCGCGCCCGGCTTCTTCCCGCTGATCGACAAGCCGGTGACGCTCGAGAACGCGCTCGCCAAGGAGATCGTCGGCTGGCGGGGCACCTGCCAGTCCTCGATCCGCTCGACCTACCAGATCCTGTCGCGCGGCACGCCCAACCTCGAGAACGAGACCTGGACGGCGTCCGCCAACGTGATCAACGGCACCGAGACGCCGGCGCAGGCGGCCGAGAAGCTCCAGAAGGGCCTCGACAGCTGGTACAAGCCGGCCGCCGCCAAGTGATCGCCTGACCCGCGCCGGGAGGCGGCGTCCGCGCCGCCTCCCCTCCTTCCCGACCGGCCAGCCTTGAGGCGCCCCCGATGACGCAAGACCCCGAGGCGCCGATCCTCAAGGCCCGCCCGCGCTGGCACATCGCCGTGTTCCTGGCGCCCGCGCTCCTCGTCTACACCGTGGTCATGCTCGTGCCGCTGATGCAGACGCTGCTTCTGGCGCTCGAGAACGTGCGCGACGGAAACCGCGTCTTCGTCGGGCTCGACAACTTCCGCACCCTGTTCGGCGACCCGCGCTTTTCCGACGGGTTCTGGAACGCGCTGCGCAACAACGTCTATTTCTTCGTACTCCACATGCTGATCCAGAACCCGATCGGCATCGCGCTGGCGGCTCTCCTGTCGGTGCCGCGGCTTCGCGGCGTCGCGCTCTACCGCACGGCGCTGTTCCTGCCGACCATCCTGTCCTTCGTGATCGTCGGCTTTCTCTGGAAGCTCCTCCTGTCGCCGCTCTGGGGCGTCGCGCCCAACCTCCTCGGCTCGATCGGCCTGAAGTCGCTCTTCGCGCCCTGGCTCGGCCAGGAGGCCTATGCGCTGACCGCCGTCTCGCTGGTCTCGATCTGGCAGTTCGTTGGCATTCCGATGATGCTGATCTACGCCGCCCTCATCACCATCCCCGCGGAGGTGATCGAAGCCGCCGAATGCGACGGGATCACCGGCCTCAAGCAGTTCTTCAAGATCAAGCTGCCGCTGATCATGCCGACGATCGGTCTCGTCGGCGTGCTCACGTTCGTCGGCAACTTCAATGCCTTCGACCTGATCTACGCGATGCAGGGGGCGCTCGCCGGGCCGAACTTCTCGACCGACATCCTCGGCACCTACCTCTATCGCATCTTCTTCGGCTTCCAGCTCCAGGCGGGCGACCGCTACATGGGCGCGGCGGTGGCGACGGCGATGTTCCTGATCATCCTCCTCGGCGTCTCGTTCTACCTGTTCGTCGTCCAGCGGCGCATGCGCCGCTACCAGATGTGAGGCGGTCGCCGATGACCCCGAAAGCTCCCGCCCAGCGCCTGCGCTTGTGCTTCGTCCACGCAGCGCTCCTCCTCTACTGCCTGATCTCGGTCCTGCCGGTCCTCGTGATCGTCATGAACTCGTTCAAGACGCGCCGGGCGATCTTCGCAGCCCCCCTCGAGCCGCCGCTGCCGACCACGGCGAGCCTTGCCGGCTACCGCACGGTGATCGCGCAAGGCGACTTCCTCCTCTACTTCCAGAACAGCCTGACGGTGACGATCGGCTCCCTGTTCTTCGTGCTCCTCTTCGGGGCGATGGCGGCCTTCGCACTGTCGGAATACCGCTTCCGGCTGAACACCTTCCTCGGCCTGTTCCTCGCGCTCGGCATCATGGTGCCGATCCGGCTCGGCACGGTCGCGATCCTGCAGATGATGGTCTCGGCGGGCCTCGTGAACACCCTGACCGCGCTCGTCCTCGTCTACACCGCGCAAGGGCTGCCGCTCGCCGTGTTCATCCTGTCGGAGTTCATGCGCAACGTCTCGGACGACCTGAAGAACGCCGGGCGCATCGACGGCCTGTCGGAATACCGGATCTTCTTCGTGCTCGTCCTGCCGCTCATCCGGCCGGCGCTCGCGACCGTCGCGGTCTTCACCATGATTCCGATCTGGAACGACCTCTGGTTCCCGCTGATCCTCGCGCCTGGCGAGGCGACGAAGACGGTGACGCTCGGCGCCCAAATCTTCCTCGGCCAGTTCGTCACCAACTGGGAAGCGGTGCTCGCCGCGCTGTCGCTCGCGATCCTGCCCGTTCTCGTCCTCTACCTCCTGTTCTCCCGCCAGCTGATCGCCGGCATCACCGCCGGAGCCGTGAAATGACCGCCCCTCTCAAGGTCTTCGTGATGGGTCTCGGCCAGATGGGCCGCAGCCACGCGCTCGCCTACCATACGGACCCTGGCTTCGAGATCGTCGGCCTCGCCAACCGATCGCCGGTCGATCTGCCGGAGGCGCTTCGCGCCTATCCGATGCTGGCCGATTTCGAGGCGGGGCTGGCGCTGAAGCCCGACCTCGTCTCGATCAACACCTACACCGACAGCCATGCCGACCTTGCGATCCGCGCGATGGAAGCCGGCGCGCATGTCTTCGTCGAGAAGCCGCTCGCCGGCACGGTCGAGGATGCGCAGCGCGTGGTCGATGCGGCCAAACGCACCGGCCGCAAGCTCGTCGTCGGCTATATCCTGCGCCACCATCCGTCCTGGGTGGAGTTCATCGCGCGGGCACGTGCCCTCGGGGGGCCGTACGTCTTCCGCATGAACCTCAACCAGCAGTCCGCCGGGCAGGCCTGGGAGATCCACAAGCGGCTGATGCGGACGACCTCGCCGGTGGTGGACTGCGGCGTCCACTATCTCGACGTCATGCTGCAGATCACCGACGCGGCGCCGGTGGAAGTGCGCGGCATGGGCCTTCGGCTGTCCGATGAAATCGCCGAGACACAAGTCAACTACGGCCATCTCCAGGTGCTCTTCGCCGACGGCTCGCTCGGCTGGTACGAGGCGGGCTGGGGGCCGATGATCTCGGAGACCGCCTTCTTCGTGAAGGACGTGATGAGCCCCAGGGGCTCGGTCTCGATCGTCATGGACGAGGGCGCGAAATCGGCCGACATCGACACCCACACGAAGACCGCGCGCCTGCGCATCCACCATGCCGGGCTTGGGGCCGACGGCCTCTTCGAAAGGCAGGACGAAATGGTCTCGATGGCGGGCGAGCCGGGCCACCAGGCGCTCTGCGACGCCGAGCAGCGCTTCGTGCTCGATGCCATCCATGAGGACAGGGATCTCACCCGACACATGGACGACGCCGTGCGCTCGCTCGCCGTGGTGCTGGCCGCCGACCGGTCGATGCGCGAAGGAAAGGCCGTCCGCCTGTGAACGCTCACACCCCCCAGACCCCCGTGCATTCCCTGAAACTGTCGCGGATCGTGAAGACCTTCGGCCCGATCGAGGTCCTGAAGGGCGTCGATCTCGAGGTGAAGCCGGGCGAGTTCGTCGTCTTCGTCGGCCCGTCGGGCTGCGGTAAGTCGACCCTGATGCGGATCATCGCGGGGCTGGAGACGCAGACCTCCGGCACCGTCGAGATCGGCGGGCGCAACGTCGACGCCACCGTGCCGGCCAAGCGCGGCATCGCCATGGTGTTCCAGTCCTACGCGCTTTATCCGCACCTCACCGTCGCCGGCAACATGACGCTGGCGCTGAAGGAGGACGGGGTGCCGAAGGCGGAGCGCGAGGCGCGCGTCGAGAAGGCCGCCGGGCTCCTCCAGCTGACGCCGCTCCTGAAGCGCCGCCCGGCGGAGCTGTCGGGCGGGCAGCGCCAGCGCGTGGCGATCGGGCGCGCGATCGTGCGCGAGCCGCAGCTCTTCCTGTTCGACGAGCCGCTGTCGAACCTCGATGCGGCGCTGCGCGTCGCCACCCGCCTCGAGATCGCCAAGCTCCACCGCACGCTCAATGCCACGATGATCTACGTCACCCACGATCAGGTCGAGGCGATGACGCTGGCCGACCGGATCGTGATCCTGAACGGCGGGACCGTGCAGCAGGTCGGCCGCCCGATCGACCTCTACAACCGGCCCGACAACCTCTTCGTCGCCGGCTTCATCGGCTCGCCCAAGATGAACTTCCTGACGGGTCGGCTGGCCGAGGAGGCGGGCGCCGCAACGCTCGGGATCCGCCCCGAGCACCTGCGCGTCGACCCTGATGGGCCTTGGCCCGGCACGGTGCGCCATGCCGAGCATCTCGGCTCCGACACCTATCTCTACGTCGTCCTCGGCGACGGGCAGGAGGTGACGGTGCGCATTCCCGATGAAACCGCGATCGCGATCGACGACCGCGTCGCGCTCGGTCCCCTGCCCGGCCGCATCCATCGCTTCGACGCCGCGGGCCTTGCGATCCGCACCCCATGATCGCCTGCTTCGACATCGGCGGCTCGGCGATCAAGTCCGCGCGCGCCGGCTCGCCCGCCGATCTGACGGTGCTCGGCAGCCGCCCGACGCCGCTCCATGACTTCGACGCCTTCGCCGGCATCCTCGCGGAGATGATCGCGGAGGCCGGTCTTCCCGAGGGCGCGCCCGCGGCGCTGTCGATCACCGGGGTCGTCGACCCTGCGACGAGCCGCATCAAGGTCGCCAACATCCCCTGCATCGACGGGCGCGCGCTTGCGGGCGACCTCGCGGTGCGGCTCGCGCGGCCCGTCACCGTCGCCAACGACGCGGACTGCTTCGCGCTGGCGGAGGCCATGGAGGGCGCGGGCGCCGGCCACCGCGTGGTGTTCGGGGCGATCCTCGGCACCGGGGTCGGCGGCGGGCTGGTGATCGAGGGACGCCTTCTCCAGGGCGCGGGCGGCTTTGCCGGCGAATGGGGCCATGGCCCGATCGCCGCCTGGCGGGCGGGGACGCCGCCGGTCGAGGTGCCGCGCTTTCCCTGCGGCTGCGGCCAGACGGGCTGCGTCGACACGGTCGGCGGCGCGCGCGGGCTGGAGCGCCTCCATCGACACCTCCACGGGCGGACGCGCACGAGCCGCGAGATCACGGACGGTTGGATCGCGGGCGACGGGGCGGCGGCGCGCACGATCGACGTCTGGACCGATCTCGTCGCCGATCCGCTGGCGCTGGTCGTCAACTTCGTCGGCGCCGACGTGGTGCCGGTGGGCGGTGGCCTCGCCAATGTCCACGCGCTGATCGAGCGGCTCGACGCGGCCGTGCGCGCGCGCATCCTGCGCCGGACGCACGCTCCCCTCGTGGTGCCGGCCCGGTGTCGCTTTGAGCCCGGCCTCATCGGCGCCGCGATCCTGGCCTTGCGGGAAGATGCCGATGCCGCTGCTTGAGGTCTGCGTCGGCGATCCCGAAAGCCTGGACGCCGCGGTCGCGGGCGGCGCCGACCGGATCGAGCTGTGCTCGGCGCTGGAGATCGGCGGCCTGACGCCGACGCCGGGGCTGATGGCGCTCGCCGCCGCGGCGCCCGTGCCGGTCTATGCGATGGTGCGCCCGCGCGGCGGCGGCTTCGTGTTCTCGCAAGCAGAGCGCCGCGCGATGCTCGCCGACATCGCCGCCATCCGCGCGGCCGGGCTTTCGGGCGTCGTCCTCGGCGCCTCGCGCCCCGACGGCACGCTCGACCGCGACACGCTGGCGGACCTCGTCGGCGCCAGCGCCGGGCTCGGCCTGACGCTCCACCGCGCCTTCGACCTCGTGCCCGCGATCGAGCCAGCGGTGGATCTGGCGGTGGACCTCGGCTTCGAACGCATCCTGACGTCGGGCCGCGCCGTCGCGGCGATGGACGGCCTCGCCGATCTCGCCCGTGCCCACGCGCTGGCGGACGGACGCCTCGCCATCATGGCGGGGTCCGACCTGTCGGCGGACAACGTCGCCGCGCTGCTCGCCCGTGTGCCGCTTGGCGAGGTCCACGGCTCCTGCTCGGCCACCATCGGCCCCGACGACGCCAACGCGCAACGGCTCGGCTTCGGCGGGAGCCGACGCCGGACCGATGCGGGCGAAGTGCGCCGCATGAAGGCGGCGCTCGGCAGTTCCGGCTGAGGCGGACCGTCAGCCGGCCTTGCGCAACTCGGCCGCCGCCGGGTCGTAGGCGCGGCCGAAGCGGTTGGCGAGGAAGTCGGGAAGCGCGATCTCCTCTTGCCGGACGAAGCCGAACCGGGGCAGCCGCCCTTCGGCCAGAAGGTCGAGCACGGCCGTGATGCCGGCCGCCGTGGTGATCTGGATGGCGCTCATGCGCCGCCCGGCGACGACCCCGGCATAGATCTTGTTGGCATAGGTCTCCTGCAGGTAGCGCCCGTCGCGCCAGCCGCAGACGGTGACGAACACCACCACCACGTCCTGCATCGTCGCCGGCAGCGCGTTCTCGAAGAGGTCCTTCAGGACGTCGCGCCGGTTCTTCAGGTTGAAGTCGTTGAGGAGGGCCTTGATGATCGCCTGGTGGCCGGGATAGCGGATCGTGCGGTAGTTCATCGTCCGCACGCGGCCTTCCAGCGTCTTGGCGAGCGTGCCGAGGCCCCCCGACGTGTTGAACGCCTCGTAGGTGACGCCGTCGAGCGAGAACTCCTCGCGCTCCTCCATCGCCGGGACCGCGATCAGCCGCCCCTCGACGATCGCCTCGCAGGGCTCGATGTACTCGTTGATGAGCCCGTCCGTGCTCCAGGTCAGGTTGTAGTTCAGGGCGTTGGACGGATACTGCGGCAGCGCGCCGACCCGCATGCGCACCGAATCCAGGGTCTCGAAGCGCGCGGCGAGATCGTTGGCGACGATCGAGATGAAACCGGGCGCGAGGCCGCATTGCGGGATGAAGGCACTCGTCGCCCCGTCCGCCAGCCGCTCCACCATCCGCGTCGTCGCCACGTCCTCGGTGAGGTCGAGATAGTGGACGCCCGCCTCGCGTGCGGCTTCCGCAATCCGGCCCGTCAGATGGAAGGGCGCGGCGGACAGGACGGCAAAGCGGCCTTTCAGGGCGCTGACGACCTCGCCGTGGTTGAGGATGTCGAGCGCCAGGCCCTCGATCGCCGGGTGCTTTTCCAGCTTGGCGAGCTGCTCTGCGCTGCGGTCGGCGACCGTCACCTGCCAGTCGCCCGTCGCCGCCAGCATCAGGGCAATCGCGCCGCCGATCTTGCCCGCACCGATCACCATCACCTGCTTCGTCATGCCCATCCTCGCCTCTTCGACATCAAGGCAGTGTAAAGGCGAGGCCGGCGGATACGAGCGGCGGATTGCGCGATCCGTCGCAGCATCCTACGCATATCGACGACGGGAATGAACAAGGCGACCAGCTGGATGGATCTGACCGCAAAGGACCGGGACCTTCTCGCCCTCCTGTCCGAGAACGCCCGTCTGCCCGTGGCGACGCTCGCCAAGCGGCTCGCCGTGTCGCGCACCACCGTGCAGGCGCGCCTCGAACGGCTGGAGCGCATCGGCGTCATCGCCGGCTACGGTGTGCGCCTGTCGGACGCCTACGCGTCGAGCCTCGTGCGCGCCCACATCCTGATCACCATCGCGCCGAAATCGCTGACGCAGGTCACCGCCGCGATCGAGCGAGTGGAGGCCGTGACCGAGCTTCACTCGATCAGCGGCGCCTTCGACCTCATCGCGATCGTCGCCTCGCCCTCGATCGCCGAACTCGACCGGCGCATCGACGACATCGGTGCGATCGACGGGGTGGAGCGCACCCAGTCCTCGATCATCCTGTCGACGCGGCTCCGGCGACAGGGCTGACGCGGCATCCGCCTTCGGGGCCCGCGGCCTTCGGCGCCCGTGCCGGGCCGTTCAGGCGGGCCCGGCGTCGATGCGGATGCGAAGGATCGCGTAAGGCGGCTTCTGGAGGTCGGTGCCGCCGTTGTATTCCGGCCGGCGGTTGACCTGCGCCGCCGACACGTAGAGCCACCGGTCCTCGGTGATCACGATCGTATCGGCCCAGATCAGACGCGGGTCCGAGCCGAGCACCTCGACGGTGCCGTCGGGCAGGCGGCGCCCGAGCGCGTTCTGCTCCTGCAGCGTCAGATAGACGCGATCCTCGGCGTCCGCGCCGAGCCCGCCTGTCATCCCCTTCTCGCCGAGGTCCTCGACCCCGGCCGCGACGTTGGCATCGGTCTGCGCGGCGTCGAGAAGGCTGTCGGTGTCGACCGCGTAGAGCCGGCGCCCCATCAGCGGCGCCCAGTAGAGGCGCCGGCCGTCCGGCCCGAGGGCGATGCCGTTCGCCCCGCCCTGCACGGTCTGCGGCTTGCCGCCCCCCCCATCGCGCAGCACCGGCCGGTGCTCGACGAACTTCTGGACGCCCTTCTGCGAGCGCGTCGAGGCATGGGACCCAAGCCGGCGCACGACGCGGCCCGTGTCGAGGTCGACGGCGAGGATCGCCCCCTGCCCGTCCTGCCCCTGGTCGGTGACGAAGGCGCGCGCCCGCCCGTCCGCCGTATCGACGCGCAGATCGTTGAGGGAGGAGGTCGGCTCGACGCCGGGATCGAGCGGCACGACGCGCAGGACCTCGTTGGTCTCGATGTCCATCTGCACGAGTTTGGTGCCGCCGGGCACCGGAGGCCCCGAGCCGTTGGGCAGGCCGGCGTCGAGAAGCCACAGCTTGCCCGCGCGGTCGAAGACGCCGTTCGGCACATGGAAGAGGGTCGCCTGCGGGCGCTGCGGATCGGGCGTGTTGGTGCCTTGGTCGGGATAGGGCGTGACCGAGCCGTCCGGCGCCACCTCGCCGAGCGTGTAGGGCTCCTTGCCGGTGAAGCGCGGCATCATCACGAAGACGCGGCCCTTCGGCGAGATCGCAAGGCCCGTCGGGGTCGAGGGCGCGTCGGCAAGGATCGCGAGCTCCATCGCGCCCGCCTCACGCGCGGCCTCGGCCGCGGCGCCGCCTCGGGCGGCCGGGGCCGGGGACGGCGAGGTCTGGGCCTCGGCACGGCGGATGAGCGGAAGCGTCGCCGCCCCCGCGAGCGCGGAGACGAGGAAGCGTCGGCGGGCGATGGTCATGGCGGATCCTTCCCGTGGGGGCTGTGTCACAGGGCGAGCCCTCGCGCCTTCAGGTCGATGGCGTGGATGGAGGTGCCGGACGCGATGAAGAGCCGGCGGCGCTCCGCACCGCCGAAGGCGACATTGGCGGCGGGGCCCGGCGTCGCGATGCGCCCGAGCCACGTCCCGTCCGGATCGTAGATGCGAACGCCGTCCTCGCAGGCGGCATAGAGGCGGCCGGTGGAATCCACCGCCAACCCGTCCGGCACGCCGCTGTCGAGCGCGGCGAAGACCCGGCCCTCGTCCGGCCGCCCGTCGGCCTGGATCGCGAAGACGCGGATCTCGCGCGGGCCTTCGGGGTTCAGCGCCGCGCCGGATTCGGCGACATAAAGCGTCTGCCCGTCCGGCGAGAGCGCGATGCCGTTCGGCTGGTCGATCGTGTCGATCATGGCGTCGAGACGCCCGCCAGGATCGATGCGATAGACGCGCCGGGCAGTCTGCTCGGGTTCGGCCATCAGCCCCTCGTCGGGCTGGCGGATGCCGTAGACGGGATCGGTGAACCAGATCGCGCCGTCGGGCGCGAGCACGGCGTCGTTGGGCGAATTGAGCGCCTTGTCGTCGAAACGGTCGGCGAGAACCGTCAGGCTGCCGTCGGCCTCGCACCGCACCACGCGCCGCGTGCGATGCTCGCAGGTAACAAGGCGTCCCTCGGCGTCGAGGACGTTGCCGTTGGCGTTGTCGGACGGGTCGCGCAGCGCGTCCACCGTGCCGTCGTCGCGCAGCACCTGGAGCCGGTTGCGCCGGACGTCGCTGAACACGAGGCCGCCAAGCGCCGGCACCCAGCAAGGACCTTCGCACCAGCGCCCTTCGCCGTAGAGTTCGACGAGGCGTGCGTCGGGTTCGACGACGTCGGCAAGGCGCGGATCGCGTGTCAGAACCACCGGCGCCGCGTCGGCACGCCGGCCGAATGCGGCCACCGCCAGCGCCAGCGCCCCCATCTTCAGGACGGCCCGTCTCCCGTGCATGCCCATCCGTCGTCCTCGACCCCCTGGTTTGGCAGGGCAACGACGAAGCCGGGCTCTTCGATCCCGCGGCGGGACGCCGCCCCACCTCAGACGAGGGCGAGGAGGCTCCAGGCGGCGAAACCGAGGTTGACGACGAGGAGGCAGAACACGGCGAACGAGCCGAGGTCCTTCGCCTGTCCCGCAAACGCCGAGAACTCCGGCGACACCCGGTCGACGATGAGTTCGATCGCCGTGTTGAGGGCCTCCGTCGCCGCCAGCGCGAGGAGAAGCCCGCCCTGGATCAGGAGCACCGGCGTCGTGGCCCCGCCGAGCGCGAGGGCCGCGAGGAGAACGAGGCCGAGCACGATCTCGTGACGGAAGGCGGGCTCGGCAAGGAGCCGCAGGAAGCCCGCCAGCGAGTATCGGGTCGAGGCGAAGAGATGGGCGAGCCCGCGGAGCTTCTCGGGCGGCACGGGCGGCGGCGGCTGGACGGGCGCCTCGAGGCTCATCGGGCCTGGCCTCCGAGGTCGGAGACCTGCGACGGCGCGGCCGGCGTCCGGCAGGGCGCGAAGGCGTCGAGCGCCGTGTCGTAGACGCCAGTCTTCACATCCGCGAGGCCGAGCATCGTGTGGAAGAGATTGTCGTGGGAGAGCGGCGCGTCGCGACGGCCGGCGAGGCACCGGGCGTCGATGCCCATGGTCCGCGCGAAACCGTCGGAGAACCAGGCGATCATCGGCACATGCGTCTGCGTCGAGGGGGCGAGGATATAGGGCATCGCGTGGAGGTAGATGCCGTTCTCGCCGAGCGACTCGCCATGATCGGAGAGGTAGAGCATCGTGGTGTCGAGGTCGGTGCGCGCCTTCAGGCGGTCGATCGTCTCGGCGAGGTTGTGGTCGGTGTAGAGGATCGTGTTGTCGTAGGCGTTGACGATCTCCTCGCGCCGGCAGTTGGCGAACTCGGCGGTCTGGCAGGCCGGCGTAAAGCGCTCGAACGCTTGCGGATAGCGCTTGAAATAGGTCGGCCCGTGGCTGCCGAGCTGGTGGAGGACGATCAGCGTGTTGCCGGTAACGGTCTTCAGCTCCGCGTCCAGCCGGTCGGTCAGGATCTCGTCGCGGCACTCGCCGCCCTCGCAGAAGCGCGGGTCGGCCGTATCGGGCAGATAGGTGTAGGGCACGCGGTCGGCCACGTGGTAGGCGCCCGTGTCGTTGTCGATCCAGCGCACGTCGAAGCCGGCGCGCTTGACGACGTCGAGAAGGTTCTCGACCGAGCGGGCCTTCTCGTCGGAATGCCCGGCGCGCGTGAGGTTGGAGAACATGCAGGGCACCGAGACGGCGGTGGAGGTTCCGCAGCTCGACACGTCCGAGAACGACACGACGCCGCGCGCCTTAAGTTCGGGATTGGTGTCCTTCTCGTAGCCGTTCAGCGAGAACTGCTGGCCCCGCGCCGTCTCGCCGACCACGAGGACGGCGACCACGGGCTTCTGCGCCCTAGCGAGGCGGGGGCCGGGAACCGCGTCGGTGCCCAGCGGCGCGACGACATAGACCGTCTCCCCGTCCCAGTGCTGGGCGTACTTGACGAGGGCGGTGACCGGTGCGACCGGATTGAGGCTCGCCATCAGGTCGCGATGGGTGCGGAAGGTCGAGGCGTAGCTCGAATAGAAGGTCAGGACGATCGCCACGGTGAGCGCAAGGCTCGGCAGGATGAGCGCCAGATTGCGCCGCGCCTTCTGCCAGAACGGCCGGTGGCGGACCCGCACGACGGCAACGAGCGCGGCCGGAACGAGCCCGAACAGGACGAGATGGAGGACGAAGCCGGCGGTGAGGAGATGCCCTGCCTCCGCCGTCGTGGTCTCGGCGACGTTGGTGATCATGTCGCGGTCGATCAGGATGCCGTAGCTGTCGACATAGTAGGAGGCAACGGCCGAGATCAGGATCAGCGCGATCACCAGCGGCTTCAGGAGGAAGCGCAACGAGACGGCCGCTAGGATCGAGAACATCAGGAGGAAGAGGCCGATGCCCAGCGCCGCCAGATGCAAGGGGTGGTTGGTGAAGTAGAGAAGGCCCTTGCGCCAGAAGGTGCCGTTCAGCGCAAACAGGAGATAGGCCGTGGCGAGCGCTGCAAGGGTCAGGCTGCCGATGGTGGGTCTGGCAAGGCGCATGTGCGGCGTCCGGGACGGGTGTTGGTCACGGGTGCCCTCATAGACCGGCCGCCCCCGGCGTGACGTCGCCGGGATTATACGCTTTCGTATAGTGGGCAGGACGGGCGTGAAGCGGCGCGCGAAGCCCGCTATGGAACGGGCAGGAAAGGGAGACCGACATTGTGAAGGTGCTTCTGGTCGAGGACGACGCATCCACCGCGGCCTATGTCTGCAACGGCCTGCGCGAGGAGGGCCACGAGGTCGACCACGCGCCGCGCGGGGCACTCGGCCTGGAACTCGCCCTGACGCGTCCCTACGACGCGGCTGTGGTCGACCGCATGCTGCCCGACCTCGACGGCCTGTCGCTCCTGAAGGCGGTGCGCGCAGCGGGAAGGCGCACGCCCGCGATCTTCCTGACCGCCGTCGGCGGCGTCGACGACCGGGTGGAGGGGCTGGAAGCGGGCGCCGACGACTATCTCATGAAACCCTTCGCCTTTTCCGAACTGATGGCGCGGCTGAACGCGCTCGCCCGGCGCACCGCCCCGGAGCGGCGCGAGGAGACGGTGCTGGCGATCGCCGACCTCGAGATGAACCTCATCGCGCGCACCGTGGCGCGCGCCGGCCAGGCGATCGACCTGCAGCCGCGCGAGTTCCGCCTGCTCGAGTTCATGATGCGCAACCGGGGCCGCGTCCTCACCCGCACCATGCTGCTCGAGCGGGTCTGGCAGTTCCATTTCGATCCCAAGACCAACGTCGTCGAGACCCATGTCAGCCGCCTGCGCGCCAAGGTGGACCGGCCCTTCGGCGCCGAGATGATCCGCACGGTGCGCGGATCGGGATATCTCATCGATGCGCCTGCCTGACCGCTTCCGCACCATCTCGTTCCGCCTGTCGGTCGGCTACGGGCTCCTGTTCGGCCTCTCGGCCGTCGCCATCATGGCGGTCACCTACGTCGCGGCCAGCACGCAGATGCAGTCGATCGTACGCGCCTCGATCGCCGAGGATCTCGCGCTGTTCCGCCACGGCTTTCGCGAGGGCGGCGAGGGTGGGCTCGTCCAGGAGGTGAACGAACGCGTCGAGAGCGCGGCCGAGGACCGCTTCTTCCTGCTTCTCGGCCCGGACGGACGGAGGATCGCCGGCAATCTGCCGACCGCGGCCTGGGCCCTCGGCCCCACCACCGAGCGCCTCGCGCCCGCAACGCCCGACCGGGCGGAGGAAACCCGGGGCGACACGCTCTACAGCGAGGGGATCGCGCTCGGTGACTTCCGGGTGATGGCCGCCCGACGGTCCGACATCCTGGAGACGATCCGCTCCATCCTCCTGTCGGCGATCCTCACCGGCTGCATGGTCACGGTGGCGCTGGCGCTGGTCGGCGGGATCGTCGTCGGGCTCGGGCCCAGCCGCCGCGTCGACGCGATCGCGGCGACGACCCGGCGGATCGTCGAGGGACGGCTCGACCTGCGCCTGCCCGTGTCGGGCCGCGGCGACGAGCTCGACCGGTTGGCGACCGACATCAACGTCATGCTGGCCCGCATCGAGACGCTGGTGGAAAGCCTGCGTCAGGTCTCCACCGACATCGCCCACGACCTGCGCACCCCGCTTGCGCGGCTGCGGCAGGGGTTGGAGGGGATCGGGCGCACCCGCGACCGGGCCGGTCTGGAGCGCGCGGTGGACGCCGCGGTCGCCGAGACCGATGCCATTATCGAGACCTTCAACGCGCTCCTGCGCATCGCCCAGATCGACGCGGGCGCGCGCAAGGCGCGGTTTCGCCTGGTCGACCTGTCGGACCTCGCCGAGCGGGTCGCCGACGCCTATGGCGAGGTGGCGGTCGACGCCGGGCATCGCCTCGCGACACGGGTCGAGCCCGGCCGCACGGTCCAGGGCGACGCCGACCTCCTGACGCAGCTCCTTGCCAACCTCGTGGAGAACGCGATCACCCACATCCCCGCCCCCGGCGAGATCACGCTCGCCGTAGGGCGCGAGGCGGAGGAGATCGTCCTGGAAGTCGCCGACGACGGGCCGGGCGTGCCGCCGGCTGAGCGCGACAGGATCTTCCGTCGCCTCTACCGGCTCGACCGCAGCCGGTCGACGCCCGGCCACGGCCTCGGCCTCGCGCTGGTCGCCTCGATCGCCGAGCTGCACGGGGGGCGCATCGAGGTGCGCGACGCCGCGCCCGGCCTCGTGATGCGCGTCGTGTTTTCCGACGCTTCGGTGGAGGCGGCGCCGAAACCCGCACGGCTGGGAATCGGCGCGGCCTGAAGCCCGGCCCACCAACGCAGCTGAAGCGAACCGCAGAGACGAAAAAGCCCGCCGGATCGAACCAAGTATCCAGACACATTGAAAGTGAGTCACGTAAACCGCTGAAATCGTTGAATCGTACCTGGTTAAGTGATTCAAACGCCCTCGAGAACCAGCTTCAAGTGATTCAAGCGGGCGCTGCAGTCTCCTTGACGCTCGGGACCGGCGTTTCAAACGAGTCATTCGATCGTGGAAAATCGACTTCAAACGAGTCGGGCCATCGGCGTAGACGCTCCGAGCGAATCAAACGAGTCATGGCAGGGTGCCGCCCTCGAGGCGCCACCTCGTCCGACATCCGATCGGGAAGCGACCCTCCACCTATCCGGGTCGTACTCGGGCGCCGATCCGGCGCTCTTCGAGTGCCCTCAAGCGCCGATCACATCCTCGACCCGTACCAACTTGACACTTGCCAGATTTCTCCTTTGGGCTTAATTCAGATTTGCGCCACATGATGGCGGACGGTTTCTGGCGTTATCCTAATTCGAACCTGAGCCCTTTGGGTGGAACGTTCACTGGATCAAGGCACTGCCTCAGCCAAGTCGTCGAGGGCCTGTAGGCCTGCCAAACCGGGTGATCGCTCCCTTGAGGCGCGAGACTTTGGGGAAAGTGCAGTTGGCTCCACCAACTGATCGATGGAAAACGAAGATAACGTGTGCATGTATCGGGCGGACCTTCGTGTCCGCCCTTTACTTTTCCAGCTATCCCGTCACGACGTCGCTCGAGAAGACGTTGGCGTGGTCGCCCGAAACGAAATGCTCGCCCTTAAGCGCGCAATCGAAGCGCTCGCGCTGCAATTTCTGATTGTCTGCCTTCTGCACGTCGTGCTGGAACCCCGCGTCGATCAGTGGCGTGCCGAACCGGTAACGACCTTCTAGGACGTGGCGCAGACTTGGGGCGTCTGGCTTTCCGTCCGCATCGAGGTGCACGAGTCCCCCATCTTGACCGACGTTGGCCTTCGCGAACACCAGATTGCGTCTATCGACCGCAAACCGCTTCCTCGTACCGCCGGTACGGATGTAGAACTTAGACAACCGTTCGAACGAGAAACGCTCCGACCGTATTCCTCTTTCCACCTCTTCCAGCGTCGAACGTCCTTCCATGAAAGCACGGAAACGTTCCGACAGGTGTCCACCTTCGTCCAGTTGGAAGTTCCGCCCCGGCAGCAGGAGCGCATCGTCGCAACGGCGCGCCTCCAAGCGAAGTCGCATGGCTTCGGCAGGCCCCTGGGCTATCTCCTCCAGTGCCTGCCGTAGGATACGGTTCACCGCTTCCACGTCGTGACGCCAATGCCTACCACCGCGCCAGCCCCAATCGTCGATACGCAGGGCATGAGGCCATACGGCGTGGCCGAACACATCCCATAGCCGATCGCTTCCGTCGGCATGGACGTAGGCCACGACGATCCGACTGGGCGTCGGCACACCGTTACGATCACGCTCCTCGCGAAGTGCGAAGCGAGAGGACAGGATCCCGAGGTCGAGGATCGGACGTTCAACGTAGATGGCGTTGTCCGACGTCGGAAAGGTGCCGGCGACAGCGCTCCAGCGCGGACCGTCGCGATTTCGTATCGTTGCCGCAGCCACCGAGGCCGTCGACTCTGGAAGACCGGCGATCACGAGCAGAGGCGTAGGCCCTGGTGGCCCGCGCATCTCGCCACGCGAACGCACCCTTTCGGGTTCTCCCTTTCCCATGCCCTACGCGTGAGCCATCAGCACTTGCGCCACGTCGGCGGGAATGACCATGCGGTCCAGTATCTCCTTCGGCTGCGCAGCGATCAGCCGGCCAAGCGCATTCGCATGCGTGGTGGGTACGCGCAGATGTTCGCGGTGATGGAAATGGCTCGATGGGACATCGTTCTCGGTGGACCAGGCGAGAAACCTTCGCCACAACTGCTCACGCTCCTGCGGAGAAGCAGTTCGTAGCGACAGCCCCGGATGTCGGTATGCCTCCCCGATCAAGCGTTGATTGGGACCGAGTTCCGCCATCGATGAGACCTTCGAGTATCGGAATGGCGGGACGAGATCGATCGCCACCTGCTCGCCGGAGGCAATCCTTATGCAGAACGCGAGTTGAACCGACTTCGGCAGTCCGTCGAACTTCTCCGCGCTCTCACGCTGCGATGCTACGTGCTGCTGAAGCTCGAGAAGGATCGTACTGGCGATTGCGGCCGGAGCTACGACTTCACTTCCAGGAGTCGTGCCGACGATGCGAATGTCGTCTTCGCCCAGGGAGAGTATCGCCTCCTTCAAGGAGCCGAAGTCCTTCCGGAGGCTCGCGACGAGATCCTTGTTGCGCTGGCCCAGAGTAGATAGCAGCAGCGGAACCTGATGCCCGTCCGCGTAATGCTGAAGGACGATGGCGACGAGCCTCGCCAGCCCCTCATGATTCGCCTGGTCGCTCACGTTCACCTGCCCCCTCGATACTCCGCCAGACTAGTAGCGTGCGCAGCGCATGCGAAACAATACCGTTGTACAGGTGCGTCGTTCCCGTACGGGCGCTCCAAACGAGTCATCCCGGCCTCCGTGACGAGGGTTCGACCGAGATCCGATCGGCGGAGCGATCAGGTATTCGATCCGCCCGTTCTGAGGATTCGACGGCCGTGGGATCACAAGGGAGGCTTCAAGTTCAGTGGCAGGTCTTCGAGGCGGATGACCGAGAACGGCAAGCGGACCGGCGACGATCGTCGCCGTTCGGCGGATCCATCTTGACAGCCCACATTACTCCTTTAACGTGTACCGCAAGGGAAAGCATAGAAATCGTCATTCTCTTGGGCTGAGGACCATGGAATGGTTCGTTCTGGCTGGATATTGCTACTCTTCTCGACGCTTTTCCTACCGGGATGCGCCATACATCCTGTACCACAGGATTATGCGGGGTTAAGTACTTATGCGATCGTAGCCCAGTTTCGCTGCGAGATGCGAGGCGTCCTAAAAGATCGCGTCGTCAATGCAGTTAGATCTCGAAATCTCGACGCTTATCTCGCAGACGACTATGATAGCGGACGAATAGACATAGACGAGTTACGGCATAAAATTAGGGATCCCGACCTCAAAGGAGTTCTCGAGACCTACGCGAATGCGACCATACTCTACGACTTTGCTCTCAACATGACCGAACTCAACAACGTGAGCGGCTCCATCGAGGTCAAGCGGCCTTTCTCGAGAGGGCTCGATCTTATCGGAATCGGCGCCAACGCGGACCACAAGCGACAGAACACCCGGTCCTTCACGATAGAGGATACGTTCTTCAAGCTCTTGAAATACCCCCCTTCGAAATATTGCAGGGATACACGGAACGCACCGAACTTCGATTATCCAATCGCAGGACGCACGCGACTGGAGGATACGGTCAAGACCTTTCTCGATCTGAATCAGTCCGGCAACCTCGGAGATAAGTTAGGGGGCCCCGCGACTCCGACGCTCAGCGACGACCTGCAGTTCACGACGAAGTACGGAGGGAAGCTGTCACCGGATTTCACGAGGAACCCCGTCGACCTCGCTTGGAAGCTGACGAAGATCGGAGGTTCGTATGAGGCCTCCAGGGAGGACTTCCATCGGGTGACCATCGTCCTCTCGATGCCCGTGGCGGGGGATACGCCACTGACGATCGCGGAGACGAGGCGGAACGCACGACTAGCTCTTGAAAAGGCGAATGCCGAGAGAGCGCAGATCAGCCTCGAGCGCATATCGGATCGCATACCAGGTTTCTGAACTAGGAGGACGTCGAGCGATGCCTACAGACAAGAACGTCCGAAGCCTCTTGCAGGTGATGATGATCGCCAAGAGCATCATCGATGCGGGGAGGGCGGAGGAATTCGTCAAAGCCTGCTCGGGGAGGGATGATCTCTTCGTCTTGGCGACGGAAGCGGCCAGAGAGTTCATGGCAACCTTCTTGAATCAGAATTCTATCGATCCTTCACGCATGGAGATGCGGGGCATTGGATATGGCCAGGATCGATGCAGCTAGCCCCGATCCTTGGTCGGTCGACACGAATGGATTCAAGTTCATATTTCGACGCATTGGTCCTATCGAGGCCGCGACGCGATCCTTCAACTACTTCGTCGCATACCGTCTCCGTCGAAGGACGCGCACGTTCGAAGGCATCTACCCAAGGTCGAACGCCATGCCATCGCGACCAAGCTCATGGCCCCGACGGACTCCGCGAATTCGATCTTCAGGCTATGCTTTCGGATGGCTCCGTCCCTGTCCCACGACGACGAACGGAGCCATCAGAGGACCTTTTTGCGAACCGGTCGCGCACCACCCGTACTAGGAGGCCGACGGAGACACGCGCCGCCAAGCCTCATCGCGCAGACCTACCCATGACTCTCTCGCAGCGAGCTTGCCACCGGGTCGCCATAGACGCGCTCCGGTCTCGCCGACAACCTCGTGCGAGAAGTTGAGCGTCGGGCAGTCGTATTACTCGCACGCCGCAGCAGACCCGCATGTTCCGCCAGTAGATCCGCCAACTTGTTTCGTACACCTCGTTCGGAGGAAGATTGGACGAGCGAGCCATCGATCGTCGGTATGGCGTAGCACTCGTCCGACACGACGTTGTACAGCCCTACCCTGATGCCCTCGACGTGAAACGTCCGATATCCTCCGGGAAGAATGGCGATCTGCCGGGCATTCAAGACGAACATGCGACCTTCGCGAGTGGAAACCGTCGCGGCCCCCAGCAGTCCTTGGGCGCGATCTGCAGCCTTCACGTCGATGGTGATCTCCGTGATCGGGCTTCCCCGGTCCGCGCCGTTCGCGTCGATCTTCTCGTAGTGCTTGCGATAGCGATAGCTGGGGCCTGACCCTAGCCATCCGTGGCTGAAATTCAGGGGGTCACGTCAGACGCGACAAACGTCAACTTCCAGGTGCAGTCCGGCGAGATGGAGTCGGAGGGCTTCGAGATCCAGGCCACCGCCTCGATCGTCGATGGCCTCAGCCTGGTCGCCTCCTACACCTATCTCGATCTGACGTTCCTCGAGGGCGACAACGAGGGCAACCTCGTGACCGGCATTCCGCGCCACCAGTTCTCACTGTGGGGGAACTACGAGGCCGTGTCGGGTCCGCTCGACGGGCTCGGGTTCGGGCTCGGCGCCCGCTTCCTCGGCGCCACCGAGGGCAACGGCGCCAACACGCAGCCCGAGAACGGCGCGCGCATCCTGATCGACGCGTCCGCCTCCTACGACTTCGGCGCGGCGGACCAGAGGCTCGAAGGGGTGCGTGCTCAGGTGAACGTCAACAACCTGTTCGACAAGCGCGATGCCCTCTGCAACAACGGCTGCTTCTATCGCGAACAGGGCCGTCAGGTGATAGGCTCGTTGCGCTACCGCTTCTGAGCCCGAGGCGCGGATGGGAAGACTACCAGTTCTTCGCTGGGGCGCTGCCCCGCGAAGATGCCAAGAGGCAAGACCGCTGCTCGGGGCGGCGCGCCGACGGCTTCCGACAAGCCGTCGGCGCGCACCGTCTTGCCTCCGCTCGAACGACCGAAGCCCGGAGGCCACCTCATACCGGATCGACGACGATCTCGTAGCCGAACGTTACTGGAACGGGATTTCGGCGAGCCACCTAAGCCTCGATACGAACGCGGGAATGCCCGCCCCCCGTTCCTCGTCTGCAGAGTTCAATCGGGTTCGCCAAGTCTATCCTCGGCGAACCGTCGTGCACGGGCGGACCTAGCCACGCCCGATCCACCGGCGGGTCCGACCATAAGCGTATCGTTGATGCGGACGAAGACCGCACCTCCCTCCTCAAGGGCTGCGCGAATGGCCGCAATCTTGGAGCGCTTCGGATGCACCAGGCCATTTTCGAAGTCGTTCAACAGCTTGCGCCCACAGCCGGCAATGGAGCACAATTCGTTCTGAGACAACCCGAGCAACGCTCTAGCGGCTCGACATAGGGGACCGTCCAGAAGCTCGGGTTGATCAACGTGCGACATGCATATACCTCATCAGGAAATTCGGTATATGATACACCATGTATCAATCAATGAAGCATGCTGAATTGGTTTTCCACCGTCAACTCCGTTTCCTACAGTCTCGAAGGTAGCAGCCCGGATCGCTGAGGCGTTTCGCGTCTCGCGATGGTCCCAACGTGGCAACCGGACGCACGGGTCTCGGTGCAGGCTTCGCAAGTGCAGGTGAGGAGCGGCCGATCCGAAATCGGGCCGCCATCATTCCTCCGCTCGTTCAGCCTGATCTATAAAAATACACCATGATCCCCCTAGTTCATCACGTGGCGTCATTCGCCGTTCGACGTGTGTCGTCGGTACGGACATCCGCGTTGGATTTGAAAGTCATGCCTCCACAAGCGCACGATGCCGCAATTACGGACGTCGCGGGTCTTTCACGAATTACTCTCAGATGATCCCATGCTCGGTGCATCGATCGTCCCTTGGTCGGCTAGGCTCGCCTCCATGTCGTCGCACGGCTCCTTAACCATGCAGAAAATAATACACCGTGCATCATTTTTCGAGGCAACTTAGCCGAGGACTCGCTGTTCAAGGACCGTAAGAGCAAGCCAAGGGATGCTCGCGGCCGAGCATTCCCTGGCTCTCGCAACTCCAGCACCCGGAGAATCGAGTCATGGACACCCTGTCCCTCGCCGACTTCCAGACCGATAGCCCGATCCACCCGGACGCCGACGTCGTGTCGGACGAATTTCCCTTTCGGGCCTTCAGTCGCGCGCAGCGCGACCTCCTCGAACTCATCCCGATTCCCGGTGCGGCCATAGCGCTCGACGAGGCGCTCCTCGTCGTGGGGAACGATCATGCGCACCCGTACGGACAGATCATCGTCCTGATGAATCGCGGCGTCATCGACGCCGAATACGACGGCGACGTCATCGATCCCGAGATCATCCTGCGCAGGCTCTAGGCCTCGGTACCATCGACGTCCGGAAGACGCACGCGTCCTACCGCCAAACGGCGATCAACGGGAATTCACCATGTCCAAGATCCGTATGCCGCCGAGCGCGACTCGCTCGGTCGGGGAGTCCTGCGCGCATTCCAGCGTGATCGAACTCGACCTCCCGGTCCTCGTCGGCGCGGCCGTCAGGGCCGGACTTCGAAACGATGCGGACCCGGCGCTCCTCGCCGGCATCGTCACCGCACTGCGACGTCATGCGGTCCGTGGGGATCCCGCGTGCGAACTGCTCGCACCCTGGCTCGAACGCCGGATCGCGAACCGGAGCGACGATCGATGATCCGTACCTTCTACACGTCGCCGGCACTTCCGGCGGTCGGCGATCCCGTCCTCGCGGCCCGGATCCGGAAGCACCTCGTCCCGCCTCGCGACGACGAATATTCATCGGCGCCTCCGACGACGGACGTTCCCGATGGATTCGGCGCAGCGGGCGGTTGGGCGCGCCGGTTTCGCGAGGACATGCGAAACTACCTGGACGGCCGCTTGGCCTGGCGCGACGTCGAAGCCAGGATCGTCCTCGACGACGGGAACGGCGCTGGAGCGCTCGATCTGGTGGAGCGGGTCGCGGCGGGGTCGGGACTGCCGGTCCTGCGTTTCGGGCAACTGGATTTCCCGGATCCGGACCTTCCGTACTTGGACGGTATGGCACGCCTGCGCACGAGACTGTCGATGGCGTTCCTGAGACAGCCGACGTTCATCGTCGTCGAGCTCCCGCGACACCGCGCCGACGAACGCGATCCGCAAAGCGGTAGCGGTTCGCCCTTCGCGGAGATCCTGTTCGAGGTTCTCGAGGCGACGAAGCCCCCGGCGGGCTTTCCCGTCGCGACGGTCGTGCCGTCGGCATCGACGGTCCGTGCGGCGCTTCATCATCCGAGCCGACTGGGTCGGACCGTCATCGTGGGGTATCCGAGCGCACGCGACCTGGCTCGAGCGCTTTCGGACGAACTGGGTGTCCTGCCGGCCGAATTCGTCATGCGCTCGATCAGACACCTTCAGAACCGGGCCACCTTCGCCACGGTCGCACATATGGCGAGGGACATCCGGCGACGGGCTCGCGCGTTCGATAGACCGGTTCGGCCCGAGGACCTACTCCACGTCTCGCGCCGCGACGATCGCCCGGCCTCGGAGCGTCTGCGTATCGCGGCGAACGTCGCCGGGCGCCTGGTCCCGCTCCTGCTCGATGGTTCGATACCCGAGTTGGCGACGGTACTGGGCTCAATATCCCTGAGCAGGGAGGCCGGCGATCCCGATGGGCACGATCCGGCGACCAGCGCCATCGTCGACCAAGGGGAACTGTTCCGTCTCTGGGCGGGACGTGCTGCGGAGGAACTCATGACGGGATCCAATTGGACGACGAGGACGGGAACTCGCTGCCGCTCCGAGATCGACGGCCGCGCCTTCCCGGACATCGAAAGGGACCAGGTGGAGGTGGAATCCGCCTACGCCCACGCGGACGCGATCACTCTGATATCCGGACGGATCGCGGAGGTCGCGGAACTGACCGCGATGCTCCTGGAGCGGCTCTCGCTGGACCGAAACGAACTCGACGACTTCGCCCGCAGGACCGGACTGATCCGAGACGCACCCGCGGATTGAGCATGCGGTCCTCATGGAAACCAAACCATCTACCAGTTCGGTGCCGACAGCGGAGTACGACATGATCGACTATCTGTCCGAGTTCCAGTTCGACGAAGTCCCTGCGAGGGACGGCGGCAGCGCGGTCGACCGCCTCCGTCCATGTGCGCGTCACGTCTTCGAGAGATTATCGGAGGCCTCGCAGGTAGCAAGGGCGCGTCTCGCGGGAGAGCAGACGGCCTTCGTCGTGCTCGTGGTCCACGACCCCACTTGGTTGCCATCCGCTCGGGACGCCGTTGAATCGTTCCTTCGGAACCACGGAAAGGGCGACGGCCGGCATCACAGGAACATGATCCTGGCCGAGAGTACGAACCGTGAGGACCTTCCGATCCGGTCCATCACGCGACACCTTCACGAATGCTCCGTCGCCCTCTGCACGGAGAAGCCGATCTCGGCCATTCCCCAGCCGATCCTGGCTATCGCGGACTTCCTCCACACCGTGAGCCCTATGGAGGCATGCGACATGACGACGGTCCTGCGTCGCCGCTTCCCGAGTTGGTACGGTGAGTGGCCCGAGGATCATGCACCGCGGTCGCTGGATCCCCATTGGATCGATCTCGTCGTCGAACGGTCGTCCGACGCAGAGGTGGCAATAGCGACGCTCACCGGCTCCGACGGGTTCGGATCATCGGAACGGAAGGCGATCGGACCGACGGCGCGGACGATCGTACCGTTCGAGAGCATCGTGGGCTACGGAGCGGCGAAGGATTGGGGCCTGTGCGCCGCAAACGACATGGCGGCGTACGGGGCGGGCGACCTTCCATGGTCCGAGGTGCATGGGGGCGCACTGTTGACCGGCCCACCCGGAACGGGAAAGTCCATGTTCGCCGAGTCCTTGGCCGCACATATCGGCTGCTACTTCAGGGCGACGTCCTTCGCCGAGTGGCAGGCGACGGGTACGGGGCACCTCGGCGACGTGACGAAGAAGATGAGGGCGATATTCCAGGAGGCCGCGGAGAACGTCCCTGCGATGGTCTTCATCGACGAGATCGACAGCCTGCCCAGACGCAGTTCGGGCCATTCCCACTCCGACTACTGGAACGCGGTCGTGAACTGCCTGCTCGAATTGCTCGACGGTGTCGGCCGCAAGGACGGGATCCTGATCGTCGCCGCCTGCAATTCGCCCGATGGGCTGGATCCAGCTCTCGTACGCTCCGGCCGCTTGGATCGCGTATTCCGGATCGGGTTGCCCGACGAGCATGCCCTTCGCGGCATCCTCGCGGCGCAGCTCGGTCCAACGGTCGCGCGCGAGGAGATCGAACCAATATCGACCTCGCTGGCGGGAACCGTCTCCGGGGCCGACGCCTCGCGGATGGCGCGCGAGGCGAGGAGCGTCGCCAGACGCGCCGGAAGATCGGTTACGTCCGCCGATCTCGCTGCCGTCGCGCTGCCGGCCGAGACGCGTCCCGCCCCCATCGTGTGGAGAGTAGCCGTCCATGAGGCCTCGCACGCTGTCGTCGCCATGGCGACCGGCCAGCTTCCGCTCTCCCTCTCGATCGTCGCGAGCGAGGACATGGGTGGCAAGGTGGTATTCCAGCCTCGTTGGGAAGCGAGGACGGTCGATGACTTCCGCCGTGTGCTGATACCGATCCTTGCGGGACGGGCCGGCGAGGCTCTCATCCTCGGAGAACCGTCCGCCGGAGCGGGAGGTGGCGGGGACTCCGATCTGGCCATAGCGACGCGCTATCTCGCTACCCTCGATGGATCGTCGGGCTTGGGCACCTCCCTCGCGACCACCGATGCGGCAGATGGACAGTTCGTCGAACTGCAGCTTCGACGGATCGACGCGGAGGCACGATTCCTTGTCCTGCGGCACCGCGAGAAGATCGTCGAGCTCGCTCGCGAGGCGATGACTCACCGCGTCTTGGGCAGCCGTGCCCTCAAGGCATTCGCCGAGCGTCATGCCTTCGAGGTCTCCACGACACCACCGTCCCCGAACAACCGAGACGAAGACGAGCTGAAGCTATGAACGATCGCAAGCATGCGTCCTTCGACGCCGTACTTCCCTCTCGTCTCGCCGCATCCCAGGCCGGACGCCGTCTGCACGGCCCGCGCCTCGAGAACCAGGCTCGCGAGCTCGAGGCCACTGGCCTCTATCGCATCCTGCGACGCCTACAGCCTCGCCCCGACCTCGGACCGGACGATCGCCCGACGGACGGCATTCGTAGGACCGCCATCGTCCTCGACACCGAGACGACCGGACTGGACCCAGAAACGGACGAGATCGTCGAACTCGCGATGATCGCCGTCACCTACGACGACGACGGCATCCGCGACGTGGTTGAGAGGTTCGAAGGCCTGCAGGAGCCGACCATTCCCTTGTCGGATGAGGTGCGCCTCATCACAGGCCTCGATTCGGATCGGCTGGCAGGGCAGCGGATCGACGTGGCGGGCGCCGAGGCCTTCGCCGAGCGTGCGGACCTCGTGATCGCACACAACGCGGCCTTCGACCTCGGCTTCTGCCGCAGGCTCCTGCCGAATCTGGCCAAGCGCCGCTGGGCATGTTCGGTACGGGACATCGACTGGAAGTCGTTTGGTGCCGAGAGCTCGAAGCTGTCGTCGGTTCTCGCCCGCGTCGGGATGTTTCACGATGCGCATCGGGCGATGGCCGACTGCGATGCGCTCGTAGAGGCACTGGCTGCGGATCGCTGGTCGCGGTCCGAGCGAAAGCCGTTCCGCCAGCTGCTGAGGCAGGCGAGCGAGCAGAAGGTGCAGATCGTAGCCGTCGGACCGACCTTCGACTGGCGCGACCAGCTGAAGTCGCGCGGCTATAGATGGTGTCCCGGCTCTCCGGGAAGGACTAGAGGCTGGACGATCGTCCTGGCTCGGAATGACGCGGAGCGGGAACTGATATGGTTGAACTCCACCGTCTACGCTCGCGACGGCGCTCCCATCGTCACCGGCCTCGAACGGATGGACCGAGCCGATGAAGCATAGTTCGTCACGATGGTAAGGCGCGGCGGCACCTTCGACAGCCCGTTGCTGGATCGATTCGAAAAATTAAGGCAGCATTCGCTCGAGTAGACCAGATGCGCAGGCGCAAGTGATGACGCACCACTGGCTGACCGGTACATTCGTCGTCGTGTCGTTTCCGAGCGTAGCTCAGCTCCGTCGACACGCCGGACCTGGAACACTCCGGATTGGACGTCGCTACCGCCTTCTCAACGCAGCTCCTTCTCGAGCACTGTCTTGACCTCTTCATAGTCTTCTATATCCAGATAATCGTTCAGAACCGCAAGAGTATACTCAAGAAACTCCCTGCGTATGGACATGCGAAATTGCTCGTACTCAGAAGTCTTCGGCTTTTCCAACAGGCTGACGCGTATCTGCGAGATTTCTTTCGCATGCGATTTCAGCCGAAGCTGCTCGGCAGATGGGGCGCCATTCGAAGCCTTTTCGATGTCCTTATGCAGTTTATCTCCGTCGGTGAGGATTTTCCGCGCTTTATTCGCACTGAATTTTTTGCGGTGACTACCGCCAGGTAGTCTTCACGGAGTTTCGTGGCTTTCTGGTCGATGACTTCGATCGAAGTTCTGTACTCCCTTGATACTCGACGCGCCTCCGCCGTGAGCTCCTCGCATATCGCGCTGACCTCTTCTCGGATCGCGAGCCAACGTGGATCCTCCTCGAAGTTGTCCCTTCGGGCGTTGGGCACCACGGCACGCGGGTCGACATGGATCTCGCCCATGAACCAGCGTGACCACCTCGCGAAAGGGTCGCGCACCTGATTCGTCGTCGGCACAGAGGCGATCAGGTCGCTTCCGTCGATCTGGATGTTCCTCAAACGGAATCGAATGCCTCCAACGGCCTCGTCCTGGTATTCTCCGGGTTTGGACTTGTGACCGATCCATCCCCACCAGGCACCGGTCCGACCAGCATGAACGCTCACGTCGTCCAGCGGGACGTCGTCCGTATCATTGACGCCGAGCCTGGATCGGTATGGCTTATGGATCACGTGTTCCGTGACGGGATCACCGCTCCGGACCACGATTCCGACGTGAGGCATCGGCACGCGTTCGAGCATGGTTTGCGCGTCGTCCTGAAGTACCGACCAATCCGCCTTCGGCTCCAGGTCATCCCCGCCATCGAGCAGATCGACGGGATCGTACGACTCCTCGACGAAGGGGGTCTCGGCCTCGTCGGCTTCTCGCAGGATCCGTTCGCGAAAGGCCATGAAGTCGGGGTGGAAGTCGACCGGAGCGACTTGGGACAGGAAGGTTCCGAGCTGGAGCGGGTCCGTTGCCTCGGCGGGTGCGTTGCGCATGCCGAGTAGCGACACCTCGAAGTAGTGGTCCGCCGGTTGAGACGTCGGGTTCTGCTCGAAGGTCGTACAGTCGGTGATCAGATCCGCTGCAGGCTTACGTCCCGCGTCCAGCATACCGCGACGCAGGGCTTCGCAGTCGAATTCGACGACGGTCTCCAGTTCGTCACCTGCAGCCTTCGTCCTGAACCGAAGCGTCGTTGCAAAGGCGATGCCCGCAAGCCGCCCGATACCTCGGAAACCCGCCTGCCTCGCCCGTTCCTTCCGCGATGCACCCACGGCGGTCAACGTGTTGACGGCGATCCGGTGCGGTAGTCCCATCCCGTTGTCGAGGATGATCAGGTCCTTACGGTCGGACGAGATCGTGAGACTAACCCTACCTGCTCCTGCCCGAAGAACCTTCGAGGCAATAGCCTGCTGTATGCCGTCGAAGCTGTTCTGTACGTACTCTCGGATGGCGTTCCTTCGCTCGCCGTACATGCCGGTAGTGATCGACTCCAGCAGGAACGAGCCGATCAGCGGTGACGGGACCGGCCTGCCCTTCCTGCGCTGTCTGGTTCGGACGGGTCGGGTCATTCCAACTCCACTCATCTATCGAGTTCGATGCCGGCGAATTCGGGTACCGCCACGACGACGTCCAGATTCGTCTCTGTTTTGATTAGACGAAGCGGTAGTAGGTGGAAGCGGGCCACGATCTCGAGAAGGGACCCGACGGAAGCTTTCACGATCCCCCCCGGCTCACCCAGCAGCCTCGCGAAACGCAGTTTCTCATCCACCTGCAACGTGGTGATCAGATCGCGTCCGTTCATCTTGATCGCTTGCAGGTCAGCCGGCGCCTTGTTGTCCGCCGATGGTTTCGCGAGCACCTCGATCTCCAGCATACCGACGTCGCCGGGTCTATGGAGCAGACGTCCGTCGTTCAGCAGGTCGCCGAGCGCGGTCGCGGGAGCACGCCCCTCGGGCGTGGTCGCCAACCCGAGCAGCATGAGGCCCAATGCCGATCCCGAGGGTGTCCGCATGTCCAATCGGTCGTCTAGGTAGAGAGCGCTCAGGGCGCCGAAGTAGAGCGGATCCCGAACCGCCGGTGGCAGAGCCGGCGCATCGTCGCGCAATCGCGAAACAAAACCGAGGGCAGCGGCATCCCCTCTCTCCGCCGCATCGAACGTCGCTCGTCCGAGCGCGACCAGCGCGGCAGGATCCCAGCTTTCGAGACGTTCGAGATCCAAGCCTACCAGCATTGCTGTGCGGGTAGCGGCATCGCCCGTCGCCAACCCGGCGACGACGCTCGCTGCCGGCTCCCCGGGAACCGCAGCCGCCTTCAGTAGGTCGATGTCGAGGAGGGCTGGATCGAACTCCTCGTATTCCGCCGCGGCGGTGTCGTCCTCATCGGGCGAGGGAGCGAATTCGGAGACCTCGCCCAGCAGGCGCGCCTCGGCGCCGAAACGCCTCGCCCAACCTAGCACGGCCTTCTGCTTCTTCTCCGATTCCGGAAGATTGATGTCCAAGGCGGCGGACGCGAGGTTGTCGGCCGCCCGGCCACTTCGCTCGACGACGACGGCACAGTACATGGGGTCGAGGAGGACCAAACAGCCCGCTCCCCTGTCGAACGCCTCGCGCGTGAGCAGCGGGTGGGGTGCCGGAATGGGTTTAGGTCTTCCCAACCGCTTGTGGACATCCGGTGGGAGACCCGCATGGCCATGGTGGTTCTCGAACCAGTCGTTCTTTCGGTCCGCCGTCAGGATGACGGTCGCCGCCGCCTCCAATCGTCCGGCATGTCGAAGCACCTCTCGCCAGAACGCGAGGTCGCCGAAGCTGTTGTCGTCGCCGCCCGTCTGCTCCGATCCGCCGCCGTTTCCTCGGCTCGTTCTCTTGTGCGCATCCTTGAAGCCCGGAGGTAGAGAGCCACGGTTCCGGACGATCTCGTCATGGTCGATATCGGCGATCACCTCGTGCAATGGACCGGACAACAGCCGCGCGTCGACGTAGTCCGCCACGTCTTGGACGGAGGCTTCTACGTGCGTCGATCGCTCAACCAGTTTCAACATGGAACGAAGAGGCTGCACGGTGCGACGAAACTCATCGAGAAACATCGATCCGCTACCCTTGAAACCGAACATTTGGTCGGAACGGTACACGCGAAGCTTCTCGTAGACGTTTCCGGCCGCGACGTCGAACGCACGGATCTCACTCTTCAATTCGGTCGATACCGTCCCCTTGATTCGATGCTTGTGGAACTCGTGTGCGGCCCAGAGCGGCACATGGAAGCGCGACGAGCCTACGTGAGCCTGCCAGCCGAAGAATTCGTCCCGCGCCTCCTTCCCCACTTTCGCCATCCACATGAGGAACGAGGCGTCGAGATAGAAGTGCGTCCGCTCGTCCGTCGTCAGATCAGCAATTCGCTTCAGGTAGGCTTCGACCGGTTCGGGCTTGCGTCCGACCAGCGGCCCGCTCCAGATCGGTGCGACGCGTGACCGGTCGATCTGAGGCGGTCTGCGTCCGACCTGTGATGAGCGCATCCTTCGACCTGGCCTTCCCCGACAAGATTCGACGGCGACCTCTCGCCGATGGCCCGGCACGCCGGAGGCGGTACCAAACCGGCGATGCCGCGCATCTACCGATAGCGCGGCGTTCGTTAAGAAGCTTACGCATCGGTTCGTTCGGACACGCTCCGCGCGCATCTCCAACGCCGCCTCGTACCGCGGACGCAGGTCGGTCTGGATGGCGTCCGACAGGGACGAGCATCAGCGAAATGCCGCTCGACGGGTATGCGTACGACTTCGCCGACCGATCCATGAAACCGGCGTTTCCACGAAGGCCACTCGGGCAAGCGCGTTCGGTATGGCGACCCTGCAGTCGGAGAATAGGGTCGCCATGCTCCCCGCGCAGAGCGAAGAAGGGTCGTCCGCCTATCCGGAGATACGCCGGACGATCCGGTCGACGAGCGCCTTGGCGGACGCATGATTGGTCGAGCAGTCGTAGATCAGCCCGATGATCTCCCGATAAGTATCCCGCTTGGTTTCGCCGAGATGCTGGAAGGGATCGTCGGCCTCCATCCCGCGAACGCCGGATAGACGCCCATCGACCTCCTCGAGTGTCTCATTCATACGCTCGCGGTCGGCGGCATGCAGAACGTCCGTAGCGATGGCCCTCCGCATGCGGACGATACCTCCCCTCGCCGCCGCCAACTCACGCGCTCGACGCGCTTCGTCCAGACCGCCCTGCGTGGCCAGATCGAGCCGTTCGCATACTTCGCGCGCCGCCAGCTCGAATTCGCGAAGTCTCGTGCGACGGTTCGAGCTCGTCCGGCATCTGCGAGCGACTTCCCGGCCGATGGGCGACAACTGATTCACGATGTTGGCGTAGTGAGCGTTCGCCTCGAAGTCGTCTCGACGACCGTTCGGCACGATACGACGGTCGAAGACATGGACCTCGCCGACTGTCCATGAATTGAACCGCTCCTCGGGAAAGATCCCCTGTAGTACGGTGTGGTCCCCGATCTGGACGTTTCCCATGCGCACGCGAACGCCCTTGACCAACGCTCCCGTCGGGATCGCCCCCTGGTAGTCGTGGTGCGCAAACCAACCGATGGCGCCGAGGCCACCATCCAGACCGGGCAGCTCGACGATCTGCAGGTCCTCGATGGTTCCATTACCGGCACCCAGCGGAATCCTGTCGCGGTACGGACGCGTGAGTGGGTCTCCCCCGTCGATTCGAACCTTCAACTCCTCGATACCTCCACCTGCGCGCAGCCGGGAGGCGATCTCCTCGGCGTGACGAAAGGAAGGACAGAAGGGAACCGGAGCGACCTGCGACAGGAAGGCCGATACGGTCTCGACGTCGAGTAGGCGATCGCCCCGCTGCCTTGCGATCCTGCCGATCTCGACCTCGAAGAAGCGGTCGGGAAACCCTTCGACGTCCAGGACCCGCACGTCGACGACCGCCGCCACGATGCTCGCGAGGTCATGAGCGGATGGGTCCTGCATCGCACTTCTTATGCGACGCGCATCCCATACGATCTCGCTGATCGAGTCCTCTCCCTGCGCGCGCGTACGAAACGTCAGAGTCTGAGCGTAGCCGAGCGCCGCCAGACGACCGACGCCTCGAAACCCCCTAGCCCTGGTCCCGCGTTTCGCGCTACCGCCGATACCGAGGAGTCGCGCTTGTACTTCGGCCGCCGGTATGCCGGTCCCGTTGTCGCGAATGCGGACCGTCCGCGCCGCCTGATCGATGTCGATGTCGACCTGCCCCTCCTGATCTACGGCCAACAGACCACGCTCGCGTGCCATTTCGATCGCGTCGGCTGCGTTCTGAAGATACTCTCGGTAGGCGGTCAGCGGCTCGACGTACATCGAACTCGAGACGAGTTCGAGGACGTCTGCGCCGATCCGGACCTCCTGGATGTTCGGAGCGCTCCGCGGCGGCGTCGGGTCGGTTCTCATGCGGTCTCCATGGATGTTTCGACGATCGTGCCGGCGGCATCCTCCTCGTAGTCCAATCCGGCATCCTCGACACGTTCGTCGTCGGGCAGCCCGACATCGGCGATGCCTGGTCGATCGGACCGCCATACGCCGGCCCATGTCGTCTTTGGGTGCGGGACGTGGAAGGGCAGGACCGTTCGGACAGCCGTGGAGCTCGTCTGTTCAGGCAGCCGGTCGAAATGCCGAGGATCGCAGCTCGACAGAAGCGAGACCAGCTCAGCGCGGTCGCCATCGGATAGCTTGGCGACCGCCTTGCCGTACTCCTCGAACTCGGCACGCCCAGGTCCGAACTCGTACCAATCTCGATTGAAGATGAAGTCGTGGGGCATGGCGAGGATGCGAAGGTAGTCCTGATAAGTGTCCCCGAAGGCGCGACGGAAGAAGTCGGGCTCGCCGCTGACGACGCCGTGCGTCGCCTGAAGCACGATCTGCATCGAGCGCAATTGATAACGCGACCACTTCTCTCCGATGTGCCCCCGGTCCGGACGGTCGGTTGGCTGGAAGCGCATAGGGAACGACCAGATGCGAACGCCTAGTTCCTCGTTCAACGTCACGTTCAGGCGCATGCGCTCGAACAAGTCGTCCGGTCCATCGTGAAAGTTGTAGAGCATGTAGTTCGACAGCTCCGTCAGCCCGAAGCTGTGCGCGATGCGAACTGCCTGCTCATACGGCTTGCGCACCCCCAGATGATCGAAGGCGATGCGAAGTGGGCGCAGCGCGATGGTCGAAAGCTCGCGTAGGAACATCGGATCCTTGCACAGGATACGGGCGTCGACACCCTGGTTGAAGTCGACGCGGCGGGAGACCGGCACGCGCTGTCCCTCCCGTTGCAGCTTCGCGCCCGGGGTGAACCCGAGGTCCCGGATCTCGGCCATGATGTCCTTGAAGCGCCCCGAAGCGACGACGTTGTTGTCCATCAGGATCAGATCCTTGCGCGGACCGTAGAGCTCGTCGATGGAACGGACGACATCTGTCAGGGAATCGGTGTCGCGCTGCATGCCCTCGAGCTTGGGAACACCACAGAAGTGGCACTTCCGAATGCAGCCGCGCGAGGTGTAGGCGAAGTAGGCGTCGCGCACGGGGTAGCGGTAGTCGATCTGGTCGAGGATCGAGTAGTCCGGAATCAGGTCCTCGATGGGACGCCCCGATACGTCGTCGGAATAGAGTTCCTCGGCGAAGTCATCCAACTGAAGGGACTGCGCGGGCGACGTCGACAGCAGGCCCTTGATGAAGCGCACACCATGCCAGCGCTTCTCGCCCAGGAACCGCCCATGCATCAGGGACGCGGCGATGCCGCCGACGAACACCTTGTCCGCCTGACGATTGGCGACCTCGAGCGCGAAGTCGATCGTCTCGGCGATCTTGGGATACTCGAACGAGAAAAGCGTCGTGACGTAGATGCGGTCCCATGCCTGCGAGAGGACCGAACGGTCCCGCCCCTTCACGAAGCGGACGCGATCCCGCTTTCCTCGCGGCCCATGGTACTGCGCGATCTTCATGAGACCGAGCGGCGGGTACTTGTTCTTGTAGTCCGGCTCGATGAGTAGGATGTTGCGGTCAACCATGAACGAGCCTCAACGCAGGACGCCGACGGGATGACCTGAGTATCTCGGCGGCTTTCTTGGCGCCGCCCTCCCCTCCTAGACCGGCCAACGGTCCGGAGTTCGTCCAGTCGAGGTCGGCGGCGAACTCCGCCAGCGCGACGGCGAAGGAACGAGCATCCATCCTCGCATCCACGCCCCCCTCCGCTACGATGTCCGCCGCGATCTCGGTCAGTGCGTAGACGCCGACGCCCTTCGTCACCAGACTCCTGCGGGGCTTCGAGAACGCCTCCGGCATCACGGTGGCGACGGCGATCCAGAACTCGCGGGAGAGGCGTGCGACCTCCTCGGCCGAACGAGGCTTGAGACGTCGAACGAGGATACGACTCGCCTTCTGCATCGTACGAAGGGAAGCGCAGCGGTCGAGCCCCGACACGCGCACGCCGCCGAGGTCCAGCCTGTTGTACCAAGGCGACGAGGGCTCGTTCTTCAGATGGAGAGCGACCAGGAGTTCCGGCTTCTCCGTCGCGAGATCGGCACAGAGCTGAGCGTCGTGGAAATCCAGCAGACTGTTGGATAGACCCTTCGCCTTACCGTTGATGATGCCGAAGACGACCATCTCTTCGCGCTCGGACAAACCCACGAAGCACATGAACGGCAGCTCTACGTCGATGTCCGCCAAGTGACCCAGTCTGTGCTGGCAGTCCACCTGCGACAGACTTCGCTCACCCTCCTGCAGCACCAGCGAGCAGGAACCGTGTCCCTCGACTATCCGCCATCTTCCGATTGCGTCGTCCCGCAGATTGAAGGTCAACGGAATGGTCGTGCTGCCCGCATCCTGGACGTATCGCCTGAAGTCGAGACTGTGACGAGCGTTGAGACGGCGCTGGTACCCAGTCCCCGAAGCCTCGTCGAGGACATCGGCGAAGCTGTGTCGATACAGAACGCGGCTCGATGCGAACCCCAGCAGCACGGGACGGTCGATCGATCGCCCCGCAACGCAACTCAGCACCGTCGACCGTTCTTGGCCCATGTTCTGCACCGACATATCTGCATCGCTAGGATGCAGATAGCAGGGTCAGGGGCAAATGTGGATCGGGGGGAACAAAGAATTTTCGCCATTAGCCGGAGCCTGTGGCGGCGACCGCAAGCGTCTGGACGATACGGGCGATCGGTGGTTCCGAGTTCGGACCCGGCGAGAGAGCGGCTTCTCCTTCCGTCGATTCACACATCGTCCAGATCGTCCGCATGGGGTGATCGGCATATCGCTCGAGACGAGCGGAAGCTTCGGTACGATCGTCCACCGTGTCATCGATCATCGATAGTCGCGCGTTCGCTGGAGGGTCGACCGCTCCTTCGGGGCATCGAGGGCGTCCATCGGACGTGTCGATCCGGTGCGATCCGTCCTGCCTGGAACAGGACACGATCTCTGGCACCGCACGCTATCAGTCGTCTGATGAGATCTGGAGGATCAGCTGCCAGACCGTCGCGGTGCCTTCCACCGGCTCCGACCGAAGTCGGTCGAGCCGCATCGCCGCGATGGCGGCGACGGCAGCTGCCTCCTTCTCGATACGCAGGGCACGAGCCTCGGAGATCCTCGCCTGTCGGTGATCGTTCGACGCCTCGGCTCGTCTGCGTGCGGCACGAGACCTCGTCTCCGCCTCGGCTCGACGCCACTCCTCCTCCACCAGGACGGTCCTTTGCTTCGTATCGGCGGCACTCGGTGGGTGGACCCGCATGTCAGCAGCCCGATCCCTACGCCGCCTCGCCGCCTCCTGCAGCCTCTTGGTGGAGTTCGATGGCTTGAGGGCCGAGCGAGCCCGAACGCGACCGTTCTCGGCGCGTGGGTCGAGCACTGCCTCGACATGCCGGATCGTTACGCGTTCGAGACCGTCCGTCGCAAGATCGAACACGATACCCTCCACCACGAACCGCAGCGGAGCGATACGGCTGAACCATCTTTCGTCCGCTCGCAACGACGCGCGAGCCCGACGTCTCAGGTAGGGTGCGTCGCGTGGATCCACCCCGGACAGGATGGCGTCGAGCGCACCGACGTTCTCGTACGGTAGCATGGACCGACGGGCTGCGACCGTGACGAGCAACTCGCGCCGGTCCTCCAATGCGCGATGGCCAGGTGGATATCGTACTGACACCACAGGTATGTGGTCCCGTGCGAAAACTCGTTCGGCACATCCGATCATGGCCTCGCAGAGTTGCTCGTGCAGGGGATCCCCGTGGTCGAGGAAGCAGAGGGGATAGGACTTCCCCTCGCGATCCGCCGCCGTTCGCAAGGGCGGGTCCGCGATATGCCGGCGGTGTATCAGGAAGGCCTCCATCCCCGTGTACGGGGTGGCCCGTCGGTCGCCTTCGCGTCGTCGCTCGAACCGTTCGAGAACGAAGGGTCGCTCACCGACACCGTCTGCGGAGGCAAGGTCGCCGTACCACGCGGTACTGTAGCGGGCGTTCTCGACCAAGCTGTCTCTCAGCCCTCTTCTGTAGTCGATCAACCGGGATGCACCCAGCATCTCCAGCCACGCGGCAAGTCCCGCTTCCTCCGCCTCGCGCCCACGGGATATCTCACGAGCAGGTGCAAGAGTACCGGACAAGGGTGCCCGGTACACCATGCGACCATACAGCTCTCTTGCTGCTTCGGGCGTGTAGGGATCGAACGAAGCGAGAAGGGATCTCTCCAACTCACCCGTCCCGTCGTGATTCATGCGAGCCAACTCGGAGAGTGCCTCCGTCTTGCGCCTTCCGGACGCAAGATCCGCGAGTAGCGCGTCGATGGTCCCCGCGCGTTCCACGCTCATCGGAGGCAATGGTCGTTCGAAGATGCCCAGCTGCTCCAATCCATCGACAATGTCCGCCTCCGGCGAGCCAGCCCAGGTGATGACATGAATGCCGATCCGTCCCTGTCCACGACCGGTTTCCGCTGCACGCCCAGAGCCCGAGCGCAGACGGTCGAGACGTCCTACCAGCTGATCGATGCTGCGCACGTTCCATGGGCAGGAGTAGAAGACGAGGTTCTCGCACCCATGGTGCAGATTGAGACCCGACTCCGCCCAATCTCCCAGCAACAGGATATCGTCGTCGCCGCGTACGAAGCCGCCGACCCCGTCCACGTTGCGACGAATCGCTCCCTCGACGTCGCTTGCGTTCTGCTCGCCACGAGATAGACGCCCGACGCGCAGCCGCCTATCTCCCTCGGTGGCTTCCTTGAGATAGCTCGGAAGGATACGCTCGAGGCGGGCCACCGTGTCGTTGTCTCCGGCGACGATGAGGATGCGTGCATCCGAAGCCTCCCCCCGCAGCGACGCCATACGATCCAGCAGAGCGTCGAGTCGTGAATCGCCCACTTCCGGATCGCCATTTTCAGCAGGAGCGTGCAGACCTGCGGGAAGCGAGGCAAGGGCTTCGCGCGCTGCACGGCCTACGCGATGGAGTGCCCGAGCCCTGCTGGTCGCATCGCCGTCATGGACTTTGGAAAGCAATCGACGGGCCGTGTCCGCGAGGGCGGTCTCACGGGCGAAGGGTGGAACGTCCGCCCGGACATAGTCTCGCCTCGGCATGTAGTCCGGCCAGTCCGTGCGCGACCAGCGACAGATGCGACGCCCGAAGGCGTCGCGCTCGAACGCCATCGTCCCGTCGGCCCCAGCCGCGATGTCCGACACCGCTCGGGATTCGTCGTCACGGATCGCCCGTAGCGGATCGATCTGCGTACCCGGACGCAGAGGCTCCAGCATCGACATGAACCACTGCAGCATATCCGGACGTCCCAACTCCGGCGACGCGGTCAAGGCCAGGAACTGGGGGAAGGGTCGAGCACGCGCCAACGCGTCGCGCTGTGCGACCGTGAAGCTCTGCGGCTCATCCAGGACCAGGAGGTCGTAGCGCTCGGGCCCATCCTCCAGATACGCACCCAGCGCAGATGGCTTGATCAGGCGTACCGGATCGTCGACGGGACGATCGCCTGCTTCATCGTCGAGAAAGCTTGCTCTGGAATGCCCGCGAGTCGTCAGTTCCTGCAGCCACTGGTTCGCGAGATGGTCCGGCACGACGAGTAGCGTGCGATGCGATGAATCCTGCAGACGCAAGGCGTTCAGCAACATCAGCGTCTGGATCGTCTTGCCCAGCCCGACGCCATCGGCGAGCAGGTGCCGCAGTTCCGGCGCGTCGAGGAGGCGGCAGACGTTGGCGATCTGGTGTGGAAGAGGATCTGCGGCGACGCCCATCGCACCGAGAAGAGCAAGCTCCCGCTCCACTCTCCGCCGCAACCCCTGCAGTCCGTGCACCATGGCAGCGTAGGGATCGAGCGAACTCACGTCTGCTCGCTCTCGTCGCCGATGCGTAGACTGGCGTAGCGGATGGCTCGGGCCGTCATTCGATCCTCTAGCAGACCGAGCGCGACTTGACGCCACTCGACTGCCGAGAACGCTCGCGGGTCGAGCCAAAGGGATAGGGCAGAGAGGATATCGACTCCCGACAGGCGACGCGACTGATAAACCGCGGATCCTCGATCGATCCGTAGGGCCGAGACGATGCGTGCCACCTCCAGCGACTCGACGGTCGCATACTCGAGCTCACGTAGTGCCGTCGCAAGTCGCGGCGGCAGGATCATCGCGGCAAGAGTGGGCCGTGCCCGAGCGGCCTGCGCACGAGACCACGCTTCGCACCAATCCCCTACGGGGTTGCCGGTATCGGTATCGACCGGTGGAAGGGACCTCGCGGCCCGCGATGCGGTCAGTTTTCCCCATGCTTCGTCGACGCCAGCGTCGAGCGCGGTCGCCTCCCGATCCCCTAGGTCGATCGTCGCAGGACGCCCGAACAGATCGCTGAAGGTCGCGAGCGAACGAGCAAGAGCATAAGGTAGTTCGGAAACGTCCTCCGGCTCTATACGCTGTCCGGCTTTCCGCAAGTCTCGGATCTTGACTAGATCCAATGCGAGGGCGGCTTCGGAGAGGCGCATGGCGAATGGACGCACGGACGGAAGTCGATCTTCCTCCTCCACCCATGCCGGACCGCAGAGCGTGCTCAATACCGCGCGCTCTGCGGCTCTCGCAGCGAGCCGAGCCTCCATCTCCGAGATCGCATGGATCGGACGGGCGCAACGCCAGCCGAGCCAAGCCTCGATCTCGGTCGATAGCCCGCGCGATGCATCGGATGCATGGAACCTGCGATGGATCATCGGGAGGGAGGCGACATGCGACCTATGGAGGCGTCGCGGTCCGGCGACGAGGTAGTGCGGTGCCGTCATCCCCTCTACCATGTGGAGATGGGCGCCTTCGCCGATGGGTGCCGGACTCGGTAAGGCGAGTGGGTCCGCCGCCGGGACGTACCGAATCGGAAGCTCCTCCGAGAAATCGAGGGATGTCGCATGCCATCCGTCCTCGCCCTCGTACCAATTCATCGACGGCTCCGGATCGGCAAGGTCGAGTACATGACGACCGGAGCCCCAACTTACGATCAACGTCGCCGCCCTCGTAACTCCCGTCTCGGCTTCGTATCGACGAAGTCCATCCGAGAGCGTGGCAAGTCCGGATCCGGTCCCGCCGATCCGACCCGGGACGGCGGAAAGTCGGTCGCGTGCGTGGAGGACGGGGTGTCCGGTCAGCCTTAGTTCCAATCGCACCTCGACGTTCCGCAACGACGTTGGCCAACGGGCGGCGCGTCGGTCGTCCGGAGGTGACGACAGCGCGACGAGAATCGCCAGTCGCTCCTCGCGAAGATCGGCGAGCGTCGGCGCACTGGGCTCGGTGCGCGTCGCGATGAGAGCCGGTGGTGGGGCAACGATGTCGAATCGTAGGCTCGTGTTTCGCCTCCCGCCATCCTGGTCGAGGTAGCCGATGGTGATCTGACCGGCTTCGTCGGGAGCCAGGATCGTATGATCGCCCGCGGAGAGCACGTCGCTCCCGCCCCTGGACCGGCCTGGGAAGCCGATGCGTAACGCTGCGTGCGCCACGAGGTCGACAGGAGGACCGAGGGCGTAGGTCCGAGCTCCGAGGCGTACTCCACCTCGAAGCTCGAAGGGAAACTCGATCGATCCGTCGTCCTTCGTTGCGGAAGCATTCGCCTCGCGTGCATCGGCGCCGAGGCCCGATGCGACGTTGCGACGTCGCTTGCGTTCGATCCTGGCGCGGACGAGAGTGTCACGAGCATCCGGGGACGCCATCACGTCCCGTTGGAGGCGCTGGACGATACCCGAGGATAACCGAACGTCGGGCGTGTCCAGCAACGACGTGGCGACGGCGTGGACGCGACCTTCGCTGTCCGCCCAGTCGACCAGTGCTCGACTTCCACTACGTCTGCAGCCCTGCTGCACGGCGCCGAGGAAGGTGCTGTCCACCGCATCCAACACGACCGCTTCGAGGATCGCCACGCATAGACCAGCGTGGATCTGGCGCGGTACTAACGCGTTGCAGAGCGGCCAGGCGATGTGGCGAAACGTACGGGTGAACGGATTGTCGTCCGGACGAGCCAAGCCTACGGCTCGGTGAGCATGCTCGTGATGCCGGCTCAAGTCATCCCGGTCTGCGCCTCGAAGGGGTAGGCCGAGCACCGCCTCGAGTCGTGGCCAGTAACCCGAGAAGAGACCCTCGTACGAGTAGCCGATCTCGGCGGCGAGGGCGATCAGAGGCCAGGCTATCCCGAGCCCGATCCCACGACGAACGCGAATCCGCTCTGCGACTAGCGACTGCAGCTCCGAGACGGCAAGAACGTCCAGTCCGTGTTCGATCGCGTACACCGGCGCACCGTCGCGCTCCTTGGACAAGGCGCGGTATCGTAGCTCCAAGCGTTCGTTGAGCTCGTCGTAACTCGGCATGCTACAAGCGTGTACCATTCCCACGTGTGATTCGCTTGCTCGTGACGACCGTGGAATGAAGAATGCCGATTCCTTGTGTCCGGGGTTCGTTTGGTCGATACGTTCGGTAAGGCAGTGGCCGCGACGCCCTCTCCCCAAGCGTCGGGTGGTGACGACGATGCGATGTCGCTCGCGGGGTCGATCGTGGCGATCTTGCGCCTGACGGGCGCGGCGACCGGTCCCGATCTGGCGGAGATGCTCCGCAGGCAGCCCGACAGGGGTTTTACGGAATGCATCGATGCCTTGACCGCGAGGGGCGATATCGTCCGTCACGATGGCATCGAGCGACCTATCTACGTGGTCGCAGAAACAAGAGTTCACCGACTCGCTGGACAGTCGATCCATATCGGTCCACGCGATGAAGCAAGGGTGCGGGTCGACGACTGGGCGGACGATGTCGAGACCTTGCACGATCTGCTGGGCCCCCCCTCATGGCGATACGCCGCCCCGACGCTGACCGAGTACGTTCGACGATCGGGCGCCTCGTCGTCCGGAGAGAGAGACGGGTGGGTCGCCTTTGCGCAGACCCCCTCGAGCGCATCGATACTCGCTCAACCTTCCGAGAACCCGCCCGAGCAGATCCAACGATTGGCGGCACTGACGGCGGACTGGACGGTCGCGGCTCGGTCCGCCCTGGACGAGCCATTGCGGATCTGGGCCGGTTTCGGCGAGGGCATGCGGGAGGATCCCGCACAGGCACGCATCGCGGTCCTGCCGTCCAACACCCGTGCCATCGTCTCGGCTGGTCCGGGAGCGGGAAAGACCCACACGATCCGCGAGCGCCTGTCGCACCTCGTCGAAGCCGGCGTACCCGCTCCCACGATCACCGTGATCGCCTATTCGCGTGCTGCCGTGGCGGAACTCCACACGCGCGTACCAGCGATGGAGGGCGAGCTGGTCGACATCCGCACCATGGATTCGGTCGCAGGTCTCTTCGTCGCGCATGCGACCGAGGACGTCGGCGATACCGACTACGAGAGTACGATCCAGCAGGCGATCGAACTTCTCTCGCGCGACGACCGCACTGCCCGACGCTGGCTCGAAGCACGGCGGCATCTGATCGTGGACGAGGCACAGGACATCGTCGGCCCGCGCCGCACCTTCCTGACGATGCTCCTGAAAGGCTTGCCCGAGGACTGCGGCGTGACCGTCTTCGCCGATCCCGCGCAAGCTATCCACGGGTATGTCGAACGCCAGGCCGGACGACCCGATCCGGTTCCGATGGACGAGCTCCTGGGCGCGTTAGGGTTCGAGAAGGCCGTTCTCTCCGGGAACCATCGCACCACCCGGCCGACGCTCCGGCGCATCGCCAGCGAAGGACGACGGATCCTGAGTGCGTCCACGGATGGTCATGCGGCATTGAGGGAGATGCGTGACCTCGTCTCGCGGCTCGCTGACGGCGTGCCACCCGGCCCGGCCGAAGCACGCCCTCTCGCCACGTTGGCGCTCTTCCGTAGCAGGGCGGCTGCGGCGCGCCATGCAGCCCGGATGGGCGACATCGGCGTTCGCGTTCATCTTGCGGGAAGTTCGAAGGACGTGGAATTCGCGATGGCGCCTAGCTGGCTGGGTCGAGCGATGACGGATCTGCAGGGGCGCGGCGTCGATGCCCTCGTCGCAGCCGTGGCCGCGGACCCTTCGCTCCCCCCTGCGAGCACCCTCGCGGATGCCCTCGCGGTATCGCTGGTCGCCGGGCGCTACGACACGGCACGCATGGCCGAGGCGCTGCGTACGGGTCGGGCACCACCGGTCCAGCCGTCGTCCACGCCGGTCGCATCGACGATGCATGCAGCGAAGGGTCACGAGGCGGACGAGGTCGAGCTCAATCTACCGGAACCCCGCGAGGACATGTCCCAGGAAGAGGCGGAGGAGGAGGCGCGCGTCCTATACGTCGGCGCCACCCGAGCTCGCCGGCGGCTCTACCTTGCGCCCGAGACGGGCACTATGCGTCGCGAGGGCATGCGGTTCTGGAGGGTACGCGCCAACGGCGTGCAGGTGCAGGTGCGGATGGTCGATGCGGTCGATGCACTCGTCCTCGCGGAACCGGAGGGCCCAATTCGAGCTCCCCTCCTGCGGTGGGCGCGAGAGGGTGGATGGGGGCTGCACGCCGAAGGACGAGACGGCGACCATCGGCTCGCATCCTTCGGCGCGGAGTTCCATCGCGACTTGGCTGCCATCCGCGAACGGATCGGTTCGCCTCGTCTCGCGTCCGCCGCACGAGGTAGCCTCCGGGTCGAGTGGCGTACGCTGGCACGTGGCGACGCGCTCGTCGTGGCACCGGTCGCCGAAGGTTTCGTCTGGATCAATTTCCTTCGCACGAGGACATCGTGAAGAACAATCACGCACCGGGAGAGCCCGACGCTCCCTTCCGTCTGCTGCTCGACAGGCTTGCCGAGGATCTAGTGGGTCCGGTGCCCCTCGAAGGTCCGTTGCCGGATATCCCTTCGGAAGCCTTCATGACGGGCATACTGTTCCCTCGATCCTCCCGAAGACCCGTCGACGACGAGACCGGCCGATCGATCTCCGACATCGTGATCGATGCCAGGGAAGAAGCGACGGAAACCGAACGCCCGGCGCGCATCGAGACGGCAGCGAGACCTGCCGCCGCCGGTCTCTCCTTCGCTCTGGCCACCCGGAGCATGGAGGAACCGGCCGTCGTCGTTCGGATCGAAGGGGCGCGATACGAGAACCTGGGCAAGCCGGACGAGGATGCGGCGGACGGCGCTCCACGGCGAAGCGGTCCATGGTCGCGACGCCCGGTCCGGATCGAGGATTACCTTGTCTCGGTACGAGAGGACGGCGAACTCGATCTCTCCAAGGAGACGGGCATCGCGGAGGCGCGAGGATTAAGGCTTACGATCGTCCAGTCGCCCGGTCATGCAGACGCCGACGAGGTGGTACGGGTCGTCACACTCGTAGTCCACAACCAGGGTGCGGGCTCCGGAAAGAGCCTCGACCGCTTCGAGCAGAACGAGCAAGCGCTCTTCGAGTTTCGCATGACGGTACGCCCGTTCGATGGTTCTCGCTTGGTCGGACGACCGTTGCGCGGACGTGGGGAGGACGGCGAGGAGGACGAGCGTGCGGCGGCGCTTCTCTGGCGGGATGCGGTAGAGTATGCGGTCGGTCACACGTGCGCCGCGACGTGGGACGATTCGAACGGCATCGTCGAGGAGATAGCGACCGCATGGTTGCCGGCGACCCGGGTATCCGACGTCAGCGCCGCTGGCCATCCCTGCTTCTCCGAGGTGAGGGCGCGGCTCGGAGCCGATTCCCTGGCAGGAGACGGTCGCGCCGCGTTGGAGACCTGCGATGCGCTGGTGGACGCCTACGAGAGCTGGATCGAGCAGACGCGGAACCGCATCCCCGAACTGAACCTGACGCAGACGCTCGAGGCGCAGGCGGAAGCCCACCTCGGGACATGCCTATCCGCTGCAAGGCGAATGCGCGACGGCATAGACACTCTTCGAGGGGATCCTGCTCTGCTGAAAGCGTTCCAGCTCGCGAACGCGACCATGGCGAGGCAGCAGGAATGGAAGAACGGAAGGCTCCCGGACACGGAGAGGCGCTCCCTCGTCTGGCGGCCGTTCCAGTTGGGCTTCGTATTGCTCTCCGCGGCCTCCTCGGCACTACCCGACCACGACGACCGCGACACGATGGACCTCATCTGGTTCCCGACCGGCGGCGGCAAGACCGAGGCCTACCTTCTACTGACCGCCTTCGTGATCTTCGCTCGACGGCTGAAGAGAGGGGATGCCGGCGCGGGCGTCTGCGCCATCATGCGCTATACGCTGAGGCTCCTCACGCTCCAGCAGTTCGAACGCGCAGCGGCGATGATCTGCGCCGCGAACCTCGAATGGGCCCGAGAGGGATTCGACGCCAGGCAGACGCCCGTTTCGTTGGGGCTATGGCTTGGAAGCTCGACGACGCCCAACAGTCGAGAGGACGCGGTTAAGCTCCTGAACGGCGGTACGATCGACGATATCGGCCGACCCGATCGTCTCAGGGATTGTCCAGCCTGTCATGAACGGCTGACTTGGCGCACCATCGGAGCTCGCATCGAAATAACGTGCGCGACGGACAGATGCGAGCTCGGTCAAGCGGGTCCCCTCCCCATCCATACCAACGACGAGGACGTCTATGCGGAACAGCCGTCGCTCGTCATCGGTACGGCAGACAAGTTCGCCCAGATCGCGCGCAAACCCAGGACCTCTTCCCTCTTCGGGGACGGCTTCCGCGATCCCCCCGATCTCATCGTGCAGGACGAATTGCACCTCATCTCTGGGCCGCTGGGAACCCTGAGCGGTCTCTACGAGACGGCCGTCGACATTCTAGCGACGAAGGATGGCCGCCCGCCCAAGGTGATCGGTTCCACGGCGACGATCCGAAGAGCGGCCTCGCAGGTTCGCGCGCTGTTCGCTCGAGATACGATGCAGTTCCCTCCCCCCGGCATCGACGCAGGCGATTCCGCCTTCGCGGTCGTCGAGACCGATCCACGAAGACCCGGACGTCTGTACGTGGGTATCTCGACGATCGGTCATTCGAAGCCAGAGATGCTGCAGGCGGTCTGCGCCTCTCTCCTTCAGTCGGCCTCCGTTCTGGAAGGGGCCGAGCGTGACGCGGCCTGGACGCTCCTCGGATACTTCAACTCGCTCAAGGAGCTCGGGGGATCGGTATCGCTGATGCAGGTCATCGCACCCGAGACCATGGAGCGTCTTGCTCGATATCGCAGCGAACCCGTACGGCCCGTCGACGAACAGATCGAGATCACAAGCCGAATCGGATCGGAGAAGATCGGCGAGACGCTCGCATCTCTGGAAAGACGACACGACGAGGATGGTGCGGTCGACGTCGCCCTGGCGACGAACATGATCTCGGTCGGCGTCGACGTCGGTCGTCTCGGCTTGATGGTCGTCGACGGCCAGCCCAAGGGTATCTCGGAATACATCCAGGCCACGAGCCGGGTGGGGCGTGGATCGACGGCAGGCCTCGTCCTCGGGGTCTTCACCGCGTACCGACCCCGCGACCGAAGCCGCTTCGAGACGCATGCGACATGGCACTCGGCACTCTACCGCGACGTAGAGGCGACCTCGGTCACGCCATTCGCTCCGCGAGCTCGCGACCGAGCCCTGCACGCGCCCTTCGTCGCCATCGCGGCGCATCGCCATCCTCAGCTCTGGAGGAGACCTGGTGGTGCCGAGGAGCTACGCGATGCCCTGGAGGAGATCGTGGACGAGATCGTGGCGAGGATCGGCCGGCTAGGCGAACAGGAAGCGGTCGAGGCAGTCGACGCGCGAGCCGATCTGATGCGGTTCCTGGATCGGTGGTGTCGGCGCGACGACCTGTCGGTCTGGTGGCACGATCAACTGGAAGCGGCGTTCCTGATGTCTATGGAGCAATCGGTGAACCGACGGGCAGCGGGTCTGGCGGCAAGAGACGCGACACCCACTCCGAACAGCATGCGGGGCGTCGAAGCAGTTGTGAGAATCGACTTGGAGGGTCATTGAGATGCCTACGGGGAATGGTCCGAAGCTCGGCGAACTGCGCCGAGCGCAGTTGGTCTCGACGCATGGTCCCGGGGCCGTCGTAGACTATCTCGCTGCCGGCAATGCACCAGTCTCGGGCATCACGATGGGGCTCGACGACTGGAACCTGGCCGAGTGCCGCCGTCTGGTGGATCCCGTCCTGGAGAGCCTGCTCGGTGCCGTAGCGCTCTACGAGCCGCCCGTGACCCTCGGGGGCGGCTCGGACAAGCGAGTCCACGCTCTGCCGGCGTCGCGGTTCCCGCGTTGGCAGGAATGCCCCGAATGTGGGCGTCTACGCGATCGGGATCGTTGGCAGACCGTCGTCGGAACGGCAGGGCTCTTCTGTGGCCACTGTAATCCGGGGAAGCATCGTAGGATCGCCGTCGTTCCGGCTCGCCTGATGGTGATCTGCGAACGCGGACATCTCGGGGACTTCCCTTGGCTGGATTGGATCAAGCATGCCGATTCGTGCAAGCGGCACGGCAAGCTGCGTCTGGTCTCTCGAGGGGCTGGACTTCGGAACTTGTGGGTGAACTGCGACCAATGCGGTGAAGGGCGAAACCTTCGCGACGCCTTCAACCACCTCCAACTCCGGGAAGCGGGCGGTGGCTGCAGGGGCGAGCGGCCCTGGTTGGGAGCGGATGCCGCAGAAGGCTGCGATGCCCGATCGGAGGAGATCACCACGGCCCTCAGAGGCGGGAGCAATCTCTATTTCCCCTATATCGCGTCGGTACTGACGATCCCTCCTTGGTCGAGCGAGTTCAAGGGGCTGCTGGAACGACACGATCTGTGGAGCGAGATCCGCAGTGCGATGGAGGACTTGGAGGAGGACGGCGACGAAAAGCACTTCGACGGCTGTCTCGATAGGATCGCTCGCCGCCTGGCACGTGCGTTGGATCCCGATGTAGCGGACATTCCGGCAGCTCGACGGAAATTGGATGCGATGATCGCAATACTGAAGGATCTCCCTGGTCCCGATACGGCTGACGGGGACGTCGCGCTGCGGCGAGAGGAGTGGCGGCAGTTCAGGGACGCGACAGGACCAGGGGACGAGACATTCCAGCTGCGGCGGGAACGCGTACCGGAGGAGCTGAGCCGATGGGTATCGGCAATCGTCCGGGTTCCAAGATTACGCGAGGTGAGAGCGCTTCGTGGCTTCACTCGTCGATATCCCCATGACGGGACGAGTCGACAAGATATCGCCCCCCTCTCCCGCCGAGCCAGATGGCGCCCAGCGATAGCGACTTCCGGCGAAGGGATCTTCGTCGCCCTGAAGGAGGAGGAGGTAGCGAAGTGGGCAGCAGGCGAAGCCGCCCGAGACCGTGCTCTGAGACTCCACGAGGAGTGGGTGGCGTCGTGGCGTCAGCGCTTCGGACATACGGACGAGACGCCGCCGCAGGCCGTCACACCGCGCAGCCTTCTCGTCCACGGCCTGTCGCATGCACTCATGCTAGAGCTGTCGATCACCTCGGGCTACGGCTCCGCCTCCCTTCAGGAACGTCTCTACGTCGGTGAGGGGGAGGAACCGATGGCGGGGTTCCTGATCTACACCGCCACGTCGGACGCGGAGGGTACGCTGGGTGGGTTGGAGCGCGAAGGCATCGGCGAGAGGATCGCCCAGACGATGCTCCAAGCTGTCCAGCGTCTGAAGTGGTGTTCGTCGGATCCCCTGTGCATGAAGGGGGTTAGCACGACCAGCGATCCGCTCAATGGCGCGGCGTGCCACTCCTGTCTGTTCGTCTCCGAGACGTCGTGCGAGTTGTTCAACCGGTCGCTCGACCGCGCGATGTTGGTCGGTGGTGCTGGAATTCCCGGCTACTTCGGAACCCCGATACGGTGCGAACCCGCATGACTGAGACTGCCCCCGACCATCGGGCGCCGACGTGGTCGAGGTGCCATCTACTAGTGCCAACAGCGCCGCAACTCGCTGGTGCGCGCGACGCCGAAGAGACGACGGGGGTATTGCAGACCCTCTTTGCACTCCGGCGTCGGGCGGACATCGCAGTGCATCCTCGGACATCGCACTTGCGATGTGCCAATGCGTGGAGGCGTAGGAGGGATGGTCATCAGCTCTGTATCGAATACCGGCGCGTGTCGAACGGCGTTGGAAAGGGTCCCTTCATCGGCGCGCTAGGAAAGGGCTGATACGTACGTGGAACGGTCTGTTCGGTAAGGTATCCGCCGCTTCATTCGCCATCGGACCGTAGGGCCGTATACTTGGCATGCCGGAGAGACCCTGAAGCGCTGACCTCGACGAGATCCGCGATGCCGATCCCTCGATCGAGTTCAGCGCTCCCTGGCGCTTCGAACCGGACGCCCTTGTCGACATCGATGCATCGTCCATCGTAATCATCGCGCATCGGCACCTCCCCTTCGCGAGGTCACCAGATGAGGCCGCCCGTCGTCATGGCGTTCCAGGAAGAGCCTACTCCCTTTCGCCGAGATCCAAGTACCTACGACGACGGGACTTGCCGCGCTTATCCCCACCAATGGCGCCTATCATCTGGAAGCGACCCATCCAGGGTTCGATTTCGCATCTGAGGTAGAGGTGATGCATCGCTCCAGTAGGATCGGGCCCAAGGACGTGAACAGGACCTATGCCAGCGGCCTCGAGGGCGGGTCGTAGTGTGTGGAAGGCGACGGGCGATCCTGCGACGATCTCCCTGGCGGACGCGTATAGCTGCCTGAAACGCGCGACCCCCTCGAGGTCGATCTGTCCCCTCTCGCCCAGTAGGCCGCTGGAGACGACTAGGTTCGCCAAGGCGTTCGAGACGCCGAGCGCGGCTCGCACACCTTGTAGATCGAGCTTGCCCCTATGGTTCCGTAGAGGTCTGGCGATCGCCTGCAACGCCGTAACCTGGCCGGTGGCGATCTGGAGCCTGCCGACCAGGCTGGAACCCGCCTCGTCCCTTCGCATCACCTCTATCCTACCCTCGGCGATGGCGGCGAAGATCGCTCCCCAGTCGGCCAATCCGCCGACGGCCTCGCGCACCACGAGGGACAGCCTCCTGGAACGCTCCCCTTCTTGCCGTGGGAGCGTGGTGGCGGCCTCGACGTCGCGTACGAGCCGATGCAGGTCCTCACGCGAAACGTACGTAGCTCCTTGCCGCAGCAGCCTCCGCGACGGATCGTCGAACGGCGGCAGGCGGCCGTCTTCGACCAGACCGCGCACCTCCGGCTCGAGGATGCCCAGTATCCCTACGACAACACGCAGCGCGATTGCCTTCTCCCGTCCCGCCACAATCCCCGCCAGTTCGCTACGCTTGAGTAGGATCGGGCTCTTGTGGGCATCCGCTCGCATCGAAAAGACAGTTCGGTCGTCCACGAGCCTCTGGAGGAGCCGATCGCCGACGACGAATTCCCGGGACGCCTGCCGCCTGGGTACGAGATCGACGTCGCTTCGATACTCCACGCGACGAACGAGTCCCTCTGCGACCTCGTCCGAACGCGCGAAGCTAGCGTCCGCGGCCTCTCGCACCACCCTTCGAATCTCGGCCGGCAGCGTCGTGACGGAGCCGAGCATGACATCGAGACCACCGATCTCCTTTCCACGCCCGAACGAGCCCGGACGCGTCGATCGGACCGCTCGAACCTCGTCGACGAGCGCATCGACGGAGTCCGGCCACCGAAGGAGGGAACGAAAGCCCACCGCGACCTCGTCGGGCGTGAATCCTATATCCGAACCGGCCGTCGGCGCCCGGACGCCCTCCTGCGCAGCGTGTTCCCGGCGGACGCGCAGCAGGAAGTGGAGGACGTCGAGGATCCGGGCACGGGCCATAGACGCGAGCGACTGCGGGAGACGCGACATCGCTTCGTCGGCTCGGGGTCCGGCGAAGAGGAGGTCGACCGCCCAGCCGACGGCCTCCTCATCGACGTCCGGGAAGACGTGCAGCGGATAGTCTCGCAGGTCCACCGTGGGCAGGCCAGTCTCGTCGACGCAGAGTTGGCACTTGGTGGGGCCCAGCGACCTTCGGTAGTCCAATCGTCGATCGCAGACCGGGCATCGATCCCGCAGGGGCTCCAGGGATTTCGGACAGAACGACAAGAGACGCGAGTCCCAGATGGCGTGATGCCATGGCTCCCGTCGCAGCGTCAGCGACGAGACCCGGCGTACCTGCACCAGCGACAGTGCCCTGCGGACGACCGACGGATCCCCTCCGCATCCATGTGCGCCTCCAGCGAGAGCATGGAGGATCTCGCGCGTCGTACCCACGAGCCTCGCTACCGCGGCCAGGGCGTCGGGCGAGAGGGACACCACCGCCCCGGCGTAGCGCGTCTCGATACCCGCCAGCGAGAGCGCGAGGGCCGTGTTCGGGTAGACGTTCACGGACATGACGCGCGTGACGTAGCCCATCAGGCTCTCGCCGGGGTGCGGGCTCGCCGTCCAGGAGAATGGACGGATCGATGCGAGGGGCAACGCGGTCGCGGCGCGGAACGGATCGGGACTCATCCGACGCTCCCCGAGGCGTTGACGTTGTCCGCCCTGGCGATCGCGGCCTTGGTGAACGCCGCCAGCGTCAGGCAGGCATCGTCGTCTCGGCTGTAGTGCTCGATGGCCATCTCGATGATCTTCGAGGCAACCCCGACGTAGCCCTTGGTATGCAGGAGGATCGTATCTAGGAAGATGCCCTCGGCCAGTCGGGAGTACGCATCGAAGACGCCCGCTCGGACCATCGCGTCGTCCAGGTTCGCCAGGAAGCCCATGAACTGCTCCCTCTCCTCCTCCCGATCGCCGTCGAAGCGGTCAAATACAATCTTAGGTTGCGCTCGATTCCCGACCTGGATATCCGCCAAGGCGCTGCGGATGTGATGCTTCTCTCCGATGAGCACGATGGCGAACTGACTTCTCTGGACGATCCTCTTCAGCGCGTTGTGCAGCGTTCCCTGATCGAGACGCTTGGAGAGGTGCTGGGTCTCGTCGATGGCGACGATATGCGTACCGTGCTCGGCCGCCAACCTGATCGCCCGATTCTGTAGTCGCTGCTTTGGACCCGATGGCTCCGGATCGCCGAAGGCGCGCAGGATATCGCACCACAAGTCGCGGATCGTGGCTTCCTCCGTGAGGCTGACCACGATCATCGGCAGGCTACCCTTCTCAACGTCCGAGGCGGGGAGGGTATGATAGGCGAAGGCCTTGACGGCGGTACTCTTCCCGCAGTGGGATGCTCCCGTGATCGTCAGGATCGAACACTCCGGCAGTATCGACGGGATGCCCTGCGCCAGGCGCATCTCGTGCATCCGCTTGTCGTTGAGCGTGTGCCGGTAGAGAGCCATGAGGCGCCTGCCCACGTTCGCGACGGCCGGCGTCTCGATCACGATTGGGCGGAAGAGCGCTAGCCTGCGCTCGGTGACGGTCAGGTTCATGCCCTCGACCATCCTACGGAATGCGACCATATCAGCTTCGGTCATGACTCGACTTCCATGCGTGCTTCTTCAGCAGTTCCTCGGTGCTCATGCGTGTCCTGCCAGCTGAGTTGCCGTTGGCCGGCACGGGTGAATCTGCCTCGACGGGCGGGGCGAACGCCTCCTGGATCGCCTCGATGGTGGTCTGCGGCGTCGCGGGCCGAAGGAACCTCTCCGTCCGGGGGCGCTCCTTCGGTCCCTCCTTCCGACTCCTGGCGGACTTCTCGGACGCCTTACGCCCCCCTCTTCGGGCCTGCGGCGGGGTGAAGCCGCCATCCGTCCTGTCGGGCTCGGCCAGCTTGGCCACGACGTCGTACGAGCCCTGCCCCGACGTCGTGGGCCGACCGTGGGCCTCGACGATGGGTCCATCGCCGTAGGACTCGAGAAGGGGCACGACCTTCTGGCGGTCTCGGACGGAGAGATCGGGAAGGTCGCCCTCGATCATGCGACGGACACTGTCGCGGACGGCCCAGCGCTCCGCGTCCGAGACGAAGCTGAGATTCTCCTTCTGGGCGAACGCCCGGAGCATGTCCGCATGGCCGAAGGAGAGGCCTCGGGCATACCGCGGCGACGTATTGGGCAAGGTCACGTAGCGAGGTGGATCGGCTCTGGCGTCGAAGACATGGATCTTGCCGGCATCGAGAGCCGAGTACTTGAACTTCACCTCGGCCTTGCCGCTCGAACGAATCCCGCGGCGCTGCGAAGTCACGGGTTCATGTCGCACGAGGGATTGCAGGAGAGTGCTCGTCGCCTCGGGATCATGGAAGCGATGGCCGCGAAACCTCACCCCCTCGCGCGTGACGGTTCCCGTCTCGTACGTTCCCAGCACCCGCTCCGCCTCGGCCAGATCGCCCACGATGGTCCGGCCGAACTTCTGGATGCCTTCTCTCCAGGCCCGTGCGGGTTGCATGCCGATGCCGTCGTGGACCTCGTGATGGTACATGTCGACGACGGTCGCGATCAGTTCGCGAAGCTTGCCGAGACCGATGCTCGCCTTCACTTCGGGGTCGATGTCGAGGAGCCGCATGACGTCGGGCTTGTAGGGGACACCACCTGGGAGCTTATGGAACAGCATCGAGTTGAGCGTCCCCCAGAATCTCTCGCCGATCGACTTGGCTTCCGGCGTCGTGATCGGAGCGGTGTCGGCGTCGATCCCGATGCCCGTCAGCGCATCCCGCGCGGAAACGCCGACCTGCCGCAAGGCGTTGTCCCACAGGATGCAGTTCATGCGGCCATAGCCGTCGTGCGGCCTGTGAAGGTGTGGATACGTGCTCTGGATCCATGTCTTCGGACGTAGGGCGTCGAGGATGCAGCCCATCAGACCGCCCATCGTCTCGCCCTCGAACGCGACGTGGATGCCCAGGATCATCCGCGTGCACACGTCGACGATGACCGTGATGACGGGGCGACCGAGCGGCATCCTGGTCTCGTCGTCCACGACGAGCCAGGTATCGACCTTCGTCGCGTCGAGGACCGCCGCGTCGAGCGGGGCCTCCGCAGTTATGCCCTCGGTCACGCCGACCAGGCGCGCGCGAGCCGTCTGCAGTCCGAACTTCCTGGCCACGTTCTCGAAGGACGCGGCCCCGCGGATGCGGCGGCGGATCGTCTCGCCGGAAGGCTCCTTCCCTTCGTCGATCGACGCATCGACGGCGAGGCCGAGGGTCTCGCGCAGCCGTACCCTGAAGAACCCTATGGCGTCGTCGATCGTCCGCTGGGCCTTCGCGTAGTAGAAATCCACCGACGCAGCGATCACGACCTCGGCGCCCGCCACCCAACTCCGTCGCGAGGCGCGTCCTCTCGGCGCGTCGAACATCAACTCGAGCGGTCTATCGCCGCGCTCGCCGCGCGAGACGATGTCGCGCCGCAACTGCCCGACCGAGACCCTGACATAGCCCTTCTCGAAGAGCGTCGCGTCGATCGAGGCCAGAAACAGAGCCAACTTCCGGGAGCTGAGGGACGTGCCGGCGCGAGCGTCCCAGGCGCGCAGAACGTACTGGCGTCCCATCGCCTTACGCAGACGCCTGTCGTCCTCGGCGAATGGGGGTGTCACGGAGGAGGACGACGTGATCCTCGCGATGCGGCCTTCGCCATACTGCGCCTCGAAGGCGGGGATCGTGAGGACGACGGGCTCGCCGGTCGCGAGGTTCCGGAAGATCAGTTCTTCGCCGTTCTGCTCCTCGAAGGCCGCCTCGACGATACCGATCCTGCACCGCGACCACTTGCGGAGGGTCAGGGGCCACGTCACGGCGTCACCCCCAGACCGATCGCCGGTTCGTCAGCACGGACGGCACGCACCCTCGCGTCCCCGGGACCGGCGAACGGCGTCCGCGTGGCGATCCGCCGGATCGTCAGGGCGTCCAGTATCCGCTCGGCCCTAGGGCCGTCTCCGAAGAGCGAGAGAGCCTCCGCGAGCGGAATTCCGTTCCGATGCGTCTCGAGACTCCTGCGCAGTCTCAGGAGAGGCATCTCCGGGACGGCGACGTGACGCGACGAGAGGATGCGTTCGATCCTGCGAAGATCCGGACGCGCCTCGATCTCGTCCTCGCTCACTATCGCGAAGCGCCAGCCGAGCCGATCGTAGATCTCGGCCGCACGAGCCACCTTAGCGCCGTAACGGGGATCGCGGAGCCAACGCCTGTCCTTCCGGCTCTTGACCTCCAGGACCTCGTGCGAGCCGTCGGCGAGGCGTCGCTCGACGTCGGGCACATAGACGAGGGCAGGCACAGAGGTCCGTATCTCGAGACGATGCGGCTGCGACATGTACCAGACCACGCCTGGGTCGACCTCGCAGTACGCGATGACCGTCCGCTCGAGAGGGCTCTCCCAGTCGATGGCCCTGCCGACCTTGCTCGAGGAGACGTATCCGGAATGATGTCTGCGGAAGCCGCCCTGGATCGGGCGGATCGGCCCGCCCGACGGATCGCGGACGATCACGGCTCGGGCCGTCGCGGCCCAACGGCGCAGGAGGCGCTCGTCCGGACGCTGCAGGGCCGCAGCCTCCCGAAGGAGGTCGTCGAGCGTGGAGGAAGAGGGGGCGTCGCGACGTCGTACGTCACGCCAGTCTTCGGGCATGCGTTTGTCCCTTCCGGGACGCGCCGGCCGACCGCCCCGCGCTTGACCCCTGGACTGGGATGAGCGACGATGCGATCGACTGGGCATTCCCAGTTCGAGTGATGATGAGCGAACCGTTCTCGTACCGCTGAAGCATTAGAACGGCTCGGATTTCCGACGCGTCGCCTGCCAGGGCGGCGCGTCGTTCGTTTCTAGGGTCCTCTCCTCCTCACGCGTCTCTCTTCGAAGATTCGAGATATATCTTGGTTGAGATTGTGAAACGGGCGCAACCGGGTTGACTCGAAGAGGCGATTAGGATTCAAAATCAAAGGGTTAGTTAACCCGCTGTTAAACTATGCGAATCAGCCTCAAGTGATTCGCGACCATACAAAGCGTTTTCTCCGTAGTGCGACAAAATGCCCGTTCTCGCTGTTGGAATTGGAGGTTGGCGCTGACCTTACGTTCCCTTGTGCGGTGACCGCCGAAGGTCTTCCCGAGATTTCAACAGTCTGTTCGACCCCATACCCGCGCGGGAAACACGAGTCTTTTTCCGCGCGAGCGCTCGAGAAACGCACATCATGTATTTTTGTTCGCCAGCCATCCGACGCTAACTCGATATGGTTGACGACCGGCTGCGACAGCAGCGCGCGACCCGACGCGAGCGTCTCCGTATCGGCGAGCTCCATGTCACTGCCATTACCCCTGCCGCGAGATACCTCCAGCATGTCTCGGGTCGCCCTGCGACTGGCCTACCGGAAGCCCCAGACCGTCGCCCTGATCGCGTCGATGAGGTGCTCGAACGGATCGGCCATCGCCTCGACCGGCGGCATCCGAGGCGGCGGCGCAGTCACCCTCGCCGCTTGTGCACGACCATCGTCCGTTCCCGGTAGCGGATGCCGGCGAATTCGCGGTGCAGGTTCGTCAGCCAATGCGCGATGAGACTGACGATTTCCCCTATCCGCTGGATCCGCCCTCTCACGCCCATCATCTCGGCGCCGAGCATGGTCCGGCGGTTCGCCTGAAATACCTTCGTCCGGACGAACGAGCCGCAACGCCGATCTCGCTCTCGATAAGGATGACGATCAGGCCCCTTGCACGGATCTCGTTGACGGATCCTCAAGCTCTGCGGCCCAGGATCGATCCATGACGACATTCAGCGACTGGTGTTCGCACTTCACGGCATATCTCCTCAGCCTGCCGACAACGGATCGCTCGACCCTAGAGGCACGCTACCGCAACCTACTCGACGAGAAGAGACTTGGAGGGGCTCACCTGCTCTTCACCTCCAGTCTGGTGACTGCCTTCGACGCGGTCGTGACGTCTGGAGTTCATCCTCAGGAGGCTGCGGCCGAGTCGTTGGAATCGACGGTCCAGGAGTACGCGGCAAGCGGAAAGCTCGAATTCCTAATCCACGCAGGTCGCCGTCACGATAGGGTCTACCACTACGCGACCGCACGAAAGATCCTGCAATTCGGCGGCATAGGAGACTTCGACAGGGACGATCCACCAGCGACGTTTCGTGTGACGAGTGGTCTACTCTACGACGGCACCGACAAGCGCGTCATCTGGGTCACTCCGGACGATGTGCCGAATGATCCGGACGAACTGGCGCAACGTCTAGGTCTGCCGCATTTCTCGAACGACTTCGTACTGGAGTTCCAGCTGGACGTATCGGACGTGGATGCCTTCGTTCCCACCTGCTTCGATGCCGGCCTCTACGAAGCCTGGATGATCGGCCCAGTGGCGGAGCAGCGGGTTCATGGAAGGACGCGTCACACGCAGACGGGTCAACGGATGCATAGAGAACTCGTCGTCGATCTCCAGACCGCGCAGGGCGGTTTCTCCGATGCCACCTTCATCCCCAGTGGCGCGACACCGACACGTGTCGCACCGATGAATCCCGACTATATGGTGGGGCGATGACTGGAACGATCTCGGCACCCCCTATCGCGCCTATGCTCTCCGATCTCGCACGTTCGCTACTCGAGCAAGTACAGGACGACGTAGCCGATCGTCCGTTCGAGATGCGGTCGGGCGCCGACGTGCTGATCGAACGCTATGGGACCTCGGTCAAGGATCCAGACGAACGCGATCGTCTTCAGAACGGCTTCGACCAGATCGTCGATTACCTCGTGCGTTGGGGTGGCTCCGAAGCTGGACCGATCCGTCAGCATCCCCTGCGCATCGCTGGGATGCTCTCGTTCGCCGCGGTCGAACTCGGACTTGCCGTGAAGGCCCGGCCGTTGTTGAACCTCGTCGTCTCACATATGGAGTCGGGCGAAGAATACGCCGGCAAGACGAACGATGCCAGATTGGTTCTCAGAGCCGTCGGCAGGTTGGATCCGAAGCCGGAGATGCAACTGGTATGGGCGACCCTAACGCGTCACAAGGACCTCGGCATCCGGACGCTCGCGTACCAGAGCCTGGTACTCATCGACGTCGACTCCGTGCTGGCCGCGTTGCACGTGGTCGATGCCGCCGGCGTCAATAGAGGCCTCGTGGCGCACCGGATCCTTCGGGCCTGCGGTAGTGCGGAGGCGGTGCGCGATCGTCTCGAGTCCTCGTTGGCCGCCTGGGAGCACCGTATGCTCCTGGCCGAGATGCTGGTCGAGACCGGTGAACTCTCGGCTGCCGCAGTGGTCCAACAGGCACAGCCCGTGTACCGACTGGTGGACTCTGCCGTGTCGATCATGAACCTCGTCCGGGACCGTCAGCCGACGAGAGCGAGGCCATTAGCCCGACGCTCCATCGGTCCAGCCCAGAACGTCACATCGGTCCCGAGGATCGACGTCGAGGTGAACTCGTTGGTCATGGTATGACGTTTTCACGTTCGTCCGGTTGGATCTCCGTCTCGTCGCTGAAGGGGGGCGTCGGCTGCACGACCGTTTGCGCGGGTCTTGCGATGGCGATGGCGCGGTTCGGCCTTCGGGTCCTGGCGGTGGATTGGGACACTCGCCAGCCGAGCCTACATCGACTCCTGGGGTTGAGGGACGACGCGATCCACACCCGACGTGGCGCGGTCGACTATCTTCGCGATTGCATGAAACCGCGCAACGACGGCGAGCCCCTCGATCTCGCTCGCTACGTCTACGAAAGCATCCCACTGCCCGATGGTGTCACCGGAACGATCGACGTGATGCCGGCGGGCGCCTTGGATCGAGACTACTGGAAGACGGTACGGGATTTCTCCTGGGACGAATTCTATGCGGAGTCCGGGGGATACGGAGCCATGGAAGCGTTGCGATTGGAGACGACCGACCGCTACGACGTCGTCCTGGCCGATGTCGGAACGATAAGGGAGGACGCCGCGAATGTCGCATTGCTGCAGCTTTCCGACGTGGCAGTGATGATGTTCCAGGCCGACGATACGATGATGGCGGCGACGGTGAATGCCGTTACGCAACTGCGCCACCATAGCGGACGTATGCAATGGGGACGACCGATCCTCAGATGTCTCCTGATCCCGGCGCGTATCGACCGATCAAGCGACCGGTTGCGAGGTTGGCTGTACAAGTCCTCTATCCAGACACTCCTACGTCAGAACGACGATGGTTCGGACGACATTCGGACGGAAGCGATCGAGAAGAACGCAATCGGTCTCGAACCGACTCTCTCCATCGGCGAAACCGACGTGCGTTCGGCAGAGTTCGCCAGCTTGGGAAATCTGCGTGACCAGCTCACCGGGATCGCGACGACCATCCTCTCCGGGAACGGCGTCCTAGACCATCGGGTCGACGATGGCGAGAACTGGGATTGAGGCTGGATGTCCGCAGGCCCGACCGTCGAGAAATCGTGCCCGAAAATTCTCGCTCCGTCCGGACCAGTTCCACGGGTCAGGACCAATCCCGATGCCTGTGAACGCCGATCCGGTCGGTGGCCGAGGTGGCATCCGTGCTGAGATCACCTCTTCCCTAACGCCTTTCAAACGAGTCACCTGCGCCTCTTCAAACGAGTCAGGTTCGGTTTCAAACGAGTCGTGATTCTCTTCAAACGAGTCGCGATCGCCACCAAACGATTCTCGTTCTCGATCAAACGAGTCAGAATCTGCGATGATCGGCGTCGAAGCGAATCGCCGGTGTGATCGACGGCTTCGAGACACCCGACAGCACGACTGAATCGCTCGTTGCCGGCGCTAGGAGAGGCTGGATGCAGATAAGGAACTGATTTTGAAAGAAGATTTGGTGGGGAGATGAACTAGAACGACGAAGTGAGCCATCCCATTTCCAGGGATGGCTCACTTAATCGTGGAAATGACTCACTTTGCGTGTGTCATTGACTCACTCTGCCCGTGGCCGGATACCAAGACGGTTGATCCAGCGGGCTTGAACTTGGTTGCGGGGGCAAGATTTGAACTTGCGACCTTCAGGTTATGAGCCTGACGAGCTACCGGGCTGCTCCACCCCGCGCCATTGCCGAAGCGGCCTGGCCGCCTGCGGTGAAGTCGATATAGGCGAAACCGACGGGCGTGAAAACCCCCACCCGGCGAGTTTTTGACAAAAAGACGACAGTGCTCTCGCAAGCGGGGGCCGCGAGCCGGGCATGTCCTTGATCCCGCCAGACTATCGGGAACGGCGCGCGATGCAAGCGGCGCTCGCTCCCGTCGCCCGGTGTGTCGGTCAGTCCCGCAGCATCCGGCGCAGCACCTTGCCGACATTGGTCTTCGGCAGTTCGTCGCGGAACTCGACGTCGCGCGGCCGCTTGTAGCCGGTCAGGTTCTCGCGGCACCACGCCTTCACCGCCGCCTCGTCGACGTCGGACGCCGTCTTGACGACGAAGAGCTTGACCGCCTCGCCGGAGGTCTCGTCCGGCACGCCGATCGCGGCGGCCTCGGCGACGCCCGGCATGCGGGTCACCACGTCCTCGACCTCGTTCGGATAGACGTTGAAGCCGGACACGTTGATCATGTCCTTCTTCCGGTCGACGATCTTCACCCAGCCGCGCTCGTCCATGATGCCGATGTCGCCGGAACGGAAGAAGCGCTCAGTGGTGAAGACGCGCGCGGTCTCGTCGGGGCGCTGCCAGTAGCCCTGCATCACCTGCGGCCCGCGGATCGCGACCTCGCCGCGCTCGCCGATCGGCAGCTCGGTGCCGTCGTCGTCGAGGATCGCGACCTCGGTGCCGGGCACCGGCAGGCCGATCATGCCGGAATAGTCGCGCGTCATGACCGGGTTGGCACAGGCGACGGGCGAGGTCTCCGACAGGCCGTAGCCCTCGCAGATCGCGCAGCCCGTCACGCTCTTCCAGAGATCGGCCGTCGCCTTCTGCACCGCCATGCCGCCGCCGACCGACAGGCGCAGGTGCGTCCAGTCGACCGAGGCGACGTCCGGGTGGCGCGCGATCGCGCCGAACAGCGTGTTGACCGCCGGGAAGAGATGGAAGCGGTGCGCCTTCAGCTCCTTCAGGAGGGCCGGCAGGTCGCGCGGGTTGGGGATGAGAAGGTTGCAGCCGCCGGTGTGCAGCGACAGCATCATGTTCACGGTGAAGCCGAAGATGTGGTAGAGCGGCAGCGCGCAGACTGTGGTCGGCTGCTCGCCCGCCGGGATGGCGTCGAGCACCGGCTGGTGCCAGAGCCGGGACTGCACCACGTTGGCGACGATGTTGCGGTTGGTCAGCACCGCCCCCTTGGCGACGCCCGTCGTGCCGCCCGTGTACTGGAGGACTGCCGGATCCTCGGCGCCGCGCGGCGCGGCCCGGAAGCCCGAGCCTGTCTTCAGCGCGGCCTTCCAGCGGACCGAGCCCGGCAGGCTGTAGGCCGGCACCGCCTTCTTCACATGGCGAAGCACGAGGTTGACGATGGGACCCTTGAGGCCCGGCAGCATGTCGCCGACGCCGGTCACCACGACATGCTCGACCGGCACTTGGCCCCGGCAGGCGGCCAGCGTCGCCGCCATGTTCTCGAGGATCACGATGGCCCGTGCGCCCGAGTCCGTCAGCTGGTGCGCGAGCTCGCGCGGCGTGTAGAGCGGATTGGTGTTGACCACCACCATGCCGGCCCGCAGCACGCCGGCGAGCGCCACCGGATACTGGAAGACGTTGGGCATCATCAGCGCGACGCGGTCGCCAGGCTGGAGGCCGATCGACTGGAGATAGCCCGCGAACCGCGCCGAGGCGCGGTCGAGCTCGGCATAGGTCATCACCGCACCCATGAAGCGGAAGGCGGGCTTGCCGGCATGGGTCCGGAAGGCGTCCTCCAGAAGGCCGGCGATGCTCTCGAACGGCAGCGGACCGGTCTCGTGCGGAATGCCCGCCGGATAATGGGCGAGCCAGGGCCTTGGCATGCGTTGATCCTCCCCTTTTTCCCGTGAGGCTAGCGCAGGACGTCGCAAAGCGAAACTCCGGCCACTTACGTTAACGTCAATTTTCTGTTTCCGGTCTCCGTCGACAGACCGTCGCAGGCGCGGCGCGCGCTGCGAAAACCGCTGCACGGGGCTCGCGCCGGGCGAGCGCACGGCCTATCTTGGCCTCATCCCATCCGATATCGGACCGCCATGCCCGTTCACGCTCTCGACGACGTCGCCCCCGCCATTCCCGGCACCGCCTTCGTCGCACCCGGCGCCCATGTCGTCGGCGACGTCGTGCTCGGCGACGAGGTCGGCATCTGGTTCAACGCGGTGATCCGCGGGGACGTGGCACCGATCCGGGTGGGCGCGCGCACCAACATCCAGGACGGCGCCGTGCTGCATGCCGATCCGGGCTTTCCGCTCGAGATCGGCGAGGGCTGCACGGTCGGCCACCAGGCGATCGTTCATGGCTGCACGGTCGGCCGCAACACGCTGATCGGCATGGGCGCGACGGTCCTGAACGGCGCGCGGATCGGCGCCAACTGCCTCGTCGGCGCCGGGGCGCTCGTCACCGAGGGCAAGGACTTTCCGGACGGATCGCTGATCGTCGGCGTCCCGGCAAAGGTCGTGCGCGCGCTCGATGCCGCCGCGATCGAGGGCCTGCGCCAGTCGGCCGAGCGCTACGTCGCCAATGCCCGCCGGTTCCGGGCCGGGCTCGCGACCCTTTGAGGCAAGACCCGTCCGCATGACCCCTCCACAAGCCGGCGCGGCCCCGACGCGCGCCCTCTTCGACGGCGGCCTTCCGAGCCCACGCGAGGCGCTCGCCCGCGTCTTCGGCCATGCCGACTTCCGCGGCCGCCAGGGCGAGGTCATCGGCCATGTCGTCGGCGGCGGCGACGCGGTCGTCCTGTTTCCGACCGGCGCCGGCAAGTCGCTGTGCTACCAGATCCCGGCGCTCTGCCGGCAGGGCACGGCGATCGTCGTCTCGCCGCTGATCGCGCTGATGCGCGACCAGGTGCAGGCGCTGACCGAGGCGGGCGTGCGGGCGGCCGCCCTCAACTCCTCGCTGACGGAGGAGGAGCGCACCGAGGTTCGGAGAGAGCTGATGGCCGGCCGCCTCGACCTTCTCTACGTGACGCCCGAGCGCATCGTGACGCCCGGCTTCCGGCAGGCGCTCTCGCGCATCGAGATCGCGCTCTTTGCCATCGACGAGGCGCATTGCGTCAGCGCCTGGGGCCATGACTTCCGGCCCGAATACCGGGCGCTGGAGACGCTCGCCGACGACTATCCGGCCGTGCCGCGCATCGCCCTGACCGCGACGGCCGATCCCGCGACGCGCCGCGACATCGTCGAGCGCCTGCGCCTCGAGCACGCGCCGGTCTTCTCCACTTCCTTCGATCGGCCGAACATCCGCTACGCCATCGTCGAGCGCGACGAGCCGCGACGCCAGCTCCTCGCCTTCCTCGAGGATCATCGCGGCGCCTCGGGCATCGTCTACTGCCTGTCCCGCCGCAAGGTGGAGGAGACGGCCGAATGGCTGAACGGACAGGGCATCCGCGCCCTGCCCTACCATGCCGGCATGGACGCCCGCGTAAAGGACGCGCACCAGGATGCCTTCCTCAAGGAGGAGGGCGTCTGCCTCGTCGCCACCGTCGCCTTCGGCATGGGCATCGACAAGCCGGACGTGCGCTTCGTCGCTCATCTCGACCTGCCCTCCTCCGTCGAGGCCTACTACCAGGAGACGGGGCGCGCGGGCCGCGACGGCCAGCCGTCCGAGGCCTGGATGGCCTACGGCATGCAGGACGTCGTGCAGCGCCGCCGGATGATCGACGAGGGCGGCGCGGAGGAGCAGATCAAGCGCGTCGAGCGCGCCAAGCTCGATGCGCTTCTCGGCATCTGCGAGACCGCGGGCTGCCGGCGTCAGGCGATCCTGTCGCATTTCGGCGAGAACCATCCGGGCGGCTGCAAGAATTGCGACACCTGCCTCGTGCCGGTCGAGACCTTCGACGGCAGCGAGGACGCGATCAAGCTGATGGCCGCCGTCTACCGCACCGGCGAGCGCTACGGGCTCGGCCACGTCATCGAGGTCCTGACCGGCAAGGACACCGAGAAGGTGAAGCGGGCCGGCCACGACGCCATTCCCGTCTTCGGCGCCGGCAAGGGCGTCGAGCCGCGCACCTGGCAGTCGATCGCCCGCCAGCTCGTGGCACAGGGGCTCCTCACCGTCGACCATGCCGCCTTCGGTGCGCTGGTCCTAACCGAGGAGGCGCGGCCGGTGTTTCGCGGCGAGCGCCGCGTGGTGCTGCGCCGCGACCGACGGCGCAAGGCGACGCGCCTTCAGCGCACCGGCCATGTCACCGAGGGGATGGACGAGGAGTCGGCGGCGATCTTCCAGGCGCTGCGCGGCGAGCGCGCGCGCATCGCCCGCGAAAAGTCGGTGCCCGCCTATGTCGTCTTCTCCGACGCGACCTTGCGCGCCATGGCGGAGCGCTGTCCGCACGACGACGACAGCTTCCTCGCGGTTCCGGGGGTCGGCGAGGCCAAGCGCGAGGCCTATGGCGACCTGTTCCTCGCCGTGATCCGCCGCGCGACCGGCGGCGGCTGAGGCTGACCCGAACGGCGCGGGGGGTAGGCAGTGCTTTCCCCATCGCGCATGTCACGTTAAAGGCCATGTACGACGCGCCCTTGCCGCGCCGGCACGCGCCCCCTCGGCGCGCGCGTCCCCGAGACGACGGAGCCGCTTCGTGACCCGCGCCAACCCGCTTCTCACCGGCATCCTCCTCACCATCGTGGCGGGGGCGCTGTTTGCGGGCATGGATTCGCTCGGCAAGCATCTGTCAACCCTCCTGCCGGTGATGCAGGTGATCTGGGGCCGCTATGTCGTCCAGACCGTGGTGATGACGGCCTGGCTCGGCGCGACCACGGGGACGCGCTTCCTGCGCACATCGCATCCCATCCTGCAGCTGACGCGCGGCCTCCTCCTCCTCGCCTGCACCTTCCTGATGTACGAGGCCCTGTCGCGCGTGCCGCTGGCGGACGCGACCGCCGTGCTCTTCTTCAGCCCGATCATGGTGACGGTCCTGTCCGTCGCGCTGCTCGGCGAGCGGATCGGTCTCCATCGCATCGCGGCGGTGCTGGCCGGCTTCTGCGGCATGCTCCTGATCCTGCGGCCGGGGATCGGCAGCTTCCACCCCGCCCTCTTCCTGGTTCTGGCCGCGGCGGTCCTCAACGCGGTCTACCTGATCCTGACGCGGCGCCTTGCGGGACGCGAGGATGCCGCCTCGACGCAGTTCAACACCACCGCCTTCGGCACCGTCGTCATGTCGGCCGTCGTCATTCCGGTTTGGCAGACGCCGGATGCCGCGACGATGGCGCTACTCCTTGCGATCGGCCTCCTCGGTACGGTCGGGCACTTCCTCCTCGTCTCGGCCTTCCGCTACGCCTCCGCCTCGCTGCTCTCCCCCTTCCTTTATACGCAGGTGCTGGTGGCCGCGGGCGTCAGCGTCGTGCTCTTCGGCGATCCCCTGCATGGGGCGACGATCGCGGGCACCGCCGTCCTGGTCGCGAGCGGCCTCTACATCTGGTGGCGCGAGAACCGGACGCGGCGCACGGCGCGTGAGATCGATCCGGCCGTGCGTGCCGACATCCACCCCGGCGACTGAACCCCGTCCGAAACGACGAAGGCCCGGACGCTGTCGCCGCGTCCGGGCCTTTGACCGTCGATCGCGGTTTTCGCGCCTACCAGTTCATGTGCGCCTTGACGACGAACTCGCGACCCTGCCCGTAGGCACAGGTCAAGGCGCCCTGGCAGCCCGACACGTAGCGCTTGTCGAAGAGGTTGTTGACGTTCAGCGACAGGCCGCGGTCGTCCCGCTCGTAGCGAATCGCCGCGTCCACCAGCGTCGCGTCGGGCACGGTCAGCGTGTTCTGGTTGTCGGCATAGGACTCGCCGACATAGCGAAGGCCGAGGCCCGCCGAGAGCCCTTCGAGGGAGCCGCTCGTCACCGTGTAGTCGGCCCAGGCGGAGGCGGTCACGTCCGGGATCAGGAACGGCTGGTTGCCGATGAGGGCCGGATCGATGTCGTCGGTGATCTCGAGGTCAAGCGCAGTGAAGGCGGCCGTCAGCTTCCAGTTCTCGGTCAGGTTGGCCTTCGCCTCGAGCTCGACGCCGCGCGACTGCACCTCGCCGATCGGAACCGGCAGGAAGGTCAGGGGATCGGTCTGAACCACGTTGCGGCGGGTCAGGTCGAACACGGACGCGGTGAACGTGCCGTCGAAGAAGGTCGGGTCGTATTTCACGCCCGCCTCGTATTGCTCACCCTTCTGGTTCTCCACCGGCCGGCCGTCACCCGCGGTGCCGATCTGCGGATTGAAGAAGGTTGCGACCGAGACGTAAGGGGTGATGTCGTTTTCGAACTCGTAGGCGAGGCCCGCGCGGCCGGACAGCGCGCCCTCGTTGCCGTCGTAGTCGGCGTTCCCGGCGAGGCGGTCGTCGCGGTCGATCCAGACCCGGTCGTAGCGCGCGTTCAGCGTCGCGATGACGCCGCCGATCTTGGCCTGCTCCTGCGCATAGAAGCCAAGCTGGTCGAGCGTGATCGTCTCGTCGATATAGGGCGCGAAGAGCGGCGGCAGCGGCGTGCCGTAGCGCGGGCGGATCGGGTCGAGCGGCGCGGCCGAACCCGACGCCTGCACCTGATCGATCCGGTAGTGCTTGTAGTCGAGGCCGGCGAGAAGTGTGTGATCCACCGCGCCCGTCGCGAACGCCATCGTCGCCGAGTTGTCGGTCGTTAGCTGGTCGGCCGTGGTGTCGTGCGCGAAATTCAGACGCCCGAGGATCGAGTTGGCATCGACGGGTTCGGGCAGAAAACCGGTACCGGTCGCCGGATCGTAGAAGCCGAAGGTGTAGGGTCCGAACTCCTCGCGCTCGGTTCGCGCATAGCGCGTCTTCGAGCGCAGGGTGAGGCCGTCCCCCGCCTCCTTCTCGAACTCGTAGCCGAGGAGGGTCTGGCGGCCGACGAACTTGTCGACGTCGGGTTCGCCATAGAACAGGTCGCGGGGGATGCGTCCGAACGGGGCATCGACCACGGTGCCCTCATAGGGGAAGAAGCCGTTGGTGTGGCGCAGGTTGTCGTACTGGAAGAAGCCGTAGAGATCGAGGCGCGTCTCGGCGTCCGGCTCGTAGGCCACCATCGGCGCGATCATGCCGCGAAAGTTTTCAGCATAGTCGGTCTGCGTCTCGCCGCCCTTCACGCGCCCGAGGACGCGGATGCTCCAAGGCCCGTCCTCGGCGCCGAGCTTGTCGCCCATGTCGAAGGCGAAGGAGCCGTTGGGATCGTCGGTGAGCGACCCCTCGACATAGCGGAGCCGCTCGCCCGTCGCGCGCTTCGAGATCTGGTTGACGATGCCGCCGGGGTTCGAGCCGCCGTAGAGGACCGACGCGGGCCCGCGCAGGACCTCGACGCGCTCGAGCAGGAACGGATCGATCGAGAAACCGGCAAAGCCGTATTGGTAGAGATTGAGGCCGTCGAGATAGACACCGGTCTGGGTCGCGTCGAAGCCGCGGATGTAGAACCAGTCGGTGTCGGAATCGAACCCGAAGGGCTGGGTGAAGACGCCCGCCGTATAGCGCAGCGCCTCGTCCACCTTCTGCGTGCCCCGGTCCTCGAACTCCTCGCGCCCGATCACGGAGACCGATTGCGGCAGTTCGGCGAGCGGCGTCGAGGTCTTGGAGCCCGTGGTCGTCGCGCGGGCGACGTATCCCTCGACCGGCGCGGTCCCCGCAGCCTGCGAGCCGGAAATCCCATCGCCCCCCGTGCCGGCGCCCTCGACCACGACGGTGTCGAGCTCGACGGTCGCGGTCTGCGCTTGGGCGCCAACCCCGAGACCGAGGGCGATAGCGGTGGTCGTCAGAAACAGGCGAGAGGAGGGACGCACGGGCAACTTCCAGATGGCAGGATGGCTTCCCCTGCATCCCAAGGAATATATGACTCTTCAAGTCATGATTTTTCCACTAAGTCGCTGAGCGCCTCCCCTGTGGCCTTCGCGCATCAATCACGGTCGGCATGCAAGGGAACCTGACGGCTGCGTTCGGCGTCCCCTTCATAACGAGGGGATGACAGGCAAACGCATGAGCGAGCGAATTTCGAGACTGGGTTTCCCGGTCAAGGTGATGGGGAAGCCGGACCTCAAGAGCAACGACGCGCGGCGTCCGGCGAACAATCCGCATCTGAAGGTGTCGCTGGATTACATCGACCGGATTCTTGACTACTGCGGTCGGAACGATGTTGGGCTGTATCGGATGTCGTCGGACATTGCGCCCTATGCGACGCATCCGGACATGCCGCA
>NZ_FOOA01000055.1 GCF_900113065.1 Aureimonas phyllosphaerae
AACCCGCTTCGCCGGCCATCTTAAACGTCGCCGGCAAGCCCACCATGCATTAGATTTGAACCGGGCCACCTGTTGGACGCAGGCCAGGAGGCGGCGGCCCGTAGCGAACGACGAGAGCCCAGGCGTCGCAGAGATAAGCGGTGGCGAAGGCCGCATCCGAGACGAACGCAATGATCTTCGTCGGAATAACGGCATCAGTCAGCGGAAACGCGAATGCCGCCGCCGAGAGCGAAAACCCGAGCCCCAGAACTGCGCCTCGGCTGCGGCTCCTGCAGCTTGAGCCGCAAAGAATAGCGCCCCGAGCGTGGCCAGCACGACCGGGGCTGTCCAGGCGAGGCCCTCGTCCGTCGTAAATCGCCTCCACGATCGGCACGCAACTCGTGCCATTCGAACCGTAGCAGTCCTGCAGTTGCGGATGGTTGCGGTGGCTCGTGCAAGACGTCCGGTCCAGATGGTCTGCGGACGGGGGAATGCTGAAGTACCTATGTTACTGCGATGTTGAGACCGACTGTATGCGGCGCCTATCCGGCGCCTCTCGCGCGTCAAAATGAGACAGTTTGCGACACTTTGCGGCAATACGTGGCAAGGTGCGACAGGTGCGGGTCGCCTCATGCAACGGAGATCGCAGATCTTCCAGAGCGATACAGATGCAGGAACGGCTGCTGGAGCTCGGGTGCAGCCGTTCCCGCCGGAGATGCAGTGCTGATTGCGGGGTTAGACCCCGGTTCTCTCGGCTAGCGTCAGCGCATCCTCGACATCGACACCGAGGTAGCGCACCGTGCTTTCGATCTTGGTATGGCCAAGCAGGCTCTGAACAGCGCGAAGGTTGCCGGTCGCCCGGTAGATGATCGAAGCCTTCTTCCGCCGAAGCGAATGCGTACCGTAGTCCTCCTTCCGAAGGCCGATCGCGGTCACTCATTCGTCGACGAGGCGTGCCTACTGCCGCGTGCTGAGATGGGTGGAGTGATCGATGCGGCTCGGAAAGGCGTAATCATCGACCGTTCCGCCGCGTCGCTCCAGCCATGCCCGGAGGCTTAGGCGTGCTGCTTCCATGAGTTCGAACTGCACGGGGCGCTTCGTCTTTCGCTGCACCACAATGGCACGAGCTCGAATGTGTCCTGCTGACACGATGTCGCCGATCTTTACCTTGACGACGTCGCATCCGCGCAGCTGGCTGTCGATCGCAAGATCAAACAGCGCACGGTCGCGCGAACGCCACTGGTGATCGAGCCAAAAGCGGATCGCCCAGACTTGCGGCGGCTTCAGGGCTCGCTTGGCGCCCACCACCCGTCCTGTGTTCCATGCTCTCTTGAAGTTGGTCAACGGATCGAACGAAGTAGGGGAGGGGACGTACCTGGGCCGAAAGCAGACCGGCAGCTTTCGGGTTGATGGCGCGGAAAGCTGCCCTTCCGCAAACGACCCTTTCCCGACGCCCCACGACTGTCGGCCGTCTGCGAAAGGCGGACATTCAAGAACGGGGGAGCGCGCATCAAGCGTGGGAACAGGACCGAATGCCATCTTGCAGCATGCACGCCTTTCACGATCCTGGGCTGGTGCGAACATTCTTGAGACGATCAATCGAGGCAGAAGACCATGATCTCGCGCTGTTTCTTCGCATTGGCTGTCATGTCGACAACGGCGTGTCCTGCTTTCGCTCAGGACTCCCGATCCCTTTCCGGCGCCGAGATCGCTAAGATCATCGCTGGGAACACGGTGCAGGGGACGATGGCGTCAGGCGGTCCGTATCGCGAGTTCTACCTTCCCGACGGCACCTTGCGGGGTTCGAACTACGACGGACGCTGGAGCGTGGT
>NZ_FOOA01000007.1 GCF_900113065.1 Aureimonas phyllosphaerae
GACCTCATTCAGGCGTCGGGTGAGCAGGTGGCCTCGGGCGTCGAGCTCGTCTCGGCCTCGGGCAAGAGCCTTGCCGAGATCATCTCCGAGGTCGGCGACGTCAGCCGCGTCGTCTCGGAGATCGCGCGCCGGGCGCAGGAGCAGGCGGTGTCCTTGCGTGAGGTGTCGACGGCGGCCGACCAGATGGACAAGGTCACGCAGCAGAACGCGGCGATGGTCGAGCAGGCGACGGCGGCCGCGCAGACGCTGGCGAACGAGACGGACGAGCTTGCGCGCCTGATTGCCGAGTTCAGGACGGCGGCGACCGCCAACCATGCCCGCCAGAGCGAGCGCGCCGCCCAGCGGACCGCGAACGTCGCCAAGCGCGCCGCGCCTCGCCCGATGGTGCAGATGAAGCCGGTCGCGCAAGGTAACGCTGCCTTGACCGCTTTGGAGGACAATTGGGAAGAGTTCTGAGCGGCGTCCTTCCGTGGGAGGACTGGCGGCGGTGCCCGCCGGTCCAGAAGGCAGGCATGTGTCTTCGGTCCGCGACCGATGGGGTGGGGCAGGGAGTGAAATGGTAAAGGATCGTCGCTTCAGGAGCGTCACCCTGGCCCGGGTCGAGCGGGTGGAGCCGCACGAGGACGGGACGATCGCCGTGTTCGGCATGACGGGGTCGGGCGATGCTGTCGCCCTGACCGTTCAACCCGCTGCGATCCGCGACCTCCTGATCGGTCTTCAGTCGGCGGCGTTGCCGGTCGACTGACGCGCCGAGCCGAGGGCTCGGCTGAACTTCCTCGAGGATCGAGTCATGACGATGGTGAACTGTCGCCCGGGACGCCAGATCTGGCGCCCCGGGTGAACGCGTTCGCCGGCACGCATGAGATCGTCAGCCGCGCTGGTCCGCTTCGACGAGGCTGCTCGCGTCGGTACGAGCCCGGACCGACAAGACCTGACATGCCAGCCTGCGGCGCCGGATAGGCCGATGAACGGAGACTCGAAGCCTCATTAGTTTCCAAGACGCCTTTCGCCAGTGCGGCGGGCGAAGCCGGATCCGTTTCCGCCGGGCGTTCATGGCCCGAGCTTCGATCCCGCCGACGAAGCCACCGTGGGTCCTTGCGACAAGCGTCTATGCCGCCCGCGAGTTTCGAAGCTGCGATCCCTCGGCCGCCACCGTCTCGCATCGCACCGCCTGCCCCGAACGCAAAACGCCCTGCCGGGGGAGGACCGGCAGGGCGTCATGGGTAAAGCCAGCGTGGGAGGAACGCGGGCTTCGATCCGCTTCGGCCGTTGGGAGGAGAGTGGCCGACGCGAAACCTTCAAAAACCGTTAGCGGCTGGCCTGACGGGCCACGGCCGGGATGTCGGAGCGCGAGATGCCGAGGTCGGCGAGCTCGCGGTTGGACAGCCTATTCAACTCGTTGGCGGTTTCGCGAGCCTTGCGGAAGGAGCGGAGGGCATTGGCGAAGCGCATGGGATGGTCCCTTTCTGTGCGGCCTCTCGTCGATGGTGGCCGCGTCTCTCGTTTCTTTCGACACCCGGAACATAGTCGCGCGGCACTGCGGAAAGGAGCGCAAAGTCCGCAGAACAGCCATGCAGGCGCTCGCTATCTCGCCCGTGCAAGGCAGCCTTGCGCCCGGCGCGGGGTTTGGCCGCAGATGCAACCCTTGTTTGCTTCAAAGGCTTCTACTTCGCATCTCGTGAGGCGGCGAAGGGCCGCCTCCGGCAATCGAAAAGCACCGCATCGACATGGCACGCTTCACGGACAAGGTCGTCATCATCACAGGCGCCGCATCGGGCATCGGGGAGGGCGCCGCCCGGCGCTTCGCGGCGGAAGGGGCGACGCTCGTCCTCAACGACCGCGACGCGCAGGGGCTGTCGAAGGTCGCAGCGAGCCTTTCGAACGCGCGCGTCGAGACGCTGGCCGGCGACGTGTCGCAGATGGCCGACTGCGAGGCGCTGGTGGCGCACGCGACCAAGGCTTTCGGCCGCATCGACGTCCTCGTCAACAACGCCGGCGTCGACCATCTCGGCAAGCTCGACGAGGGCGACTTCTCCGCCTTCACGACGGTGATCGAGAGCGATCTCTACGGCGTCGTCCAGATGAGCCGCGCGGCGATCGCCGCCTTGCGCGCCTCGCGCGGGGCGATCGTCAACGTCTCATCGGTCTCGGGCCTCGGTGGCGACTGGAACCACAGCTTCTACTGCGCGGCCAAGGGCGCAGTGACGAACTTCACCCGCGCGCTCAGCCTGGACGAGGCGAAGAACGGCGTGCGCGTCAATGCGGTCAACCCGTCGCTCACCTATACCGGCCTCACCGCCGGCATGCAGGACCAGCCCGACCTCATCGCCGAGTTCGAGGCGCGGATCCCGATGGGCCGCGGCGCGCAGCCGGACGACATTACCGGGGCCATCGCCTTCCTCGCCAGCGAGGACGCCCACTACATCACGGGCGTCAACCTGCCGGTGGACGGCGGCCTGTCGGCCTCGAACGGCCAGCCGCCGCTGCGCTGAGCTTGCGACCGCTCCGATTGTGGATCGCCGGGTAAGGGCCGGTCAGGGATAACGCTCCATTAAGTCGGGCGTCCTAGCGTCCCCCGCGAAAGGGGGACGCCCATGCGTTTCATAGCGATCCCGAGCCTTCTGGCCGTCCTGGCGCTCGCCGGCTGCGCCTCGGCCCCGAAGAGCACCGGCAACGCCTGCGCCATCTTCAGCCAGCGCGACGGGCTCCTGTCGGACTGGCGGGCCGATGCCCGGCGCGCATCCGCCGAGTTCGGCGTTCCGGTCCACGTGCTGATGGCGACGATCCAGGCGGAATCCAACTTCGAGGCGCGCGCCCGACCGCCGCGCCGCTGGATCCTCGGCTTCATACCGGGCAAGCGTATCTCGACCGCCTACGGCTATGCGCAGGTGCTCGATGGCACCTGGGACGACTACCAGCGCCGCACCGGGCGCCATGCCGACCGGCGCAACGACTTTGCCGACGCGGTGCGCTTCATCGGCTGGTACCATGCCGACAGCGCGCGCCGGCTCGGCATCGACAAGAGCGACGCCTACCGCCTCTACCTCGCCTACCATTCCGGACATGCGGGCTACGAGCGCGGCGTCTGGCGCAGCCGCCCGGAGGCGCTGCGCGGCGCCAAGCGGGCGCAGGACATGGCCCGCCGCTACGCCGCCCAGCTCGCGCGCTGCTGACGCGTCCGTTCCGGCAATCGGCTGGGGAGCCGGTGCTTTGCGGCCATAGCTTCGACCTATGGCCGCCAGCCGCGATCCGTCTTTGCCAAACCGGGCGTCGGGCCCGACATAAGGGGGCGACCTCTCTGTCGGAGCGCCCATGGACACCCTGTCGACCCCCGACGCGCACGGCGACATCCGCGAGGCCGTGCGCGCGCTCTGCGCCGGGTTCCCGCCCGAGTACCATCGCGAGGTGGACGAGGCGCGCGCCTATCCCGAAGCCTTCGTCGAGGCGCTCACGAAGGCCGGCTGGCTGGCGGCGCTGATCCCGGAGGAATACGGCGGCTCCGGCCTCGGGCTGACGGAAGCCTCCGTCATCATGGAGGAGATCAACCGATCGGGCGGCAATTCGGGCGCCTGCCACGGCCAGATGTACAACATGACGACGCTGGTGCGGCACGGGTCGGACTGGCAGCGCCGCACCTTCCTGCCGGAGATCGCCAGCGGCGAGCTGCGGCTCCAGTCGATGGGCGTCACTGAGCCGACCGCCGGAACCGACACGACGAAGATCAAGACGACCGCCGTTCGCCGGGGCGATCGCTGGGTGATCAACGGCCAGAAGGTTTGGATCAGCCGCGTGCAACATTCCGACCTGATGATCCTCCTCGCGCGCACCACGCCGCTCGATCGGGTCGCGAAGAAGTCGGACGGCCTGTCGATCTTTCTCGTCGATCTGCGCGAGGCGATCGGGCGAGGGCTCGCCGTCCAGCCGATCCGCAACATGGTCAACCACGAGACCAACGAGCTGTTCTTCGACGATCTCGAAATCCCGGCCGAGAACCTCATTGGCGAGGAGGGCGAGGGCTTCCGCTACATCCTGACCGGGCTCAATGCCGAGCGCGCGCTGATCGCCGCCGAGTGCATTGGCGACGGCTACTGGTTCGTCGATAAGGTCACGGCCTATGCCAGGGAGCGCGTCGTGTTCGGTCGCCCGATCGGCCAGAACCAGGGCGTCCAGTTCCCGATCGCCGAGAGCTTCATCGAACTGAAGGCGGCCGACCTCATGCGCTACGAGGCGTGCCGGCTCTACGACGCCGGCCGGCCTTGCGGGGCCGAGGCCAACATGGCGAAATACCTGGCGGCCAAGGCGAGCTGGGAGGCGGCCAACGCGTGCATCCAGTTCCATGGCGGCTTCGGCTTCGCGGCGGAATACGATGTCGAGCGCAAGTTCCGCGAGACGCGGCTCTATCAGGTGGCCCCGATCTCGACCAACCTCATCCTCTCCTATGTCGCCGAGCACATGCTCGGCCTGCCGCGGTCGTTCTGATGCCCGAAAACCTCGATCATCTGCGGGACTGGATCGGGCGGGAGGAGCGGCGCGCGGACTGGCTGACGCCCGATCTCGCCGCGAAGTTCCACGCGACGCTGGCGCTGCCGGGTGCACCCCCTGCCGAGGGTGAGCCCGCCCCGCCGATGATCCATTTGTGCCTCGCGCAGCCGGCCCTTCCGCCCGATGCTCTGGGTGGTGACGGACACCCGCAGCTCGGAACCTTCCTGCCGCCGGTGCCGCTGCCGCGCCGGATGTGGGCCGGGGGAGACCTGCGCTTCCATGCGCCGCTGCTGGTCGGCGAGCGCGTGACGCGCGTCTCGCGCATCGCCGGCGTCACCCCGAAGATCGGCCGCACCGGGCCGCTCTGCTTCATCGACGTCGAGCACGAGATCCGGGTCGGGGACGACAGCCGCGTCGCCGAGACGCAGACGCTCGTCTATCGCGGCGACGACGCCCCCGCGCCGCCGGCCGCCGAACCGGCGCCGGAGGGCGAGACGGTCCGCGACGTCGAGACCACGCCGACGCTCCTCTTCCGCTACTCCGCGCTCACCTTCAACGGGCACCGCATCCATTACGACCGGCGCTACGCCCGCGAGGTCGAGCACTATCCGGGTCTCGTGGTCCATGGTCCGATGCAGGCGACGCTTCTCTGCCTCCTCGCCGCCGAGATCGCCGGCCAGACGCCCCGGCGCTTCCGCTTCCGCAGCCTGTCGACGATCTTCGACGGTGACGGGCTGCGCCTTCATGCGCGGCGCACCGAGGCCGGTGTGTCGCTCTGGACTTCGCGCCCCGGCGGGCCGCTCGCGATGTCGGCCGAGGCCGAGTTCGCCTGACGCAAGCGTGAGAGGTCCGGAAACCGGACCACTCGCCAGACCCGATCGATCGGCCTAAGCTGACGGGACAGGGTGTCGGCCGATTCGCGTGGTCGACGCATCGTTTCTCGAGGGGAGGGGAGGCCTCAAGGGATGACCACGCAACCGATCCGCGCCGGCGTCGTCGGGCTCGGCTCCATGGGGCTCGGCATCGCCGCGTCGCTGGTGCGCGCCGGCATCGAGACATGGGGCTTCGATCCCAATCCCACGGCTGGCAAGGCCTTCGCGGACAAGGGCGGCCACGTCGCCGCGTCCCCGGCCGAGGTCGGCGCGCAGGCGGACGTTCTCTTCTGCGTCGTCGTCAACGCCGCGCAGGCGGAGGCCGCGCTTCTCGGAGAGGCCGGCGCGGTGGGCGCCATGGCGCCCGGCTCAGTCGTCGTCCAGTGCGCGACCTGCGCGCCCGACGCCGTGCGCGCGCTGGCCCGGCCGATCCTTGAGGCCGGGCTCCTCTTCATCGACGGACCGATCTCGGGCGGCGCCGCCAAGGCCGCAACGGGCGAGATCACGGTCATGGCGTCCGGCGACCCGGCGGCCTTCGCGAAGGCCCGGCCCGCCTTCGACGCCGTGGCGGCCAAGGTGTTCGATCTCGGTCCCGAGATCGGCGCTGGAAGCCAGGTCAAGCTCGTGAACCAGCTCCTGGCGGGCGTCCACATCGCGGCCGCAGCCGAAGCCATGGCCTACGGCATCTCTGGCGGCTGCGACCCGAAGGCGCTGTTCGAGGTGATCACGGCGAGCGCCGGCAATTCCTGGATGTTCGAGAACCGCGTGCCCCACATCCTCGACGACGACTACGTGCCGCGCTCGGCGGTCGATATCTTCGTCAAGGACCTCGGGCTCGTCCACGGCAGCGCCCACGCCCGTAAGTTCCCGCTGCCTTTGACGGCGCAGGCGCTGCAGATGTTCACGCAGGCCTCCGCCATGGGCCTCGGCCGCGAGGACGACGCGGCCGTCGTGAAGATCTTCCCCGGTGTCGCGCTGCCGTCGCGCGACGGCAAGGACCCGGCCTGAATGTCGGCGCCGCTTCTCGGCTGCATCGCCGACGACTTCACCGGCGCGACCGATCTCGCCAGCCAGCTCGTCTCGGCCGGCATGCGCGTCGTGCAGACGATCGGCGTGCCGGACGGGCCGCTCGACACGCCATGCGATGCGGTGGTCGTCTCGCTGAAGTCGCGCACGGTCGCGCCGGCGCAAGCCGTCCGCCAGTCGCTGGAGGCGCTGGATTGGCTGCGCGGCCGGGGCGCCGGGCGCTTCTTCTTCAAGTACTGCTCGACCTTCGATTCGACGCCGGAAGGCAATATCGGGCCGGTGACCGACGCGCTCCTCGACGCGCTCGGTCAGGACTTCACGCTCGCCGTGCCCTCGCTGCCGGCCAACCGCCGCACCGTCTACAACGGCTATCTCTTCGCAGGCGACGTGCTCCTCAACGAAAGCGGCATGCAGGACCACCCGCTCACCCCGATGCGCGACGCCTTCCTGCCGCGCGTCCTCGCCCCGCAGACGCGGCACAAGGTCGGCCTCGTCAGCCATCTTGCGCTGGCCGGGGGCGCGGCGGGCGTGCGCGCGCGGATCGCGGAGCTGCGCTGCGAGGGCGTCGGCATCGCCGTCTGCGACACGCTGGACCACGACGATCTCGTCGCGATCGCCGAGGGCTCGAGCGACCTTTCGCTCGTCACCGGCGGCTCCGGCCTCGGCCTCACGATCCCGGCGACCTTTCCGGGCTTTTTGCCAAGGGGCGACGCCGCCCGGCTCGATCCCATCGGCGGCCGGGCGCTGGTCGTCGCCGGCAGCTGCTCGCGCGCGACGCTGGCGCAGGTCGAGCACGCGAGGGCGCATATGCCGGCGATGGCGGTCGACGTCGACGCGCTGTTTTCGGACGCGCAAGGCCACAGCGATGCGCTGGTGGCGTTCGCCGCCGACCGAGACGGCGACCGGCCGGTGCTGATCCATGCCAGCATGCCGCCTGAGCGCCTGCGCGCGGTGCAGGAACGGTACGGCGTGGCGCAGTCGGGCGAGCGCGTGGAGCATGCGCTCGCAACCGTTGCCCGCCGGCTGGTCGAGGCGGGCGGCGTGCGCCGGATCCTCGTGGCCGGCGGCGAGACGTCCGGCGCGGTGGTGAGCGCGCTCGGCGTGACGAACCTTCGCATCGGTCCGACGATCGATCCCGGCGTGCCCTGGACGCAGAGCGTCGGCACCGCCGAACCGCTGGCGCTGGCGCTGAAATCCGGCAATTTCGGCGGGCCCGACATTATGACCCGCGCCTTCGAGCGCCTCGCATGACGATGTCGCCCGCCGAAGCCTCGCTGCGCGAGGAGATGGCGCGGATCGGTGCGGAGTTCCGCGCACTCGGCCTTGCACCCGGCACATCCGGCAATCTCAGCGCGCGCCTCGACGACGGCTGGCTGATGACGCCGACCAACGTCGCGCTCGGCGACCTCGTGCCGGAGCGCATCTCCAAGCTCGACTGGGACGGCAACCATCTGGCCGGCGACAAGCCGACCAAGGAAGCCGTCCTCCACCGCGCGTTCTACGAGAACCGGCCGGGCACCGGCGCCGTGGTTCATCTCCATGCGCCCCACGCCGTCGCCCTGTCCTGCCTCGACGGGCTGGACGCGGAGAGCTGCATTCCGCCGATCACCCCCTACTTCGTGATGCGCGTCGGGCGGCTGCCGCTCCAGCCTTACTTTCGGCCGGGAGATCCGGCGATGGGCGAGGCGGTGGCGCGGATGGCGGATACGCGCTCCAGCGTGCTTCTCGCCAATCACGGTCCGGTCGTGTCCGGCCCGACGCTGGCCACTGCCAAGGCCGCGATGGAGGAACTCGAGGAGACCGCGCGCCTCGCGCTTCTCCTCCACGGACGGCCGGTGCGCGTTCTCGGCGAGGACGAGATCCAGCCGCTGCGCGAGACGTTCGGCGCCATCTGGTAGCGATCGGAGGACACCACCCATGCCGCGCTTTGCCGCCAACCTCACTATGATGTTCAACGAGGTGCCGTTCCTCGACCGCTTCGCCGAGGCCGGGCGCGCGGGCTTTGCCGGCGTCGAGTTCCTGTTTCCCTACGAGTGGGAGGCCGAGGCGATCGCCGAGCGGCTGCGCGAGAACGCGCTGACGCAGGCTCTCTTCAACATGCCGCCGGGCGACTGGGCGGCCGGCGAGCGCGGCATCGCCTGCCTGCCGGGCCGCGAGGCGGAGTTCACGCAAGGGGTCGAGACGGCGGTGCGCTACGCGCGGACGCTCGGCTGCCGACGGGTGCACGCGATGGCCGGGCTCCTGCCGGCCGGCACCGAGCGCGACCAGGCGCTCGACCGCTACCGGCGCAACATCGCGGCCGCCGCGCGCCGCCTTGCCGACGACGGCCTGACGCTCGTGATCGAGCCGATCAACACGCGCGACATGCCGGGCTATCTCCTCAACCACCAGAGCGAGGCGCACGCCCTCGTCGCCGAGATCGGCGAGCCGAACCTCAAGATCCAGATGGACTTATACCACGCCCAGATCATGGACGGGGACCTGTGGCGTCTGTTCGAGGCCAACCAGGGGACGGTCGGGCACATCCAGATCGCCTCCGTTCCCGACCGTCATGAACCGGACGAAGGCGAGGTGAACTACCCCTGGCTGTTCGAGCGGCTCGACGCGGCGGGCTACGATGGCTGGGTCGGCTGCGAATACCGGCCACGGGGCGACACCCGCGCCGGCCTCGGCTGGTTCGCGCCGCAGCGTTGACGGGTCAGATCGTCCGTCCGCCGTCGACCTCGAGGATGACGCCCGTCACGAAGCGGGCCTCGTCGGAGGCGAGATAGAGGCAGGCGCCGGCGACGTCGTCGGGCTCCGACAGGCGGCCGAGCGGGATCGTCGCGATGAACTTCGCTCGGTTCTCGGGCGTGTCGGGCAGGCCCATGAAGCTTTCCAGAAGCGCCGTCGCGCCCATCACCGGGGCAATGGCATTGACGCGGATGCCGCGCGGGGAGAGCTCCACCGCCAGCGAGCGGCTGAGCATGTTCACGGCGCCCTTCGAGCCGTTGTACCAGGTGAGGCCGGGGCGCGGGCGCAGGCCCGCGGTCGATCCGATGTTGAGGATGACGCCCGACCCTTGCGCCGAGAAGACCGGCAGGCTCGCCTGGACCGAGTGGTAGATCGACTTGACGTTGATGGCGTAGACCCGGTCGAACTCGTCCTCCGTGACCTCCTCCAGCGGCTTGTTGCGATGGGTCCAGCCGGCATTGTTGACGAGGATGTCGAGCCGTCCACCGTTCCGCGTCGCCTCGGCCACCGCGCGCTCGAAGTCCTCGCGACGCGTCACGTCGCCCTTGAGGCTCGCCGCCGCTGCACCAATCTCGCCCGCGACGCGCTGTCCGCCGTCCTCGTCGAGGTCCATGATCACGACGCGGGCGCCCTCGCGTGCGAAGGCCTTGGCGATCGCCGCGCCGAACCCGGATGCCGCGCCCGTCACCAGCGCCGATTTGCCGTCCAGCCGTCCCGTCATGTCGTGCGATCCTCCCAAATCATGGCAGAGCATATGGCGGAAGGCCCCGACGCGGCGAGCCCGCTTAAGCCGCGTCCTCCACACGGCCGGCGGGGGCGAATTCGCGGCGCAGCGCCTCGGTCTGCTGCCCGAGCGCCGGAACGGCACGGAACGCCGGGTCCTGCCCGTCGAAGCGCGCGCCGGGCGCGAGATAGGCGACCGGGCCGGCCGGCGTCTCGACCGTCACGAAGCGGTTCTGCGGGTGGTCGGCAAGATCCTGCATCGAGCTGACGCGGCCATAGGCAATGCGTGCCTTTTCCAGCCGCTCGATCATCTCCGGCCGGTCGGCCATGGCGAAGGCACCGGTGACGATCGCATCGAGCTTCTCGCGGTTGGCGACGCGCCGGGAGTTGTCGGAAAACAGGGGATCGCCCGCCAACTCCGGCACCAGCAGGACGTCGCGGCAGAGATTGGCCCATTCCCGCTCGTTCTGGATCGAGAACAGGACGGAGGCCCCGTCGCGGCAGGCGTAGGCGCCGTAGGGCGCGATGGTCGGATGGTTGAGCCCCGAGCGCGCCGGCTCCTTGCCGCCATAGACATATTGCAGGTACGGCACGTTCATCCAGTCGGCGAGCGCGTGGAAGAGCGACACGTCGATGTGCCGTCCCTCGCCGGTCTTCGCCCGGCCGATCAGCGCCTGCAGCACCGCCTGGAAGGCCGTCATGCCGGCGGCGATGTCGCAGACCGACACGCCGACGCGCGCCATGCCGTGCTCGTTGCCGGTGATGTTCGACAGGCCGCTCTCCGCCTGCACGAGGAGATCGTAGGCCTTGAGGTCGCGATACGGGCCCTCGTCGCCATAGCCCGAGATCGAGCAGGTGATGAGGCGCGGGTTGCGGCGGCGGAGCTCAGTGGGCGGAAATCCCAGCTTGTCGATCGCGCCGGGCGCGAGGTTCTGGACGAAGACGTCGGCCGCATCGATCATGCGCGCGAGCACCGCGTTGTCGGCCCCCGACTTCAGGTCGAGGCAGACCGACTCCTTGCCCCGGTTGAGCCAGACGAAATAGGCGCTCTCGCCCTTCACCAGATGGTCGTAGCCGCGGGCGAAATCGCCCTCCGGCCGCTCCACCTTGATGACGCGCGCGCCCGCGTCCGCCAGCCGGCTCGACACATAGGGTGCCGCGACCGCCTGTTCGACGGAGACGACGACAAGACCTTCGAGATCGGTGTTCATCGGCTCGGATTCTCGTTTCTCGGATGCTTGGCACTCAACGACGGACGCGCCGCACACGCCAATAGCGATGCGCGAGACGCTCCATAACCCGTCGATATGGGCGCCGGCAGCGCATAGGGATCCCCTATGACTGCCAGCGCGAAAGCCTATTTCCCGTCGGGCGGCCGCTGGCCCGACAACCCCCGGGTCCGTGGTGTCGACGAGACAGGAAAGACCCCATGCCGTCCACGATCAGCGACGCCGCGCTGTTCCTCTTCGTGCCGGGCGACCGCCCGGAGCGTTTCGCGAAGGCGTTCTCGGCCGGTGCCGACGCGGTGATCCTCGATCTCGAGGACGCCGTCGCGTCGGACGCGAAGGCGCGTGCCCGCGAGGCGATCGAGGCTGCCAAACCCAAGATCGCGGACGCGCCCTGCGCCGTTCTCCTGCGCATCAACGCGGTGGCCGACGCGGGGCATGCGGCCGACGTCGCGCTCGCCCGAAGGCTGCCTATCGCGGGCATCATGCTGGCGAAGGCCGAGCGCGCGGGCGATGTCGAGCGGGTCGCCGAGGCGTCGGGCAAGCCCGTGGTGGCACTGGTCGAGAGCGCGCTGGGGCTTGGCGAGCTTCGGGAGATCGCGGGCGTCGCGGCGCGCTTGGCCTTCGGCACGTTCGACTATGCCGCCGATCTCGGCTGCCGGCCGACTCGCGAGGCGCTGGCCGCCGCGCGCCACGAGTTCGTTCTGGCCAGCCGCCTCAAGGCTCGTCCCGGCCCGATCGACGGTGTCACGGCGGCGACGCGCGACGAGGCCCTGATCGAGGCCGACGCGGCCTATGCCGCCGAGCTCGGCTTTTCCGCAAAGCTCCTGATCCATCCCGCTCAGGTTCCGCCGGCCGCGCGCGGGTTCGCACCGGACGCCGAGGCGGTCGCCTGGGCCGCGCGGGTCCTCGACGCCGGCCAGGGCGGGGGCGCCGTGTCGCTCGATGGCGAGTTGGTGGACGCGCCGGTGATCCTGCGCGCGCAGGCGATTTTGGCGGCCGCCGCGCGGGCGGGCCGGGGAGGACGATGATGAGTTCGCAAGGGGCCCCGATCCGGGAGGCGGATCTCGTCTCCTCCGTCGCCGACGCGCTGCAGTACATCGCGGTGTTCCACCCGCCGAGCTTCGTCCGAAGCCTCGCCGCCGCCTATGAGCGCGAGGAGAGCCCCGCGGCGCGCGACGCGATCCGCCAGATCCTGATCAACTCGCGCATGGCGGCCTTCGGCCGGCGCCCGATCTGCCAGGACACGGGCACGGTGAACGTCTTCGTCAAGCTCGGCATCGGCGCGCGCATCGAGACGGCGCGCCCGCTCACTGACCTCATCAACGAGGGCGTCGCACGCGCCTACACCGACCCCGACAACCCGCTCCGCGCCTCGATCGTCCGCGATCCGCTGTTCGGCCGGACGAACACCGGCGACAACACGCCGGCCGTCGTGCATTTCGACGTCGTGGCCGGCGATGCGCTGACGATCACGGTCGCCGCCAAGGGCGGCGGCTCGGAGAACAAGGCGAAGTTCGCCAACCTCGCGCCCGCGGCCTCCGTGTCGGACTGGGTGGTCGAGACGGTCGAGACGCTCGGCGCCGGCTGGTGCCCGCCGGGGCTGCTTGGGATCGGCGTGGGCGGCACGGCCGAGAAGTCGATGATGATGGCGAAGGAAGCCCTTCTCGAGCCGATCGACATGGCCGAACTCCTTCGCCGAGGCCCGTCCTCGCCGATCGAGGAGATGCGGCTCGAGATCCACGAGCGCGTCAACGCGCTCGGCATCGGGGCGCAGGGGCTCGGCGGCCTGACGACCGTCGTCGACGTGAAGATCCGCTCGCATCCCTGCCATGCGGCGTCCAAGCCCGTCGGCCTCATCCCGCAATGCGCCGCCGACCGGCATCTCACCTTCACCCTCGACGGTTCCGGCCCGGCTCGGCTGACCCCGCCGGACCTCTCGCTCTGGCCCGAGCTCGACATGGGCGAGCAGAGCGCCGGTGTGCGGCGCATCGATCTCGACCGCCTGACGCGCGAGGAGGTGGCGACCTGGCGGGCCGGCGAGACGCTGCTTCTGTCGGGGCGAATGCTGACCGGGCGCGACGCCGCCCACAAGCGGATAGTCGACATGATCCGCCGTGGCGAGCCGCTGCCGGTCGCTCTGAAGGACCGTGCGATCTACTATGTCGGGCCGGTCGACCCGGTGCGAGAGGAGGTCGTCGGCCCGGCCGGCCCGACCACGGCCACCCGCATGGACGGCTTCACCGATCTCGTGCTCGACGCGACCGGCCTTCTCGTGATGATCGGCAAGGCCGAACGGGGACCCGCCGCGATCGAGAGCATCCGTCGCTACGGCGCGGCCTACCTGATCGCCGTCGGCGGCGCGGCCTATCTCGTCTCTAAGGCCGTGAAGGCGGCGCGTGTCCTCGCCTTTGCCGATCTCGGCATGGAGGCGATCCACGAGTTCGTGGTGGAGGACATGCCGGTCACCGTGGCGGTCGATGCCGAGGGCAACTCGATCCACCGAACTGGCCCCTCGCAGTGGCGCCGTCCGGCGGTAACCGTCAAAGGCTCGGTGCCGGTCTGACGCGGCAGGTTCTCGCGGTGGAAAGGGGATGGTGCGGGCGGTCGGACTCGAACCGACATATCCGTGAGGACGGCGGATTTTGAGTCCGCTGCGTCTACCAATTCCGCCACGCCCGCAGCGGGCGCCGCCTTGGCCGCGCCGCGATCCTCTTGCCAGAAAAGCGCGAATGCGTCCATAGCGCCCGGCGGGCGGGCGGCGTGACGCGGCGGCATCGGAGCGGAGTTTTCAAGGACATGGCGGGGCAGGTCACATTCCAGGGTCGCACGGGCTTCCGGCAGACCCTTTCGGCAGCGCTGCTCGCGGGCGGCATGGCGGCGACGGTCGGGGGCGCGCTCCTGTTCCAGCATGTCGGCGGCTACATGCCCTGCGCCCTCTGTCTGGAGCAGCGGACGCCCTACTACATCGGCATTCCCGTGGCGCTGGCGGCGCTCGCGGCGTCGAAGCTCCGCGCACCGGCCATCGTGACGCGCGGCCTTCTTCTGGTCGTCGGGCTCCTGATGCTCTGGGCAGCTGCCCTCGGCGTCTACCATGCCGGCGTCGAGTGGGGATTCTGGGCCGGACCCGCCGACTGCGCGGCGGGCGGCGCGGTGGATCTTTCCGTCGATCTCCTGTCCTCGATCGACGCGGTGCGTCCGCCCTCCTGCTCGGAGGCGGCACTGCGCATCCTCGGCGTGTCGCTCGCCGGCTGGAACGCGCTGATCGCCACCGTGCTCGCGGCGCTGGCGCTGCGCAGCGCGCTGGCGCGGGGCGACCGCTTCGCCTGAACGAGAAAAGCCCGCCGACCTTGCAGGTCGCGCGGGCTTCTATTCGGCTTCCAACTCGGTGTCCCAGTAGAGATAGTCGAGCCAGCTTTCGTGCAGGAAGTTCGGCGGGAATTGCCGGCCGTTGTTGTGCAGGTCGTGCACGGTCGGCTGGTATGGCGTCTGGTGCGGGTGCATCCCCGCGTCGCGCGGCATCAGGCCGCCCTTCTTGAGGTTGCAGGGCGAGCAGGCGGCGACGACGTTTTCCCAGGTGGTGAGGCCGCCGCGCGAGCGCGGGATCACGTGGTCGAAGGTCAACTCGTGCGGCGAGCCGCAGTACTGGCACTGGAAGCGGTCGCGCAGGAACACGTTGAAGCGCGTGAAGGCTGGGTGCCGGGCCGGCTTCACGTAGGACTTCAGGCACACGACCGAGGGTAGCCGCATCGAGAAGGTCGGGCTGTGAACGGCCCGGTCGTACTCGGCAAGGATCGTCACGCGGTCGAGGAACACGGCCTTGATCGCGTCCTGCCACGACCACAAGGACAGCGGATAGTAGCTCAGCGGGCGATAGTCGGCGTTGAGGACAAGCGCCGGAGACAAGGAAGACGGCACTGCGATCGTCAAGGAGCTTCTCCTTCACGCAAGGCAGAGGTTTCGCAAGAACGGGAGCCGGTTTTGCGAAACCGTATGCTCATGCACGTTTCATATGCGTCACCTTTATCGTGGCCTATCGTGTCGCCTTTGTGAAGCCTTTGGCGTCGCTTGCAAAACGCCATGCACAGACAGGTCGGACCCCTGCGGCGTCACGCCTCGCCCGGCGGCGCTGCGACGGGCGCAGCATCGCGCCGGAGGAGCGCGGCGTAATAGGCCCAGAACAGCCGCGCGGCGACCGAGCGGTGGGGCCGCCAGGCGGCGGCCGCCTGCGCCACCACGCGCTCGGGCGGCCGCTCCCCGAGCCCGAGGCCGCGGCCCACCGCAATTCGCAGCGCGAGGTCGCCGGCGGGGAAGATGTCGGGATGGCCGACCCCGAAGAGGAGATGGCACTCCGCCGTCCAGCGCCCGATGCCCGGCAGCGCGACGAGCGCCGCCACCGCCTCGTCGGCCGGCATGAGCGCCACCCGGTCGAGCGCGAGGTCGCCGCGCAGGATCGCCGCCGCGACCGCCCGCAACGTGCGCATCTTGGCGGCGGAAAGCCCCGCCTCGCGCAGCGTCTCGTCGGATGCGTGGGCGAGAGCGCCGGCGTCGGACAGGTCGACCAGCCGCGCGAGGCGGCCGAGGATCGCGGTCGCGCTGGCGCGCGAGACCTGCTGGGCGACCACGGTCGCGACGAGGCCGTCGAGACCGGGCGAACCGGGGCGGAGGGGAACGGTGCCGGCGGTGGCTGCGATCGGCCGAAGGCGCGTGTCGAGCACGAGAAGGGCTGCGAGGTCGCGCTCCACATCTCCTTGTGTCCGGATCATCGCCCGCTCCTTTTCGCCGCCCGGACCGCATGAGATAGGGGAGCATGGTCGCCGCTCCGCCCGTCTTTCGATTCGCGCCGAGCCCGAACGGGCTCCTGCATCTCGGGCACGCCGCGTCGGCGCTCATGAATGCCGATCTTGCCGCTGCGAGCGGGGGGCGCCTCCTCCTGCGTCTCGAGGACATCGACCCTGTCCGCTGCACGCCGGAGCTGGAAGCCATGCTTTTGGAGGACGTCGCCTGGCTCGGCGTTCCCTTCGAGACGCCGGTGCGTCGGCAGAGCGAGCATTTCGACGACTACCGCGCGGCGCTCGACGTCCTCGTCGCCGAAGGCCTCGCCTATCCCGCCTTCATGACGCGAGGCGAGATCCGCCGCCATGCCGCCGCCTTCGAGGCGCGCGAGGGGCGTCCGTGGCCGCTCGATCCCGATGGCGCGCCGCTCTACCCCGCCCTCGACCGATCGCGCGGCGGCCGGGAGCGTAAGCTGAAAATCGCGTCCGGCGCGCCTTTCGCCTGGCGTCTCGACATGACGGCCGCGCTGCGGCGGCTCGGGCGACCGCTCGCCTTCCTGGAGACCGGCGGTGGCGAGGCGATCGAGATCGCGGCCGAGCCGGCGCTCTGGGGCGACGTGGTGCTGGCGCGCCGCGAGACGCCGACGAGCTACCATCTGTCGGTGGTGGTGGACGATGCCCTCCAGGGTATCACGCATGTCGTGCGCGGACGCGACCTTCTGGCCTCGACCTCGGTGCACCGGGTGCTTCAGGCGCTTCTCGCGCTGCCCGTGCCGGTCTATCGCCATCACGACCTCGTCCTCGGGCCGGACGGGCGCAAGCTCTCGAAGAGCCGGGGCGACGTGGCGCTTCGCACGCTGCGCGAGGCCGGGCTCTCGCCCGCCGACATCCGCCGCATGGTGGGGCTCACGGCACCAGAGCCAGCCACCCCGTCAGCGTCAGGGCCGACAGGAGCGTCGATAGAACGATGACGCCGGCCGCCAGCCGCTCGCCGGTGCGGAAAAAGGTCGCGAAGAGATAGGCGTTGACGCCGACGGGGCAGGCGGCGGCCGCCACCGCGACGGCCAGCCACAGCGGCGGCAGGATGGCGACGCCGACGGCGAAGACGATCCCCGGCTGCACGAGAAGCGCCAGCGCAGCGAGGGCGAGCGGCGCCGCGCGGTCGGAACCGATGGGAAAGCGCACCATCGACATGCCGAGCGCGAAGAGCGCCGTCGGCCCCGCGGTTCCCGCCACCAGCCGGACCACCTCGCCGTGCGGCCCGTCGAGCGGCAGGCCGGTCCAGCGCCAGAGCGCGCCGAGCGCCAGACCTACCACCAGCGCGTTGCGCGACAGGTTGCGCGCGACCTGCCCGACGACGCGGCGCGGCGAGAACGAGGCCGTCTCGCCCCGGTCGCGCGCGTCGCCGAGCCCGGCCCGCTCCAGAAGCAGCGTCGAGACCAGCATCATGGTCGGCAGGTGGATCGCGAGCAGCAGGGCGAGGACGTCGAGCCCTTCGCGGCCGAAGGCGCGCTCGGTCATCGGCACGCCGACGAAGATGAGGTTGGAGAAGCTCGCCGAGACGCCGGCGATCACCGCGCCGCGCCGGTCGGTGCCCGCAAAGCGCCGTCCGATCCACATTCCGGCGGCATAGACCGGCGCAACGCCCGCGAAATACGCGATCCAGAGAAGGAGAGGGTTCGCCTCGCCGAAGTCGGCCGTGGCGACCGTGCGGAACATCAGGGCGGGCACCGCGACCTTGAACACGAAGCCCGACAGCGCGTCGCCGGTCGAGCCAGGGAGGTAGCCGGCCTTCGCCGACAGCGTGCCGAGCGCGATCAGGACGAAGATCGGGGCGACGACGGAAAGGACGAGCGTCATGGCATCTCGGCTGCGGCGGATCGTGCCTCCCGTTACCGCGGCAGACCGGGCGAGGCGAGGCGCAATCGAACGGCCCGCGGGCTTGACGCATGCCGCCCGGCTGGTATCGCGGGCTTGTCGCCGGAACGATCGCGAGATCGTGCGGCGCTGCATGAAAGGATCTTCGGGCCTTGCGCCGGCTTCTTCCCTTCTTCCCGGCCATCTTCGTGTTTCTGTGGTCCACCGGCTTCGTCGGCGCGCGCTACGCCATGCCCCATGTCGAGCCGTTCACGTTCCTCTCGATGCGCTATGCGCTAGCGCTCGTGATCCTCGTGCCGATGGCCGCCTTCGCGCTGCGCAGTGCCAAGGGCGTGACGGTGCCGCGTCTCGCCCATGCCGCGTTTGCCGGCAGCCTCATCCATGGGCTCTATCTCGGCGGCGTGTTCTTCGCCGTGCGCCACGGGCTGCCGGCTGGCGTGACGGCGCTGGTGGCAGGGCTGCAGCCGCTCCTCACCGCGCTTCTCGCCGCCTCGCTCATTGGCGAGCGGGTCACCGCGCGGCACTGGATGGGGCTCGGCGTCGGCCTCGTCGGCGTCGGCCTCGTGGTCGCGCCCAAGCTCGGGAACGCCGGCGGCTTCACGATCGGGCAGCTGATGCCGGCGCTCGGCGCCGTCGCCGGCATCTCGCTCGGCACCGTGTGGCAGAAGCGGTTCGTCGGCAGCCTCGACCTGCGCGTCGGAACGGCGGTTCAATATGTCGGGGCGCTGCTGCCGACCTTCATGGCCGCCTATGCCTTCGAGACCATGCAGGTCGACTGGGCCGCCGAAATGGTGCTCGCGCTGGTCTGGCTGACGCTGGCGCTGTCGATCGGGGCGATCTTCCTGCTTCTCTACCTCATCCGCGAAGGGGCGGTCTCGCGCGTCGCCTCGCTGATGTATCTGGTGCCGGCCGTCACCGCGCTGCAGACCTTCGTGCTCTTCGGCGAGCAGCTGACCGCGGTGCAGCTTCTCGGCATGGCGCTGGCGGCCGGCGGCGTCGCGGCGGCCACCGGCGCGCTGCAGATCGGCCGGCGCGGCCGCGAGGCATGACGTCGCGGTGCTCGCGCACGCGCGCGTGAACACCTATATCCCGCCCAGCGGCCAGCAGCCGGAAAGAAGCCAGATGTCGACGATCTTCACCATCCTCGCCGTGATTTTCATGGTCGCGGTCGCCGTGGTCCTCGTTATGGGCCTTGCCAACATGATGCGCGGCGGTCCGGGCAACACCTCGCAGAAGCTGATGCGCGCGCGCGTCATGCTGCAGGCGATCGCGGTCGCCGTGATCGTGGGCGCCCTCTACTTCGCACGCTGAGCCGTTTTCCCGGCCGCGCCGCGTCCTAGATGGGGCGCGACATGGCGACGGGGAAACTAAGCATGGTCCGGCTCACCAAGATTTACACGCGCACCGGCGACAAGGGGACGACGGCGCTCGGCAGCGGCGAGCGGCGCCTCAAGAGCGATCTCAGGATCGAGGCTTACGGCACGGTGGACGAGGCGAACTCGCTGATCGGCGTCGCGCGCCTCGACGCGTCGCCCGAACTCGACGCCAGCCTGTCGCGCATTCAGAACGACCTCTTCGATCTCGGCGCCGATCTCGCGACCCCCGAAACCGACGAACCGCTGCCGTTCGAGCGGCTGGCGATCGTGCCGGCGCAGGTCGACTGGCTGGAGCGCGAGATCGACCGGCTGAATGCCGACCTCCAGCCTCTAAACTCCTTCGTTCTTCCCGCCGGCGCCGCGACGTCGAGCCGGTTGCACGTCGCCCGCACCGTCGCGCGACGGGCCGAGCGGCATATGGTCGAGCTGTCGCGCCGCGAGGGCGAGCGCGTCTCGAACGCTGCGCTGAAATACGTCAATCGCCTGTCGGACTATCTCTTCGTCGCGGCGCGCCATGCGAACGACGGCGGGCGCGGCGACGTCCTGTGGGTGCCCGGCGCGAACCGCTGAACGCTTTGACCTTTACGTCAAAGGAATATAGCGTCCAGCGCGATCCATCGAGCCGGGCTGCCATCCGCTCGCTTGAACCCGCTTCGCCGTCTCCTTAAGACAGTCGGAGCTTGAGAGACCGGCCCGAAGCGCGACTCGAAACGGGCCAAGACAGGGAAGCCCCGCATGAAGATTCTCGTCTGCGTGAAGCGTGTCGTCGACTACAACGTGAAGGTCCGGGTGAAGGCGGACGGGACGGGCGTCGAGCTCGCCAACGTGAAGATGTCGATGAACCCGTTCGACGAGATCGCGGTGGAGGAGGCGCTGCGCCTTAGGGAGAAGGGTGCGGCCACCGAGATCGTCGTGGTATCGGCCGGCCCGGCCCAGGCGCAGGAGACGATCCGCACGGCGCTCGCCATGGGTGCCGACCGCGGCATCCTCGTGAAGGCCGAAGGGCGTCTCGAGCCGCTCACCGTGGCCAAGCTCCTCAAGGGCGTCGTCGAGGCCGAGAAGCCCGACCTCGTGATCCTCGGCAAGCAGGCGATCGACGACGACTGCAACCAGACCGGCCAGATGCTCGCCGGCCTTCTCGGCTGGGCGCAGGGCACGTTCGCCTCGAAGGTCGAGGTGGCGGACGGCGCGCTGAACGTCACGCGCGAGGTGGACGGCGGTCTCCAGACGGTCGGCCTCCGGCTTCCGGCGATCATCACCACCGACCTTCGCCTCAACGAGCCGCGCTATGCCTCGCTCCCCAACATCATGAAGGCGAAGAAGAAGCCGCTGGAGGAGCGGGACGCGGCCGAGTTCGGCGTCGATCTCTCGCCCCGCCTCGAGGTCGTCAAGGTCGCCGAACCGAAGGGCCGGCAGGCGGGCGTCAAGGTCGGCTCGGTGGACGAGCTGGTTTCGGCCCTCAAGGGCGCTGGGCTGGTTTGAGCCGCCCGCGACCGACGCCCCGCTCCCTCTTTTTCGCGAGATCCGTTCCATGACCACGCTTCTGATCGCCGAACACGACAACACGACGCTCTCGGGCGAGACCGCCAAGGCGCTGACCGCCGCAAGCCAACTCGGCGGCGACGTCCATGTCCTCGTGGCCGGCGAGGGCTCCGCCGCGGTCGCCGAGGCCGCTGCCAAGCTCCAGGGCGTCGCCAAGGTGCTGCATGCCGACGCCGCCGGCCTCGGCCACCACCTCGCCGAGCCGCTGGCCGCCCTCGTCGTGCAGCTTGCCCCGAGCTATGACGCGATCGTCGCGCCGGCGACTGCGGCCCTCAAGAACGCCCTGCCGCGCGCGGCGGCGCTCCTCGACGTCATGCAGGTGTCGGACGTGATCGCCGTGCATGGCACCGATACGTTCGAGCGTCCGGTCTATGCCGGCAACGCGGTCGAGACGGTGCGCTCTACCGACAAGATCAAGGTGCTGACCGTGCGCACCGCGGCCTTCGCGGCAGCGGCCGAGGGTGGCTCGGCCTACGTCGAGAGCGTCGGGGCCGCGAGTGATCCCGCCGTGTCGAAGTTCGTCTCGGAGGCCGTCGTCCATTCCGAACGCCCGGAGCTGTCGGGCGCGAAGGTCATCGTGTCGGGCGGCCGGGCGCTGGGCTCCAAGGAGAAGTTCGAGGAGGTCATGCTGCCGCTCGCCGACAAGCTGGGCGCGGCCGTCGGCGCGTCCCGCGCGGCGGTGGACGCAGGCTACGCGCCGAACGACTGGCAGGTCGGCCAGACCGGCAAGGTCGTCGCGCCCGACCTTTACGTCGCCTGCGGCATATCGGGCGCGATCCAGCATCTCGCCGGCATGAAGGACTCCAAGGTCATCGTCGCCATCAACAAGGACGAGGATGCCCCGATCTTTCAGGTCGCCGACTACGGCCTCGTCGGCGACATCTTCCAGATCATCCCTGAACTGACCGGCAAGCTCTGACGGGGACGGATACGGAGGGCGCGATGACGAACATTCGGACGGTGGGCGTCATCGGCGCCGGGCAGATGGGCGCGGGAATCGCGCAGGTCAGCGCACAGGCGGGCTACGACGTCGTGCTCTACGACGTCAGCCTCGACCTCGCGACCAAGGGGATCGAGAAGATCGCCTCTGGTCTCGATCGGCTCGTCGCCGGCGGCAAGCTGGATGCCGAAGCGCGCGAGGCGGCGCTGAAGCGCCTCAAGCCCGCCGACGGGGTCAACGATCTCGCCCCGTGCGACCTCGTGATCGAGGCGGCGACCGAGAAGGAGGAGATCAAGCGGCGGATCTTCGCGCAGGTCTGCCCCGTGCTGCGCCCTGACGCGATCCTCGCGTCCAACACGTCCTCGATTTCGATCACGCGCCTGGCGTCCGGCACCGACCGCGCGGAGCGCTTCCTCGGCATCCATTTCATGAACCCCGTGCCGGTCATGAAGCTCGTCGAGCTGGTGCGCGGCATTGCCACCGACGACGCCGTGTTCGAGGCGTCCAAGGGCTTCGTCGCCAGCCTCGACAAGACGATGACGATCTCGGAGGACTTTCCGGGCTTCATCGTCAACCGCGTGCTGATCCCAATGATCAACGAGGCGATCTACACGCTGCACGAGGGCGTCGGCTCGGTGGAATCGATCGACGCCTCGATGCGGCTCGGCGCCAACCATCCGATGGGCCCGTTCCAGCTGGCCGACTTCATCGGACTCGATACCTGTCTGTCGATCATGCAGGTGCTGCACGACGGCCTCGCCGATTCGAAGTATCGGCCGTGCCCGCTTCTGGTGAAATATGTCGAGGCGGGATGGCTCGGCCGCAAGGTCAAGCGCGGTTTCTACGACTATCGCGGCGAGACGCCGGTCCCGACGCGCTGAGAGGTCCAAAGGCCTTGAGCGACACCACGTGCGACTCGAACGGCACGCCGCTTTCCGACGGCGACAGCGTGACCCTGATCAAGAACCTTAAGGTCAAAGGCACCAGCGTGACGCTGAAGCGCGGCACGCTGGTGAAGAATATCCGCCTGACCGGCGACCCGGATCTCGTCGAGTGCCGGGCCGAGAAGGTAAAGGACCTTGTGCTGCGGACGGAGTTCCTTAAGAAGGCCTGATCGTCAGGCGCCACCGCCCTTCAAGGCGTCGATGAGACGCAGACCGTCGGGGCTCGCCCATTCCGCCGGCCCGTTCATCGCGGCCCGCGCGCAGCCGCCCGCGTCGACCAGCAGCGTCACCGGCAGGCCGAGCGCCACGCCCTGGCGCTTCAGGTCGTTGAAGACGCCCATCGTCTCGTCGCGGTAGTAGGGCAGGGACTTGAGGCCCGTCTCGGCATAGAACCTGCGTGGCTTGGCGTCGTCGCCCATGTCGACGTTGATCGGCACCACCGCGAAGCTCTCGTCGCCCGCCTCGCGCTCGAGTTGATCGAGCGCCGGCATCTCGGCGCGGCACGGCGCGCACCACGTCGCCCAGAGATTGACGAGGAGCGACTGGCCCTTCAGGGCGGCGAGGCTGGTGTCGCGGCCATCCCCGTCCTTGAAACGCAGCGCGGAGACGTCGAACGGGGTCTCCAGCGGACGCATCGCCGCGACCTCGCCACGCGCCGCGCCGTCGAGCGCCGCCGAAAGGGCCGCCGCGGCGGGGCAGGCCGCCACCGCTTCGTTGCCAGAGCGCGTTTCCATCACGTATACGCCGAGGGCTCCGGCGAGCAGTCCGCCGGCGAGCGCAATGCTCAGGATCCGCTTCGTGCCCCAAGGCCGGGGGGCGGGGGACGGGGTCTGCTTCGGGTCGGACATCGGCAGGAAAGGCCTTTTCGTGGACAAGACGACGAGCAACGAGATGTGGGGCGGACGCTTCGCCTCCGGTCCCAGCGCGATCATGGAAGCGATCAACGCCTCGATCGACTTCGACAAGCGCCTTTACCGGGAAGACATCGTCGGGTCGATCGCCCATGCCGAAATGCTCGGGAATCAAGGCATCATCTCGGCCGAAGACGCGGCGGAAATCAGGCGCGGTCTGGAGTTGATCCGCACCGAGATCGTCGAGGGACGCTTCGCCTTCTCGAAGGCGCGCGAGGACATCCACATGAACGTGGAGGCGCGGCTTGCCGAACTGATCGGCCCGGCGGCCGGGCGTCTGCACACTGCGCGCTCGCGCAACGACCAGGTGGCCGTCGACTTCCGCCTGTTCGTGAAGGGCGCAGCACAGGACCTCGACCGGGCGCTGCGCGCGTTGCAGGAGGCGCTGCTGACCCGCGCCCAGGAGCATGCGGCGACCGTGATGCCGGGCTTCACCCATCTTCAGGCCGCTCAGCCCGTCACCTTCGGCCACCATTGCCTCGCCTATGTCGAGATGGCGGCGCGCGACCGCGGCCGGGTGCAGGATGCGATGCGCCGCATGGACGAATCGCCGCTCGGCGCCGCCGCGCTGGCCGGCACCGGCTTTCCGATCGACCGGCATCGCACGGCGGAGGCGCTCGGCTTCCGCGAGCCGACGCGCAACTCGCTGGATTCCGTCTCCGACCGCGACTACGCGCTGGAATTCCTGTCGGCCTCGGCGATCTGTGCCACGCACCTGTCGCGCCTTGCCGAAGAGATCGTGATCTGGTCGACGCCGCAGTTCGACTTCGTGCGCCTGTCGGACGCCTTCTCGACCGGTTCGTCGATCATGCCGCAGAAGAAGAATCCCGACGCCGCCGAGCTGGTGCGCGCCAAGACCGGCCGGATCGCCGGCTCGCTGGTGGCGCTCCTGACCATCATGAAAGGTCTGCCGCTCAGCTATTCCAAGGACATGCAGGAGGACAAGGAGCAGGTCTTCGACGCCGTCGACAGCTTGGCGCTGGCGCTCGCCGCGATGACCGGCATGGTGAGCGATCTCCAGGTCAATGCGGCCAAGATGCGCGCGGCGGCGGGTGCCGGCTTCTCGACCGCGACGGATCTCGCCGACTGGCTGGTGCGCGAACTCGGGCTGCCGTTCCGCGAGGCCCACCATGTGACCGGCCGCGTCGTGGCGCTCGCCGAGGAGCGTCGCGTCGCGCTGGAGGACCTGCCGCTCGCCGACCTCCGGTCGATCGAGGCGCGGATCGGCGAGGAGATCTATTCGGTCCTCTCCGTGGACGCATCGGTCGCCAGCCGGACGAGCTTCGGCGGCACGGCACCCGAGGGCGTGCGCGCACAAGCCAAGGCTTGGCGCGAGCGCTTGAGTGCCGAAGGCTAGAGAAAGCTGCGCGGACGGGGTAAGCACGAGGCAGCCGGGCGCGACGCGCCCGGACCGATGGGCGACGGGATGCCGGACAGCATGACGAAACCAGCTTACGCGATCTGCCTCGGCCTCGTGGCCGCCTTGGCGCTGGCCGGATGCGGGCGCAAGGCCGTGCCCGTGGCGACGCGTGCCGACGGGCAGGTGTCGCGAGCCATCGTTCCCGACGCGACCGGCACCGCCCGCCTGCCGAAGGTCGCGCCGCTCGCCAGCGATCGCTCGGTGCTGCCGACCGAAGTCACCACCAACCCGAATGCCGAGAAGAAGCGCTTCGTCCTCGACGGCCTTCTGAACTAGACCGCCCAAGGCGACGCCATGAACCATTTCGAATACCGGGACGGCATCCTCCATGCCGAGGGCGTCGATCTCAGGTCGATCGCGGCCGACGTCGGCACGCCGTTCTACTGCTATTCCACCGCGACGCTGACGCGGCACTACCGCGTCTTCGCCGACGCCTTCGCCGACATCGACGCCACCGTCTGCTACGCGATGAAGGCGAACTCCAACCAGGCGGTGCTGAAGACGCTGGCGGCGCTGGGTGCCGGCGCCGACGTCGTGTCGGGTGGTGAACTCGCGCGGGCGCTCGCCGCCGGCATTCCGGCGGAGAAGATCATGTTCTCCGGCGTCGGCAAGACGGCGGCCGAGATCGACGCGGGCCTCAACGCCGGCATCTTCTGCTTCAACGTCGAATCGGAACCCGAGCTTCACGCCATCTCGGTGCGCGCTTCCGCTTCGGGGCGCACCGCCCGTGTCTCGTTCCGCATCAACCCGGACGTCGACGCCCGCACGCATGTCAAGATCTCGACCGGCAAGAAGTCCGACAAGTTCGGCATCGCCTTCGAGCGTGCCGAGGCGGTCTACGACCTTGCGGCGACGCTGCCGGGCATCGCGGTCTCGGGCATCGACATGCATATCGGCTCGCAGATCGTCGATCTCGAGCCCTTCGACCTCGCCTTCGCCAAGCTCGCCGAACTCGTGCGCCGCCTGCGCGGCCGGGGCCACGACATCACCCATATCGACCTCGGCGGCGGGCTCGGCGTGCCCTACCGCCAGTCCAACGAGCTGCCGCCCGGACCCCCGGCCTATGCCGAGATCGTCAAGCGGCATGTGCGCGACCTCGGCGCCAAGGTGATCTTCGAGCCGGGCCGGCTGATCGCCGCCAATGCCGGCATCCTCGTCACCTCGGTGATCTACCGCAAGGAAGAGGCGGGTCGCACCTTCCTGATCGTCGACGCCGCGATGAACGACCTGATCCGCCCGACGCTCTACGAGGCCTGGCACGAGATCCGGCCCGTGGTGGAGCCCGATCGCGATGCCGATTTCGTGACCGCCGATGTGGTCGGCCCGGTCTGCGAGAGCGGCGACTTCCTCGCCAAGGACCGCTCGCTGCCGGCGGCGAACGCCGGCGATCTTCTCGCCGTCGCCTCGGCCGGGGCCTACGGGGCCGTGCAGTCCGGCACCTACAACACGCGGGCGCTGGTGCCCGAGGTGCTGGTGAAGTACGACGCCTACGCCGTGGTGCGCTCGCGCATGGAGGTCGAGGACCTGATTGCGCTCGACCGCCTGCCGCCCTGGCTCTGAGACCTGGGACGGCGCGGCATCACGCCCGCGTCAGCGCCTCGCCTTCGCCTCAAAAGCTGTTAGTCTGTTGAATGACTTGAGGGCGCCCGGCGGCTGCGATCGCCGGCCACGCCCCTCGCGATGAGGCGCGGAGCCCGAGCCGGCGGCGGCACGGCCCGCCCGTTTCGAAAGCGGCTTCATGGGTCCTGAAACCTCCGGCTTCGACATGGCCCGCACCGCCTCCGTGCGCGGTGCCGCCTTTGCCGCGCTTCTGGTCGAGCGGACCTGGCCGGTCGCGGTGCGCCTCGTGGCGCTCGGTGGCATCTTCCTCGTCCTCGCCTGGTTCGGCATCCTCGCCGCCGTGCCGGACTGGCTGCGCATCGCGCTACTCGTCGTCCTTGCTCTCGGCGCTCTTGCCATCCTCTGGGGCGCGCGGCGCGTGCGCCTGCCGACCAAGGCGGACGTCGCGCGGCGGGTCGAGGCCGACAGCGCGCTCCAGCACCAGCCGTTGCAGGCGCAGGAGGACCGGGTGCCGGCGGGCGACGATTTCGCCGCCGCGCTCTGGCGCGAGCACCAGCGCCGCATGGCCGAGCGGCTCCGGGGCCTTCGCGCGTCGGGGCCGCGCACGCGCACCTATGCGATCGACCCTTATGGCCTGCGCGCCGTGCTGGCGCTCCTCGTCGTCACCGGATTCGCCTTCTCCTTCGGGCCGCGGGGCGGGCGCATCGCCGATGCCGTGGCGCCGTTCGAGACCGCGCTCGTCGCGGGCGTGCGGGTCGATGCCTGGGCGACGCCGCCGGGTTACACCGGCCGCGCGCCGATCCTTCTCAGCGCCGATGTGGGCGCGACCGGCCCGATCGAGGTCCCGGAGGGCACCGTCCTGTCGCTGCGCGTGTCCGACCGCCGCGGCACCGACGTGAGCTTTCGGCCGGAGGGCAGCGATGCCGCACCGATCGCGCCCGTCGTGCCCGAGGGGCAGGCGCCGGCCGATGCGGCGGCGCTCGAGGAGGCCGATGCGCCCGTGGCCGGCGAGTACGAGCTTCCCCTCCAGGCCAGCGGCACCGCGCGCATCGCGACGACGTTCCGCGAACTCGGCGCCTGGACCTTTTCGGTCACCCCGGACCATGCGCCGACCGTCGCCTTCCGCGGAGAGCCGGAGCCGGGGCGCAACGGCTCGCTCAATCTCGCCTTTGCGGTGAGCGACGACTACGGCGTCGCGTCGGGCGAGGCCAAGCTCGCGACGCGCGAGCCGGTGGCGCCCGGCGCGCGGCCGCTAATCGCGCCGCCCGAGCCGGCCCTGTCCCTGCCGCGCCGACGCGCGGGCGAGTCGGAAGGGCGCACCAGCCTCGCGCTCGCCGACAGCCCCTATGCCGGAACGCGCGCCGCGCTGACGCTGACCGTGCGCGACGATGCCGGACAGGTCGGCGAGACGCCGCCGCTGGAGGTGACGCTCCCCGAGCGCCGCTTCACCGACCCGATGGCGCGGGCCGTGGTCGAGCAGCGCCGGATCCTCGCGCTCGACGCCAACGCCGTGCCGCGCGTCGTCTCGATGCTCGACGCGATCACGCTGCGCGGCGACGAGTTCATTCCGAACCCCTCGCACTACCTGGCGCTGCGCGCCGTGCGCGAGCGCATCGCCCACGCGCCGGACGACGAGACGCTGGTCTCGGCGGTCGATTTCCTCTGGCAGATCGCGATCGGCATCGAGGACGGCGATCTCGGCGCCTCCGAGCGGCGGCTTCGCGACCTGCAGGAGCAGCTCAGCGAGGCGCTCGAGAACGGCGCAAGCGACGAGGAGATCGCCAAGCTCATGCAGGAGCTGCGCCAGGCCATGCAGGAATACATGCAGGCCATGGCCGAGGCGATGCGCAACATGCCGCCGCAGAGCCTGTCGCAGATGGGCGAAGCGCAGGAGATCCGCCCTCAGGATCTCGACCGGATGCTCGACAAGATCGAGGACCTCGCACGCTCCGGGTCGAAGGACGCCGCGCAGCAGCTTCTGTCGGAACTGCGCGAGATGATGGACAGCCTGCAGGCCATGCGCCCGAACCAGGGCCAGCAGCAGTCCGGGCAGCAGAGCCCGATGCAGCAGCAGATGAACCAGCTCGGCGAGATGCTGCAGCGCCAGCAGAAGCTGATGGACGAGACGTTCGAGCTCGGCCGGCAGCAGATGCGCCGCCAGATGGAGAATGAGCGCGGCGGCGAACCGGGTCGAGAGGGCCAGCAGCCTCAGCAGGGACAGGAGGGTCAGCAAGGGCAGCAGGCCCCGATGACGGCGGAGGAGCTGCGCGCCATGCAGGAACGCCTGCAGGCCGAGCAGGGCCAGCTTCAGAAGGACCTTCAGGCTCTGCAGGAGGCGATGCGCGGTCAGGGACTGCAGCCGAGCGACGACCTCGGCCAGGCCGGCGAATCGATGGGGCGGGCTGAAGGCGCGATCGGCCAGGGCGACGATGGCGAGGCCGTCGGCCAGCAGGGCGAGGCGATGAGCGCGCTCCGCCGCGGCGCGCAGGACGCGATGAACCAGATGCAGGCGATGCAGGGGCAAGGGCAGGGCGAGGGCCAGCAGCCGGGCCAAGGCATGCAGCCGGGTGGTCCCGGCCAGTTCGGTCAGGCTCCGGGCCAGCAGCGCTCCGGCCGCGACCCGCTCGGTCGCGAACGCCAGACGCAGGGACCGGACTTCGGGCAGGATGTCGGCGTGCCCGACGAGATCGACATCCAGCGCGCGCGCCGCATCCTCGACCAGATCCGCGATCGCCTCGGCCACCAGCTGTCGCCGGAACAGGAGCGGCAGTACCTCGAGCGCCTCCTGCAGACGCCCTGACGCGTCGCCGGCGGGTTGGCGCGGAAGGTCGGTGGGCGTAGAAGCGGGCATCCGCACGCCCGAAGGATCGCTTGCCATGGTCGACTGGAACCCGGGGCTCTACTCCCGCTTCGAGGACGAACGCACCCGGCCCGCGCGCGATCTCCTTGCCCGGTGCCGGATCGGCGCGGGCGAGCGCGGTGCGGGTCTGCGGATCGCCGACCTCGGCTGCGGCCCCGGCAACTCCACCGCGCTCCTCGTCGAGCGCTTTCCGGAGGCCGAGATCATCGGCTACGACATGTCGGAGTCGATGCTGGAAGCGGCGCGACGCCGCCTCCCGGACACCCGCTTCGAGCGTGCCGACATCGGCGCCTTCGCACCGGGCGTCTCCTTCGATCTCCTGTTTTCCAACGCCGCTCTGCAATGGGTGACGGGGCATGCGCAGCTGTTGCCGGCGCTGTTCTCGCATGTGCGCCCGGGCGGTCTCCTCGCTGCGCAGATCCCCGACAATCTCGGCGATCCCTCGCAGGTGGCCATGCGCGACATCGCGGCGGAAGCGCCGTTCGCGGCGGTCCTCGGCGGCATGGACGAGGCGCGCGAGGTGATCGCCCCGCGCGAGCGCTATTACGACTGGCTGGCGGCGGAGGCGTCGGAGGTCGACGTGTGGGCGACGGTCTACAACCATCCGATGGAATCGCCGCAGGCGATCACCGACTGGTTCACGTCGACGGGACTGAAGCCGTTTCTCGACCCGCTCGACGCGGCAATGAGGGCGGCGTTCTCCCAGCGCTACACTGAGGAAATGGACCGGCGTTACCCGCCGCGCGCCGACGGTCGGCGGCTCCTCGCCTTTCCGCGCCTGTTCATGGTCGCGCGGAAGGCGTGACGCGTCAGGCGTAGCGGCGGAGCGGTTCGGAGGTCTGCGTGGCGGTCGAGCCGCGCAGCGCATGCGCCACGCGCTGGCGAATCTCGGCGATCGTGAAGGGCTTCTCGACGACGCCGAGAATGAAGGCCGACAGGTCCTCGGCCGCTTCCTTCTGCTCGGCATAGCCGGTCATCAAGAGGATCGGCAGGTCGGGGAAGGTCGCATGGGCCGCGTGGGCGAGTTCGATCCCGGTCATGCCCGGCATGCGGATGTCGGACAGGAGGAGATCGAACGCGCCGTTCTCCTCGGCGAGAATGTCCACCGCCATCTCGCCGTCCTCGGCGACCAGCACCTCGTGGCCTTCGAGGCGCAGGGCACGCGCCACGAGAAGCCGGATGCCGGTGTCGTCCTCGGCGATCAAGATTCGGGCCATGGTGTCCTCTTCCTCGCATGCGCCGGAAAGCACCGGCCGGACAGGGCAAGACCCGGTCCGTGGCACGGAGTATGCGGGGCGATCCTTGTCCGAACCCTTACCGAACAGGGCTAACCGTTGGTGAAGGCGCTCCGCGCGCCCTCAGCCCTTGAACTCGACCGTCGTCTTGGCCGGCTGGACGAGCTCAGCGAGCGCTTCCGCATCCCAGTTGGTCAGGCGGACGCAGCCGTGGCTGCCGGTCTTGCCGATCTGCGAGGGCTCGGGCGCGCCGTGGATGCCGTAGGTCGGCTTCGACAGGTCGATCCACATCGCGCCGACGGGGCCGTTCGGGCCTGCGGGAATGGTCAGCTTCTTCCGGTTCTTGCCCTGCTGGAAGTTCTTGTCCGGATCGTACTCGTAGGTCGGGTTGGGCGCGCTTCCGTTGACCTTCATCGTGCCGCTCGGCGAGGGCGTGTCGTCGGAGCCGATCGTGGCGGGGGCCGACATCAGAACGCGGTTGTCCGCGTCGTAGGCGAAGAGTTCGCCCTTCGACTTGTCGACGACGATGTGGTCGACCTCGCCTTCCGGCGGCGCGCCGGGGTCGGCGACGATGAGCTTCGTGTCGGTGGACTTGAAGTCGGCGCCGGGGTTCAGGGCGAGAAGCAGCTTCTCGTCCATGTGGAACCGCTCGGCGAGCATTTCCGAGGGGCCGCGGTAGCAGAGGCAGTCGAGCTTGGCCATCGCGCCGTAGTCCGACGGGATCTCGGAGATGTAGCGCTGGTCGATGTCCTCGCGCGTCAGCTGGTAGGTCTTCACCGCCGCGCCGCCATCCACTGAGAGCGCCTTCCAGAGCGCTTCGTCCACGACGCCGTCGACGCTCATATCGTGCGCCTCCTCGTAGGCGCGGATCGCCTTCTCGGTGTTGCCGCCCGAACGGCCGTCGATGACGCCCGGCGACGCGTGGGCGCGGTCGAGAAGCACCTGGACGCGAATCATGAACGGGTCCGGCGCATCCTCCGGCTCGGCCTCCGCGGGCGGCTCGGCGGTCGGGCTTGCAGTCTGCGAGCCTTCCGGCGGGGCGGGTTCGTCGCCGTCCTCGACCGGGGCGGCGGCATCATCGTCGGCCGGCTGGTCGCCCGGGTTCTCGGCCGCGGCGTCGGCGGCCTGCTGCCGCGCCGTCCAGTCCTCGAAGCTTGCCGAATTGATCGCGCTTTCCGAGAGGTCGGGCATCGGGGGCGCTGCGAGCGCGGTCTCGCCCATCGCCAGGACCAGGGCGAGGGTGATCCATGACGGCTTGGGCATTGGCGTCTACTCCTGATCCGATTGGAGGCGACAACGCGTCGGCGACGCTGCGGCTCCACGCGCAAACGCGCGCAGAACCTTAAATGTCCCGAGGGGGCGTTCAGTCCACGACCCGACCGACGAAAGGCAGCTCGCGGAAGGCGTGGCCGACGTCCATGCCGTATCCGACCACGAAGACGTCCGGGCAGTCGAAGCCGACATGCTCGGCCTCGATCGCGGCCGCGCGCTTCATCTTCTTGTCGAGGAGAACCGCGATCTCGCAAGCCGTGGCACCGCGCTTCAGCATCAGGTCGCGCGCGAAGAGGAGCGTGCGGCCCGATTCCAGGATGTCGTCGACGATCAGCACCTTGCGGCCCTCGATCGCGCCCTCGACGTCGCGCACGATCCTGACGTCGCCGCCGACGGTGCCCGCGCCGTAGGAGGAGAGGGAGATGAACTCCATCTCAGGCGCGACGCCGTGTCGATGCAGCGCGCGGATGAGGTCGGCGGCGAAGACGAACGAGCCTTTCAGCACGGCGACGACGAGGAGATTCTCCGGCTCCTTCGCCGCGATCTCGCCCGCCATGCGGTCGATCTCGCGCACGATGGCCTCCTCGCCGAAGAGGACTTCCAGCTCGCGCCCGCGAACCCGGGTCATCGGACCACCTGCGGGGCGGCGGCGACGCGCACGCTCGACTCAGCCGCGCCATGGCGCACGGGCTCGCCGGGCAGGAGCGCGAAGACGGCGAGCGCCGCCAGCGCGACGCCGGCCGGCAGCGCGAGACGGGTGAGGCCCGGCGTTGCGGGCGCGAACCGCGACGCGGCCTCGAGCGCCGCGCCCCAGCGGGGCACGGACGGCGGTGCGAAGGACGAGCGGCCGCCTGAAACGACGTGGCCCTCGATCACGAGGCCGCGGGCGTTGCGCCAGTCGTCCCGAAGCCGGCTGCGCCGGGTTTCGCGGTGGATCGACTCCATGCCACCCTCCTTCCGATTAAGATCGCGCGCGAGATCGGCGCGACAGGTCAGGATTCGGTAAGCTCCTATGGTTAACGGAAGCTTGTGGGATCGAGAACGCGGCCCGAATGCGGCCGGAATGATGGATCAGGGACGAGGTTCGGCGCCGCGCGGCGCCGGTGCGAGAGGGAGGCCGGGGCGGCTTGATACGGTTCGAGAACGTGGGCCTGCGTTACGACATGGGACCGGAAGTCCTGCGCGACCTGACCTTCGAGATCCGGTCGAAGTCCTTCCAGTTCCTGACGGGACCGTCAGGGGCCGGCAAGACCAGCCTCCTGCGCATGCTCTTCCTGGCGCTCAAACCCACGCGCGGCATGATCACCGTGCTCGGCAAGGACGCCTCGACCCTGAAGCGCACCGATCTGCCCGCGATCCGCCGCCGCATCGGTGTCGTGTTCCAGGATTTTCGCCTGCTCGACCATCTCACGACCTACGAGAACGTCGCGCTTCCCCTGCGCGTGCGCGGGCGCGAGGAGGCGAGTTACCGGCGCGACGTCGAGGACCTCATCAAGTGGGTGGGGCTCGGCGAGCGCATGGACGCTTCGCCCGTGGTGCTGTCGGGCGGCGAGAAGCAGCGCGCGGCGATCGCGCGGGCCCTCATCGACCGGCCCGACATCCTTCTCGCCGACGAGCCGACCGGCAACGTCGACCCGCCGCTCGCCCGCCGCCTCCTGCGTCTCTTCATGGAACTCAACCGCACCGGCACGGCGGTCGTCATCGCCACCCACGACCTCGGCCTGATGGACCAGGTCGAGGCGCGCCGCCTCATCCTCGCCGAGGGGAGGCTGCAGATCTATGACTGATCCGCGCGCCCTCCTCGCATGGTGGCGTGCGCGCGCCGAGGCGCGGCCGACCCCGATCGTGCCGCCCGGCAACGTCGCGGGCCGCGCGCTCCTGACTGTAATCGCGATCATGACCTTTCTCGCCAGCCTGACGCTCGGCGCCGTCACGCTCGTCGCCGACACGGCGGCCGATTGGCAGAGCGAGATCGCGCGCGAGGTGACGGTGCAGATCCGGCCGGACGAAGGTCTCGACATGGCCGCGGCGCTGGCAAAAGTCCGCGAAACGGTGCTGGCCGTTCCCGGCGTCGTGTCGGCGAGCGCGCTCGATGACGCGGCGACCGGGCGGCTTCTGGAGCCCTGGCTCGGCGAGGGCCTCGACCTCGACGAACTGCCGGTGCCGCGCCTCGTGATCGTCGGCATCGACGAGCGCTCGCCGCCCGACTTCCAGCGCCTGCGCGAGGCGGTTCGCGCCGCGGTCCCCCAGGCCAGCCTCGACGACCACCGCGCCTGGGTCTCGCGCCTCGTCTCCATGGCCCATGCGACGGTCCTGATCGGCATCGCGATCCTCGGCCTCGTGATGATCGCGACCGTTCTCACCGTCGTCTTCGCGACGCGCGGCGCAATGACGGGCAACCGCCACATCATCGAGGTTCTGCATTTCGTCGGCGCGCGCAGCGGCTTCATCGCGGGCGAGTTCCAGCGCCATTTCCTGAAGCTCGGGCTGATCGGGGCCGTGACCGGGGGCGCCTGCGCCTTCCTCGTGTTCCTGGCGATCGGCCAGTGGACGCGCGCCAACCAGGCGACGCCGGAGGCCGATCAGATCAGCGCGCTGTTCGGCTCGTTCGCCATCTCCTGGTGGGGCTATGGCGGCACGGCGGCGCTGGTGGTCTTGATCGGCGTCTTGACCGCACTCACCTCCCGCATCACGGTCACCAGCCAATTGGCCGCGATCGACATGCTGTCGCCGGTGGACGGATGAGAATGAATACGAGCGACCGCTCTGAACGCGAGGCGGTGCGGTGAGGGCACTGGAGGAACGGCGCAGCCGCTGGCCGCGCCGCATCGCATGGCTCGTGCTGTTCGCGGTCCTGGCGAGCGGCGCCTATCTCGTCGGCGGCTTCGCGCGGTTCGCGAGCGACGTCGCGGCGCTGTCGGCGCCGCCGACCGCCGCCCATGCTGATGGAATCGTGGTGCTGACGGGCGGCGAGCAGCGCCTGCGCAAGGCGATCGGGCTCCTGCGCGAGGGCGAGGGGCGTCGGCTCCTCATTAGCGGCGTGAACCGTGACACGAGCGCCGGCGCCATCGCGCGCGCCACCGGCACCGAGATGGCGCTGATCGACTGCTGCGTCGACCTCGACTACGAGGCGATGGACACGATCGGCAACGCCGAGGCGACGGCCCGCTGGGCCAAGGAGCACGGCTTCGCGAGGCTGCTGCTCGTCACCAGCGACTACCACATTCCCCGCTCGCTCCTCGAGATGAGCGGCGTGTCGGACCCGCCGGCGATCGTGCCCTACCCCGTATCGCCGGAGAAGCTGTGGCGGCGCGACGGCTGGCCGACGCGGCTCGGCCTGCGCCTGCTCGTCACCGAATACGCCAAGGTGCTGGTGGTAAAGGCGCGGCTGGCGACCGGCGTCGATCTCTCGACCTTGAGCGGCAGCACGCATCACCGCGTGGCCGAGCGGTCGGACTAGGCGCGCGCCGCTTCCCCTCCGCCGCCGCACCCCGTATGAGAAGGCGCCCGCCCGTGGGCCGCCGCACTTCCCGAGCCTTTCGCCCGATGATCACCCTGCGCTCCGTGCTGTTCCAGGTCCTGTTCTACACGCACCTGATCGGACAGCTCCTCATCAACCTGCCGGTCTTCTTCCTCCGTTCGGAAGAGGCGCGCTGGCGCACCGTGAAGGGCTGGGCCCGCAACAGCCTCTGGCTGCTGCGCCATGTGGCCGGAACGCATTCCGTGGTCGAGAAGGCCGACCTCGTGCCGAACGGCCCCTGCATCGTCGCCGCCAAGCACCAGTCCTTCTGGGACGTGATCGTCCTTCTCCTGGTGGTCGAGCGCCCGACCTTCATCCTGAAGAAGGAGCTGATGGGCATTCCGGTCTTCGGCTGGTACGCGCGCACCATGGGCATGATCCCGGTGGACCGCTCGCGCCGCGCCGCCGTCCTGCCCTCGCTCCTGGCCGGCGCCCGCAAGGCGGTGGCCGAGGGGCGGCAGATCGTGATCTACCCGGAAGGCACCCGCTCGGCGCCCGGCACCGCGCCGAACTACCGCCCCGGCATCCACTATCTCTACGCCGAACTCGGGCTGCCCGTCGTGCCCGTGGCCCTGAATTCCGGCCTGTTCTGGCCGCGCCAGGCGGTGCGCCGCGAGCCGGGGACGATCCGGGCCGAGTTTCTGGAGCCGATCCCGCCGGGGCTGGAGCGCGAGCCGTTCATCTCGGAACTGCGCGACCGGATCGAAGCCCGCTCGCTCGACCTCGTCAAACGCGCCTATGCCGAACGGCCGGACCTGCCGAAGAGCGATCTGGTGACGCGGCTCCTTGCCGATCCCGACCCCCATCCGGCGGTCGAGGAGCGCGCGCCGGCGGGCACGCAGGGGCTCTAGAGCCGCGCGGCGACCCCTTCGAGCCAGCGGTCGCTGAGGCCGAGCGCGCGGATCTCGGCGAGCGCGGAGAGCACATAGTCGCGATTGGCGCCGGACTGGCCGTGCGAGCGCCCGACCAGCGCCGCCGCCGTTTCCACCGACAGCCGGCCCGCATATTGCGAGTGGCCGCGGTCCACGACATAAGCGAGTGCGCGCACCGGCCGTCCGTCGAGAAGGCGCACCGGCAGGGTCGTCTCGAGATAGACGCTGGTCACGAGTTCGCGCTCGCGCAGATACGCGATCGTCGCCTCGGCGCGGCTCGCCGCGACACGGAACGCCATGCCGACGCAGGAGCCGCCGCGGTCGAGGCCGAACACCAGCCCCGGCCGCTCCGGCGTGCCGCGATGGACATGGGAATAGATGCAGAGCGAGCGGTGGAAGCCGGCAAGGCGCGCCTTGGCGCGTTCCTCGTACTCGAAGCCCGGCCGCCAGATCAGCGAGCCGTATCCGAACACCCACAAATCGTCCATCGCTCTTGCCATTCCCGTTCCCGGCGCTTCATGAAGGCGCCGGTTCGGCCGTGCAGAAAGGATGCCGGGATGGCAAGGTCAAGGGCGGATGGGGAAACGGGCCGTCGCTCCGGCGCGGGCAGGGTCTTCGCGGGCGTCGCGATCCTCGTCGTCGTGCTGGCGGCCGCCCTCACCGGTGCCTGGTACTGGCTGGCGGGCGAACTCGACCGGCGCGTCGCCTCGGCGCTCGACGCGGCGGCGGGCGGCGGCACCATGATCACCTGCGACAACCGCGGCGTCTTCGGCTACCCCTTCCGCATCGGCCTGTCCTGCGACAGCGTCGGCGTCGACGCCCCGGAGAACGGCATCCGCCTGTCGGCGGGCTCGCTGCGCACCGCGGCGCAGGTCTACCAGCCATCCCACATCGTGGCCGAGCTCGCCGGTCCCTTGCGCGCCACGGTTCCCGACCTTCCCACGATGGAAATGAGCTGGTCGCTCGCGCAGGGCTCGACGAGCCTCTGGAGCGAAGGGCTGGAGCGTGTGTCGGTCGCCGTCGACCAGCCCGTCCTGTCGCTGGTCGGCGAAGCGGGGGCGCTGACGCCGCTCGCCCGCTCGGCGCGGCTCGAGACGCATGCCCGCCAGAACGGGGCGGGTCTCGACTTCGCCCTGTCGGATACGGGCGTCATCGCCACCATCCCGCCGATCGGCGATATTCCCGCCTTCGATCTGGCCGTCGACCTCACCGTCGACGGCGCGGCGAACTGGCTGCGCGACGGGGTGCCCGGCGGCCAGGTCGGTCCGGCGTTGCGTGGGCAAGCCGGCATGATCCGCGCCCTGCGCCTGAGCTCCTCGGTCGGTGCAATGGTGGACGTCTCCGGCCCGTTCCGCGTGTCCGAGACCGGCGAAATCTCCGGCGACTTCCGCCTGGGGCTCCAGAACCCGCAGGCGATCGCGCAGCTCGTCTCGGTGCTTGTGCCTGGCACCGCCGGCATCGCGTCCACGATCGCCAGCGGCATCGGCCTCGTCGGGCGTCAGGAGAGCGGCCAGACGGTGCTCGACGTCGCGGTCCGCGACGGCGAGGCCCGCCTCGGGTTCATTCCCCTCGGCCGCCTGCCGCGCATCTGACGAAAAGGCTCTATTCGCCGGGCGCGCCGGCCTCGTTCCACGGGTCCTTGCGCGGCTTGAGGCGCCCGAAGTTCGCCTCTTCCGTGTCCTGGCCGGCCTGCACGATGGAGCGTCGGATGGCGCGCGTGCGGGTGAAGAGGTCGAACAGCGCCTCGCCGTCGCCCCAGCGGATCGCGCGCTGGAGCGACGCAAGGTCCTCCGAGAAGCGGGCGAGCATTTCCAGCACCGCCTCGCGATTGGTGAGGAAGATGTCGCGCCACATCGTCGGGTCGGACGCCGCGATGCGGGTGAAATCGCGAAAACCCGAGGCCGAGAACTTGATGACCTCGGACTGGGTCACCGTCTCGAGGTCGGCGGCCGTGCCGACGATGTTGTAGGCGATGAGGTGCGGCACGTGAGAGACGATCGCGAGCACGAGGTCGTGGTGCTCGGGCGTCATCGTCTCGACCATGGCGCCGGTCGCCAACCACAGGGCGCGCAAGCGCTCCGTCGCCGCCTCGTCGGTCTCGGGCAGGGGGGTGAGGATCGTCCAGCGGTTCTCGAAGAGCTCGAGGAAGCCGGCGTCCGGGCCGGACTGCTCGGTGCCCGCGATCGGGTGGCCGGGCACGAAATGGACGTGGGGCGGCAGATGCGGCTGCATCTGGTCCACCACCGCCTTCTTCACCGAACCGACGTCCGAGACGATCGCACCCGGCTTGAGGCTCGAGGCAATGGCGGCCGCCGCCGCACCACACGAGCCGACCGGCAGGCAGAGGATCACGAGGTCGGCATCGCGCACGGCGTCTGCCGGATCGAGATGGTAGCTCGTGCCGAGCCTGAGGTCTTCGGCGCGGCGCAGCGTCGCCTCGCGGCGCGTGGCGATCGAGACGTGACGCGCAAGGCCCCGGTCGCGGATGTTGATCGCGATCGAGGAGCCGATCAGACCGATGCCGATCAGCGCGATCTTGTCGAAGAGCGGTTCCGTCATTTCGCGAGGAAGTCCTTCAGTGCCGCGACGACGCCCTCGTTGGCTTCGCTCGAGCCGACCGTGAGGCGCAGCGCGTTGGGGAAGCCGTAGCCCGCCACGCGCCGCAGGATGAAGCCGCGCTCGGTCAGGAAGGCGTCGGCATCGGCCGCGGTGCGACCGGCCTCGTCGGGGAAGTGGACCAGCACGAAGTTGCCGACCGAGGGCGTGACGCGGAGGTTGAGCGCCGACAACTCGCGCGTCAGCCGCTCCAGCCACGCGTCGTTGTGCGCGACGGTCTTCTCGACATGGTCGCGGTCGCGGATCGCGGCGGCGCCCGCCGCGATCGCCATCGCATTGAGGTTGAACGGCCCGCGGATGCGGTCGAGCGCGTCGACGATGGCTTCGGGGGCGAGCATCCAGCCGATGCGCAGCGCCGCGAGGCCGTGGATCTTCGAGAAGGTGCGCGTCATCACGACGTTGTCGAACTCGGCGACGAGCTTGGCGCCGGCCTCGTAGTCCTCCCGGCGGACGTATTCGGCATAGGCCGCGTCGAGGACGAGGAGGACGTGACCCGGCAGCGCGGCATGCAGCCGACGGACCTCCGTCTCCGGCAGGTAGGTGCCGGTCGGGTTGTTCGGGTTGGCGAGGAACACGATCTTGGTGCGTGCGGTGACGCAGGCGAGGATCGCGTCGACCTCGGCGCGCTCGTCCCGCTCGCGCGCGACCACCGGCGTCGCCCCGGCGGCGCGGATGTAGATGTCGTAGACGAGGAATCCGTGCTCGGTGTGGATCGCCTCGTCGCCCGGCGACAGGAACGCCTGCGCGAGAAGCCCGAGAAGCTCGTCCGAACCGTTGCCGCACAGGATGCGCGCGGGCTCCAGCCCATGCACCTCGGCGATCGCCGCCTTCAGCGCGCCGGCCTGGCCGTCGGGGTAGAGCTCGAGATGGGCCGCCACGTCGCGCAGCGCGGCCTGCACGTCGGGCGAGGCGCCGAACGGCGTTTCGTTGGACGAGAGCTTGTGCAGCTTGACGCCCGTCGGAGCCTTGCTCTTGCCCGGCACGTAGGCCTCGATGTCGAGGACGCCGGGCTTGGGCTGCGGGCGGGCGGGAAGGCTGGTCATGGCGGGTCCTGACGGTCGGCCGGTAAGTGACATGCGCCCGCGCATACTCCCCACCGCTGCGCCTGTCGAGACGAAGCGCAACAATCCGTTGCGCTGCGGGACGGTCGGCGATAGCACGGGCCATGTCGATCATCGCCGATCCCGCCACCGAAGAAACCTTGAGCGCGCGCGAGGCGCGCCAGCCCTCCTCGAAGGTCGCCTTCTTCGGCGAGGGCGAGCCGCTGCGCCTTGACGCCGGCCGGACGCTTTCGCCCTTCCACATCGCTTATGAGACCTATGGCGAACTCAACGCGGCCAAGTCCAACGCGATCTACGTCTGCCATGCGCTGACGGGCGACCAGTACGCGGCGAGCCCCAACCCGGTGACGGGCAAGCCTGGCTGGTGGTCGAGCCTGATCGGTCCGGGCAAGCCGATCGATACCGACCGCTTCTTCGTCGTCTGCTCCAACGTCATCGGCTCCTGCATGGGCTCGACGGGGCCGGCCTCGGTCGACCTGTCGACGGGGCTCCCTTACGCGCTCGACCTGCCGGTGCTGACGATCGGCGACATGGTGCGGGCGCAGGCCATGCTGATCGACCGGCTCGGCATCGACCAGCTCTTTGCCGTGATCGGCGGCTCAATGGGCGGCATGCAGGTGCTGCAGTGGACGGTGGCCTATCCGACCCGCGTCTTCGCGGCGCTGCCGATCGCCACCGGCGCACGCCACTCCTCGCAGAACATCGCCTTCCACGAGGTCGGGCGGCAGGCCGTGATGGCCGACCCCGACTGGCGCGGCGGACATTACCTCCAGCACGGCACGCGCCCGCACAAGGGGCTCGCCGTGGCGCGCATGGCCGCGCACGTCACCTACCTGTCGGAGGCCGCGCTTCACCGCAAGTTCGGCCGCAACCTACAGGACCGCGAGAAGCTTGGCTTCGGCTTCGAGGCGGACTTCCAGATCGAGAGCTACCTGCGCCACCAGGGCATGACCTTCGTCGACCGCTTCGACGCCAACGCCTATCTCTACCTCACGCGCGCGATGGACTATTTCGACATCGCGGCCGAGCACGGCGGCCGGCTTGCCGAGGCGTTCCGCGGCGCGCGCACGCGCTTCTGCCTCGTGTCCTTCTCGTCGGACTGGCTGTTCCCGACCAGCGAAAGCCGGGCGATCGTCCATGCGCTGAACGCCAACGCCGCCTCGGTCTCCTTCGTCGAGATCGAGACCGACAAGGGCCACGACGCGTTCCTGCTCGACGAGCCCGAGTTCACCGGCGCGGTGCAGGGCTTCGTGTCGGCGGCCGCCAAGGCGAGGGGCCTCTCATGAGCGCGGTGGATAGCCTGCCGGTGCCGACGACGCCGGGCGTCGCCTTCGAGGACGCGGGCGCGCGCGTCGACCTGCGCATCATCGCCGAACTCGTCGAGCCGGGCACGCGCGTCCTCGACATCGGCTGCGGCGACGGTTCGCTGATGGAACTCCTGCAGGCGCGGCGCGGCGTCGACGCGCGCGGCATCGAGCTCTCGCAGCCCGGCGTCAACGCCTGCGTCCGGCGCGGCCTGTCGGTGATCCAGGGCGACGCCGACCGCGACCTCGTCCACTATCCCGACGCCGCCTTCGACTACGCGATCCTCTCGCAGACCATCCAGGCGACCGACAACCCCAAGCTCGTGCTTGGCGAACTCCTGCGGATCGGCCGGCGCGCCGTGGTGTCGTTCCCGAACTTCGGCCACTGGTCGGTGCGCTCGTCGCTCTTCTTCAAGGGGCGGATGCCGGTGACGAAGAGCCTGTCCTATTCCTGGTACGACACGCCCAACATCCACTTCTGCACGATCCGCGACTTCGTCGAACTGACCCGCGAGCTGGGCGCCGAGGTGGAAAGCGCGGTCGCCTTGAACTCCGCGGGCGAGCGCATCGGCATGCGCCTGCCCTGGGCGGTGTGGAACCTCCTCGGCGCGCAGGGCGTGTTCGTGCTGAGGCGGCGCTGACGCGCCGCCCGGCAGCCGATCGTCAGAGGTTGACCGCCTTCATCCCCGCTTCCGGGTAGCGCTCGCCGGCGGCCGCTCCCGCCGGGAAGGCCTCGTCGATCTCGGCGAGATCGTCGGCGGTCAGCTCGACATGGACGGCTTCCGCGTTCTCCTCGAGATAACGCATCCGCTTGGTGCCGGGGATCGGCACGATGTCGTCGCCTTGCGCCAGAACCCAGGCGAGCGCGAGCTGGGACGGGGCGGCGTTCTTCCGCTTGGCGATCGCCTTCACCGTATCGACGAGCTTCAGGTTCTTGGCGAAATTCTCCGGCGAGAAGCGCGGGCTTCCTTTCCGGAAATCGTCGTCCGGCAGATCCTCGGGCGTCTGGAAGCGGCCGGTGAGGAAGCCGCGGCCGAGCGGCGAGTAGGGCACGAAGCCGATGCCGAGTTCGCGTAAAGTGGGCAGGATCTCGGCCTCCGGGTCGCGGCTCCAGAGCGAGTACTCGGTCTGGAGGGCGGCGATCGGATGGGTCGCGTGCGCGCGGCGGATCGTCTCGGGTCCGGCCTCCGACAGGCCGAGGAAGCGCACCTTGCCCTCCTCCACGAGGCGGCCCATCTCGCCGACCGTGTCCTCGATCGGAACGTTCGGGTCGACCCGGTGCTGGTAGTAGAGGTCGACGTGCTCGACCCCGAGGCGCTTCAAGCTGGCGTCGCAGGCGCGGCGCAGGTAGTCCGGCCGGCCGTTGATGCCGAGGCGCTCGCCGCTCGCCCCGCGCACATTGCCGAACTTGGTGGCGAGCACCACGCGGTCGCGGCGGCCCTTCAGCGCGCGCCCGACGAGCTCCTCGTTGCGCCCGACGCCGTACATGTCGGCCGTGTCGAGGAAGGTGATGCCGAGGTCGAGCCCCCGGTGGATGACGGAGAGCGATTCGCCGTCGTCGCCCGCGCCGTAGAATTCCGACATGCCCATGCAGCCGAGGCCGAGGGCGGAGACCTGAAGATCGGGGCCGAGCTTGCGCTGTTCCATGGAGGCACTCCTGTTCGATGGCCGAGGCCGGGAGCTAGGGTGCCTCGGGCGGCTTTTCGAGGTGTAGCGCCGGACGACCCTGCGGCACCAGCACCGGGCGCATCGCGCGGATGCGGCTGCGCTCGCGGCTGGTGACGGGAATGCCGCGATAGACGAGCTTGACCGCTTCGATCACGATCGCGCCCGCGAAGATCGGCCAGAAGCGACGCCCGGCGCGGTCCCAGGGGCCGGCGAGGTTGAGGAAGCGTTCGCGGCGGAAGGGCGGAAAGAACAATGCCTCCGAGAAGCCGGCGGGCGTGAACTGCGTGTCGCGCAGGAGACGGGTCGCCTGCGCGCGCGACCAGGGACGGCCCGAGCCGAAGGGCGTGTGCTCGAAGCGCGACCACATTCCGCCGCGGCTCGGCAGGACCATCACGAGGCGTCCGCCCGGCGCCAGGACGCGCCAGGCCTCGCCCAGCATCTCCGCCGGATCCTCGGCGAACTCCAGCGCGTGCACCATGAGGATGCGGTCGACGGCCGCGTCACCGAGCGGCAGTTCGGCGGGGTGGACGAGGGCGGCGAGCGAGGGGCGTCCGAGCGGCCAGTTCACCGCACCCTGCGCCGCCGGCATGAAGGCGAGCGTGCGCTCGGCCTCGCCGGTCAAGCGGTCGAGATAGGGGGTGACGTAGCCAAGGCCCACAAGGCGCTCGTCGCGGATCGGCTTCCACACCGTGCCGAGCGCCATGGCGAGCGAGCGCACGCAGGCATCGCCGAGCCGCGAGGCGTAGAAATCGCGCAGGTCCACGATGTCGGCGTTCACGGTCGTCATCCGCTCTCCCGGTGCAGGGCTCGCGCCCTACCTAGCGCGGGCGAGGCCAAGGCGCGAGGTTTGCGATGTCAGAGTATCCGATTCGGCAGTTTCCCTGTCGCGAGACCAATATCGGTCTTCTCCTGCACGACCCGCAGGCAGGAAACACGATCGCGATCGACGCGCCGGAGGAGGGGCCGATCCTCGATGCCCTGGAGCGCGAGGGCTGGCGCCTGACGCATATCCTGACCACCCATCACCACGGCGACCACGTCGCGGCGAACGCGGCGCTGAAGGCGCGGTTCGGGGCCGAGGTCATCGGCCCCGAGGCCGAGCGGGACCGCATTCCCGGCATCGACCGGGGCGTGCGCGGGGGCGACCGGTTCGAGGTCGGGTCGCTCGGCGTCGAGGTGATCGACACGCCCGGCCACACCGCCGGGCACGTCGCCTACTTCGTGCCGGGGGCCAACGCGCTGTTTGCGGCCGATGCCCTCTTCTCGCTCGGCTGCGGCCGGCTGTTCGAGGGCGATGCGGCGACGATGTGGGAGAGCCTCCAGCGCCTGCGCGCCCTGCCGGACGAGACGCTGCTCTATTGCGGGCACGAGTACACCGCGACCAACGCGCGCTTTGCGGTCGACGTCGATCCCGGCAACCTTCTCCTGCAGGAGCGGGTGAAGGAGGTCGAGGCGCTGCGGGTGCGGGGCGAGGGGACGTTGCCCGTCGCGCTCGGGCGCGAGAAGCGGACCAATCCGTTCCTCAGGGCGGACGACCCGGAGCTTCAGGCCGCCTTCGGCATGGCGGGCGAGGACCCCGTCGCCGTGTTCGCGGCGCTGCGTGAGAAGAGGAACGGATATTGAGGGCGCGCGACGTCATAGCGGCGCTGAAGCTCGCACCCCATCCCGAGGGCGGCTGGTATCGCGAGACGTTCCGCGACACCGCCACGGACGAGACGGGCCGAGCGCGCTCGACCGCGATCTACTTCCTTCTGGACCTCGGCGAGACGTCGGAGTGGCACCGCGTGACGGATGCCGCCGAGACCTGGGCCTGGCATGCCGGCGCGCCGCTCGTGATCACCGTGTCGCCCAACGGGCACGACGCCTCGGCCCAGCGGCTCGGGCCCGGCATCCTCACCGGCGAGGCGCCCCAGTTCACCGTGCCGGCCGGCTGGTGGCAGACGGCGACGAGCCTCGGAGAATGGACGCTCGTCACCTGCACCGTCGCGCCGGGCTTACGGTTCGAAAGCTTCGAGATGGCGCCGCCCGACTGGCGGCCGACGCCGCGCCCGCCGCGCGCCGGATAGCGCGGCGGGCGTCCGGTCTCAGAACTCCTCCCAGCTGTCCTCGGCCACGGCGGCATGGGGGCTCGCCTTGGCCTGAGCGACGCTTCGCATCTGCGCCACCGGCCGCGAGGCCGCCGGGGCGGGGCGATGCGGGACGCGCGCGGGTGCGGTCTCGGCCGCCAGGCCCCCGGCACGGGTGCGGAAGCGGCGGGTGAGGGCGGCGAGTTGCTCGGTCTCGGCCGAGAGCGCCTGCGCGGCCGCCGTCGTCTCCTCCACCATCGCCGCGTTCTGCTGCGTGACCTTGTCCATCTGGTCGGCGGCCGTCGACACTTCGCGAAGCGCCACGGCCTGCTCGCGGGCCGAACCCGCGATCTTGCCGACGATCCGGTTCATGTCGGCGACCTCGCCCATGATCTGCTCGAGGCTACGCCCCGAGGCGGTGACGAGCTCGACGCCCGCCTCGACCTGCGTCCCCGAGGCCGAGATCAGCGTCTTGATCTCCTTGGCGGCCTCGGCCGAGCGCTGGGCGAGCCCGCGCACCTCCTGCGCGACGACCGCGAAGCCACGGCCGGCCTCACCGGCACGTGCGGCCTCGACGCCGGCGTTCAGCGCCAGCAGGTTGGTCTGGAAGGCGATCTCGTCGATCACGCCGATGATGCGGCCGATCTTGCCGGACGAATCCTCGATCTCGGCCATCGCCGCCATGGCGCGCGCGACCACCGCGCCACCGGCCTCGGCGTTCTTCTGCGTGGCGGCGGCCGATCCTTGCGCCTTCGAGGCGCCCTCGGCCGTGCCGTTCACTGCACGCGTCACCTCGCCGAGCGCCGCGACGGTCTCCTCGAGATTGGCAGCCTGCTGCTCGGTGCGCTGGGCGAGATCGTTGGACGCGTTGGAGATCTCGCCGAGGCCGAGGCGGATCGTCCCGATCGCGCCGACCACCGCGCCGATCGCGGTCTCCAGCGAATCGACGGAGGCGTTGAAGGTCTGACGGATCGGCTCGAACTCGGGCGCGACGCCCGCGTCCATGCGCACCGTCAGGTCGCCCGACGCGAGGCGCTCGAAGCTAGTCTCGACGAGATGGACGAAGGCGCGCAGATCCTCGGCGCGGGCGCTGTCGATCGCCGCCTGGCGTTCGCGGGTCGAGGCCTGCGCCATGCGCGAGGCTTCGGCCTCGGCTTCCAGCCGCTCCTTCTCGATCGCGGCGGTCTTGAACACCTGCACCGTCTCGGCCATGGCGCCGATCTCGTCGCGACGACCAAGGCCCGAGACCTCGACCGTCTTGTCGCCCTCGGCAAGGCGACGCATGTCGGCGGTGAGACGGATCACGGGCTTGGAGATCGAGCCGGCGATGGCGAAGGCTGCGGCGCACAGCACGGCGAGGATCGCCGCGCTCCAGCCGGCCGCCTTGTAGAGCGACGAGCGGAACAGCGTCTCGAGGTCGTCGACGTAGACGCCGGTCCCGACCGTCCAGTTCCAGGGCGCGAACTGGGTGGTGAAGGAGAGCTTGGGCTGCGCCACGTCCTCACCGACGCGCGTGCGGTAGTAGCTGGTGAAGCCGCCGCCGTTCGCCGCGTTCGCGATCAGGGCCCGGATATGGTAAAGACCGTTGCTGTCGCGCTCATCCCAGCCGCTCTTGCCTTCGAGTTTGCTGTCGCCGTGGATGACGCGCGTGCCGTCCGGCAGGAAGGCGAAGACGTATTCGCCTTTGCCGTAGCGCGCGTTGCGCACGGCTTCGCGCGCGGCGGTCTGCGCCTGCTCCTGCGTCATGCGACCCGCATCCGCCTCCTCGGCGAAGTGCTTCATCACCGAGACGGCCGCCTCGACCTGCATCTGCAGCATGTGCTGGCGGTCGGCCCAGATGGTGGAGCGCAGCTCCATGAGCTGGACCGCCATCACGGCGAGACTGCCCATCGCGGCGAGCGCGATAAGCATGGCGAGCTTGCGTGAGATCGTAAGACGCATGGTGCGGATGGTTCCCCCCTGAATTGTTCTCGAGGGCGAAGGTCTCACCTGCGGCTTAAAAGTCTGTCTGTCTGATGATCGAGGATGCGTGAACGATCCTTGCCCGGCTACGGGACGGCTTCAGGAGACCCCGCGCATCGCAAGCTTTCGAAACATCGGCAGGGCGGCCAGTGCCGCGCCGCCTGTGATCAGGAGCGCTGCCGCAAGAAGCGAGAGCGAAAACGGCGCCTCGCCGAAGGCGACGAGCGCCAGGGTCGAGAGGATCGGCGCGAGATAGCTGGCAGCGCCGAGCAACTGGATATCGCCGCGCTTCACGCCGATGTCCCACGAGAAGAAGGCGGCGCCGACGGGCAGGAGGCCGAGCAGGACGATCGCCGCCCATTCCTCGCCGCCCGTCGGCCAGACCGTCTCCTCGAACAGGAGATGGCAGAGGAGGGAGAGGATCGCGGTCGCCGCACAGAAGCCGCCGACGACTTCGCTCGGCACGGCGGCAAGCCGCCGCGACAGGAGCGAGTAGCCCGCCCAGAACACGGCCGCCGTCGCGGCGAGGAGATAGCCCGGCGTGTACTGGGGCGAGAAGGAGAGACCCTCGCCGCGGCCCGCGATCACCAGCGCCGTGCCGACCAGGCCGATCGCCGCCCCCGCGATATGGTACCAGCGCAGCCGCTCGCCGGGCAGGAGCGCCGAGCCGACCACGATCAGGAGCGGCCAGAGATAGGCGATGAGGCTCGCCTCGACCGGCGGGGCGGCCCGCACGGCAGCAAAATACAGGGCGTGGTAGCCGAACAGGCCGCCGACCCCGACGAGCCAGACATGCGGCGGCTGGCGCAGGACGCGCAGGCCGCCGGGCCGGACGAGAAGCGGGACGAGGCAGACGAGGGTTCCGATCGCGAACGTCATCGCCGCCAGTTGGAAGGCCGGCATCGTGCCGCTCCGCGCGGCGAGCAGCGCGAGAAGCGCCCACATCAGGATCGCCGAGAAGCCGAAGATCGTCGCCATGCCACCCTTGTCCGATCGTACCTGATGCGCTTGCATTTCGCGCGTAGCCGAGCGCGCCGGGGACGGCAAGGCACCCGGCTGGACGGGGCGGCCACTGCGGCGCATAAGCCGATCCATGCGCGAGATGTGGAAAGGAAAGGCCATGCGTCGTCGGTTCATTCAGTGCGATGTCTTTTCGGACGTTCCGACCCTCGGCAACGGTCTGGCCGTGGTGCTCGACGGCGCCGGGCTGGACGACGAGGCGATGCAGCGCTTCGCGGCCTGGACCAATCTTGCCGAGACGACCTTCCTCTTGCCGCCGAGCGATCCCGAGGCCGCCGACTACCGCGTGCGCATCTTCACCACCACCGGCGAACTGCCCTTTGCAGGCCACCCGACGCTCGGAAGCTGCGCCGCGTGGCTCCAGGCCGGCGGCACGCCGCGCGATGCCGCGCTGGTGCGCCAGGAATGCGCGATCGGGGTCGTCGAGATCGACCGCAGCGGCCCGGTCCCGGCCTTCGTGGCGCCGCCGATCCGCATCCAGCCGATGGAGCCCGAGCGCCTCGCCGAAACCCTGGCGGCGCTGCGCATTCCCTCCGGCGCGGTGCGCCGCGCCGTGCGTCTCGACAACGGCCCGACCTGGGATGCGATCGAGCTCGACGGCGCGGAAGCCGTGCTGGCCGCCGACGCGCGCGGCGCGAGCTTTCCGACCGAGCGCCGCATCGGGTTGATCGGCGCGCATCCGCCCGGCGGCGACGCCGACGTCGAGGTGCGCATGCTCACGGTCTGGCACGGCATCAAGGAGGATCCGATCACCGGATCGCTGAATGCGGCGCTGGCCCGCTGGCTGGAGGGGGAGGGTCGTCTGCCGGAGCGCTACACGGCGGCGCAGGGAACCGCGATCGGCCGCCTCGGACGCGTGCGTGTGCGCTCGGACGGAAAGGGACGGGTCCTCATCGGCGGCGCGGTGACCATCCTGATCGAAGGCACACTCGAACTCTAGGGATCGGTCCAGACGGGAGACATTCGATGCATCCCCTGCTTCTCGTTCTCGGCGTCCTGTCCGGGCAGCCCGCCGCTCCGCCGCCCTCGCAGATCACCGGCGCGGTCTCGCCGCTTATCGCCGGTCTCTGCCGGCCGTTTGGCGAAGGGCAGGGCGACGGGGCTGTCCTGCGCTGCTCCGGGCTCGTCGGGACCGATGTCTTCCTGCGCGGCGACGAGGCGTCGCGCGAGGTGGCCCTCGGCAGGCCCGACGCCTTCCTGCCGCCGCCGCCCGAGGGCGGGCGGCTCGGCCGTTCGGTCACGTGGCGGCTTCTCGGTGATCGCCCGTTCGCCGCCGTCCTTCGCTACCGGTTTCCCGATGCCGCATCGAGCACGCCCGACCTCCTCGTCGTGCTGAAGGCGCCGAGCGATGATGAGGCGCCCTGCCTCGTCGGGGCAGCGCAGGACGTTGCAGGGCCGACGGGGTCCGGGCTGGAGCGCGCGGTCGCCTTTGCCGACCGCCGCGCGCCCCTCTTTCGCTGCGGCCGTGATACGCCGGCCCTTCTCGGCGGCGTCTCGGACGGCGCGCGCGCGATCCTATCGGCCTGGTTCGGTGCGATGAGGCCGGACGACGGCTGATGACCACGATGTTTCGGTAGCCGCGCGGCGCAAAGTAGGGCTTGCGTCGAATCTTACGGATTGCCGAGGGAATGCGTTAGCTGCCGGTCCGGCATTCTGGCGTCAGATCCATCCGGGGAACTCGCCATGTCCGCTTCCGTCCTGTCGGCCAACCCCTCCCGCCGCCGTTCGCGCGCTGCCACCGCACCAGCGGGCGAAGCCCTGAAGCCCGCCCGCGGCATCATGCTCGGTCTCGGGATCTCCGCGATGATCTGGACCGGGATCGGCGCGCTGATCTTCGGCTGACGATCGACCCTAGTGCAGGGCCGGCGTCGGCGTCGGCACCCGATCGGCCGCAGCAGCGTCGGCGGCCGCCAGCGCCATATCCGGGGCCGCAACGGTCGGCAGGACCGGGCCGACCTGCGCGACGCTATCGGCTTCGGGCAGTGACCCGCGAGGCGGCTCGACCAGAACGACCTCGACAAGATCGCCCGGTTGGAGGACGGCAGTCGCCTCGACCTCCTGCCGCGCCGACGCGCCGCCGCTGCGCGTGATGAAGTAGCGGATCGCTTCCGGCTCGTCGCCGACTCCCGACACGATGCGTGCCTTCTGGCGTAGCCCCTCGACATGCGCCGACGCATGATTCGCCTCGGCCGACGCGATCTGGAGCGCGGCAAGATTCTCCATGCGTGCGGTGTCGTCGAGCTTCGCGAGTTCGCGCTGGAGATCGGTCACGTCGCGCTCGACCACGCTGATCGCCGACAGGGTGTCGAGCGAACGGGTCGAGACCAGGAGAGCGCCGCGCTGGGCCGCCCGGAGCCGGTCGATCGGGGTCAGCCCCTTCTGCAGAAGGTCCTCGACGCGCTTGATCTCATCGTCGTAATTGCGGGTCTCGTCCGCGAGGTTGCGTTGCGTCTGCCGAAGGAAGCCGAGGCGCGCGGTGGACCCCTCGATACTCGTCACGATGTTTCGGCGCGACTTCTCGCGGTCGTCGCGGCGGGCCGCGAGCTGTTCGCCGACCAGCGTGCGCAGACGCTCGGCCAGTGCCGGCTCGACTCCGTCGGCGGCAACCGCGGCAAGGTCGGCTTCGCCCGGTCCCGCAAGCTCCGCTTCGAGGCGTGCCACCTTGAGCCGCGCCTGGAACAGCGCCGAGAATGCCGCGGTCTCCTCCTCGCCCAACCCGGCGCGGTCCAGCGAATGGTCCTGCCGCGATCGCGAGACGCTCGGGCCGCCGACGACCGCCACCACCTGCGCCACCGTGAGGCCCGCCCGGAACGGCTGGGCGCTCGGGGTCAGGACGTCGCCCGACACATAGACCGGGCGGAACTCGCCGACGTCGAGAAGGACGCCCTCCGGGTAGATCACGCTCCAGACGGCTGCGCCCTGCACATCGACGCCGGCGGGATAGGAGACGGTCTTCAGGCGCTGCGAGACGCTCTCGCGCAGGGCCTCGATCGTCAGCCCGGCGGCAGGAAACCGGCCGCCGAGCGGAATGCTGATCGTGCCGTCCTGGTCGATCATGATCTTGCGCGTGACGGGAAGCGTTCCAAGGATCGCAAAGTCGACCATGTCGCCGACCTGAAGCCTGTAGGGCTCGCCGGCCGAGACGGGCGCGCAGGCGAGGAGCCCGGCGAGAAGCGCGGCACCAAGGGTGGACGGGCGGCAGGCGATCCAAGGCATGCGCATCGTCCTTTATTCGTTGTCCGGCAACAGATTCATCATTGCCGCCTTCACCGGAGCGCCGTCAAGCCGCATTGCTGCGCTGCGTCATGTCGCGCGGCGAGGCCGATGCCAACGCCGCGTTGCGTCGAGCCGACGCACGCGATAGGCCAGACGGCAACGCGGGCCGAACCCCGGCTGCGCCGGAGGGATGCGTGCCGATGATCGTCGTTGCCGGAATCTTGAGACTGACGCCCGAGGGCCTTGCTGCGGTTCGCGAGGTCGCGCGCGCGACCGTCACGACCACCAACACCGAGGCCGGCTGCATCGTCTACGCCTTTGCCGAGGACATCCGCGAGCCGGGCCTCATTCGCATCTACGAGGAATGGGAAAGCCGCGAGGCGCTGGATGCCCACGGCAAGGCGGCTCACATGACCGTGTGGCGCGACGCCCTGAAGACCGTCGAGGTGAAGGAACTGCAGCTGAAGCTGATCGAAACGGCTTCGGTCGAACCCTTCGCCTGACCCGAGCCAGCCACGCGATGCCGTTTCACGCCAGCGTCCTGACGCTCTATCCCGAGATGTTTCCCGGCCCCTTGGGCGTATCGCTCGCCGGTCGGGCGCTGGAGCGCGGGGACTGGCGGCTCGAGGCGCGCCAGATCCGCGACCACGGGATCGGGCGCCATCGCACGGTCGACGACACGCCGGCGGGCGGCTCGCCGGGCATGGTGCTGCGGCCCGATGTCCTCGCCGAGGCGATCGACGCGGCGACGCCCGACGGCGACGCGCGGCCGCGCCTTCTCATGAGCCCGCGCGGTCGTCCGCTCGATCAGGCGCGGGTGCGTGAGATCGCCGCGGGGCCCGGCGCCGTCATCGTCTGTGGCCGGTTCGAGGGCGTCGACGAGCGCGTCATCGAGGCACGGGCGCTCGAGGAGGTCTCGATCGGCGACTACATCCTCTCCGGGGGCGAAATGGCGGCGCTGGTGCTCCTCGACGCCGTGGTGCGTCTCCTGCCGGGCGTCATGGGCAATGCCCAGTCCGGCCAGACCGAGAGCTTCGAGGACGGACTTCTGGAGCACCCGCATTACACGCGCCCTGCGGTCTGGGAAGGGCGCGAAATTCCGCCAGTGTTGGCTTCCGGCCATCACGGCGCGGTGGAGCGCTGGCGCCGCGAAGCGGCCGAGCGACTGACGGCGGAGCGGCGTCCGGATCTTTGGGCTCGGCGCAAGACCACGAAGTCCTGAACGCGAGTTTAGGCGACAGGGGCGGCGCGATCCGTTAACGTTGGGCGGACCAGCATGTGGCGAAGGGCTCATCTCATGACGGGATCGCTGGAGCTTGCCGCTCTCCTCCGCCGCGCCGCGGCCAAGGCCTATGTGGAATGCCCGGACGTCCTTCGCCCGGCGCGAGGTCTCGCGGTCGGGCTGGCGCTCTCGGCCATCCTCTGGCTGGCCGTCGTGAATATCGCGATGCTGGTCTAGCCGCCGGTCCGATACAGGAAGCCCGCCCGGTCGAGATAGGTGACGACCTCGTCCGCCAGTTCGTCGGCGGAGCGGCGGTGCGTCTCGAGATGCAGTTCCGGCGCAGCCGGCGGCTCGTAGGGACTGTCGATGCCGGTGAAGTTCGGAATTCGGCCGGCGCGCGCCTGCGCGTAGAGCCCCTTCGGATCGCGGGCCTCGACGACGCCGAGCGGCGCGTCCACGAATACTTCGACGAACTCGCCCTCGGCGAGGAGATCGCGCGCCAGCTGCCGCTCGGCGCGGAACGGCGAGATGAACGAGGCGAGCGTGATCAGGCCGGCGTCGACCATGAGTTTCGCCGTTTCGGCGACGCGCCGGATGTTCTCCACCCGGTCCGCCGCCGTGAAGCCGAGGTCGCGGTTCAGCCCGTGGCGCACGTTGTCGCCGTCGAGAAGATAGGTGTGGTGGCCGAGCGCGAAGAGGCGCTTCTCCACGAGGTTGGCGATGGTCGACTTGCCGGCGCCCGACAGGCCGGTGAACCAGAGGAGCGCGGGGCGTTGCGCCTTGGCGGCCGCGCGCGCGGCCTTTGTCACATCCACGGCCTGCCGATGGATGTTGGCCGCGCGGCGAAGGGCGAAATCGATGGTGCCGACCCCGACCGTCCGCCCGCTCGCCGTATCGGCGACCATAAAGGTGCCAAGCACGCGGTTGCGCTCGAAGGGCTCGAAGGCGATGGACTGCGCCAGCGACAGGTTCACCCGTCCGCGGTCGCCGGCGCGAAACGTGCTCGACGCCGCGCCGGCTCCGTCTCCGGCAATCCGGTGCTTGATGCGCGTCACGCTTCCCGCCACTTGCCGCGGGCCGATCTCGATCCGGTAGGCGCGGCCGGGCAGGAGAGGGTCCGGGTCGAGCCAGAGGAGATCGGCGGCGAACTGGTCGCAGGTCTCGGGCCGGTCGCCGGCCGCCGCCAGCACGTCGCCCGCGACCGGACCGAGCGGCGCGTCGAAACGGATCGTCGCCGTATCGCCGGGCCCAGCCGCTGCTCGCGCCTCGCCTTCCACCTCGACGGCGAGGACACCGGCGACCCGCCCCGTCTCCACGGCGGCGATCCTGTCGCCGGGGCGCACGGACCCCGCGACGATGGTGCCGACCGCCGTCTGCGCGGACGGCGCGCCCGAGACGCTGACGCGAAAGGGAGCGTCGGGCGAGGGGGCAACGTCCGGCAGGCTGTCGAGCCAGTCGTCGAGATGACGCAGCAAGTCGGCACTGTTCCGCCCGAGGGTGACGGTGACCTCACCGGGTTCGCGTGCCGCCGCGCTCCCCGTCCGGGAAGGCGGCGTCTCCTCGCCATCGGGCGATTCGACCAGCACGAGCATATGGTCGAGCCCGATGAGCCGGACGATTTCGAGAAGGCGGTGGGTCCCGACGTCGCGAAGAGGCCGATCCGACACGACGACCGCCGCCTCGCATCCTGTGCCGGCCCGCGCCAGCGCGCCGGGATCGTCGGTGCCTCGGAGGTCGCTGACCATCAGCGGGCGACCACGTATCGACCCGTTCGGCAGGTCGATGTCGCCGCCACCGCGAAGGCCGCAGAGGAGAAGGCGCAGCGGAGCGGACGCTTCGGGGGCGTGGGGCGGCATGCGACGGATCTCCCGGGTCAGGCTCGACAGCTCACGATTCGCGGGCGATGCGATCCGTGCAGGCGAGCGGGAGAATGGCGGGATCGCCGAAGGCAAGGAAGTGCGGGTTGGCAAAATCGGCGTCATGCCCCTGTTGCCGCTTGCCGTAGCGCAGCGGCTCCCCGTCGCAGGTCGTCACGCATCCGCCCGCCGCGCGCAGGATGGCGTCGCCGGCCGCCGTGTCCCATTCCATCGTTCGGCCGAAGCGGGGGTAGAAGTCGGCCTCGCCGGCGGCCAGCATGCAGAACTTCAACGACGAGCCGCAGGCGGCAAAGCCCGCGACCGGCAGGCGTTCGAGATAAACGGCCGTTTCCGCCGAACCGTGGCTGCGCGAGCCGACAACGGTGAGGGGACCCGGTGCCGCGCGCACCCGCATCGAATGGCGTTTCTCCGCGCCCTCGCGGCGCCAGGCGCCTGCCGGGCCGCCAGCAAAGAGGCGTCCGAGCGCCGGGGCATAGACCACGCCGAGAACCGGCACGCCGTTCTCGATGAGAGCGATGTTGACCGTGAACTCGCCGTTGCCGGTGATGAACTCGCGCGTGCCGTCGAGGGGGTCGACCAGGAAGAAGCGGGCGCTGGCGTCGGGGCACCGCCCAGCCGCCGCCTCCTCCTCCGCCACCACGGGGATTCCCGGCGCGATCTCAGCCAATCCCTCGAGGATGATCGCCTCGGCCTCGCCGTCGGCCTGGGTGACCGGCGAACCGTCGCCCTTCGTCGCCACCGCGACGTCCGGCCTGTAGTGTCGCAGGATGCAGGCGCCGGCCTCCAGCGCGAGCGCGCAAAGCGGCTCGAGCAGCGCATCGAGATCGAGCGCCGGCCGGTCGGGCGAAGGGGGGAGCGGGTGCGTCATGCCTGCAGTCCTTCGCACGAAGCGCGTCGTCAGGAAAGCCGCGCCGCCACAGCAAAAAGGGGAAGGCCGCGGGCGACCTTCCCCTTTTCAGTTCGAGTGCGAAGCGGCTGAGATCAGCAGCTACCCTCGCGCTTCATCACGACCTTGACCGTCTTGATGAGGATCTGGATGTCGAGCCACAGCGACCAATGGCGGACGTAGTAGGTGTCGAACTTGACGCGCGAGGCATAGCTCGTGTTCGACCGGCCGTTGACCTGCCACATGCCGGTGACGCCCGGACGGGTGCGCTTGTAGGCCTCGAAGCGGTGCGTGTAGCGATGCACCTCCTCATCGACGATCGGGCGCGGGCCGATCAGGCTCATCTCGCCGCGCAGCACGTTGAAGAGCTGCGGCAGCTCGTCGAGGCTGGTCTCGCGCAGGAATCGGCCGAGGCGCGTGACGCGCGGATCGTTGCGAAGCTTCTGCGTGGCTTCCCACTCGGCGCGCGCCGCCGGGTCGGTCTGGAGGAGGCGCTGCAGGAGCTCGGCCGAGTTGGTGGCCATCGAGCGGAACTTGTAGCAGCGGAAATGTCGGCCATCGAAGCCGACGCGCTTATGGCCGAAAAAGACCGGGCCGGGGTCGCTGATCTTCATCGCGGCGATGATGATGAGCATCAGGGGGCTGAGAACGAGGAGGGCGCCCAAGGTCAGCGTGATGTCGACGGCCCGCTTCAGCGATCCGCCGACCGGGCGGGAAAGATCGACCGCTGCAGGTTGTCGGGTGACGTCGCTGGTGGTGGTCGCCAACGTGGTGATCTTTGCCATCGGATTCCCGTCGGGTTCTTTAAAGAACGGTAAGCATCTTATAGAGGAGTTGATGCTTCCCGGCAACGCTCCGTTCGCAGTTGCACAGTGCAGGGCGGGTTTGCGCTAGACGCGCAGGTTGCGGAAGACACCTCTCAAGGCGGCCTGAGAAAGCGGTTTCAACAACTTCAGGGTTCGCAGAACCGTCAAAAAGCCCGGGATAAATCGTTATAACGAGCTTGTAACGATCCGTGAGCCCGACGGAATTGAATGCAATTCAGCCCGAAGTGCGGGGTTGCGCTGGGATGTCGTCATGCTGCGATGCAAAATGATATGGCATCGGTGATGCTTTCTAGGCGAAGATCGCCCGCTCCGTATCCACCAGTTCGGCGATGAAGCGAGCGACGGCCTGGACTCGCGAGAGGTCGCGTGCGCTCTCATGGTACACCAGCCAATATTCGCGCCGGAGCTCCCGCTCGGGCAGAACGCGCTCGAGACCGTGGCGCCCGGCCGCCGAGAAGCTGTGCAGGATGCCGATGCCAAGGCCCGCCGCCACGGCCTCGGCCTGACCGAGAGCGGAGGAGATCTCGATCCGGCTCTGCCACCCCGGCGCGAACTCGGCCGCGTATTGCAGCGAGGCGCTGTAGAGGAGGTCGTCGACATAGCCGACGAGCGAATGGGCGGCGAGATCGCCGACGCCCTGGGGTCGCCCCGCCCGGTCGAGATAATCCGTCGAGGCGTAGGCGCGCAGGCTGTAGGACACGAGACGCCGGGCGACGAGCCGGCCCTGCTCGGGACGCTCCACGGTGATCGCGATGTCGGCCTCGCGCCGCGACAGCGAGAAAGCGCGCGGCACCGGCACGAGCTGCAGCGTCAGGCCGGGATGGCGGTCCATCAGAGGCCCGAGGCGCGGGGCGAGGAACGCGGTGCCGAACCCGTCCGGCGCGCCGATCCGCACGGTGCCGGACAGGGCCAGGTCCGCCTCGCCGATGAGGGCCCGCGCGTTCTGCGCTTCCGCCTCCATTCGCTCGGCCGCCGGAAGGAAGGCTTCGCCCTCGCCGGTCAGCGTACAGCCGCCCGGTCGCCGCTCGAAGAGGCGGGTGCCGAGCGCACCCTCCAGTGCGTCGAGCCGCCGGCCGACGGTCGCATGGTTGAGGCCGAGCCGCCGCGAAGCCGCCAGGATCTGCCCGGCGCGCGAGACCGCCAGAAATACGCGCACGTCGTCCCAATTCACGCGGACGTCTCCTAAGACTTCGATTTTCGCACAATGGATGCACGATCCCGCCCCTTGCTTTCAAGGGCGGGTGGCGGCCACAAACGGGCAGCACAAGGGAGAGACGCATGAACGAGATCGGTCACTTCATCGACGGCGCGCGCGTCGCGGGCACCAGTGGGCGCTTCGCCGACGTCTTCAATCCGGCCACGGGGCAGGCGACGGCGCGTCTGTCGCTGGCCAGCCGCGACGAGCTGCAGCGTGCGGTGGACGCGGCGCGCGCCGCCCAGCCAAAATGGGCCGCCACCAACCCGCAGCGCCGGGCCCGCGTCTTCATCAAGTTCGTCGAGCTGCTGAACGCCCACATGCAGGAACTCGCCGAACTCCTGTCGTCGGAGCACGGCAAGACGGTCGAGGACTCCAAGGGCGACATCGTGCGCGGCCTCGAGGTCTGCGAGTTCGTGATCGGCATTCCGCACCTGATGAAGGGCGAGTTCACCGAAGGCGCGGGGCCCGGCATCGACATGTACTCGATCCGCCAGCCGGTCGGCATCGGCGCCGGCATCACGCCGTTCAATTTCCCGGCGATGATCCCGATGTGGATGTTCGCCCCGGCGATCGCCTGCGGCAACGCCTTCATCCTGAAGCCATCGGAGCGCGACCCGTCCGTGCCGATGCGCCTGGCCGAACTGATGATGGAAGCGGGCCTGCCGAAGGGCATCCTGCAGGTCGTCAACGGCGACAAGGAGGCGGTCGACGCGGTGCTGGAGCATCCGGAGATCGGCGCGATCTCCTTCGTCGGCTCGACGCCGATCGCCGCCCATGTCTATGCCGAGGCGACGAAGCGGGGCAAGCGCGCCCACACGTTCGGCGGCGCCAAGAACCACATGATCATCATGCCCGACGCCGACCTCGACATGGCGGCGGACGCGCTGATCGGCGCGGGCTACGGCTCGGCCGGCGAGCGCTGCATGGCGATCTCGGTGGCGGTGCCGGTCGGCGAGGAGACCGCCAACGCCCTGATCGAGAAGCTGATCCCGAAGGTCGAGGCGCTCAAGATCGGTCCCTACACCGATGCCGCCGCCGACTACGGACCGGTCGTCACCAAGGCGAGCCAGGAGAAGATCCTCGGCCTCGTCGAGACGGGCGTCCGGGAAGGCGCCAAGCTCGTCGTCGACGGTCGCCAGTTCCGCATGCAGGGCTACGAGGACGGCTTCTTCGTCGGCTCCTGCCTCTTCGACCACGTCACGCCCGACATGGAGATCTACAAGGCCGAGATCTTCGGGCCCGTGCTCTCGGTGGTGCGCGCCAAGGACTACGAGGCCGCGCTCGCCCTGCCGACCGAGCACGAATACGGCAACGGCGTCGCGATCTACACGCGCGACGGTGATGCAGCGCGCGATTTCGCAAGCCGCGTTCCGATCGGCATGATCGGCATCAACGTGCCGATCCCGACCCCGCTCGCCTATCACTCCTTCGGCGGCTGGAAGCGCTCGTCCTTCGGCGACCTCAACCAGCACGGACCGGATTCGATCAAGTTCTGGACCCGCACCAAGACGGTGACGAGCCGCTGGCCGTCCGGCATCAAGTCGGGCGCCGAGTTCTCGATGCCGGTGATGCGCTGAAGGCGCGGCGCCGGTGATGCGCCAAGGCGTGGGCAGAACCTCGCCTTGAGAACGTAAGCATGCCAGAAGGGTCGGCGGTCGCTCCACCGGCCCTTCATCGCATTCCCGTCCGACCCGATGTTCCAGATCCTTCTCTTCTCGCTCGCGCCGGTCTTCTTCGTGATCGGGCTCGGTTTCGTCGCGGGTCGCCGTCGGTGGGTGGACGCGAGTGCCACCGGCATGCTCGGCGCCTTCGTCGCGCAGTTCGCGCTGCCGATCGCCCTGTTCCTCGCGATCGTCACAGCGCCCCGCAGCTTGCTGACGGCCGAACTCGCACCGACCGCTGCTTACGTCGCGACCTTCGCGGCGATGCTCGGCCTCACGCTCCTCGTCTCACGACGCTGGGGCCTCACGCCGATCACCACGGCGCTCTTTGCCCAAACCGTCGGCATTCCCAATCTTGGCGGCATCGGTCTTGGCCTGTTCCAGGCGCTGGAAGGGCCGGGGTCGGAGGTGACGCTGGCTGTCGCCAACCTCGTCGGCACGCTGACCGTCACGCTTTACTGCTTCGTCCGGCTGGAGATGCAGGGCGGCGGCCATATCGGCCGAGCCGTCGGTGCAGCGCTGGTCAAGCCGATGACGATCCTGCCCGTGCTCGGCTTCGTCATCGCCTTCGCCGAGGTGCCGTTTCCGGCGCTCGGCATCGCGGTCCTGAAGCCCCTGGCGCAGGCGACCGGCGGCGTCGGCCTGTTCCTGACCGGGGTGATCCTGTCGACGCAGCGCCTGCGCTTGTCTCGGACGAGCCTTTTCGCCGTCGCCCTGTCGAATGTCCTGCGCCCGGCGCTGGCGCTGGCGCTTTGCCTCCTCCTGTCGCTGCCGCCGGCGGTCGAAGCGCGCATCTTGGTCGCGATGGCGATCCCTGCCGGCTTCGTCGGCACGATCCTCTCGGCGATCTATCGCGAGGGCACGGCGGAATCGGGCGGTGCGCTGGTCGCGACCACGGTCGCCTCGCTGGTCACGCTGCCGATCTGGATCACGGTCGCGGTCTGGCTCGCGGGACCTTGAGTCTTTGGTCCCTCAGGCGTCGGAGCGCAGCACGAGATCGGCCGGCCGGCTTTTGGCCAGCACGAGGCGCATGTTCGGCAGGTCGTTGCCCTCCATCTGCCGCACCATCGCGTCCGGATCGAGCTGGAACCCCATCCAGCGCTCCGTCAGCCGGCCGATCAGCACCTCCTCGCTCGCCTCGACCATCACGGTGACGTCGAAGAGGGCGCCGAGGTCGCGCCAGCCGAGCTCGTCGAGGAGGAGGTAGTTGCCCTCCGTCAGGACGATGCGCGTCGACGGTTCGATGATGCGACCGCCCGCGCGCGCGATCTCGATCGATCGGTCGAAGACGGGCACGGCGACCTCGCGGCCGTCGTCGGCGCGAAGCCGCTCCAGCGCCGTGCGGTAGCCGTCGAGGTCGAACGTGTGCGGCGCGCCCTTGCGCGGGCGGTGGCCGCGCGCGTTCAGCACCATGTCGTCGTAGTGGAAACCGTCCATTGGAAAGACGTCGGCGACGCCCGAGCGGCGCGCGTTGAGGCGTTCCCTCAGCTGATCGGCCGTGGTGGACTTGCCGGAGCCCGGCGCGCCGGCGATCGCGACGATCCGGCGGCGCTCGCCCTCCTCGCTGAGAAGCGCGTTCGTCAGCCCCGCCAGCGTCACCTGCTCGCCCATGTCCGTCCTCCCGAAGTGGTCAGACGGCCTTTGCCTGAAGGCGCGAGGTTTGGCGAGAGGGATCGAGCCGCTCGGGCTCGTAGCCGAGGAGGGCGGACGGCTCGACATCGGCAAACACGCGCCCGACGCCGATCAGGATCGGCCGGTCGATGCCGACGCGCCCGACGATCTCCCCGAGAGATGAGAGCGGTCCGACCACACGGATCTCGTCCGGCCGGGTGAGGGCCGCGGCGACGGCCACCGGCGTTTCCGGTGGAAGCCCGTGGGCGATGAGCTGCTCGGCGATGCGCCGCGCCATGCGCCCGCCCATGTAGAAGATCGTGGTCGCGTTGTCGTCGGCGAGCGCCCGCCAGTCCATGTCGTCGGGAAGGTCGCCCTTTTGGCTGTGCGCGGTGACGAAGCGCACGGCCTGCGCCCGGTCGCGGTGGGTCAGCGACACGCCGAAGGCGCCGGCCATGGCCGAGGCCGCCGTGATGCCCGGCACGATCGCGACGGGAATACCCTGCGCTCGTAGATCGGCGATCTCCTCGCCCGAGCGCCCGAAGACGGAGACGTCGCCGGATTTCAGCCGCACGACATGCTTACCGGCATGGGCGAACTGCGCCATCATCGCGTTGATGTCTTCCTGCCGGCAGCTCTCGCGCCCGCCGCGCTTGCCGACCAGCATGCGCTTGGCCTCGCGGCGGGCGAGCTCCAGGATGTCGTCGGACACGAGGTCGTCGAAGAGGATGACGTCGGCGGCCTGCAGGGCGCGCACGGCCTTCAGCGTCAGAAGCTCGGCGTCGCCGGGGCCGGCGCCGACCAGCGTCACCCGTCCGCCGGCCTGCGGGCGATTGGCGAGGTCGCGAACGAAGGCGCGGGCCTCCAGCTCGGCCGCCTCGTCGGGCGCACGGCGCGTGAAGGCGTCGTCGGAGAAGCGCTCCCAGAAGGCACGGCGGGACGGGCCCGGTGTGAGGCGGTCCATCACCTCGGCGCGCACGCGCGCGGCCATCTTCGCCCAGCCGGTGAGGGTGGCGGGCAGCAGCGTCTCGATGCGCCGGCGGATCGCCTGGCCGAGGATGGGCGCCGCGCCATCGGTCGAGATGCCGACGACGACGGGCGAGCGGTTGACGATCGTGCCGAAGCGGAATTGGCAGAAGTCCGGCTTGTCGATGACGTTGACCGGGACGCCGGCGGCGCGCGCGGCGCAGAAGAAGGCCTGCGCTTCCGCCTCGCTTTCGCAGTCGGCGACCGCAAGCGAGGCGGCGGCAAAGACGTCGAGTGCCCAAGGGCGGTCGTGATGGCGGATCTCGCCGTCCGCAAAGGGGAGGGCGAGGACGGTGCGCATCTCCTCGCCGAGGTCGTCGGCGGGGCAATAGAGATCGACGGTCGCGCCGGAGGCGGCCAGCAGTTCGGCCTTCCAGGCGGCGCCGTCCGAGCCGCCGGCCATCGCCGCGCGCTTGCCCTTGAGGTCGAAGAAGACGGGCAGGGTCGCGAGCTCGCCCATGCGCTGCGGGCGCTGGCGGGCGGGCGCGGTGTCAGCTTGGCTCGAGGACACGTCGTTCCGCATCGATCAATCCCTGGATCTCGGTTCTGCAGGAGCCACAATTCGTGCCCGCCCGCAAGCTTTGGCCGATGGCCGCGACGCTGGCGCAGCCGCCGCCCACAGCCCTCCTGATGTCGTTGGCCCCGACGCCGAAACAAGAGCAGACGAGCGCGCCGGGGTCGGGCCGCTCGGTGCCGGCGCGTCCGGCAAGGATGCGGGCGCGGGCCTGGGGCTCGAAGGCCGGAGCGTCGAGCAGCGAGACGGCGAAGGCGCGCGAGACGGCGACGGGCTCCGGCGAGAGCCAGAGCGCGGCGAGGAGCCGGCCGTCGGCATCGAAGGCGGCGAGGCGGCGCTGGCCGGTGCGGTCGGTGTAGTCGAGGAGGTCTGCGGCGGGGTCGAGGCTGAGGAGGGCGTGGGGGTTCGGCGCGGTGCCGTTGCCGGCGAGCTCCAGCCGCCAGCCGCCGGAGGCGCGGGCCTTCGCCCAGTAGAGAGGATCGCCGGCCTCCGGCTCGGCGCGTGAGACCGCGAAGCCGTACCACTCGGCCGAAACGCGACGGAGCGCGGCGGGCGCGGCCTTCGACGCCGGCTGGCCCGAGATCGGATCGGTGCGCGCGGGAACGAGCGCGTTGACGCGGGCCGCGCCCGAGAACTGGCCGGTCCAGTGCATGGGGGCGAAGAGCGTGCCGGGCGCGACGCGGGGCGTCAGGAGCGCGCGCAGGGTGGCGCCGCCGTGATCCGTCGAGAGCGACACGAGATCGGCCTCCGCGATGCCGAGGCGTTCCGCGTCGGCCGGGTGGATCTCGCAGAAGGGCTCGGCGAGATGGGCCGACAGGCGGGGCGAACGGCCGGTTCGCGTCATCGTGTGCCACTGGTCGCGGATGCGGCCGGTGTTGAGCACGAACGGACGCTCGGCCGTGAGGGCGGGCGCTTCGGCGGGGGCGACGGCCAGGAGCTTCGCCCGGCCGCTCGGCGTGAAGAAGCGGCCGTCGGCGAAAAAGCGGGTGGTCGGCGCGGCGCCGGCCGGCATCGGCCATTGCACCGGCGCCAGCGCCTCGTAGGCCGCATCGTCGAGCGTCTTGAGCGCGCCGATATCGAAATCGCGCGTGCCCTCGTTCTCGAAGGCGGACAGCGCGGCATGCTCGCGGAAGATCGCGGCGGCGTTGGCGAAGTCGAAGCCCTTTGCGAAACCCATGCGCTTCGCGATTTCCTGGATCTGCCACCAGTCCGGCCGCGCGTCTCCGGGCAGGGCGAGGTAGCCGCGCTGGCGCGAGATGCGGCGCTCCGAATTCGTGACCGTCCCGTCCTTCTCCCCCCAGGCGGCGGACGGCAGGGCGACATGGGCGAAAGGCATCGTGTCGGTGTCGGTCACGACGTCGGAGACGACGACGAAGGGGCAGCGGCGGAGCGCCTCAGCGACGCCGTCGGCTTGGGGAAGCGAATCGACGGGATTGGTCCCCATGATCCACAGCGCGCGCACCCGGCCGTCGGCGACCGCCTGGAAGAGGTCCACGGCCTTGAGGCCGGGCGTCTGCGCCACGCTCGGCGCATTCCAGAAGCGGCGCACGACGTCCGCATGGGCGAGATTGCCGAGGTCCATATGGGCGGCGAGCTGGTTGGCGAGCCCGCCGACCTCGCGCCCGCCCATCGCATTGGGCTGGCCGGTCACGGAGAAGGGACCGGTCCCGGATTTCCCGATGCGGCCGGTGGCGAGATGGCAGTTGAGAATGGCCGATACCTTGTCGGTGCCGCCCGCCGACTGGTTCACGCCCTGGCTGTAGACGGTGACGGTCTTGTCCGTGTGGGCATAGAGGTCGAGGAAGGCCGCGAGCTTGTCCGTGTCGAGCCCGGTCGCTTCCGCAAGACGATCGAGGTCGGCGAAAGGACGCGCGGCCTCCAGCGCGGCGTCGAGGCCTTCCGTGTGCGCTTGCGTGTAGGCGCGGTCGATCGCGCCCGCCGCCTCGATCGCGGCGAGAGCCCCGAGAAACAGCGCCGTGTCGCCGTCGGCGCGGATCGGCAGATGCAGGTCGGCTTCCCGCGCGCTCGCCGTCTCGCGTGGATCGATGACGACGAGGCGCATCTGCGGGCGTCGCGCCCGCGCCGCCTGGACGCGCTGGAACAGCACCGGATGGCACCAGGCGAGGTTGGAGCCGACAAGCACCAGGAGGTCGGCCTCCTCCAGGTCCTCGTAGGTGCCGGGCACGGTGTCGGAGCCGAACGTGCGCTTGTGGCCGGCGACGGAAGAGGCCATGCACAGGCGCGAATTGGTGTCGATATTGGCCGAGCCGACGAAGCCCTTCATCAGCTTGTTGGCGACGTAGTAGTCTTCGGTCAGGATCTGACCGGAGACATAAAGCGCCACCGAATCCGGCCCGTGGTCGCGGATCGTCTCGGCAAACCGGGCGGCCACCGTGTCGAGCGCCGCATCCCAGGAAGCGCGCTCGCCCCCGATCTGCGGATGCAGCAGCCGGCGGTCGGGAACCAGCGTCTCGGCAAGCGCCGAGCCCTTGGAGCAGAGGCGGCCGAAATTGGCGGGGTGCGTCTCATCGCCCGCGATCGCGACCGTGCCGTCGGGGCGGGGCGTCGCGACGACCCCGCAGCCGACGCCGCAATAGGGGCAGGTGGTGCGGGTTGCGCCCGGGGTCGCCAGCGTGTTCATCTCACCACGCGTTGTAGGCGAGGTACTTGCCGCTCATGCGCACCTCGATCCGGTCGCCCTTGGGGTTCGGCACCTTCTCGACCTCCATGTGGAAGTCGATCGCGCTCATGATGCCGTTGCCGCACTTCTCCTGGACGAGCTCCTTCAGCGTGTCGCCGTAGACGCCGACGATCTCGTAGAAGCGGTAGATGCAGGGATCGGTCGGAACGCTGCGGTCCCAGACCTTGGTCGGGTACTCGGCCAGCGTGACGGCCGCCTCCTGCGGCAGGCCGAGATTGGTGACGAGGAGGTCGGCCTTGTCGCGCGGCAGGGCGTTCATGCCGAGGCAGGCGGAGGTCGTGAAGACCTCGCTCATGCCGATGCCCTCCGCGATCGAGGCCCAGGACAGGCCCGCCTGGCGCTTGCGCTCGTAGACGAGGTCGGTGACGTCCTTCTTCGACAGCATGGTGCGTCTCCTATTCCGCGGCTTCTTGAAAGGCTTCGGCTTCCAGCAGGATTTCCAGCGCCCCGTCCGCGCCGACGCGAACGGGAAAAGTGCGCACCCGGCCCTCGTCCGGCCCCTGCACCAGCCCGGTGTCGAGGGCGATCACCTGGGAGTGGAGCGGGCAGGTGACGGAGCCGCCGTGGACGATGCCCTGGCTCAGCGGGCCGCCCTTGTGGGGGCAGCGGTCCTCGGTCGCGAAGACCTTGTCATCCATCGTACGGAACACGGCGATCCGGCCGAGCGGCGAGGTCACGCAGCGCGCGCCGCGCCGGGGGATGTCGTCGAGGCGGCCGATCGCCGCCCATGCGCCCTGCATCGTCATTCCGCAGCCTCCCGGAAACCGATCTCCGCCATGGGTTTGAACTCGTGCGAGGCGACGCCCTTCGAGGCGCGCTCGGCCCAGGGGTCGACCTGCGCGAACTGCTGGGAGAACACGAAGCGCTCGAAATAGGCCTGGCGCTTCTCGAGGTCGTCGACGACCGCCGCGCGGATCGAGTCCATGCCGACGCGCTTCAGCCACTTGTAGATGCGCTCGAGATAGTGGCCCTGCTCGCGGTAGAGCTGGGTGAGGGCGGCGATCACCACCACCGCCTCGTCCTCGGTGACGACATGGCAGAGGACCTGCGTGCCGTGGATGTCGAGGCCGGCGGCGCCGGCGAAGTGGATGTCGTAGCCCGAATCCACGCAGATGACGCCGATGTCCTTGCACGTCGCCTCGGCGCAGTTCCGGGGGCAGCCGGAGACGGCCATCTTGAGCTTGGCCGGGGTCCAGGAGCCCCACATGAACTTCTCCAGCCGGATGCCGAGGCCGGTGGAATCCTGCGTGCCGAAGCGGCACCAGTCGGTTCCGACGCAGGTCTTCACCGTGCGCAACCCCTTGGCATAGGCCGCGCCCGAGACCATGCCGGCGGCGTTGAGGTCGGCCCAGACGGCGGGAAGGTCCTCCTTCTTCACGCCCAGCATGTCGATGCGCTGGCCGCCGGTGCACTTGACGGCCGGGATGGCGAACTTGTCCACGACGTCGGCGATGGCGCGCAGCTCGGCTGACGAGGTCATGCCGCCCCACATGCGCGGCACGACGGAATAGGTGCCGTCCTTCTGGATGTTGGCGTGGACCCGCTCGTTGATGAAGCGGCTCTGCTTGTCGTCCTGGTACTCGCCCGGCCAGTCGGCGAGGAGATAGTAGTTGAGCGCCGGGCGGCACTTGGCGCAGCCGCAGGAGGTCGTCCATTCCAGCTCCTGCATCACGGCCGGGATCGACTTCAGTTCCTTGGCCTTGATGAGCCGGCGCACGTCGCCGTGGCCGAGCGTGGTGCAGCCGCACATCGGCTTGACGGCTTGCGCGTTGAACTTGTCGCCGAGCGTCACGCTCATCAGCTGCTCGACGAGGCCGGTGCAGGAGCCGCAGGAGGCCGAGGCCTTGGTGTGGGCGCGCACGTCGTCGAAGGTCGTCAGGCCCTTGGCGGTGATGGTGGACGTGATCTTGCCCTTGCAGACGCCGTTGCAGCCGCAGATCTCGGCGTCATCGCCCAAGGCTGCAACGGCCGCCATAGGGTCCAGCGGGGACCCTCCCTGGTAGCTCTGGCCGAAGATCAGCGTGTCGCGCATCTCCCCGATGTCGGTGCCCTTCTTCAGAAGGTCGCCGAACCAGCCCCCATCCGCCGTCTCGCCGTAGAGCACGGCGCCGAGGATCCTGTTGTCCTTGACGACGAGGCGCTTGTAGACGCCGGCCGAGGCGTCGCGCAGCACGATCTCCTCGCGGTCGGGCGCATCGGCGAAGTCGCCGACGGAGTAGAGGTTGATGCCCGTGACCTTCAGTTTGGTCGGCGTGTCGGAGTGGCGGAAGCCTTCGCCCGGCTGGCCCGCGAGGCGGCGGGCCGCCACTTCCGCCATCTGGTAGAGCGGGGCGACGAGGCCGTAGACGCGCCCGTCGAGTTCGACGCACTCGCCGAGCGCGGAAATGCTCTCGTCCGAGGTCAGAAGCTGGTCGTCCACATGGATGCCGCGCCCGACGGCCAAGCCCGCCTCCTTCGCGAGACCCGCCGAGGGGCGGATGCCGACGGCCATGACGACGAGGCTCGCGGGGATGACGCGCCCGTCCTTGAGCTTCACGCCCTCGACCTTTTCGGTCCCGAGGATTTCTTCCGTGTTGGCGTTGCAGATCACCTCGATACCGCGCTTCTCCAGGGCGCGCTGGAGGAGGAAGCCGGCGGCGGGGTCGAGCTGGCGCTCCATCAGCGTCGGCATGAGATGGAGGACCGTGACCTCCAATCCTTGCGCGCGCAGGCCCGCGGCGGCTTCGAGGCCGAGGAGGCCACCGCCGATGACGACGGCCTTGGCTTTGGACTGTGCCGCCAGGATCATCGCGTCGACATCGTCGAGGTCGCGATAGGCGAGGACGCCGGGTAGGGTGTGGCCGGGCACCGGCGGGATGAAGGGCGTCGAGCCGGTGGCGATGACCAGGTGGTCGTAAGGCGCGGTCACACCCTTGTCCGACGTCACGGTCTTTGCCGCGCGGTCGATCGCGACGACGCGATGGCCCTTGTGGAGCGTGACGCCGTGGCTGACGTACCAGCCGTCGCCGTGGATCACGATGTCCTCGAAGCTCTTCTCGCCCGACAGGACGGGGGAGAGCATGATGCGATCGTAGTTCACGCGGGGTTCGGCGTTGAAGATCGTCACCTCGAAGGCATTCGGCGCCAGTTCGAAGAGGTGTTCGAGCATCCGGCCGGGGGCCATGCCGTTGCCGACGACGACGAGTTTCTGGGTCATGGGTCTCATCCCGAAACGGAAAGGTTGAGAAGGGCGTCCGGCGCGGCGTCGGTGGCGCGCCGGGCGATCAGTCCGGCGTCAGGCCGCTTCGACGAAGCGGTTGCGCTCGTAGAGGAACCGCAACACCGCCTGGCGGCACTTGAGGTAGATCGGGTCCGTCGCGAGCTTGATGCGGTCGCGCGGCCGGGCGAGCGGCACGGCGAGGATCTCGCCGATGTTGGCCGATGGGCCGTTCGTCAGCATCACGATGCGATCCGACAGGAGCACGGCCTCGTCCACGTCGTGGGTGATCATCATCACCGTGGTGCCGAGGTCAGCCTGGATCTGCATGACCTGATCCTGCAGATGCGCGCGGGTGAGCGCGTCGAGCGCGCCGAAGGGCTCGTCGAGGAGGAGGATCTTCGGCTCCATGGCGAGTGCGCGAGCGATGCCGACGCGCTGCTTCATGCCGCCCGAAATCTCCGACGGACGCTTGTCCCGGGCGTGGCCCATATGGACGAGCTCGAGGTTGCGCATCACCCATTCGCGGCGCTCAGGTGCCGACTTGGCCTTGCCGAACACCTTGTCCACCGCGAGCGCGACGTTCTCGTAGACCGTGAGCCAGGGCAGGAGCGAATGGTTCTGGAACACGACGCCCCGGTCGGGGCCCGGCTGGTCCACGACCTTGTCCTCGAGGAGGACGACGCCGGTCGTGGCCTTCGTCAGGCCCGCCACGATGTTGAGAAGCGTGGACTTGCCGCAGCCGGAATGGCCGATGATCGAGATGTACTCGCCCTTGTCCACCGTCAGGTCGATGCCCTTGAGGACCTGGGTGGTGGCGGCGCCCCGCTTGAAGGTCATGTCGACGCCTTCGATCGACAGGAACGGCTTGGCTTGCATGGGTTCGCTCCGGGTCTGTCGAGGAGAGATCAGGCCGCGGCCGTGCCGCGGGTGACGAGACGGCCGACCAGCGCCACGATCCGGTCGAGCACGAAGCCGACGAGGCCGACATAGGCGAGGGCGACGATGATGTCGGAGATCAGCGACGAGTTCCAAGCGTCCCAGATGAAGAAGCCGATCCCGACGCCGCCGATCAGCATCTCGGCCGCGACGATCGCCAGCCACGACAGGCCGACGCCGATGCGAAGTCCGGTGAAGATGTAGGGGGCGGCGGCCGGCAGCATGATTTTGGCGAAGAACTCGAGGCCGTTCAGGCGCAGCACCGCCGCCACGTTGCGATAGTCGGCCGGAATGTTGCGCACGCCGACGGCCGTGTTGATGATGATCGGCCAGACCGAGGTGATGAAGATCACGAAGATCGCGGCCGGCTGGCCGTTCTGGAAGGCGGCGAGCGAGAGCGGCAGCCAGGCGAGCGGCGGCACCGTGCGCAGCACCTGGAAGATGGGATCGAGGCCGCGCATGGCGAGCGTCGACTGGCCGACGAGCACGCCGAGCGAGATGCCGACGGCGACCGCGATCGAATAGCCGATCGCGACGCGCTGGAGGCTCGCCCAGATCTGCCATCCGAGGCCGACGTCGTTGCCCGAATTGACGTAGAACGGATGGGCGATCAGCTCCCAGCTATCGCTGAGCACCTGGCTCGGCGCCGGAAGCGCGGCGCCGGGATGGGCGCACAGGAGCTCCCACAGACCGAGAAGCACCGTGAGGGTGACGAGGAAGGGCAGGATTTCGGCCGCCCAGTCGCGCGAGCGCCGGACGAGAGCGGGGCCGACGGGCGCACGGCGCGTCGGCAGCGCGAGGACGGCGGCGCCGGCCTTGGCCGCGGGCGCCGGGCCCTTCAGGGGCAGCTTGGTGACGGTCTGGGACACGGGGGACGGCCTCCGTTGAAGCGAGGGGCGGGACGGGCTTCAGGCGATGCGCTTGATCGACAGGCTCGCGAGGTAGGCGTCGGGATTGGCGGGATCGAAGGTCTTGCCGTCGAAGAAGGTCTCGACGCCGCGCGAGGTCGAGGCCGGGATGTCGGCCGCTGAGACGCCGAGGTCCTTGGCCGCGGCGCGCCAGATATCCTCCCGGTTGACCGCCGCGATCAGCGCCGCCTTGTCGAGCCCGGCGGGCAGGTAGCCCCAGCGCTGGTCCTCGGTGAGGAACCAGAGGTCGTGGCTCTGGAAGGGGTAGGAGGCGTGGTCGCGCCAGAACTTCATGACGTGGGGCGAGTTCTCGACCACCGGCTTGCCGTTGCCGTAGTCGTAGGTGCCCTTGAGGCGGTCGACGATATCGGCGGGGGCGACGTTGAACCAGGCGCGCTTGCCGACGATCTGGCTGAGCTCGTCCTTGTTCTCCATCGCGTCGCACCACTGCTGCGCCTCGAGGACCGCCATGGTCAGCGCCTTGGCGGCGTTGGGGTGAGCCGCGACCCAGTCGGCGCGCATCGCGAAGCTCTTCTCGGGATGCCTGGCCCAGAGCTCGCCCGTCGTGATGGCGCTGTAGCCGACGTCCTGGTTCACCATCTGCTCGTGCCACGGCTCGCCGACGCAGAAGGCGTCCATCGTGTTGACCTTGAGGTTCGCCACCATCTGCGGCGGCGGCACGACGATGGTCTCGACGTCGGAATTCGGATCGATGCCGGCGGCGGCCAGCCAGTAGCGCATCCACAGGTCGTGCGTGCCGCCGGGGAAGGTGACGGCGACCTTCGACACGGTGCCGGCCGCCTTCTTGGCCGCGAACGCGTCGCGCAGGACACCGGCGTCGAGGCCGACATTCTCCTTGCGCAGGCCGGTCGCGACCGAGATGCCCTGGCCGTCGAGGTTGAGACGGGCGAGGATCTGCATCGGCAGCGGCGCGCCTTGCGTGATCGTCCCGGCGCTCATCAGGTAGGGCATGGGGGTGAGGATGTGGGCGCCGTCGATGCCCGATCCCGCCGAGCCGAGCACGAGGTTGTCGCGCGTCGTGCCCCAGGACGACTGCTTCACCACCTCGACATCGGGCATGCCGTGTTTGGCGAAGAGGCCCTTTTCCTTGGCGATGATGAGCGGTGAGGCGTCGGTCAGGGCGATGAAGCCGAGGACGGCTTTGGTGGTCTCGGGGCCCGCGCCTTGCGCAAACGCGCCGCCTGGGAAGCTCGCCGAGATCGCCGAGACGAGCGCGGCGGTGCCCGCGGTCGCGGCGGTGCCGAGAAGGAAGCGGCGACGGTTGAGGCCGGAATTGTCGGAAGCGGGCATGGCGGTCCTCGGCGGGTGAGGGAAGGCCAAACGAAAACGACGCCGCGGACCACATGCCCCGTCCGCGCCTCGTCCGGCGTGGGTTGGGTGGCATCGGGTTCGCGACGTCGATGTCGTCGAGGCTTGGGAGAAGCTCGGTGACCCTGTCGTCCTTGACGGGTCATGGTGCTATCCAACCGCAGAAGCGTCATTTTGCAAAGCACAAATGTACGCCAGATAAGCACGCCTAGAAATTCAGCATAATGGTTCCAGATTGCGGCGCCGCAGGCGTTTGATGGTGCTTTGGCCTCGCGCGTGTTCTTCGGTCACGACGCGCAAATGTTGGGCATCGATCCTCGAGCGCTCGTCAGTCGCTGGCTGGTGACGCGCCGGGGGGCGCCGCAGGGATCTTCGCGAGCGCCGCCTCGATCGCATCCGGATCGAAGTCCGGGCCGGCATCGGGCGAGCGTTCGATACGACTGTCGGGCAGCGCCTCGGCGCGTCCGGGCAGGGCCGAGCGGTAGACGTCGGGCCGGAACGCCTGCGCGGCCTGGCGCGCCGCGTCCGGCGAGTAGGTCGCCTGTCCCCAGCGCACCATCTGCGCGAAGACCCAGAGCGCCTGCGAGCGGCGCGGCAGGTTGGCGCCCTCCGGCCGGAAGTCGACATAGGCGGCGAGCGCCCGGCGGGTGCCGTCCGGGTCCACCGGCAGGTCGCCGCCCAGCACCGTCTCGAACAGGGCGGCGCGGCCGCCGACATGGGCGGGCTCGGCGAGGATCGCGGCCAGTTCCCGCCGGTTGGCGGGCTCGGCGCACCAGAGGGCGCTGGCGTCGAGCGCCGCGAGCAGACGCTCGGCCGTGTCGCGCTGGTCCTGCCACCAGTCCGGCCGAAGGCCCAGCACCTTTTCCGGCGAGCCGGGCCAGATGTCGGCCTTCACCGCCACGATGCGCCCGATCCCCTCTTCCACGGCCATCACGTTCCACGGCGCGTTGACGCAGAACCCGTCGATCAGCCCGGCGCGCAGGGCATCGGCGGTCATCGGCGGCGGCACCACCGTCAGCGTCACGTCGCGGTCGGGATCGATCCCCGCCGACGCCAGCCAGAGCCGGAACTCGTAGGCGTGCGAGGAGAAGGGATAGGTCACGCCGAACACCGGGACGGCTTCGCCCACCCGGCGTCGTCGCTCCAGCGCCCGCTTCAGCGCCCGCGCATGGGCGCCGGCCACGTCGGGGTAGTCCTCGCCGTCCATCGCCGCGCGCATGGCGGCCATCAGCGGCGTCGAGAGCGTGATGGCGTTGCCGCCCTCGGCGAGCGCGAAGGGGGCGATGACCTTGTGCGGGTTGGAGCCGAGGCCGAGCTCGCCCGCGACCGCCATGGGGCCGAGCATGTGGGCGACGTCGAACTGGCGGAAGGCGAGGCGATCGCGGATGTTCGACCACGATACGTCGCGCGTCAGCTCGATCCGCACGCCCTCGCGCCGGTCGAGGCCCAGCGCCGAGGCCGCCACGAGCACCGCGGCGTCGAGAAGCGGGATGAAGCCCGCGCGCACGATCCGTTCGGGAGCGCTCATCCTCAATCCTCCCCGCCGAGAAGGCTGGCGGCCGTCACCAGCGAGCGGGCGATGTCCACGAGCTTCTTCTTCTCGTTCATGGCGGTCTGGCGCATCAGGCGATACGCCTCCTCTTCCGACAGGCCCCGCATCCGCATGAGAAGCCCCTTGGCGCGCTCCACCACCTTGCGGTCGGCGAGCTCCGAACGCGCGTTCTGCAACTCGCGCTCCAGCCGCGAGTAGGCCTCGAAGCGCAGGACGGCCGTGTCGAGGATCGGCTTCACGCGCTCCTTCTTCAGCCCGTCCACGACATAGGCCGAAACGCCGGCGGCGATCGCGGCCTCCATCGAATCGGCGTCCGAGCGGTCGACGAACATGGCGATCGGACGGCGCACCGAGCGCGAGACCTGGAAGAAGGCCTCCAGCCGGTCGCGGTTGGGATTTTCGAGATCGACCACGATCACGTCGGGCCGGAACGCCTCGATCTCGCGCACCAGCCCTTGCGCGTCCGCGACGATGTGGACGCGCTCGTGGCCGGCCTCGCGCAGGCCCTCTTCGATGATCGCGGCCCGCGCCCGGTTCTCGTCGACAATCAGGACGGCAAGGGCGGGGCGGGGTTCCATGGCGGGAAGAGTGGCAAAGAGGCGAGGGCGGCGCAATATCCCGCGCGCCGCCCCTGCTGCATTGCGGAAGAAATCAGCCGGCGTCGGCGGTGAGACCCACAGCCTCGATGCCGGCCGTAGCCGCCGCTTCGTCGTTGTCCGAGGTGTCGCCGGTGATGCCGACCGCGCCGACGACCTTGCCGCCATCGCGGATCAGGACCCCGCCCGGCACCGGCACGAGCGAGCCGCTCGTCAGCGTGTTCATCGCGTTGATGAAATAGGCCTGCTCCTCGGCGCGCTTCCACAGCGCGCGCGAGCCCATGCCCATCTGCACCGCGCCGTTGGCCTTGCCGATGGCGATCGCCGGGCGCAGCGGCGAGGCGCCGTCCTCGCGCTCCAGCACCAGAAGGTCGCCGCCGGCGTCGAGCACCGCGACGGTCAGCGGCTTCAGGCCGAGCTCGCGCCCCTTGGCGCGGGCGGCCTCGACGATGCGGCGGGCGGTGTCGAGCGTCAGTGCGGTCATGGGCTCAAGGGCTCCTCGTGTCGGGGAGCCCTCCCTAGCGCGCGGCGACCACTGCTGGCAAACCGCCGTTCAGGCGAAGCGGCGGGCCGCGTCGAGGCCGAGACCGAGGCCGACCGAACCGAAGGCGTCCGACAAGGCGACGCGTGCCTCCGGGAAGCGCGCCGTCGCCGCCCTCGCCACGGCCGGCACCTGCGCGCCGCCGCCGGTCAGGATCACCGTCTCGATCGCCTCCGGCCCGATGCCGGCAAGCTGGAGCGAGGCAGCGATCGCGCCGTCGATCCGTTCCACGAGCTCGGCCGTCGCCGCCTCGAACTCGGCGCGCGTGACGGGAGCCTCCAGCGTCAGCCCCGATTCGCGAAGGCTGATCGTCGCCTCCTCCTCGTGGGTGAGAGCGATCTTCGCCCGCTCCACGGCCCCGGCCAGCCGGTGGCCGGAGCGGTGCGCCAGCATGTGCTCCATGCGCTTCAGCTTTTCCGGCTCGGCGGCTTCCTTGGCGAGCGAGCGGATGTCGGCCAGCACCTTGGGCGTATAGAGCGTGTTGATACGGTGCCAGGTCGCGAAATCGTTGAAGTACCAGACCGGCAGCGTCCGCTTGCCGTCGGCCGTGGTCGAGCCGAGCCCGAGCAGCGGCTGCATGCGGGCGATGTTCAGGAGGCGGTCGAAATCCGTGCCGCCGACATGGACGCCCGTGGTGCCGAGGATGTCGTCGGCGCGGTCGGGACGCCGGGCGCGCTCGGGGCCGAGGCGCAGGATCGAAAAGTCCGACGTGCCGCCGCCGATATCGACGACGAGCGCCACCTGCTCGGCGTTCATGCCGCTCTCGAAGTAGAGGGCGGCAGCAACCGGCTCGTACTGGAACTCGACATGGGCGAAGCCTTGCGCCCGCGCGGCCGAGGCGAGCTGGTCCTCGGCTTCCTGGTCGGCCGCGTCGCTTTCGTCGACGAAGCGCACGGGCCGGCCGAGCACGATGCGGTCGACCGGCGCGTCGCTCTCGCGCTCCAGCGTCTTGCGCAGGTGCTCGAGGAAGGTGCCGATCAGCGCCTCGAAGCTCATGCGCTGGCGACCGACCTGCGTCGTCTCCTTCATCAGCGACGAGCCGAGGATGCTTTTCAGCGCGCGCATGAAGCGGCCTTCCGCACCGTCGACATATTCGAAGACGGCGCGTCGGCCGAAGTAGGTCTGGCCGTCCTCCAGCGAGAAGAACAGGGCCGAGGGGATCGTCAGGTGGTCGCCCTCGACGGGCAGGAGCCGCGGCGCGCCGCCGGGGGCGCAAAGCGACAGGGTCGAGTTCGTGGTGCCGAAGTCGAGGCCGGCGAAGGAGGCGGACATGGGGGCGGGCTCATGCAGGAACGGCGTCGCCACCTCGGCCGGGCGAGGCGTCGAAACGGGGGACGGGGCGGGGCGGCCCGTCTAGCCCATCGATTCGCGGAAGGGAAGGGGCGGCCGGTCCGACCGTCCGGTTCCCGTCAGTTCGCTTCCGGCTTGCGGTACTGTTCGCCGATCCGTCCGAACTCGCCCTGCACCCGGCCGAGCGCGATCTGCAAGGGGTAGAGGCCGATCAGGAGCGAGCGCTGGCGGATCGCCTGCAGGATGGCGCGAGGCGGGGCGGCAAGAAGAAGCGCCGCGGTCTTGGCGGCCGAGCGCACGCGCCCGTCGCGCCGCCGCTGGATGGCGCTCGACAGGGCGCCGTTGCGCAGCGAGCGCGCGTGGAGCCACGACCATTCCGTGCGGCGCGCCGGCACCGTCTCGTCGACCGGGGCTTCCGCGCACCAGCCGAAGCGGGCGCCCTTGCGGGCGGCGCGCGAGAAGAAGTCGGAGTCGCCGCCACCGGTGAAGTTGAAGGCGGTGTCGAAGACCGGGTCGCCCATGCGCTCCAGCAGCGCACGCGTGAGGCAGAGATTGCCGGACGACAGGAGGATCGGGACGCGGCCCGTCGCGCCGTAGGGCGGGCGGAACACGGGATGTCGGGCGACGGCGTCGCGCGCCGGCCCCTCGAAGACCGGGACCTGCGGGGCGCCGACCACGTCGACGTCGAGCCGCTCCACCGTCTCGATCATCCGCTCGGCCCAGTCCGTGCCGGCCGCCTCGTCGTCGTCGATCACGAGGCAGTAGCGCATCGCGGGAAACTCGGCCAGCGCGACCTGGAAGCCGGCATTGTAGGCCGAGCAGTTGCCGCGCTCGTGCGCGACGAGAACGAGCCCCGCCATCGCCCCGGTCTCGAAGAGGCCGCGTGCCGCCGCAAGGCCCGCCCGGCCGTCCGCGTCGTTCTCCATCACGACGACGGCAAGGTTCCGTTTCGTCACCTGCGCCGCCAGCGAGGCGAGCGTCCGCAGGAGCCCGTCGGGGCGTCGGAAGGTTGGTAGGATCACCACCGCCTCGAACCCGCTTGCGGCATGCGGCGAGCGCGCTTCGATCGTGACGCAAGGGGAGGCGGGCTTGTGATCATCCATGACCGGCACGCTAGCGCGGCAGTCCTGAATAAGCGGCGAAGATGACGCGTTAAAACGCCGGCTTTGACGAAATCGCAACGGGCGGGGTGCCAATGTGTCGGTCAAACAGGGTCAATCGTAGCGCCGATGCATATCCTCTTTGCGACATCGCTCCTGCCCGAAAGGGAACCGGCGACCGGTTTCGAGATCGCCAACCGTGCGATCGCCGACGCCTATCGCGCGGCCGGGGCGCGGGTGACGGTGGCGGGCTTCCGGCGCCCCGGCGCGGCGCTGCCGGACGTCGCCCATGTCGATCTCGGCGAGGTCGCGATCGAAAACGCGGGGGCCGGGCGCGCGCGCAAGGTGCGCTGGGTGCTGAACGCGATCCGCCGCGGCCTACCGGTCGGCGCGGCCAAGCTCCGGGTGATGCCGGAGGCGACGCTTCTCGGGCGCCTGCGCGCGGCCGGACCCTTCGATGCCGTGGTGCTGTCGGCGGCCCAGCTTCCGATCGCCTTTCCCGGCCTTCTCACCATCGCCCCGCCGATCTTCGTCGCCCACAATGTCGAGCATCTCTCGGCCGCCGAGATGGGGCGGAGCGCGGGCAGCGCCGCGTCCCGCCTTCTCTATCGCCGCGAGGCGAAGCTCCTGCGCGCGGCGGAAGAGCGCCTCTGCGCCGCCGCGCGCGTCGTCCACAGCCTCGCCGCCGCCGACGCCGAGCGGCTGGGTCTGTCCGGCGATCCCCGCTCGATCCCGCTCAGCCTCGGCATCGGGCGCGGCACCGCGCCCGCCGACGACGGCGCCCGGCAGTTCGACGTCGTGATGATCGGCACCTGGAGCTGGGCGCCCAACCGCCTCGGTCTCGACTGGTTCGCCGCCGAGGTCGCGCCGCGCCTGTCGCCCGGCATCACGGTCGGCGTCGCCGGTCGGTTCGACGGCACGCCGCCGCAGGCACCCGGCAACGTATCCTTTCTCGGGCGCGTGCCGGACGCACAGGCCTTCGTGCGCTCGGGGCGCGTCGTGGCGCTTTCGACGCGCGGCGGCACCGGCGTTCAGCTGAAGACGATCGAGACCCTGGAAGAGGGCATGCCGGCCGTCGCGACCCCGTCCGCGCTCCGTGGCATCGGCGCGGCCCTGCCCGGCAACGTGCGCGTGGCGAGCGATGGGGTGAGCTTTGCCCGCGCCCTGGAAGACCTCGTGACCCGCGAGCGCGCCGGCGAGGTCCTGCGCCTCGACGGCCGCGCCTTTGCCGAACGCCAGCGGCTCGACTGCAAGCGGGGCGTGCGCGCCGGGCTGGCGCTCGTCGGTCTGGGTGCGGAGGAAGCGAGCGGACCGGCGGTCCCGGCGATGGAGGCACTTGCGTCATGATCGATCCCGCGCCCATCCAGCCCGCGGCCGGTAAACCGGTCGTCATCCGCAAACGGGCCGACGCACAGACACCTGTCCGGCGGCTCGGCGGCCTCGATGTCACCGGCGTCGACGCCATCGCTCGCATCGACGCGGCCATCGCCTCGCGCCAACGCCTGCAGATCGCTTTCGTCAACGCCCATTGCGTCAACGTGTCGATGACCGATGCGGATTATGCGGCGGTGATGTCCGAGATGCTGTGCCTGCCCGACGGGATCGGCGTCGACGTCGGCTCGCGCATGCTGTTCGGCGAGCCGTTCCCAGAGAACCTCAACGGCACCGACTTCCTGCCGCGCTTCTTCGGCGAGACGCAGGGCGAGCTGCGCGTCGGCCTCGTCGGCGGCGAGCCGGGCATCGTCGACCGCGCGGCCGAGCGCTTCGGCGAGCGCTTCCCGCAGCATCGCTTCATCGCGGTCTCGCACGGGTTCTTCGCCGAGGGCGAGGAGACCGAGCGGCTGCTCGACTGGATCCGCCTGGCACGGCTCGACGTGCTTCTCGTCGGCATCGGCGTGCCCCGGCAGGAGCGCTTCCTCGCCCGCCATGTCGGCGTGCGCGAGGCGCCGGTCGCCTTCGCCGTCGGCGCGCTCCTCGACTTCACCGCCGGCAAGGTCGCCCGGGCGCCCGCCTTCGTGCGGCGCCTGCGGATCGAATGGATCTGGCGCCTCCTGATGGAGCCGCGGCGTCTCGCGCGGCGATATCTCGCCGGCAATCCGGCCTTCCTCGCTCGCATCGCCCGCCAGCGTCTTCGCAAGTGACGTCGATGCGCTTTGCGCTGGTCACCTCGAGCTATCGCGGCGATCTCGAACGCTGCCGCCTGCTGTGCGACAGCATCGATCGTTTCGTCACGGGCTTCGAGACGCACTACCTTCTCGTCGAGGCGCGCGATCTCCCGCTGTTCAGAAGGTTCGAAGGCCCTCGGCGACGGGTCGTCAGCGAGCGCGATCTCCTGCCCTGGTGGCTGCGGCCGGTGAACCACCCGCGGCAGCGCGGTCGCCGGCTCTGGATCCATCCGTTCGGCCTGCCGCTGCACGGCTGGCATGTCCAGCAGCTTCGCCGCTTCGCGATGGCCGAGACGATGGCGGAGGAGGCGATGGTGTCTCTGGATTCCGACGTCGTCTTCGTGAAGCCGTTCGACGTCCGGTCGATGGAGGCGGGCGGGCGCGTCGCGTTCTACCGCGTGCCGGATGGCATGGACCGCGTGCTCCCGCAACTTCAGGCAGAGCACGAGACCTGGGCCCTGCGGGCCGCCCGGCTGATCGGGCTTCGCCCGCCGTCCACCACCCGCACCACCTATATCGGCACGCTGATCGCCTGGCGTCGCGACACGGTGTGCGGCCTTCTCGCCCGGATCGCGGCGGTCGGCCGGCGGCCGACGATGATGGTGCTGTGCGCCTCGCGGGCCCTCTCCGAATGCACGATCTACGGCCGCTTCGTTGAAGAAGCGGAGGCACGGCCGGAGCGCCATGCGCCGGACGCCACGCAGCGCTGCGCCGTCTACTGGGACGGGCCGCCGCTCGACGAGATGGGCCTTGCCGCCTTTCTCGCCGATCTCGCGCCCCATCAGGTGGCGATCGGCCTCCAGTCCTTCACCGGCACCGACCCCGCCCTGATCCGCCGCGTCGTCGGCCTCTGACCCCGCCGGCCGCTCAGGCCGGCCGCGCGATCGGCATCCGGCGCGTGTCGAGCGCGGTGTAGGTCGCCATCGCGGAGGCGAGCCAGAGCGCGGCGAACACGCCGTTGAGACCGACGACCCAGGCCGTGTCGCCGGCTGCTTCGCCCCCGCGCAGGACCAGCGTCAGGAGCGCACCCTTGGTCAGCGTCAGGAAGCCGAGGACCACGGCGCGCGTGCCCGTGCGGCCGCGGGCGTAGAGGAGTTCGCCCTCGTACTCCACGAGATTGCGGAAGGCGGGCACGAGAAGCGCCATCAGGACGAGCGGTGCCGCATCCGCGACATTGGCGCCGAGCAGCGTCGGGCGGGCGTGGAGGACGAGGCCGAGCGCGGCGAGGCCGCCGACTGACACCAGCGCGATTCCGGCCTCGACGCCCCAGCGCACGCGCCAGGAGTCCAGCCGGTCGGGCCGCCGCATCAGCGCCTGCACCGCCATCATGTTGAAGGAGCGCACGGGCAGGGCGGTGAGGTCCACAAGGCGCATCAGCATGGCGTAGAGGCCGGCGATGTGCGGGCCCCCGAGCGACAGGACGAGCAGCTTGTCGAGTTCGGACTGGAGGTAGAACAGGACCTCGGCCCCGGCCACGGCGATGCTGTCGGCGGCACGGCGGTGGTAGAGGTCCGGCCGCCAGCGCAGGCGCTGGCGCGGGTAGAGGAACAGGATGCCGCCGAGCGCCGCGAGCCCGTTGGCGGCGAGGTAGAAGAGGCTCCAGGCGGCGAGCCCGCCCTCGCGCCCGGTGGTGGCCGCGAAGACGAGTGCGGCGAGCGCCTTGGCGCCCGTGCCGATCACCACCAGCACGGAGGCGCGGCCGAAGCGGTTCATGCCATTGTTGACGATGCAGACGACCTCGAGCGCCCGCCAGCAGACGATCTCGGCGGCGAGGATCGCGGCGAAGGGCGCCAGCGCCATGTCGCCGGCGAAGACGCCGAGATAGAACAGCGCGGCGCCGAGCGCGACCAGCGGCAGCGACAGGGCGAAGGCGGCGAGCAGTCCGGCGGTGTAGGTGCCCACGAGATGGGGCTTTCGCGTCGCGGAGCGGTAGAGCGGCGAGACGAAGCCGAGCCCGGCCACGCGCGACAGGACGATGCCGGTGGCGGACGCCGTGGCGAAGAGGCCGAACTCGGAGACGGTCAGGACGTTGGCGACCGCCGTGAAATAGGCGAGCGACAGGACCAGCCGGCCACCCGACCCGCCGAGCAGCTTGGCGTAGTCGCGTGCCATCTTCAGCTTTGCTTCAAGACTTCCTGTCAGGACTCCGGGGCGTCGCATGAGGCACCTTGGAAGGGCGGGGACGGATGACGAACGACCAAAGCAGCGCTCCCCGCGCCGCGCCGCGCTCCCCCTTCCATACCGGCCCGAGCTTAACGCGGCGTTCGCTCCTCGCCGGCGCCGCCGCCTTGGCCGCCGGCATTCCGGCCACGGCGTCGGCGCGCGGCACGGGCATCCCGTTCGGCGCCGCCATCCAGAACGAGTATTTCGACGACCTCGGCTATCGCCAGCTCTTCACCGGCGAATGCGATCTCGTGATGCCGATGAACGAGCTGAAGTTCGCGCTGGTCCAGCCGGAGCGCGGGCAGTTCGATTTCAGCCGCGCCGACCGCCTCCTCGCCTTCGCGGACGCCAACGGGCAGAGCGCCCGCGGCACGACCTTCGTCTGGTGGTCGACCAACCCGCCCTGGCTCGAAGCGATCGAGGACCCCCTGGATCTCGAACGGGCGCTCGTCGAGCACATCGAGCGCGTCGCCGACCACTGCAAGGGCCGGCTGACGAGCTGGGACGTCGTCAACGAGGTCGTCGCGCACGATCCGCAGGAGCATCGCGGCCCCTTGCGCGACACGTTCTGGCTGCGCCGCCTCGGGCCCCGGCACATTCCCGTCGCCTTCCAGGCCGCCGCGCGCGCCGATCCGACGGCGCGGCTCGTGCTCAACGACTACGACCTCGAGTTTCGCGGGCCCCGCTTCGACCAGCGCCGCGCCATCGTCCTGTCGATCGTGCGCCAGCTCCAGAAGGCCGACATCCGCATCGATGCGGTCGGTATCCAGGGCCATCTCTACGCCCATCAGGAGATCGACGTGGAGGCGCTGGCGCGCTTCGGTGCCGACCTCAAGGCGCTGGGCGTCGGGCTCCTCGCCACGGAACTCGACGTCATCGACTTCCAGGTCCGCGGCGGACCGGCGGAGATCGACGCGGCCGCGTCCCGGGTGGTCGGCGACTTCCTCGACGGGCTGATGGGGGGGCAGCGCCCCGAGACCGTCATCACCTGGGGACTGACGGACCGCTACAACTGGGTTGAGGACGTCATGCCGCGCAGTGACGGTGCGCCCTGCCGCCCCTTGCCCTTCGACGCCGACCTCCGGCCGAAGGACTGGTACGGGATGCTGCGCCGCCGGCTGTCGCAGGCCTGACCGCTTCGCCGAGACCGGCAGGGGGTTAACCCTTTCTTTGCCATGAGCGGTGAAAGGTGCGGGCTGCAAACCGCGCCGTTCCTGTCCAGGGCCCTTCCATGTTCTACGCCGAGGATGCCGCATCCCGCCCCGCGTCCCGCTGGGACCCCGTTCCGAAGGCGGAACCCGTGCGCCGGCACGAGAGCTTCCTCGATCCGGCCTATCTCGCCGCCTCGGTCTGGCGGGTGAAGCGCAAGATCCTCCTCGCAGGGGTCCTCGGAGCGGCCGTGGCCGGCGCCTTCGCCCTGTCGCAGCCCAAGCAATACACCGCGACCGCACAGATCGTCCTCGACCCGCGCGAGTTGAACCTCGTCCAGAACGAGCTCACCCCGACGGCGAACGGCCTCAACACGGATGCGGCGCTCGCCCTCGTCGAGGGGCAGATCTCGGTGATGACCTCGAACAGCGTGCTCCTGCGCGTCGTCCGGGAGGCGAACCTTACCGCCGATACTGAGTTCAACGGTCTGCGCGAGACGTGGCTCGGCGGCCTGTCGGCGACGCTCTCCGCCTTGATGTCGGACGATCCCGTCGCGGCGGCCGACACGCGCGAGCTTCGCACCGTCACCAACCTCTGGCGCCACATCTCGGCGGTGCGCAACGCCAACAGCTTCGTCATCAACGTGTCGGTGACGAGCGAGGACGCCGACAAGGCGGCCCGGCTCGCCAACCTGACGACGCAGACCTTCATCGCCGAACAGGGCCGCGCGCAGTCGGACCTCGCGCGGCGCGCGACCGAGGCCCTGTCGTCGCGCCTCGCCGAACTGCGCGCCCGCGTCGTCGAGGCCGAGGACGCGGCTGAGGCCTACAAGGCGCAGAACCAGCTCGTCGGCGTCGGCGGACGGCTGATCGACGACGACTACATCACCCGCGTCAACAACCAGCTGGCGGACGTCCGCTCGCAGATCACCTCGCTGAACGTGCGCGCCCGCTCGCTGCGCGAGGCGAGCGTCGAGGACATCGCCGCCGGCTCCTTCCCGGAAGGCCTCAACTCGGAATCGCTCCTGCGCCTGCGTCAGGTCTATTCAGAGGCCGCGCAGAACCAGGCGATCCTCGCCTCGCGCCTCGGGCCCCGCCATCCCCAGCGCATCGCCGCCGACCAGGCGCTCGCCACCGCGCGCCGCGCGATCGAGACCGAACTGTCGCGCATCGTCGCCTCGGCCCAGACCGAACTCGCCAGAGCCCAGGCGACCGAGCGCGACCTGACCGGCCAGATCGACACGCTGCGCTCGCGCCAGATCGAGACCAGCGGCGCCTTCGTGCGGCTGCGGGAACTGGAGCGCGAGGTCGATGCCTCGCGCGCGGTCTACGAGGCCTATCTCCTGCGGGCCCGCCAGACGAGCGAGCAGGAGCGGCTCAACACCACCAACGTGCGCGTGATCTCCGACGCCACCGTCCCGTTCCAGCCCTCCAGCCTGTCGCGCAAGATCGTGGTGATCCTCGGCTTCGTCGGGGGCATCGGCCTCGGGATCGCGCTGGCGCTTCTGGTTGCCATGGTGCGCGCCATCAACGGCACGGCCGCCTCCCCCGCCATGGCGGCGCTGGCTACGGACATGCGCGCCAGAGAGCGCAAGACGCCGGATCACATGGCGGAACCCGCCGTCGTGCCGGTCGCCGCGGTCGCTGCGGCAGCGCCCGTTGCGGCATCGCCCCGGCCCTCGACGCCCGAAACCGCCCCGGCGCTCGACACCAGCGAAGGCGACTGGTCGCTGCGCGGTGGCTCCTTCGACGTCGCCGATGCGGAGCCGGAAGAGGTCCGCGAAACGCCTATCGTCGCGGCGAAGGTCGATGAGGACGACCGGATCGTCGAGCCGACCGCGGTCGAGGAGCCGAATGAAGCCATCCACGAGCCGGTGGCCGAAGCCGAGCCGCCCGTGGTGCCCCGGATCGACGAGACCCCTTCCGACGACGAGGATGACGCTCCGACGGGCGTCAGCGAGATCGAGGCACGCCGCGAGGCGCTGCGTCAGAGAATCCGCGAGCTCGGCGCCGTGCGCGGCGCCCGCAGCCTCGGCGCGCCGCATCTCGCACCCGCTGCGCCGGAGACCCTGTCTGCCGACGAACGGCGCGAGCGCATCAGCCTGCGCCTCGCGGCCGCTCGCGGGCGCCGTGCCGACATCACCGACCGGGCCGACGTCGAACACGGCTGAACGCCAGGGGCGCTACGCCTCCGGGCGCGGCGCCGGCAGGGCGGGGCTGATGAGGGCCGCGTTCGACAGGCGCGCGCGGCCGAACTCCGGCACCACGTCCGAGAGAAGGGCGACGGCCGCTGGGGCGTCGCCGGCGGCGATCGCCTCTGCGATCGCTTCGAAGCGGGCGCGCAGGAAGGCGACGTCCGAAACGCGCGAGCGGGCGATCAGAAGCCCGGGCAGGCCGGTGTCCTCGCGGGTTTCGCCCTCGCCGAACAGTTCCTCGTAGAGCTTCTCGCCCTTTCGAAGCCCCGTGTACTCGATGCGGATGTCCTTGTAGGGCCTGAGGCCCGCCAGCTGGATCAGCCGCTCGGCGAGTTCCGTGATGCGGATCGGCTCGCCCATGTCGAGCACGAAGATCTGCCCCTCCGCCGCGCGGTCGGCGATGCCGTGGCCCGCGGCATGGAGGATCAGCCGCGAGGCTTCCGGGATCGTCATGAAGAAGCGGGTGATGTCGGGATCGGTGACGGTGAGCGGCCCGCCGCGCGACAGCTGGTTCTGGAAGAGCGGGATCACCGAGCCCGCCGAGCCCATGACGTTGCCGAAGCGCACGGTCATGAAGCGCGTGCCGGCTTGGCCGAGGTCCAGCGCCTGGCAATAGGCTTCCGCCGCGCGCTTGGTGGCGCCCATCACGTTGGTCGGGTTCACCGCCTTGTCGGTCGACACCATGACGAAGGCGAGTGCCCCGCAGCCGAGGGCGGCGTCCGCGACGTTGCGCGAGCCGAGAAGGTTGGTCTCGATGCCCTCGAGCGGGTTTTCCTCGACGATCGGCACGTGTTTCAACGCCGCCGCGTGGAAGATCACCTCCGGCTTCCACTCGTCGAAGATCGCCATGATGCGCGCACGCTGGCGCACGTCGGCGACGCGCTCGACGGTCTCGACGCCCGGATGCTGGTCGGCCATGCGGCGGCCGATCGAGTAGAGGTTGAACTCGCCGGCGTCGATGAGGACGAGGCGCTTCGGTTTGAACGAGGCGATCTGCGCCACGAGCTCGGAGCCGATCGAGCCGCCGGCGCCTGTCACCGCGATGCAGCGGCCTTCGATCAGCCGCGCCACCTCGTCGATGTCGAGCCGGATCTCGCGGCGGCCGAGGAGGTCTTCGAGCGAGACGGGAAGCACTTCGATCGGCGCCTCGCCTAGATCGCCGGCGCGCGAGATATCGGGCAGGCGCTTCACCGCGATCTTGAGGGGCGCCGCGACCTCGACCACGGCCGCAAGTTCAGCCGGCGGCACCTGGGCCTTAGCGACGATCAGCTGGTTGATCGGCGTCGCGCCGAGTTCGGCCCGGCGGGCGATCTCCGGCAGGTCGGCGAGGGCGCCGAGCACCTTCACCCCGTGAAGCTGGCGCCCCTGGTTCTTCGCCTTGTCGTCCACGAGGCCGACGATGTGGACGCCGTGGTGGGAGCGCCGGGCGTCGCGGATGAAGAGGTCGGCATTGTCGGTGAAGCCGTAGATCACGACGTTCTCGACCGGCACGCGAATGCCGCTCGTGTCGAAGAAGCGCGCCGACAGGCCGCGCTCCTTCCACAGGCGGTAGGCGAGGCGCGGGCCGCCGAGACCGACGATCATGATGAACCACGTCATCACCAGCGACGAGCGCGGCAGGTAAAGGCCGCGGAACAGGATGAAGTGGCCGGCGAGGAAGACGACGTTGATCGCGGTCACCGCCTTGACGATCGACAGGACGTCGAGGAGCGAGGCATAGCGCCAGGCACCGCTGTTCAGCGAGAACAGCGGGAACATGGCGGCCGACAGCGCCGTGAACGCGACGATCAGCGACCAGATCTGCCAGTTGTTGAATGTGATGCGGAAGCCGAAGGCGAGGCCGAGCGACAGCGAGATCGCGATGGCCGCGATCAGGACGTCGTGGACGATGCCGAGCGAGCGGAACGAGCCGCGGGGCAGAAGGGACAGAAGGCGAGGCAGCATCGGCAGTTCCGAAGGGCAGGGGCGCGGAAAAGCCGCCGGGGCGGCTTCACCTCCTGCGAACCTCTAACCGAACGGCGGCAAATGTCACGCGAACGGCCGGCCGCGGTGCCGGCGTCAGAAGACGCTGGCACCCGTATCGGCGGTGCCGACGGCGCGGCGGAACACGGCGAAGAGCTCGCGCCCGAGCCCGACCTCGTTGCCCGAAAGGTCGGCTTCGGCGTTGGGGCGACGCGCGAACTCGGCGGGATCCACGAGCACTTCCAGCGTGCCGGCCTCGCCGTCGAGGCGGATCAGGTCGCCGTCGCGGATCTTGCCGATCGGCCCGCCGTCGAGGGCTTCCGGCGTCACATGGATCGCGGCCGGTACCTTGCCGGACGCGCCGGACATGCGCCCGTCGGTGACGAGGGCAACCTTCTGGCCGCGGTCCTGCAGAACGCCGAGCGAGGGCGTCAGCTTGTGCAACTCGGGCATGCCGTTCGACTTCGGGCCCTGGAAGCGCACGACGGCGACAAAATCGCCCGTCAGTTCGCCGGCCTTGAAGGCGCGCTGCAGCGAGTCCTGGTCGTGGAAGACGCGGGCTGGCGCTTCGACGACGCGCTTTTCCGGCTTCACCGCCGAGACCTTGATGACGGCCTTGCCGACATTGCCGTTGAGGACGCGAAGGCCGCCGTTCGAGGAGAAGGGCTTGTCGGCGGTGGTGAGAACCTTCGGATCGCCGCTTTCGGCCGGCGCCGGTACGCGCACGACCTGCCCCTCGTCCCCGAGCTTCGCCTCGACCGTGTAGGCCGAGAGGCCGGTGCCCCAGGCGGTGCGCACGTCGTCGTGCAGGAGCCCGTGGGACAGGAGCTCGCGGATCAGGAAGCCCATGCCGCCGGCAGCCTGGAAGTGGTTCACGTCGGCGAGCCCGTTGGGATAGACGCGCGCGAGCAGCGGCGTGACCTCCGAGAGGTCTGAAATGTCGGCCCAGGTCAGCTGGATGCCGGCTGCGGCGGCCATCGCGACGAGATGCAGCGTGTGGTTGGTCGAGCCGCCGGTGGCATGGAGGCCGACGACGCCGTTGACCACCGCCCGCTCGTCCACCACGAGGCCGGCCGGCGTATACTCGTTGCCGAGCGCGGTGATCGAGAGGGCGCGGCGCGTCGCCTCGCGGGTCAGGGCGTCGCGCAGCGGCGTGTTCGGATTGACGAAGGACGAGCCCGGCGTGTGCAGGCCCATGATCTCCATCAGCATCTGGTTGGAGTTGGCCGTGCCGTAGAAGGTGCAGGTGCCCGGCCCGTGGTAGCTTTTCGATTCGGCCTCGAGCAGCGCGTCGCGGCCCACCTTCCCTTCCGCGTAGAGCTGACGGATGCGCGCCTTCTCATCGTTGGGCAGGCCCGTCGTCATCGGGCCCGCCGGCACGAAGATCGCCGGCAGGTGGCCGAAGGAGAGCGCCGCGATGACGAGCCCCGGCACGATCTTGTCGCAGACGCCGAGATAGACGGCGGCGTCGTACATGTCATGGCTGAGGCCGACAGCGGCCGACATGGCGATCACGTCGCGCGAGAAGAGCGACAGCTCCATGCCGATCTGGCCTTGCGTGACGCCGTCGCACATGGCCGGCACGCCGCCCGCGACCTGCGCCGTCGCGCCAGCCTCGCGCGCCGTCTGGCGAATGATCTCAGGGTAGGTCTCGAACGGCTGATGGGCCGAGAGCATGTCGTTGTAGGACGTGATGATGCCGAGATTGAGCGTGGCGTCGCCGGTCAGCCGCGCCTTGTCGGTCGGACCGCAGGCGGCAAAGCCGTGGGCGAGGTTGCCGCAGTTGAGGGCGGTGCGCTTGGGCGCGCTCTCGCCCTTCAGGCGGATGCGGTCGACATAGGGCTCACGCGTCGGCTTGGAGCGCTCGCGGATGCGGTTGGTGATCTCTTCGATGCGGCGGTCGGCGGCCATGGCATCATCCCTTCGGGTCGCAGGGGTGTGGTTTGCGGCGCGTCAGGGCGCCCAGAAGACTTGCAAGGGTTCCTCGCGCGGGGCGCGAAGGACGGAGCGGACCGGCATTTCGGCGACCGTTCCGTCGGCCAGCGCCTTCTGCAGCGTCTCGCGCTTCTCGTCGCCTTCGATGTGCAGCGCGAGAAGGCGCGCCTCGAGGAGAAAGGGCAGTGCCAGCGTGATGCGCGGCTCGCCGGCGCCCGGCGCCCCGATCGCAAGGACGCGGTGCCCGGCTTGCGGGTCGATCGCCTCGGCCAGGCGATCGGCGCCCGGAAAGAACGAGGCGGTGTGCCCGTCGTTGCCCATGCCGAGGATCACGGCGTCGAATGGGCGGGGCAGGGCCGCCAGGCGCCGCGATACCTCGTCCTCGGCCTCGCGGGCGCTCGCCCCCTCCTCGAATAAAGGTTCGAGCCGCGCGCTCGCGGCCGGTCCCGTCAGGAGGTTCTCACGCACGAGGCGCGTGTTGGAGCGGTCGCTCGTCTCGGGCACCCAGCGCTCGTCGACGAGGCAGACGGTGACGCGCGACCAGTCGAGATCGGCCTTCGCCAGCGTCCGGAAGAAGAGCTTCGGCGTCGAGCCGCCGGAGACCGCGAGCACCGCCTGGCCGCGCGTCGCGATGCCGCCGCAAAGAACCGCGGCGACGCCCGTCGCCAGCGCCTCGGCCAGCGCTTCGCGCGTCGGGTAATGGTGCTCGCGTATCGTCATTCCAGCCTCAATCGGGTTCGTGCCAGGTGCGCCCGTCGCGCTCGATCAGGGCGATCGAGGAGGAGGGGCCCCAGGTGCCGGACGTGTAGCCCTGCGGACGCACGGCGCGCGCATCCCAGGCCTTGAGGATCGGGTCGACCCATTCCCACGCCGCCTCGACCTCGTCGCGGCGCATGAACAGGGTCTGGTTGCCCCGGATCACATCCATCAGAAGACGCTCGTACGCGTCCGGGTTCCGCACGTGGAAGCTCTCGGCGAAGCTCATGTCGAGCGGCACGTGGCGCAGGCGCATGCCGCCGGGGCCGGGGTCCTTGATCATCAGCCACTGCTTCACGCCCTCGTCGGGCTGCAGGCGCATGACGAGCTGGTTCTGCTGCACGTGGCCGGCGGCGTTGTCGAAGATCGAGTGCGGGATCGGCCGGAAGGTGACGACGATCTCGCTCATGCGCTCCGACAGGCGCTTGCCGGTACGGATGTAGAAGGGCACACCCGCCCAGCGCCAGTTGTTGATCTCGGCCTTGATGGCGACGAAGGTCTCGGTGTCGCTCGTCGGCTCGCCGAGGTCCTCGAGATAGCCCTTCACCGCGCCGCCGTTGGAGGCGCCGGCCTTGTACTGGCCGCGAACGGTGAGGTGCTCGATGTTGCTCTCGTCGATGCGCTTCAGCGAGCGCAGGATCTTCAGCTTCTCGTCACGCAGCGCGTCGGCGTCCATCGCGGACGGCGGCTCCAGCGCCACGAGGCAGACCAGCTGCAGGATATGGTTCTGCACCATGTCGCGCAGCGCGCCGGCCTTGTCGTAGTAGCCCGCGCGCCCCTCGAGGCCGACGCTCTCGGCCACCGTGATCTGGACATGGTCGACATAGGCCGAGTTCCAGAGCGGCTCGTAGAGCATGTTGGCAAAGCGCAGAGCCATCAGGTTCTGCACCGTCTCCTTGCCAAGATAGTGGTCGATGCGGAAGACCTGGCTTTCGTCGAAATGTTCGCCGATCAAGGCGTTCAGGGCCTTCGCCGAGGCGAGGTCGCGCCCGACCGGCTTTTCGACGACGATGCGCGTCTTCTCGTGCGCGAGGCCGTGACGCTTCACCGAGGAGGCGAGGTCGCCGAAGAGGCTGGGGCTGACGGCGAGATAGAAGGCGCGGATCCGGTCCTGACCCGCCTCGTCGAGAAGGCTCTTCAGCTCGGCCCAGCCGGTCTCGCTCCTGGCGTCGACCTGGCGGTAGTAGAGACGCGACAGGAAGCGCTCGACGGCCTCCTCGGTGCGATGGGCCTCGCCGACGAAGCTGTTCAGCGCCTCGCGGCCGAAGGCGCGGTATTCCTCGTCGGTGAACGGCGTGCGCGAGGCGCCGATGATGCGGGCGCCGGGCGGGATCTGGCCGTCGAGGTCCCGGTGGTAGAGCGCGGGCAGGAGCTTGCGCTCGGCAAGGTCACCGTTGCCGCCGAAGACGATGTAGTCGAAGCATTCGACAGGAATGATCTGACTGGACACGCGATGCCTTCTCCGTTCAGCGGGGAACCGGTTACAGCCGATCCGATCCCGCAGCCGTGGATAATTCAATCGATTGAAAAAGGAAAGGTCGAACCGTCCGGGCCAAGGCCCGAACGGCGGGACGCATCATGGTTTGCGAGGACGGCGCGCGGCCGCGCGGGCGATCGCGCTGACCAGAAGATCGCTGACGAACGGCTTCTTCACCGCATCGGCCCCGCGTGCTTCCTCGGGAAACTCGATCGCCTCGCCGTAGCCGGTGACGAACACGAAGGGGATGCCCTTGGTGTTGAGGTCGCGCACCAGCGGGAATGAGGTTTCCGAGCCGAGATTGACGTCGAGCAGCGCGACGTCGATCGCCTGACCCTCGATCACCTTGCGCGCCTCGCCGACGCTGGCGGCGGTGAAGACTTCCGTCATCCCGTGTTCGGCGAGCATCTGCTCAGCGTCGAGCGAGATGATGAGGTTGTCCTCGACCACGAGGCCGCGAAGGCCGGCGAGGGCCGCGACGGGCGCCGCGGCGGACTGCGTTTCGACCGGAGCCTGCGCGACGGGCGCACCCGGATCGCCGGCAAGATGGAAGACGTTGCCGGGCAGGGTGAAATGCGCGCGCACGCCGGCGAGGTGGTAGTCGATGCGCGCCTCGCCCGACAGGTCGTGCGGAATGGAGCGCTCGATGATCGTCGATCCGAAGCCGCGGCGCGTCGGCGCGGTGACGGGCGGCCCGCCGCTCTCGGCCCATTCGATGCGGCAGGCGTCGTTCTCGTCGATGTACCAGTTCACGGCGACGCTGCCCGAGGAGTCCGACAGGGCGCCGTACTTGGCCGAGTTGGTCACGAGTTCGTGGAACACCAGCGCCAGCGTCGAGAAGGTCACGGCCTCGACGACGATCTCGGGGCCCGACATCAGGACGCGTCCCGCCTTCTCGCCGATATAGGCCGAGACCTCGGTGCGGATGATGTCGCTCAGCGTCACCGCGCCCGCGTCGGCGCTGGTGATCTGGTCGTGGGCGCGCGCCAGCGCCTGGATGCGCCCGCCGATGATCGCGGCGAACTCGTCGACGGTCGCGGCGCCCGGCTTCGACTGAACGACCAGCGCCCGGATCAGGCTGAGGACGTTGCGCACACGGTGATTCAACTCGGCGATCAGGAGTTCCTGGCGCTGCGTCGCCAGCGTCTGCTGGCGCTGCGACTCCTCGTTGAAGCGCAGGAGCACTTCGAGGATCGACACGCGAAGCCCCTCGGCGGCCTTGGTCTCGCTGACGGTCCATGGGAAGCTCTTGCCGTGGACGGTCTGCTTCCAGGCCTCGAAGCTCTTGCGCGGCGTCAGGCGCACGCCGTTCGGGCCGACCGTCCGCTCCTTGGTCTTCGGGTCGCCCGCCCAGGTGACGGTCTGGATGATCTCGCGCCGGAAGAACAGGAGATAGTCGCGCGGCGAGCGCGAGATCGGGATCGCAAGGACCCCCGAGGCGCGTTCGATGTAGTCGGCTGCCGGCGGATGGACCGCCGAGATCTCGTCGGTCGCGAAGATTCGGCCGGAGCCCGCGCGGTTGAGGAAGCGCGCGAGATGGGCGATCTCTTCGGGCGACGGGCAATGACCGTAGCACTGCGCCTCGCCCTTCACGTAGACCGCGAAGCCATCGGCGGGGATGATTTCGCGCAGGTCGTCGGCGAACTCGCCGATCGTGTCGAGCGTCGAGGACGCCGCGACGATGCGCGAGACGAAGCGGTCGTGCAGGACGCGACCGGCTTCCTCCAGCTGACGCTGCTCCTTGGCAAGGCGCCCCTCGATGATCAGCGAGACCATCTGGCCGAACAGTTCGGCTGCCGCGCGCACTTCCATCGCGAGATGCCGCGGGGCGTAGTTGTGAAGCGCGAAAAGGCCCCAGAGCTGGCCGTCGATGACGATCGAGACCGACATGGAGGCCGAGACGCCCATATTGGTGAGATATTCGATGTGGATCGGCGAGACCGAGCGCAGCACCGACAGCGACAGGTCGAGCGCCTTGCCGTGCGGATCGAACTCCGGGATCACCGGCACCGTCTCGGACTGGACGTCCGCGATGAGGCGCACCTGGTTGCGCACGTAGAGCGCGCGCGCCTGGGGCGGAATGTCGGTCGCCGGATAGTTCAGGCCGAGGAACGAGCCGATGCCGGAGCGCGCGGCCTCCGCGATCACGGAGCCGGCGCCTTCGCTCGCGAAGCGATAGAGCATCACGCGGTCGAAGCCGGTGATGCCGCGCAGCTGGCGCACGCTTTCCTTGTAGAGCCCGTCGAGCCCCTGCGTCTTCTGAACCCGCGTGATCATGCTCTTGACGAGCGCGCCGGGATTGGTCGACGGCCGCTCGGCCTGCGGCTCCGCCTCGATGATGATCGAGCCGGCGGACACGTGGATCGCCACGTCGAAGCGCGTACCGGTGCCGAAGAGGTCGAGGCCGACGATGCGCTCGGCCCCGTTGTCGCCCGACAGGATCTGCAGGCGGCCGCGGATCGAGTGGAGCGCGCTTTCCGAGACGATGGTGAGGACGGATTCGCCGAGAAGACTTTCGGGCTCGCGCCCGACGACGTCACCGATATTGGTCGAGACGCGTTCGATCAGCCAGTCGGTCGACACCGCCAGCAGATAGCCGAAGTTCTGGATCCGACCCAGAAACTGGATCGGCTCGCGCTCGCAGTTGGTGATGTCGACGTCGCCGAACGGCGGTGGCTGGATCGTCAAGCGCGGGTCGTCCTCTTGTCGTCGTCCCCGCACAGCATGCGGAAGTAGCGGAACGTCGCGTCCGCTGCCGCCACGGCCCGCCGCATGTCCGCCTCGCCCGCCGGCTCGGCCGCCATGCGATCGAGCAGCCATGTGAACGGGCGCGCGTCGCTGGAGGCCTCCAGATAGTGAGTCGGCCAGCGCGCGCCAGAAAGTCGCTCATCACGTTTGATGGCGCGCGACATGTATTTAGCGCCCAGGCGCGAGCCTTCCAGCACATAGGCGATGCCGAAAGCCTCGAAGATATCCGGTCGCGGCAACGAAAACGGTGCCGCCGCACGCGGTTCGATGCCGAGGACCTCCGCGTCGCGGCGCGCCGCCTCCAGGCGGTCGGCGTGGTCGCCGTCCGCACCCAGCCGTCCGAGCGGGCTCTGCGACAGCACCGGCTCGATCGCTTGGTGGGCTTGAAGGTTCATGGCGATGAAGCGCCGGTACTGCGCGCCGGAGGCATCCGCGAACATATCGGCGAAGGATGCGTCGAGCGCCTCGTGCGCCGCTTGTGTGTCCGCGCGCAGCCGATCCCGCAGCGAGGGTTCGGAGCGGGAGGGGGCGGGGATGGCGCTCAAATCCAGCAACTTCTGATAGATCGGACAAAATGGAAACGCGACCGTTCCTTTCGCCCTTTTCCGTCATCACAACCGATCGCGCAAGGCGTACCACGTCATGGCGAGAAACAGGAGCGGCGCGCGCAGCCACGTCCCGCCGGGGAAGGCGGGGATGTCGAGATCGCGAAGGGCGGCGAGCGGGTCGCCGTGGCCGGTCAGCCGGTCGGCGTAGAGCTTGCCTGTCCAGTGCGTCAGCATCACCCCGTGGCCCGAGAACCCGGCGACGACGTCGAGGCCCGGCTGGGTTTCCGCGACATAGGGCATGCGCGGCATGGTGACGGCCACCGAGCCGCCCCAGGCGTGGGTGAAGCGGACGTCGGACAGGTGCGGCCAGATCGAGACGACCTGTTTGCGGATCTGCCCGGCGATGTCGCCCGACGCCGAGGTGTAGGCCTCGCGACCGCCGAAGAGGAGCCGCCCGTCGGCGCTCTTGCGGAAATAGCGCACCACGAAGCGGGAATCGTCCGCCGCCTCGTTGCCGGGCAGCACGCGGTCCGGTTCGGCCAGCGGCTCGGTCGCCGCGATGAAGGAGCGGATCGGCATGACATGTGCGGCGCTCCTCGGCTCCAGCCGGCCGCCATGGGCGTTTGTCGCGAGAAGCACGCGCGCGGCGCTGATCGTCCCGCGCGCCGTTCGCGCCTCCCAGAGCCCGGCGGCAGTCCGCGTCAGGCTTTCGATGCGCGTCTCCTCGCAGAGCCTGGCCCCCGCACGGGCGGCCGCGCGCCCGAGGCCGACGAGGAGCTTCATCGGGTGGAGGTGGCCGGTGCCGACGTCGCGAAGGCCGGCATGGTAGGTGCTGGAGCCGAGGCGCTCGGCGGTCTCCTCGCGGTCCATGAAGCGCAGATGCGGGTAGTCGTAGCGCTCGGCGAGATGGTCGGCATGCCGGCGGAACTCGTCGACATAGCGCGTGCGATGGGCGAGCGAGATCTGGCCGGGGCGGAAATCGGCGGCGATGCCCTCGCGCACCATGGTCTCGTGCAGCCCGGCCTTGGCCTCCTCCGCCATCGCGAAGAGGCGGCGGGCGGGCTCCAGCCCGTATTTCTCTTCCATCTCCTCCGGCCAGAGGCGCTGGCCGGTGCCGAACTGGCCGCCGTTGCGCCCCGAGGCGCCGTCGCCGATCCGGGCGGCCTCGCAGACGACGACATCGATGCCGGCGCGGGCGAGGTGGAGCGCGGCGGACAGGCCGGTGAAGCCGCCGCCGATGACGAGCACGTCGGCGCGGGCCGAGCCGTCGAGCGCCGGATATCGCGGGCGCTCGCCGACGGAGTCCTCGTACCAGGACCGGCCCGGCGAGATCGGGGACTGGTAGGGCTCAGACATTCAGGAGCAGGAACTCGCGCTCCCACGGGCTGATGACTTGCATGAAGGTCTCGTGCTCGCCGCGCTTGATGCCGGCATAGGTTCCGACGAACTCCTTCGACAGCACCTCCTGGAACGCCTCTTCCGCCTCGAAGGCGGCGACCGCCTCGAGAAGGCCGCGCGGCAGCGAGATCACGCCGTCCTCGTTGACGGTCCGGTCGGTCGGCTGGTCCGGCTCCACCGCGTTGACCATGCCGAGCCAGCCGCAGGCGAGCGAGGCCGCGAGCGCGAGGTAGGGATTGGCGTCGGAGGAGGGCAGGCGGTTCTCGACGCGCCGGGCGGCGGCGTCCGACGCCGGCACGCGGAAGGCCGTGGTGCGGTTGTCGAAGCCCCAGGCGTTGTTGGTCGGCGCCGACATGCCGTAGGTGAGGCGGCGATAGGAGTTGACGTAAGGCGCCATCATCACGAGCGCGGCCGGCACGTAGCGCTGCATGCCGCCGAGGAAGTGATAGAACAGCGGCGACGGCGAGCCGTCTTCACCTGAGAAGACGTTGCGCCCGGTCGCGAGATCCACGACCGACTGGTGGATGTGCATGGCCGAGCCCGGCTGGCCCTGAATGGGCTTCGCCATGAAGGTCGCGTAGATGTCGTGCTTCAGCGCCGCCTCGCGGATCGTGCGCTTGAACATGAAGACCTGGTCGGCCAGCTCCACCGGGTTGCCGTGCCGCAGGTTGATCTCGAGCTGCGCCGCGCCGTCCTCGTGGATCAGCGTGTCGATCTCGAGGCCCTGCCCGTCGGAGAAGTGGTAGATGTCGTCGATCAGCTCGTCGAACTCGTTGATGCCGCCGATTGAATAGGCCTGCCCGCCTTGGATCTGGCGCCCCGAGCGGCCGATCGGCGGCGTCAGGGGATAGTCGGGGTCGACGTTCTTGGAGACGAGGTAGAACTCGATCTCGGGCGCGACCACCGGGCGCCAGCCGCGGTCCTCGTAGAGCTTCACGACGCGCTTCAGCACATTGCGCGGGGTGTAGCCGACCGCCTCTCCCGCCGTGTCCACGAGATCGCAGATCACCTGCGCCGTCGGGTCGGTTTCCCAAGGCACGGCCGACAGCGTCGAGAGGTCCGGCACGAGCTTCAGGTCGCCGTCGTTCGGCGAATAGCGGAACGAGCCCGTCTCCTCCGGGTATTCGCCCGAGATCGTGTGCATGAAGAGCGCGGAGGGGAGCGCCAGCGACGTGTTGCCGGTGAACTTCTTGGCCGGCATCATCTTGCCGCGCGCGACGCCCGCAAGGTCGGGCGTGATGCATTCGAGATCCTCGATGCCCCGCACGCGCAGCCATTCGGCGGCTTCCGCCATGGAGCGCACGCCGCGTCGGGAATCGAGGAAGCCGGAGCGGTCCACGGCCGCGGCGGGGACGGGTTTGGCAATTCGCGGCCGTTCCGCCGGCGCGCCCGACACCTTGCCGATCGTCCGCGCCTCCGGTGCACCGCGTCGCTTGGGCTTGTCGCGCTTGATCTTCGACAAGGCGCCGGCGTCGTGCTTGGGCGGTCGGGTACGGTCCTGCATGCGGTCCTGCTGGCAAGGGGCAGATGGCAAAAGCATAGCCGGTTGCCGGGAAAGCCGAAAGCCTCCGGCGGCAGGGCGCCGGAGGCTCAGGTCGAGGGCAGGGCGCCAGCTCAGATGCGGCCGGCGAGCACCACCGGGATCATCAGGTCGCCCCAGCTTCCGTCGCCGCCGTGATGGCGGGCCGAGCGGACGAGCTCGACCGACACGCCGGCCTCGACGGCGCGCATCACGGACTGGTTGAGGCGGTGCAGGTCGTTGGCGAGGATGCGGATGGCGTTCTGTGCGTCCTCCGACAGCGTGCTCGCCTGCGCCTCGGCGCGCTCGCGGACATGGGTGCGGGGACGCTCGATCGGGCTGACGTTGCTCATGGTGCTTCTCCTTGTCGCGGTTGGGTGGCGGATGGTCATTCAGCGGCGTGGCGGAACTGCGCGGCTTCGGTGGAGCCGTGCATGGCAGTGGTGGAGGAGGCGCCGCCGCCGATCACCGTGGCGAGCGCGTCGAAGTAGCCGGTGCCCACCTCGCGCTGGTGGCGCGTCGCGGTGTAGCCGTTCGCTTCCGCTGCGAACTCGGCCTCCTGCAGCTCGGAATAGGCAGCCATCTGCCGGTCGCGGTAGCCGCGCGCCAGCTCGAACATGCCGAAGTTCAGCTGGTGGAAGCCGGCGAGCGTGATGAACTGGAACTTGTAGCCCATCGCGCCGAGCTCGCGCTGGAACGTCGCGATCGTCGCCTCGTCGAGATTCTTGCGCCAGTTGAACGAGGGCGAGCAGTTGTAGGCCAGCATCTGGTCGGGGTGCTCGCGCCGCACCGCTTCCGCAAAGCGCCGCGCTTCCGCGAGATCGGGCTTGGAGGTCTCGCACCAGATGAGGTCGGCATGCGGCGCATAGGCGATGGCGCGCGCGATGCAGGGCTCGAGGCCGTTCCTGACATGGAAGAAGCCCTCCGGCGTGCGGCCCCGGTCGTGATCGACGAACGGCCGGTCGCGCTCGTCGATGTCGGAGGTGAGGAGCGTCGCGGCCTCGGCGTCGGTGCGCGCGATGACGAGCGTGGGCGTGCCCATCGTGTCGGCGGCGAGCCGCGCGGCGGTGAGGTTGCGAATATGCGCCGCCGTCGGGATCAGCACCTTGCCGCCGAGATGGCCGCACTTCTTTTCCGATGCCAGCTGGTCCTCGAAATGGACGCCGGCCGCGCCTGCCTCGATGAAGGCCTTGGTGATCTCGAAGGCGTTGAGCGGTCCGCCGAAGCCGGCCTCGGCGTCGGCGACGATCGGCGCGAACCACGTGTCGACCGAATGGCAGCCCTCCGCCGTCTCGATCTGGTCGGCGCGCTGCAGCGTGCGGTTGATGCGGCGGCAGAGCTCGGGCGCGGCGTTGGCGGGATAGAGCGACTGGTCGGGATACATCGCGCCGGCCGTGTTGGCGTCCGCCGCGACCTGCCAACCCGACAGGTAGATCGCCTTCAGCCCGGCGCGGACCTGCTGCATCGCCTGGTTGCCGGTCATCGCGCCGAGCGCGTTGACGAAGTCCTCCTCGTGGAGAAGCTTCCAGAGCCGGTTGGCGCCGTTCTCGGCGAGCGTGTGGCGGATCGCGACCGAGCCGCGCAGCCGCTCGACATCGGCCACCGTATAGGCGCGCTCCACACCGTCGAAGCGACCTTCGGGCGCGCTGGGAACGAGCGTGTAAAAATCGGTCATCGCGATGGCTCCTGTGTCCGGTCCGTCCTGGCGCGCCGTCTCGAAGCGGCGTCCGTGGAAAGAAATTGACAAGCTTGGGCTCTCGGAGCGACCCTGATCTGCAGGAATGCCCTCGCAATTCGTGTCGGGTTGTCGCGATCCCGACAAGCCGGCCGGTCGGTTTGTAAAATCCAGTCAAGGAGCGGATGTGGCCGACAACAAGGTCTTCGCCGGCCCCAAAGTGCGGCGCCTGCGCAATCAGCTCGGCCTGACGCAGACGGCGATGGCCGGCACGCTCGGCATCTCGCCGTCCTATCTGAACCTCATCGAGCGCGACCAGCGGCCGCTGACCGTGCAGCTTCTCCTGAAGATGGCGCAGGCCTTCTCGCTCGACCTCGGGGAGTGGCAGGGGGGCGACCGCGAGAAGGTGGTGGCCGACCTCCGGCGCATCTTTGCCGATCCGCTGATCGCGGGCGAACTGCCGGGCGAGGGCGAGCTCGTCGAACTGGCCGACGCCGCGCCCAACGTCGCCGCAGCCTTCGCCAAGCTCCATCGAGCCTATGGCGAGACGCAGGCGCGGTTGTCCGACCTGTCGGCCGCGATGGGTCGCGGCGAGGGGGCGGGGCTCCGGCTGTCCCGCCTGCCGCTCGACGAGGTGCGCGACGTCCTGGAAACCCGCCCGCACCATCATGCCGCGCTGGAGGGCGCGGCCGAGCGCCTGCGCACCGAGGTCGGACCCGTCGGCGAGGACCTCGGCGGCGCGCTGCGGCGTTGGCTGCGCGAGCGGCACGACATTGCGGTGCGCGTCCTGCCGGTCGAGGTGATGCCGCTCTGGCGGCGGCGCTACGACCGGCATTCGCGCCGCCTGTTCCTGTCGGAGCGCCTCGACGCCGCGGGCCGCCTGCGCGAGACCGCGGCGGAGGCCGTGCGCCTCGCCTTTGGCGACGCTGTGGAGGCCGAGGTCGCGAGCTTCGGCTTCTCCAGCAATGAGGCGCAGCGCATCGCGGTGCGCGAACTGACGCGCTACGGGGCGCTCGCCCTCGTCATGCCCTACGGTGCGTTCCGCGATGTGTCCGTGTCGGTCGGCTACGACGTCGAGCGGCTGGCCGCCCGTTTCGGCGCGAGCTTCACCGACGCCGCGGAGCGGCTGACCTCTCTCCAGCGGCACACGGCACCTGGGCTGCCCTTCTTCTTCCTGGAAACCGACCCAGTGGGCCATGTCCTCCGGCGGGCAGGCGCGCGGGGTTTTCCGGCGGCGCTCTTCGGCGGCGCCTGCGCGAGGCTCCCGCATGTGCGCGCCGGCGATGCGGTCGTCGCCGAGCGCGCCGAGATGCCGGACGGCACGGCCTGGCTCCTCGTCGCGAAGGGAGAGGCCGGCCTGCCCGGCGACTTCCCCGATCCCGGCCGGCGAACGCGCGTCCTTCTCGGTTGCGAATGGGACGCCGCGGCGGAGACGGTCTATGCGCGCGCGCTCGGGACGGCGCGCGCCGTCGGCATCGGCCCGGCCTGCCGGACCTGCGAGCGAGAAGCCTGCGCGTCGCGCGCCAAGCCTCCGCTGACGCGCCCGCTCGCGCTCGACGAATGGGTATCCGGTCTCACGCCTTACGATTTCCGTTGAAACGGGCGTGGAAAGAGCGCCATGCAAAGGACGAACGGCCGCGCGGCCGTGACAGTATCGGACACGATCATGACAGACACGTCGTCGAAAAAGGCCGGCCCCCAGCAGACCGGCAAGACGCAAGGGCTCGAGGACACGATGAGCCGCCAGGGCACGGCGGCCCGCGTCGTGCAGGGCCTCGTCGACAAGGCCGAGGCGCTGAACCTGAAATACGCCCCCAACGGCAATCCGCCGGTCTATCCGACCGACGAGTTTCCCTGGGCGCGCGAGGTCGAGGCCGAATGGCGCCTGATCCGCGCCGAACTCGACAAGATTTTGGTGCGCAAGGGCGACCTGCCGGCCTTCCACGAGATCTCGTCCGAGGTCCGCTCCATCTCGTCGGATCAGAACTGGAAGACGTTCTTCCTGTGCGGCTACGGGATCAAGTCGGAGGAGGCGATCCGCCAGTGCCCCGAGACCTGGCGCATCCTGCAGAAGATCCCGGGCCTCAAGTCGGCGATGTTCTCGATCTTCGAGCCGGGCAAGCATCTGCCGCCGCATCGCGGGCCGTATAACGGCGTCCTGCGCTTCCATCTCGGCCTGATCGTGCCCGACCAGCCCGAGAAGATCGGCATCCGCATCGCCGACGACACGCGCCACTGGCGCGAGGGCGAGGCGCTGATCTTCGACGACGCCTACGAACACGAGGCCTGGAACCATTCGGACTTGGTGCGTGTGGTGCTGTTCGTCGACTTCGAGAAGCCGCTCCGCTTCCCGGCCAGCGTCACCAACAAGGCAGTGCTCAACCTTGCCGTCTTCACCCCCTTCATCCGCGAGGGCTACAAGGCCCACAAGGCCTGGGAAAAGATGTTCTACGGCGAGGGGCGCAAGCACCGATGAGCGTGGACGGCGCGCCGGTCGCCGCCGACTGGCGGGGGATGGTGCCGAGCGACACGGCCGCCGTCGTGTCGCTCGCCGACCGGGTGCATCCGACGTTCCACGAGGACGAGGCCGTCTTCCGCGATCGACTCTCGCTGTTTCCGGACGGCTCGCTGGTGCTGGCGGCGCCGGGCGGCGGGCTCGCGGCCTATGCGATCGCCTATCCCGTGCGCCGCTTCGTCCCGCCGCCGCTCGACACGGTGCTCGGCCGCCTGCCGGAGGGCGCTGACGCGCTCTACATCCACGACGTCGCCGTGGCGCCGGAATGGCGCGGGCGAGGGCTCGCCGAGCCCGCGATCGAAAGGCTCCTCGCGCTGGCCGAGCCGTTCGGTGCGGCGGTTCTCGTGTCGGTCTACGGCACGCCGCCCTTCTGGGCGCGGCACGGATTCCGGCCCGTCGAGGACGAGGCGCTGACGTCCAAGCTCGCGAGCTACGGCGAGGACGCCGTGTTCATGCTGCGCGAGACTATGAAGGAAGGATGAAAGTCGGCCGCCGGCCCTAGGCAAATCAGGACGCTTTCGCAATATTGCCTTGCAATACAGTTCGATGCGAAAGGTGCCCGTCCGATGCGATTGACCCCCTTCCTGCTTGCCGGCGTGCTCGCCGGTCTCGGCACTCATGCGGCCTCCGCGCAGGAAAAGGTGCTCAACGTCTTCAACTGGTCGGACTACATCGACACCTCGATCATCGACGACTTCACCAAGGAAACCGGGATCCGGGTGGTCTACGACACCTACGATTCCAACGAGATCCTGGAAACGCGCCTGCTAGCCGGCGGCAGCGGTTACGACGTCGTGGTGCCCTCGGCCGAGTATCTGTCGCGCCAGATCGATGCGGGCGTCTTCCAGAAGCTCGACCCGTCCAAGCTGCCGAACCTGAAGAACATGTGGCCGGTGGTGACCGAGCGCGTGGCGGCCTACGATCCCGGCAACGCCCATTCGGTCAACTACATGTGGGGCACGACGGGCATCGGCTACAACGCCGCCAAGGTGAAGGAGCTCGCGCCCGACGCGCCGCTGGATTCCTGGGCCCTCGTCTTCGATCCGAAGTTCGCCGAGCCCCTGTCGAAATGCGGCATCGACATGCTCGACGCGCCGGGCGAGATCCTGCCCGCCGCCCTCCAGTATCTTGGGCTCGACCCGAACGCGACCGACGCGGATTCGCTCGGCAAGGCGCAGGAGCTCCTGATGAGCGTGCGCCCCTTCATCCGCAAGTTCCACTCCTCGGAATACATCAACGGGCTGGCCAACGGCGACATCTGCGTGGCGGTCGGCTTCTCCGGCGACGTCTTCCAGGCGCGCGACCGCGCGGCCGAGGCCGGGCGCGGCATCGAGATCGGCTATTCGATCCCGAAGGAAGGCGCGATGATGTGGTTCGACCAGATGGCGATCCCCGCCGATGCGCCGCATGTCGAGGAAGCGCATGTCTTCATCAACTACATGATGCGCCCCGAGGTGATCGCGAAGGCGACGGACTTCGTGTCCTATGCCAACGGCAACCTCGCCTCGCAGCCGCTGATCAAGAAGGAGATCCTCGACGATCCGGCGATCTACCCGGACGAGGCGACGCTCCAGAAGCTCTTCATCAAGCGCCCCTACGACTCGCGCGCCCAGCGCCTGGCGACCCGCGCCTTCACCACGGTGAAGACCGGCCGCTGACGGCTGAAACGGTCGGGTGCCCCTCGAGCGCCCGACGACCGGCAACCGCGACACGAAGGACGGGCATGGCGGGCGCACAGAAATCCCTCGGCAACATCCGACGCAATTTCGATCCCTGGAACGATCCCGCCGCCAAGCCCCTCATCGAGTTCGACCACGTCACCAAGCGGTTCGCCGACTCGGTGGCGGTCGACGACCTGTCGCTCGGCATCTACACTCGCGAGTTCTTCGCGCTGCTCGGGCCGTCGGGCTGCGGCAAGTCCACGCTCCTGCGCATGCTGGCGGGCTTCGAGGAGCCGACGAGCGGCGACATCCGCCTAGGTGGGAAAAGCCTCAAGGGCGTTCCGCCCTATCGCCGCCCACTGAACATGATGTTCCAGTCCTACGCGCTCTTCCCGCACATGAGCGTCGAGAAGAACGTCGCCTTCGGCCTGAAGCAGGACGGCATGGCGCGATCGGAGATCGACGCGCGCGTCGACGAGATGCTGAAGCTCGTCAAGCTCGAGCCCTTCCGGCGCCGCAAGCCCAGCCAGTTGTCGGGCGGCCAGCAGCAGCGCGTGGCGCTCGCCCGTTCGCTCGCCAAGCGGCCGAAGGTGCTCCTACTCGATGAGCCGCTCGGCGCGCTCGACAAGAAGCTGCGCGAGGAGACCCAGTTCGAACTGATGGACCTCCAGCAGGAGCTCGGCCTGACCTTCGTGATCGTCACCCACGATCAGGAGGAGGCGATGACCATGGCCGACCGCATGGCCGTGATGCGGGCCGGTCGCATCTGTCAGGTCGCCCCGCCCGCCGTCGTCTACGAGGCACCGACCTCGCGCTATGTCGCCGATTTCGTCGGCAACGTCTCGCTGATCGAGGCGGAGGTGGAAAGTGTCGCCGGGGGGCTGGCGGTCCTGCGGTCCGCGTCCGGGCGCATCGAGACCGAGACCACGGTTCCGCTCTCGCCGGGGCAGACGGTCGCCTTCGCGATCCGCCCGGAAAAGGTGCGCCTGTCGCGCCGCGCTCCGGAAGCGGGCGCCGCCAACACGCTGACCGGCACGGTGTGGGACATCGGCTATCTCGGCGACGTCACGCTCTTCAATATCAAGCTCACCGACGGCACGCTGGTGCGCTCCACCGTGATCAACGCGGCGCGCGTCGCGTCCGAGCAGATCGCCTGGGAGGAAGAGGTCACGCTCTCCTTCGCGCGCGACGCCGGCGTCGTGCTGGCGGAGTAGGGCGGATGGCCGAGCCTTCGAAGACCGGCGGCGGATGGTGGCGGGGCGCCGTGATCGGCATCCCCTATCTCTGGCTGCTGGCGCTGTTTCTCGTCCCCTTCGCGATCGTCCTCAAGATTTCGCTGTCGACGACGACGATCGCGATGCCGCCTTACGAGCCGGCCTTCGCACTGGAGAACTGGCCGGACTTTCTGGCCAACCTGAAGCGTCTCACCGTCGACAACTATGTCTGGCTTGCCGACGACCCGCTCTATCTCGACGCCTACCTCTCGTCGCTGCGCATCGCCGCGATCTCGACGGTTCTGGCGCTTCTCGTCGCCTATCCGCTCGCCTATGCCATGTCGCGGGCATCCTCGACGATGCGCCAGATCCTCGTGATGCTGGTGATCCTGCCGTTCTGGACGAGCTTCCTGATCCGCGTCTACGCCTGGATCGGCATCCTGCGCAGCGAAGGCTACCTCAATCAGGTGCTGCTCTGGAGCGGCCTCGTGTCCTCGCCGCTCGAGATCCTCAACACCGAGACCGCCGTCTTCATCGGCATCGTCTATTCCTACCTGCCCTTCATGGTGCTGCCGATCTATGCCAGCCTCGAGCGGCTGGATGGGCGGCTTCTCGAGGCCGCGAGCGATCTCGGCTGCACGCCGCTGCGCGCCTTCTGGCAGGTGACGTTCCCGCTCTCGCTGCCGGGCGTCCTCGCCGGGGCCTTCCTGGTCTTCATCCCGGCGGTCGGCGAGTTCGTGATTCCCGATCTTCTCGGCGGCTCGCAGACGCTGATGATCGGAAAGACGCTCTGGGACGAGTTCTTCACCAACCGCGACTGGCCGGTGGCCTCGGCGGTGGCGGTGCTGCTGCTTCTCGTCCTCGTGATCCCGATCATGCTGTTCCAGCGCGTCCAGGCGAGGGTGAACTGATGGGACGCGGCCTCTCGCTCTTCAACGTCGTGTCGCTGGTCGTCGGCTTCGCCTTCCTCTACCTGCCGATCCTGCTTCTCGTGGTCTATTCCTTCAACGCCTCGCAGCTCGTCACCGTCTGGGGCGGGTTCTCGACGCGGTGGTATACGGCGCTGGCCGGAAACCGGCTCTTCCTCGACGCCGCCTTCGTCACCTTGCGGGTCGGCATCGTCTCGGCAACGCTGGCGACGATCCTCGGCACGCTCGCTGCGCTCGCGCTCGTGCGCCACAAGCGCTTCCGCGGGCGGCTCCTGTTCTCCGGCATGGTGTTCGCGCCGCTCGTCATGCCCGAGGTGATCACCGGTCTTTCGCTCCTCCTCCTCTTCGTCGCGATCGACTTCGACCGCGGCTTCTGGACGGTGACGATCGCCCACACGACGCTGACGATGTGCTTCGTGGCCGTGGTGGTGCAGTCGCGGCTGGTGTCGTTCGATCTGTCGCTGGAGGAGGCGGCGCAGGATCTCGGCTGCCCGCCTTGGAAGGCGTTCTTCCTCGTCACCCTGCCGGTGATCTGGCCGGCGGTCGCCGCCGGCTGGATGCTGGCCTTCACCCTGTCGCTCGACGACCTCGTGATCGCGAGCTTCACCTCGGGGCCGGGCGCGACGACGCTGCCGATGCGCATCTACAGCCAGGTGCGCCTCGGCGTGACGCCCGAGATCAACGCGATCTCGACCATCCTGATCGCGGTGGTGGCGGTCGGCGTCGTGATCGCCTCGCTTCTGACGAAGCGCCAGGAGGTCCGGCGGCTGCGCGACGAGCGGCTCGCCGCCGGGGCCTGATCAGCCCTTGCAGCCGCAGCTGTCCGCATGCGCCGTCTCGATCGCCGAGAAGGTGGCTTCCAGCGCCGCCGGCAGCGGGTGGGAGGGTGCCGCGGCCGCCGCCATCAGATAGTCGAGCGCCTCGAGGTCGGAGAGCGCGCGCACGAAGTCGGCGCGCTGCAGCGGATCGGCGGCTGGCTGCACCAGGCGCTGGCGAAGCGCCGCGAGGAGTGCGAGCGAAGGCCGGGCGTCGGACGCGCCCGGTCCCGGCGCCGGGATTGCCCCGGTCTGCATTGGGTCGGTGCCGGCGACCGCGGGGCCGCCGAGGACGCCTGCGGTTTCGGCACGGCTCGACAGGTCGCGGATCGCCCGCGCGATGTCGCTTTCGCTGGCCAGCGCTTCGCTCGGCTTCAGCGGCGGCAGGTCGGGATCGGAACTGCCCTCCGACACGCCGACGTCCTGGCGCGTCGCCACGCGCATCACGGGGCCGTAGACGTCGCTCGCCTGGAAGCCGACGCTGGAGCGCAGGTTGCTGGCGACCAGCGCCTCGCCCGGCCGGTCGTCGGGAGCGAACCGGGGGATGGGCGCCGGCCGGAGCGCGGTGCGGGCGGCGTCGAGGCTGACGCGCGCTGCCTCGCGCTGCGTCTTCACGAGGGCCGCGAGCCGGTCGGGCGACTGGCCGATGCGCGCCGCCTGAGCCCGCAGCGTCGTGAGATAGGCGTCGATGCCGCTGCACAGGAACGGCGTTTCCTTCTGGGACAGGAAGTCGCCGAGATCCTCGCGGATCCGGGCGGCGATCCAGCGCGCGTTGGCGTCGAGCGGACCGACGGTGCGGCCTCTAGCCTTGGCAAGATCGGCTGCTGTACGCAGCGCCGCCGCGTTGCCGCCCGGCTGCGCCCGACCGGCTGGGGGGAAGATCAGAACGCCCGGAAGCGCCGCATCGGACGCACCGGCCTCGGCGCCGGCCGCAGCCTTGAGAGCTGCGAATTCGCTCTCGCGAATGGCGCCGAAGCGCGCGTGGAAGGCGTCGGCGCAGGCGGCGGGCGAGGCGGGCTTGGCTGGCGCCGCGGTGGTCGCCGCAGGCGCCTGCGGCGTCCGAGAGGCCCCGACGACGAGAACCGACGAGGCGGCGGCTGGAGTGCCCGAGACGGCGGCCGTGGCTGCGAGGGCGAGAAACAGCGAGCGGACCGCAGCGGTGCGGCGGTGGGTCGTCGTGGCCATGGACGTCCGGCTCCCGGGCAAGGGTTGGCACCCCGCCCGCCGGATTCAGATCGGCGCCTCGGGCGCGTCCACGGTCATGACCGGGCGGGGCCATTCTCCCTGGATCGTAAACGGAATGGGTTGAGAGGAGGTGAACGCTTCGCTCGCGCCCGACGCCTCGACCACTGACGATTGCGTCGTGCCGAAGAGATTCAGGCGTCGCGTGTAGGCGTCGAGGACGCCGCGCGCCTCGCTCTTGCCCGCGGTGGTGGTCATCGACAGCGTGTCTAGGCGCATGCGCGTGCCGAACCCTTCGAGCGAGGCGGTGAGCGACTGGAACCCCTGCGCTGCCGAGGCCGTGCCGGCTTCGATCTCGTGGCGGCCGGATGCCCGCATCAGCTCGTTGGCAAAGCCCCGCATCCGCCCGTCCGAGACGCGCAGGGACAGGGTCGAACGCCCATTGGCCAGAAGGTCGCCCCAGCTGGCGGCCGGGCCGCGGAACGAGACGTCGAGATCGCCCGACCCGGCCGATACCGGCAGGGGCACGCCGGACAGGGCGTCGAGCTCGGTCATGCTGACGGCCGAGAGGCGGAGGCTGGCGTCGACGCTCGGATGCCCGTTCGTCGAGGCGAAGCGCAGGCGCAAGCCGCCGCGCCCGCCGAGCGCCGCCATGTCGCCGATATCGAGCGTGCCCGCCCCGCCGACCACCTTGATGGCGGCTGCAAGCTCGCTCGCCGCCACGGGGCCAAGCTGGGCGCGTTCGGCCGACAGGCGGAGATCGATGTCGAGGTCGCGCCCGAGCGCGAAGTGCATCGGCCGCTGGAGATCGAGAACGTTGCGCGGGATCGGGGCGATCGCCTGGAACGCGCGCCCGAGGTCGAGATCGGAAAACGCGAGGGTTCCCGACAGCGAGCGCCGTCCCGCCGTGCCTGACAGATCGGCCTCCAGCGCGCCGCGCGCCTGATTGCCGCCAAGGTCGAGCTGGACCGCGCCGAAGTTCAGTCGCTCGCCCGACAGCTCGATGCGCGTTTCCAGCGCGAGCGCGCCGAGATCGGGCACCGACGGCTCGCCGAGCCAGCGCGCTGCCCGCGACAGGGAAGGGGTCGCAAGGCGCACGAGGCCGGACAGCTGAAGCGGCGTGCGTCCGGAGCCCTCGCCCGAGAAGCTGACCTCGCCGGAAGGGCCGGACAGGACGAGCCGGAGCGGGCTCGTCTCGCCGTCGAAGAAGGGGACGGGACGGTCGAGTTGACCCTGGACCTTGGCCGGTTGGCCGTTCCAGACGAAGGAGCCGGACAGGTTCGCAGACGCCCCATCGCCGTTCCAGCGGAAGTCGATGTCGGCGCTGGAAACAGGACTGTCCATTCCCGGCAGGCGGACCAGCCCGTCGCGCAGCCGCAGCTCGTTGACGCCCTGGAACCGCGCGAGGAGGGCCCGCATCGCCTCGCGCCCGCCGGCTGGCGTTGGCGGCGCGGGCACGGCGGCGGCCGGCGGTGTCCCGGCTGAAGGCGAGCCGGGGGGGCTGAGCGTTGCGGGATCGGCAGGGCCGAGTTCCGGCCGCACCATCGTCACGCGGCGGATCTCGGCGCGTCCCGCCAGCGCATCGAGCAGGTTGAAGTCGGCTTCCAGCCGGTCGACGTCGAGCTGCAGCGCCGCGCCGTCCGCCGAGGTGACGGCGCGCACGTCGGAGAGGATCACGCTCGGGCGTGGGAGGAGCGAGAATTCCGCCGTGCCCGCCACCGAGACCGGCGCGCCGACCAGCCGGCCGAGCCGGGCCTCGATTTCGGCCTGCGCCGCGGGCAGGGTGAGGGGAAAGGTCGAGAAGGCCGCGACGAGGCCGCCGCCCAGCACCAGCGCCGCCACGCCGCCGATCGCCAGCGAGCGCTTGACCCCGCGTCGGCGCGGGCTCGCGTCCGTCGGGACACGAGGTGACGGATCGCGCGCTGGGGTCAAGAAGGGCCTTTCGGATGGCGGAATCGGGCGGTCGGTCGGACCGACGGCCGACGGATCGTCGCTTGTGTCGCATCGAATTGTGCCGGAGCCAAGGCGTTGGCGCTTCCGGCTTGCCCGAACCTTGTCAGTCGGCGCGCGGACGGCCGTCCCGTGCGAGGCTTCGCGTGAGCACGACGACGGGCAGGATGCCGGTCGCGACGATGAGGAGGCTGGCGATCGCCCCGTCCTCGAAGGCCGCGCGCGAGGCCTGCGCGTAGACGAAGGTGGCGAGCGTGTCGAAGTCGAAGGGCCGCAGGAGGATCGTCGCCGACAATTCCTTGGCGGCTTCCACGAAGACGAGGAGCATGGCGGTGAGGAGCGCCGGCCGCATCAAGGGCAGGAGGACGCGCCGCAGCGTGCCGCCCGGTCCGTGCCCGAGCGCGCGCGAGGCCATGTCGAGATGCGGCGACAGGCGCGCGAAGCCGTTGTCGAGCGAGCCGTGGCCCATCGCCATGAAACGTGCCGTGCAGGCGAAGACGATGGCAAAGCCGGAGCCGGACAGGAGAAGTCCGGTCGACACGCCGAACGCGGCGCGAAGGGCGGCATCCAGCGCGTTGTCGAAGGCGGCGAAGGGGACGAGGATGCCCATGGCGAGGATCGTGCCGGGCACCGCGTAGCCGAAGGCGGCCAGACGCGACAGGACGCGCAGCGGCCGGGCGTTGGTCAGGCGGATGCCGTAGGCGACGAGAAAGCCGATCGCGACCGTCAGGAGCGCGGTCGAACCGGCGACGACGATCGTGTTCTGCAGGGCCCGCCAGAGCTGGGGATCGGCGAAGTCCTCCGGGCGCCGGAAGGCGTAGCCGCCGAGGATGGCGAGCGGCACGCCGAAACCGGAGGCGATCGGCACGAGGCAGGCCGCGGCGGCTGCCCAGCCCTTCCAGCCGGCGAGCTGCTCGGCGCCGGCGCGCACGGTGTCGGAGCGCCCGGCCGTGAAGCGCTGACGCCGCCGGGCGAAGCGCTCGACCCACAGAAGAAGCAGAATGAAGGCGAGCATCAGGAGCGCGATCTGCGTCGCCCCGGCGAGATCCCCCCGGTTCAGCCAGGTCGCGTAGACCGCGAAGGTCAGCGTCTGGACGCCAAGGAATTCGACTGCACCGATGTCGTTGACGGTCTCCATGAGGACCAGCGCGACGCCGACGGCGATCGCGGGGCGCGCCATCGGCAGGAGCACGGTGGCGAGGATGCGCAGCCGACCCGCGCCGAGCGTGCGCGCGACGTCGGCCGCCTTTCGCCCCTGCATCAGGAAGACGAGCCGCACGGTCAGGAAGACATAAGGGTAGAGGACGCTGGACAGGACGAGGACGGCGCCGCCGGCCGAGCGGATGTCGGGGAACCAGTAGTCGGAGCGCGTCGTCCAGCCGAACAGCGCCCGGAGGCCGGACTGGACGGGCCCGACATAGTGCAGGAGCTCGTTGAAGCAGTAGGCCGCGATATAGGTCGGTACGGCGAGCGGCAGCACCAGGGCCCAGGCGAAGACGCGCTGGCCGGGGAAGCGGAAGCTCGTGACGAGCCAGGCGGTGAACGTGCCGACGACGGCGGTCGCGACGCCGACGCCCGCCATCAGCGCCAACGTCGTGCCGGTGGCGCGCGGCAGGACGGTGCGGGCGAGGTGCGACCAGTTCGCGGTGCCGCCGGTGAGCGCGATCGCCGCGAGCGACAGGACGGGAAGCGCGGCGAGGAGCCCGACGGCAAGCGCCGCGGCGAGGAACAGGCGCTCCGAGCCGACGCTCGCCCGCCGCGCCGGGGAGACGCCCGCGCTGCCCAGCCGCAATTCGCTCAAAGCCGTCCCTCGTGCGTCCACGCGGCGGCGCGGGCGGCCTTTTCGGCCGCCCGCGCCATCATGTTTGCGAGAGGAGGGTTCAGGACTTCGGGCCGTTGTCGAAGCCGACCTCGTCGACGAGTTCGGAGGCCTTGGCGCGGTTGGCCGCGATGTCGCTCAGCGACAGCGTGTCGGGCTTTAGTTCGCCAAAGCTCTTCACCGTCTCCGACAGGGTGACGCCCGGCTTCAGCGGGTACTCGTAGTTCACCTCGGCGTAGATGCGCTGGGCTTCGTCGGTGGTGAGGAATTCCATGAACTTCACCGCGTTGTCGCGGTTCGGCGCATTCTTGGCGAGGCCCATGCCGGAGATGTTGACGTGGGTGCCGCCGTTCTCGAAGGTCGGCAGGATCACCTTGATGGCGTTCGCCCACTCCTTCTGCTCCGGCTCCTTCTCGTTGTTCTGCATCAGGCCGACGTAATAGGTGTTGCCGATGGCGATGTCGCACTGGCCGGCCGCGATGTTGCGCGCCTGGTCGCGGTCGCCGCCCTCGGGCGCCGAGGCGAGGTTGTCGCGCAGGCCCGTCAGCCAGGTCCGCGTCGCCTCCTCGCCATGGTGGGCGAGATAGGCCGCGACCAGGGCGACGTTATACTGGTGCTGGCCCGAGCGGATGCAGATCTTGCCCTTCCACTTCGGGTCGGCGAGGCTCTCGTAGGTGATCGCCTCGTCGCCGACACGCTCCTTCGAGGCGTAGACGACGCGGGCGCGCGAGGTCACGCCCGACCATTCCTTGCCCGAGTCGCGAAACTCCGCCGGGATGTCCTTCTCGATCACCGCATCTTCCAGCGGCTGCAGCACGCCGGCCTGCTTGGTGGCGTCGAGGCGGCCGATGTCGACCGTCAGCACGACGTCGGCCGGCGAGTTCGCGCCCTCCGCCTTGATGCGCTCCTCGAGACCCTTCTCGATGAAGATCGTCGCCGTGGTGAGGCCGGTCTCCTTGGTGAAGGCATCGAGCAGCGGCTGGATCAGCGCCGGCTGGCGCGAGGAGTAGATGTTGACGTCGGCCGCCTGCGCCGCGGCCGGCGCGGACAGGGCGAGGGCGCAGGCGCCCAGTCCGAAAGCGGCGCGGCTCGAAAGAAGCTTGGTCATGTCGGGTCCTCGGGACAGCACCGACGCCATGCGCCGGTCGCGGATGGGGACGGCAGCGCCGGAACGGCCCCGCCGGGCGGCCCGCGAAACTTGCGTTTCGCAGTCCGGTTTCGGATGCCCGAGTCATGAGATGAAATCAAGTAGATCCGGCAGTAACGTTCCGTTCAACTGCCAGATTGGAATCGTTCCAATAGCAACGCGACAATGCTAATGCTTGCGAAGCATTTCGCGTCAGTCGGCCAGCACCCGTTGCGCAGGGAAGACGATCTCAACCAGCGTTCCCTCGCCGGGCGTCGAGGCGATGGAGAACTGGGCGCGGTTCGCCTCGGCCATCGCCTTGGTCAGCGGCAGGCCGAGGCCGGTGCCTTCGCCGCGCTCGTTGCGGCCGGCATTCACCTGCTGGAACGGGGTCAGCGCGATCTCGATCTCGCGCTCGGTCATGCCGATCCCCGAATCGCGGAAGCGCAGGGCGACCTCGCCCGCCGCCCCATAGTGGGTCGAGGCGACGATCTGGCCGCCGGCCGGCGTGAAGCGCACGGCGTTGGCGATGAGGTTCAGGGCGATCTGGCGCACCGATCGTCGGTCGGCGACGACGCTCGGAACGCTCGCGGGCAGCACCGAACGGACGATGACGCGCTCACGGTTGGCCTGCGGCTGCATCAGCGACACGACCTCGGCGACCACCTCGTTGAGCGACACCGCCTCGAAGGCAAGGTCGACCTTGCCGGCCTCGATCTTGGAGATGTCGAGGAGGTCGTTGACGAGATCGAGCACGTGGTGGCCCGAGCGCTTGATGTCGCCGAGATACTCGAGATAGCGCTCGTGGCCGATCGGGCCGAAGCATTCCGAGGCCATGACGTCGGCAAAGCCGATGATGGCGTTGAGCGGCGTACGCAACTCGTGGCTGATATTGGCGAGGAAGCGGCTCTTGTGGAGGCTGGCGTCCTCGGCGAGGCGACGCGCCTCGATGAGATCGGATTCGGCGCTCTTCCACTGGGCGATGTCGCGGATCACCACGCACCAGCCGCGACCCTGGCTGAGACGGCCGAGCGTCACGAAGAGCGGGATCGTGCGGTCGCCGCCGGCGACCCGTGCCTCGACCTCGCGCCCGTCGTTGAGGATCGCGGCGAGCCCGTTGTCGCGCAGCGTGCCGATATAGTCGGTAAGGACGCGGCGGCTGTCGGGCGCCAGCAGCTCCTGCAGCGGCAGCCCGACGTAGGACTCGGGCCGCAGGCCGAACAGCGCCTCGGCGGCGCCGTTCATCTTGCGCAGCCGCTCGCCCTCGTCGAGGAGGAGAATGCCGTCGGTGGCCGTGTCGAGAACGGCCTGGAGTTCCTCGACCTCGCCCTGGAGGTCGAGAAGGATCGGCGTCATGTCCTCTTCGGGCTCGGCCTCGGCCGGCGGGAAGGACATGAGAAGGCAGGAGCGCCCGGCGACGCTGATGCGCTGGAGATGGAGGCGCGCGCGCTCGAACGAGCCGTCCGCGCACTGGATCAGCGCCGTCTCGTCGTCGAAGCCGGAACCCGACGTCTGCACGAGATGGTCGAGGCCGCCGGCGGCTTCCAGCGCGTCGAGATCCTCGTAGCGCGTCAGCGTGAAGAAGCGCCGGTTCGCAAAGATCAGCCGCTCCTGCATCTGCACGAGCACCGCGAGCGGGAGCGCGTCGAGCATGTCCTCGAGCTCCTGGACTGGCAGGAGCAGGGTCGAGCCGTCGTCCGGCGCGGCGTCGGAGGCCGCGGTCTCGACCGGCGCGGGGAGGGGCGCCTGCGCGTCGGCGAGAGCCTCGTGCGCGCGAAGGCCGAGTTTCGCGCCGATCGCCTTGAAGGCCGCGACCTCGGCGTTCGAGAGATTGGCCTCGCGGCGCCGCCGCTCGGCGACCGTCTCGACGCCCATCACCGGGGGCGCCGTGCGGCGTCCGAAGGCCGCTGCGGCTTGCGCCTCCGCCGCGTCGTCGCCCGCAGGCAGGCTCGCAGCGGAGACCTCGATCCGGGCGCTGCGCTCGGGGAGCGCGAGCGCAAGGCCGATCGCCGCCGGATCGCTCTCATGCTCGGCCGGACGCACCACGCCGAAGCCGCGGAAGCCGAGGAATTCGCGATCGCGGCTGTAGAGAGGGAGACCCGCGAGATCGATCGGCGCGCGGCGGTCGGTGCCCTCGATCGGCCACAGGATCGTGCGGCCCGACCACGTGTCGCGCCGCTGCAGGAGGCGCTCGATCTCGCCGGTCTCGTCGAAGCCGAAGACGCGCGCGACATCGGCGAAGGGCCTGCCGATCACGTCCGCCGCGCGCGGGCCGACGATCGCGGCGAATTCCGGCGACAGCTGCGAGAAGCAGGTCTCGGCGTCGGTCTGCCAGACGAAGCGGACGGGCTCGGCGTCGAGGACGGCGCGGAAGGGCTCGGCGGACAGGGCGGCCGGAGCCGGCTCGGGCATCTCGTCGGGAAGGCCCGCCATCTCGTTCGAAATGCTCTCTTCGGGTTCAACGAGGACGGGCGCGACCTCGTCAACCGGTTCCGCGGCCGCATCGGGGGCGGCGGGTTCCGCGATCTCGATCTCGGCCTCGATCGACGCTTCGCCGGCGGGAGCCGCTGCCGGCCCGGCATCCTCGACCGCGGCCGGTTCGGCGACGGGTTCTTCGGCCACGCTCGGCATGTCGATATGGATGAGCACCAGCCCGTCGCCGACGCGGGTGAAGGACAGGGCGCCGGCCTCGTCCTCGACCACGAGGCGGTCCTCGTCGGCCTGGAGGAACTCCTGCCCCTGGATGGCCAGAAGCGAGTGTTCGTCCTCGGGCAGGCGATTGGTCGCCGCCAGCAATCCGGTCGGCCCGACGACGCAGGCGAGGGCCTCGGCGAGGCCCGCGTCGTGCAGGAACTCGCGCGCCTGCTCATCGGGTGCGGCGGCTGCGTCGGTGCCAAGCTTCACGGTGAGCAGCGCCAGATGCGTGCGCCCGGCCGAGATCGCCTCGAGCCGCGCCAGCAGCGCCTTGCCGAGGCCGCTGGCTTCGGGCGGGCGCAGGAGAAGCTGGGTGCGGCCCTTGCCGGCGAAGGCCTCGCGCGCCGAGCGGATCTGGCGCATGGCGTCGGCATCCGGTGCTTCGGCCAGCCCCAGCAGCCGGCGACCGGCTGCGTTCATCCAGAGGATCTGCGACAGCCCGGCATCCAGCACGGCCACGGCCGAACCGGTCTGCGCGGCGGCGCGGACGGACTTCAGCGACATGATGTCGAGGGCGGACGGAATGGCCTTGCGCTCCTGCGGGCGGTCGATCGGTTACTGCTTCGTTAATAAGGCGACCGGGAGATCAAATCCAGAACCGACGGCCGCCGCTGGGCTTGAAAGCCGGGGCAGGGTTAACATGGCTGTGTGAATGCCGTGCCGACCCTGTTCGAGCCCCGCGCACGCCCCTAGTTTGTCGTTGGCGGGCTGTGGATCCGCCATCATCCGGTCGAGGAGAATGCCGTCATGTCCGATACCGAGAACTTCAACTCCGGCGATCCGGCGCGCGACGCCTTCGACAACGCCAAGCGCGCCCAGGCCGCCATGGGCATGGACCCGTCGAAGATGGGCGAAGCCTTCCGCACGATGACGCAGACGTCGATCGAGCAGTCCAAGGAAGCCTATGCGCGCATGAAGTCGGCCGCCGACCAGGCGACGCAGACGCTCGAGGCGACGATCGAGAACGCTCATTCGGGCTCGCTCAACCTCACCAAACGCGCGCTCGAGGGCATGCGGGCGCAGGCCGACATGAACTTCCAGCATTTCGAGAAGCTCGCCTCCGCCAAGTCGATGGCCGAGTTCGTGGAGTTGCAGACGAGCTTCATGCGCCGCCAGATGGAACTCTTCGCCGATCAGGCCAAGGAGATGCAATCCCTGTCGCAGAACGTCGCGCAGGACGTCATCCGCCCGAGCCGCGATGCGGCGCAGAAGGCCACCGGGCAGGACAATTTCTGAGACGTCGAAGCCTCGGGCGCCGATCGCGCGCCCGAGGCTTGCCTTTGCCGCAAAAGTTTTCTATTGCGGGCCCATCGGTATGCGGTTGTAGCTCAGCTGGTTAGAGCGTCGGATTGTGGCTCCGAAGGTCGGTGGTTCGAACCCACTCAACCGTACCACCGAAACCCCTTCAGCATACATCGTCTCGCGCCGCGCTGTGATGCGCGTCCGCTGACCGTATCGGGTCGCGCCGGGACTTGTCCAAATCGCAAGGCGCCCGAATTGTCCGTGCGATCGGCGCCCAAGCGCCGGACGGAGGCCCCATGCCCAATTCCCTGTCCGCGTCCGAGGCCGGCGTGCCGCCGGCTGCGGCGCGCGAGCCCATTCTCTCGGTCCGCCATCTCTCCAAATCCTATCGCTCGGGCGCCAAGGTGCTCGACGACATCAACCTGTCGATCGAGCCCGGCGAGATCTTCGCGCTGCTTGGGCCCAACGGCGCCGGCAAGACGACGCTGATCAGCATCATCTGCGGCATCGTGAACCCGGGCGAGGGCGAGGTTCGCGTCGGCGGCCACGACATCGTGCGCGACTACCGGCGAACGCGCTCTTTGATCGGGCTCGTGCCGCAGGAGCTGACCACCGACGCGTTCGAGACGGTGTGGGCGACGGTGAGCTTCAGCCGCGGCCTTTTCGGCCTCGCGCCCGATCCCGCCCATATCGAGAAGGTGCTGCGCCAGCTGTCGCTCTGGGATAAGCGCGACGCCAAGATCATGACCCTGTCCGGCGGCATGAAGCGGCGCGTCCTGATCGCCAAGGCGCTGAGCCACGAGCCGCGCGTCCTCTTCCTCGACGAGCCGACGGCGGGCGTCGACGTGCGCCTGCGCCAGGACATGTGGCAGGTGGTGCGGGGCCTGCGGGACGGTGGCGTCACCGTGATCCTGACGACGCACTACATCGAGGAGGCCGAGGAGATGGCCGACCGGATCGGCGTGATCCGGGGCGGGCGCATCGTCCTCGTCGAGGAGAAGACCGCGCTGATGCGAAAGCTCGGTCGCAAGGAGATGGTGCTGACGCTGCAGGCGCCGCTGGATGCCGTTCCCCCGGCGCTGGCCGCCTACGATCTCTCGCTGTCGGGGGAGGGGACGGAACTCACCTACGTCTACGACAGCCAGTCGGAGCGGCCGGGCATCAGCCGACTTCTGGAGGACCTGTCGGCGGCTGGCGTGCGCCTGCGCGACGTGACGACCCGCCAGAGCACGCTGGAAGACATCTTCGTCAGCCTGGTCGAGGCCCGCCCATGAACCTCCATGCGATCCGCTCGATCTACCTCTTCGAGATGGCGCGCGCCTGGCGCACGCTCCTCCAGAGCATCGTCGCGCCGGTGATCTCGACCTCGCTCTACTTCGTGGTGTTCGGCTCGGCGATCGGCTCGCGCATGGATGCGATCGAGGGCGTCTCCTACGGCGCCTTCATCGTGCCCGGCCTCATCATGCTCTCGCTTCTGACGCAGAGCATCTCCAACGCCTCGTTCGGCATCTACTTCCCGAAGTTCACCGGCACGATCTACGAAATCCTGTCGGCGCCCGTGTCCGCGATCGAGATCACCATTGCCTATGTCGGGGCGGCGGCGACGAAGTCGGTGATCCTCGGGCTCATCATCCTCGCCACCGCCGCACTCTTCGTGCCGCTCCGGATCGAGCATCCCGGCTTCATGCTGGCCTTCCTGGTGCTGACGGCCGTGACCTTCAGCCTCCTCGGCTTCATCATCGGCATCTGGGCGGAAGGCTTCGAGAAGCTGCAGATCGTGCCGCTCCTGATCGTCACGCCGCTGACCTTCCTCGGCGGCAGCTTCTATTCGATCTCGATGCTGCCGCCGGTCTGGCAGACGGTGACGCTGTTCAACCCGGTGGTCTATCTCGTCAGCGGTTTCCGCTGGAGCTTCTACGGCACGTCCGACGTCGGCGTCGGCTGGAGCCTCGCCGCGACGCTCGGTTTCATGGTCCTGTGCGTCGCCGGTATCTGGTGGATCTTCCGCACGGGGTGGCGCATTCGCGCCTGACCCCGGCGGGTGGCGTCGCCGTCAGATCGACGAGACGCCGAGCTGCCTGAGGAGCCCGAGATTGTCGAGCAGCGCCCAGTGCTCGACGAGCTTGTCGCCCTGGAAGCGGAAGAGGTCCATGACCCCGATGTCGATCGGCTTGCCGGTCGGCTCCAGTCCCATCAGCTCGCCGCCATGCGTGCCCTGCACGCGCAGGTGGATCAGCACGAGGTCGCCCTCGGCGACGGCGTGGCTGATGGGCAGCTTCATGTCGGGAATGCCGGGGTTGAGGACGTCGGCGAGCTTGCGCACCCCCTCGATCCCGCGCACCTCGAAGGGCAGGCCGGGGTCGTGGCGCACGAAGTCGTCGGCGATGTGGGCGGCCCACCAGGCCTCGTCATGGGCCCGGAACGCCTTGAAGTAGTCCCTGGCCAGCTGCTTGTTCTCTTCCGGCGTCGCCATGTGTCGTCCTCCCGAGACGGCCCTGTGATGTCAAAGGCTGGGTGCGGTCGCCGCGAAGGCGGGGCGGTCGGCGACACGGGCGCGCAGGTCTTCGAGCCGCGGATAGGCCTCGACCCAGGGTTCGCCGGGAAAACGCAGCGCGAGGTAGTCGAGCGCGACCACGCTCGCGATCACCGCGATCGACGGCGTGCCGCCGTCGTATTCGGGCGGATCGCTCTCCAGCTGGCGCATCCCCTCGACGATCGTGCGCCGGCGCTTGAGGCCGACGCGGTGCTCGCCGAAATTCGGGTCGACCTGCATCCGGTTGATGACGATGTTGGCCATCGCGTCGACGACGCCCATCGCGCGGCCGGCGAGGCTGATCGTCCGGTCCAGCGGGCCGGGCAGGAGCGAGGGCTCCGGCACCTTGCGCTCCAGCCAGAGGACCACGAGCAGGCTTTCGGTGATCGGCAGGCCCTCGTCGGTCTCAATCGTCGGCACGCGCGCCGCGCTGTTCAGGGCGAGAAGGCCCGGATCGTCGCTCCACGGGTTGACGATCTCGGTGCCCGACAGGTCGAACCCCTTCTCACCGAGCGCGATGCGGGCGATCCGGGCATAGGGCGACGTCGTGTTGGTGAGGATGCGCATCAGGCGGCCTCGGCCTGCGAGGAGGCGGCCTCGCGGGGAACCGCGCTGTAGCCGAAGCGCGGGAAGTGGACGTGGGCGAGCCCGACCCGCTCGCTCTCGTGGCGGATCACGATCTCGTCCCGGTCGGCGGTGACGAGGATGCCGTGGATCGGATCGTTGGCGTCGTCGGACCGGATCGCGACCGCGTCGCCCGCCTTCAGGCCGCTCGGGTCGTCGAGATCGACGCCTTCGAGGACGACGGGTTCGGCGGCGCGGGCGATGGCCAGCGCCTCGTCGGCGCCGAGCGGGCTGCGCGTGCCGTGGCCGAGCGCCGCGACGCGCTCCATCCAGGCGAGAATCGCCGGATCGAAGGGCAGGAGGCGATCCGCCTCCGCGCCCGCATGGGTGCGCACGAACCAGAGCGGGTGATAGGCGGAAAGGTCGGCAGCTGATACCGCGTCGCCGAGGAGAAAGGGGCGACCGTCGCGCAGCATATTGGCGAGATGCGTCATCTGGGCGGCGACGCGCTGGCGGTTGAGGCCGAGATCGCGCAGCGAGGCGGCCTTCGAGAAGTCATGCCGCATGAAGGCGATGCGGTCCTCGATGAACTCGGGCGGCACGCCGTCGCCGATGATCGAGGTCGCGATCGAGGCCGCGGCGATGAAGGTCGTCGTGTCCGCCCACCACGACAGGACGGCGGCCAGCCCCGCCTGTCCGCCGGGATAGAGCGTCGGTTCGGGATAGCGGCGCTCCAGCTCACGGAGGATCAGGAGCGTGTCGCAATAGACGTCGGCGCCGATCTGCAGGACCGGCGAGCGGCGGTAGCCAGCCGTCAGCGGCACGGTGTCCGGTCGAGGCGGCCAGATCGGCGTTTCCACCGAGCGCCAGGCCAGTCCCTTATGCCCGAAGGCAAGACGGACCTTCTCGCCGAACGGGGACAGATCGTAGTGATGCAGGATCGGCTGGTCCATGGCGACGTTCCTCCCGAGAACGCGTTTCGAGGGTGGCGACGCCTTAAGCGAGGCAGCGCCGGAAGATGGCTTCGGCCTGCCCGACCGTCATCTTGCGGGCCGAGGGGCAGGCGATCACGGTGTGGTCGTTGGCGGTGGCCGGGTCGAAGTCGCGAGCGGCGATGCCAGCGTAGAGGCCCGGCACCGCGCGCTGCGCCATCTCGCGCACGCGCGCCTCCGGCAGCTGCTCGCGCGTGAAATGCTCAGGGAAGCCGATGTCGCGGTAGAGCGCGCGGACCGCCTCCGCGCAGGCTTCGATCATCTCGGGCCGCGACAGGCCGGCGGTCTCGACCTCCAAGGCTTCCGCGAGCGGCTTCACCTTCTGGGGCAGGACGGCGAGGTTGAAGGCCGTCACATGCGGGAGGAGAACGCCGACGCCATAGGGATGGGGCAGGTCGAGATGGCCCTCGAGCGGCAGCGACAGGGCGTGCCCGTGACCGAGCCGGGCGTTGCCGCAGGCGATGTTGGCCATGCAGGAGGCCACGAGATTGTCCTCGCGGGCACGCTCGTCGTCGGAATTGATCGAGGCGCGCAGCGATCCGTACTGGAGGCGCACGGCCGCGATCGCCAGCGCATCGGTGATCGGCGAGCCGATGGCGCTGAAATAGGCCTCGACGGCATGGGTCAGCGCGTCGACCGCCGGCAGAGCCGCCACGCGCATCGGCAGCGAGCGCAGCGTCACGGGATCGAGGATCGCCGCATCCGGGAAGCTGAGCGGTCCGCCGCCGAGAAGCTTCAGGTGGCGCTCCTCGTCCTTGACGATCGTCCACTGCGAGACCTCGGAGCCCGAACCGGCCGTGGTCGGCACCATGATCATGGGAAGCGCCCGCTTGTCGAACCGGCCGACGCCGGTGCATTCGGCCATCGGCTTGCGGTTGGTCGCGACGATCGCGATGCCCTTGCCGGTACACATCACCGAGCCGCCGCCGATGCAGACGACGCCGTCGATGCCCTCCCGCCGGACGCGTGCGCCCTCCGTGTCGATATGCGAGCATCGCGCGTCGATGCCGCAGTCGTCGAAGCGGGCGGTGGCGATCCCGGCCGCTTCCAGCGCAGCGAGCGCCTCGGCGTGGAACGGCTGCTGCGAGATCACGGGGTCCGACACGACAAGGACGCAACTCATCGCCAGATCGCGCGCGAGCGTCCCGATCGTGGCGAGCGAACCCTGGCCGGCGACGACGCGCGTCGGCATGTAGAAATGGCTGATCAACGACGTTTCCTCCCGAAGCGTCGAGGCGGGTCTGGCCGCCGGTCGGACCGAAGATGCCGCGGCGGCCGAGGGCCGCGCCAATAGGGCTTTTGTGCAGCCGCTATCACCCCACCCTATGGCGCGCGATCAGCTGTGAGTGGCTCGGTCGTGGGTCGGCGAGCGAAGAAAACAGACCGCAGCGCGTGGGGCGTGTAACACCGGACTGCGCGAGCGAACGCAGTCTGTGCTGGGGTGGCCCGTCCTTAGGGAACTAGCCGCTGACGCGCATCTGCGCGCCGCTCCATTCGCCCGACCGGACGAGATCGCGCAGCGTCTCGCGGCAGAGCTTCTCGACCGCCTGCACGGCATGCGACAGCGGCCGGTCGATCGGCTCGACGAGATGGACCGTCCGCAGGAAGGCCGGCATGAACGGCCAAGCCCGGATGACGCCGCGCTCGGTCTCGCGCCGGATCGCATGAGCGGGAAGCACCGAATAGCCGAGACCCTTCTCGACCAGCGACTTGATCGCGCCGTAGGCGTCGATCTCGATGGCGGCGGACAGACGTGTCCCATCCGCCGCCGCCCGTTCGTCGAGAAGATCGCGCAGCCCGTGGCCGGGGCTCGGCAGGATCAGCGGCAGGCCCGCCAGCAGCGAGGCCGGAACGGGCGATCCCGACGCGGGCAGCGCCGCCGTGTCGGGATCCGACGCCGGGCCGAAAAGGTGCAGCGTCTCCGACAGGAGGCCGATGGAGCGCAGGCCCCGATCCTCGACGAACGCGTAGAGAAGGCCGAGATCGACGCGGCCGAGCCGCAGCCAGTCGAGGACGTATCCGCTCATCGCCTCTGCGATGCGCAGCTTGACCTTCGGCAGGCGCTCCTGCGCCGCCATCACAAGCGGAACGCCGAGCACCTGCGCGATCGAGGAGGGGAGGCCCAGCCGCACCTCGCCCGCTGGCTCGGCGCCGCTGCCGCGGATCTCGCGCTCGGCCTCCTCGAACTGCGCGACGATGGCGCGCGCGTTGCGCAGGAGGATCTCGCCCGCTTCGGTCGGCTGCACGCCTTGCGCCGTGCGGAACAGGAGCGGCACGCCGAGATCGGCCTCCATGTTGCGCACATGAAGGCTCAGCGAGGGCTGCGCGATGTTGAGCCGCCCCGAGGCACGCGAGATCGAGCCGCTCTCCACGATGGCGACGAAATATCGAAGCTGCCTGACGTCCACGCCCGAATCCTCCCGTACCGAGGATAGCCGCTCGCCGATGCCCCGTCACCGCGAGGAACGCCGCACGCAAAAAGGCCGCCGCACCGAAGCGCGACGGCCTTTCCGTTCAGTGGCGGTCTTAGTTCGCCGGGGCGACCGTGTCGTCACCCGTCGAGGTGCCCGGGACCGGGACCGAGGTGTCGCGCGGCACCGGGGTCGCATCGCGCGGCACGACGACCGTGCTGGCAGCCTCGGCGTCGATCGCCGAACCGATGCCCGACGTATTGCCCGGGACCGGGATCGAGCTGGTGGCCGCGTCGGTCGTCGCCGGGGGCGCATCGCGGTTCGTCTTGATCTGCGAGGCCTGGTCGGCCGGCAGGACGCTGTCGAGGCCGGACTCCGTACCTGGAACCGGGACGGCGCTGGAATTCTGCGGGGTATCGACGGAGGTGGCCGTCTGAGCGAGAGCGGCGCCGCTCGTCAGGGCCAAGGCGGACACGGCTGCAAGAATGGTGAGTTTCATGGAGTGATCCCTTTCGTTTTGCCGAATAAGCAAATCGAGCGGCTTCGCGTTCCATGGCGCGCAAGATTATTTCTGAAATATGTCGGGTAGCCTTCCCAAGGGTTCCGCTGCGTGAGGTCTTCGACCGGCTGATGCTGATGGAGCGGCGTTCGCGGCGTCCGCTTCCGGGCAAAGCGATTGCCGCCGGACGCTTGCGCGAGACGGGTGGGAGGCTCGCGCGAATCGTGCCATCGTGCGCCCGCGCTGCCTGAGAGGAGACAGGCCGCGCGGGTGCCCGACTGCGCCGCATTGCCGCTTCTTCGCGGTGGCGGCCGGCGGCGACCGCTTCGCAGGAGAGGACGACGCAGGATGAAGACCATCAAGGGACCAGGCATCTTCCTGGCGCAGTTCGCCGGGGACGAGGCGCCCTTCAACTCCTTCGACGCGATCTGCGGCTGGGCCGCCGGTCACGGCTACAAGGGCGTGCAGATCCCGACTTGGGACGCCCGCCTCTTCGACCTGAAGCGCGCCTCGGAATCCAAGGACTATTGCGACGAGATCGCCGGCGTCGCCGCGCACCACGGTCTCGCGATCACCGAACTCTCCACCCACCTGCAGGGCCAACTCGTCGCCGTCCATCCGGCCTATGACGAGGCCTTCGACGGCTTTGCCGCGCCGCACGTGCGCGGCAATCCGAAGGCCCGGCAGGAATGGGCGACCGATCAGGTGAAGCGCGCGCTGACCGCCTCGCGCCATCTCGGTCTCAAGGCGCACGCGACCTTCTCCGGCGCGCTGGCATGGCCCTTCGTCTATCCCTGGCCGCAGCGCCCGGCCGGCCTCGTCGAAACGGCCTTCGACGAACTGGCACGTCGCTGGAAGCCGATCCTCGACCACGCGGACGAACAGGGCGTCGACGTCGCCTACGAGATCCATCCGGGCGAAGACCTCCACGACGGCGCCTCCTACGAGATGTTCCTGGAGCGGACGGACAACCACGCCCGCGCCAACCTTCTCTACGATCCCTCGCATTTCGTTCTGCAGGGGCTCGACTACCTCGCCTATATCGACATCTACCACGAGCGCATCCGCGCCTTTCATGCCAAGGACGCCGAGTTCAATCCGACCGGTCGCCAGGGCGTCTACGGCGGCTTCCAGTCCTGGGCGAACCGCGCCGGCCGCTTCCGCTCTCTCGGCGACGGACAGGTCGATTTCTCCGGCGTCTTCTCGAAACTGACCCAGTACGGTTTCGACGGCTGGGCGGTGCTCGAATGGGAATGCGCGCTGAAGCACTCCGAGCAGGGGGCGGCCGAGGGCGCGCCATTCATTGCCGCCCACATCATCCGCGTGACCGAGCGCGCCTTCGACGATTTTGCCGCAGGCGGCGCCGACGACGCCGCCAACCGCCGCATGCTCGGCCTCGACGCTTAAGGAGACTCAGAGGATGGCCATCGAGGCAGGCAAGGGAACCGAAGGCGGCGCGCGGCGCATCCGGCTCGGCATGGTGGGCGGCGGGCAGGGGGCCTTCATCGGCGCCGTCCACCGTATCGCGGCGCGGCTCGACGACCGCTACGAACTGGTCGCAGGCGCCCTGTCGTCGGATGCCGAGCGCGCTCGCGCCTCGGGAGCGGACCTTGGGCTGGCTCCGGAGCGCTCCTATGCAAGCTTTTCCGAGATGGCGAGCGCGGAGGCCGCACGGGACGACGGCATCGAGGTGGTCTCGATCGTCACGCCCAACCACATGCACGTGCCGGCGGCTAAGGCCTTCCTCGAGGCCGGCATTCACGTGATCTGCGACAAGCCGCTCTCGGTCTCGGTCGCCGAGGCCGAGGACCTCGTCGCGCTCCAGGCGAAGAGCCGGCGCATCTTCGCCCTGACCCACAACTACACGGGCTACCCGCTGATCCGGCAGGCGCGGGCGATGGTCGAGGCGGGCGAACTTGGAGAGATCCGCCTCGTGCAGATGGAGTATGCGCAGGACTGGCTGTCCGAGCGCGCCGAGGCGACCGGCTCGAAGCAGGCCGAGTGGCGCACCGACCCGGCGCGCTCGGGTGCCGGCGGCTGCATCGGCGACATCGGCACGCACGCCTACAATCTCGGCGCCTTCGTCTCGGGCCTGAAGACGCGCGAACTTCTGGCCGAACTCACGACGTTCGTCGAAGGCCGGGCGCTCGACGACGACGTGCGCGTGCTCCTGCGATACGAGGGCGGCGCCAAGGGCGTCCTTTGGGCGAGCCAAGTCGCGGTCGGCAACGAGAACGCGCTGCGGCTGCAGGTCTACGGCACCAAGGGCGGGCTCGAATGGTGCCAGGAAAACCCGAACCAGTTGTGGTTCTCGCGGCTGGGGCAGCCGAAGCAGCTTCTGACCCGCAACGGCGCGGGCTCGCTCCCCGCCGCCGCGCGCATGACGCGCGTGCCGCCCGGGCACCCCGAAGGCTATCTCGAGGGATTTGCGAACATCTATTACGAGGTGGCCGAGGCGATCCTGGCCGCGCGCAGTGGCGGGGCGCCGGATGCCGCGGTGACCTATCCCTCCGTCGCGGACGGGCTCGCCGGCATGCGCTTCATCGAAGCGGCGGTCGCCTCCTCGCGCGGCGGCAGCGTCTGGACGCCGGTCGGATGATCGGTGACCCTTTGGAAGGGTTGTCCGAGTCGGAAACGGGAGACCGCTCGTCAACGCCTCGCGATGGTGCTGTAGTCCCACAGGGTGTGAGACCGCTGCTAACGGTTGTGTGAAGATGTGGCGGCGAGGCTGTCGGCGCCGGCGGTTATGAAGTACGTAACTCAAAAAGCCGCCGGAGAGTGGTTGAGAGACGCGGACCGAGGTCCGCGCGCGCCGGGAGGAACGGCACGATGAGACGTTCGAGACGGGACGCCGGCGCGAGCCGGGGAGGCGTCCGCACACGACTTTTGACGTGGAGCGCGGCATGACGGTGCCGGCTCCCGCGGCGAAGCGCGTCGACGGCGCAGACGCGGGGCGTCCGGCCGTGGTGACGGCCGACGGCGTGTCCAAGTCGTTCGGTCCGGTCGAGGTGCTGAAGGACATCCGCTTCGACCTGCGGGCCGGCGAGGTGCACGCGATCATCGGCGAGAACGGCGCCGGCAAGTCCACCCTGATGAAGATCCTTGCGGGCCACCTTCAGCCGACTGGGGGACAGCTCGTCCTGAAGGGCGAGCCCGTGCGCCTGTCCGGGCCCGTGGAGGCCGAGCGGCGCGGGATCGTGCTGGTGCACCAGGAAATCCTTCTCGCGCCCGACCTGACGGTGGCCCAGAACATCCATCTCGGCCGCGAGGTGCGCCGCGGCCTGACGCTCGACGACCGCGCGATGAACGCGTCGGCGAAGGCCGCGCTGGAGGGGCTGGGTGCGGCGATCGACCCGCGCGTGCGCGTCGGCTCGCTGTCGATCGCGCAGCGCCAGCTCGTCCAGATCGCCCGCGCCCTGCTCGTACCGCACGAGGTGGTGATCTTCGACGAGCCCACCGCTTCGCTCACCCCGCACGAGACGGAAGCGCTTCTCAAGGTGATCGCGGATATCCGGGCGCGCGGCGTCGGCGTCCTCTACATCTCGCACCGCCTGCCGGAGGTGAAGCTCCTTGCCGACCGCGTCACGGTTCTGCGCGACGGGCGGCGGGTCGGCACCCATGATGCCGCCGAACTCGAACCCGCCGACATGGCCCGTCTGATGGTGGGGCGCGACGTCTCGAAACTCTATCCCGACCGCGTGGCGCAGGTGCGCGGCACGCCCCTTCTGTCGGCCGAGAACATGCGCGTGCCGGGCTATGTCCGCTCGGGCGGGTTCGAGGTCGCGAAGGGCGAGATCCTCGGCTTTGCCGGCCTCGTCGGTGCCGGACGCACCGAGCTTCTGGAGGGTGTCCTGGGTCTTCGGCCGGCCGAAGGCACGGTGCGCCTCGACGGCAAGCCGGTTCGCTTCCGCGACGCGCGCGACAGCATGGAAGCGGGGATCGTCTATCTCAGCGAGGACCGCAAGGGCAAAGGGCTGCTCCTCGCCCAGAGCCTTCGCACCAACCTGACGCTGGCCGCGCTCGACCGCTTTGCCAGCGGCCCGCTGCTCCAGCCCGCCCGCGAGGACGAGGCCCTGACGACGGCGATCCGCGACTTCGATATCCGGACCCGCCGGCGCGATCTCCTCGCCGGGCAATTGTCGGGCGGCAACCAGCAGAAGCTGCTGCTCGCCAAGATGATGCTCCTCGACCCGCGCGTCGTTGTGGTCGACGAGCCGACCCGCGGCATCGATATCGGCACCAAGGAACAAATCTACCGGTTCCTCGCGGGCCTTGCTGCCGAGGGCCGCGCGGTGATCGTCATCTCGTCCGAGATGCCGGAGCTCATCGGCCTGTGCGACCGCATCGTCGTGATGCGCGAGGGGACGATCGCGGGCGAGGTCGCGGGCGATGCGATGACCGAGCGCAACATCGTGATGCTGGCGACGGGCGCCGGCGAGAAACAGGCCGCCATGGCGGTCGAGGGAGCCGAACTCGCATGACCGACGCAACCTCGCCAGCCCAGGCGCCGAGCCCCCGCCGCGAGATCGACCTGCGGGCGGTCGCGCCCTTCGTCGCCCTGGCCGCGCTTCTCGTCTTCGGCGCGCTGATCAACCCGAACTTCCTCGGGATCGACAATCTGTCCAACGTCGTGACCCGTTCGGCCTTCATCGCGATCATCGCGGTGGGGGCGACCTTCGTCATCTCGGCCGGCGGGCTCGACCTGTCGGTCGGCTCGATGGCCGCCTTCGTCGCCGGGACGATGATCCTGTTCCTGAACTCGGCGCCGGTGGAGGGCGCCGTGCCGACGATCGCGCTCGGCATGGCGATGGCGCTCGGCGTGGGGGCGCTCTGCGGCCTCGCCAACGGCCTGATGACGACGCTCGGCCGCATCGAGCCCTTCATCGTCACGCTGGGCACAATGGGCATCTTCCGCGCCCTCACCATCTGGCTCGCCGAGGGCGGGTCGATCGCCATGCGCTCGCAGGAGCTGCGCGCCGCCTACCGGCCGGTCTATTTCGGCAATGTCCTCGGCGTGCCGGTGCCGGTGATCGCGTTTCTCGTGGTCGCCGCGCTTGGCGCCTTCGTCCTCTACCGCACGCGTTTCGGCCGACACGTCATGGCCGTCGGCTCCAGCGAGGACGTGGCGCGCTATTCCGGCATCCGCGTCAACCGCGTGCGCACGATCACCTACGTCATCCAGGGCCTTTGCGTGGCGGTCGCCGTCCTCGTCTACGTGCCGCGCCTCGGCGCTGCGACCGCGACGACGGGCCTCCTCTGGGAGTTGCAGGCGATCACCGCCGTCGTCATCGGCGGCACGGCGCTGCGCGGCGGCGTCGGGCGGGTCTGGGGCACGATCTGCGGGGCGCTGATCCTCGAGCTCGTCGGCAACATCATGGTCCTGTCGGACCTCGTCAGCGAATATCTCATCGGTGCGGTGCAGGGGGCGATCATCATCCTGGCGATGCTGATCCAGCGCTCCCTCGCGCGCCGCTGAGCCAAGCGGGCGGCGCCCTGTCCGGGGCGCGCCGCTCGCGGGAAACCAGACAAGCTCCGGCATTCGGGAGGAACACATATGAAACGCATCGTCGCCGGGCTCGCGGCCCTTGCCGTCCTGTCCACCGCCGGTCTCGCGCTCGCGCAGGACAAGAAGCTCACCATGGCCGTGTCGATCCCGGCCGCCGATCACGGCTGGACAGGCGGCGTCGTCTACCATGCCGAGCGCGAGGCCAAGCTCCTCGAGGAGCGCTATCCCGGCCTCGACATCGTGGTGAAGACCTCGCCCGACGGCGCCTCCCAGGCGAACGCTTTGGAGGACCTGACCGCGCAGGGCATCAACGCCCTCGTCACGCTGCCGCACAATTCCGACGAGTTGACCGATCCGATCCGGCAGGTGAAGGAGAAGGGTGTCTTCGTCACGGTGGTCGACCGGGCCCTCTCCGATCCGTCGATCCAGGACCTTTATGTGGCCGGCGACAACCACGGCCTCGGCCGCGTGGCGGGCGAGTACATGAGGGAGCGCATGGCGGACGGCGGCGACATCGTCATCATCCGCGGCCTGCCGATCGTCATCGACGAAGAGCGTCAGAAGGGCTTCGACGAGGGCATCGCCGGTTCCAAGGTCAACGTCCTCGACCGCCAGTTCGGCAACTGGTCGCGCGACGACGCCTTCAAGGTGATGCAGGACTACCTCGCCAAGTACCCCAAGATCGACGCGGTCTGGGCGCAGGACGACGACATGGTGGTCGGCATCCTCGAGGCGATCGCGCAGAGCAATCGCTCCGACATCCAGTTCGTGGTCGGCGGGGCCGGCATGAAGGACATGATCAAGAAGGTGCAGGACGGCGACAAGATGGTGCCGGTCGACGTGCTCTATCCGCCCGCGATGATCGCGACCGCGATGGACCTGACGGCCGCGGGTCTCTTCGACCAGAACCCCGTACGCGGCAACTACGTGCTCGACGCGACGCTCGTCACCAAGGACAACGCGCAGGAGTTCTACTACCCAGACTCGCCGTTCTGATCGGGCTGCAAGGGGCGGCGGCTGGGACGCCGCCCGTCGCCTCCTTCGCGGCGCGCTGGAAATCCGGCGCGCCGCGGTCTACCTGTCGGGACGTGCCCCTGTTCCGCTTCCCGCCAACGAAGTCCCCGCCATGCTGACGATGAAGGGCAAGTACGGCCTGAAGGCCATGCTGCATCTTGCCGAACTGCCGGAAGGCCAGCGCGCGCTCTCGGAGGAGATCGCAAGGGCGCACAACATTTCCAAGAAGTTCCTCGACACCATCCTCGGCGAGTTGCGCGTGGCCGGCATGATCCATGCGCGCAAGGGCCGGGGTGGCGGCTACATCCTTGCCCGCCCGCCGTCGGAGATCCGCGTCGGGCACATCCTGCGCGTCCTCGACGGGCCGTTGGCGCCCATCCCCTGCGCCAGTCGCACCGCCTATCGCCGCTGCGACGACTGCCGGGACGAGCGCTCCTGCGCCGTGCGGCGGATCATGCTGGAGGTGCGCAACGCCATCTCCGCGGTCCTCGACGAGCGCACGCTGGCGGAAGCGGCAGGTGCGCCGGAAAGCCTCGAGGCCGAGTTCCGCGAACTGGCCCTCGGCGCGTAAGGCGGGCGGACGGCGGATCGGCTTTCCGCCTCAGTCGATAAAAAGAGTATGTTGTGCGTGTCGGCCGGCGACCGCCGGCCTTACCTTCCCTGTCGACGTCGATGCGGCAGGAAAGGCACGCGACCCATGACCGAGACGCTGATCGTCCCCGGCCTCAACGGCTCGCCCGCCGGCCACTGGCAGCACCACTGGCTGGAGATCGACCCGCAGGCGACGCTGGTGGAGCAGGAGGATTGGGCGCGGCCGGTCTTGACGGACTGGCTGCACCAGCTCGAGGCGGCCCTGATGGCCAGCCGGCCAGGGGTGATCCTCGTCGCGCACAGTCTCGGCTGCGCGCTGGTCGCCGCGCTCGCCGGCCGCCCGGCGGCCTCCCATGTCGGCGGTGCGCTGCTGGTTGCCCCGGCCGACATCGCCAGCCTCTCGCAGACCGTGCCGAGCGCGGCGTCCTTCGCCGACAGCGCGGGGGCGCGCCTGCCGTTCGCCTCGATCCTCGTCGCCAGCCGCAACGACCCGTACATGAGCTTTGCGGGCGCCGAGCGCTGCGCTTCGACCTGGGGCTCCGCGCTCTACGACCTCGGCGAGGCGGGACACGTCAACATCGCCAGCGGCTTCGGCCCCTGGCCCGACGCGTTGACGCTGGCCGAAGGCTTGCGCGGTCGCCCGGCGCGTGCGGGGCGGGTCCGGACGGTTGCGCCGTCAGCGGGCTTGCGGGACCGAAGCTACGCGCCGCGGTTGCACGATTCCGGTCTCGGCCTTGGCTGAACGTCCGTTCAGGGGGTTTCCATCTGTTGCCAGCGCACCATCTAGACATTCCAAGCGCTCGTCCGGCTATGTTGAAGCCGGGATGGAACCACCCTCATGAGATCGGCGGAGCCAGCTTTTTCCCAAGCTCCCGATCGGACGGACAGGCATCGGAATGCACGGTGATTTGCAGGCTGGGTCGCGGAAGGTCGTGCTCGTCGTCGACGACGAGCCGCTGGTGCGGCTGAACGCGGTCGACATGTTCGAGGAAATGGGGTTCGAGGTGCTGGAAGCCTCGGATGGCGCGTCGGCGCTCCGGGTGCTGGAGCGGCGGCCGGACGTCGCGCTTCTCTTCAGCGACTGTCGCATGCCCGGCATGTCGGGTCCCGAACTCGCGCAGGCCGTGGCCGAGCGTTACCCGCAAGTGCGTATCGTCCTCGTGTCGGGGTACGTCAACGTTCAGAAGCTCGACTGGCCGCTGCTGCCCAAGCCCTACGACGCCAACTCGCTTCGCAAGGTCGCAGGCGACATCGCCCCGTCGAACTGACGGTCGGCGCCTGCGCGGCGCCAAGCCTGCCCCGCGCTCCCGCATCGCCCGGAGCGGCTTCCGCCGCCACCGGGCTTTTTCTTGTCCGGTGCATGAGCGAGCGGCGCCGCGGTCCAGGGACGACACTTGGTTCAGGTATCGTCGAGGGCGTCCCGCAGCTTCATTGCCAAGTCCTCCAGCGAGAAGGGCTTCGTCAGAAGCCGCACTCCGGCGTCGAGCACGCCGTGGTGCACGATGGCGTTGCGGGTGTAGCCGGTGGTGAAGACGACCCTGAGGTCGGGACGCGCCCGCCGCGCCTCTTCGGCCAGCATGCGCCCGTCGATATCGGGCATTACGACGTCGGTGAACAGGAGGTCGATATCGGCCCGCTGCGCGAGAAGGCGCAGGGCCTCCGCCGCACCCTCGGCCTCCAGCGTGCGATAGCCGAGCTCCTGCACCGCCTCGATCGTGACGCGGCGCACGCTCTCGTCGTCCTCCACCACGAGGATCAGTTCGGCGGACGGATCGGTCAGCTCCGGCAGCGCCGCCGCGATCTGATCCGTCACGTCGTGCTCGCCGACGAGGCGCGGCAGGTAGATCTTCACGCTCGTGCCCCGGCCGGGCTCGGAATAGATCTTCACGTGGCCTTCGGACTGCTTGACGAAGCCGTAGACCTGGCTGAGGCCGAGGCCCGTGCCCTTGCCGATCTCCTTGGTGGTGAAGAACGGGTCGAAGGCCTTGGCCATCACCTCGGGGCTCATGCCGGTGCCGGTGTCGGTCACCGCCACGAGAACGTACTGGCCCGGCACGATCCCGATGTCGGCCGCGGCATAGCGGTCGTCGAGATGGGCGTTCTGCGTCTCGATCGTCAGGCGTCCGCCGTCCGGCATCGCGTCGCGGGCGTTGACGGCGAGGTTGACGATGACGTTCTCGAGCTGGTTGGCGTCGACCGAGCAGGACCAGAGGCCACCGCCGAGCACGGTTTCCAGGCGGATGTTGCCGCTCAGCGTCCGGCGCATGAGTTCCGACATGCCCGAGACGAGCTTGTTGAGGTCGACCGCCTGCGGATTGAGCGGCTGCTGTCGCGAGAAGGCGAGAAGCCGGTGCGTCAGCGTCGCCGCACGGCGCGCGCCCTCCATCGCGTTCTCGGCGTAGCGCCGCAGCCGCGCCTCGCCGTCGGGCAGACGCCGGCCGAGGAGGTCGAGCGAGCCGATGATCACCGACAGCATGTTGTTGAAGTCGTGCGCGATGCCACCGGTGAGCTGGCCGACGGCTTCCATCTTCTGCGCCTGGCGCAGCACCTCGGACGTGCGCTCGAGTTCGGCGGTGCGTTCGCGCACGCGCTCTTCCAGCGAGGCGTTAAGCTCGATCAGCGCGGCTTCCGCCCGCGCGCGCTCCAATGCCTCGCGCGTGCGCGCGGCGACCTCCGCGCAGAGCCGGATCTCGTCCGGCGTCCAGCGCCGGGGCGAGGGCTCGTGCAGGTAGAGGATCGAGCGCAGGCTCCCGTCGCGCAGCATCGGCACGACGATCAGCGCTTGGCAGCCGATTCCGTCCCAGGTCTCGAGGAAGCGCTCGCCGATCCGCGGATCGCGGCGCACGTCCTCCACCGTCAGGGTCCGGCCCGCACGCAGTTCCTCGATCGCCGTCGGTCCGAACTTGCGCAGGATGCGGTTCTCGCCGGCAAGGCTCGTGACCTCGGGTGAGCGGGTCCAGTCGCGCGCCACGCGCACGATCTCGCCGCTGGCGTCGACATCGCCATAGCCGCAACGCGCGACGCGCAGGCGTTGGCCGAGCAGGCGCGTCGTCGTCGACTCGACGCTTGTCGGGTCCGGATGGCCGAGCAGCGTGTCGCTGAGTTCCAAGAGGAAGGCGCGCCGCTCCTCCTCCAGCTTGAAGTCGTGGATGTCGGTGCAGGTGCCGAACCAGCGGATGATGCGGCCCGCCGCGTCGCGCATCGCCTGCGCGCGGCCGAGCACCCAGCGGTATTCGCCCGAGCGGTGCCGGAGCCGGTATTCGATATGGTAGGGCTCGCCGGTCGCCAGGCACCGACGCCACACGCCCCAGGCCCGCTCCTGGTCGTCCGGGTGGAACATGCCGTTCCAGGCCTCGCCGTCGGTCGAGCCATGCGGCATGCCGGTGAACTCGTACCAGCGGTCGTTGTAGTAGTCGTGGAACCCGTCGGGCAGCGTCGTCCAGACCATCTGGTCGATCGTGTTGGCGATCGCCTGGAAGCCTGCCTCGCTGGCGCGCAGGCGATCCTCGCCGGCTCGGCGCTCGTCGATGTCGATCACCGAGCCGACGAAGCCGAGGAAGGCGCCGGTCTCGTCGAACCGCGGCGAGGCGGCGTCGATCGCCCAGCGATAGCGGCCGTCGCGATGGCGCAGGCGGTATTCGAGCCGGAACGCCTCGTGCGCGGCGTTGGCGCGGCGGAACACGCGGCCCGCCTCCTCGGCGTCGTCGGGATGCGTGGCGTCGAGCCAGCCGAAGCCTTCCGCGGCTTCCGGCGTCTGCCCGGTCGTCTCGTACCAGGACCGGTTCAGATAGGTGCAGCGCCCCTCGGGATCGGTGACCCAGAGCATGACCGGCGCGTGGTCGGCCATGTTGCGGAAGCGGCTCTCGCTCTCGGCCAGCCGACGCTCGCCGACGACCCGCCCGGTGGTCTCTGACACGATGCACAAGACGCCCGCGACGTCGCCGCCTTCACCGTGGACGGGCGAATAGCTGATGTCGAAGTACACCTCTTCCCGGAAGCCGTGCCGTTCGATCTGGAAGGGGCGATCCTTGGCCGAGACGGTCTCGCCCGTCCGCACGACGCCGGCCAGAAGCGGTCCGAGGTCGTCCCAGAGTTCGGACCAGTTCTCCCGGGCAGGGCGCCCGAACGCGCGCGGGTGCTTCGTGCCGATCGTCGGCGCATAGGCCTCGTTGTAGAAGGCGTGGTAGTCCGGCCCCCAGAAGAGGACGATCTGCGCGTGCGACGACAGGAGGAGGTCGACGGCGGTGCGCAGCGCGGGCGGCCAGGCGGCCGGGGGGCCGAGCGGGAAGTCGCTCCAGTTGCGCGAACCGATCAGCGCGCCGATCGCGCCGCGTTCCTCGAGAGGGAGCACCATGCGAGGTCGTGTCTCCATAGTCACTGCGGGGGAGGGAGCCTCGTCGGCTCCCGCCCGTGGGTCCGAACGCGCTACCGCCGGATTGGTTCGCCGGCTTATGGCGCGGTCGGTCCCTTAGTCCTTGGCGCGCTCGACGTAGGAGCCGTCCGCCGTCATCACCACGATGCGGGTGCCCGGCGCGATGTGCGGGGGAACCAGCGTGCGCACGCCGTTCGACAGGACGGCCGGCTTGTAGGACGAGGACGCCGTCTGGCCCTTGGTGGTCGGCTCGGTCTCGGTGACCTCGTAGACCGCGCGCTGCGGCAGCTCGATCGAGATCGCAAGGCCGTTATAGACCGCGACCTGGACCGCCATGCCTTCCTGCAGGTAGGGCGCGTAGTCGCCGACGACGCTCTCGGGCACCGCGACCTGGTCGAAAGTCTCCGGGTTCATGAAGTGGAAGCCCTCGTCGTCCGAATAGAGGAACGTGTGCTCGCGCTCCTCCACGAAGGCGCGCTCGACCTGCTCGGTGGTGCGGTAGCGGTCCGACACCTTCACGCCGTCCGAGATGCGACGCATGTCGAGCTGGGTGACGGGCGTGCCCTTGCCCGGATGGATGTTCTCCGCGGACAGGATCACGTAGAGCTTGCCGTCGTCGCGTTCGACGACGTTGCCTTTGCGGAGCGAACTGGCGATCACCTTCACGGGCTTTGTTCCTGATTTCGGTCTGATGTTGTAAGGGAGCTCGTCCGAGCCTCGATCCCCGGGCCCTAGCGCATCTGACGGTCCGCCGCCAGTCGGGCGGGCCCGTTTCGATCGACGCCACGCCAACGCGCCCTCTTGTCCAAGGCCGCCATGACCGATGCCTCGCCCTGGTGGGCGTCCCATGTCCACGCCGATCGCCGCCCGCGGCTGATGCTGCGTAACGCCCTGTCCGGCGCGCTGCGTGCGTGGTTCGCCTCGCGCGACTTCGTCGAGATCGAGGCCGGGGCGCTGCAGGTCTCGCCCGGCAACGAGGCGCATCTGGCGGCATTCGCCACCGTCGAGGCGCGGTCGGACGGCACGCAACAGCCGCTCTACCTCCACACCTCGCCGGAGTTCGCCTGCAAGAAGCTCTTGGCGGCCGGCGAGCCGCGTCTGTTCTCGCTTGCGCCCGTCTATCGCAACGGCGAGCGCAGCGCGCTGCATCATCCGGCCTTCACGATGTTGGAATGGTATCGCGCGGGCGAGACCTACGAGGCGCTGATGCGAGATTGCGCCGCGCTTCTGGCGCTCGCCGCCGACACGGCCGGCGTCCGGCGTTTCGCCTTCCGCGACCGCCGGGCCGATCCCTATTTCGAGCCGGCACGCATCAGCGTCGCCGAGGCGTTCCAGCTCTTTGCGGGCATCGACATCCTGGCGAGCGTCGAGCCGGGCGGCGCGACGGATCGCGACCGGTTGGCAGCGGCGGTTCGGGCGCTGGAGCTTCGCACCGCACCCGACGACACCTGGGCCGATCTCTTCAGTCGCGTCCTCACCGAGCGGATCGAGCCGCGCCTCGGGCAGGGGCGTGCGACGATCCTCTACGACTATCCGGTGCCGGAGGCGGCGCTGGCGCGCGTCAGCGCCAGGGATCCGCGCGTTGCCGAGCGGTTCGAGCTCTACTGCTGCGGCGTGGAACTCGCCAACGGCTTCGGCGAACTCACCGACGCCGCCGAGCAGCGTCGTCGCTTCACGGCCGAGATGGACGAGCGCGAGCGCGTCTACGGCGAGCGCTATCCGCTCGACGAGGACTTCCTGACCGCGCTCGGTGCGATGCCCGAGGCCAGCGGCATCGCGCTCGGCTTCGACCGGCTGGTGATGCTGGCGGCCGGCGCCTTGCGCATCGAGGACGTGATCTGGACGCCGGTCGCGGATCTCCGGTCGTGACGCGCCCCTTGCGCAGCGCCGCCGCGCTGGTCGAGGCCGGCCTCGCCCCGACGGAGCGACTTGCCGAGCTGGAACAGGTGGCCGCGCGCTACGCCGTCTCGGTGACGCCGGACATGGCCGATCTCATCGAGGACCCCGACGATCCGATCGGCCGGCAGTTCGTGCCGAGCGCCGCCGAGCTCGACGCGACGCCGGACGAGAATGCCGACCCGATCGGCGACGACGCGCATTCGCCCGTCCCCGGCATCGTCCACCGCTATCCCGATCGCGTCCTCCTGAAGCCGCTGCACGTCTGCCCGGTCTACTGTCGCTTCTGCTTCCGGCGCGAGATGGTGGGGCCGGACGGCAACGGCAGCCTGTTGGAGGCGGAGCTCGACGCCGCGATCGCCTATGTCGCCAGCCGGCCCGAGATCTGGGAGGTCGTGGTCACCGGGGGCGACCCGTTCCTCCTGTCGCCCCGCCGGGTGGAGGCGCTCGGGCGCGCGCTCGGGGCGATCGGACACGTCAAGGTCATGCGCTTCCATACGCGCGTACCCGTGGTCGAGCCGGCGCGCGTCGATGCGGCGCTGGTCGCCGCGCTGCGCGCCTTTCCCGGCGCGACCTTCGTCGCGCTCCACGCCAACCATCCCCGCGAGTTCACCCCGGATGCGCTGGCCGCGATCGCCCGCCTCGTCGACGGTGGCGTGCCCCTCGTCAGCCAGTCGGTACTCCTGCGCGGCGTCAACGACGACGCGGACACGTTGTCGCGTCTGATGCGCTGCTTCGTCGAGAACCGAATCAAGCCCTACTACCTCCATCAGGGCGATCTCGCGCCGGGAACCAGCCACCTGCGCACCACGGTGGCGGAGGGGCAGGCGTTGATGAAGGGCCTCCGCGGCCGGATTTCCGGCCTTTGCCAGCCGACCTACGTGCTCGACATTCCCGGCGGCCATGGCAAGGTGCCGATCGGGCCCGGCTTCATCGAGGAGGCCGGCGAGGCTTACGAGGTCGCCGATCCGACGGGGCAGGTGCACCGCTACCCGCCGGCCAGCCACACGTCGAAGTAAAAAACGCAAGACGCGCGGCCCGATCGGGCGTATAGATTGAACGCCCGTTCAACGCGCGTGCCCGGCTGGTCCGACGGTGCCGTCGATCGACGCGATGACCACACAAAATTTCATTGAAACGGCCATTCAACGACGCATACGTGTGCCTCCCGCGCTAGGGTTGTGAGCGACGTGCCCAGGCTTTGGAAGGCGATGATGCAGACGGCGATGCAGATGTTCGATCCCGGACCGGCCAAGGGGCCGCGCGATCAGATCGCCGCGCTCCCGGTCCGCCTTCGCGAGGACGGCGAACTGGAAGTGCTGCTGGTCACCTCGCGCGAGACGCGCCGCTGGATCATTCCCAAGGGCTGGCCGATGAACGGCCTCGACGACCACGATGCCGCCGGCGTCGAGGCGCGCGAGGAGGCCGGCGTGAAGGGCAAGCTTCTGGCGGCCCCTGTCGGGCGCTACGCCTACTGGCAGCGCGGCCGGCTGGAGACGCGTTTCCTGCAGGTCGACGTCTTCCTCCTGCGCGTCGAGAAGGTGCTGAAGACGTGGAAGGAAAAGGACCAGCGCGAGCGTCGCTGGTTCCGGATCGTCGATGCCGCGGACCATGTCCAGGAGGCCGATCTCGGTCAGGTCTTCCTGCGGCTGCCAGGACACGAGCCCGCCCGGCAGTTCCTTGGTCTCGACGGAAAGCGCGGCAAGAAGGCGGCGCGCCAGCGGCCGCCGGTTGATCCCGTCCCGCGAGAGGGTTAAGAGCGGGGAACAGGTCCACGCAAGGTCCGGTCCGGGTCGCCCGGCCCGTGATCGGGCCGTGAGGCGCCCTAGCGCCCGCCCCGCGCAACCAGCTTTCGGATCGGAATGCCGCTCTTCGACGTCCTGCCGCCGGATCTCTTCAAGCCGTTGGCGGCTCCGGCGAAGCGGCTCTATTCCGACCTCCTTCTCCATATCTTCCACGAGACCTTCGAGCCCTCGGCCGAGGCGCCGCGGCGGGTCGACGTCCTGCGTGCGATCGAGACGTTCCTCGCCGCGCGCGAGGACGACGAGCCGGACATGCCTGCCGGCCGTCCCGAGGAGCGGGCGCGGGCGGTCTACGACCGTCTGGTCGAGACCGGCTGGATGGTGGAGCATCGCGACCGCTACCTGCGGCTCGTCGATCTCGATCCGGAAGCCGCAGGGCTGCTCCAGCTTCTGTCGCGCATCGAACGCGGCGAGACGCGCTCGTACGGCGGCGCGGTCCTCGAAGTGCTGAGCGGCCTCGAGGGCGCCGCCGCCCATCCGGACGAGCGCTCCGAAGCCCTGCGCAACGCGCTGCGCGGCGCCGAGGACTTCATGGGCCACATGCGCACGGTCGCCGTCTCGCTTCGGCAGGCGGAGGAGCGCATCCTGCGCCAGCCGTCGCTGCGCGCCATCTTCCGGCAGTTCTTCGGCGACTTCGTCGAGCGGCACCTCATCCGCGACTTCAAGACGCTCCAGACCAAGGACAACCCGTTCCGCTTCCGCACGGCGATCATCCGGCAGGCGACGGAGATGTTCGAGAACCGGGCGCTCCTATCGACGCTCGGCGAGGCCTATGGTCGCGAGGGGCGGCTCGGGGACGGCGCCGACGGCGAGGCGGAGATCCGCGAGGAGCTCTCGCGCATCGTCCATGTCTTCGAGGCGGCCGAGCGGCACCTCGACGCAATCAACGCGACGGTGGCGCGCATCGAGCGCCGCATGGTCAACGCCGCGCGGCAGATGGACCGGATCGCGGGCGGCTCCACCGCCGACCTCGCCGAAGCGCTGCGTCTCGTGGCGGCGCGGCGCGAGGACGGCGAGATACCCGTCGCGCCGATGTTGATCCCGCGCATCCTGCCGCTCGGGCCGCCGCACGTGCCGACGCCGCGCCGCGACAAGGCGCCCGTCGCGATGGTGGCCCTGCGCGACCTGACGCCCGATCCGGCCGCCGTGCTCTACGCCCGTGCCAAGGAGGAATACGTCCGGCGCACCCGCGTCACCGCGCCGGTGCTGTCGGCCTATGTCGAGCGGGTTCTCGGCTCCCGCATGGAGGTGCGCGCGCGCGACGTGACGCTCGCCTCGGTCGACGACTTCGTCGCCTTCCAGCGCCTGCGCGAGCTGCCCTCGATCTTCGGCGGCCTCCTGTCGAAGCGCTACGAGATCGAGTTCCTGGAGGACCGCTGCGCCAATCGCTGGATCACCTGCCAGGACTTCGTGATCCGCCGCCGGCCGGGAGCCCAAGTCGATGCCGCCTGAGACCGACGAATTCCGCGACATCGTGGACGGCGACTGGGCCGGCGGCCACATCGCCGGCAAGCGCCCGACCGCCGAGGAGATGACGCGCGCGCTGCAGGTGATGATGACGCGCCAGTGCGTCTATTCGCATACGCCCAATGTCGGGCGCACCTACGATCTCGTGCGCGCCTACCCGACCTTCTTCGAGCGCTATTTCGGCTCGCTCGGCTACCGGCTCATGGTCTCGCCGCGCGACCAGATGGTGGCGCTCGCCGTGCCCGCCGACGCGCCGCGCTACGACGGCCTGTTCGAGCGGCTGCGCAAGGACGAGACGATCGTGCTCTTGGCGCTGCGCCTTCTCTGGGAGGAGGCGCTTCGTGCGCACGAGGCTGGCGACGGGGGCGTCGTGGACGCGACGACCGACGATCTCGTCGACCGGATCGCCGCCTTGACGCAGGCGCCACCGCCGGAGGAGGTCCGCCTTCTCGAGATCCTGCGCGGGTTCGCCCGCCACGGCGCGCTGCGGCTCGGCGAGCGCGATCGTGTGCGCCGCGTGTCGCCGCTCGCCGTCCTGCCCGGCATCGGCATTCTCGTGCCCGATTCCTATGTGAAGGAACTGGTCCTGTGGGCGGGCGCCCCGGCCGCTCTTCCCTCCGGGCCGAAAGCCGCCGACAACGATCCGGGGAACCCGTCCGAGGACGCGTCGAATGTATAGCCTCAGGCGGATTTCGCTTTCGAACTGGTACCTGATCGACGCCAAGGACATCGACATCCGCGGCGAGGCGGCGCTGATCGGCCCGACGGGTGCCGGCAAGACCTCGATCCAGGACGCGATCCAGACCGTCATCACCGGCGCCAGCCAGAACCGGCTGAACCTCAACGCCAGCGCGTCCGGTCGCTCCTCGCGCTCGGTGCTGGAATACTGCCTCGGCATGACGGGCGATCCGGCCGAGAACGGCCGGCCGTTGCGCCAATCCTGCGAGACGCTTCTCGTCCTGACCTTCGCCAACGACCAGACGGGCGAGCCGATCGCCGTCGGCATCGCCATGGCCGCCCGTCAGGGCGACACGCGCGAGGAGATCCTGTCGCGCTTCATCGCGCCCGGCCATGCCTTCTCGCTGGAGGCCGTCCGGCGCCGCGAGAACGGCGTCGAGACCGTGATGCCCTGGAGCGAGATCGCGGCCGACCTCCGGGCAAGCTGCCCCGCCTTTGCCGAATACAAGGCGTCGGCCGAGAAGTTCACCGCCGAGATGCTGGTCGCCATGCGCGGGCCGGCCGCCGCGCCCAACGCGCGCCATTTCCTGCGGGCCTTCTCCAACGCGCTCGCCTTCCGCCCGATCTTCGACCCGACCGTCTTCGTGCGCGACTTCGTGCTGGAGCCCGATCCGCTCGACGTCGAGCGCGTGCGCGCCTCGATCGCGACGTGGCGCGAGCTGGAAGGCCTGATCGAGGAGGCCGAGGCCAAGCACCGACACGTCTCGCGCATTGCGGGCAAGTTCGAGACCTGGGGCCGCGAACGCCTTGCGGCCGATCTCGGGCGCTGGCGCGCCAGCGCCTTCCAGGCGCGCCGCACGGGACAGGAATGGCTCGGCATCCGCCGGTCGCTCACCGAGCGCGAGGCGGAGCTTTCGATCGAGCAGGGCGTGCTGACGACGCGGCGCGAGTGGATCCGCTCGTGGGACGAGGAGATTCGCGACAAGACCGCCCGGCTGGCCGCCGGTGGCGGCGAGGGGCGGCTGCGCGAGATCGCGGCCGAGACGCGCCTCAACGAACGCGACATCCGCGAGATCGAGCAGGGCTGGGGCCGGATCGCGACGGCGCTCGGCACGCTCGCCCGCCTCGTGCTCCGCCACGCGGCCGACCTGCCGCCGGGCGCGGTCGAGGCGGGACGCGCGGCCGCCGAGGCACTGACCCTGGTGCGTGACGGCGACAGCTTCCTCGACCATGCGCGCGGCAAGGGCGACCGGCTGGAGGACCTCGTGGCGGCGGCGCGCCGCGCGGACGGGTTCGAGGCCGCGCTCGACAAGGCGACCGAGCGGCTCGGGAGCCGAGCCCATGCGCTCGAGGCGGAACTGGAGCGCCTGCGCGGGGCCCTGTCGCGGCCGAAGGGCGCTGGCGGCACCCTGTCGCGCGAGGCCTCGCGCCTTCTCGCCCAGCTTCAGGCCGCCGGCATTCCCGCCGTGCCGCTGTGCGACGTCGTCGATGTCGCCGATCCCAGCTGGCAATATGCCGCCGAGGCCCTTCTCGGCCGCGGGCGCGAGGCGCTGATCGTCGAGCCGTCGCTGCTCTCCCAGGCTTTCGACCTGATGTGGCGCGACCGGAACGCCTTTGCCGGGTGCACGCTGGTCAAGACCTCCGCGACGCGCTCGATCAACGCGCGCGCCCCGGCCGGGAGCATCCTCGAAGCGCTGACGACCGACGACCCGCATGCGCGCGCCTTCCTCAACGTGCGCATCGGCGCCTTCCGCAAGGCCGAGACCGACGCCGAACTCGACCGGCTGGAGCGCGGCGTCATGCGCAACGGCAAAACCTCGTCGGGCATGGGCCTCTCGGTCCAGCGCGATCTCGGCGATCTCCTCTTCGGGCGCGGCAACGCAATGAGCGACGGCGCCGGGCTCGAGGCGGAACGGGACCGGCTGGAGGTGGAACTCGCCGAGGTGCGCACGCGCCTACGCGAGGCGCGCGAGGGCGCACGGGCGCTGGGGCCGGTGCTGGTCGCCCTGTCGCCGGAGGCGGGGCCGGCAGAACTGGAGCGCCGGGCGCTCGGCGTGCGCCAGCGCGCCGACGAGCTGGTGCGCGACCGCAAGGCGCTGGAAGACGGCGAGGCCGCGACGCTGAAGGCCGAGATCGAGGAGATCCGGGCCGAGCGCGATGCCTATGCGGCCGAACTCGCCGAGGAGGTGGAGCCCAAGGTCGAGACTCTGCGCCAGACCGTGGCGACGCTCAAGGCGCGCGGCGACATGGCGGCGGAGCGGCACAGGGCGGCGTTCGCGCGTCGGCGTCGGAACTGGGCCGTGCTCGCGACCGACGCGACGGCCGAACTCCTCGCGCTGGTGCCGGCAGGCGACGGCGCGCCGCGCACGCTGGCCGGCGTCGCCGCGGCGCTGCGGGCCGAGATCGCCGCCGGCGAGGCCGAACGGCGCGATGCGCCCGCCTGGCTGGCGACCCGGCGCAACGAGGCGGAGGCGGCGACCGAGAGCGCGGAGGGCACGGCGCGGCGCGAGCAGCTGTCGGCACTGCGCGAGCTCACCGAATACGCGTCCCGCTGGAGTGCGCCGGTGCCGGCCTTCGACGGCGAGACGATGGTGGCGGCGCTCGCCTGGGTGCAGTGCGAGGCGGCGCGGCTGGAAACGCACGAGCTGCGCGGCCATCGCGACGCCTGCGTGAAGGCGGCCGCCGAAATGCGACGCATGATGCGCGAGGACCTCCTGGCGCGCCTGTCGGAGAAGCTGGCGCGGGTCGGCTACCGACTTGCCGGCATCAATCGGCTTCTCAAGCGCCATCGCTTCACAGGCCAGACCTATGCCTTCTCCTATGCCGTCAACGGGCGGTTCGAAGGGATGCACGATCTGGCGCAGCGCGCCGCCGACGGGCAGCTCGGCGACGAGGCGTTCGAGACGTCGATGGGCGAGGTCGAGGCGATGATCGAGGGGGCGGAGGACGCGGCGCTGCTCGCCGACTACCGCCAGTACTACACGTTCGAGATCGTGATGAGCGATGCCGACGGCAACCGCACCACGCTGTCGTCGCGCGCCATGAAGGGCTCGGGCGGCGAGGCGCAGGTGCCGTTCTACGTCGCGATCGCCGCGTCCCTGGCGCTCGCCTACTTCCCCGGACACATCGCCGGGCGTCCGGTCGGTATGGGTCTCGCGCTCTTCGACGAAGCCTTCAACAAGCTCGACGTGCCGAACACGCAGGCGCTCCTGCGCTTCTTTCGCGACATGGGGCTCCAGCTTCTGATCGCGGGCCCGGAGGATAAGCGTGCGACCTTCACCGAGGTCCTCGACACGATCATCCTCGTCAACAAGTCGCTCGACGGACGCGCGGTCTATATCGACACCGAATATCCCGGAGAGACGGCCAAGCAGGCGCTCGCGCGCCTCAACCCCGACCACCGCGGGGTGGAAGGCTTCCGTTCGGCCGCCGAGTAGCGGGCGCTAACGAGAAACGCCCGCGTGCCGATCTCGGCACGCGGGCGATATCAGAACCGGTCAGTCCGCCTGATCAGTCGCGGTCGCGGGCCAGAAGGCCGAGCACGAAGCCGACGGCACCGGCCGCCAGCAGCGACGAGAGCGGATGCTCGTGGATCGTCCGGCGGACCACACGCGTGCCTTCCTCGGCATAGGTGCCAGCGTTCTCGTAGAGGTCGGTCGCGTACTTCTGCGCGTCATGGGTCGCCTCGCGCACGGCATCCTTGCCCTGGCCGAGGAGGTTCTGCGCGGCGCCTTCAGCCTGGCGGCGACGGCCCTCGGCCGAGTCCTTCTCGGAACCGAACGCGTCGCCCAGAGCGCCCTGCACCTTGCCGCCAAACTCCTTGGCGGCGCCCTCGAGACGGTTGTTGTCCATGAGTTCGAAACTCCTTGATAGGCGAGCGGTTGATCCGCTGTCGGAGCCTATAAGTCGTTAGGCGGCGATTGGTTCGATCTGTCGCACCTTAAATTCTCGTTATCGGACCACCGTCATCGCGGCGCTGCGGCAGGGATGGCGAAGAAGATCGAGAAGTTCGTCGTCGCAGTGGAGGAACGACAGGGAGACGCCGGCCATGTCGAGCGAGGTGTAGTAGGGACCGACCCAGGCGCCGACCACCTCGACGCGCCGCGCCGCCAGCCGCTGCGCCACGCGGCGGTGGACGACGTAGAGCTCCATCGCGGGCGTTCCGCCGAGCGAGTTGACGAGAACCGCGATGCGGGCTCCGGCCTCGAGACGCATCTCGGCGAAGAGGCGGTCGACGAGGAGATCGGCCACCGCGTCGGCGCTGGCCAAGGGTTCGCGTGCGACGCCAGGCTCGCCGTGGACGCCGACGCCGATCTCCATGTCCGCCGGCCCGAGCGAAAAGCTCGGCCGGCGCGTTTCGGGCATGGTGCCGGGTTCGAGCGCGACGCCCATCGAGAAGGTGCGCGCCGCGGCCCGGCGCGTCACCGCCTCGCAGGCGTCGAGCGGCATCATTCGATCGGCCGCCGCGCCCGCGATCTTGAAGACGAAGACGTTGCCGGCGACCCCGCGTCGCGAGCCAACCGCCTCCGCCGGCGCCGAGGCGATGTCGTCGATCGTCACGACCGAGCGCGTCTCGATGCCGTCCGACGCCAGTTCCTCGGCGGCCATCTCGAAGTTCATCACGTCGCCGGAGAAGTTGCCGAAGACGTAGAGGACGCCGGCACCTCCGTTGATCGCGCGGGTGCCCGCGAGGATGGGGCCGGGCGGCGGGGCGGCAAAAAGGTTGCCGACCACCGCCGCGTCCGCGAGCCCCGGCCCGACATAGCCCCAGAAGGCCGGCTCGTGGCCCGAGCCGCCGCCGATCACGACGCCGACCTTGCCGGGACGCGGCCCGTGGACGGCGCGGACGGCGCGCGGCGTGCCCGGCACCAGCGCGATTGTGTCGCCGTGGGCGGCGAGGGCGCCCTCCAGCGCCTCGTCGACCGCCGCGCGGGGATCGTTGAGGAGCTTCTTGGTGTGGGTTCGGCCGATCGGCGCCGAGGTCGGCGGCGACGGCGCGGCGCGGCGCGGCGGCTCGCTCCAGCCGTCCGCCGTCAGGATGCCCCAGCCGGTCTGCGTGTCGGTCACGAGGACGCTGACGAAGCCGCCGCGCAGCGCGCCGAGAATGGCCGGCACCTTGTCGGACCCGCCGGCCACGGCGATGCGCTGCGGCACGGCGCGAAGGGCCGCAAGGTCGATCCCGATCGTGCGGCCGTCGAGCGGTCCGGGTACGCGCTCGCCTGAAGCCGAGATGAAGCGCCCCGCGATCGAGCCGATCGCCACCTGCTCGTAGTCGTGGCGCTCCGGCCCGTCGAGAAAGCCGCTCGTGTGGATCGTGCTTTCGGGCCGCAACGAGGAGATGCCGAAGAGGATGCGGTTCGCCTCGGACAGGACCGCCATCTGCTCGGCGAGGACGGGCTCGGCGAAGAGCATGTCGCGCATCGCGGCGCTGGAGACGATCGCGGGCGCCGACAGCGGGATGCAGCGACCGCCGAGCGCTTCGGCGAGGCGCGAGGCGCAGGCTTCCGGCGTCCAGGGGATCTTGGCCGTGGTGCCGCCCGTCGCCTGCACGACGCGGACGTCGCCGAGCGGCGCGACCCGCAGCGCCTCGACCAGCGCAAGGATGGTCCGGCCCCAGGTCACGGCGAGCGTGTCGCCGGGCCGTGCGTAGCGGGCGAGGGCCTGCGCGCCGGCCGCGCCGAGCCGCGCGTTCAGCGAGCGTTCGCCGCCGTTCGTCGGCACGACGAGGCAGTCCTCGAGGTCGAAACGCTTGCGCAGCGCCTCAGCGAGCGAGAGCGCCCGGAACTGGCGTGGCTCGATCTCGATCGTCACGAGGCCGCGCGCGCGGGCCTCCGCGAGATAGGTGTTCACCGAGGCCCGCGAGACGCCCATCTCGGCGGCGATGTCGCCCTGCGTCATGCCCTCCTCGTGGTAGAGCCATGACGCCCACAGCAGCGCGTCGTCGCCGAAACGGAGCGGGATCGCCGTCTCGCCGGCCGCGCGGGGGGAGGGGCGCGCCATCAGCCGCGCCCGCCGCGTGCGGCGCGGATCGCCTCGAAGGCCTCGCGCAGCGCATCGATCACGATCGCGGCCGAGGCGGCGCCGGGATCGACATGCCCGAGGCTGCGGGTCCCGAGCCGCGCCGCGCGGCCCTTCGACGCGACCATGGTCCGGGTCGCGTCGCGGCCCTCGGCGGCGGCTCGCGCCGCCAGGCCGAGCGCGGCCCCGACATCCGCGTCGGATGCTTCGGCCGCCGCGATCGCCCGTAGCGCGGGCCCGAACGCGTCCATCATCGTCTTGTCGCCCGGCACCGCCTTGCCGCGACGCGCGATCCCGTCGCCAAGGCCCGCAACGAGCGTCAGGAGGTCGCCGTCCGACAGTTCCGCGCGTCCCGCGAGCCGCCGTCCGGCTTCCTGGAAGCCGCTGGCGTAGAGCGGCCCCGCCGTTGCGCCGACAGCGTCGAGGAAGGAGCGGGCGGCGATCGGCAGGAGGTCGGCCGCGCCGGCGCCGGCATGGGCCGCGTCCTGCGCATCACGGACGACGGCCGCAAACCCTTCCGACATGGTGCGGCCGTGATCGGCATCGCCGATCGCGCCGTCGAGGTCTGCCAGATGCTCGCGTGCCTCGTCGATCCGGCGCGCCACCGTGCGCAGGATCTCGACCAGCTGTTCGGCTGTGATTCGTGTCATGGCCCAAGTGTCGGAGCGCACGGCCGATCGCGCAAGCGTCGGCCCGCCGGCAGCCGATCGGCACGGCTTGGCGATGCGGTGTTGACATTTGTCGGAAACAATCTGACTAATGTCGAAACGAGGCGTCGAAGGGAGAGTCGACGTCGGAAGCGCCGCAAAGGCGTTTCGGGAGGACGTCGGAATGTCGGAACCGCTTCTGAAGGTGGAAGGGCTGCGCAAGTCCTTCGGCGGCGTCGCCGCGCTGCGCGACGGCCGCTTCGAGCTCGAGGTCGGCTCCGTGCATGCGCTGTGCGGCGGCAACGGGGCTGGCAAGTCCACCTTCCTCACCATCGTCATGGGCATCCAGAAGCGCGACGGCGGCACGATCTGGCGCAACGGCCAGCCGGTGGACTTCTCCAGTCCCGCCGATGCGCTGAAGGCCGGCACCGCCATCATCGAGCAGGAGCTGAGCCCGGTTCCGCACATGAGCGTCGCCGAGAACATCTATCTCGGGCGCGAGCCGTCCGGCCGCTTCGGCGGCATCGACTTCCGCACCATGAACGCCCGCGCGCAGGCGCTGCTCGACGAGCTCGGCTTCGCCATCGACGCGCGCCAGGCGATGGCGACGCTCTCGGTCGCGCAGATGCAGCTCGTCGAGATCGCCAAGGCGCTCAGCCACGACGCCGAAGTGATCTTCATGGACGAGCCGACCTCGGCCATCGGCGAGCGCGAGGCGCAGCACCTCTTCGCCGCGATCGAGCGCCTGAAGGCTCAAGGGCGCGGCATCGTCTACGTCTCGCATCGCCTGTCGGAGATCTTCCAGATCGCCGACAGCTACACTGTCTTTCGCGACGGCGCCTTTGTCTCGAGCGGCAAGCTCGCCGAGATCGACCGCCCCGGCCTGATCGGCATGATCGTCGGGCGTGAGCTCGGCGAGGAATATATCAAGACGAACACGCCGTCGGAGACGGTCGGCCTGCGGGTCGAGGGGCTGGCGAGCCCCGGCCGGATCGAGGACATCTCGTTCGACGTGCGCAAGGGCGAGATCTTCGGCATCTACGGGCTGATGGGCTCGGGCCGCACCGAGATCTTCGATGCGCTGTTCGGCCTCGACCCGAAGGCCGAAGGGCGCGTTGCCGTGGACGGCCGCGAGATCGCGGTCCGCAAGCCGGCCGATGCGATGGCGGAAGGGCTGGCGCTCGTCACCGAGGACCGAAAGCAGACCGGCCTCAACCTCCACGATTCGGTTCGCGGCAACATCGCGCTGGCGAGCCTGCCCGAGATGAGCCCGGCCTTCTCCATGCGCGGCCGGGACGAGGCGGCCGCCGCCCACGAGATGATCGCGCGCTTCGGCATCAAGGCGGCGCGCGACACGATGCCGGTGTCCGGCCTGTCGGGCGGGAACCAGCAGAAGGTCGTGCTCGGCAAGTGGTTCCTGCGGAACCCCCGGGTGCTGCTCCTCGACGAGCCGACCCGCGGCGTCGATGTCGGCGCCAAGCGCGAGATCTACCGCATCATCTGCGAGTTCGCCGCCGCCGGCGGCACGGTCGCGATGATCTCGTCGGAGATCGACGAGGTCCTCGGGCTGTCGGACCGCGTGATGGTGATGCGGGGCGGGCGCTCGGCCGGCATCCTCGACCGCAGCGAGGCCAGCGCGCAATCGCTCGTCCATCTTTCGACCTGAACCGGGCTTCCCGCAGCCCGCGCCCGCGCAAGACCCTTTGGGGGGAGACGATCCCGTGACCGACATCAACGCAAAAGCCGCCGATCCCAACGCGGGCGCCGAGCGCCGCCGGCTCCTGATCCAGGAATACGGCATCTTCATCGCCTTCCTGATCCTGGTTGGCGTGCTGGCCGTCTCCAGCCCCTACTTCCTGACGGCCGGCAACATCTCGAACGTCCTCCTGCAGACGTCGATCAACGGCATCCTCGCCATCGGCATGACCTTCGTCATCCTGACGCGCGGCATCGACCTGTCGGTCGGCTCCGTCGTGGCGCTGGCCGGCATCGTCAGCGCCAGCTTCGTGACGACGACGGCGAACGCCAGCGTCGCGGGCGGGCCGTACCCGATGGTGCTGGCGCTCGCGATCGGCATCGGCGTCGGCGTTCTCTCCGGCGCGATCGTCGGCCTCATCGTCTCGCGCTTCAACGTACCGGCCTTCGTGGCGACGCTCGGCATGCTGTCGGCCGCGCGCGGCATGACGCTGATCTACGGCGGCGGCCGTCCCGTGCCGGGCCTCATCCCGGAGTTCCGCTGGATCGGCACGGGCAACGTCTTCGGCGTGCCGCTACCGGTCGTGATCCTCGCCCTCGTCTTCGCCGTCTCGTGGTGGCTTCTCTCCTCGACCCGCTTCGGCCGCTACATCTACGCCGTCGGCGGCAACCCCCACGCAGCCAAGACCTCGGGCATCAACGTCGCCCGCATCCGCTTCATGGTCTACGTCATCTCGGGCGCGCTCGCAGGTCTTGCCGGCATGATCCTGTCGGCCCGGACCGGCTCGGCCCTGCCGCAGGCGGGCGTCGCCTACGAACTCGATGCGATCGCCGCGGTCGTCATCGGCGGCACCTCGCTGTCGGGCGGTGTCGGCCGCGTCACCGGCACCCTGATCGGCGCGCTGATCATCGGCGTGATGAACAACGGCCTCGATCTCATGGGCATCCAGTCCTACTACCAGCAGATCCTCAAGGGCGCCCTGATCGTGGGCGCGGTGATGCTGGACCAGAAGCGCAGCCACGCCGGCTGACCGCTCGACGCATTCCGTCCGGCGACGAGCCGGACCGAAAGGGGGCCGCCATTCCGGCGGCCCGACCACCAGTTCCACTCGGGAGGAGACTTGACGATGAAGACCCTACTGCTCGCCCTTGGCCTTGCCACCGCGCTCACCGGTCCGGTGCTCGCCCAGGAGAAGCTGAAGATCGGCGCGACCGTCTACGGCCTCAACGCCGAATTCATGCAGATCTGGACCGCCGCGCTGCAGAAGCATCCGGCCGTGCAGAAGGGCGAGGTCGAGGTGACCGTGTTCGACGGCCGCTACGACGCGCTGGTCCAGCAGGAACAGTTCAACACGATGATCACGCAGCAGTATGACGCGATCATCTTCGTGCCGATGGATATCGAGGCAGGCGCCGCGCCCGTGCAGGCCGCGGTCGATGCCGGCATTCCGGTCGTCGGCTCCAACGCGCGCGTTAATTCCGACCTCCTGACCTCCTATGTCGGCTCCAACGACGTCGAGGCGGGCGAGCTCGAGGGCAAGGCCGTGCTCGACAAGATGGGCTGCAAGGGCAACCTCGTGATCATCGAGGGCCCGATCGGCCAGAGCGGCCAGATCCAGCGCCTCGAGGGCAACGAGAAGGCGCTCGCCGCCTGCCCCGACGTGAAGGTCTTGGAGAAGCAGACCGGCAACTGGTCGCGCGCCGAAGCCCAGACGCTGATGGAGAACTGGCTGACCTCGCATCCCGGCCAGATCCAGGGCGTGATCGGCCAGAACGACGAGATGGCGCTCGGCGCGATCGAGGCGATCAAGGCCGCCGGCCTCAACGTCAGCGACTTCGCGATCGCCGGCATCGACGGCGTGACCGACGCGATCAACGCGGTGAAGGCCGGCGAGATGGCCTCGATCTTGCAGGACGCGAACGCGCAGGCACAGGGCGCGCTCGACGTCGCGATCAAGGCTGTGAAGGCGGATTACCAGCCGCAGTCGCCGATCTGGAACCAGTACCCGTCGATGAAGTGGGAAGACGGCAAGGCGAAGACCTACCTCGTCCCTTGGACGCCGGTGACGACGGCCAATGCCGACGAGCTCCTGAAGTCGCGCCAGTAGTCGCATCGCGGACGGCGGCCGGCATCCCGGCCGTCGTCCCCATCCTGCCCTTCCCCACAGCCTGGAGCCGGTCCCTTGAGCGACGCCCCTTCCATCGATCTCGACTTCTCGCTGGCGACCAAGGTCGCGCTGGTCACGGGCGGCGGCTCGGGCATCGGCCAGGCGATCGCGCGCGCCTTGAGCCAGAAGGGTGCGCGGGTCGCGCTGCTCGACAACAACCTCCAGGCCGCCGAGGCGACCGCAGGTGAACTATCCGGTGCGCGCGCCTTCCGCTGCGACGTCGCCGATCCCGCCTCCGTCGAGGAGGCCGTCGGGGCGGCTGAGAGCGCGTTCGGCGCGATCGACATCGTGGTCAACAGCGCCGGCATCGTGGCGCTCGCCCCGGCCGAGAGCCTGACGCTCGACCAGTGGGACCGCACGATCGCGATCAACCTGAAGGGCACGTTCCTCGTCAGCCAAGCAGCCGGAAAGCGCATGATCGCGGCCGGGCGCGGCGGGCGCATCGTCAACCTCGCCTCGCAGGCCGGCACGGTCGCGATCGAGGAGCACATCGCCTACTGCGCGTCGAAGTTCGGCGTGATCGGCCTGACCAAGACCCTGGCCGCCGAGTGGGGCCGCCATGGCATCACCGCGAACACGATCTCGCCGACCGTCGTCCTCACTGAGCTCGGCAAGGCCGCCTGGGCCGGCGAGAAGGGCGAGGCCGCCAAGAAGCGCATCCCGACCGGCCGCTTCGCCTATCCGGGTGAGATCGCGGCGGCGGCCGTCTTCCTCGCCTCGGGCGCCGCGGCCATGGTCAACGGCGCCGATCTCGTGGTCGACGGCGGCTACACCATTCTCTGAAGCCCTGCCTCCCAGCCCAACTCCTTAGAACGGACCTCGTCCCATGCAGCGTTTCATCAACGATCCCGACAATGTGGTGGACGACACCGTCCGCGGTTTCGTGAAGGCCCATCGCGACCTCGTGCGTCTGTCGGAGACGAACCGGCGGGTGGTCGTCTCCACGCACGCACCGAAGAACGGGCGCGTCGGCGTCGTCACCGGCGGCGGCTCGGGCCACGAGCCGGCCTTCATCGGCTACACCGGCAAGGGGCTGGTCGACGCGGTGGCCGTGGGCGAGCTGTTCTCCTCGCCGACCGCGAAGAGCTTCCATGACGCGATCAAGGAAGCGAGCGGCGGCGCGGGCGTCGTCTGCCTCTACGGCAACTATGCCGGCGACAACATGAACGTGAAGATGGCGCAGAAACTGGCGTCCAAGGACGGCATCGAGGTCGCCGTGGTGGTGGCCAACGACGACGTCTGCTCGGCCCCGCCGGAGGAGCGCGAGAAGCGCCGCGGCGTCGCGGGCGAAATCTTCATGTGGAAGATCGGCGGCGCCAAGGCGAACGAGGGCGCGAGCCTCGAGGAGGTGCGCGCCACCGCCCAGAAGGCGATCGACAACTGCCGCTCGATCGGCGTCGGCCTCGGGCCCTGCACCCTGCCGGCCGTCGGCCATCCGAACTTCCAGATCGAGGCTGGCACGATGGAGGTCGGCATCGGCCATCACGGCGAGCCCGGCATCCGCGTCGAACCGCTGAAGACGGCCACTGAGGTCGCGCGCGACATGGCCAAGATCGTCCTCGACGACCATGCGCTCGCCGCGGGCACCGAGGTCGCGGTCCTCGTCTCGGGCCTCGGTGCGACGCCGCTGAACGAGCTCTACATCCTCAACGACACGATCGAGGCCGAGATCACCGGTCGCGGCCTCACGGTCTACCGCACCTATGTCGGCAACTACTTCACCTCGCTGGAGATGGTCGGCGCGACGCTGACGGTGCTGGCGCTCGACGACGAACTGAAGCGCCTTCTCGACGCCGAGGCCCGCGCGCCCGGCTTCCAGGGTTGAGGGAGACCGGACCGATGCAGAGCTTCCCGAATGCCGGCGGCGGCGCGATCGTCGAGGCGATGGCCGCGCGGATCGTCGAGAACAAGGCCTACCTGTCGGAGATCGACGGCAAGATCGGCGACGGCGACCATGGCGTGAACATGGCCAAGGGCTTCGGCATGGCGGCCGAGCGGCTGAAGGACCGCGACGCGTCGCTCGCGGACGCGTTCGCGCTTCTCGGCGAGGTGCTGATGGGCGAGATCGGCGGTTCGATGGGCCCGCTCTACGGCATGACCTTCACCGAATTCGCCGAAGCCATCGAGGGTCGGGACGCGATCGACGCCGCCCTGTTCTCGACCATGCTGCACAAGGGCCTCGAAGGCGTGCAGTCGATCGGCTCGGCCAAGGTCGGCGACAAGACGCTGCTCGACACGTTCGTGCCGGCGGTGGAGGCCTTCGATGCGGCGAACGCCGAGGGCAAGTCCTTCGCCGAGGCGCTGGATGCGCTGGTGGCGGCCGCCGAAAAGGGGCGCGACTCGACGATCGACCTCGTGGCGAAGATCGGCCGGGCGAGCCGCCTCGGCGAGCGCTCGCGCGGCGTGCTCGATGCGGGCGCGACGTCCTGCGCGATGATCCTCAAAAGCCTTGCGGACGGCGCCAAAGCACGGCTCGCCTGAGCGGCATCGCGTCTGGCAAGACGAAATCGGGAAGGGGAGGGTCCGCGGATCCTCCCCTTTTTCTGTGCGAGACGGAAACCCGCGCGATCCGCGCATCGCCCAACGCAAAACGCCCTGCCGGGGGAGGACCGGCAGGGCGTCATGGGTAAAGCCCGCGTGGGAGGAACGCGGGCTTCGATCCGCTTCGGCCGTTGGGAGGAGAGTGGCCGACGCGAAAATCTTGAGAGGATCAGTCGAGGCCCCGCGGGTGCCGCTTCCGTTTCTCTGATGCTTCGAACATAGGGGTTCGGATCGAAATGCTGTAGTGCAAAAACCGCATAGCTGCATTGCGGTATAAGTCTGCGGATTTCCCATCCGAGACCAAAATGCCACAGGACCGTAGCCGCCTATTCATCATTCTGTCATATGGGATGACAGGTTCCCTTACGGACTCTAGCGTGCTGCGCAGACTGTGGGGACACGATGCAGCATCTGGAATTTCGAAACGGCTTCGCCAAGCTCCTGGCGGGCGTAATGACCCTTACCCTTCTCGGGGCCCTCTTTTCGTGGTGGACACTGGGTCTGCCTTTGGCCGCGCACGAGAATGGTCCACTGGAATGGGTTCAGGAGGCGGCTCTCCTGGCGGCGGCCGTATTCTCCGGCGCAGCGGCTGCCGGACTAAGAGGCCCCGAGCGCATCGCCGCCTATCTCGCCACCCTTCTTTACCTCGTGTTCCTCCTGCGAGAACTGGAACTGCCGCCGGTCGGTCCGGTGACCACCTATCTCGCCTCGGATGCATTCCGCTGGCATGAGGCGCTGGCGCTCGTGGTTCTCGTCCTGCCCTGCCTCGTTCGCGGGTGGCGTCACTGGCGCACCTTCCTCGCCTACGGACTCAGCCTGCGCGGCTGGCCCTTTGCCGTGGCGGCCGGTCTCGTCGGCCTCGGGGCCGTGTTCGACGGTGCGCCGCATTTTGCCGGCGTTGCCTGGCTCGGCACGTTCCTCGAGGAAACGGCCGAGCTCCTTGGCTATGTCGTGCTGGCGACTGCGGCCGGCTGGGTTCTCGCCGGCATCCGCAGCGAGGCGACGACGGATGCCGTCGCCCTGCGCGGCGCCGATCCGATCGGCTCTCAGTAGCCGATCGCGGCGCCCGCGGTCGCGCGGCTGTCGATCGCGCCGAAGAAGCGCTCCTTCGAAGCCGGGTCCCGCGCGGCAAGGCTCGGACCGCCGATCAGGATGCCCGCCGCCTCACCCCAGACCGGCCAGTCCGGATCCTCGGCGACCTTGTGGCCCTTGGCAGCCAGAAGCGCGATCGTGTCCGGCGACAGGGCGTGCGGCTCGATCGTGATGCGGTCGGGCTGCCACTGGTGGTGGATGCGCGGCGCGTCGATCGCCTCCTGGATGTCCATCCCGTGCTCGATGACGTTGAGGATTGCCTCCAGCGTGATGGTGATGATGCGCGAGCCACCGGGACTGCCGATCACCATCAGCGGCTCGCCGTCCTTCGAGACCACCGTCGGGCTCATCGAGGAGAGCGGTGACTTACCCGGCTCGATCGCGTTGGCCTCGCCCTGCACGAGGCCGTAGAGATTGGGAACGCCGGGCTTCTGCGTGAAGTCGTCCATCTCGTTGTTGAGGAGGACGCCGGTGCCGGGGGCGACGACCCGCGCGCCGAACGAGCCGTTCAGGGTGTAGGTGACGGCCACCGCGTTGCCGTCCTTGTCGACGATCGAGTAGTGCGTCGTCTCATGGCTCTCGCCCATGCCGGCCGGCTTGAGGTCGGCGGAGACACCCGCGCGGTTCGGGTCGATCTTGGCGCGGATTTCAGCCGCGTGCTCCTCGGACAGGAGCTTGTCGACCGGGTTGTTGACGAAGTCCGGGTCGCCGAGCGCCGAGTTCCGGTCGACATAGGCATGGCGCATCGCCTCGGCCATCAGGTGGACGGTCTCGACCGAGCCGAACCCGGTATAGGCGATCGGGTAGGCCTTCAGGATGTTGAGGATCTCGCAGATGATGACACCGCCGGAGCTCGGCGGCGGCGAGGAGACGATCTCGTAGCCCTTGTAGTCGCAGCGGATGGGCGCGAGTTCGCGGACCTTGTAGCCTTCGAAGTCGGCGGTCTCGAGGATGCCGCCATGGGCCCGCGAGGCTGCGACGATCGCCTGCGCTGCCGGCCCGCGGTAGAAGCCGTCGGGTCCGCGTTCCGAGATCGTCCGCAGGACGCCGGCGAGATCGCCCTGCACCAAGCGCTCGCCCACCGCATAGGGCGTCGTGCCGCCTTTCAGGAAGATCGCGGCGGCCGCCGGGTCCTTGGCGAGGTCCGCATTGCCCTCCCGGAAGCTCGCGACGTCGCCAGGCGAGAGCGCGAAGCCGTCGCTGGCGAGCCGGATCGCCGGGGCGAGGAGGTCGGGCCGCTCGCGCGTGCCATAGCGCTCGCGCGCGTACTCGAAGCCAGCGACCGAGCCGGGCACGCCGACCGCGAGATAGCCGTCGGTGGACAGGCCCTCGACCGGGTTGCCGTCCTTGTCGAGATACATGTCGCGGGTCGCCCGGCCGGGCGCGCGCTCTCGGAAGTCGATGAAAGTCGAGCGGCCGTCCTTGAGGCGGATCGTCATGAAGCCGCCGCCGCCGAGATTGCCGGCAGTCGGATAGGTGACGGCCAGCGCATAGCCGACGGCGACCGCGGCATCCACCGCGTTGCCGCCCGCCTTCAGGACGTCGACGCCGACCTCGCTCGCCAGTCGCTGGGCAGTGACGACCAAGCCGTTCTCGCCGGCGACAGGCGCGGGCGAGGCGGCGAAGGCGGCGGCGGTCTGCAGGAGGCAGAGCGTCAGGACGCCGGCCTGGCCGGCGCGCGCAAGGCGATGGATGGACATCAGAGGCTCCCCGATCTCTTCGACCCGAGGGAGGATGGCCCAAGTCGGCCGCGCTGTCGAAACGAAAGCGACACGAACCTGTCGTTCGCGTGAAACGGAGCATGGGCAGAACGAGGCCGATCCGAAGGAGGACGCCATGCTCGCCCGCTTCAGCCGCCTTGTCAGCGCCCGTCGCCGCCGCCTTGCGTCGCTCGACGCCATCCGTCACCTCGACGCGCGGCTGCTCGCCGATGTGGGGCTCCGTCGTGCGGGAGCCGGCCGGCTTGTCGAGCGCCTTCCGGCCGCCGGCTGACCCCTCAGCCCTTCACGTCGATCCGGCGGCTCTCGGACACCACGGTCTCGCCGTTGCGCACCACGTCGACGGCGACGGTCCAGGGGCCGGGCGCCAGCGGACGCTTGCGGCCGGCAAAGGCGGAGTAGACCGCCTTGTTGCTGTCAACCGGGGGGCTCGATCCCTCGTAAAACGGCGTGCCGTCCGGCGCCGTCATGCGGAAGGCGAGCGTATCGCCCTTCGACAGGTTGTTGACCAAGGCCCAGACGATCGCCGCATTGCCGCCGGCCGGCGGGGTCGGCGGTCCGCCCTCGACGACGAGGCGCGCGTAGTCGACCGGGGCGGCCGCAAGACCGAGGCCGAGAACCGCGGTCGAGCCCTTGGACAGGGTGGCGACGGCCGCCGGGTCGAACAGCGTGCCGGCAAAGGCCGGGCCGGACGAGCAGCCGGCGCCGACCGTTCTCCCGCTCGCCGGATCGATCTTCTCGCCGTTGCGGCGCACCGACAGGTGGACATGCGGGAACTCGGCGGCGCCCGACGCACCGATCTGCCCGAGCACCGTGCCTGCCTCGACCCGGTCGCCGGTCTTCACGCGGATGCTGCCGCGTCGCAGATGACAGACCTGCGTTTCCCAGCCGTCGCCGTTGTCGATCACCACGCCGTTGCCGCACTCGACGCCCTTGACGCTGTCGCGCGATTCGCGGGTCGACCCGATCAGCCGGTCGGGCATCGCGTCGCGAACGCCCTTCACTGTGCCCGCAGCGGGCGCGATCACGTCGACGCCCCGCGCCACGTCGGCCATGGAGCGTACACGAATGTCGAGCCCGTCGTGCCCGTCATAGGCGGCCATGCCGCAGAACGGATCGCTGGCGCCGGGGCCGGCGTCCATGTCGGGCCACTGCTGGACGAAGCAGTCCTGCCCGATCGTGCATGCGACGGGCAGGCCGAGCCGGAATTCGGCGCGGGCCGCCGGGATACCGGTCCCGAGCGCCGCGGCGGCAAGGGCGGCGATGATCGCGTGGCGTCTCATAAAAAGGGTCCGCTCCCATCAGGTGTCCCGTCGCCGAGGCGTCGGCTGCAAATCGGGCACAGGCATGGCGGGAACCGTCGGCGCAGGGGGCATCCGGGGCTTCGGAGGGTTTGTCAGGGGCTTGCGCGTTCGGCTAAGGGTCGGACGCCCCACGAGCGCCAGCGGACGCCAGGACGAATCATGGTCGCCATCGACATCGCCACCCGGGTCTGGAACCACACGTTCAAGCTCGACCCCATCGTCCGCTCGCTGCTCGACACGGACTTCTACAAGCTCCTGATGCTGCAGATGGTGTGGGGGCTGCACGGCGACACCGACGTCACCTTCCGCCTGATCAACCGCACCAAGACCGTGCGCGTCGCCGACGAGATCGACGAGGGCGAGTTGCGCGCCCAGCTCGACCACGCGCGCTCGGTCCGCTTCTCCAAGCGCGAGATGATCTGGCTGGCCGGCAACACGTTCTATGGCGAGCGCCAGATCTTCCGCCCCGCCTTCCTCGAATGGCTGAAGGACTTCCAGCTTCCGCCTTACGAATTGTCCAAGCGCGACGGCCAGTACGAGCTGATGTTCTTCGGCCGCTGGACCGACACGATGATGTGGGAGATCCCGGCGCTCGCCATCATCAACGAACTGCGCTCGCGCGCGGCGATGAAGACCTATCGCCGCTTCGAGCTCGACGTTCTCTACGCCCGCGCCAAGGCCAAGATGTGGGAGAAGGTCGAACGTCTCGACAAGCTGCCGGCGATCCGCATCTCCGACTTCGGCACGCGCCGCCGCCACTCGTTCCTGTGGCAGCGCTGGTGCGTCGAGGCGCTGAAGGAAAAGCTCGGCCCCCGCTTCATCGGCTCGTCCAACGTGCTCCTCGCGATGGAGGCCGATCTGGAGGCCATCGGCACCAACGCGCACGAGCTACCGATGGTCGCGGCCGCGCTCGCCGACACCGAGGCCGAGCTGCGCGAGGCGCCCTACCGGGTGCTCGAGGAGTGGCAGAGCTGGTACGGCGGCAACCTCCTCGTGGTTCTGCCCGACGCCTTCGGCACCGCCTCGTTCCTCGAGCGCGCGCCCGACTGGGTCGGCAACTGGACGGGGTTCCGCCCCGATTCCGCCCCGCCGATCGAGGGCGGCGAGGCGATCATGACGTGGTGGCGCTCGAAGGGGATCGATCCGCGCGAGAAGCTTCTCGTCTTCTCCGACGGGATGGACATCGACACGATCGAGGAGACCTATCGCCATTTCGACGGTCGCGTGCGCATGAGCTTCGGCTGGGGCACCAATCTCACGAACGACTTCCGCGGCGTCGCGCCGGAGGAGAACTTCGGCCTCCACCCGATCTCGCTGGTCTGCAAGGTGATGGAGGCGAACGGCCGCCCGGCGGTGAAGCTGTCCGACAATCCGGCCAAGGCGACGGGCCGGCCGGAGGACATCGAGCGCTATCGCCGAGTGTTCGGCACGGCGGCGAAAATTCCGCGCGAGGTCGTGGTTTGAGAATATCGTCCCTTCAAGCCCGCGCCGTCTTCGTGCAAACGGGTGGGTGATGACCTCAGCGGGGCTTTTGCTGCACCGCATCCGGCTCTATCTCCGGGGCCGACACACGATCTCTTGCCCGAAGGTTCGATCATGACCGCCACCGCCGAGACCGCGGCCCAGGCTTCCGGCGCGCCGAGCTTCCCGATCCCCGCCAACGTCTTCGCCGAGACGGTGACCGAGGTGAAGCACTACACCGACTCGCTGTTCAAGTTCCGGATGACACGGCCCGCGAGCTTCCGCTTCCGCACAGGCGAGTTCGCGATGATCGGCTTGCCCAACGCCGAGAAGCCGGTGTTCCGCGCCTATTCGATCGCGAGCCCTTCCTGGGACGAGGAACTCGAGTTCTTCTCGATCAAGGTGCCGAACGGACCGCTCACCGAGCACCTGCAGAAGATCCAGCCGGGCGACACGGTCCTGATGCGCAAGAAGCCGACGGGCACGCTGGTGCTCGACGCGCTCCTGCCGGGCAAGCGGCTCTATCTCTTCTCGACCGGCACCGGCATCGCGCCCTTCGCCGGCACGATCCGCGACCCGGAGACCTACGAGAAGTTCGATCAGGTCATCCTGACCCACACGACGCGCACGCTGGCCGAACTTCATTACGGCGAAGAACTCGTCGAGGCGCTGAAGACCGACGAGATCCTCGCCGAGATCAGCCAGGGCAAGCTCCTCTACCACGGCTCGGCCACCCGCGAGGGCGAGCACAAGGGCGAGCGCATCACGACGCTGATGGAGACCGGCAAGCTCTTCACGGATCTCGGCGTGCCGCCGATCGATCCGGCCGAGGACCGCGCGATGATCTGCGGCTCGATGGCGATGCTAAAGGATACGGCCGCCATGTGCGAGCGCTTCGGCCTCGTCGAGGGTTCCAACGCCAATCCCGGCACCTATGTCGTGGAGCGCGCCTTCGTCGACTGATAGAACGGGGCTCGTTTCCCGCCGGAGAGCCCCGATGACCGTCTGGACGCCCGTCGCCGACTTCGACGCCGCCTACGACAATTCGGCGGCGGTGCCGGGCTCCGCCGCCATCATCGCCGAACTCCCGCGCCTGGCCGCCGCCTATCGCGAGGCGGCCGGTGTGCGAGGTTTTGCCGAGTTCGACATTCCCTACGGTCCGCACGAGCGGCATCGGCTGGACCTCTTCCGGCCCGACCGCGATACGCCGGCCGGCCTCGTCGTCTATGTCCACGGCGGCTACTGGAAGGCGCTCGACAAGTCGGTCTGGTCGCATCTGGCGAGGGGCGCGCGCGACAACGGGTTCGCGGTCGCCGTCCCGAGCTATCGCCTGGCGCCGGAAGCGCGCGTCGCCGAGATCGGCGAGGACGTGGCGCGAGCCATCGTCTACGCCGCGGGTCTCGTCGCGGGCCCGATCCGCCTCGTCGGCCATTCCGCCGGCGGTCACCTCGTGGCGCGCCAGATCGCGAGCGATTCGCCGCTGCCTGCTCCCGTCATGTCCCGCATCGATCTGGTGGTGCCGATTAGCGGCCTGTCGGATCTGCGCCCCATCAGGCGCACGCGGATGAACGACGTCCTGCGCATCGACGAGCGCGAGGCGCAGGCGGAAAGCCCGGCATTGCTCGAGCCGGTCGTCGACTGCCGGATCGAGGCCGTGGTCGGGGCGGACGAGCTTCCCGAGCTGCGCCGCCAGACGGACGCGCTCGCCTCGGCCTGGGCGGGGCTCGGCGCGCGCATCACCGCGACCGAGCTGCCCGGCACCCATCACTTCGACGTCGTCGAGAGCCTCGGTCAGGCCTCCGGCCGGCTGTCGCGGCTTTTGACGGGCGGCGCGCCGCTCTGATAGGCGAAGGCCGGAGGTCCCCCATGCAAGCCATCTTCGTTCAGTTCAAGTGCCGCCCGGGCAAGGCCTATGCGGTCGCCTCGGCCCTAGTCGAGACGGTCGAGGAAATCTCGGAGGTCTATTCGACGTCGGGCCAGTACGACCTCATCGCCAAGTTCTATCTCGAGGCCGGGCGCGACATCGGCCACTTCGTCACCGAGCGCCTGCAGGTGCTCGACGGCGTGTCCGACACGTTCACGACGGTCGCCTTCAAGGCGTTCGGACGCGCCTGACCGATGGCGCATAAGTCCTGCCGCCTGGCCGCGCTGGTCTCCTCGCCGGACGAGGCGCGACGGGCCCTCGAGGCGGGGGCCGACTACGTGCTCGCCCCGACGCGCCGCGATCGCTCCGGCCTCGGCGTGCCCGACCGATTGAAGGGCGACGGCGAGCAGACGCTGTATGCGATCGCTGCCGACGAGTCCCTCCCGTCCGAGCCGCGTCGGGTGCGCAGCGTCGAGACGCCGGCCGATCCCGCCGCGCTGCGGGGCGACGCGGGCGGCATCGTCCTTCTCGATCCCGGCCGGCCGATCCTGCGCGCCTTCTCCGCCGAGACCATCGCCAACCACATCGCGGCGTGCCGCGCGGCCGGCGCCGAATGCTGGCTGGCCGGTGCGCTGGAACTCCCCGACATTCCGCGGTTGATGGCCCTCTCGCCGGACGTCTTGGTGGTCGAGGGCTTCGACGAGGCGGCGCTGGCTCAAGCCGGCCGGATGCTGCGCTCGGCCGAAGCGCCGCTCGCCGATGCGCCGACCGATCTCATCCGCGTCACCAACTTCATCCTGCAGGCGCGGGTCGGGGCCTACGGCTTCGAGCGCGAACGCAACCAGCGCATCCGCTTCAGCGTCGAGGCGGCCGTCCGGCGTTCGGTCGCGGGCGTGCCGAGGGCGATGGGCGACGTCTATTCCTACGACATCGTCATGGACGCCGCGCGACGGTTGTGCGAGCGCGGGCACACCGACCTCGTGGAGACGTTGGCCGAGGAACTCGCGGTCGAGCTTCTGACGGATCGCCGCGTCGCCGAGGTGATGGTGCGTGTGGAAAAGCTCGACCTCGGGCCGGAAGCGGTCGGCATCGAGATCCGACGTCGGGCGATCGGTTAGAGCGAGCTTGCCTCGGGCTCACGCGTGCGTGAGAAGGAACCTTCCAACCCGCAGGAAACTTGTTCAAAATACGGCGCGGGGCAGGATCGCCGCGTGCGTATATCGGTTGAGTCGGGAGTTGCCTGAAATGAAGGACGTCCTCGTCGTCAAGTTCGGCGGAAGCTCGATCGCGTCGACGGACCTGCGCAAGTGGGTCGAGGCGATCGAGAAGTCCAAGCGCCGCCTCGTGGTCGTGCCCGGCGGCGGTCCGTTCGCCAAGCTCGTGCGCCAGTACCAGACCCGCATCGGCTACGACGACGACGCGGCCCATCGCATGGCGATCCTTGGCATGGAGCAGTTCGGCCACGCGCTGGCGAGTCTGGGCACGCGCCTGCGCCCCGCCGCGACGCTGGATGCGATCGCCGCCGCGCACGGCGAGGGCCTGATCCCCGTCTGGATGCCGGCCAAGCTCGTCATCCGCGCCGACGAGATCGAGCACACCTGGAGCACCACGTCGGACAGCCTTGCCGCTTGGCTCGCCGGTCAGTTCCAGGGCGCCTCCCTCTGCCTCATCAAGCAGATCGACCTGCCGGCCGGCTCCACGATCGAGGCCGTCTCGGCCGCGGGCGTCGTCGACACCGGCTTTGCCAGCCTCCTCCATCCGGCCACGCGCGTCTTCGTCGCCGGACCGTCCGATCTGGCCGTTGCCGGTCGGCGGCTGGCGGAAGGCGCCGTCCCCGGTCGCGAGGTGACGCACGAGAAGCAGAACGGCTTCGTCGAAGCCGCGCAGTGACGCTCCTCGACGACGCGCCCGCCGGTTCGGATACGCCGTTTCTCGCCGCCTCGCCGCCGCGCCTCCAGCGCGCTCAGGGCGAGGCGCGCGCGAGCGTCGGGCCGGTCCCGCGAGGGCCCGGCACCCGCACCGCCATCCGCCGCCTCCATCAGGCCGGTTGCCTGAAGCTGCGATTTCCGCGTCTGGCGGACGGCGAGTGTCAGGCCGTCGTCATCAACACCTCGGGAGGCCTGACCGGCGGCGACCGGTTGGCGCTCGGCTTCGAGGTCGAGCCGCGCGGAGCCCTCACCGTCACCACGCAGGCCTGCGAGCGCGTCTACCGCTCGGTGGGCGGCACAGCGGATGTCGATCTGTCGATGCGGCTCGGACCCGAAGCCTCGCTCGCCTACCTGCCGCAGGAGACGATCCTCTTCGAGGGTGGGCGCCTGTCGCGCCGCCTAACGCTCGATGCCGCCGCCGACAGCCGGTTCCTGCTTCTGGAAAGCGTCATTCTCGGCCGCGCGGCGATGGGCGAGACGGTCGCCGACGGCCTCGTCGCCGATCGCTGGCGCATCCGGCGCGAGGGGCGGCTGGTTTTGGCCGAAGACCTGCGTCTCGGGGGCGACATCGCGGCGCTCGGGCGGGAGAGCGCGACGCTCGGTGGCGGCCGCGCCTTCTCGACGCTGGTCTGGCAGGGACTGGACGCCGCCGGGATGCTGGCGAACGTGCGCGCTGGGCTGGGCCCGACCGAAGGCGCGAGCCTCGTCGATGGTCTTCTCGTGGTGCGGGTCGTGGCGGCGGACGGCTACACCTTGAGGAAACGCCTCATGCTGCTGATTGGCCGTCTGGCGCATGCCCCGCTGCCGCTAGTATGGTCGATGTGAATCCTGCGACCGATCGGAATCGAGCCTGATGAACCTGACCCCGCGCGAGAAGGACAAACTCTTGGTGGCCATGGCGGCGATCGTGGCGCGCAAGCGCCTCGAACGCGGCGTGAAGCTCAATCATCCAGAGGCGATCGCCCTGATCACCGATTTCGTGGTTGAGGGCGCGCGCGACGGGCGCTCGGTGGCCGACCTGATGGAGGCGGGCGCCCATGTCGTCACCCGCGAGCAGGTGATGGAGGGCATCGCAGAGATGATCCACGACATTCAGGTCGAGGCGACGTTCCCGGACGGCACCAAGCTCGTCACTGTGCACGAGCCGATTCGCTGAAAGCCGCGCCCGGCACCATCGCGACGACCTGATCGTGCGGCGTGGTGACGATGAAGCGGTAGCTCCGCGTCGCATGCGAATAGTAGGCCGGGCCGCTTGTCCCGTTCATCGTCACGGTGCGGACCTGGAAGGGTTCCGGCGCGCCTGCGGGGATCGCCGTGCCCGCCGTTCCCAGGATGGCCGCCGCCAGCGCGAAGGCGCCCGTCAGCTTGCGTTTCATGGTCGCTCATTCCCTGTGCCGCCGGTTCTATCGTCGTTCGGCGCTTGCCCGCCGCCGCTGACCGGCTTGTCTCATCGAAAACTAGCAGCGCGAGGTTTCGATCCGGTGTCGCTCGATCGAGCCCGCCAAAGCGGTCGCTTCGGACCCTCGGCTTTGACAGGTTCAGCCCGCGACGCCATGATCGCGGGACACGAGGTGACCGGCAGGCAGGCGACGACGATGATCCCAGGCGAAATCCTGACGCGCGAGGGCGAGATCGTTCTCAACGAGGGGCGTGAGGCGCTGAGCCTGAAGGTCGCCAACACTGGCGATCGCCCGATTCAGGTCGGGTCGCACTATCATTTCGCCGAGACGAACCCGGCGCTCGACTTCGACCGCGCCGCCGCGCGCGGGATGCGCCTCGACATCGCTGCCGGCACCGCCGTGCGGTTTGAGCCCGGACAGTCGCGCGACGTGCGCCTGATCGCCCTCTCGGGCGACCGGCAGGTCCATGGCTTCAACGGTCGGGTCGGCGGCGCCTTGGACGGCTGACCGCCTTCCGGTCGCTCAGTTGCCGCGCGAATCCGGGGTCGCGTTCGGGCCCATGCGCAGCGCCGAGCGAATGGCGCCGAGATCGACGTTCACGCGCGGGCGCGGGATGTTGTAGAGCGAGGCCGGACCGGCGCCGGCCTGGCCGTATCCCGTGCCGTTCGAGCCGCTGGAGCCGAGCGTTCCGTCGCTGCCGATCGTCGACGCCGCGCCGACATTGCCGGTGCGCGCGGCCGCATCCGCGTTGATCGGGTTGAGCGTGGTGGAACCTGCCGTCGCGCGCTGCTGCGTCGAGGTCGCGCTGGAGCCGACGCCGCCGGACGAGCCGATCGGGTTGCTCGCGCCGCCAAGGCTCGGCGTCAGGCCCGTACCCGTCGTGCCGCCGCTGCTGCCGACGCTGGAGCCGCCGGTTCCCGACGACCCGACCGAGTTCGACGCACCGCCGAGCGACTGTGCGCCGGCCGGGACCGCGATCGACACGGCGGCGAGGGTGGCAAGACCGAGAAGCGACGACGAAGCGCGGCGCATGGGACGGGCCTTTCGAGGTTGGGGCGCTCGCGCCGAATCGGTCGCGCGCAGCCCGAAAACAGGGACGGACATCGTATCCGTTCTACAGGCGAAAGTCTGAGCGCTTGTTTAAGTTGCATCCGCCCCGCTAGCGCACGATCCGGGCGCGGCGCGGCGGCGAGATCGGCCGCGTCACGCCGCTGTTGTTGATCACCGAACCGTCAGAGCGCGCGAAGTCGCCCGCCGTGTCTGGACCGATCGTCGAGCGCCCTTCCGCTGCGCGCAGGCGCGTCGAGGTTCCGTCGGCGTCGGGCCGCACGACGCGCGGGCGGAGATAGGAATTGTCGTAGTCGCGCCCGTAGGTCCGCTCCTCCACCGTGTCGCCGAACACCGGCGCGTTCGGGATGGAGAGGGGGCGGGAGGGCGCGCGATAGCCGCCGATCGGGGCGCCCGACATCGACTGGCCGACGACGGAGCCCTGCGGGCCGGGATCGAAGGGCTGAGCAGCGGCCGGGACGGCGAGCGGCGCGGCGGCAGCGAGGGCGAGAAGTGATCGGACGATCATGTGAGGTCTCGTGTTCGAAAGGTGCAACGCGCGAGGTGGGAAAAAAGCTCAAGGCCAAAGCCACAGGAGGAAGACAAGGCGGCTCCGGGCGCTTAAGTCTTTTGCGGTGCAAACGCCCGACGCCGGAGGAGCCGTGTCCACTTCGATCTCCCGCCCCGCCTATGCCGCCATGTATGGGCCGACGACCGGCGACCGCGTCAGGCTGGCCGACACCGATCTCCTGATCGAGGTGGAGAAGGATCTGACCACCTACGGCGAGGAGGTCAAGTTCGGCGGCGGCAAGGTGATCCGCGACGGCATGGGCCAGTCGCAGCGAAGCCGAGCCGAGGGCGCGGTCGACACCGTCATCACCAACGCGCTGATCCTCGACCATTCCGGCATCTACAAGGCCGATATCGGCCTGCGCGGCGGGCGCATCGCGGCCATCGGCAAGGCCGGCAACCCGGACACGCAGCCGGGCGTCACCATCGTCGTCGGACCCGGCACCGAGGCGATCGCGGGCGAGGGCAAGATCGTCACCGCCGGCGGCATCGACAGCCACATCCACTTCATCTGCCCGCAGCAGATCGACGAGGCGCTCTACTCGGGCGTGACCACGATGATCGGTGGCGGCACCGGGCCGGCCCACGGCACGCTCGCGACCACCTGCACGCCGGGCCCCTGGCACCTCGCGCGCATGCTCCAGTCGCTCGACGCCTTCCCGATGAACTTCGCGCTGTCGGGCAAGGGCAACGCCTCGCAGCCGCAGGCGCTGGTCGAGATGGTCAAGGCGGGCGCGGCGGCCCTCAAGCTCCACGAGGACTGGGGCACGACGCCGGCCGCGATCGACTGCTGCCTGTCGGTCGCCGACGACTACGACGTGCAGGTGATGATCCACACCGACACGCTCAACGAATCGGGCTTCGTCGAGAACACGGTGGACGCCTTCAAGGGGCGCACGATCCACGCCTTCCACACGGAAGGCGCGGGCGGCGGCCACGCGCCCGACATCATCAAGGTCTGCGGCCTGCCCAACGTCCTGCCGGGGTCGACCAACCCGACGCGCCCCTACACGGTGAATACCCTGGAAGAGCATCTCGACATGCTCATGGTGTGTCACCACCTCGACGCCTCGATCCCCGAGGACATCGCCTTTGCCGAGTCGCGCATCCGCAAGGAGACCATCGCGGCCGAAGACATCCTCCACGACATCGGCGCCTTCTCGATCGTCTCGTCGGACAGCCAAGCCATGGGCCGCGTCGGCGAGGTGGTGATCCGCACCTGGCAGACCGCCGACAAGATGAAGAAGCAGCGCGGCGCCCTGACGGGCGAGACCGGCGACAACGACAACCTGCGCGCCCGGCGCTATGTTGCGAAATACACGATCAATCCGGCGATCGCCCACGGCCTCTCGCGCGAGATCGGCTCCGTCGAGGTCGGCAAGCGCGCCGACCTCGTAATCTGGGACCCGGCCTTCTTCGGCGTGAAGCCGGCGATGGTGCTGCTCGGCGGCACGATCGCCGCCGCTCCGATGGGCGACCCCAATGCCTCGATCCCGACGCCGCAGCCCATGCACTACCGCCCGATGTTCGGCGCTTTCGGCAAGGCGGTGGGCGCGAGCGGCGTGACCTTCGTCTCCGGCGCCGCGATGGCCGAGAACTTGCGCGAGAAGCTCGGCTGCGAGAAGACGTTCCTCGCGGTCGAGAACACGCGGTCGGGCATCTCGAAGGCCTCGATGATCCTCAACGACGCGACGCCGCACATCGAAGTGAACCCGGAGACCTATGAGGTGCGGGCCGACGGCGAGCCCCTCACCTGCGAGCCCGCCAAGGTGCTGCCGATGGCGCAGCGGTACTTCCTGTTCTAGGCTTCCCGCATGGCCAAGCCGCAGCCCGCCGACCTGCCGCTCTACGAGCGCGACTTCTATGCCTGGACCCAGGACCAGGCGGCGAAGCTGCGCGCGCGGGCGCACAACTCGATCGACTGGGACAACGCGGCGGAGGAACTGGAAAGTTTGGGTGACTCGCAGCGGAACGAGATCGAAAGCCGGATGAACGTGCTGTTGGTTCATCTCCTGAAATGGCGATACCAGCCCGATCGCCGATCCGGCAGTTGGAAAGGTTCGATCGTCGAGCAGCGCAACCGTCTGCAACGCCGGATCGCCAAGAGCCCAAGCCTGAAGGCTTACCCGGCCGAGGTGCTCGGCGACGAATACGCGCTCGCCCGGACTCTTGCCGCAGCCGAAACCGACTTGCCCGAGGACGTCTTCCCGCACGAATGCCCTTTCACGCTCGACGACATCCTGGACCCCGCCTTCTACCCGGACGGCGAATGAAGAGCGTCCGAAAAGCGTTGGCAGTCCTTCTGGCGTCTGTCGGCGGCGCGCATGCCGATCCCTTGACGCTCGACCTGCCGGGAACGCCGGAGCGCATGCGCTTCACCTACGAGTGCTCCGACGGCGTGGCCCGCGTGGTCGAATACGTCAACCTGCCCGACAACGACCTCGCGCTGGTCGAGGCGGGCCCGAGCCGGCGGCTCTTCGTCGGTGTCATTGCCGCGTCCGGCGCGAAATACGCGGCCGGCGCGCAGGTCTGGTGGTCGAAGGGCAGCGAAGCCAGCCTCCTCGACGTCACAAAGGGCGACGCGCCGATCGCCGAATGCCAACAATCCAGGAAAGGGTCACGCGGTTGATCGAGGCGGGAGAGATCCGGGAACGCGGGCAGTGGCAGGGGCCGGCCGACGACACGATCACGCTCGACGAGGCGCAGCGCCATCGCCGGCGGATGGCGATGGTGTCGGATGGCGGCATCGCCTTCCTGCTCGATCTGCCGGAAGCGCGCCTCCTGGTCGAGGGCGACGCGATCGCCCTGTCCGACGGGCGTCTCGTCGAGGTGAAGGCGAAGCCCGAGCCGCTCCTGTCCGTAGAGGGACGCGACGCCGACCATCTCCTGCAGATCGTCTGGCAGATCGGCAACCGGCATCTGCCCTGCCAGATCCGCGACGGGCGCATCCTCCTGCGCCGCGACCATGTGGTGGCGGACATGTTGAAAGGGCTCGGCGCCCATGTCCACGAGGTCGAGGCAGCCTTCGATCCCCTGGACGGAGCCTATGCCGGCGGCCACCAACATGGGGGCCACCGTCACGGCCATGACTGACGGAGTGTCGTCGGACGAGCGAACCGGGCTGGACGGGCTCTTGAAGCTTCAGACCTGGCTATCGCCCGCTTTTCCGATCGGCGCCTTCGGCTATTCGCATGGTCTGGAGGCCGCGATCGCGGACGGCCTCCTTCGGAGGGGCACGGACTGCGAAGCGTGGATCGCGACGCTTCTCCAGCATGGAAGCGGCTGGAACGACCTTGTGCTGCTGGCGGCGGCCTACCGGGCGGATGCCAGCGAGCTTGTCGAGGTCGCCGAACTCGGGCTCGCGATGTCCGGATCGGCCGAGCGGCGGCGGGAGGCGATGGATCTCGGGAGCGCCTTCGGGGAAGCCTCTGTGCCGTGGGGCGACGGAGCCAGCATCGCTGCGACCTACCCGGTCGCGGTCGGCGCGCTGGCGTGCCGCGAGGGGCTGCCGCTCTCGGCCGTCTGCGCCGCCTTCGCCCATGCCTTTGCCGCCAATCTCCTCAGCGTCTGCGTCCGGCTCGTGCCGCTCGGCCAGCGCGAGGCCGTCGCGATCCTGCGCCGGCTGGAACCCGTGCTGGAAGCCGTCGCACGCCGCGCGGCAGCATCCACGCTCGACGATCTCGGCTCGGCTGCGATCCTGTCCGAAATCCAGGCGATGCGTCACGAAACTCTGGAAACGAGGCTGTTCCGCACATGACCACGATCGAGAAGGCCGTCACCTCGCTGCGTCGCAACGGTCCCCTGCGGGTCGGCATCGGTGGTCCCGTGGGTTCGGGCAAGACGACGCTGTGCGAGAAGATCTGCCTTGCCGCCCGCGACCACTGGTCGATCGGCGTCGTCACCAACGACATCTACACGGTGGAGGACGCCGAGGCGCTGGTGCGGCGGCAGGCGCTGCCGGCGGACCGGATCATCGGCGTCGAGACGGGCGGCTGCCCGCACACGGCGATCCGCGAGGACGCCTCGCTCAACCTGCGTGCGATCGCCGATCTGCGGTCGCGCCATCCCGACCTCGACCTCGTGCTGGTGGAATCGGGCGGCGACAATCTCGCCGCGACCTTCTCCCCCGATCTCGTGGATCTCTCGATCTACGTCATCTCGGTCTGCCAGGGTGACGATATCCCCCGCAAGGGTGGGCCGGCGATCACGCGGTCCGACCTCCTCGTCGTCAACAAGACGGACCTTGCCCCTTACGTCGGGGCCGACCTCCAGCGGATGGAGGCGGACGCGGCGCGCGGGCGCAAGGGGCTGCCGACCATCTTCGCCGACCTGTCGCGGAGGGTCGGGCTGGACGACATTCTGGACTTCCTCGCCGCCACCGGAGGACTTCCCGCCCGCGCCAGGGCGGCCTGACCCGTGGCGCGCCTGTTCCTGAAGACGCCGCTCGCCATCCTCGCCTCGGGCGCCGAGGGCGGCCTGGTGGTGGAGGACGGGCGGATCGCCGAACTCGTGCCCGCCGGCGGCCAGCCCTCGGCGTCCGTGGACGATACGTTCGACGCCTCGGCTCATGTCATGCTGCCGGGCCTCGTCAACACGCACCACCATTTCTACCAGACGCTGACGCGCGCCCATCCGCAGGCAGTCGACAAGGAGCTGTTTCCCTGGCTGCAGGCGCTCTACCCGATCTGGGCGCGGCTCGATCCGGAGAGTTTCCGCCTGTCGGTGCGCCTTGCGCTGACCGAGCTTCTCCTGTCGGGCTGCACCACGGCGGCCGATCACCACTATCTCTTTCCGCAGGGGCTCGGCGACGCGATCGACGTCGAGGCGGAAGAGGCGCGGAGCCTCGGCATCCGGGTGACGCTGACGCGTGGCTCGATGAACCTCAGCCAGAAGGACGGCGGCCTGCCGCCGGACACGGTGGTGCAGGACGAGGACGAGATCCTCGCCGATTCCGAGCGCCTCCTTTCCACGCTGCACGAGCCGGGCGAGGGCGCGATGGTGCAGGTGGCGCTGGCGCCCTGCTCGCCCTTCTCCGTCACCAAGGGCTTGATGGAAAAGAGTGCTGGGCTCGCGGAACGCCACGGCGCGCGGCTCCACACCCATCTCGGCGAGACGGAGGACGAGAACCGCTTCTGCCTGGAGCGGTTCCGGTGCCGGCCGGTCGACTATCTGGAAGAGGTCGGCTGGCTCGGGCCCCGTACCTGGCTCGCCCATGGCATCCATTTCACGAGCGAGGAATGCCGGCGGCTCGGAGCGCACAGGGTCGGCGTCTGCCATTGCCCGACGTCGAACGCGGTGCTCGCCTCCGGTTTCTGCCCGACGGCCGAACTCGAGGCGGCGGGCAGCCCGGTCGGCCTCGGCGTCGACGGCTCGGCCTCGAACGACTCGTCCAACATGATGGAGGCGGTGCGTCACGCGCTGATGGTGAACCGCCTGTCACGCGGCTCGGCCTCGGCCGTCACCGCGCGCGACGCCATCCGGTGGGGGACGGAGGGGTCGGCGGCCTGCCTCGGGCGCACCGACATCGGGCGCATCGCGGTTGGGCTTCAGGCCGACCTCGCGCTCTTCACGCTGGACGAGCTGCGCTTTTCCGGCGCGCACGATCCGATCGCAGCGCTCGTCCTGTGCGGCGCGACGCGCGCCGACCGGGTGATGGTGGCGGGGCGCTGGCGTGTCGTCGATGGACAGCCGGTCGGGCTCGACCTCGCCCGGCTGCGGCGCGAGCATGGGGCTGCCGCGCGCCGCTTCGCTTGAGAGCGGATCAACCGCCTTGCGGCAGTGCGTAGGCGATGACGGAATCGCCGCGCTTGGTGCCGAGCGAGCCGTGGCCGCCGGCGACGACCAGCAGGTACTGCCGCCCGTCCGCGCCGCGATAAGTCATCGGCGAGGCCTGACCGCCGGCCGGAAGGCGGGCCTTCCAGAGTTCCTCGCCCGTCGTCACGTCGTAGCCGCGCACGTAGTAGTCGATCGTGCCAGACAGGAAGGCGACGCCGCCCGCCGTCATCATCGGCCCGCCGAGGTTCGGCACGCCCATGCGGAAGGGCAGGGGAACGGGTGAGGCGTCGCGCGTCGTGCCGTTCCTGTGCATCCAGGCCGTTTCGCCGGTGGTGAGGTCGACGCCCGCGACGTAGCCCCAGGGCGGCTGCTGGCAGGGCAGGCCGAGCGCCGAGGTGAAGGGGCCGAGCTCGATCGCATACGGGGCGCCGAAATTCTCGTTGAGGGCCGGCAGCGCGCCCTGCGGCTGGCTGGGGTTGACCACCAGCGTCCGGTCGTTCGGTCTGGGCACGAGGCGCGAGGTGAAGGCGAGATAGGTCGGCGTTGCGAACATCACGCCGCGCGCCGGGTCGACCGCCACCGAGCCCCAGTTGAAGACGCCGAAATTGCCGGGATAGATCAGCGAGCCGTCGAGCGAGGGCGGCGTGAAGCGACCGCCGTAGTTCAGCGCGTGGAAGGCGATGCGGCAGAGGAGCTGGTCGAACATCGTCGCGCCCCACATGTCGCGCTCGCGCAGAGGGGGCGGGTCGAAGGAGATCGCGGATTTCGGCTGCGTCGGCGCGGCGCGGTCTGGCAGAACGGCCCCGCCCGGCGCCGGCTTCTCGACCACGGGCATCACGGGTTCGCCCGTGCGGCGGTCGAGGACGAAGATCTCGCCCTGCTTGGTCGGCTGCACGAGGGCCGGCACGATCTCACCGCCGATCGGCAGGTCGACGAGGCTCGGCTGCGCCGGCACGTCGTAGTCCCACAGGTCGTGGTGCACGGTCTGGAAGTGCCAACGCGGCTGGCCGGTGCGGATGTCGAGGGCGACGATCGAGGACGAGTACTCCTCGACTTCGGGCGAACGGTTGGCGCCCCACTGGTCCGGCGGCTGGTTGCCGAGCGGCACGTAGACGAGACCGAGGTTCTCGTCGGCGCTCATGATCGACCACGAGTTCGGGCTATTGGGCGTGTAGGTCTGCCCTTCCGCGATCGGCTGGGTGTCGTTCGGACGGCCCGAGTCCCAGTTCCACAGGAGGTCGCCCGTCGTGATGTCGAAGGCCCGGATGACGCCGGACGCCTCGGCGGTCGACACGTTGTCGAGCACCGTGCCGCCGACGATCACGCTATTGCCGGCCACAATCACCGGCGAGGTCGAGTAGTAGGAGCCGGGATTGACGTTGGGCATGCGGTCCCAGAGATCGATCTGCCCGTCGCCGCCCCCGGCATTGGAGCAGACCGCGCCGGTCTCGGGATCGAGGATCACGATCCGCCCGTCCGCGGTCGGCATGAAGAGCTTGTCGTCGCAGGTTGTGGTGCGCGCGTTGGCGACGGCGACCGGCAGGCCGGGGTCCGTGTTGCCGCCGGTCTGGTCGACCGGGGCGCCGCCGGTGTTGGCGGGCGTCTCGGCGGTCTCCTGAGGCGCCGTCAGGCCGCCCTCCGCTGAGAGCCCGGTGGCGGTGCCTTCCGGCGCGCCCGTGGTGGCCGGCGCGACCGGCGTCGTCGTCGCGCCGCTCTGTTTGCCCGCGGCCGCGGCGGCTGCGGCGCTCTGATAGGACAGGCCGCGGCAGGTGAGATGCTGGAGCGCGAGTTCGCCCTGAATCACCGGATCGTATCGCCAGACCTCGGCGCCGGTCGTCGCGTCGAGCGCGATGACGTTCTGATGCGGGGTGCAGAGATAGAGGCGCTCGCCGATCTTGAGCGGCGTGACCTGGAAGGTCGTCTCCTCGGGGTCGCCCGGCTGCGGCTCGTCGCCGGTCTCGAACTGCCAGGCGACCTTGAGCGAGGCGACGTTGGCGGGCGTGATGTCAGCGAGCGGCGAGTATCGCTGACCCATCTGGCTGCGGCCATAGGCGAGCCATTCTCCCTCCGGAATGCCGTTGTCCGCCGCCCCGAGACGGGTGCCGGGGAGCTCACCCTCCTTGGCGTGAAGGTCGGTGAACCATGAGGTGGCGGCGACCGCGACGGCCACCAGCAGCGAGGCGGTGAGGAAGGCGCCGTGCCCCTTCAGCGGCGTGACGCTGCGGTCGCGCCCGTCCAGCGCATCGGCGACGCTCCGCCGCGAGAGGGGCCGGGTGATCCAGGGAAGGAGCAGAAGCGCGCCGAGCACGAAGACGACGTCGCCGCGTGCGGCCAACGGCCACCAGTCGAAGCCGACCTCGTAGAGCGCCCAGATCAGAGTGCCGATCACAAGAACCGCGAAGACGCCGAGCGCCTCCGGGCGGGCGCGGTGGAGGAGATAGGCGGTGCCGAGGAAGAACAACGAAGCGACGACGTAGTAGGCCGAGCCACCGATGGCGACGAGCCAGCCGCCGCCGAGAAGCAGGGCGATGCCGCACAGTCCGATCACCCAGGTCATGACGCGAAGAAAGGCGGGCGTGGGTCGCTGCGGCATTGGGCATCCTTTCGCCCGGACGCGACACGGCTCCCTCGCGAAGCCGTGAACCCTGCCGGACCAACGCGGACATGTCGCGACATTGCGCCGCGTCAAGCGCGAGGGGTGGTTCAGCCGTCCACGAGAACCGGCGCGTCCAGCACGTACTCGGCCAGGTTGACGCCCGAGCCGCCGCGATCGACGACGAGGAAGTCGGACCGTTCGCCCAGCGCGACCAGCGGGTGGTGCCAGGTGCCGCGCGCATAGGAAACCCCTTGCGCACCGCTCGCGATGAAGGCGACGGGCTCGCCGGGCCGCCCGTCCGCATCGGGCGCGACGACCACGAGGTACGGGCGGCCCTCCAGCGGCATGAAGGCCTGGCTGCCGAGCGGGTGCCGCTCCAGCATCTCCACACGGAAGGGAAGGTCGAACGGCTTGCCGCGGAAGATCGAGATCAGCGCGTGCCCCCCGCCGGACGACACGTCCACCGGCGCGATGTCGTGGAAGCGCGTCGTGGTGCCGTTGTTGATGAGCCGGATCTCGGTGCAGTTGTCGGGCTCGATCACCTCGCCGAACGCACGGAAGGCTTCCGCCGTCAGCGGCACGGCCTTGAGGGTGCGAAGGCTCATGCGCCGGCCCCGAGGATCGCGTCGAGGCGCAGCCGGGCGATCCGCTCGACTTCGGCCGAGGCCGTGCGGAACTCGGTTTCCGTGTCGTTCGAGACGCGGCTTTCGAAGACGGCGAGGATGTCCTCCTTCGAGCGGCCGCGCACCGCGATGATGAAGGGAAAGCCGAAGCGCGCCTGATAGCGGTCGTTCAGGTCGGTGAAGCGGGCGAGTTCGTCGGACGTCAGGCGGTCGAGACCGGCGGACGCCTGCTCGGCCGAGGAATTGGCCGTGAGGTTGCCGGCGAGCGCGAGGCGGCCGGCGAGATCGGGATGGGCGCGCAGGACGCCAAGCCGCTCCTCCCGGCTGGCGCGGCGGAACTGGACGGCCAACGCTGCGGCCAGTCCCTCCGCGGTGTCGTTGGCGGGCCCGAGGCCGCGGTCGAGGGCGCGCTCGGCGATGAAGCGCGAGTGCTCGTAGATGCCGCCGAACATCTCGAGGAACACGGCTCGCTCCAGGCGGTGCGGGCTGATCGTCTCGCGATGGGGGAAGCGGGCGCGCCAATGGCGGGCGATGTCGGCGCGCGTGGCGACCCAGACGTCGGGCTTCGATCGGACATAGTCGAGGAAGCGTGCGAGCGCCGCCGACCGGCCGGGACGGCCGACGAGACGGCAATGGAGGCCGACGTTCAGCATCTTGGCCGCGCCCGCCTCGCCCTCGGCATAGAGCGCGTCGAAGGCGTCCTTCAGGTAGGTGTAGAACTGCTCGCCCGTGTTGAAGCCCTGCGGCGTCGCAAAGCGCATGTCGTTGGTATCAAGTGTGTAGGGCAGGACGAGGATCGGCCTGATGCGCGTTTCCTGCCAGTAGGGCAGGTCGTCGGCATAGGCGTCGGAGACGTAGAGGAAGTCGCGCTCGGCGGCGAGTTCCAGCGTGTGCTCGGAGGAGCGGCCGGTGTACCAGCCGAGCGGCGACTCGCCCGTCACCGCCTCGTGCAGCGCCAGCGCCTCGTCCATGTCGGCACGTTCGGCATCCGCCGCGTGGTCGCGGTAGTCGATCCATTTCAGCCCGTGCGAGGCGATTTCCCAGCCGGCCTCGCGCATCGCCGCCACCTGCTCGGGGCTGCGCTCCAGGGCGGTGGCGACGCCGTAGACGGTGACGGGCATCTGCCGCTCGGTGAACAGGCGCCAGAGCCGCCAGAAGCCGGCGCGCGCGCCGTATTCGTAGATCGATTCCATGTTCATGTGGCGCTGGCCCGGCCAGGGCGCAGCGCCCACGATCTCCGACAGGAACGCCTCGGACGCCTTGTCGCCGTGGATCACGGCGTTCTCGCCGCCTTCCTCGTAGTTGACCACGAACTGGACGCAGATCTTCGCCGCGCCGCTGCCATTCGAGTTCGGCCATTGCGGATCCGGCGCGTTGCGGCCGTAGCCGCGGAGGTCGCGGGGGTAGAAACTGGTCATCGGGCGGCCCTCGATCGTGACGCTAAGCTTAAGCTCTGGATACGCGCTTGCCGGCGCGCTTGCCAGGGCGGACGCGGCGCGGACGCCCCAACCTTTCCGCTGGACGGGGCGTTGCGAACGGGTGCAGACTGGCGCACCGGACGACCGAGACGGAACGGATCCTCGCACGATGCCACCAATGCCCTCCGGCTCCGGCCGGCTGACGACGCATGTTCTGGACACGGCCCGCGGCACGCCTGCGCGCGGGCTGGAGCTCGTGCTCCATCGGCTGGAGGGCGAGCGGCGGGAACTCGTCGGCGAAGGGCGTACCAACGAGGACGGGCGCTGCGAGGCGCCGCTGATGCAAGGCGAGGGCTTCCGCCACGGGACCTACGAGATCACCTTCTTCTGCGGGCCCTATTTCGACGCGCAAGGGGTCGAACTCGACCAGCCGAAGTTCCTCGACGACGTCGTGATCCGCTTCGGCATCTCGGAGGACCGCCACTACCACGTGCCGCTGCTCCTCTCGCCCTTCGGCTATTCGACCTATCGGGGGAGTTGATGGCGCCGATCCGCTTCATCCTGAACGGCGAGGAGCGCAGCGTGGAGGGGCTGGCCCCTACCACGACGGTTCTCCAGTACCTGCGCGGCCCCGCCGAGCGCCTGACCGGCACCAAGGAAGGCTGCGCGGAGGGGGACTGCGGCGCCTGCACCGTCATGGTCGAGGAGCCGGACGGGCAGGGCGGCCTCAAGCGGCGGGCCCTGAACGCCTGCATCCTCTTCCTGCCGGCGCTGCACGGACGCTCGGTCGAGACCGTGGAGCATCTGGCCTCGGCCGGCGGGCTGCACCCCGTGCAGGAGGCCATGGTCGAGCGCCATGCCAGCCAATGCGGCTTCTGCACGCCGGGCTTCGTGATGCAGCTCTACGCCGGCTGGCGCACGGGGGCACTCACCGACCGCCAGTCGGTCAAGGACGTCGTCTCGGGCAATCTCTGCCGCTGCACCGGCTACGGGCCGATCGTCGACGCGGGGCTCGCCGTGGCGTCCGTCCCGGTGCCCGACACCGGACCTGAGGACGCGTTGCGCTCCGAGGCGTTGCAGTCGCTTCGCGGCGACGACCTCTTCCGCTACGAGGCAGCCGGCGCGACCTGGCTTTCGCCCGCCGACGTCGACCAGCTTGCCGACACCTATGCCGCCAACCCCAAGGCGACGCTCGTTGCCGGCGCCACCGATGTCGGCCTCTGGGTGACGAAGCAGCATCGCACCTTCGAGACCCTGATCGACGTGTCGCGCGTCCATGATCTCCGCCATGTCGAGGAAGGGCCGGAAAGCCTGTTCTTCGGCGCCGCCGTAACCCATGCCGACGCCCGCGCGCGGCTGGCGGAGCTGCATCCCGACCTCGGCGAGGTGATGCGCCGCTTCGCTGGTTATCAGGTGCGCAATGCCGGGACGGTCGGCGGCAACATCGCCAACGGCTCGCCGATCGGCGACTTGGCCCCGGTGCTGATCGCGCTCGGCGCGACCCTCTATCTGCGGCAGGGCGAGGCGGTGCGGCGGCTGCCGCTCGAAGACTTCTTCCTCGAATACGGCAAACAGGACCGCCGCGAGGGCGAGTTCGTGGTCGCCGTCGAGGTGCCGCTCCTGAAGGAGGGCGAGCGCTTCTCGGCCTCGAAGATTTCCAAGCGCATGGATTCCGACATCTCGGCCGTCCTTGCCGCCTTCAAGCTCGGCTTCGAGGGCGAGCGCGTGGCAAGCGCGCGCCTGGCCTTCGGCGGCATGGCGGGAACGCCGAAGCGCGCGCTCGCCGCCGAAGCGATGCTGGTCGGCCGCCCTTTCGACGAGGCGGCGGTGAGGGACGCTGCGGCGGCGCTGGCGGATGACTTCCAGCCGCTGAGCGACATGCGCGCGAGCGCCGACTATCGCCTGAAGACCGCGGCCGCCTGTCTCGAACGCTTCCGGCTCGAGCTCTCGGGCGTTCCCACGCGGATTTCGGAGGTCGCGTGATGGACGAGACCCGCATCCAGGACCGCGGCGAGGCCGGCACGGTCGATCCAGCCGCGCTCGACGAGGCTCCGCCAGCGCCCCGCACCCGACTGAAGGGCGGCGTCGGCCAGCCGATCCGCCACGACAGCGGCGTCAAGCACGTCACCGGCGAGGCGCGCTACACCGACGACGAGCCCGAGCTTCCCGGCACGCTCCAGGTGTTCATCGCCATGAGCCCGCGCGCCAACGCGGCGATCCTGTCGATGGATCTCGATCCCGTGCGCGCGATGCCGGGTGTCGCCTGCGTGCTGGCGTCCGAGGATATCCCCGGCATCAACGACTACTCGCCGGTCTTCGGCGACGATCCGATCTTTGCGGACGGCACGATCCACTATCTCGGGCAGCCGCTCTTCGCGGTGGCGGCGACGGACCTGCGCACCGCGCGCATGGCCGCGAAGCTCGCCAGGGTCGAGTATGCCGACGCTCCGCCCGCGATCACGATCGACGAGGCGCTGACCGCCGCGCAAGAGGCCGGCGAGGACCTGCTGCCGCCTCACGAGATGCGGCTCGGCGATGCGGGCGCCGCGATCGCCGGCGCGCCGCACGTGGTCGAGGGGCGCGTCGAGACCGGCGGGCAGGACCACTTCTACCTCGAAGGCCACATCGCCAGCGCGATCCCGCTGGAGGACGGCGACGTCCTCGTGCGCTCCTCGACGCAGCATCCGTCCGAGGTGCAGCACAACGTGGCGAAAGCCCTCGGGCGGCCGGACAACGCCGTCACGATCGAGGTGCGCCGCATGGGCGGCGGCTTCGGCGGCAAGGAATCGCAGCCCGCGCTGTTTGCGGCCGTCTGCGCGCTGGTCGCGGTGAAGACGGGGCGGCCCGCCAAGTGCCGGCTCGACCGCGACGATGACATGGAGATGACCGGCAAGCGCCACGAGATGCGCGCCGACTACCGGATCGGCCACGACGGCGAGGGCCGCATCCTCGGCGCCGAGTTCCGGCACGTGGTGCGCTGCGGCTACTCCAAGGACCTGTCGGGCGCGATCGCCGACCGCGCGATGTTCCACTCCGACAACGCCTATGATCTGCGGGCCGCGCACATCCATTCCCGCCGCCTCAAGACCAACACGGTCTCCAACACCGCCTTTCGCGGCTTCGGCGGGCCGCAGGGCATGGTGGCGATCGAGCGGGCGATGGATCGCATCGCCTTCGACCTCAAGCTCGATCCGCTGGACGTGCGCCGGCGCAACTTCTACGCCGCGATGGGCGAGGGGACGCCCGGCCGCACGCCCTACCATATGGCGGTCGAGGATTGCGTGATCGCCGAGATCGTCGCGGAACTCGAGGCGTCCAGCGACTATCGCGCGCGGCGCCGGGCGGTCGAGGCCTTCAACGCGTCGAGCCCGATCCTCAAGAAGGGTCTCGCGCTGACGCCGGTGAAGTTCGGCATCTCCTTCACGACGACCCACCTCAACCAGGCCGGTGCGCTGGTCCATGTCTACAAGGACGGCTCGGTCCATCTCAACCACGGCGGCACGGAGATGGGGCAGGGCCTCTTCACCAAGGTCGCGCAGGTCGTCGCCGAGGAGTTCCAGATCGACATCGCGGACGTGAAGATCACCGCGACCACCACCGCCAAGGTGCCCAACACGTCGGCCACCGCCGCCTCGTCGGGCTCCGACCTCAACGGCATGGCCGCGCAGGCCGCCGCGCGCACCATCAAGGAGCGGCTGATCGACTACGCCGTCTTGCGATACAACGTAGCGCGCGAGGCCGTGGTCTTCGGCCCCGGCAAGGTGCGGATCGGCCAGAAGGAACTTCGCTTCCGCGACCTCGTGGGCGAGGCCTATCTCGCCCGCGTCTCGCTGTCATCGACCGGCTTCTATGCCACGCCCGGCATCGCCTACGACCGTGAGACGGCCAGCGGCAAGCCGTTCTACTACTTCGCCTACGGCGCCTCGTGCTCCGAGGTCGTGATCGACACGCTGACCGGCGAGAACCGCCTCCTGCGGGCCGACATCCTCCACGACGTCGGCCGTTCGCTGAACCCGGCCCTCGACCTCGGCCAGATCGAGGGCGGCTTCATCCAGGGCATGGGCTGGCTCACGATGGAGGAGCTTTGGTGGGACAAGGCGGGGCGGCTGCGCACCCACGCGCCCTCCACCTACAAGATCCCGACCGCCAACGACCGGCCGGACGACCTCCGCGTGACGCTCTGGGACAAGGGCCGCAACCCGGCCGACACGATCTTCCGCTCCAAGGCCGTCGGCGAGCCGCCCTTCATGCTGGCGCTCTCGGTCTTCTCGGCGCTGGGTGACGCGATCTGTGCGGCGGGCCGCCGCCGCCGCTTCCCCGATCTCGACGCACCAGCGACGCCCGAGCGCATCCTCGCCGCCGTCGAGGCGGTGCGGGGGGCTTGAGCTTGCTGGCCGATCTCAGGGCGGCGCTGGCCGCGCGCGATCCCGCGATGGTCGTCAGGGTCGAGCGCGCCGCGGGCTCGACGCCGCGCGAGGCGGGGGCCGCGATGCTGGTCACGGCGTCCGGCGTGTTCGGCACGGTCGGCGGCGGTGCGCTCGAGATGGAGGGCATCGCGGAGGCGCGGCGCATGCTGGCGGCCGGCGAGCGCGAGGGGCGGCTCGACATTCCGCTCGGCCCCGCTATCGGCCAGTGCTGCGGTGGGCGCGTCGTGCTCGGCCTCCAGCGCGGCACGGCGGCGCTCCTGGAGCAGTTGGAGCAGGCCGACGAGACGGCGCGGCTCGGCTGGCCGCATGTCTATCTCTTCGGTGCCGGCCACACGGGGCAGGCGACGGCGCGCGCGCTGGCCCCGCTGCCGCTGCGCACGCTGGTGATCGACACGCGGGCGGACCGGCTCGCCGAGCTTCCGCCTGGCATAGAGCGGCGGCGCGCGGCGATGCCCGAGGCCGAGATCGCCGGGGCGCCCCGCGGCAGCGCCTTCGTCGTCATGACCCACGATCACGGGCTCGATTTCCTGATCGGAGCCGCCGCGCTCGGGCGGCCGGACGCCGCCTATGTCGGGATGATCGGCTCGGCGACGAAGCGCGAGAAGTTTCGGCGATTCCTCGCCGAGCGCGGCGAGGCGGAGCGAATCGGACGGCTTGTCTTGCCGATCGGCGGCTCGGCTGTGCGCGACAAGCGCCCGGCGGTGATCGCCGCGATGGTCGCCGCGGAGCTCGTCGTTCAACTTCTTGGGCAAAACATGGAGCAGGATTGCGCAGGCTTTGCGCCTGCGTAAACTCGGTGCAATATCGGGACCGGGTGTCCCGCCGGTCGGAGTTCCATGGCGCATCGTCTAGAACTGAGGAGCATTTCGAAGCGCTTCCCCGGCGTCGTCGCCAACGACGACATCTCGTTTTCCGTGGAGCCGGGGCGCATCCATGCGCTGCTCGGCGAAAACGGGGCGGGCAAGTCCACCCTCGTCAAGATCATCTACGGCGTGCAGCAGGCGGACGAGGGCACCATGCTCTTCGACGGCCGGCCGGTGCGCGTCGGCTCGCCGCGCGAGGCACGGGCGCTCGGCATCGGCATGGTGTTCCAGCACTTCTGCCTGTTCGAGGCGATGACGGTTCTCGAAAACGTCGCGCTCGGCATGGACGACCCGCCGCCCCGGCGCGAGCTCGAAGCGCGCGTGCGCGAGGTGATGACGGCCTACGGCCTCGGCCTCGACCCGCACCGCGAGGTGCACACGCTGTCCGTCGGCGAGCGCCAGCGCATCGAGATCGTGCGCGCTCTGCTCGGCAAGCCGAAGCTCCTGATCATGGACGAGCCGACCTCGGTGCTGACGCCGCAGGAGGTGGAGGCTCTGTTCGCGGTCCTCCGCCAGCTCGCGAGCGAGGGCTGCTCGATCCTCTACATCTCGCACAAGCTCGGCGAGATCAAAGCGCTGTGCACGTCGGCGACGATCCTGCGAGGCGGCCGCGTGGTGGCCTCCTGCGATCCGCGTGAGGAGACCGCCAAGTCCATGGCCGAACTGATGATCGGCGGCTCGCTGAAAGCGTTGAAGCCGAAGGCCGAGGGGCAGTTGCGCGAGACCCGCCTCAGCGTCGAGGCGTTGAGCGCACCCGGCGATCCGCCCTTCGGCACGAGCCTTAAGGACGTCTCCTTCTCGGTCCGCTCCGGCGAGATCCTCGGCATCGCGGGCGTGGCGGGCAACGGGCAGAACGAGCTTCTGGAAGTCCTGTCGGGCGAGAAGCTGAACGGCGTGTCCGGCACGATCACCATCGGCAGCGCCCGCGTCGAGCGCGAGGGCGTCTCGGCCCGTCGAAGGCTGGGGTTGGCCACGGTGCCGGAGGAGCGCAACGGGCACGCGGCGGTGCCCGCGCTGTCGCTTGCCGAGAACGCCATCCTGTCGGCGCGCGCCCGCAAGGGCCTGAGCCACGGCGGTCTGATCCGCCTCAAGGCGGCGCGCGACTACGCGAAGAGCGTGATTTCCGCCTTCTCCGTCAAGGCGACAGGCGAGGGCGCGCTGGCCGGCAGCCTGTCGGGCGGCAACCTGCAGAAGTTCATCATGGGTCGCGAGATCGGACAGGAGCCGAGCGTGCTCGTGGTCTCGCAGCCGACCTGGGGCGTCGATGCGGGCGCCGCCGGCTTCATTCGGCAGGCGATGATCGATCTGGCGGCGCGGGGCGCGGCGATCGTCGTCGTCAGCCAGGACCTCGACGAGCTTCTGGAGCTCTGCGACCGCATCGCCGTCCTCAACGAAGGGCGCCTGTCGGAGACGATGAACGTGAAGGGCATCTCGATCGAGCGCGTCGGCCTCCTGATGGGCGGCGTGCACGGCGAGCCCCATGCCGCCGAGGCCGCCTGATGGCGCTCCGCTTCGTCCCCCGCCGCGAGCCGAGCCGCGTCATGCTGTTCGCGACGCCGGTTCTCGCCGTCGCGCTGACGCTCCTCGTCGGCACGATCGTCTTCACGCTTCTCGGCTACGACGGGCTCGGGGCCGCGCGCGAGATCTTCGTGACGCCTCTTTTCAACCCCTACCGCTGGCAGGATCTTCTGGTGAAGGCGGCGCCGCTCGCCACCATCGCCATCGGCCTGTCGGTCGGCTTCCGCGCCAATGTCTGGAACATCGGGGCCGAGGGCCAGTACGTCATCGGGGGCCTCGCGGGCACCGGCATCGCGCTCCTCACGATGGACATGGAGGGGCACTGGATCCTGCCCGCGATGGTCGTCGCCGGCATTCTCGGGGGCATGGCCTGGGCGGCGATCCCCGCCTTCCTTCGCAACCGGCTCGGCGTTTCCGAGATCCTGTCGTCGCTGATGCTGAACTACGTCGCGATCCAGATCCTCTACTACCTGATGCGCGGACCCTGGAAGGACCCGATGGGGTTCAACTTCCCGCAGACCGCGATGTTCTCCTCGTCGCAGACGCTGCCCTATGTCGTGCCGGGCACCCTGATCCATCTCGGCATTCCGGTGGCGCTGGCGCTGGCGCTCGCCGTCTGGTTCCTGATCGCGCGCACCGTCGCCGGCTTCCAGGTTCGCGTCGTCGGCCTCAGCCCGCAGGCGGCGCGCTACGGCGGCTTTCGCGAGGCGCGCGTCGTCTGGCTCTGCATGGCGCTCGGCGGCGGCATGGCGGGGCTCGCCGGCATCTTCGAGGCATCCGGTCCCTTCGGGCAGATGGTGCCGAGCTTTCCCGTCGGCTACGGCTTCACCGCCATCATCGTCGCCTTTCTCGGGCGGCTTCATCCGGTCGGCATCGTTCTCGCCGCTCTCGTGCTGGCGCTGACCTATGTCGGCGGCGAGAGCGCGCAGACGACGATCGGCCTGCCCGCCGCGGCCATCGGCGTCTTTCAGGCGATGATGCTGTTCTTCCTCCTCGCGGTCGACATCCTCGTCCGCTACCGGCTGACGAGCGGCGCGGGCGGCGTTCCGGTCGCCGCGCCCATCGCACCGGCGCCGACGCTGACGCCCGAACCCACGCCCGGCCGGGGAGCCGCCGCATGAGCCCCGAACTGATCGTCGCCATCGTCGTCGCCGTGGTCGCCTCCGCGACGCCGATCCTGATCGCAGCGCTCGGCGAGCTCGTGGTCGAGAAGTCCGGCGTCCTGAACCTCGGCGTCGAGGGCATGATGCTGATCGGCGCGGTCACGGGCTTTGCCGTGTCCGTCACGGTCGGCTCGCCCTGGCTCGGCGCGGTGGCGGCGTTGGTCGCCGGCGCCGCGTCGTCGTTGATCTTCGCCTGGCTGACCCTGACGCTGACCGCCAACCAGGTCGCGACGGGCCTCGCGCTCACCATCTTCGGCACCGGCGTCTCGGCGCTGGCCGGCGCCGGCTTCGTCGGCATCACGACGCCGGTGCTCGACTCGTTCTTTCCCGCCGCGCTTGCTGCAGACCCGATCTGGCGCGTCCTCTTCGGCTATTCGCCGATCGTTTATCTCTCGCTGGTCCTGACCTTCGCCGTCTGGTGGTTCCTGAAGCACTCGCGGGCCGGGCTGATCCTGCGCGCCGTCGGCGAGAGCGATGCCTCGGCCCATTCCATCGGCTACCCCGTCCTCAAGGTGCGTTATCTCGCAGTGCTCTTCGGCGGCGCGATGGCGGGGCTCGCCGGCGCCTATTACTCGCTTGTGCTGACGCCGATGTGGGCCGAGCGGCTGACCGCCGGTCGTGGCTGGATCGCCATCGCGCTCGTCGTCTTCGCCTCCTGGCGTCCGGGCCGTCTGCTTCTCGGCGCCTATCTCTTCGGCGCCGTGATCACGCTGGAACTCCAGGCCAAGGCGGCCGGCTGGTCGCTGCTCGCGCCGGAGTTCCTGACCAGCCTTCCCTATCTCGCGACCGTTCTGGTGCTGGCCCTGATCTCGGGCAGCGCGCGGACGCGGAATGCCGCGCCGGCCTGCCTCGGCAAGCCGTTCCGGGCGACCGCCTGACCACTCGAACAGCCCTCTGCAAGGAGCCCTCATGAGCCTCTTCACCCGCCGCCAAGTCCTCCTCGGGGGTGCCGCGCTCGCCGCCGTCACCGCATTCGGCCTGCCGGCCTTCGCACAGGTCTCCGACCGCCCGGTCAAGGCCGCCTTCGTCTATGTCGGCCCGGTCGGCGACTTCGGCTACTCCTTCGCCCATGACCAGGGCCGCAAGTATCTGGCCGAGAAGCTCGGCGACAAGGTGCAGACGAGCTTCGTCGAGAACGTCGCCGAGGGGCCGGACGCCGAGCGCGTCATCCGCCAGCTTGCGCAGGACGGCAACGACATCATCTTCGCGACCTCGTTCGGCTTCATGAACCCGACGCTGAAGGTCGCCAAGCAGTTCCCGAACGTGAAGTTCGAGCATGCGACGGGCTACCAGACCGCGCCGAACATGGCGGCCTACAATTCGAAGTTCTACCAGGGCCGCGCCGTGCTCGGCACCATCGCCGGCATGATGTCGAAGAGCGGCAAGGCGGGTTATGTCGCCTCCTTCCCGATCCCCGAGGTCGTGATGGGCATCAACGCCTTCACGCTCGCCGCGCGTAAGGTGAACCCGAACTTCGAGACGCAGGTCGTCTGGGTGAACTCCTGGTACGATCCGGCCAAGGAAGCGCAGGCGGCGGGCGCGCTGCTCGACCAGGGCGCCGACGTCATCACCCAGCACACCGACAGCCCGGGCCCGCTGCAGGAGGCCGAGAAGCGCGGCGCCATCGCCTTCGGCCAGGCTTGGGACATGAAGAGCTTCGCGCCGAACGCCCACATGACGGCGATCGTCGACCAGTGGGGCCCGTACTACGTCGACCGCGTCAACGCGGTGATCGACGGCTCCTGGAAGACGCAGGACGTCTGGCTCGGCATGAAGGAAGGCGAGGTCGAGATGGCCCCGTTCAACGACAAGATGCCGGCCGACGTAAAGACCGCCGCGCAGAAGATCGTCGACGAGACCAAGGCCGGCACCTACGAGGTGTTCACCGGCCCGATCAAGGACCAGTCGGGTGCCGAGAAGATCGCCGCCGGCACCCGCATCCCGGACGCCGATCTTCTCAAGATGGACTGGTACGTCGAGGGCGTTCGCAACTGACGGCTCGCGTCGGCGCATAGCGCCGCAAACCTCTTGTCTCGGCCCTTCGAGGCGTGAAAGACTGGAACCGTTCGAAGGGCGTCACGCGCCCTTCGATCCCAACGCCTGTCCTTCCCACCGTCTCCTGAACGGCGAGGGACCGCTGAAGGCACATCGGATCATTGTGGGGAGCGTCCGCGACAAGGGGGCGGCGTTCCGGGGCTCATCCCATGTGGACCTATTTCGCCGATTGGCTGCAATTCGGCGTGCGCTGGCTGCACGTCATCACCGCGATCGCCTGGATCGGATCGTCGTTCTACTTCATCGCGCTCGATCTCGGGCTGCGGAAGCCCCACGGAGCGCCGCTCGTCGGCGTCGGCGGCGAGGCCTGGCAGGTCCATGGCGGCGGCTTCTACCACATTCAGAAATACATGGTCGCGCCGCCGCACATGCCGGAGGACCTGACATGGTTCAAATGGGAGAGCTATGCGACCTGGCTGTCCGGCTTCGCGCTCCTGTTCCTCGTCTACTATCTCGGCGCCGAGCTTTACCTGATCGACCCGGCCAAAGCGGACCTGCCGGCCTGGGGGGCGACGCTGATCGGGCTGCTCGGCCTCGGGCTCGGCTGGATCGTCTATGACGCGATCTGCAAGTCGCCGCTGAAGAACAACGATTCGGCGCTCCTCGGCGTGCTCTTCGTCTACGTGGTGGCCGCGAGCTTCGTGTTCAGCCAGGTGTTTTCCGGGCGCGGTGCGATGCTGCACACGGGCGCGATGATCGCGACGATCATGACCGCCAATGTCGCGATGCTGATCATCCCGAACCAGAAGATCGTGGTGGCCGACCTCAAGGCCGGGCGCACGCCCGATCCGCGCCTTGGAGCGGTGGCCAAGCAGCGCTCGCTCCACAACAACTACCTGACGCTGCCCGTCGTCTTCCTGATGCTGTCCAACCACTACCCGCTGGCCTTCGCCACGGAGTGGAACTGGGCGATCGCGGGCCTCGTGCTCCTGATCGGTGCCGTGGTGCGGCACTTCTTCAACACGATGCACAAGACCGGGCAGCAGCTCTGGTGGTGCTGGGCGGTGGCCGGCGTCCTGTTCGCGGCCGTCATCACCCTGTCGGGCGCGCCGGGCTGGCGCGCGGCGGCCGGGTCCGGGCCGACGGCGGCGGAGACCAGCCTCGACTTTCCAGCCGACCCGCAGGTGGCGCTCGCCCGTTCCAGCCATTTCGCCGAGGCCGAGAGCATCGTCCAGTCGCGCTGCTCGATGTGCCATGCCCGCCAGCCGCTCTGGCCCGGCATCGGCCACGCGCCGAAGGCGATCCTGCTGGAGACCGGACGCGACATCGTCCTCAACGCCTCGCTGATCGAGCGGCAGGCCGTGCGCAGCCATGCCATGCCGCCCGGCAACATCACCGGCCTCGAGCCGGCCGAGCGGCTGGCCCTCGCGCGCTGGATCGAGTCCGGCGACGGAACCTGGCGCCGCTGAAGGATCGGATCATGAGCGACATTCATCCGGCCGGCGGCACGCTGGCGATCCGCGCGCGCGTCCTCTCCTACCATGCCCATCCCCTCACGGAGGGCGTCGAGGCCTCGCACCGCTACATCGAGGACGGGCTCGTCGTCGTCCGCGGCGGCGTGGTCGAGGCGGTGGGCGAGGCGGCCGGGTTGCTGGCCGACCTCGATCCCGCGATTCCCCTCGTCGACCACCGCCCGCATCTCCTGATGCCCGGCTTCATCGACCCGCATCTCCACATGCCGCAGACGCAGGTCATCGGCTCCTACGGCACGGAACTGATGGAATGGCTGTCGAAGTACACGTTCCCGGAGGAGTCGCGCTACGGCGACCCCGCCGTGTCGGATGCCGCCGCCCGCTTCCTGATGGCCGAGCTTCTCCGCAACGGCACGACGACGGCGGTCGCCTTTTGCACATCGCACCCGCAGTCGGCGGAGAGCTTCTTTTCCGAGGCCGATCGCCTAGGCCTGCGCATGGTGGGCGGCAAGGTGATGATGGATCGCCACGCGCCGGACGCGCTCCTCGACACGCCGGAGCGCGGCTATGACGAATCGACGGACCTGATCCGCCGCTGGCACGGCAGGGGCCGCCTGTCCTATGCCATCTCGCCCCGCTTCGCGCCGACCTCGACGGAGGCGCAGCTGGAGGCGACGGGCGTGCTCGCCGCCGAATACCCCGACCTGCATATCCAGACGCACCTGTCGGAGAACCACGGCGAGATCGCCTTCGTGGCCGAGCTGTTCCCATGGGCGGAGGACTATACGGCAGTCTACGAGCGATACGGTCTCGTGCGGCGCAAGGCGCTGTTCGGCCACTGCATCCACTTGTCGGAGCGCGAGCGCGGCGCGCTCGCCGAGAGGGAGGCGACGGCGGTCTTCTGCCCGACCTCGAACCTCTTCCTCGGCTCCGGCCTCTACGATCGCGACGCGGCGCTGGCGGCGGGGCTTCGGACCGGCATCGCGACCGATATCGGCGGCGGCACGTCCTACTCGATGCTGACGACAGCGGCCGAGGGCTACAAGGTGCTGGCCCTGCGCGGACAGAAGCTGCGCGGCCACGCCGCCTTCTATATGCTGACCGCCGGCAATGCCGACGCGATCGGCCTCAATGACAGGATCGGGCAGGTGGCGCCCGGTTTCGAGGCGGATTTCGTGATCCTCGACACGGCGGCGACGCCGGCCCAGCGGCGCCGGGCCGAGCGGATCGAGACGCTGGAGGAGGAGCTTTTCGTGCTGATGACGACCGGCGACGAGCGCAATGTCGTGGCCACCTACGCGGCGGGCCGGAAGGTCCATTCGCGCGATGGTGATCGCGGGCTGCCCGGCCGGCTCGACCAGCCGGCGTTCGCGCCCTCGGGCGGCGGCATGCAGGGCGGCGAAACGCAGGCCCGCTGACGCGCCAGCACGATCTATGCGCTGCTCTGGCGCGTCCGATGTCGAGCGGCGCTGGCATCCGTCGGTGTCCTCGTCCTATGCCTGAACTGGAGGGGGCCGTCCGGCCCCGCAACGAAGAGGTTGAACCATGCGTCTGGTCCGATTCGGCGAGCCCGGAGCCGAGAAGCCCGGCCTGATCGATGCCGAGAACACGCTGCGCGATCTGTCGGGCGAGATCGACGACATCGCGGGGGCGGTGCTTTCGCGAGAGGGACTGGCGAAGCTGCGCGCGCTCGACCCGAAGAGCCTACCGAAGACCGACCCGAGCCATCGTCTCGGCGCCCCGGTGGCCGGCACGCGCAACTTCGTCGCCGTCGGGCGGAACTATGCCGAACATGCCGCCGAGACAGGCTCAGACGTGCCGGAGGAGCCGCTTCTCTTCAACAAGGCGGTCTCCTCGATCGCCGGCCCGCGCGACGGCGTGGTGATCCCGAAGGGCTCGTCCAAGATCGACTGGGAAGTCGAGGTCGCGGTCGTCATCGGCGAGCGCTGCTACCAGGTCTCGAAGGCCGAGGCGATGGACCATATCGCCGGCTTCTGCCTATGCAACGACGTGTCGGAGCGCACCTGGCAGAAGGAGCGCGGCGGCCAGTGGCTGAAGGGCAAGAGCGCGCCCGGCTTCGGCCCGCTCGGCCCCTGGCTGGTGACGCGCGACGAGATCGAGGATCCGGCCGCGCTGGAACTCTGGCTCGACGTGAACGGCCAGCGGATGCAGACCGGCACGACGGCCGACATGATCTTCGACTTCGCGACCATCGTCTCCTACGCGTCGGAGTTCTTCGCGCTGGAGCCCGGCGACATCGTCACGACGGGCACGCCGCATGGCGTCGGCGCCGGCATGAAGCCGCCGGTGTTCCTGAAGGACGGTGACATCGTCACGCTCGGCAACGCCAAGCTCGGCGAGCAGCGGCAGGTCTTCTCCGCGCCCCGCTGAAACGGCACGGCTCAGAAAGAAAGCTCCCCGCAAAAGGGTGCGGCGCACTGGAAGCGGCGCGCCCGGCCCCTATTCCTTCTGCGCGTCGGACGAGCCTTCGAAACGGCACGTCCGACCCCTCGACAGGCAGCAGGAAGGCCCGCCCATGTCCCAGGTCGAAACCGGATCGAAGCCCAAGAAGCGCGAGACGGCAGCCCGAAAGGCATCCGCCGCCGCATCGCTCGACCGACTGCAGATGCTCGCCGCCGACCGCGTCGCCATCGAGGGCGTCCAGCCCGAGATCGACGGAGGTCGGTTCGCCGTGAAGCGCTTCGAGGGCGAGCCGCTCACCGTCACCGCCGACATCTTCTCCGACGGCCACGAGATCATTGCCGCAGCGCTTCTGACGCGCGGCGTGGACGACGCGAACTGGCGCGAGACGCCGTTCGTCTTTATCGCCAACGACCGTTGGGGCGCGACTGTCGCCTTCGACCGGCCGGGGCCCTACCGCTTCACGATCGTTGCCTGGCGCGACACGTTCGCGACCTGGGCGAGCGACACGAAGAAGAAGCGCGACGCCGGCGTCGACATTTCGCTCGAACTGCGCGAGGGCGCGATCCTCCTCGAAAAGGCATCCGGGTCCGGGCGCGGCACCAAGGACCAGCAAAAGGCGCTGAAAGCGCTGCGCGACCGGATCGGCAAGCTCGCCGCCAAGGGCGACGGCGAGGCTCTCTACGCCGCCTTCGAGGAGGCGACGACCGTCGCGCTCCTGCGCGACGTCGGCCTGCGCGAGAACCTCTCGTCCTACGGCCGCGAGGTGCCGGTCTGGGTCGACCGCGAGCGCGCGGCCTTCTCCGCCTGGTACGAGCTGATGCCGCGCTCGCAGTCGGGCGACGTCAACCGGCACGGCACGTTCGACGACGTCATCGCGCGCCTGCCCGACATTCGCGAGATGGGCTTCGACGTCCTCTATTTCCCGCCGATCCACCCGATCGGCAAGTCCAATCGCAAGGGCAAGAACAACTCGGTCACGGCGCAGGAGGGGGAGCCGGGGAGCCCCTATGCGATCGGATCGCACGAGGGCGGCCACAAGGACCTCCACCCGGAGCTCGGCTCCTTCGCCGACTTCCAGCGCCTCGTGACGCGCGCTGCCGACCACGGGCTGGAGATCGCCATCGACTTCGCCATCCAGTGCTCGCCCGACCATCCGTGGATCAAGGAGCACCCGGAATGGTTCGACTGGCGGCCGGACGGCTCGATCAAATACGCCGAGAACCCGCCGAAGAAGTACCAGGACATCGTAAATGTCGACTTCTACCGCGAGGGCGCGATCCCCTCGCTGTGGCAGGAACTGCTCGACGTCGTCCTGTTCTGGCTGAACAAGGGCGTGCGCATTTTCCGCGTCGACAACCCGCACACCAAGCCCTTCCCGTTCTGGGAATGGATGATCGCCGAGGTGCGGCTGGTGGACCCCGGCGCGGTGTTCCTGGCCGAGGCCTTCACCCGGCCGAAGCTGATGAAGCGGCTCGCCAAGGTCGGCTACAACCAGTCCTATTCCTACTTCACGTGGCGAAACCAGAAGTGGGAGCTGCGCGAGTACCTGACCGAATTGACGAAGGAGGAGTGCGCCGAGTTCATGCGGCCGAACTTCTTCGTCAACACGCCGGACATCAACCCGCTCTTCCTCCATACGAGCGGGCGGCCGGGCTTCCGCATCCGGCTGGCGCTGGCCGCGACGCTGGCTGGCAACTACGGCGTCTATTCCGGCTTCGAGCTCTGCGAATACGAGCCGCTGGTCGCCGGCAAGGAGGAGTACAAGGACTCCGAGAAGTACGAGATCCGCGCCTTCGACTGGAAGCGCGAAGGCAATATCCGCGACGACATCGCCTTCTTCAACCGCATCCGGAACTCGGAACCGGCGCTGCGCGACTTCCGAAACCTCGAGTTCCTGAACTTCTGGAACGACAACGTCCTTTACTACGCCAAGCGCACGCCCGACCGGTCGTCCTACATCTTGGTGATGGTGAGCCTCGACCCGCACAATCCGCAGGGCGGGCATTTCGAGGTGCCGCTGTGGGAACTCGGACTGGGCGACGACGCTTCGGTGAAGGTCGAGGATCTCGTCGACGACCGCCAGTTCGTCTGGTCGGGCAAGATCCAGCATTGGTGGTTCCGCCCGGACGAGCGGCCCTACGCCGTGTTCCGGATCTCGGTCTGACGGCCGCCGAGGTCAGCGGTTGAGGATGAGCGAAGCGAGAGTGCGAGCATGACCATGTCCCATTCCCGGCCGGACGGCGCCCCGAGCGCCGGGTTCGACGCCGCCTCGGTGCCATCCTCCGCGCTGGTCGAGTTCGCCGGGCGCCAGCGCTGGTACGCGGGGCGCTCCGAACGGGTCTCGAACGCCCGCTTCGAGGCGATCGAGGACTCGATCGGGGCGGCGGAGCTCGGCGAACTCGTCGTCCATGTCGAGGACGGCGAGACGCAGCGCTATTTCCTGCCGCTCGTGCGCGCCGCGGAGGGCGCGGCGGCGACGAGCCTCGATGCGGGGCCGGCCGGCGGGCTTCTGGCGGACGGCGCGCGCGACCCCGCCTTTGCCGCGGCCGTCGTCGCGCTTCTGGCGAAGGGCGAAGGGGAGGGCGGAGCGCTGGTCGTCCATCGCAGCCGCGCCACGGCGGATCGGCTGGCGGCCGTCGCCGACGTGCCGACCTCCGACATCAAGGTCCTGTCGGGCGAGCAGTCCAACACCTCGGTCGGGGTCGGCCAGCTCGGCATCCTGAAATTCTACCGTCGCCTGCGCGACGGCGAGCAGCCCGAGCTCGAGGTCACAGCCTTCCTGACCGACCGGAGCGGCTTCACCAACGCGCCGGCGCTCTTCGCCTGGCTGGAACTGCGGCGGCCTGACGGCAGCCACACCGCCGTCGCGGCCCTCTTCGAGCGCGTCGCCAATCGCGGCGACGCCTGGGGCGTCGTGACCGACGACCTCGTTGCCGACCTGTCGGGCAGCCAAATCACGCACGAGCGCTTCGATGCCGGCGCGACGCTTGGCCGGCGCACCGGCGAGATGCATGCGGCGCTGGCTCGGAAGACGGGCGATGCCGCCTTCGATCCCGAGCCGCTCGACGCGGCCTCGCTTGGCCGAATCATCGCGGAGGCGAGGACCGAGGCGGGCGAGGCGCTGGATGTGCTCGCGCGCGAGGCCGAGCGCAGCCCGGAACTAAAAGGCGAGATCGACCGCCTGCTCGCGGCGCGCGGCGAGATCGATGGGTGGTTCGCCGGTTTTTCGGCGGACGAGGCCGGCGGCTGGCGTACGCGCATCCACGGCGACTACCATCTCGGGCAGGTGCTCGTGTCGGGCGCGGACGCCGTGATCCTCGACTTCGAGGGCGAGCCGGGCCGCCCTCTTGCCGAACGCCGGGCGAAGACCTCGCCGCTACGCGACGTCGCCGGCATGCTGCGCTCCTTCGACTATGCCGCATTCGCCGCCCGCGACCGGCTCGGATCCGATGCCGGCGAGGCCGCCCGCGCGGCGTCCGACGCCTGGCGCGAGCGCACGAGCGCCGAGTTCCTGAAGGCTTGGGAAGCGGCGAGCGGCGTCTCGCTCTCTTCGGCCGCGAATATGAAGCTTCTCGATCTCTTCGTGTTGCAGAAGGCCTTCTACGAACTGCGCTACGAGGCGGCCATGCGGCCGGCGTGGCTGTCCATCCCCCTTCGGGGCATCGTCTCCCTTCTCGAAAAGCGTCAGGTCCTCCGATGAGCCAGACTGAAACCAACCCTTCGTCGGCCGTCGCCGGCTTCGACCACGCGCTGCATGGGGACGAGGCGCGGGCGCTCGGCGTCGGGCGGCACGAGAACCCGTTCGGGGTGCTTGGTATCCATCGCACCGACGGCGGCGCGGTGATCCGCACGATGCGGCCCGGCGCCGAGCGCGCCGAGGTGATCGATACGGCCGGAAAGGTGCTCGGCACGCTCGAGCGCGGCGAGGTCGACGGCCTGTTCTCCGGCTTCATCGCTGGCGACGTGCCGACCCATCGCTTCCGCTTCACCCATGGCGACGTGACCTGGGAGGAGGAGGACGCCTACCGCTTCGGCACGCTCCTGTCCGATTTCGACGCCTATCTTCTGGCCGAGGGACGGCACTACAAGCTCTACGAGAAGCTCGGCGCCCATCCCCGCGAGATGGACGGCGTGAAGGGCGTCGCGTTTGCGGTGTGGGCGCCCGACGCGCGCCGCATCTCGGTGGTCGGCAACTTCAACGCCTGGGACGGCCGGCGTCACGTCATGCGCAAGCGCCTCGACACCGGCGTCTTCGAGATCTTCATCCCGGGCCTCCAGCGCGGCGAAGTCTACAAGTACGAGATCATCGGCAAGCACGGCGAGATCCTGCCGCTGAAGGCCGATCCGGTGGGCTTCCGCCAGGAACTCGCCCCCTCCACCGCGTCGATCGTCGACGGCCTCGTCGAGCACGAGTGGAAGGACGATGCCTTCCGATCCAAGTCGCGCGACTGGCAGGACCGCGAGAAGCCGGTTTCGATCTACGAGGTGCATCTCGGCTCGTGGAAGCGGGGCGACGGCGACACGTTCCTCGACTACGACGCGCTGGCGCGCGAACTGACGGCCTATGTGAAGGACATGGGCTTCACCCATGTCGAGTTCATGCCGGTGTCGGAGCACCCGTTCTACGGCTCGTGGGGCTACCAGCCGATCGGCCTCTACGCGCCGACCGCCCGCTTTGGCGATCCGGCCGGCTTCGCGCGCCTCGTCGACGCCCTGCATCAGGCCGATATCGGCGTGCTCCTCGACTGGGTGCCCGGCCATTTCCCGACCGACGTCCATGGGCTCGGCCGCTTCGACGGCACGGCGCTCTACGAGCACGCGGACCCACGGCGCGGCTTCCACAAGGACTGGAACACGCTGATCTACGACTACGGACGGACCGAGGTGAAGAACTACCTCGTCGCCAACGGCCTCTACTGGCTCGACCGGTTCCATGTCGACGGATTGCGCGTCGATGCAGTCGCCTCGATGCTCTACCTCGACTACTCGCGCAATCACGGCGAGTGGGAGCCCAACATCTACGGCGGGCGCGAGAATCTGGAAGCCATGGCCTTCCTGAAGGAGACCAACGAGCAGGTCGGTGGGCAGTATCCGAACGCCTCGACCCACGCCGAGGAATCGACCGCCTTCCCCGACGTCTCGCGCCCGACCTATGCCGGCGGCCTCGGCTTCCACTTCAAGTGGAACATGGGCTGGATGCACGACACCCTGCATTTCATGCAGGAGGACCCGATCAACCGCAAATACCACATGCACCACATGACCTTCGGCATGGTGTATGCGTATTCCGAGAACTTCGTCCTGCCGCTCTCCCACGACGAGGTGGTCTACGGAAAGGGCTCGATCCTCGGCAAGATGCCGGGCGACTGGTGGCAGAAGTTCGCCAACCTCAGAGCCTATTACGGCTTCATGTGGACGCACCCCGGCAAGAAGCTGCTCTTCATGGGCGGCGAGTTCGGGCAGTCGGCGGAGTGGAACCACGACCAGTCGCTCGACTGGCACCTCCTCCAGTATCGCGAGCACGAGGGCGTGCAGCGCCTGATCCGCGACCTCAACGCGCTGTATCGCGGCGTTCCGGCGCTCTACGAGAACGACTGCGAGCCGGCCGGCTTCGAATGGGTCGACACGTCCGACGTCGACCAGTCGATCCTCTCGTTCCTGCGCAAGGACAAGCACGGCGGCGCGGCGCTGGTGGTCTGCAACTTCACGCCCAACGTCCACCACGGGTATCGCGTGGGCGTGCCGCATGGCGGCTTCTGGGCGGAGGCGATGAACACGGACGCCGAGATCTACGGCGGCTCGAACGTCGGCAATTTCGGTGGGCGGGAGGCGGAGGAGGTCCACGCCAACGGCCGGCCGTTCTCGCTGTCGCTGAGCCTGCCGCCGCTGTCGACGATCGTCCTCGTGCCGCGCTGAGGCGTCAGGCCGCCAGCGCCTCCGGCTCGACCCGGTTCCGGCCGAGCCGCTTGGCGCGATAGAGGGCGCGGTCGGCGGCCGCCATGGTCTCGTCGAGACCGCGTCCCATCGTGGAGGCGACGCCGACGCTGACCGTCACGGGGATGGCGCGCGCGCCGGCCTCGGACGCGTCGCGGAAGCGGCGACGGAGGCGGTCAGCCATCTCGGCTCCCTCTTGCATGTCGCAGGCCGGCACGAAGGCGACGAACTCCTCGCCGCCGAGCCGCCCGATCACCGCGCTCGACTTCATCTCGCTTTCCGCCACCCGGGCGAAGAGTTTCAGCACGTCGTCGCCGGCCTGATGGCCGAACGTGTCGTTGACCTGCTTGAAATGGTCGAGATCGAAGACGAGGAGGATGCCGGCAGGCAGATCCGGCCCGATCCGCTCGCTCGCCTGCTGGGTGAAGCTGCGGCGGTTGGCGAGCCCCGTCAGAAAGTCGGTCTGGGCCGCCACCACGAGGCGGTTCTCGCCCTCCTCGCGCACCATGGCTAGAAGCGCCATGGGCGCCGCGACGGCGTAGAGGACGCCTTCGCCCATAGTCAGGATCGACAGGACCTTGATGATCCCGGCGTCCGCCACCGTGTCGAGCAGCGGCATGGCGATGACGCGAATCATGTAGACCGCGCCGTGGATGGCGAAGACGGCGACGGCGAGCGGGCGCGAGCGCATGACGCCAAGCGTCGGCGACAGGAGCGCCGCGACGCCCGCGAACTGGATGCAGGCGATCACCAGCGCTGCCATTGCATGCCAGATCGGCAGCGGAAGGTTCGGCCCCGCCCAGAGCCAGAGGGCGGCACCGCCCGCAACGGCGGCGATCGGCGGGGCGACGTCGCGGCCGCCGATGCGGGTGATGCCGGCGACCATCAGGCCGTAGCCCGTGAAGATCAGGATGTTCGACAGGCCGGAGCCGATGACGGTCGGCAGTTCCTCCCGCCAGGACACGAGCATCGATCCGGCAAGGAGAAACAGATAGGCGAGCGCCCAGAGCCGCAGGACCCGCTGGTGGCGCGAATTGAAGAGGCTTTCGCCGAAGGCCATGGCGCTGGCGACACCGAGAACGGCCGCGCAGAGGACGTAGATGGTGAACAGGTCGATCTGCATGGGCCCCGCGCCTTTCCGATCGGCGGGACTGTGTGCCTCCATCCGCGAAGGAAGTCTTATGAAAGCTGGCCGGTCGGCGCGTGGGATGCCGGTGTCGTTAAGACGCCGTTACCTCGGCCTCGACCGGCACCATGTCGACGGCGTGGTGGTGCTTCTGCGGGCCTGCCGTGATCAGGACGCCGTCGATCGGCGCGACGTCGGCATAGTCGCGGCCGAGCGCGACGAGGACGTGGTCTTCCCCGGCGAGGCAGCCGTTCGTCGGATCGAGGCCGATCCAGCCGGCGTCCGGGCCTGCCCAGGCCTCGACCCAGGCATGCATCGCGTCGGCGCCCGCGAGACGTGGCCGGCCGGGCGGCGGCTCGGTGCGCAGGAAGCCGCTGGCATAGGCGGCGGGAACGCCGCACCCGCGAAGGCCCGCGATCATCATGTGCGAGAAGTCCTGGCAGACGCCCCGCCGCGTCGCGAAGGTCTCCTCGACGCGCGTCGCCACCGACGACACGCCGGCCTGGAAGCGGAAGTCGGATCGGATGCGCCGGGCAAGCATGAGGAGCCCGAGCCCGATCGCAGGTGCCGCCTCCAGGGTCTCGGCGGCGTATGCGGCGACCATGGCCGATGGCGAGACGAGGCGCCCGGAACCGCCGAAATGGATCGGGCTGTCGCCCTCGCTCTCGACGGAGGACGCGCTCCATTCGCGGACCTGTCGCAGCGTTGGCGTGTCTTCGAGGCGCGGTGAAGGACGCTCGACGCGAACGCGCGTCTCGAGTTCGACCCGCAGGGCGTCGTGCGGTCGCGCGATCAGGCCGTGGGCGGTGCGGTTGCCGAAGAAATCCGTCTCGCGCTGCAACTCGCTCGGGGTCGGCTCGAACCGCAGCCGGCTCGCGAGGACGCGCTGTCCGCGATCCTCGCGCGGCTCGACGCGCAGGATGTGGCGGGCGTCCGCCACGAAGCCGGGATAGTGGTAGGCGATCAGGAGGCGGATATCGTAGATCACGGCCGCGCCTACTCGCTGCCGAAGCGTTCGATCGACCCTTGCGGGGCGACGGCGAAGTAGCGCTCGGAGAGAAGGTCCGAAATGTCCCGAAGATCGCGTGCCACGCGGGTGAGGAAGGCAGGCGTGATCTCGGCAGGCACGGCGGTCTCGAGACGCACGTGGAGGCGCGCGATGCGCCGCGCCGCCAGATCGAGGCTCTCGCCGGCATGGGTACCCGGCAGGTCCGCCATGGCGCGGCGCGCCGCGGCGACCTGATAGGCGACGGAGCGCGGGTTGAGGGGGTCGAGCAGGCAGAGATCGAGGACGGTCTCGGCATGGAGCTCGACCGAGAAGCGACGTCGGTAGGTGAGGCGGCTGTCGGTGAATTCGAGCAGCGCTTCGAAGACGCCTTCGCCGCCGGCGGCAAGGAAGTCGGCCGTCGCCGTCGCCGTCGCCTCGCCGCGCTCGATGCGGCGGCCGCACTGGAGGAAGCGCCAGCCGGAGAACTGGTACATGTTCTCTTCGACGAGACCGGAGAAGCCGGCGAGCCGCGTCAGAAGGCGGCCGGCCAGCGCCGGATGGTCGGCCGGGTCCTTGCGGCGGCGGGCCTCGTCGAGGAGTTCCACCACCTCGGCCAGGACGCGCCAGGCGTCGGGCGAGAAGCGGTCGCGGATGCGCGATGCGATGTCGAAGGCCGAGCGCGCGGCGCGATGAAGCCCGGCGAGCGGGTCGTCGTCGCGAACGCCGGACCGCTTGAGAAGCGCGCGGCGCGCGGCGTCGACGGCGGTCTCGCGCTCTTCGCCGCGACGCTCCAGCGCCGCGCGCCAGAGACGGACCGCGACCTCGATGCGCTCGGCGCTGCGGCCGAGCCAGAACAGGTTGTCGGCCGCGCGCGCCGGAAGCGATCCCGGCAGGCGGCGGCGGAATTCGCGGCCGGAGCTCAGAAGGGTGATCGGCGCGTCCGGTTCGTCGCCGGGGATCCAGACATCCATCGAGCGCCCGCCCGCACCGATCGCGGGCGTCGCCTCGCCGCGGTGCGCCGCTCGCGCGAAGCCGCCGGGCATGACGTCCCAGCCCTCGCCCGAGCGCGCGAGGAAGACGCGCAGCGTGACGGGCTGGCCATCCATCGCGCCGTCCGCTTCTACGGGGACGCAGGAGAGGGGCGGCGACCTGCGGGCGACGAGGTGATCGGCATCCCCGCTGGCGGGAAGCCGGGCGACGGCCGGCTCGAGCATCTGTCCGGGAAAGGCGGAGCCGAGCGTCCAGCCGGGCTCGGCGGCCGCGCGCGCGCGCGAAGCGGCGTCGCCGCACCAGAGCGTTTCGACCGAGCGAAGCGCCAGCGGCTCGCCGACGAGCCGCGTCGCCAAGGCGTCCTCGAAGGCGGCGAAGGCCGGCGTCTCCAGGATACCGGAGCCGAGCGCGTTGACGAGTTCGAGATGCCCGGCGCGCACGGCGCGAAGAAGGCCGGGCGTGCCGATGCGGGACTGCGAGAACAGCTCCAGCGGATCGGCATAGTCGGCGTCGAGGCGGCGCCAGAGAACGCCGACCGGGCGCAGGCCATCGACAGTTCGCAGCTTGGCCCGGTCGCCCTGCACCACCAGATCGCCACCTTCGAGAAGGTGGAAACCGAGATAGCGGGCGAGATAGGCGTGTTCGAAATAGGTCTCGTTGAAGGGGCCGGGGGTGAGCAGCCCGACGCGGGCGCCGTCCTGGTCGTTCAGTCCCTCCAGCGTCTCGCGGAACCGCGCGAAGAAGCCGGCGAGGCGGCGCACGTGGAGCTGCCGCGCGAGATCGGGCAGGGCGCGCGAGGTCGCGACGCGGTTCTCCAACGCGAAACCCGCGCCCGAGGGGGCCTGCGCCCGGTCGCCGAGAACGCGCCACACGCCATCCGGCCCGCGCGCGAGATCGACCGCGATGAAGCGGATCAGCGGGTTCCCACGAAGGGCCTGTCGCGCCAGCGGGCGCAGGAACTCCGGATTGCGGCCGAGGAGACGGCCGGGAAGGACGCCCTCGCGCACGAGCGAGCGCTCGCCGTAGAGGTCGGCGAGAAGGCGCTCCAGGTAGGTCGCGCGCTGGCGCAGGGCCGCTTCGAGGCCGCGCCACTCCGCCGGATCGATCACGAAGGGCGGAAAGGCGAGCGGCCACTGGCGCGCGCCGCCGTCCTCGCCCGCCCGGTAGTAGACGCCCGCTTCGCGCAGATACTGCTCGGCGGCGCCGAACCGGGCCTCGCGCTCGGGCCGAGATAGCGCGGCCAGCGCCTCGACCACCGGCTGGTAGACCGGGCGGACGCTGCCGTCCGGTGCGAGCATCTCGTCGAAGGCCCCGGCGACGGGGCGCCTCGGGGGCTCGACGGCCGCACCGAGCCGCCCCTGCGACTGCGACTGGCGCTGGGTTCCCTCAGTGCGCAAGCGAGGCGGGCCGCCGGAGATCGAGCGTCGTCGGGAAGCTTGGGTCGGGCATCTCGGACGCCGGCCGGAACGAACCCGGGGTGTGGCCGATGTCCTCGAAGCGCGCGAGGCGCCGCGCTTCGGCCTCGTAGGCGTTGACCGGGAACGTGTCGTAGTTGCGCCCGCCGGGATGGGCGACGTGATAGACGCATCCTCCGAGCGAGCGACCCGACCATCGGTCGAAGATGTCGAAGGTCAGCGGCGCATGGACCGGGATCGTCGGGTGGAGGCCCGACGCCGGCTGCCACGCCTTGAACCGCACGCCGCCCACCGCCGCGCCGGCCTCGATGCCCGGGCTGAGCGGCACGGGACGCTGATTGCAGGTGACGACATGGCGCGAGGGATCGAAGCCGAACAGCTTCACCTGAAGCCGCTCGACCGAGGAATCGACGAAGCGAACCGTGCCGCCGATCGCCCCCGTCTCGCCCATGACATGCCACGGCTCCAGCGCCTGGCGCAGTTCCAGCGACAGGCCACCCTCGCGGGTCACCTTGCCGCAGAACGGGAAGCGGAACTCCCATTGCGCCTCGAACCATTCGGAGCGGACGGGATAGCCGGCGGCGGAGAGTTCATTGAGCACGGACAGGAAGTCGGACCAGACGAATTCGGGCAGCATGAAGCGGTCGTGGAGCTGCGTGCCCCAGCGCGCGAAGCGGCCCACGAGCGGACGGCGCCAGAAGGCCGCGATCATCGCGCGGATCAGGAGTTGCTGGGCAAGGCTCATGCGCGCGTCCGGCGGCATCTCGAAGCCGCGGAACTCGACGAGCCCGAGGCGGCCGGTCGGTCCGTCCGGCGAATAGAGCTTGTCGATGCAGATTTCGGAGCGGTGGGTGTTGCCCGTCACGTCCACGAGGAGGTTGCGGAACAGTCGGTCCACCAGCCAGGGCGGGGGTGCCGCGCCCTCGCCGGGGGCGGGAACCTCGGCCATCGCGATCTCGAGCTCGTAGAGCTGGTCATGCCGCGCCTCGTCGATGCGCGGCGCCTGGCTGGTCGGGCCGATGAACAGGCCGGAGAAGAGATAGGAGAGCGACGGGTGGCGCTGCCATTGCAGCACCAGCGACTTCAGGAGATCGGGCCGGCGCAGGAACGGCGAGTCGGCCGGCGTCGCGCCGCCGACCACGACGTGGTTGCCGCCGCCCGTGCCGGCATGGCGGCCGTCCACCATGAACTTGTCGGTGCCGAGCCTCGACTGGCGCGCCGCGTCGTAGACGGCGGTGGTGATCTCGACCGCATCGCCCCACGATCGGGCGGGATGGACGTTGACCTCGATGACGCCGGGATCGGGCGCGACGCGCACGACCTCGAGCCGTGGGTCGAAGGGGGGCGCGTAGCCCTCGATGCGCACGGGTTGCCCGAGCGCGCGGGCCGCGTCCTCGATCGCGGCCAGAAGGTCGAGATAAGCCTCCACCGTTTCGAGCGGCGGCATGAAGACGTGGAGGATGCCCTCGCGCGGTTCGATGCCGAGCGCGGTGCGCACGGCGCCCACGATCTCGTCGTCGGCCGACGCTTCCGGCGGCGACCAAGTCGGCGGGTCCAGCTTGTCGATGCGCGCCTGGGCTTTCCCGAGCGCTTCGGGCTCCGGCAGGGGCGCGAAGGACTGCTGCGGGTCGGCCGGGTGGGTGTAGGGGTAGCGCGCCGGCGGCAGGTGGGCGAGCGAGGAGAGGGGCAGGCGATAGCCCATCGCGCTGTCGCCCGGCACCAGGAACACATGGCCGCGCCGGGTCGTCCAGCGCTCCGACATCCAGCGGCGGGGCAGGGCCTGCCACGCCTGCACGGGCAGCACCACGCCGACCGGCCGGCCGAGCCCGCGGTCGAACACCTTGGCAAGGCGCGAGCGCTCCTCGGCGTCCTCGAGGCGCGAGTCGCCGGGCGTCACGTTTTCGGGCAGCTTCGCCTCGCGGGCGATCCAGTAGGACGGGTCCTCGAAGGTCTTGAGCGCGTTCGCGGGATCGATGGCGAGCCGCTCGGCAACGCTGCGGATCAAGGTCTCGGCCGCCTCGACGGTGGCGCCGGCGGACGGCGCGTCGTCGGCCGCGAGCAGCGCCGGATCGCGCCAGATCGGCTTGCCGTCGCGCCGCCAGTAGATCGAGTAGGTCCAGCGCGGCAGGGTTTCGCCGGGGTACCACTTGCCCTGGCCGTGATGCAGGAAGCCGTTCGGCGCAAAGCGCGCCTGCAGGCGGCGCAGCAGCCCGTCGGCCAGCCCCGCCTTGGCCGGGCCGGTGGCGTCGGCGTTCCACTCCGCGCCCTCGAAGTCGTCGATCGACACGAAGGTCGGCTCGCCGCCCATCGTCAGCCGCACGTCCATCGCCCGCAGGTCTTCGTCGACCGCCCGCCCGAGCGCGTCGAGCGCCTCCCAGCTTTCATCCGAGAAGGGCTTGGAGACGCGCGGCGCTTCCGACACCCGCGTCACGCTCATGTCGAAGTCGAACTCGACGTCGGCCGGGTCGACGCCGCCGACGATCGGGGCGGCGGAGCGGTAGTGCGGGGTCGCGGCGAGCGGAACGTGGCTCTCGCCGGTCATCAGGCCCGAGGTCGGGTCGAAGCCGATCCACCCGGCGCCCGGCACGTAGACCTCGACCCAGGCGTGAAGGTCGCAGAAATCGTGACTCGTGCCGGCGGGGCCGTCGAGCGCCACGAGGTCGGGCTTCAGCTGGATCAGGTAGCCCGACACGAAGCGGGCGGCGAGGCCGAGGTGGCGGCAGGCTTGGACGAGGAGCCAGGACGAGTCGCGGCAGGAGCCCGACGCCTTCTCCAGCGTCTCCTCCGGCGTCTGCACGCCCGGCTCCATGCGGATCGTGTAGTCGACCGCCGCCTCGACCCGGCGGTTGAGGGCGACGAGGAAGTCGATCGTGCGCACCGGCGTCCGGTCGACGGCGTGGAGGAAGGTCTGGAGCCGGGGACCGGCCGCTTCGGCCTGGAGATAGGGCTTCAGGTCGGTCGAAAGGTCGTCGCCATAGGCGAAGGGATAGGTCTCGGCCCATTCCTCGACGAAGAAGTCGAACGGATTGTAGACCGTCATGTCGGCGAGGAGATCGACCTCGATGCGCAGCTCGCGCGCCTTCTCCGGGAAGACGACGCGCGCCAGCCAGTTGCCGAACGGATCCTGCTGCCAGTTGATGAAGTGTTCGGCCGGCTCGATCTTCAGGGAGTAGGCCGGTGTGCGCGTACGCGAGTGCGGGGCGGGCCGCAGCCGAATCGTCTGTGGCCCGAGCGTGACCGGGCGGTCGTAGCGATAATGGGTCAGGTGACGGAGCGCTGCGAGGATCGGCATCGGTTCCCGGACTCGACGAATGGATTCGACCGCTCGCAGTCTATGCACAAGGTGCGCCGTCTGGAACTGCTGCAATGCGGCAAGACGCGATTTCCTCGATCGATCCGTCACTTCGGGGCGCGGGAACCGATTGGGCACGCCCGTGTTACCGCGCCACACCCGCCGACCGGCCGGCGGGGGCGCGAGGGATCCCCGATGAAGCTGTTCTCATGCCCGTCCTGTGATCAGGTCGTCTTCTTCAACAACGTTCGCTGCGAACGCTGCGGCCATGCGCTGGGCTACGAGCCGCGTACCAACCGCGTCCTGGCGCTGGAGCCCGCCAGCACCGACTTCGTGTCGGTCGGGCGCGGCAGCGACGGGTCGCACTGGCGCTACTGCGACAACTACCAGTACGGCGTCTGCAACTGGCTGGTGCCGGCCGACAGCTCTGACCTCTACTGCCTCGCCGACCGGCACAACCTGATGGTGCCGGACCTGTCCAACCCCGACAATCAGGCGCTTTGGGCGAAGATGGAGGCGGCCAAGCATCGCCTGTTCTACACGCTCCTGCGCCTGCGCCTGCCGCTCTACACGCAGGCCGAACACCCGGAAGGGCTCGGGTTCAAGTTCCTCGCCGACGATCCGGCGAGCGGCGAAAAGGTGATGACGGGGCATGCCGACGGCGTGATCACCGTGGCGCTCGCCGAAGCCGACGACGCCGAGCGCGAGAAGCGTCGCACCGCGATGGGCGAGCCCTACCGCACGCTGCTCGGCCATTTCCGACACGAGGTCGGCCACTGGTACTGGGACATCCTGGTGCGCGACGGCGG
>NZ_FOOA01000016.1 GCF_900113065.1 Aureimonas phyllosphaerae
CTTCGGGCACGGCTTCACGGCGTCCGGCCATCCGGTCTCGACGGCCGTCGGGCTCGAGAACCTTGCCATCATGGAGGAGCAGGACTGGGCGGGGAACGCGGCGCGGCTGGAGGCGCAGTTCCAGGGGGGCCTTCGCTCGTTCGCCGATCATCCGCTGGTCGGCGAGGCGCGCGGCGACGGGCTGATCGGGGCGCTGGAGCTTGTGGCCGACAAGGCGACGAAGCGTCCCTTCGAGACGGTGGGCGCGGTCGGGCGCATGGCCGCAGTGATCGGCCACGACGAGGGGCTGATCTTCCGCGCCATCGGCGACCAGCTGGCGCTCTGCCCGCCGATGATCGTCACCGCCGACGACATCGACGAGATCATGGCCCGCATGGGACGAACGCTCGCGCGGCTGACCGACGCCGCGCACAAGGAGGGGCTGATCTGAACCCCTTGCGCCGCCGCCTCAGAGACTGTTTCGGACGTCTCTGGTGGAGGCCGGCGAGGGATTTTCAATCCGGAACGAGGCGCTCAGCGCAGTCGATGCCGGTGGCATCGGCGCGCATCGGCAACGAAGCCTCGGATGAAAAGGCCCACCGGGCCGACCCGGCAGACCTTGGAAACAGGCTCTCACACCATGAGGTGGCGGCGCACCTCCGGGTCGTCGAGATCGGCGCCGACGCCCGAAAACACGATCCGGCCGCGATCGAGGATGTAGACCCGGTCGGCGAGCTCCCGGCAGAAGTCGAGATACTGCTCGACCAGCAGCACGGCGATGCCGGCCTCCTCTTTCAGATAGCGGATGGCGCGGCCGATGTCCTTGATGATCGAGGGCTGGATGCCCTCGGTCGGCTCGTCCAGCACCAGAAGGCGCGGCCGCGTGACGAGGGCGCGGCCGATCGCGAGCTGCTGCTGCTGGCCGCCCGACAGATCGCCGCCGCGCCGCCCGAGCATCGATTTCAGCACCGGAAAGAGCTCGAACACGTGGTCGGGGATCGTGCGATCGCCCCGTTTCACCGGCGCAAAGCCCGTCTGGAGGTTTTCCCTCACCGTCAGGAGCGGAAACACCTCGCGCCCCTGCGGCACGAAGCCGATGCCGGCCCGCGCCCGCGCGTAGGGCGCGCTCGATCCGAGATCCTCGCCGCCGAGCTGGATCGTGCCGCGCCGGATCGGCTGCTGGCCGACCACGGCCCGCATGAGCGAGGTCTTGCCCACCCCGTTGCGCCCGAGGACGCAGGTGATCTCGCCGGCTTTCGCCTCCAGCGACACGCCCCGCAGCGCCTGCGCGGCACCGTAGTAGAGATCGACGTCGGAAACGGTCAGCATGGGTTCTGCGCCCTTTCATGTGGCCGGCGGCCGAGGGCCGGCAAGGGTTGTTTCGTCGCCCGGGGAAGCCGGGCGCACTCTTTGCCGGCGGATCGGCCAAGCGGCGGACGAGACCCGTCAGCCCGACCCGCCTGAAGCCATCAAAAGCGCGCTAGCGCCCCAGATAGACCTCGATGACGCGCGGGTTTGCCGAGACGTCGTCGAGCGGGCCTTCGGCGAGCACGTGGCCTTCGTGGAGGCACGTCACCTTCACGCCCAGCATGCGCACGAAATGCATGTCGTGCTCGACCACGACGACCGATCGCTCCCTTGCGATGTCGCGCAGGAGACGCGCCGTCTCCTCGGTCTCGGCGTCGGTCATGCCGGCGACGGGTTCGTCGATGAGGAGAAGCTCGGGGTCCTGCGCGAGCAGCATGCCGATTTCCAGCCACTGCTTCTGGCCGTGGCTGAGGTCGGCGGCCGACAGCGCGCGCTTCTCGGCAAGGCGCACGGTCGCGAGGATCTCGTCGATGCGCGCATCCTCGGCGGCGCTCCGCTTGTGGAGGAGCGCTGCGAAGATCGAGCGGGACCCGGCAAGCGCGAGGCGGAGATTGCCCTCTACCGTGTGGCCCTCGAACACCGTCGGCTTCTGGAACTTGCGGCCGATCCCCATCGAGGCGATCTCGGCCTCGTCGTGCCGGGTGAGGTCGGTATCGCCGGCGAAATAGACGTCGCCCGTGTCGGGACGTGTCTTGCCGGTGATGATGTCCATCATCGTGGTCTTGCCGGCCCCGTTCGGACCGATGATCGCGCGCATCTCGCCGCGCGCCACGACCAGCGAGAGGTCGTTGATCGCCTTGAACCCGTCGAAGGCCTTATTGACGCCGTTGAGGTAGAGAAGCGTCTCGCCGCGCGGCGGGCGCATCCTGGCGTCGGCCTCGCGCCGGTCCGCCATTGCGGTCGCGAAGGGATGGGGCGAGACGCGGGCGGGCATGGTGTCTTGCAGCATCGTCGTCACTCCGCGGGGTTGGCTGCGGCGTCGGCCGGGCCGGTCGCGACGCCCTTCTCGGCGCGGGCGGCCTGGCGGCGCTCCCGGAGCGCGCGCCAGCCATGATCGAAGGTGCCGACGATGCCGCGCGGCAGGAAGAGGGTCACGAAGACGAAGAGCCCGCCGAGGATGAAGAGCCAGGCGTCGGGCGCGGCCGCGGTGAAGTAGCTCTTGCCGCCGTTGACGAGGACGGCGCCGATGACCGGCCCGAGGATCGTCGCGCGCCCGCCGACCGCCGTCCACACGACGACCTCGATCGAGTTGAGCGGCGCGAACTCGCCGGGGTTCACGATGCCGACCTGCGGCACGTAGAGGGCACCGGCGACACCCGCCATCATGGCCGAGAGCGTGAAGGCGAAGAGCTTCACGTGCTCGGCCCGCCAGCCGAGGAACCGCGTCCGCCCTTCCGCATCGCGCACCGCCACCATCAGCGCCCCGAGCTTGGAGTGCGTGACGGCGGCCACCACGAGAACGCCGGCGGCGAGCGCCAGCGCGGTGGCGGCGAACAGCCCGGCGCGCGTCGCGGCGGCCTGAAGCGGGGCCCCGAGAATCTCCTTGAAGTCGGTGAGGCCGTTGTTGCCACCGAACCCCATGTCGTTGCGGAAGAAGGCGAGAAGCAGCGCGTAGGTCAGCGCCTGCGTGATGATCGAGAGATAGACGCCGGTGACGCGGGAGCGGAAGGCGAAGTAGCCGAACAGGAAGGCGAGGAGCCCCGGCACCAGAACCACCATCAGCGCGGCGAACCAGAACTGGTCGAAGCCGTACCAGAACCAGGGCAGCTCCCGGTAGTTCAGGAACACCATGAAGTCCGGCAGGTCCGGGTTGCCGTAGACGCCGCGCGCGCCGATCTGGCGCATCAGGTACATGCCCATCGCATACGCGCCGAGCGCGAAGAAGGCGCCGTGGCCGAGCGACAGGATGCCGATATAGCCCCAAACGAGATCGAGGCTGAGGGCGAGGAGCGCATAGGCGAGATACTTGCCGAAAAGCGGCACGAGATGGTCGGGCACGTGGAGCGGATGAGTCGGCTCCAGCGCGAGATTCAGCACCGGGACGAGGACGGCGAGACCTAGGAGGGCGAGCGCCAGCCAGACGGCGCGGGGGCCGAGAAACCGTGCGGTGATCATGCGTCCACGAACCTTCCCTTGAGGGCGAAGAGGCCGCGCGGCCGTTTCTGGATGAAGAGGATGATGAGGACGAGCACCACGATCTTGCCGAGAACGGCGCCCGCATAGGGCTCGAGGAGCTTGTTGACGATCCCGAGCGAGAAGGCGCCGACGAGCGTGCCCCAGAGGTTTCCGACCCCGCCGAAGACGACGACCATGAAACTGTCGATGATGTAGCCCTGACCGAGGTCCGGCGAGACGTTGTCGACCTGGGAGAGCGCGACGCCCGCCATGCCGGCGATGCCCGACCCCAGCGCGAAGGTCAGCGCGTCCACCATCGGCGTGCGGATGCCCATCGCGGCCGCCATGCGCCGGTTCTGCGTGACGGCGCGCATCTTGAGTCCCGCCGAAGTCCGGTTGAGGACGAAGAGCAGCGCGGCGAAGACGGCGAGCGCGAAGACGATGATCCAGAGCCGGTTCCAGGTGACGGCCATCTGGCCGATGTCGAAGGAGCCGGACATCCAGGACGGGTTCGACACCTCGCGGTTGGTCGGCCCGAAGATCATGCGGATTGCCTGCTGGAGAATTAGCGACACGCCGAAGGTCGCGAGCAGCGTCTCCAGCGGGCGCCCGTAGAGGAAGCGGATGATGCCGCGCTCCATGACGAGGCCGACGAGGCCGGAGACGAGGAAGGCGAGCGGCAGGGCGACGGCGAGCGACCAGTCGAGCCATTCCGGCGCGTGGTCGCGCATCGCCTGCTGCACCACGAAGGTCGTGTAGGCGCCGAGCATCACCATCTCGCCATGCGCCATGTTGATGACGCCCATGACGCCGAAGGTGATGGCAAGGCCGATCGCGGCGAGAAGCAGGACGGAGCCGAGCGACAGCCCGTACCAGACGGTCTGCGCATGGCCCCAGAGCGCGATCGTGCCCTCCACCGCAGCCGCGCCCTTCTGCGCGGCGGCGGCCACCGTCGGATCGGCGTCGCCGGCCGCCGAGCGCAGCATGTTGAGCGCCGCACGGTCGCCGCGCGCCTCGAGCGTCGCCACGGCCGCGACGCGCTCAGGGGCCGGGCGGTCGGACTTGAGGACCGCGCCGGCGCGTGCTTCGGCCAGCGCCGCGTCGACGCGGGGGTCGTCCTCGCGCGCGATCGCGGCATCCAGCATGTCGATCTGGTCGGGCGAGGCACGCTCGAAGAGGGCGGTCGCGGAGGCGAGGCGCGCGGCCGGATCAGCCGAGCCGAGCGTCAACGCCCCCATCGCCTCGGCGACCAGCGTGCGGATGGAGTTCTTGACGCGGACCTTTTCCAGCGCCGCCTTGGGCCGTTCCCCGAGCGCCTCGCCGGTGAGGGGATCGCGCGCAGCCAGCGACGCGCCGCGCCCCTCGCCGATCACGACGCGGCCCCCGTCCTTCTCATAGTAGAGGTTGCCGTCGGCGAGCGCCTGCAGCGCCGGGGCGACCGCGGGATCGCCGGTGGCGGCCAGCGCGCGGATCGTCGCTTCCGTGTCCTCGAAGCTCTTCTTGCCGCCGAAGGCCTGGACGAGCGAGGCGGGATCGCCGCCTTGCGCGAAAGCCTGGGAGGACGGCAGGAGCACCAGGGCCGCGGCGAAGGCGACGACGAGAAGGGCCGGGCGCAGGGAGACGAGCCGGCGAAGCCAATCGGGCATGGGTCCACTCCAGACCGGGGTCGCGCGTTCGCCGAGGTAGGACCGACGCTCGCGGAAGATCGAAGGACGAGCGCCCCGCCGGACCGGCGGGGCGAGAGGATCGGGAGGGGCCGCCGGGACGGCCCCTCCCCGCGCGGTCAGTTGGAGGCCGCAGCTCCGGCACCGCCGCACTTGCCGGTCTCGGTGTTGAAGTTTCCGCAGGACATCGGGGCGCGCCAGTCGGCGATCAGCGGCTTGGACTCCGGCAGGTAGTCGGACCATTCGTCGCCGAGCACGAGGCCCGCCGTCTCGTTCACCACCTCGAACTGGCCGTCTTCCTGGATCTCGCCGATCAGGACAGGCTTGGTGATGTGGTGGTTGGCGCCCATCGAGGAGAAGCCGCCGGTGAGGTTCGGCACGGAGACGCCGACCATCGCGTCGATCACCTTGTCGGTGTCGGTGGTGCCGGCGGCCTCGACGGCCTTCACCCACATGTTGAAGCCGATGTAGTGGGCCTCCATCGGGTCGTTCGTCACCCGCTTGTCGTCCTTGGTGAATTCACGCCACTTCGTGATGAACTCTTCGTTCTCCGGCGTGTCGACCGACTGGAAGTAGTTCCAGGCCGCGAGATGGCCGACCAGCGGCTTGGTATCGATGCCGGCAAGTTCCTCCTCGCCGACCGAGAAGGCGACGACCGGAATGTCGGAGGCCGACACGCCCTGGTTGGCGAGCTCCTTGTAGAAAGGCACGTTGGCGTCGCCGTTGACGGTCGAGACCACCGCGGTCTTCTTGCCGGCGCCGCCGAACTCCTTGATCTGCGAGACCTCGGTCTGCCAGTCGGAGAAGCCGAAGGGCGTGTAGTTGACCTTGATGTCCTCGGCGGCGACGCCCTTGGACTTCAGATAGGCCTCGAGGATCTTGTTGGTGGTGCGCGGATAGACGTAGTCGGTGCCTTCCAGAACCCAGCGCTCGACGCCCTCGTTCATCAGGTAGTCGACCGCCGGGATCGCCTGCTGGTTGGGCGCGGCGCCCGTGTAGAAGACGTTGCGCTCGGACTCCTCGCCCTCGTACTGGACGGGGTAGAACAGGATCGAGTTCAGCTCCTTGAACACCGGCAGCACCGACTTGCGCGAGACCGAGGTCCAGCAGCCGAAGACGGCCGCGACCTTGTCCTGCGCGATGAGACCGCGCGCGCGCTCGGCGAAGAGGGGCCAGTCGGACGCGGGGTCGACCACCACCGCCTCGAGCTTCTTGCCGAGGAGGCCGCCTTGTCTGTTCTGCTCGTCGATGAGCATGAGCATGGCGTCCTTCAGCGTCGTCTCCGAGATCGCCATCGTGCCCGACAGCGAGTGGAGGATGCCGACCTTGATCGTGTCTTCCTGCGCATGGGCGGCAAGACCCGCCGCGAACGTGGTGGCGGCATAGGCGCCCAAGAGCCAGCCGGCCTTCGTCGAAACTCGCATGGGTTGATCCCCTCATGGATGGTTCGCGGCACCCCCGCCGCACGGAAGGGACCATCGGACGGCGCGCCGCGCGGGGACATACGTCAAATGACGTAGACGCCGGCCTCCGGCCTGCGCATAGGATCGGGGGCCAAGCCAACCGACCGGGACCGGAATGAACGGCCGCCAGCGCATCCTTCCCGTCCGCCGCGAATACAATCGCTGGGTCGCCAACCAGACGCTGGAAGACTACGCGCTGCGCTTCACGGCGAAATCCGCTCGGCGCTGGACGGCCGCGCGCGTCTCGCAGACGGCGATCGGCGCGATCTCCTTCCTGGCGCTGGAAGCCGTCGGCGGGGCGATCACCCTGTCCTTCGGCTTCGCCAACGCGGTGGCCGCGATCCTCGCCGCCACCGTGATCCTCTTCGTCACCGGCATCCCGATCAGCCTTTATGCCGCGCGCCACGGCGTCGACATCGACCTCCTCACCCGCGGCGCGGGCTTCGGCTACATCGGCTCCACCGTCACCTCGCTGATCTATGCGAGCTTCACCTTCATCCTCTTCGCGGTGGAGGCCTCGATCATGACGGCGGCGCTGGAGCTCGCCTTCGGCCTGCCGCTGTGGATCGGCTACATCGTCTCGGCCGTGGTGGTGATCCCGCTCGTCACCCACGGCGTCACCTGGATCAGCCGCTTCCAGCTGTGGACGCAGCCGCTTTGGATCGGGCTGAACCTCCTGCCCGTCGGCTTCATCCTCGCGCAGGACTGGGGCTCGGTGGAAGCCTGGATGGCGTTTCCGGGGCTGGAAGCCACGGGGCCGGACGGGTTCGACCTCCTGAAGTTCGGCGCGGCGGCGGCCGTGATCCTCGCGCTGATGCCGCAGATCGGCGAGCAGGTGGACATCCTGCGCTTCCTGCCGGGCAACGGCCGCGCCAAGACGTGGAACTGGTGGTTCTCGTTGTTCGCCGCCGGGCCCGGATGGATCGTACTCGGCGCGCCGAAGCTCCTGTTCGGCTCGTTCCTCGCGGTTCTCGCGCTGCGCTCCGGCGTTTCCAGCGAACACGCCGCCGAGCCCGCCTACATGTACCGGGCGGCCTTCGGCTTCGTGGTGCCGAACGAGACGGCGGTCCTTCTCCTGACGGCCGCCTTCGTCGTGGTCAGCCAGCTCAAGATCAACGTGATGAACGCCTATGCGGGCTCGCTCGCCTGGTCGAACTTCTTCTCGCGTCTCACCCACTCCCATCCGGGCCGGGTCGTCTGGCTCGTGTTCAACGTGGCGATCGCGCTTCTCCTGATGGAGCTCGGCATCTACCGCGCGCTGGAAGCGACCTTCGGCCTTTTCGCCAATGTCGCGGTGGCCTGGCTCGGGGCGATCGTCGCGGATCTCGCGATCAACAAGCCGCTCGGCCTATCGCCGCCCGGCATCGAGTTCAAGCGCGCCCATCTCTACGACCTCAACCCCGTCGGGCTCGGCTCGATGGGGCTGGCGACGCTCCTGTCGATGCTGGCCTTCGCCGGTCTCTTCGGCGCGGCGTTGCAGGCGCTCTCGGTCTTCGTGGCGCTCGGCACGGCGCTCGTCACCGCCCCCCTGATCGCCTGGGCCACCGGGGGCCGCTTCTATCTCGCCCGCAAGCCGCACGCCGAATGGGCGCGGCGGAAGACCATCGCCTGCCGGGTCTGCGAGCATCCGTTCGAGCCCGAGGACATGGCGCATTGCCCCGCCTATGCCGCGCCGATCTGCTCGCTCTGCTGCTCGCTCGACGCGCGCTGCCACGACCTCTGCAAGCCGCACGCGCGCTTTGCCGCGCAGGCCTCCGCGCTCGCCCGCGCGACGCTGCCGCAGGCCCTCCTCGCGCGCATCAGCTCGCGCACGGGGCGCTATCTCGGCGGCGTCTCGCTTCTGGCCTTCGTCCTGTCGCTGGTGCTTGGGCTGATCGACTATCAGGCGACGCTCGCGAGCCCCGAGGATTCCGAGACGATCGCCGCCGCGCTCTGGGCCGCCTTCTTCATCCTCCTCATCGTGTCGGGCATCGCGACCTGGTTCTTCGTGCTGGCGCAGGAGTCGCGCCGCGTCGCACAAGAGGAGTCGGCCCGCCAGACCAGCCTTCTCCTCAAGGAGATCGCCGCCCACAAGCGCACCGACGCCGCGCTGCAGGCCGCCAAGGAACGGGCGGAGGCGGCGAGCCTTGCGAAAAGCCGCTATGTCGTGGGCATGAGCCACGAGCTGCGCACGCCGCTCAACGCCGTCCTCGGCTATGCCCAGCTTCTGGAAGGGGATGCCGCGATCCCGCGCGAGAAGGCGGGCGGCATCCGCACCATCCGGCGCTCGGCCGAACACCTGTCCGGCCTCATCGACGGCATCCTCGACATCTCCCGCATCGAGACAGGCCGCCTGACGCTCCAGCGCTCCGACGTGCGGCTCGACGATTTCCTCGCCCAGATCGTCGACATGATCCGCCTCCAGGCCGAGGCCAAGGGGCTCGTCTTCCGCTTCGTGAAGCCGGCAAACCTTCCCGAGGTCGTGCGCACCGACGAGAAGCGCCTGCGCCAGATCCTGATCAACCTCCTGTCCAATGCGGTGAAATACACCGAGAGGGGCACCGTCACCTTCGAGGTCGCCTATCGCAGCCAAGTCGCGATCCTCTCGGTCACCGACACCGGCCCCGGCATCGCCGAGACGGAAGCGGAGCGCATCTTCGAGCCGTTCGAGCGGGGCGATGCGGCCCGCGGCAAGCTGCCGGGCCTCGGCCTCGGCCTCACGATCACCCGCCTTCTCGCCAGCCTGATGGGCGGCGACGTGACGATGGAAAGCCGCCCGGGCGAAGGCAGCCGCTTCGCCGTGCGGGTCATGCTGTCGGCCGCCTCGCCGCGCCCGGCCGCCAAGGGCACGGTCGATGCGCCCGAGCCTGACGCGCCGGTGCGCGGCTATGCCGGCCCGCGCCGCACCATCCTCGTCGCCGACGACGACGAGGCGCATCGCGACCTGATGGTCGAGCTCCTGCGCCCGCTCGGCTTCATCGTTCTGACCGCCGCCGACGGGCCGACGGCGCTCCGGCTCGTCGCCGAGATCCGCCCCGACCTCTTCCTTCTCGACATCCAGATGCCCGGCATGGACGGCTGGCAGCTCGCCCGGCGGCTGCGCACCGAGGCGCAGGACGGGGCGATCCTGATGCTGTCGGCGACGCTCGCCGAGATGCCGGCGCCCGGTCTCGAGGCGGAAGACGATCCGGGCGTCGCGGGCGCCCTGACGAAGCCCGTCGACCTCCGGGCGCTCCTGTCGACGATCGGCCGCGCGCTGGCGCTCGACTGGACGCGCGACGAGCCCGCGCTGACCGAACCCTCGTCGCCGGGCAAGGCTGCGGCACGCCCGGACGCCGCCGACCTTGCCGAACTCCGGCGCCTCGGGCGGATCGGCTTTGCCAAGGGGATCGAGCGCAAGCTCGCGGCCCTCGAGGAGAACCCCGCCAACCGCGACTTCGTCGCCCGCCTGCGCGAGCCCGCGCGCGACTTCGACTGGAAGAGCTTCACGGCGATCCTCGAGGAGACCGACGATGCGTGAGGACGGGGGCCGGGGCGGCGAGAGCCATATCGTGCTGGTGGTCGACGATTCGCCCGACACGCTGCGCCTCCTCACCGACGCGATCGAGGCGACGGGGGCGACCGTGCTGGTCGCGCTGGAGGGCGAGCAGGCGCTCGGCATCGCCGCCGAGATCACGCCCGACATCGTCCTGATGGACGCGATGATGCCGGGCATCGACGGGTTCGAGACGACGCGCCGCCTCAAGGCCGACCCGGCGCTGCGGCACGTGCCGGTGATCTTCATGACGGGGCTCGGCGAGACCGAGCACGTCGTGCGCGGGTTGGAGGCCGGCGGCGTCGACTACGTGGTGAAGCCGATCGTGCCGGACGAGCTCCTCGCCCGCATCCGCGTCCATCTCGGCAATGCTCGCTCGACGCAGAGCGCACGCGCCGCGCTCGATACGACGGGCCGCTTCCTGTTCGCCGCCGACGGGGCAGGCCGCATCCTGTGGGCGACGCCGCAGGCGGGACGGCTTCTGGGCGCCGGAGCCGGCGAGGCCGCCCTGCCCTCGGCCGCGCACGAATGGCTGGCGGCGGGCGCCGAGCCGGCGCGCGTGCCGGCCGGCGGCTGGCCGCTGCCCTCCGATCCCGACCGGCGCACGACGCTCAATTTCGTCGGCCGGATGAGCGACGGCGAACACCTCTTCCGCCTCGCCGTCGAGGACGCGTCCGCCGAGGAAGCGACCTTGCGCGACCGCTTCCAGCTCACCGCGCGCGAGGCCGATGTCCTCGTCTGGCTGTCGCGCGGCAAGTCCAACCGCGACATCGCCGAGATCCTGTCGCTCTCCCCGCGCACGGTGAACAAGCATCTCGAGGTCGTCTTCGCCAAGCTCGGCGTCGAGAATCGGGCGTCGGCGACGTTTCTCGTGATGAAGACCCTGTCGGAGCGCTGACGCGTCAGGCGGCGCGCCGGCGGGGCATCGCCTGAACCGCGGCGTGGGTCGCCGGGCCACCGGCGCTCTGCCGCGTCTCGAACCGGTCGACGAGCCCGGCGAGATCGTCGGTCTCGCGCATCAGGTTCTGCGTCGCGGCGGTGGTCTCCTCCACCATCGCGGCGTTCTGCTGGGTCACCTTGTCCATCTGGTCGGCGGCGATCGACACCTCCTTCAGGGAGGCCGCCTGTTCGCGCGCCGCGCGGGCGATGCCCTCCACCGTGCGCGTGACGTCGCCGACCTGCGAGACGATGTCCTCGAGGCTGCGGCCCGAAGCGGTGACGAGATCGACCCCTGCCTCGACCTGGGTCCGGGAGAGCGCGATCAGGGTCTTGATCTCCTTGGCGGCCTCCGCCGAGCGCTGGGCGAGACCGCGCACCTCCTGCGCAACGACCGCGAAGCCCCGGCCCGCCTCGCCGGCGCGCGCGGCCTCGACGCCAGCGTTCAGGGCGAGGAGATTGGTCTGGAAGGCGATCTCGTCGATGACGCCGATGATCGAGCCGATGCGCTGGGACGAGGCCTCGATCTCGCTCATCGCCGAGACGGCGCGGGTCACGATCTCGCCGCCCCGCTCGGCACTGCGCAGCGCCTGCGCGGCAGACCCCTGCGCCTTGCCGGCATCGGCGGCGGCCAAGTTGATGCCGCGCGTCACCTCTCCGAGCGCGGCCACGGTCTGTTCGAGATTGGCCGCCTGCTGCTCGGTGCGCTGCGACAGGTCGCCCGCGGCCGCCGCGATCTCGCCGGAGCCGGTGGCGATGGCCTGCGCGTTGGTGCGCACGTCCATCAGTGTCTCCTCCAGCCGCGCGATCGCGCCGTTGAAGTCGAGGCGGATCGGCTCGAGGCGCGGCGCGAACGCGGTGTCGATGCGATGGGTGAGCTTGCCGTCCGCAATGGCCCCGAGGCCCGCCGCAAGGCTCTCCATCGCCCGAGCGATCTCGGCCGCCTCCTCAGTCCGCGCGCGGTCGCGCTCCTGCCGCTCGCGCTCGGTGAGCGAGCGGTTGGCGTCGATCTCGCCCTCCAGCCGCAGCCGTTCGGCGGCGTTGTCGCGGAACACGGTGACGCAGCGCACCATGTCGCCGATCTCGCTGCGGTCCGGCGCGACGTCGAGGGCCGTGTCGGCCCGCCCGCCCGCAAGCTCGCGCATGATCTGCACGAGACGCCCGACGGGCCGCGTGATCGACCGCGTGACCGAGGCGACCATCAGCGCGACGAGCGCCAGAAGTCCGGCCGTAAGGGCAAGCGACAGGACGAGCGCCTTCTTCTCGACCGAGGCCGTCGTGGTGGCGAAGGCGCCGAGGTCCGCGCTCACGGCATCCTGGATATCCTTCAGGGCGTCGATGCGGGCCGAACTCGCGTCGTACCAATCCTTGCCGGTCACGAACGAAATCGTTCCGCCGAAGGGACCCTGGAGACCTGTCGTGCGCATGCCGTCGACGCGCTTGCCGACGGGGCTCTTGAGCATGGCGTCGAGCGCCTGCCGGGCGTCCGGCGTCGCGCGGTCCCGGAAGCTCGAGAAGCGGGCGTTCTGCGCGGCCGCCTCGCCGACGAAGTCCCGGTAGAGATCGGGCGTGAAGCCGCCCGCCGTAAATGCCGTGACGCCGGCGGTGCGCTCGCGGCCTGCCCCCTCCTTGGCCTGCAACAGCGAGGTGTAGGCGAGGATGCGGTCCGAGATCTCGCTGTTGGTGGTCAGCCGGTTCATCGATCCGACCACGGCGATGAGGCTGTCGACCGCCTGCCCGAAGGTGGCCGCGACGTCGGCGGGCTTGGCCTTCAGCGCCGAGATGCCCTCGCGGATCGGGGCGATCGCGTCGAGACGGGTCTGCGCGTCGCGCGCGAGATCCTTCAGGACCGCGTCGCCCGGCGCCTCGGGCGCGGCAAGGTCCAGCGCCCGGAAGCGCGTGATCGCCGCGTCCACCGCTGTCCGCTGCTGGTCGAGCAGCCCGGCGAACTCGCCCTTGCCCTTGGCCGCCGTGAAGCCGGTGGCGGTCGCGCGCTCCTTCTGCACCTCGTGCATCACTGAGCCGATGGTCGCGGCCGTGCCCGACAGGTCCGCCACCATCCCGGCCTCGGACGCCGCCCGCATCGTCGACAGGTTGGTCTTCACCGCCATGCCGAGAAGCGCCAGCGTCGGGATCGCCGCCACGATGACGATCCGCGTGCCGATCTTGATGTGGCTCATCGTCATCTTCATCGGCAGGGCGCCTCACGGGGGTTGGGACCGGACGCCTTGGCTACGAGAGACCACAACGCGTCCACGACGTCGGAATGCCGAAATCGTGAGTGAAACTCGTTGAAGAATGATGATCGGTTCGGCGGGATCGACTGCCGCCTTTTGAAACATTCTGCTGCAACGCCGTTGCCGCGATGCCGCATCGCTGGCTGTCTGATTCCTCAAGCCGCTGCCGGCCGAAGAGATCCAGGCTTGGTCAACGGCCGGGAACACTTGCGGCGGGAACCGGTCCGCCGCGGCGCGCGTCGGCCGCGGCCAGCGTCGGCATGGTCGTGCTGCGCACCGGAGCTGGCGCGGCGGACGGCGTGACAGCCTCGGGCACCACGGCGGCGTCGACCCAGCCCGTGAAGATGCCCGACTCCACGCGGGCAAAGCCGCCCTCGCGGCGGGTGACGCGCAGCGGCCGGCCGGCATCCAGTACCATCCAGGCGGGCGCACCGGCTGAGGGGCTACGGCGGAGCGGCGTCGGCGAGCGGGTGACGAACCGCCCGTCGCCGGCAGGGGCCGCACGCTCGACCTTCGCGGGCACGGCGACGGGGGTCCGGGCGGCAGGGGCCGGCGCGGGCGCGGCGGCGGCGGACGCCGGACGCGCGTCCGGCACGGCCGCGCGCGGCGGCGGCGGGTTGGCGGCGGGTGGACGGAGCGCCGCCTGACGAGCCTCGGGGGCGCGCGGCTCGGCCGAGCGCGGCCGGTCCACGGCAGCCGGCGTTACGGCGGGACGCCTCGGCGCGGCGTCGCGATGGGCGGTGGCCGGCGCGTTGGCTTCGGTCAGCATCCGCTCCAACGCGGCGACCTGCGGCACATGTCGCTCGACGACCGCGCGGTTGGCGTCGAAGGCGATCCAGCCGACCGCCAGGATGCCGAGCCCCCACCACACCGGACCGACCCGGCGCCCGGCGGGGGCGCGCGGCTTGGCGCCCTTGCGCGAACGCGGCTTGCGCTGGGTCATGACGCGGCTCCCTTGGCTGACGGCGTTTGCGCAAGCCTTACGCGGCGAAGGTGGACGGATGGTGAACATTTCGAGAGCACGCGGCGCCGCATTCGAGCGATCGCCTCGCAACCCATTGTCCTTCCATGACATTTTCACATCGATCATCTCGCCGGTCGTCGTCCTGACCGCCGGTAGCCGGCACTTGAAACCGGGGCCGGCCGCCGCACCTTGCCGCGCAAGGGGACGCCGTGACTTACGGCTTCGACAAAGGATCAGAACGAATGAACAAGCTGACGCCCTTCGCCCTCGCCGCGACGCTGGCGCTGGCCGCCTGCGGCGACGATGCGCCCTCGACGCCGGCCGCCACCGCGCCGGCGACGACAACGACCACCACCACGACAACGACGCCTGCCGGCACGGCGCGCACTGAGGCGCAGGAAGCCGCGGACGCGATCGGGCAGGCGGGCCGCGAGACCGGCCAAGCGATCGGCGCCGCGGCGCAGGAGGCGCGCGATGCGGCCGCTCCGGCGCTCGAGCGCGCCCAGCAGGCGACGGGCCAGGCGATCGACGCCGCCAAGCAGGGCCTCAACAACCTGACGCGCGATGCAGCCTGCCAGACGGCACGCGCGGCCAACGACACGCAGGGCATCGCCGCCAACTGCTGATCCCCTCCGGGCGGCCGGTCAGCCGGCGGGCCGCCCCAGGATCATCTCGCGCACCTTGGCGCCCAGCGCCTCGTATTCGAAAGGCTTGGCGATGAGATCCATGTTCTCGCCGAGGAACTCGCCGCGCACCGAGGCCGATTCCGCGTAGCCGGTCACGAACAGGATCTTCAGCTCGGGCCGCAGGCGGCGCGCGATCTCGGCCAGCTGCCGCCCGTTCATGCCGGGCAGGCCGACATCGGTGACGAGAAGGTCGATGCGCGCGGACGATTCCAGCATCGGCAGCGCCATCGCGGCATCGACCGCCTCCAGCGGCTGGTAGCCGAGGTCGCCGAGAACGTCGACGATCAGCATGCGCACCAGACCCTCGTCCTCCACCACGAGGACGGTCTCCCCCTCGCCCGCCGGTACCTCGCCGGTCGCGACCGCGCTTTCCACCGCCACCGTCCCGGCCTCTGCGGGCAGGAGAAGGCGGATCGAGGTGCCTTCGCCCTCGCGGCTGTCGATCGCGACATGGCCGCCGGACTGCCGGGCGAAGCCGTAGATCTGCGACAGGCCGAGGCCGGTGCCCTGGCCGAGCGGCTTGGTGGTGAAAAAGGGCTCGAAGGCCTTGGCGAGGGTTTCCGGCGACATGCCCGAGCCCGTGTCGGCGACCTCGAGCGCCGCGAAGGGGCCGGGGCGCGCGGCGGCCCGCGTTTCCGCGTCCGTCGCGCGGCGCGCCGTGATCGTCAGGCGCCCGCCGTCCGGCATGGCGTCGCGCGCGTTGATCGCAAGGTTCAGGAGCGAGTTCTCGAGCTGGCTGACGTCGGTGCGCGCAACGAGCGGCTCGGGGCAGAGGCGCGTCTCGATCTCGATGTTTTCGCCGAGCGTCCGACGCAGGAGATCCTCCATGCCCTCGACGACGGTGTTGAGGTCGAGCGCTTTCAGGTCGAGCGACTGGCGGCGACCGAAGGCGAGGAGGCGTGCAGTCAGGGTCGCGGCGCGTTGGGCGGCCTGCATGGCGTTGCTGCGGTAGCGCTCCAGCGCCTCCATGTCGCCGGTGTCGATCCGCCGGCGCATCAGGTCGAGCGAGCCGATGACGCCCGCCAGCATGTTGTTGAAGTCGTGGGCGATGCCGCCGGTCAGCTGGCCGATCGCCTCCATCTTCTGCGACTGGCGCAGCGCCTCCTCCGCCCCCTCGCGCCGGGCCATCTCGTCGCGCAGCGCCTCGGTGCGCTCGGCAACACGCGCCTCCAGCGAGGCGGCGGCCTCGCGCAGCTCGTTCTCCATGCGTTTCTGCGCCGTCACGTCGAGCACGAAGATGTGGAACCCGTCGACCCGGCCTGCCGCGTCGCGGCGCGGCAGGTAGCGGATTTCCGACAGGCGATCGGCGCGGCCCGGCATGGCGAGCTGCGCCTCGAAGAGCGCCGGCTCGCCGGCAAGCGCCCGGCGCACGGCCTCGCGCCGCGTTTCGAACGTGTCCGGTCCGAGGACTTCGGGGATGGTGCGCCCGATCACCGTGTCCGCGCGGGTGCCGAACCAGTCCTCGTAGGCACGGTTGGCGAAGCGGTAGACGAGATCGCGGTCGACAAAGGCGATGAGGACCGGCAGCGAGTCGGTGACGAGCCGCAGCTCGCGCTCGGACGCGGCCAGCGCCTCGCGGCTGGCGGTCAGCTCGCGCAGCCGGTCGCGCATCTCGAACTGCTTCTGGCGCGCGCGCATCGCGGAGGCGATGGAGCTGACGAGCGACTCGATGCCGAGCGGCCGCTCCAGGATCATCACGTTGGTGACGGTCTCGGGCAGGCGATGGCGCAGGCCGACGATCGCGTCGGAGCGCCCCGTGCGCCGCGCCGCCAGCACCATGATCGGGATGTCGGACCAGTCGGGCTGGGTGCGGAGCGCCGCGGCCAAGGTGTCGAAGCCGGGCTCGAGGGCTTCCTGCGTGACGAGGATCAGCCCCACGCTCTCGCCCGCCTCGCCGGTCACCCGCTCGCTCAGCGTCGTCAGATCGGCGCAGACGGTCGCCCGGTACTGCTCCTGCGCCAGGAGCTCGCGCATGCTTTCGGCGTCGCGCCCGAAGGGGGCGCAGATCAGGACCTCGAAGCCTTGCGCCGCCCGCCTATGCACGTGTCCGCTCTTCCATCAGCGGACCGACCTCGCCGGAATATTCCGGCGTTCCGGTCAGGATGCCGCGAAACTGCACGAGCGGCGCGCCGACGCGGATGCCACCGGCGTCGATGCGAAGCTCGCGGATCGCCTCCTCGTGCGGCCCGCTACGGTTCTTGAGGATCGAGATCGCCTTGCGGAACCGCCCCTCCGCCTCGAAGAAGCGGATCAGGATCACCGTGTCGGCGACGTAGGAGATGTTGAGCGTGCCCGTCGACATGGTGCCGACCAGCCCGTGCTGCGGGTTGATCAGGAAGGTGCCGACGCCCTTCTGGTTGAGGTAGGACAGGATCTCGTGGATCTGAAGGATCAGCTGCTGCTCCTGGGGCATGGCGGCGAGATAGCCGTTGAGGCTGTCGATCACGAGAAGGCGGCAGCCGCGCGCCTCGACCTCCCGCCGGACGCCGAAGGCGAACTCGCCGGGCGAGATCTCGGCCGGATCGACCTGCACGATGCGCAGGAGCCCGCTGTCGAGATGCGGCTGGAGATCGAGCCCCATGGCCGTCGCGCGCACCATCATCGTGCCGATGCGCTCGTCGAACTCGTAGATCGTGGCCGGCTCGCCGCGCCGGCAGGCGGCTTCGACATACTGGAGGGCGAGCGTCGTCTTGCCGGTGCCGGCCGGGCCGGTGATCAGCGTGCTCGTGCCTCGAAGCGGTCCGCCGTAGAGCAGCGCGTCGAGCTCGGCGATGCCGCTTGCCATGGGATCGCCGAGGAAGGGCGTGTGATGCTGCGCGGCGATGAGGCGCGGAAACACCGAGAGACCGCCGCGGCGGATCGTGAAGTCGTGAAAGCCCGCGATGAAGTCGACGCCGCGCAGCTTCTGCACCTGGAGGCGGCGGCGCGCGGCGCCGAACTCGAGCGTCAGGCGCTCCAGCGTCAGGACGCCGTGGCACAGGCTGTGGAGGTGCGTGTCCCGCCGCCCGGCATCGCCCGCCGTCAGGTCGTCGATCAGGATGACGGTCGCCCCGCGCGGGGCGAAGAACTGCTTCAGGAGCAGGACCTGCCGGCGGTAGCGCAAGGGGTCCTGCGCGAGGAGCCGCATTTCCGACAGGCTGTCGAAGACGACGCGGTGCGGGCGCACGCGCTCCACCTCGTCCTGGATCAGCTGGATCATGCCGCCGAGCTCGACCTCGAAGGAATGGAGGATCGACTGCTCGCGGCCCTCGCCGAGCACGGCTTCCGCCGACGACAATTCGAAGATGTCGATCGCCGACAGGTCGAACCCGTGCGAGGCCGCGACCGCGAGAAGCTCCTCGCGCGTCTCCGACAGGGTGACGTAGAGGCAGCGCTCGCCCCGCTCCGCCCCGTCGATCAGGAAGCGCATGGCGAGCGTCGTCTTGCCGGAGCCGGGCGCCCCTTCCACGAGGTAGAGCCGCCCCGTCGGCAAGCCGCCGTTCAGGATATGGTCGAGTTCGGCATTGCCGGACGAGGTCCGATCGGACGTCTGACGCATCGGAAAACTCATCGGCTCATGGGTCGCTCGGCGGCCGGACGGGACCGCCCTTCCTTGACTAGCCAAGCCCTCAGGCCCGCGCAACGCATTTGCGCGTGTGCGCGAACGCATGGCGCGGCGCGCCGGCCGGCAACGCCTCTTCCGCCGGCGCGCCGGCCCATGCCAGGATGGGGCGGCGGGCGTGCGACGATCGGCGCGTGGACCAAGGACAGGGACAAGATCATGGCGGACAGGGTGGCGCTGGTGACGGCGGGCGGCAGCGGCATGGGCGCGGCGGCGGCGCGGCGGCTCGCCCAGGACGGATGCCGGGTCGCGGTCCTGTCCTCGTCCGGCAAGGGCGAGGCGCTGGCGCAAGCGCTGGGCGGCTTCGGCGTCACCGGCTCGAACCAGTCGGCGGACGACCTCGGGCGTCTCGTCGACGGCGCGATGGAGCGCTGGGGGCGGATCGACGTCCTCGTCAACAGCGCCGGCCACGGGCCGCGCGCGGCCGTGCTCGACATCACCGACGAGGACTGGCATCACGGTCTCGACACCTACTTCCTCAACGTCGTGCGCCCGTCGCGCCTCGTCGCGCCGATCATGGCGGCGAACGGCGGCGGGGCGATCGTCAACGTGTCGACGGCCTGGGCCTTCGAGCCGAGCCCCCTGTTTCCGACTTCGGCGGTGTTCCGCGCGGGGCTGGCCGCCTTCACCAAGCTCTTCGCCGACGCGCACGCGCCCCGGAACGTGCGCATGAACAACGTCCTGCCCGGCTGGATCGACAGCCTGCCGGGCACGGAGGAGCGCCGGCAGAGTGTGCCGATGGGCCGCTACGGGACGACGGCGGAGATCGCCGCCACCATCGCCTTCCTCGCCTCGGACGGGGCCGGCTACATCACCGGCCAGAACATCCGCGTCGACGGCGGCCTGATGCGCTCGGTCTGATCGCTTCAGGCGCGCTCGGCGACGGCTTTTGCCGCGCCGACCGTGATCAGCCGTTCGAGCGCGCCTTCCAGCGCGCGGCGCAAGCGCGGGTCGGCCGGCAGGTCGTCGCCGAAGACCTCGTGGAGCGACAGGAAGGCGTCGGCGAGACGCGCCGGATCGTCGCCCGCCCGCTCGCTCAGGTCCTTCAGGCGCGCGGCCATCGGGTCGCGCACGTCGATCGTCCCGCCCCGCTCGTCGCGCCCGCCGGCATAGCGGATCCAGCCGGCGAGGCCGAGCGCCAGCCGCTCGAACGGCTCGCCGGCCTTCAGCCGGTCGCGGATCGTGCCGAGCAGGCGCTGCGGCACCTTCTGCGAGCCGTCCATGGCGATCTGCCAGGTGCGATGCCGCAGGGCCGGATTGCGGAAGCGCTGGAGGAGCTCGGCGCGGTAGGCGGCGAGATCGAAGCCGAAGAGCGGCGGCAGCGTCGGCGCGATCTCCCTCTCCATCATCGCGGCAAGAAGGGCTGCGAAGGGCGCGTCGGCCATCGCCTGCGACACGGTCTCGTGGCCGGCGAGATAGCCGAGATAGGCGAGCGTCGAGTGCGAGCCGTTGAGAAGACGCAGCTTCATCAGTTCGAAGGGCTCGACGTCGGCGACGAAGCGTGCACCCCCGAGCGTCCAGTCCGGCCGGCCGTCGGCGAAATGATCCTCGATCACCCATTGCGAGAAGGGCTCGGTCATCACGGGCCAGGCTTCCTCGACCCCGAGCCGCTCGGCCACCAGCGCCCGGTCGGCATCGGTGGTGGCAGGCACGATCCGGTCCACCATGGTCGAGGGGAACGGCACCTCGCGCGCGACGAAGCTGCCAAGGGCGGCCCCCCGCAGCTCGGCAAAGGCCGAGACCACGCGCCGCGCCGTCTCGCCATTGGCCGGAAGGTTGTCGCAGGAGAGGACCGTGAAGGGCGGCAGACCCGCCTCCCGCCGCCGGTGCAGCGCCTCGACCAGGAAGCCGGGCGCCGAGCGGGGCGCGTGCGGGTGGGCAAGGTCGTGCACGATGTCGGGATGGGCCTCGTCGAGCGCGCCCGTCGCCGGGTGGTGGCAGTAGCCCTTCTCCGTCACGGTCAGCGAGACGATGCGCGTGTCGGGCGTCGCCATCAGGGCGAGCACCTCCTCCGGGTCCTCCGGCGCCACGAGCTGGCGCAGGATCGCGCCGACGACCTCGAACCGGTCACCGCCCCCTGAGCGCACCGCGACCGTATAGAGCCCGTCCTGGGGCTGGAGGGCGTCGCGCGTGTCGGGCGAGCGCAGCGATACGCCGGCAATGCCCCAGGCACGGTCGCCACCGTCCAGCACGGCCTGCGTCGCCACGGCCTGATGGGCTCGGTGGAAGGCGCCGAGGCCGAGATGCACGATCCCGATGCGCGTGGCGGCCCGGTCGAAGCGGGGCCGCGCGACATCGGACGGGATCGTGGACAGGGTGTCGTCGGACAGGCGCTGGGTCACGGGGAAAGGCCTCGCTGGTCTTCGCGGATCACGGCAGGCGCGCGAAAGACCCCGGGCATCGCCGTCGCCTCCCCTGCGGCTGCTCCCCCGTGTCTTCGACTGCTTGCCGGAGGCTGTCAATCACCCGCGCACGAACGGGTCAGCCGGCGTCTGCCATCGCCTCGAAGCGCCTTGCGCCCTGAGCCAGAACCCGCTCCATCGCATCGACGCCCGCGGGACGCCCGAGGAGATATCCTTGGAGGCCCTGAACCTTCAGTTCGGAGAGAACGGCCAGTTCCCCCGGCGTCTCGACGCCCTCGGCCACGACCTTGCAGCCGCAGCGCTCGGCGAAATCGACGAGCGCGCGAGCCAGCGCCTGACGCATCAGGTCGGTGTCGAGGCCGTGCACGATCTCGCGGTCGAGCTTGATGATGTCGGGGCGGATCGCCACGACGCGGCTCATTGAGGAATAACCCGCGCCCACGTCGTCGATCGCGATGCGCACGCCGCGCTCGCGCAAGCGGCCGAGGGCTGCGAGAAGATCGGCATAGTCGTCGATCCGCTCGTGTTCGGTGACCTCGAGGACCAGCCGGTCGGCCGGGGTCCCGGCGAGAAGATCGAGGAAACCGGGGGCGAGGATCGCGGCCGGCGAGGCGTTAAGGCCGAGCTGCACCCGGTGGCGCGCCCAGACCGGCGCATAGGCATCGAGCGCATTGGCGATCGCCCGGTGCTCCATCTCGATCTGGAGCCCGACCTCGGCCGCATCCGTGAACCAGGTCTCCACGGAACGGTGGGGATCTGCGGGAAAGCGCGAGAGCGCTTCCGCGCCGACCGGAACGAGCCCGTCCATCAGGAACACCGGCTGGAACACGATCGTCGGCCCGCCGTCGTCGAGAAGCCGGCGGATGCGCGCGCGCTTGGCCGCAAGAAGACTCTCGGCCTGAAGGTCGCGGTCGACCCGTTGCGCGACGAGGCCGGCGAAGGTGCGCATGACGGCGAGGTCGCGCTGGTTCAGGGAGTGGTCCGGGGCATGGCCGAAGCAGCAGAACGTGCCGTAGACCATGCCGTTGGACAGGCGGATGGGCACGCTGAGATGCGAGCCGATCGGCAGGGTCCTCGTGACCGGCAGGCGCGCGGCCTCCGCTACGCGCGCGGTGTCGGGCATGAGTTCGGGCAGACGGCCCTCGACGACCCCGCCGCAATAGGTCTCCTCCAGCAGGTCGCTGTCCCCTTCCCGAAGGAGAACGGGGGCATCGGCGTCGACATGGCGGAACACCCGCCGTCCGCCGACGAACTCGCCGATGAAGGCAATGTCCAGTCCGAGGTTCTGTCGCACCAGGCGCAGCATGGCGCGGATGTCGAGGAACCCGTCGACGGACTGGGGCATGTCATGACGCTGCATGGGCTGCCGACCTGTTTGTCAGTATTCGCCTGTAGATCGAACGATAACGTGCAAAGGTTGCATATGTGCACAAGCGCGCGGCGGCAACAGCCGAGCGCACACGAAAAAGCCGCCGGGGATCTCCCGACGGCTCCGCGTCCATTCTTTCGAAATGGAGATCCGGCCCAACACCTCGCCAGTACATCCGTGGTCGGACGACAGGCCGGACTTCTGGCGGCGCTTCAACCGGAACCGGGACGCGCCGCCTGACCGAGAGATGGGTGGATCCTCGTCCCCTTTCAAGAGGCCGATTGTTATCTTTGGAGAATTCTCAGTCGTAGACCTCGATCACGCTGCGGGTCTGCGGGTCGACGATCACCCGCTGGTTGTTGACGACAGCGTAGGCGTAGCCGTCATTGTCGGGGATGACGTGATACTCGACAGCCTGGGGCAGCGGCTCGCCGACGACGATCTGGCGCTCGTAGGTCACCGACGGAATGGTCTGCTGCGTGACGTAGGTGCGCACCGGCGCGGGAACGGCGACCACGGTCGCAGCCGGCGCCGCTTCCTGCGTGATGATGGTCGTCGTGGTCTGCGCCAGGGCCGGCGCGGCGATCAGGCTGGCAAGGCCCGCAAGGGCGATCAGTCGGCGCATCGCGTTCATCCTTCTATCATCCAGAACCGCCCCTCAACGCCGGTCAGGACCGGAGGTTGCACGATCGTTTCCCGAAGGTCACGGCACCGCGCGGCCGGATCGGTCAGTCGCCGCCCGCATCCGGGATCGCCAGGATATGGCCGCAGGCCTTGCAATGGACGGCATCCGGCTCGTGTCGCTCCAGCGCGCAGGCCGGGCAGCGGAAGAACACCTTGTAGGGCCGGAACACGGTCTGCGCGAGGCGCACGAAAAGCGAGATGCCGACGATCATGATCACGACGGAGGTGAGCTTGCCCGCCGGTCCCGGCAGCGTCACGTCGCCGAAGCCCGTGGTCGTCATCGTCGCGACGGTGAAGTAGAGGGCGTCAATATAGCCTTCGATGCCCGACCCCTCCCGCACGAAGGCCGTGTAGATGAACCCCGTCGCCAGGAACAGGCAGGTCAGGAGGTTGATCACCGCCCGCCCCGCCTCCTCCCACTTCTGCCAGCCCCGCCGACGCAGGGGCCGCCACAGGACGTCCTTGCGCGACAGGGTCCAGAGCCGAAGGATGCGCAGGAAGCCGACGTTGAAGAACATCGCCGGCAGAAGGAGCGTCAGTAGGATCAGGGCGTCCACCCAGATCACCGGCCGCCGCGCCCACGCCTTGAGGCTCGGTGCGGCCAGCGCGCGCGCCGAAAAGTCGAGAAGCAGCAGCGCCGCCAGCGAATAGTCGAGCCAGAGGAAGTAGCGCTTCTCCTCCAGCACCGGCGCCATCACGAAGAAGGCGATGACCACGAGGTCGACGATCGCGATCCATCCCTGGAAGCGAACCGCCGTCGGGTGGTCGGCATGGTAGAGGAAATCGAGCCGCCGCCGGAAGCGCTGGAAGCGCCCGGACGGCGGATCGGGGTCGAGGCGGGGCGGGGCGGCAGCGTCCATCCTGCCAAGATGGAACGGGGCCGCCCGGCGGGCCAGTGGTCGAGGCCCGCCTATCCGCCGGGAGCGTCAGGCCGCCTCGAGGCTTTCCAGGATGACGTTCTCGTTGGTGTAGATGCAGATTTCCGCCGCGATGCGCATGGAGCGCCGCGCGATCTCCTCGGCCGAAAGCTCGGTTTCGGCGAGCGCGCGGGCCGCCGCCAGCGCGTAATTGCCGCCCGAGCCGATCGCGATCACGCCGTTCTCCGGCTCGAGCACGTCGCCGTTGCCGGTCAGCGTCAGCGTCACCCGCGCGTCGGCTACGATCATCATCGCCTCCAAGCGGCGCAGATACCGGTCGGTGCGCCAATCCTTGGCCAGTTCCACGCAGGCGCGCATCAGCTGGTCGGGATACTGCTCGAGCTTGGCCTCCAGCCGCTCCAGAAGCGTGAACGCGTCCGCCGTCGCGCCCGCGAAGCCGGCAATGACCTTGCCCTCCTTGCCGATGCGTCGCACCTTGCGGGCGTTGCCCTTCATCACCGTGTTGCCGAGCGACACCTGCCCGTCGCCCGCCACCACCACCTTGCCGCCCTTGCGCACCGTGACGATCGTCGTCCCGTACATCTTCGCCGGGTCGTGCTGGTCCATCATTCTCGTTTCGTCCTTGTTCGTTCCGCGTCCCATATGGGAGCGCCGGGGCCGTGCCAACAAGGGCGCCGCGCATGGGCTGGCGGGGCTGCCGCCCCGATCCCCGCTCGGGAAGGAATTCCCGAACCCTTCTTTTCTCCTGGGACTTTTCCGAGATGAAAGAGGGCCGCTGGCCCTCTTTCATCTCGGACGCATCTCAACAGATGAGGGGTCCAGGGGAAATCATTTCCCCTGGCGGGGCCGGGGGCAGTGCCCCCGTCTTCCCCACGCATGCCTGTTGGTTGGCTCCGCCCGCTCGCTTCTGTATGAAGCGGCGGAACGATCGAGGATGGACGGGCGATGGGCGAGACGGCGGGACGGCGGGATGCGTCGGTGGACCGGGCGACGAAGGAGACGCAGATCCGGGTCCGCGTCGACCTGGACGGCCAGGGCCGGGCGGACGTCGCGACCGGCGTCGGCTTCTTCGACCACATGCTGGACCATCTGGCGCGCCATTCCTTGATCGACATCCGCGCCGAGGCCAAGGGCGACTATCACATCGACGACCACCACACGGTGGAGGATGTCGGCATCGCGCTCGGCCAGGCGATCCGCAAGGCCATGGGCGAGCGGCGGGGCATCCGGCGCTATGCCTCGCTGGATCTTGCCATGGACGAGTGCCTGACGCGCGCGGCGGTCGACGTCTCGGGCCGGCCGTTCCTGGTGTTCCGGACTGAGTTTCCGACCGAGAAGATCGGCACGTTCGACACGCAGCTGGTGCGCGAGTTCTTCCAGGCCTTCGCGATCAACGCGGGCCTGACGCTGCACATCGAGACGATCTACGGCGACAACTCGCACCACATCGCGGAGACCTGCTTCAAGGCGGTGGCGCGGGTGCTCGGCGAGGCGCTGTCGATCGATCCGCGGCAGGCCGACCTCGTGCCCTCCACCAAGGGCATGCTGGCGTGAGGCGATACCGCATCTTCGAGCCGCCGGGCGCTGAAGGGCGAACGGAGAGCGCGCGGTTCCTGCGCGACGGGTTCCGGCCCTTCGCTGTGGTCCTCCCGAGCCTCTGGTTGCTCGGGCATCGCCTGTATCTGGCGGCCGTCGCGGTGTTCCTCGTCGATATCCTCGTGATGGTGGCGGCGCCGAGCGACGACCTGCCGGCGGCGGCCCTCCTGTCGCTGCTCCTCGGCCTTGGGGTGGCGCTGGAAGGCCCATCGCTGGTGGTCCGCCGGCTCGCCCGGCGCGGCTGGCGGGATGCCGGCGCGGTGTGGGCGCGCGACGCAATCGACGCCGAGTTGCTTTATTACGCAGGCGAAACGACCGAGATGCCGAAGGCTAAACCTCTCATCGACCGGTCGGGCGAGCCGCGTTCGCCGCTGCGTCCGGGCCCCTCCCTGTTCGACCTCAGGAGCGCATGACGATGCCAAGCGTCGCCATCATCGACTACGGCTCCGGCAATTTGCGATCGGCCGCCAAGGCCTTCGAGCGTGCGGCGCGCGAAGCGGGCGACGACAGCCGTATCCTGGTGACGGACGATCCCTCGGCCATCCGCGCGGCCGATCGTCTGGTGCTGCCGGGCGTCGGCGCTTTTGCCGACTGCCGGCGCGGCCTCGATGCGGCACCGGGCCTTCTGGAGGCTTTGCGCGAGGGCGTTGAGCAGCGCGGCCGCCCGTTCCTCGGCATCTGCGTCGGCATGCAGCTCATGGCCGAGCGCGGGCTGGAGAAGACGATCACCGACGGCCTCGACTGGATCGGCGGCGACGTCGAGCCGATCGTGCCGAGCAATCCGTCGCTGAGGATCCCGCAGATGGGCTGGAACACGATTCACGTGAAACACGCCCACCCGCTCCTCCACGGTATCGAGACCGGCGAGACCGGCCTCCACGCCTATTTCGTCCACTCCTACCATCTGGTGGCGCGCCGGCCCGACGAGGTGCTGGCGACCGCCGACTACGGCGGCCCGGTGACGGCGATCGTCGCCAGCGGCAACAAGGCCGGCACCCAGTTCCACCCCGAAAAGAGCCAGACGCTCGGTCTGTCCCTGATCGCCAACTTCCTGCGCTGGAAGCCCTGATGCCCATCCTCTTTCCCGCGATCGACCTCAAGGACGGCGAGTGCGTGCGCCTGAAGCTCGGGCTGATGGATGAGGCGACCGTCTACAACGCCGATCCGGCCGCCCAGGCGCGGGCGTTCCGAACCCAGGGCTTCACGCATCTCCACGTCGTCGATCTCAACGGCGCTTTCGAGGGCCGGGCGGTGAACGCCGCGGCGGTCGAGGCGATCGTGGCAGCGGTGGGCGGGGACATGAAGGTGCAGCTCGGCGGCGGTATCCGCACGCTCGCCGACGTGGAGCGCTGGCTCGGCGCGGGTCTTGCGCGCGTCATCCTTGGCACGGTTGCCGTGCGCGATCCCGCGCTGGTGCGCGAGGCCGCCCGGCGCTTTCCGGGAAAGGTCGCGGTCGGCATCGATGCCAAGGGCGGCAAGGTCGCGGTCGAGGGCTGGGCCGAATCGTCCGAGCTCACCGTCGAGGACATGGCCCGCCGCTTCGAGGACGCCGGCGTCTCGGCGATCATCTACACCGACATCGACCGCGACGGCATCCTCGCCGGCATCAACTGGGACGCGACCATCGCGCTCGCCAAGGCCGTGCGCATTCCCGTGATCGCCTCCGGGGGCCTTGCCTCCATGGCCGACATCGAGCGCCTCGCCGCGCCTGAGGCCGCGCTTCTGGAAGGCGCCATCTCGGGCCGCGCCCTCTATGACGGGCGTATCGATCCGGCGGAGGCGTTGGCGCGCCTGCGCGGTTGATGTTTCACGTGAGTCAGCCGGCGAGCCTTTGCAGGGTGCCCGCGCGGGACTAGATTGACCGCATGAACATCCAAGTGCCGACCATCCGAACCGCGGACGACTTCCTGCGGGCCTTCGAGGGGCTCGACGGCAAGCGTGAGTTCGTTCGCGGAAAGGTGGTCGACATGACGATCAACGTCTCGCGCAACCACGCGAAGCTGACGACGGCGCTCACGGTCTTCCTTGCGCGCGGCCTCGATCCCGACCGCTACGAGGTCGGCGCCGCAGACTTCGGCGTGCGCACGCCCGACGGGGTCCGCTTCCCCGATGTCTATGTCGACCAGACGGGCGGCAACGGGCACGATCTCGTCGCCCACGCGCCGGTCCTCGTCGCCGAAATCCTGTCGCCCTCGTCCATGGCGCGCGACTTCGGCGAGAAGGTCCGCGACTACACCGCCCTCCCCTCGCTTCGGCACTACCTCGTCCTGTCGCAGGACGAGCCCCGCGTCTGGCTCTGGGCGCGGGGCGAGGACGGGACGTTCGGCTCGCCCGAGATGATCGTCGGGCGCGAGGAGAGCGTGGCGCTCGCGGGCTTCGGCCTGGCGCTGCCCCTTGCGGACCTTTATCGCGGCATCGCATAAGCGCGGAACACCGGCTCCTGCCCGCCGGACGCGGAACGGAGACGGCTTCGAAGTGACCCTCAAGGCGCGCATCATTCCCTGCCTCGACGTCAAGGACGGTCGCGTGGTCAAGGGCGTCAACTTCGAAGGCCTCGTCGACGCGGGCGATCCGGTGGAGGCCGCGCGCGCCTACGACGCGGCGGGCGCCGACGAGCTCTGCTTCCTCGATATCACCGCCTCCTCCGATAACCGCGAGACCATCTTCGACGTCGTCGCCCGCACCGCCGAGGCCTGCTTCATGCCGGTGACGGTCGGGGGCGGCGTGCGCGAGGTCGCCGATATCCGTAGGCTGCTGCTTGCGGGCGCCGACAAGGTGTCGATCAACACGGCCGCCGTGAAGCGTCCGGAGTTCGTCGCCGAGGCCGCCGACAAGTTCGGCAACCAGTGCATCGTGGTCGCGATCGACGCCAAGCGCGTCTCGGCCGACGGCGAGGCGGGCCGCTGGGAGATCTTCACCCATGGCGGGCGACAGGCGACGGGCATCGATGCCGTCGAGTTCGCGCGGCGCGTCGTGGCGCTCGGCGCAGGCGAGATCCTTCTCACCTCGATGGACCGCGACGGCACCAAGGCGGGTTTCGATCTCGGCCTGACGCGCGCGGTCGCCGACGCGGTCGCCGTCCCGGTGATCGCGAGCGGCGGCGTCGGCACGCTCGACCATCTCGTGGCCGGCGTGCGCGAGGGCGGCGCGACGGCGGTGCTCGCCGCCTCGATCTTCCATTTCGGCACGCACACGATCGGCGAGGCCAAGCGCCACATGGCGGCTGCCGGTATCCCGATGCGGCTCGACGGCGCCTCGACGCCCGCCCCCCTTCCCGTCGCTTCCTGAAAGGCGCTGCGATGTTCGACCTGACCCGGCTCGAAGCGATCGTCGCCGAGCGCGCCGCCTCCCCCGATCCCGACTCCTACACCGCCAAGCTCGCGCGGCGCGGCGTGGGCAAGGTCGCGCAGAAGGTCGGCGAGGAGGCGGTGGAGACCGTGATCGCGGCGCTGTCGGAGGACGACAAGGCGCTGACCGGCGAGGCGGCGGACCTTCTCTACCATCTCCTCGTGCTCCTTCACCTGCGCGGCGTTCCGCTCGCCGACGTCATGGCCGAGCTCCAGTCGCGCACCGCGCGCACGGGGCTTGCCGAAAAGGCCGCACGGACGCATGAGGGCTGAGGCGGCGGCGATGGACCAGCTGGTGCCCGCGACCCTGTCGCCCTATCACTTCTTCTCCGCGGCCGAATGGGCGACGTTCCGTGGCCGCGAGGCGCTGACGCTGACGGCCGACGAGGTGCGTCGCCTGCGCTCGCTCGGCGACACGATCGACCTCGACGAGGTGGAGCGCATCTACCTCGCCGTATCGCGCCTCCTCTACTCGCACGTCGAATCCAGCCAGGCGCTGTTTCGCCAGCGCAAGCGCTTCCTGCGCGGCTCGACCCAGGTCAAGACGCCCTTCATCATCGGCATCGCCGGCTCGGTCGCGGCCGGCAAGTCGACGACCGCCCGTATCCTGAAGGAGCTTCTGGCGCGCTGGCCGGGCACGCCGAAGGTCGACCTCGTGACCACCGACGGCTTCCTCTACCCGAACGCGGTCCTCGAGCGCGACGGGCTGATGCAGCGCAAGGGCTTCCCCGAGAGCTACGACGTATCAGCGATCCTGCGCTTCCTGTCGGCGATCAAGGCGGGCGCGCGCCACGTGACCGCGCCCGTCTACTCGCACTTCTTCTACGACGTTCTGGAGGGCGACCGGATCGAGGTGGATCAGCCCGACATCCTGATCTTCGAGGGCCTCAACGTCCTCCAGACCCGCGAGATGCCGCGCGACGGCAAGTTCGTGCCTTTCGTCTCCGACTTCTTCGACCACTCGATCTATATCGACGCCGACGAGCGGGACCTCCACCGCTGGTACATCTCGCGCTTCATGCGCCTGCGCGAGACGGCCTTCCGCGAGGAGACCTCGTTCTTCCATCGCTACTCGAAGATCTCGGAAGCCGAGGCGCTGGAGGTCGCCGAGCGGCTCTGGGCCACGATCAACGCGAAGAACCTCTACGAGAACATTCTGCCGACGCGCCCGCGTGCCGACCTCATCCTGCGCAAGGGCGGCGACCACCTCGTGGAAGAGGTGGCGCTGCGCAAGATCTGACGGGCGCTCCGGCGCGCCCCGGCCGGAGTGCAGAACCCGGGCGTCTGGCCCTTGGCATGACGCTGGGACAAACGACGTGAGTTGACATTCAAATCAACTCAGCCCAACTCCCGGCCCGGCTTCGAACAGGGACGTGGGAACGCCGATGACGATCGACCTCAACCGACGCGAATGGATGATGGGGCTTGCGGCCCTCGGCCTGGCCTCCGCAACGCGCGGCGCGCTCGCCGCCGACGGCGACCTCCTCCGGTTCGGGGCGCCCGAACCCTTCTCGTTCGACACGCTGGTGGAGCGGGCGCGGGCGCTGGCTGCAAGCCCCTACGTTCCGGAAGTGCCGCGCTCGGCCGATGTCCTCGAGCGCATCGACTTCGACCAGCACTGGCGCATCCAGTACAAGAAGAGCGAGACGCTGGAGCTGAACGACGGCAAGGCGCCGATCCGCTTCTTCCATCTCGGGCGCTACTTCAAGCTGCCGGTCGGCATCCACGTCGTCGAGAACGGCGAGGCGCGCACACTGCGCTACGACCCCAACCTCTTCACGATCCCGTCGGACTCGCCCGCCAAGGAGCTTCCGGACGACATCGGCTTTGCGGGCTTCCGCGTGCTCGAGCCTGGCTCGGACGCCGACTGGCTGGCCTTCCTCGGCGCCGCCTATTTCCGCACGTCGGGCGAGGACAACCAGTTCGGCATGTCGGCCCGCGCGCTCGCGATCGACGTCGCCATGCCGACGCCGGAGGAGTTTCCGCGCTTCACAGACTTCTTCCTCGAGCCCTCGGCCGACGGCCGGCTCGTCATCACATGCCTTCTCAACTCCCCCCGCGTCGCCGGTGTCCTGCGCATGGACATCAAGAAGGGCGGGCCGATCGTCATGGACATCCAGTCGCGCTACTTCGCGCGCGACGACATCGAGCGCTTCGGCATCGCCGCCCTCACCTCGATGTACTGGTATTCCGAGACCGACAAGCAGCGCCGCATCGACTGGCGGCCGGAAGTCCACGATTCCGACGGCCTCGCGATGTGGACGGGCGCGGGCGAGCGCATCTGGCGCCCGCTCAACAACCCGCCGCGCGTGATGACGTCGAGCTTCTCCGACCAAGGGCCCCGCGGCTTCGGCCTCCTCCAGCGCGACCGCGACTTCGCCAACTACGAGGACGACGGCGTCTTCTACGAGAAGCGCGCCTGCGTCTGGGTCGAGCCGAAGGGCGACTGGGGCGCCGGCATGGTGCAGCTCGTCGAGATCCCGACCGACGACGAGATCCACGACAACATCGCCGCCTACTGGCTGTCCGCCAAGCCCGTGCGCAAAGGCGACGCGATCACCCTCGACTACGTCCTGCACTGGTCGAACCGCGAGCCCTTCCCCGGCGACGTCGGCAAGGTCGTGGCGACGCGCCTCGGGCGCGGCGGCATCGCCGGCCAGCCGCGGCCGGCGGGCGTCACCAAGATCGTGGTGGACTTCGACGGCGGGCTCGTCGCCGCGCTCGACCGCGAGGCCAAGGGCGTCGAGGCGATCGCCACCGCCTCGCGCGGCACGGTCGGCAAGGTCGACTGCTACTCGGTCAAGGTCGGCACCGCCTGGCGCGTTACCTTCGACCTCACGGCCGAGGGCAGCGATCCGGTGGAGCTGCGCCTCTACATGCGCCAGGGCGACACGGTGCTGACGGAGACCTGGGCCTACCAGTTCCTGCCGGCCTCGATGGGCGCCTGACGCCCGCCCGAACGATGCTCAGGGCCGCGTCACCCGCCTGAGGGTGAGGTTGATGCGGCCCTCGCCCTTCAGAAGCGTCGAGGTGCCGGGATCGATCCGGTCGACGCCGTGAAACAGGAGACGGCTCGCTCCCCCCATGACCAGCACGTCGCCCGACCGCAGCCGCAGCGAGCGCGTCGGCCCGCCGCGGGGCGACCCGCCGAAGCGGAAGACACCGTCGTCGCCGAGCGAGACCGAGACGACGGGCGCCTCGAGGTCGTCCTCGTCCTTGTCCTGGTGCATCCCGAGCCGCGCTGCCGGATCGTAGAAGTTGACGAGACAGGCTTCGGGCGGATGGGGATAGCCGCCAAGCTCGTGCCAGAGGGCAAGAAGCAGCGGCGGGATCGCCGGCCAGGGCCGGCCGGTCTCGGGATGCAGCGGCTGGTAGCGATAGCCCGTCCGGTCGGACACCCAGCCCAGCGATCCGCAATTCGTCATCCGCACCGAAAAGGGACGGCCGGTGCCGGGCATCGCCGGGCGATAGAGGGGCGCAGCAGTGGCGACCGCCCGCACGGCGGCCAGGAGCGCGGCCTGCGCCGATCCGTCGAGCCGCCCGGGATGGTGCTCGAGGCCGGGCGGCAGGGCGCCCGGCACCGTCACGACAGGTAGCCGAGCTGGGCAGCGAGCGCCACGGCGTGGGTGCGGTTGGAGGCGTCGAGCTTGCGCGTCGCCGACGTCAGGTACTGCGAGATCGTGTGCTCGGAGAGCTTCAGGATCGTGCCGATCTCGGACGAGGTCTTGCCGAGCATGGCCAGCTTCAGGCAGTCGCGCTCGCGCCCCGTCAGCGGGTTGTTGCGGCGGTTTTCCTCGTAGCGGCAGGCGGCGAGCACCCCGAAGGCGGCAAAGGCTAGAAGCTGCAGCCCGTCGGCGTCGGCCTCCGCGATCGCCGGCCCGCGTCCCGATACGGCCAGGACCCCGGTGAAGCCGGAAATGCCGTGCACCGGGCAGTAGGCCCCCGACAGGCACCCGTGCGCGGCGAGGAATCGGCCCTGCGGCGGCGAGCCGTCGGGATCGTCCGGGTCGAAGCCGTAGACGAACTCGGCGTCCCAGACGAAGGGCAGCGAGCCGCCGACGAGCGCGCGCACCACCGGCGAGAAGCGATGAAGGCCCTGGCGCTCGAAGCCGATGCGGAACTCGTCCTCCCAGTTCGACAGGAGGGGGCGCAGTTCGGCGCCGGCCTCGTCGGTCGAGGGGATGGTCATCATGGCGAAGCGGTCGAAGCCGCTCGCGGCCACGATCTCGCCGACCGCCGTCTTCAACGCCTGTTCGGTCCACGGCCGCTCCAGGCGGCCGACGAGGCTGGCCTCCGGGCGCCTCATGCGGCGCGACGGGACGAGGCGGCGATCGGGCGGACGCGGATCCGGGATCCTGTCATGGCGATCCTTTCCAAGGACGGGGCGCGTTCGGCCGGGTCAGGATGGCGATTCGCGGGGGCTCGAGCGAACCTGCGTAATCTATCCTACCGCGAAGCGCCGATGAAACGACCCTGCCTCCGGTTGTTTTTCGCGAGCCCCGCCTGCAACTGGGATGCGCCCCTCTGGCGGGCGGCGCGGCGCATTCCCATGTCGGGTGGGCGCCAAGCCCCCGGCATCCGGCCGGGGACCGCAATCGATCCGAGACTCTTTCCGTCCATGACCGACTTTTCCCCTCGCGAGATAGTGTCCGAGCTGGACCGCCACATCATCGGCCAGAAGGATGCCAAGCGCGCCGTGGCCGTGGCCTTGCGCAACCGCTGGCGCCGCCAGCAGCTCGACGGGTCGCTCCGCGAGGAGGTGAGCCCGAAGAACATCCTGATGATCGGGCCGACCGGCGTCGGCAAGACCGAAATCTCGCGCCGCCTCGCCAAGCTCGCGGGCGCCCCCTTCATCAAGGTCGAGGCGACGAAGTTCACCGAGGTCGGCTATGTCGGGCGCGACGTCGAGCAGATCATCCGCGACCTCGTGGAAATCGGCATCGGCCTGACGCGCGACAAGAAGCGCGAGGAGGTCCGCGCCAAGGCCCATGCCGGCGCCGAGGACCGGGTACTTGACGCCCTCGTCGGCAAGACCGCCTCGCCGGCGACGCGCGATAGCTTCCGCAAGCGCCTGCGCGCAGGCGAGCTCGACGACAAGGAGATCGACGTCGAGGTGGCGGACACGTCCAACCCGATGGGCGGCATGGACATCCCCGGCATGCCCGGCGGCAATATCGGCGTCCTCAACCTGTCGGAGATGTTCGGCAAGGCGATGGGCGGGCGCACCAAGACGCGCCGCACCACGGTGAAGGACAGTTACGCCCTCCTCATCAACGAGGAGTCCGACAAGCTGCTCGACAACGAGGCGCTGGTGGCCGACGCGATCCGCGCGGTCGAGAACAACGGCATCGTCTTCCTCGACGAGATCGACAAGGTCGCCAACAACGGCGAGGCGCGCGGCGGGGCCGGCGTGTCCCGTGAGGGCGTGCAGCGCGACCTCCTGCCGCTCGTGGAAGGCACCACGGTCGCCACCAAGCACGGACAGGTGAAGACGGACCACATCCTCTTCATCGCGAGCGGCGCCTTCCACGTGTCGAAGCCCTCCGACCTCCTGCCGGAACTCCAGGGCCGCCTGCCGATCCGCGTCGAATTGAAGGCGCTCGACCGCGACGACTTCCGGCGCATCCTGACGGAGACCGAGGCCTCGCTCCTCAAGCAGTATGTCGCGCTCCTGAAGACCGAGAACGTCGACCTCGAGATCACCGACGACGCGGTGGACGCGATCGCCGACGTCGCGGTCGCGCTGAACGGCTCGGTCGAGAACATCGGCGCCCGCCGCCTGCAGACCGTGATGGAGCGCGTCCTCGACGACATCTCCTTCGAGGCGCCCGACCGCGGCGGCCAGAGCTACCGCGTCGACGGCGACTACGTGCGCCGGGTGCTCGACGGCATCGCCGGCAACGTCGACCTGTCGCGCTTCATCCTCTGACCGACAGCCCGGCGGCCTCTGCTCCTCGCGGCAGGCCGCCAGGCGTCCCGACGTCACCGGTCTCGCGTGTGGCGCCTGTCGCCTGTCCTTCAGAGGATATGGTAGACGTCCAACTATTCCGGCGGACGAGGCCGGCAATCGGGATGGACAGGGACGCAACCGGTGACGCTCGACACGGCCACGCTGTTTCTCGCCTCCGTCGCCATCGACCTCGTCATGTCCATCTACTTCTGGACGCTCTGGCTCGGCCAGCGCGACCGGACCATCCACCTGTGGCTCGCCCTGTCGACGACCAGCGCGACGCTCGGCTGCTTTCTCTACATGCTGCGCCAGCTGGTGCCCGACTGGGTCGCCGTCTGGGCCGCACAGGTCTTCTTCATCCAGGTCTTCGCCTTCCTGTGGGCCGGCGTGCGGCTCGTCCACGAGCGGCCGCGCCCTCTCGGACGGGTGTTCGCCGCCTCCGCGGTGTGGACGGCGGCCTGTCTCGTGCCGCCGCTGTTTGCCGCCGAGCAGCCGCGCAACGTCGTGGCGACGCTTCTCTTCGCCGTCTACTGCCTCGCCATGGCCTTCGAGATGCTGCGGGCGCGCCCGATGCCGAACCGCTGGCTGGCGGCGGCCCTCCTGCTTCTCCTTTCGGCGGCCTCGCTCGCGCTCACCCTCTACACCGCGATCCACGCCGAAGTGGTCACGCCCCTCCTCGCAAGGCAGCCCGTCGCGGCGCTCTGGCTGCTCCTCTACATGGTGATCTATCTCGTGCTCGTGCTGGCGGTGACGACGCTCGAACTCGGCAACGAGGCCGACCGGCACCGCACGGCCGCCTCCACGGACGGGCTCACCGGCCTTCTCAACCGCCGCGCCTTTCGCGAGCGGACCGAGCATCCCGAGTGTCTCGACCGGGGTGGCGCCGTCCTCGTGCTCGACATCGATCACTTCAAGCGCATCAACGACGAGTGGGGCCATGCGGGCGGAGACGATGCGCTCGTGCGCTTTTCCGCGGCGCTCAGCGCGGCGGTGGCCGAGTCGAAGGGGTTGGCGCGGGCTCCGATCCTCGCCCGCATGGGGGGCGAGGAGTTCGTTTGCCTCCTGCCCGGCGCCGACCGCCGGGACGCACATCGGGTGGGCGAGGCAATCCGCGCCGGGATCGAGGCGGACCGACGGGCTGGCCACCCCGCCGTGACCGTCAGCATCGGCCTCGCCTCGGCCGCGCCGGGGGAGCGCCGGTCGGTGGAGGATCTCCTGCGCAGCGCCGACCGCGCGCTCTATCGCGCCAAGAGCAACGGCCGCAACCGCCTCGAGGAGGAAGGACCGGCTGTCGGCGACGATGGGCGGGCGCCCGCCGCCGTCACCTATGCCTGAGAGGCGTCAGTCGACCTGGCGCACCGCGCCGCGCGCCGCGCTGGTGGTCATCGAGGCGTAGGCGCGCAGCGCCGTCGTGACCTTGCGCTTGCGCACCTCGGTCGGCTTCCAGGCCCTGGCCCCGCGCTCGGCCATCTCGCCGCGGCGGCGCGCGATCTCGGCGTCGTCGACCGCGAGGTGGATCGAGCGGTTCGGGATGTCGATCTCGATCGTGTCGCCCTCGTGGACGAGCGCGATCAGCCCGCCTTCCGCCGCTTCCGGCGAGACGTGGCCGATCGACAGGCCCGAGGAGCCGCCGGAGAAGCGCCCGTCGGTGACGAGGGCGCAGGCTTTGCCCAGGCCCTTCGACTTTAGGTAGCTCGTCGGATAGAGCATTTCCTGCATGCCGGGGCCGCCACGCGGGCCCTCGTAGCGGATGAGGACGATGTCGCCCGGATGCACCTCGTTCGAGAGGATCGCCTTCACGGACGCATCCTGGCTCTCGAAGACGCGCGCCTTGCCTGTGAACTTGAGGATGCTCTCGTCGACGCCTGCCGTCTTCACGATGCAGCCGTCCTCGGCGAGGTTGCCGAAAAGGACCGCGAGGCCGCCGTCCTGGCTGAAGGCGTGTTCGCGGTCGCGGATGACGCCGCCCGCGCGGTCGGTGTCGAGTTCCTTCCAGCGTGCGTTCTGGCTGAAGGCGACCTGGGTCGGCACGCCGCCGGGCGCCGCGCTGAAGAGCTTGAGCGCCCTCGGGTCCTTGCTGGTCGCGATGTCCCACTTGGCGATCGCCTCGCCCAACGTCACGGTATGGACGGTCGGCACGTCGAGGTTGAGAAGGCCCGCCCGGCCGAGTTCGCCGAGGATCGCCATGATGCCGCCGGCGCGGTGGACGTCCTCCATGTGCACGTCGGCCTTGGCCGGCGCGACCTTGGACAGGCACGGCACCTTGCGCGACATGCGGTCGATGTCGGCCATGGTGAAGTCGACCTCGGCCTCGTGCGCGGCGGCGAGGATGTGGAGGACGGTGTTGGTGGAGCCGCCCATCGCGATATCGAGCGCCATGGCGTTCTCGAAGGCAGCCTTCGTGGCGATGGTGCGCGGCAGGGCCGTCTCGTCTTCGCCCTCGTAATAGCGCTTGGCGAGCGCCACGATGCGCTGCCCGGCCTCGAGGAACAGGTCCTCGCGGTCGGCGTGGGTGGCGAGCGTCGAGCCGTTGCCTGGCAGCGACAGGCCGAGCGCTTCCGTCAGGCAGTTCATCGAATTGGCGGTGAACATGCCCGAGCACGAGCCGCAGGTCGGGCAGGCCGAGCGCTCGATCACCTGGACGTCCTCGTCCGACATGCGGTCGTCGGCAGCGGCCACCATGGCGTCGACGAGATCGAGCGCGTGGATCTTGCCGTCGCTGAGCTTGACCTTGCCGGCCTCCATCGGGCCGCCCGAGACGAAGACGACGGGGATGTTGAGGCGAAGCGCCGCCATCAGCATGCCCGGCGTGATCTTGTCGCAGTTGGAGATGCAGACCATGGCGTCGGCGCAGTGCGCGTTGACCATGTATTCGACCGAGTCCGCGATGATCTCGCGCGAGGGCAGCGAATAGAGCATGCCGTCGTGGCCCATCGCGATGCCGTCGTCGACGGCGATCGTGTTGAACTCCTTGGCGACGCCGCCGGCCGCCTCGATCTCGCGCGCGACGAGCTGGCCTAGGTCCTTCAGGTGGACGTGGCCGGGCACGAACTGCGTGAAGGAGTTGACCACCGCGATGATCGGCTTGCCGAAATCCTCGTCCTTCATGCCGGTCGCGCGCCACAGGCCGCGGGCTCCGGCCATGTTGCGGCCATGCGTGGTGGTGCGGGAACGGTAATGGGGCATGGGATACCTGCCGATCTCTTGAGGCGTACCCGCCATTACACCTGTTTCGGCCGGAGACCAACAGGGACGGGCGAACAAAGGCGATAATCGTTCCAGACAAGCCGAAACGACGCCCGCGTCAAAAGGATGGCGGATGGCGAGCGCCGCCGGTTCAGGCGGCGCGGCGCGCGCCCGGCGTACTCGTCGCGACGTCGAAGGCACGCAGCCAGGCGCCGCCCGGTCCCGCCTCGAGGACGCTTCCCGAGGGCATGGCGACCCAGGCGTCGGGCTCCGAGCCGCAGGGCTCGGAGGCGATCATCACGCCGCCGGCGTCGTAGCGCGAATAGAGCGAGGGCGGCTGGCCGTCGCTCGCCCATCGGAAGGCGAACAGGCGATGGCCGTCGGTGTGGACGGCGGCAAAGCGCGTCGGCTCGGCGTCCGGGGCCTTCAATGCCTCGATCGCGGCGAGCGTGCGTGAGAAGGCGCCGGCCGGGTCGTCCTCGAGACCATGAGCCAAGGCGGCGAGAAACAGCGCTTCGGAATCGCAGGTGCCGGTACGCGCGGCATAGGCGGCGTCGGGGATCATGCCCTCGACCTGCCGGCGCACCCGGGCGTAGTCGCCGATCTGCCCGTTGTGCATGAAGAGGCGCTGCCCCAGCGCGAACGGGTGGCAGTTGGCGGTGGAGACCCCGCCCGAGGTCGCCGCGCGCACATGGGCGAGAAACAGGCCGGAGCGGATCTGCCGGCAGAGCGAGGCGAGGTTGGCGTCCGACCAGGCCGGCAGGACGCCGCGGTAGAGGCCGGGCTCCCGCCGCTCGCCGTACCAGCCGAGGCCGCAGCCGTCGCCGTTGACGACGGTGCGCGCCTCGCGCGCCTTGAGCGACTGGGAGACCAGCGATCCCTCCGGCCGGATCAGGAGGTCTTCCAGGAACAGCGGCGTTCCGAGATAGGCGAGAAGGCGGCACATGGGGCGGTCCTGGCAAGCGTTCGGCCGATGGAGGGTCGAAGGCTTGAGGTTTAAGCCACCATGCGTTCGCGAAGCTGGTCCTGGAACGCCATGGCGAAGCGCGCCGCGGCCGCCGCATGGATCGCGGTGGAATCGAAGCCCGGCACGGGCAGCGCGTCCGGGTCGAGCGAAAGGACGATCTCGGTGCAGCCGAGGATGACGCTGTCGGCACCCGCCGCCACCCCGCGCTCGACGATCGCGGTGAGTTCGCGCCGCGAGCTGTCGAGGACCCGGCCGGCGCACAGCTCCTCGAAGATCACGCGGTGCACGGTCTCGCGGTCGGCGGCCTGCGGCACCATCGGGCGGAAGCCGGTCGCCTTGTTCAGCCGGTCGGCGTAGAAGCCGTGTTCCATCGTGTAGCGGGTGGCCAGCAGGAGCGGGCGGCGTGCGCCCCGCGCCGCGAGCGCCGCGCCCGTTTCGGCGATGATGTCGATCAGCGGGATCGACACGGCGCCGGCGACCTCGGCCGAGACGAGATGCATCGTGTTGGTGCAGATGAGGACGCAGTCCGCGCCGGCCCGCTCGAGGCGCCGGGCGCTGTCGCCGAGCATAGCCGCGGCGAGATCCCACCGGCCGGCCGTCTGCAGCGCGACAACCTCGGAGAAATTCAGCGAGTGGAGGAGGATGTCGGCCGAATCCAGCGGGCCGCCCGCCTGTCGCACCGCCTCGTTGAGGAGGCGGTAGTAGACGGCGGTGGATTCCCAGCTCATGCCCCCGATCAGACCGATCCGCTTCATCCCGTATTCCCCCGCTCGTCCCGATGTCGATGGGGAAAGACTAGCGCCCCTGTCGTGCAATCGGCACGCTTAGTTCATGAACGGGTCGTAAAACGGTGCACACGAGATGCATGAAATCGACGTTTCGCGCATCCTGCTTGCGCACAGCGTTCGAACCGCGCATACCTTGCCCATGCTCGACGATCGCGACCGCCTCCTTCTCGACCTTCTTCAGGACGATGCCGACCGCCCGGTGCAGGAGCTGGCCGAGCGCGCCTCGCTGTCGGCCTCGGCCTGCTCGCGGCGCATCCAGCGCCTGCGCGACGAGGGCTACCTCAAGCGCCGCATCGCGCTGGTGGACCGCAAGCGCATCAACCTGCCGACCACCGTCTTCGTGATCGTGAAGACCTCTCGCCATTCCGGCACCTGGCTCGACGAGTTCCGCGCCGCGCTCGCCGCCATCCCCGAGATCGTCGAGGTGCACCGCCTCACCGGAAACTTCGACTACATCCTGAAGGTGGTGCTGCCGGACGTCGAGACCTACGACACGATCTACAAGCGGCTGGTGGCGCGCGTTGAACTGTTCGACGTGTCCGCCTACATCTCGATGGAGACCGTGAAGGCCGACGTCGCCCTGCCGACGCGCTACGCCTGACGGGCGATGTTTCACGTGAAGCAGCGGGCGCGGCAGTGCGCAGATGACCTGTGGTGCTTTGGTCGCACTCCGGTTGCAGCCGTATCCTGACCGTGAAAATCGCTTTCCGCGAGCCGGTCCGATGGGTTAGCGGATGGCTATGCCGTCCCTTGTCCAGCGGGTCATGGCCCGCAGCGCCCTTCTCCTCGCCCTCGCCTGCCTCGGCGCGCAGCCGTCGCTCGCCGACATCCGCGTGCCGCCCGGCAACCGTCACGCCGAGCAGCCGGACATCCCCGGCGGGTCGCGCTCGCGCACCAAGGCGACGCGGTCCTCCTTCAAGGCGAAATACGAGAAGATCCACGCGCTCCTTGCCGGGAACCGCAGCCTGCAGGACAAGATCCGCAAGGCCGCGCGCGCCTACGGCATCCGCCCGATCCACATCGCGGGCGCGCTGGTCGGCGAGCACACCTACAATGTCGACGCGATGGACCAGCTCCAGAGCTACTACGTGAAGGCGGCCTCCTACCTCAACGCCGGGGTCGACTTCGCCTATCGCGGCGAGAGCGTCGCCGACTTCGTGGCCCGTCCCGAGTTCCAGCCATGCGAGACTGCACGCGGCGACGCGCGGCTCTGGGCCTGCCGCGAGGCGGTGTTCGAGCGGCGCTTCCGCGGGCGGACGGTGGGCGGCACCAGCTTTCCCGACAACCGCTTCGGCGCGGTGTTCTTCCAGCCCTTCTACGCCGGCCAGACCTTCGGCCTCGGCCAGCTCAACCCGCTGACCGCCCTGTCGGTGTCGGACATGGTGCATCGCGTGTCCGGCTATGCCCCGCTCGACATGCGCGACGCCGGCGAGGTCTACGCCTCGATCATGGACCCCGACCGGACGCTCGCCTACATGGCCGCCGTGATCCGCGTCTCGATCGACGCCTACAGCGACATCGCGGGCTTCGATATCTCGGACAATCCGGGCGTCGTCGCGACGCTCTACAATGTCGGCGATCCGTTCGGGCGCGCCGAGAAGCTCGCGGCCGCCAACCGGGCGGGCGCCGGGCGCCTGCCGGAGGAGAACTATTACGGCTGGCTGGTGAACGAGAAGATCGCCGACCTCGAGGCGATCTTCCCCTGACGCGTCAGCGGCGGCGGCGGGCCCGTTCGGCCGCCTCGCCGCGAACGGCCGCTTCCTGCAGGAGCGTGTCGAGCGCCGCGATGTCGGCGGCTTCCAACAGCGGCAGGGCTTCGGCGAGCCGGTTGGCGAAGGCGGTCGCCTCCGGGCTCAGGGTCCCGGTCTCGAGGACCACCTTGGGATGCGACAGCTCGGCGAGGCGCTCGAGATCCTCCGCATCGTCCCAGATCACGTTGAGATAGCCGATGATGCGCTGGAGCATCGACCAGGTCGGGCGCCCGCGCTTGCCGTGCTCGAGCGCCGAAAGGTAGGCGGCCGAGACGCCCAGCGCCTTGGCCATCTCCCCTTGCGTGATGCCGCGCTCGGCGCGCAGCGCCCGGACGCGCAGGCCGAACGGCGTCATCGCCGGCGCACCCGGACATAGAAGGCCCCCTCGCCGCCGTGCCCGCGCTCAGCCTGGTCGTAGCCCGACACGAGGGTGCGGAAGTCCGGGGTCGAGAACCAGTGCGGCAGCGCCCGCTTCAGGCTCCCCGTCGAGCCGTAGGATGCGCCGCGCCCGGTGATCACGAGGACGTGGCGCAGTCCCCTCGCCTTGGCGGAGCGCAGGAAATGGAGAAGCGCCCCGTGCGCCACCGCCTCGGTCCAGCCGTGGAGGTCGATCCGGTCCTCGAGCTCGATACGCCCCTTGCCGATCTTCCGGCGCACCGGCCGGTCGATCGGCGACAGCGGCGGAGGCGTCGGGGCAAGGCGGGGGCGGGCGGCGGCGGGAAAGGCGGCCGCCATCGTGCCGGCACGCGGCGGCTCGGGTTTCGCGGCGGGTGCCGGCACGGCCGGCTCGGGTGGGGCTTCGGGTGTCGCCTTGCCGGGCAGCGGCACGGCCGAGCGCGCGACGCTCGCCCAGAGCCGCCGCTCCTCGCCGGACAGGTCGCGCCGGCGCCTCACGGCAGGCTCGCGCGCGGCACGAGGGCAACGAGGCGCGCCGCATGGCGCACGGTCCCCGCCAGTTGCCCCGCCGCCTCGCCGGAGCCGACGAAGATGTCGCCGCGCGCCGGGCCGACGATCGCCGAGCCCGTGTCCTGCGCGACGAGGAGCCGGTGGAAGGGGCAATCGCCGATCACAAGGTCCGGCGCGTCGACGAAGACCGGCATGCCGTAGGTGTGAAGCGAGGCGTCGACCGCCAGAGAGCCGAGCGGCGTCAGCGGCACGCCCATGCCGCCGATCGGGCCGGCTCTCGGCTCCACCGGCACCTCGCGGAAGAAGATGAACGAGCGGTTGCGCTGGAGGAGCGCGCGCGCCCGGTCGGGATGCGCGGCGAGCCAGCGGCGGATGCCAGCCATGTCGGCCCCCTCCAGCGGCAGTTCGCCCTCTTGAACGAGGACGCGGCCGATCGCAGTGAAGCGGTGCCCGTTCTTGGCGGCATAGCCGACGCGCATCAAAGCTCCGTTCGGCAGCACGAGGCGCGCCGAGCCTTGGACGTGGACGAAGAATGCGTCCGCCTCGCTGTCGAGAAAGGCGAGTTCGAGGTCGCGGCCCCGGAGCCAGCCGTCCTCGATCTCGGCGCGCGTCGGATAGGGAACGAGCGTCCCGTCGTCGGAGCGCATGGCAAAGCGCGTGCCGGCCTCGAGGCCCTCGACGCTTTCGCCATCGGTCAGCGCGACAAGGTCGGCCGGCGGGCGGTAGAGCGGCACGCGAAAACGGGCGGTGCGGGTGCGGGATGCGGCAAGTTCGGGCTCGTAGTAGCCCGTCACGAAGCCGCGCGCCGGCGCGCCGCCATCGAGGATGTCCGCCGGGCGGAAGGCCGCCTCGAAGAAGGCGCGGGCATCCGCGGCAGAGGGATCCCCGCGCATCGCCAGCGCGGCGCGCGCGGCGGGGGCGAAGGCGGCGGGCGGGAGCTCGACGACAGCTGCCGGGCTCGTCGATGCGAGAAGCGCCGGCGCCGAGCGCCGGAACGCGAAAAAGGCCGGCCGATGATCGGCGCGGCCCCAGTCGGGAAGGTCGGAGAAGCCGATCGGTGCGAAGCGGGGCTCCGGTCCGGCTCGGCTCGGGGAGGCGGTCATGCGGATGCCCCTCGCGTGCCGGCGGTCAGTCCTCGGACTCGGTTTCCACCAGACGCCAGTTCGGATCGCGCGAGCGCGTGTCGCGGGCGAAGGTCCACACGTCGATCACCTCGACCACCGTCTCGGGATCGCCGTCGGCCACCGTGCCGTCGGACTTCAGCGTCGCCGAGATCAGCTGCGAGACGATGCGCATCGTGACCAGCGCCTCGCGGTCCTTCAGCTCGGCCCCGGTGATCGTCGCGTCGTTGATGCCGACGAAGGAGGACTGCAGTCGCTCGCCCCGTGCCTCGCGCTGCGAGATCGAGGCATCGAAGCCCTGGTAGACCTCGGGCGACAGGAGGTTCTGGAGCAGCTTGCGGTCGCCGTCGGCAAAGGCGGTGACGATCATCTCGTAGGCGGTCTTGGCGCCCTCGACGAAGGTCGCGACCTCGAAGCTCGGGTCGACGTCCTTGATCCGGCGCAGGCCCTCGTTGGTCGGGCTGCCGGGCACGGTCGCCTTGTCGATCGCCTCATAGGGGTTGGCGGCCGTCTCGTCGGCGTTCACCCGGCGCGACGGGAGCGTCACGACGTTGCCCTGCGCGGGCGCCGGACCCTCGGTCGGGCGGGAATAGGGGTCGAAGGGCGGACGCTCGTTTCCGGTCCGCCGGCCGAGCACGGACCGCAGTTGGTACAGGACGATCGCCGCCACCACGATGAAGAAGATCGTCCCGAAGCCCATGAATGCCCGTATGTCCCGTTGGATCAAGCGATGGTTATGCCTCCGTCATATAGAGCCAGGGCGGCGCGCATTCAAATTCACGCTTCCGCGTCCTATGTTGAGCGCGCACCGGCGGGACCCTTCCGCCCCTCCTGGAGACCTCGAGCCCCCCCATGCCGCTGATCCTCATCCCCCTGGCGCTTCTGGCGCTGCCGCTGATCGAGATCGGCGTGTTCATCTGGGTCGGCGGCGAGATCGGCGTCTGGCCGACGCTGGCGCTCGTCATCCTCTCGATCGTCGTGGGCGCCGCGCTCCTGAAGCGGCAGACCCTGTCGACCCTGCGCGCCGCGCAGGCCGAGGCGCGCGCCGGGCGCTTGCCCGAACGGCAGATCGTGCACGGCGCGATGATCGCGCTCGCCGGCATTCTCCTGATCCTGCCGGGTTTCGTGACCGACGTCTTCGGCCTTCTCCTGTTCCTGCCGCCGGTGCGCGACTTCGTGTGGCATCGCCTGCGCTCGCGCATCGTCGTGGTCGGCCCGACAGGCGCGCGCACCGCGCCCTACCGCCAGCCGGGCCCGGAGGTGATCGACCTCACCGGCGGCGAGTTCCGCCGCCGCGATGGTGTCGACGGCAGCCCCTGGACGCGGCTCGACGGCCCGGGCGACGATCCGGACGAGCGCGGGCCCCGCACGCTGCACTGACGGGCGCCGCCCCGGCGCAAAGCCTGCCCGCGCTTGTTTCTCCCCCCGGCCCCGTGATAGCTGCGGCCCCGAGCCGCGGCTGAAGTGCCGCCATCTTGGAAGGGGCGCGGGAGACGCGCCCGAGGAGCCCCGATGTCCCAGATCGACAACACCAACGGCGCCAATGGCGCGAACGGCGCCAACGGTGCGGGCCAGGCGGCCCAGCCCTCGCTGAACATCCTCGCCCAGTACATCAAGGACCTGTCGTTCGAGAGCCCCGGCGCGCCCGGCTCGCTGCGCGGCCAGTCGCGCGCGCCCGGCATCAACATCGGCGTCAATGTCGGTGCCAACCCGGTGCAGGGCGGCGACCACGAATACGACGTGCGCCTGACGCTGAACGCGCGCGCCGGCGAGGGCACCGACACGCTGTTTCACGTGGAACTCGAATACGGCGGCGTGTTCCGCCTCGAAGGCTTCCCGCAGGAGCACATGCTGCCGGTCCTCTTCATCGAGTGCCCGCGCCTCCTGTTCCCGTTCGCGCGGCAGATCGTCGCCGACGTCACGCGCAATGCCGGCTTCCCGCCGCTGATGATCGACCCGATCGATTTCGCGGCGCTCTTCACGCAGCGCCTCGCCGAGGAGCGCGCGAAGGCGCAGGTGCAGCCGGTCGTCTGACCGCAGCCGGCCGGACCATCGATCAGGGGCGCCCCGGGACAACCGGCGGCGCCCTTTTTCGTCAGGCGGCGCGGTGGCGCTGCCAGCGCGGATAGAGAAGGCCGAGGACGAGGCCGGACATGACGAGGAGCGCGGCCGCGATCTTCCACATCGGCAGCGGCTCGCCGAGGAGAAGCGCCGAGGCGCCCATACCGAACAGCGGCACGAGGAGCGCCATCGGCGTGACCAGCGCGGCCGGGTGGCGCGACAGGAGCCAGCCCCAGGCGGCATAGCCGAACATCGTGTTGCCGACGGTCTGCCAGAGGACGGCGGCCCAGGTCACGGCGTCGGCCTGCACGAGCCCGGCGCGGATCGCGTCCCAGCCCTCCAGCGCGAAGGACAGGGCGAAGAGCGGCGGCGCGGAGAAGACGCTGCCCCAGATGACGTAGGGCAGCATGTTGGTGACGCGGCTGTGGCGCGCGACGATGTTGCCGCCCGCCCAGGACAGGGCCGCCACCAGCACCAGCGCGAGGCCGAGCGGCGTCGTGGTGCCGTCGGTGTGCGTCAAGATCACCCCGAGGCCGGCGAGCCCGAGGCCGAGCGCCACCCACTGGAACGGGCGGATGGTCTCGCCCGACAGGCGCATCGCCAGCGCGATCGTGAAGAACACTTGGCTTTGGATGACGAGCGACGCGAGCCCCGGCGAGATGAAGCCGTTCATGGCGATGAACAGGAGCCCGAACTGGCCGGTGCCGATCAGGATGCCGTAGGCGGCGAGATGGCTCCACGGCACGCGCGGGCGGGGAAACAGGAAGATGCCGGGCAGGGCCGCGAACAGGAAGCGGAGGGCCGCGAAGAGAAGCGGCGGCAGATGCTTCAACCCCTCGTGGATCACCACGAAATTGGTGCCCCAGACGGCGACGACCGCGAGACCGAGAAGGAAATGGCGAAATGGGAGAAGCGGCGCATCCATGCCGCCGCTTCTAGAAGCTCCGCCCGCTCCTGAACAGGCGCGCGATCGTCAGGTATCGTAGCCTTCGACGCGCCGCCAGAGGGGCGCGTCGCCGAGCCCCGAGACGAAGGCACGGTGGGCCTCGGTCTCGGCCGCGGTGAGGCGGGGCTTCAAGGGCGCGGGGCGCGGCGGCAGGGCGCGCGCACCACCCTCGCCGCCCTCGCTCGCCCGCGCCTCGTCCTCGGTGACGAGGCGCAGCGCCGACTGCCGACCGCCGATCAGCTCGATATAGACCTGCGCGAGCAGTTCCGAGTCGACCAGCGCCCCATGCTTGTCGCGCTTCGACGTGTCGATCGAGAAGCGCGAGCAGAGCGCGTCGAGCGTCGCGGGCGCCATCGGAAACTTGCGCCGCGCCATGGTCAGCGTGTCGATCAGGCGATCGGCCGGGATCGGCGGCCGGTCGAGGCGCGCGAGCTCGGCATTGATGAAGCGCATGTCGAACGTGCCGTTGTGCGCGATCAGGCGGGCATCGTCGAAGAAGGCGAGGACGTCGTCCATCACCTCGGCAAAGACCGGCTTGTCCTTCAGGAAGTCGTCCGAGATGCCGTGGATGTCGAAGGCGCCGGGGTCCACCTTCCGCCCCTGCGGGCGGATGAAGCAGTGGAACTCCCGCCCCGTCGGGATGTGGTTCCAAAGTTCGATACCGCCGATCTCGATCACGCGGTCCTCGGCAAAATCGAGCCCGGTGGTTTCGGTGTCGAAGACGATCTCGCGCATGGAATTTCCCTTGGGGCTCTCCCCTCCCCATGTCGGACAGGCGGCGTCCGCGCGCAAGCCTCAAGTCTTGGGCAGCGCGCCGAACCCCTCGACGATCCGCCGCACCGCGCCTCGTGCAGCTTCCAGTCCCTCGCCGGTGTCGATCACGAAGTCGGCGCGGCGTCGCTTGTCAGTGTCCGGCATCTGGCTGGCGAGAATCTTCTCGAACCGTTCCGCCGTCATGCCCGGACGCGCGAGGACGCGCGCGCGCTGGATGTCCGGCGGCGCGGTGACGACGAGGACGGCATCGACCCGCCCCTCGCCGCTGGTCTCGTAGAGAAGGGGAATGTCGAGGACCGCGAGCGGCGCTCCCGCCGCGTGCGCGGCATCGAGGAACGCCCGCTCCTCCTCGCGCACCAGGGGATGGACGATGGCTTCCAGCGCGGCGAGCGCCTCGGCGTCGCCGAGCACCCGCGCGCCGAGCGCCGCACGATCGACGACGCCGTCCCGCACCGTGCCGGGAAAGCGCGCCTCCACCAGCGACGCGGCGCGTCCGGCATAGAGGCGGTGGACAGTGGCGTCGGCGGAATGGACGGGCACGCCGAGCGCTTCGAACATCTCGGCCGTCGTCGACTTGCCCATGCCGATCGAACCGGTGAGGCCGAGGACCTTCACGCGTGCGCCTCGATGTCGGCGATCACCGCCGCACGCAGCGCCTCGTCGACCGTGGGCCGCTGCCCGAACCAGCGCTCGAAGCCCGGCACCGCCTGATGCAGCAGCATGCCGAGCCCATCGGCGGTGCGAAGGCCGCGCGCCGCGGCCGCGCGAAGGATCGGGGTTTCCAGCGGCACATAGACGATGTCGGTGACGAGGGCGCCGTCCGGCAGGGCCTCGATCGCCCGCGCGTCGCCCTCGGCGAGGCCCTTCGGATCGGCGGGCCGCGTGTTGACCACGAGGTCGCAGGACCCGGCGAGCGCGCAAAAGTCGTCCTCCGCACCCGCCTCGGCCCCGAAGGCGTCCGCCAGACGCTCGGCGCGTGCGCGCGTGCGGTTGAGGATGGTAATGCGGGCGATCTCGGCTTCCCGCAGCGCATGCACCACGGCGCGCGCCGCGCCGCCCGCGCCCAGCACCACCGCAGCTCGCGCCTCGCGCCAGCCGCCAAGGCGCTCGTCGAGATTGGCGGAGAAGCCGTAGGCGTCGGTGTTGCCGCCGGTCAGGCGGCCGTCCTCGAACCAGAGCGTGTTGACCGCGCCGATTGCCTCGGCCGCCCCGTCGAGCCGGGCGGCGGCGGCGAACGCCGCCTCCTTGTGGGGAATGGTGACGTTGCCGCCGGCAAAGCCCTCGTCCTGCAATCGGCCGAGAAAAGCCGGAAAATCTTCCGGCGGCACGGCGATTCGCTCATACGAGCCCGGGATCCGCAGGTCGCGAAGCCACGTCCCGTGGATCAGCGGCGAGCGGGAATGGGAGATCGGCCAGCCGGTGACGAAGGCGCGCGGTGCCTCACGCATCGAGCGCGCCCCGCGCCCGGAGTTCGCGGATCAGCGGCAGCATGGGCAAGCCGATGATGGTGAAGAGGTCGCCCTCGATCCGCTCCATCAGCTGCAGGCCGCGTCCTTCCACCTGGTAGGCGCCGACGCTGGTCAGCACCCCATCGCCGGCCGCGGCGAGATAGCGCCCGATCTCGGCCGGTGTCAGGTCCCGGAAGGTGATCGAGGCGCGCGAGACATGACGCCAGACCGCCGCGCCCCCTTCGGCCAGCACCACGGCGCTGTCGAGATGATGCGTGCGGCCCGACAGTTTCAGGAGCGTGCGACGCGCGGCCTCCATGTCTTCCGGCTTGTGCAGGACCTCGTCGCCGATCGACAGGACCTGGTCGGCCCCGATCACCAGCGCCCCGGGGCGCCGCTCGGACACGTCGACCGCCTTCGCCTCGGCCAGCACCAGCGCCACCTCGTCGGGCGTCGCGCCGGAATCCTTCAGCGGCGCCTGGACCAGTCGCTCGTCCAGCGTCGAGGGATCGGCCTCGGCCCGGATGCCGGCTTGCGTCAGAAGCGCCTGCCGGTGGCGGCTGCCCGAGGCCAGTACGAGATCGCGATTCATGCCGGCATCCTTTCCCGCGCGTTGCCGCGCGTCCTTAAATCTTTGTTCAAACAGCGCTTGTCTATTAGAGCCCGCCAAACGCGGGAAGCGGCCCTGCGAAGCGGGACTCGATTCTCCCCCGCCCGTCCAGCGAAAGCTCCAGCGGCCCCCGCAATTGTCGCCCCCTTGTGGGAATCAGTGGACCGGCGGCGTGGCCGGCTGGCAAGCGATTTCGCCCCTTTTGAAAACTCCGCCGTCATCCACAGTTCACGAGCGCTTGGCGCCTGTGGCCCTGCGCTTGTGAATTTCGGGGACGCTTGTTCCCCTCTTCCGGCCGTCTCGCCGGCCAACCACCTGATGCGCCAGCCGCTTCGCCGATCCATCCGCCTCGATACGGCGAAGCCCCGTTCTCGGCCCGTCGTTTCGCCCCTGTGAATTCCCGTGATCCACCGACTCATAGAATCAGAATCTCAGATTCATGGATTTCTTTTCTAAGAGGGGCGGACGGGAAAACCCTTCGGGCTATCTGACGAGCGACCGGCGCTCGGCCCTCAAACCGGTCTCGAAAGAGACTGGACGCGGGGCCTCGCGCCGGGCATCCCTCGCCTCGCCCGTGCCGCTTCCCGAAAGGTGTCCCATGCCAGAGCGCAAGCTCCTGCGCGTTCTCGCCGGCGAGACCGTGTTCCCGCCCCCCATCTGGCTGATGCGCCAGGCCGGACGCTACCTGCCCGAATACCGCGAGACGCGGGCGCAGGCCGGTGGCTTCCTCGATCTCTGCTACAATCCGGACTTTGCGACCGAGGTGACGCTGCAGCCGATCCGCCGTTTCGGCTTCGACGCGGCGATCCTCTTCTCCGACATCCTCGTGATCCCCGACGCCCTGCGGCGCAACGTTCGTTTCGTGCAGGGCGAGGGTCCGCAGATGGATCCGATCGCGCCGCACGAGATCGCCGGCCTCGATCCGACCAACGCCGAGACCCACCTCGCGCCCGTGATCGCGACCGTCGCACGCCTTCGCGCCGAACTGCCCGAGGAGACGACCCTCATCGGTTTCTGCGGCGCGCCCTGGACGGTGGCGACCTACATGATCGCCGGCCACGGCACGCCCGACCAGGGTCCCGCGCGGCGCTTCGCCTACCAGCATCCGGAGGCCATGGACGAGCTTCTGGAACTCCTCGCGGAGATGAGCGCCGAGTATCTGATCCGCCAGCTGCAGGCCGGGGCCGACTGCGTCCAGATTTTCGATTCCTGGGCGGGCGTCCTCGACGAACTGTCCTTCCATCGCTTCTCGATCGGACCCACCCGCCGCATCGTCGAGCGCGTGCGCGCCGCCGTGCCCCGCGCTCGCATCATCGGCTTCCCGAAGGGCGCCGGACCGCTCCTGCCCGCCTATCGCGAGGGCACGGGCGTCGATGCCATCGGTCTCGACTGGTCCGTCCCCTTCTCCTTCGCCGCCGATCTCCAGCGGCAGGGCCCCGTCCAGGGCAACCTCGATCCGCTGCGCCTCATCGCCGGCGGCCGCGCGCTGGACGAGGGCATCGACGCCATCCTCCAGAGCCTCGGCCACGGCCCACTGATCTTCAACCTCGGCCACGGCATCACGCCGGACGCGCCGATCGCCCATGTCGAGCACCTCGTCGAGCGGGTGCGGCGGGGGGGATAGCGGGGCTGCCGCCCCGATCCCCGCTCGGGAAGGAATTCCCGAACCCTTCTTTTCGTTTGGAACCATTTCCGAGATGGGAAAGGGCCAGTGGCCCTTCCCCATCTCGGACGCGCTTTGAACGAAGAGGGGTCCAGGGGAAATCATTTCCCTTGGCGGGGTCGGGGGCAGCGCCCCCGTCTTCACCCCGCCGCTTCCGTTCGGCGCGGTTCTCGACTAGGCAGGCGGGGAGCCCTGCCGGAGGATGCCATGACCGTTTCGCCCAAGCCCGTCGCGAAGGACCGTTCGCTGCTCTACGCGCTGGCCGGCGGGGTGGTGCTGGCGGTCCTCCTGTTCGGGCTGGTGCCGCTCGAGGCGCAGCTTTGGGTGAAGAGCCTGCACATCCTCGCGGTGATCTCGTGGATGGCGGGGATGCTGTATCTGCCGCGCCTCTTCGTCTACCACACGGAGGCGGGGGCGGGATCGCGCGAGGCCGAGACGTTCAAGGTGATGGAGCGGCGCCTGATGCGCGGCATCATCAACCCGGCGATGGTCGTGACCTGGGTGGCGGGCCTGTGGCTGGCGATCGAGGTGTTCCAGTTCCGGGGCGGCTGGCTGCATGCCAAGCTCCTCTTCGTGGTGCTCCTGTCGGGCGTCCACGGCTACCTGTCGGCCTCGCGCAAGCGGCTGGAGCGCGACGAGATCACCAGGTCGAGCCGGCATTGGCGGATCATGAACGAGGTGCCGGCGCTCCTCATGGTTGTGATCGTGATCCTCGTGGTGGTGAAGCCCTTCTGATCGACGCCTTGCCTTTGGCGACGGCCATGCGATCTAATGCGGATCCTTCGTCCCCGGAACCGTCCCCTTGTCCGTAGCCCCAGCCTCCGACCGCCCCGTCTGCCTCGTCGTCATGGGTCCGTCGGGCACCGGCAAGACGACCACGGCCAAGGGGCTGGCGACGAGACTCGGCTGGCGCTTCGCCGAGGCCGACGAGTTTCACCCGAAAGCCAATATCGAGAAGATGTCGGCCGGCATCCCCCTGAACGACGAGGACCGAGCGCCTTGGCTGGTCGCGATCCGCGACTGGGTGTCGAGCGAGGCGGCGGCCGGTCGTTCCACCGTGATCACCTGCTCGGCCCTGAAGCGGCGCTATCGCGACGTGTTGCGCGGGGCGGCGGCGCGAGTGCGCTTCGTGGAGCTGACGGGCGACGAGGCGCTGATCCGCGAGCGCATGGAGAAGCGCAAGGGACACTACATGCCGCCCTCGCTGCTCGCCTCGCAATATGCCGACTTTGAGCCGCTGCAGCCGGACGAGGACGGTGTGCGCGTGTCGGTCGAGGCGGCGCCGGAGGGTGTGGTGGACGATGCGCTGCGCCAGCTGTCCCTCGCACCCGTGGTGTCGATCGGCGGCTGAGCGAAGCCCGCTTGCGCTGGCGCGCCTGCGGCATTATAGACTGAACGCCTATCCCGCCTCCGGCGCGACGCAGCCATGCCTGCGATCCCGCCCTTTCAGCCGAACATGTCCATCCTCGTTCCGGCCTGACCCTTTCCCCGATCGTTGACGCCCCCGTGCCGCGCGACCCTTCGAAGGTCCGGATGGGGTTGGAGCCCTTTTGACATGTCCGAGATCAAACTCCAGGACCTCAAGAACAAGAACGCCGCCGAGCTCGTCGCCTTTGCGGAGGAGAACGAGGTCGAGAACGCCTCCGTCCTGCGCAAGCAGGAACTCCTCTTCGCCATCCTGAAGCGCCTCGCCGCGCAGGACGTCGAGATCATCGGAGAGGGCGTGGTCGAGGTGCTGCAGGACGGCTTCGGCTTCCTGCGCTCGCCGGAGGCCAACTACCTGCCCGGCCCGGACGACATCTACATCTCGCCGTCCCAGCTGCGCCGCTTCTCGCTGAAGACCGGCGACACGGTCGAGGGCACGATCCGAAGCCCAAAGGACGGCGAGCGCTACTTCGCGCTCATGAAGGTCAACACGATCAACTTCGACGACCCGGAGAAGATCAAGCACAAGAGCCACTTCGACAACCTGACGCCGCTCTACCCGAACGAGCGCTTCAAGATGGAGTTCGCGGACTCCACCAAGAAGGACCTCTCGGCCCGCGTCATCGATCTCGTCGCCCCGCTCGGCAAGGGCCAGCGCGCGCTGATCGTCGCCCCGCCGCGCACCGGCAAGACGGTGCTCCTGCAGAACATCGCGCACTCGATCACCGCCAACCACCCGGAATGCTACCTCATCGTGCTGCTCATCGACGAGCGCCCCGAGGAAGTCACCGACATGCAGCGCTCGGTGAAGGGCGAGGTCGTCTCCTCCACCTTCGACGAGCCGGCGACGCGCCACGTGCAGGTCGCCGAAATGGTGATCGAGAAGGCCAAGCGCCTCGTCGAGCACGGGCGCGACGTCGTCATTCTTCTCGACTCGATCACCCGCCTCGGCCGCGCCTACAACACGGTGGTCCCGTCCTCCGGCAAGGTCCTGACCGGCGGTGTCGACGCCAACGCCCTCCAGCGCCCCAAGCGCTTCTTCGGCGCCGCGCGCAACATCGAGGAAGGCGGCTCGCTGACGATCATCGCGACGGCCCTCATCGACACCGGCTCGCGCATGGACGAGGTGATCTTCGAGGAGTTCAAGGGCACCGGCAATTCCGAGCTCGTGCTCGACCGCAAGGTCGCCGACAAGCGCATCTTCCCGGCGATGGACATCCTCAAGTCCGGCACGCGCAAGGAGGACCTCCTCGTGCCGCGCCAGGACCTGCAGAAGATCTTCGTCCTGCGCCGCATCCTCGCGCCCATGGGCACGACCGACGCGATCGAGTTCCTCAACGACAAGCTGAAGCAGACGAAGTCGAACACCGACTTCTTCGACTCGATGAATACGTAAGGCCTTCCAGGCCGAGCGCACATCGAAGGGCCGCCGTGGCGACACGGCGGCCTTTTTCGTGGGATCGCGCGCCGTGATGCGCTAGAGCCGGAGACGACGCCACCAGCCCGAGGCCGCGCCGCCATGTCCGATCGTCCGACCCGACCCGATGCCGTGCGGCGCGTGGAGATCGCGGCGCTCGCCAAAAGTCTGCCCATCCGCGTCGTGGAAACCGAGACCATCGCGCGCACCGCGGAGGAAGCGGCGAGCGCCGTCTCGGTCGCCGTCGGGCAGATCGTGAAAAGCCTCGTGTTCCGCGGCAAGGAGACGGGCGAGCCCTATCTCCTTCTCGTGTCCGGGGCCAACCGGGTGGACGAGAAGGCGGTCGCGCAAGTCGTTGGCGAAGCGCTCGGCCGGGCGGACGCCGACTTCGTGCGGGAGGCGACCGGCTTTGCGATCGGTGGCGTCGCGCCGCTCGGCGCCCCGCGCCCCTTGCGCACCTTCATGGACCGCGACCTCCTGGCCTTCCCCTTCGTCTGGGCGGCGGCAGGCACGCCCTTCCATGTCTTCGAGACCGTGCCGGACGCGCTTCGCATCGCCTGCGACGCCGACGTGATCGCCGTCCGGTGAGCTTTGATGACACGATCGCCGCCCTCTCCTCCGGCGCCCTGCCGGCGGGCATCGCGGTGCTGCGGGTCAGCGGGCGGCAGGCGCGGCTGGCGATGGAGCGGATCGCCGGCGGCGTGCCGGAGCCGCGCCGGGCCTCCTTGCGCACCTTTCGCGACGGCACGGGCGCGCCGATCGATCGCGGGCTCCTCCTGTTCTTCCCGGCACCGGGCTCGGTCTCGGGTGAGGACCTCGCCGAGTTCCACGTCCATGGCGGACGCGCGGTCGCTAGCGCGATGCTCGCCGCGCTCTGCGCCCTGCCCGGCGTCCGTCTTGCCGAGGCCGGCGAGTTCACCCGCCGTGCCTTCGAGAACGGCCGGATCGACCTGACGGAAGCGGAAGGGCTCGCCGATCTCCTCGCCGCCGAGACCGAGGGCCAACGCGCGCAGGCGCTCGCCCAGGCCGAAGGCGGCATGCGCCAGCTCGCCGATAGCTGGATGCGGCGGCTCCTGCGGGCGCGGGCGCTGATCGAAGCGGCGTTCGACTTCTCCGACGAGGGCGACGTCGCGGACGACGTGTCGGCAGGCGTCTCCGCCGAGGTGCGGCGCCTCGCCGCCGAGATGCGCGATAGCCTCTCCGGCGCACGGCGCGGCGAGATCTGGCGCGACGGCTTCCACGTCGTGATCGCGGGGGCGCCGAATGCCGGCAAGTCCAGCCTCCTCAATGCGCTGGCCGAGCGGGACGTCGCGATCGTCTCGGCGATCCCCGGCACGACGCGTGACGTCATCGAGGTGCGGCTGGATCTCGCCGGCATCCCCGTGCGCCTGTCGGACACCGCGGGCCTGCGCGAGACCGGCGACGTCGTCGAGGCGATCGGCGTCGAGCGCGCGCGCCGGGCGCTGGACGAAGCCGATCTGGTGCTCCATCTCGTCGCGCCGGACGGGGAAAACGCAGCATTAGAGAACCGCGCGCCGGTAATTCATGTTCGCACCAAGATCGACCTCGCCCCGCAAGGTTTGCCGGCAAACTTCGATCTCGCGGTGTCCGTGCGCGACGGACGGGGGATCGGCGCGCTTCTTAATCGGATTACCGCGGCCGCGCGTGACAAGGCCGGCAATCCCAGCGAGGTCGTGCCGACGCGCCTGCGCCACCGCGAGATCATCGCCGGCACGCTGGAATGGCTGGAGGCCTACGATCCCGAGCACCAGCCGCCCGAGGTTGCCGCCGAAACGCTGCGCCTTGCCGCCGATCGCCTCGGAAGTCTCACCGGCCGCACCGGGGTCGAGGACCTTCTCGGCGTGATCTTCGGCGAATTCTGCATTGGTAAGTGAGGCTGGACGGGCGAGTGGATAACGCACAGGCCAGGCGGCTTGTGGCTCGGCTGGCGGGTGCGGCCTGATCGGCCTCGATTGACAGTCTCGGTTCGCTGCGGCTTAACCCATCCCATGACAGAGAAACCAATGAATGTTTCCGCCGACGTCGTGGTGATCGGCGGCGGCCATGCGGGCGTCGAGGCGGCCTGCGCCGCCGCGCGCACGGGCGCGGCGACGATCCTTCTGACGCATGCCTTCGAGACCGTGGGCGCGATGAGCTGCAATCCGGCGATCGGCGGGATCGGCAAGGGTCATCTCGTGCGCGAGATCGATGCGCTCGGCGGTGTGATGGGCCGGGCGGCCGACCGCGGCGGCATCCAGTTTCGCCTTCTCAACCGGCGCAAGGGACCGGCCGTCCGTGGCCCGCGCACGCAGGCCGACCGCAAGCTCTACAAGGCGGCCGTCCAGGCCGCGGTGCGGGCGCAGGACGGGCTCTCCGTCGTCGAGGGCGACGCCTTCGATCTCGAGTTCGATACGGCCGGGCGCGTTGCGGCCGTGGTCCTCGACGATGGCCGCCGGATCGCCTGCGGCGCGGCGGTGCTGACCACCGGCACCTTTCTCAACGGGCTCATCCATATCGGCACCGAGAAGATCCCGGCCGGACGCGTCGGTGAGAAGCCGTCGCTCGGCCTCTCCGCCACGCTGCGCCGCCTGGGTCTTCGCCTCGGCCGCCTGAAGACGGGCACGCCCGCGCGGCTCGATGGCACGACGGTCGACTGGGCCTCGCTCGACCGGCAGGGCCCGGACGCCGAGCCCTACCCGTTCTCCTACCTGACCACCGAAATCGCGAACCCGCAGATCGACTGCGGCATCACCCGCACGACGCCGGACACGCACCGCATCATCCGCGACAACCTCCATCGCTCGGCGCTCTATTCCGGCGAGATCGAGGGCGTCGGCCCGCGCTACTGCCCGTCGATCGAGGACAAGATCGTCAAGTTCGGCGACCGTGACGGCCATCAGGTCTTTCTCGAGCCGGAAGGTCTCGACGATGCGACCGTCTATCCCAACGGCCTGTCGACCTCGCTTCCGGCGGATGTGCAGGCGGCGTTCCTGCGCTCGCTGCCGGGGTTGGAAAAGGTCGAGATCCTGAAACCCGGCTATGCCATCGAATACGACCATGTAGACCCGCGCGAGCTGACGCGGGCACTGGAAGTTCGAGCCGTGCCCGGCCTGTTTCTCGCCGGTCAGATCAACGGCACCACCGGATACGAGGAAGCTGCTGCGCAGGGGTTGCTGGCGGGTCTCAACGCGGCGCGGCGCGCCGGCGGGGCGGAGCCCGTCGTCATCGATCGCGCCGACGCCTATCTCGGCGTGATGGTGGACGACCTGACGCGCACCGGCGTCACCGAGCCCTATCGCATGTTCACGAGTCGCGCCGAGTTTCGCCTGAGCCTGCGCGCCGACAATGCCGACCGCCGCCTGACCCCACTCGGCATGGAATGGGGACTGGCCGACAGCGAACGCCGTGCGGCGTTCGAGGCCAGCGAGGCGGCGCTCGGCGCCGCGCGCGCCACGCTGGAAGCTTTGACGCTGACGAGCAGCGAGGCGGCCCGCAAGGGTCTGCCGGTCAACCAGGACGGGCGCACCCGCTCGGCCTGGGTGCTTCTCTCGCATGCCGATATCGGCTTCGACGACCTCACCAGGGTCTGGCCGGAGCTCCAGGCGATCCAAGGGTCGGTTCGTGACCGGATCGAGATCGAGGCCGGCTACGACGTCTATCTCGATCGTCAGCGCCGCGACCAGTTGCAACTGAAGCGCGACGAGGCCAAGGTCTTTCCGGCGGGGTTCGATTTCGCAGGGATCAGGGGCCTGTCGAACGAGCTTCGTCAGAAGCTGGTCGAGCGCCGACCGACGAGCCTTGCCGAGGCCGAGCGCATCGACGGCATGACGCCGACGGCGCTTGCGCTCCTTCTTGTCGCTCTTCGAAAGCAAGACCTTGCCCGCGCCGCGTGACCGCCGGGGCCCGCCGCCCCGCAAACCCGCGGAGCCGAAGCGTCCACCGCCGAAGCCCCGGATGGGCAAGGCCGCGACGGAAGCGAAGCTTGCCGAGGAGCGCGCGCTCGTCCTGTCGCGGCACGCTGTTTCACGTGAAACAGGCGAACGGCTCGACGCCTATGTCGCGCTGCTGCGGACCTGGCAGAAGAGCATCAATCTTGTCTCGCCGGCGACGATCCCGGAAATCTGGACCCGGCACGTTGAGGACGGGCTGGTGCTCGGCGAACGCGCCAGGGGCATCTTGCGCTGGGCCGATCTCGGCTCGGGCGCCGGGCTGCCGGGGCTCATCCTCGCCATCCTCATGGCCGAGCGCGAGGGCGGCGAGGTGCATCTCGTCGAGAGCAACGCCAAGAAGGCGGCGTTCCTGCGTACGGTGGCGCGCGAGCTTGCGCTTCCCGCGACCGTCCACGCCGAGCGGATCGAGGATTGCGGTTCGGTGCTCGCCGGCGTCGAGGCGATCAGCGCCCGCGCGCTCGCCTCGCTCGACGACCTCTTCGCGCTCGTCGCGCCTCATACGCGGCCCGATACCGTCTATTGGTTCCTCAAAGGACGCGCGCACGAGAGCGAGATCGCGCAAGCCGCTGCCCATTGGCGTTTCGACATGGTAAAGCATGCCTCGCCGGTCGAAGACGGCTCGGTGCTCCTGGAGATCTGCTCCCTCGAGCGCCTGGCGGCCCGCTAGGGATCGCGACCCGCAACCGAAGGCATGGACCCGGCTTGGCCAGACCCGGGTGGAGTTGACACGATGGACACGCTTTCCGTCCCGCGCATGCGGGTCATCACGGTTGCGAACCAGAAGGGCGGCGTCGGCAAGACGACGACCGCCATCAACCTGGCGACGGCGCTGGCCGCCATCGGCAAGCGCACGCTCATGATCGACCTCGATCCGCAGGGCAACGCCTCGACGGGCCTCGGCATCGACCGGGAGGACCGCGCGGTGTCGTCCTATGACGTGCTGGTCGAAAGCGCGTCGGTCACCGACGCGGCGATGGAGACGGCCGTCCCGAACCTCTGGGTCATCCCGTCGACGCTCGATCTTCTCGGCGTCGAGATGGAGATTTCGACCGCGGCGAGCCGCGCCTATCGCCTGCGCGACGCGCTGCATTTCCATGTCGAGGAGACCGCGCGCTTCGATTTCGTGCTGGTCGACTGCCCGCCCTCGCTAAACCTTCTGACCGTGAACGCGATGGCCGCGGCCGACGCGATCCTCGTGCCGCTCCAGTGCGAGTTCTTCGCGCTGGAAGGGCTCAGTCAGCTTCTGGAAACGGTGGAGCAGGTGCGCGACACCCTGAACCCCGCACTCTCCCTCCATGGGATCGTGCTCACCATGTTCGACGGGCGCAACAATCTCGCGAGCCAAGTGGTGCGCGACGTTCGCTCCTACATGGGTGACCACGTCTACGAGACGATCATCCCGCGCAACGTGCGCGTCTCGGAAGCGCCGAGCTTCGGCAAGCCGGCGATCCTCTACGACATGAAGTGCCCGGGCAGCCAGGCCTATATCCGCCTGGCCTCCGAGGTCATCCAGCGCGAGCGTGATCTCGCCGCCGCCTGACCCGTTCGGTTCGCCGACCCATCGATTTCGGGCAAGACGCCCCCGTATCTGAACCAGGAGACCCCGCATGACCGAGGACAAGGGACGCCAAAGGCTGGGACGCGGGCTCGCGTCGCTGATCGGCGGTTCGGCCTCCTCGACCCTCCCCTCGCGGGCGGGCAGTGCGTTTCCGGGACCCGCGATGGCGCGCGAAGCCCAGGTCGGCGAGCGGCGCGTCGCGCCCTCGGAACTCCGGCCCAACCCGAAGAACCCGCGCCGCCACTTCGACGAGACCGAACTCGAGGAACTGACGGCATCGGTCCGCCAGCACGGCGTGGTGCAGCCGATCCTGGTGCGCCGGGTCGAGGGTGCCGGCGGTTTCGAGATCGTGGCCGGCGAGCGCCGCTGGCGCGCCGCCAAGGCCGCGGCGCTGAAGGATGTCCCGGTCGTCCTGCGCGAGATTTCCGACCGGCAGTCGCTCGAGATCGCGATCATCGAGAACGTCCAACGCGCCGACCTCGACCCGATCGAGGAGGCGCTCGGCTACGAGATGCTGATCGCCGAACACGGCTACACGCAGGCCGATCTCGCCGATGTCGTCGGCAAGAGCCGCAGCCATGTCGCCAACACGCTGCGCCTCCTGAAGCTCCCTGACAGCGTCAAGGACATGGTGCAGCGGGGCGAACTCTCGGCGGGTGCCGCGCGCACCGCGGTGGCGCAGGACGACCCGGAAGCCTTTGCCTGGCGCATCGTCGACGAGGGATTGAGCGTGCGCGAGGCCGAAAGTCTGGCGCGCGGGCCGGACGCCCCCCAGGCCTCGAAGCCCGCGCCGCGCCGCCGCACGCCGGTGGCCCCCGCCGCGCCCCAGGCCTCGGACGCGCGGGCGCTCGCCGATCTTCTGTCCGAGACGCTCGGCTTGCCGGTGTCGATCGAGATGGCGGGACAGGGCGGCACGCTGCAGCTGACGTTCCGCGACCTCGACCAGCTCGACACGGTCTGTCGCCTGCTTCAGGCGGGCGAACGGAAGGACGGCGACGGCGGCCCGCGCATCCGCATTCTGTAAGCCGGCTTACTCGGCCGGAAGCGGGCAGGCCATGTCGCCCTCCTCGCAGTCGAGATAGTCCTGGAGATCGGCGCTGCGGCGCGCGGTCTTCTCGCTCTTGCACTGGGCCTCGACCATCGGCTGCGCGCTGCCGCCGTCAACGGCGGACGAACGGAAGGCGCATTCGCTGTCGCGGTAGGCGATCCACGCCCGCTGCGCGTCGCGCAGAGCCGTCAGACGCTGGTCCTCCCCCTTCAGCCGCTCGCGGACCTTCGCGTAGAGCGCGTTCAGCGTCTCGTCGGCCGTGTCGAGATCGGCCTGAGCGCACAGCGTCATGTCGGTCTGGGTCTGCGGGTCCGTGCAATCGATCTCCTCGGCCATGGCCGGAAGCGCGAGAGCGAAGAGCGTGGCGGCGGTCAGGGCGAGTCGCATCGTTGTCCTGTATCGAATGAGGCGGACGTGACGATGCCGCGACGGCGCGGCGCGGGCAAGATGCCGCGGTTCGTGATCTGCGACCGCACCGAACGACGCAGTTCCCGCGACAGGACCATCCTGCCGGAGAGCGGGCGCCGGTCGAGCCGGCGCCCCGTCCCGTCCCGTCAGCCGTGGTCGATCACCCGGTCGGCGGGGCCGAAGCGGTCGCGCGCCGTGTTGTACTGGTGCCAGTAGGGATAGAGCACCGGCGGGCGGCTGACTGCGTCGAGGCGCTGGCGCTCGTCGTCGGTGAGCTTCAGCGAGGCGGCGGCGATGTTGTCGCGGAACTGGTCCTCGCGGCGACCACCGATCACCAGCGAGGCGACGGCAGGGCGGCCGAGAAGCCACGCCAGCGCGACCTGCGCGGCCGAGACCCCCCTGCCCTCCCCGATCTCGACGAGGACATCGACGATGCGCCACAGGCGATCCTCGTCGCGGATCGGCGGCTCGGTCCAGCCGGCGGTGAGGCGCGAGCCCTCCGCCGAGGCGCCGCGCCGATGCTTGCCCGACAGGAGGCCGCCGGCAAGCGGGCTCCAGACGAGGACGCCGAGGCCCTGGTCGACCGAGAGCGGCAGGAGCTCGTACTCGGCCTCGCGCGCTTCCAGCGTGTAGTGGATCTGCTGGGTGATGAAGCGCGGGTGATGGTGGAGGTCGGAAATGCCGAGCCCCTTCATCACCTGCCACGCCGAGTAGTTGGAGCAGCCGATGTAGCGGATCTTGCCCTGTGTCACGAGCGTGTCGAGCGCGGCGGTCGTCTCTTCGAGCGGCGTGGTGCCGTCCCATTCGTGGCAGTAGTAGATGTCGATGACGTCGGTCCTCAGGCGCTTCAGCGAGCGCTCGCATTCGCGGATGACGTGATGGCGCGACAGGCCTTCGTCGTTCGGTCCCTCGCCGATGCGCATCCGGACCTTTGAGGCGAGGAGCACGTCGTTCGGGCGCTTAGCCCCGAGGACCTCGCCGATGATCTCCTCCGACAGGCCGTTGGAATACATGTTGGCGGTGTCGATGAGATTGATGCCGGCGTCGAGGCAGAGATGGATCAGCCCCCTCGCCTCGTCGGTGCCGGTCGAGCCGACGCTGCCGAAGACGCCGGCCCCGCCGAACGTCATGGTGCCCATGGTGAGCGCCGAGACCTTCAGTCCCGATCGCCCGAGCGTGCGGTATTCCATTGTCATCCTCCCCCAAGTCCCGAGCCGATCCTCCCGGCCCGTCCGTCCGCCTGTTAGAGCATATTCGACGCGGGAGAGGTTGCCGGATTTGCAGTCCGATGAAATCTTTTGCGCGTAGACGCGCTTAGATCGGCCGATGAACCGCCGAGAGCCTCTCAGCGGCGCGCGCGGGCGCGTCGCCGCGCGGCTTCGACGCCGATCTCGATCAGGCTGCGCCGCATGATGGTGACCGCGAGCGCGCCCTCGCGCCGCGACAGGAGGATGTCGTGCTCGAGACGGCGGAGGACGGCAGCGATCCCCGATCCGTCCCAGGCGCCGAGCGCGGCCTCCATCGCGGGACGGCGGCGAAAGTGCGGGCGACGCCGTTCCACCACGGCCGAGACCGGGGTGCCCTTCGTCTCCACCTCGCCGCGCATCACTTGCAAACCTTGAAAGAAGCGCAGGAGCGCGCCGTGCAGCTGGAAGGTCGAGGTACCCGAGGAGACAAGGCGCCCGATGAGTTCGGGCAGCCGCCGGACCTCGCCGCTGGCCGCCGCATCCACCGCTTCGTCGACGGTCTCCGCCGACACGTCGCCGACGATCGCCTCGATGTCCTCCTCGTGGATCTGTCCCTTGCCGAGGGCATAGAGGCAGAGCTTTCGCACCTCGCCGCGCGAGGCGAGCCGGTCGGCGCCGAGCCGGGCGCGCAGCATCTCGCGCGTCGCGCGGTCCATCGACAGGCCGGCCGCCGCCAGTTCCTCGTCGATCATTCGGTCGAGCGCCTTGTCCTCGTCCTGGTAGCAGGGCAGCGCCATGGCGGCGCGGCCGCGCTCGACCTGCGTGCGCAGGGGCGCGCTCTTCTTGAGGTCTCCCGCCTCGATTAGGATGGTGCAGTCGGCCGGCGGATCGGCGGCAAGGTCGGCCACCGCGTCGGCAAGGTTCCGGCCGTTGCCCGCGCCCTTGATCCGCAGGAGACGGCGACCGCCGAAGAGCGAGACCGTACGCGCTTCGTCGAACAGGCGACCGATGTCGCGTTCGAGGTCGTCGGCCTGCAGGACGACATGCGAGAAAGGGTCGTTCGCGGGCACGCCGGAGTGCTTCACCACCGTCTCGGCCCGCTCCGACACGAGGCCGGGGTCGGGCCCGTAGAGGAGGAGAACGGGAAACGAGGTGTCGGGTCGCGACAGGAAGGCGTCGACCTCGTGCGCCTTCTTCTGCGCCAAGCCCCCGTCCCCGTCAGTTCTTCGCCGTGATCGCCGGCTCGTCGGTGAAGACCTCGCGCTGGAGCACCGGCGCGATGGCGCCGAGGATCCGCTCGGCCACCGCCTCGCCCGCCTGATCGCGCGCGTCGATCACCGCGCGGCTGGCGGCGAAGAGCTGGTTGGTGCGATCGTACGGCACCATGGCGAAGCGCTGGCCGGTGGTGAGCACTCTGACGTCGGCGGTGCGCACGAGCTCGTAGTTCACCGTCATCCGGTAGAGCGCGGCGCTCGGCGTACCCGTGCCGGCCTCGACCGCCGAGACCTGGTCGGTGGCCGAGGTGGTGTAGCGCAGCTCGTAGAGCGGCGCCGAGACCGGCGTCGCGCCGTTCAGCTTGTAGAGCATGGCGTTGCGAAAGACCTGCGCCGTGCGCGTCGAGGCCGGCGCCAGCGCGATGCGGCCGCGAAGGTCGGTCAGGACCGAGGAGCGCGCGCCGGTCGCGGGATCGACCGCGGTCGTGCCGTAGAGCGGACCGGAGGTGCAGCCCGACAGGGCGAGGGCGGCAACGACAAAAGCGAGGCGTTTAGGCGACGACATTGACGATCCTTCCGGGAACCACGACGAGGCGCTTCGGGGCGGCGCCGCCGAGCGCCTCGGCGACGAAGGGCAGGGCGAGGACGGCGGCTTCCACCTCGTCCTTGCCGGCCTTGGCGGAGACGGTGATGTCGCCGCGCTTCTTGCCGTTGATCTGGACGGGCAGGGTGATCTCGTCCTGCACGAGGAGCGAGGGATCGGCCTTCGGCCAGGGCGCGGCGGCGCACAGGCCCTTTTGGCCGAGCGCCCGCCAGCATTCCTCGGCCAGATGCGGCATCATCGGCGCGACGAGGCGCACGAGGATCGAGAGGCTCTCGCGGGCCGCCTCGCGCAGGCTCGCATCCTCGCGCAGGGCCGCTTCCTGCAGGGCGGACGAGAGCGCGTTGACGAGTTCGTAGAGCCGCGCGACGGCCTTGTTGAAGGCGAGGCGCTCGATGTCGTCGCCGACGCCCGCCGCCGTGCGATGGGCGGCGCGGCGCACGGCGGTCGCCGCCGCGCTCGTCTCGCCAAGACCCGTGCCGAGCCCGTTCAGCACCTCGGCGGTCTCGGCGACGAGACGCCAGACGCGCTGCACGAAGCGATGCGCGCCCTCGGCGCCGGCCTCGGTCCAGATGACGTCGCGCTCCGGCGGCGAGTCCGACAGCATGAACCAGCGCGCGGTGTCGGCGCCGAGCGAGCCGATGATGTCGTCGGGGTCGACGACGTTCTTCTTCGACTTCGACATCTTCTCGATGCCGCCGATCTCGATCGGTGCGCCGGTGGACAGGCGCCGCGCGGTGCGCGTGCCGTCGCTCTCCTCGATCGCGACGTCGGCGGGCGGCACCCATTCGCGCCCGTCGCGGTAGGTCTCGTGGACCACCATGCCTTGCGTGAACAGGCCCCGGAACGGCTCGTCGAGGTTGAGATGGCCGGTGGCGCGCATCGCCCGCGTGAAGAAGCGGGAGTAGAGGAGATGCAGGATCGCGTGCTCGATGCCGCCGATGTACTGGTCGACTGGCAGCCAGCGGTCGGCAACGGACGGCACGGTCGGCTCGTCGGCGCGGGGGCTGGTGAAGCGCGCGAAGTACCAGGAGCTGTCGACGAACGTGTCCATCGTGTCGGTCTCGCGCAGCGCCTCGCCGCCGCACTGGGGGCAGGTGGCATGACGCCAGGTGGGATGGCGGTCGAGCGGATTGCCGGGCTTGTCGAAGTCGATGTCGTCGGGCAGGCGGACAGGCAGGTTCTCTCGGCGCTCCGGCACCGTGCCGCAGCTCTCGCAATGGAGCACCGGGATCGGGCAGCCCCAGTAGCGCTGGCGCGAGACGCCCCAGTCGCGCAGACGGAAGTTGACGCGCCGCTCCGCCACCGGCCGGTTGCCGAGCGTCTCCGCGGTGAGCCGTGCCGACACCGCCTCGAAGCCCTCGTCGGGCGTCATGCCGTCGAGGAAGCGGGAATTGAACAGGCGACCCTCGCCGTCATGCGCGGTGTCCTCGACCGAGAAGTCGGCGGCGTCCGTGCCGTCGGGCAGGACGACGGGGGTGACCGGCAGGCCGTACTTGCGGGCAAAGTCGAGATCGCGCTGGTCGTGCGCCGGGCAGCCGAAGATGGCGCCCGTGCCGTAGTCCATCAGCACGAAATTGGCGACATAGACCGGCACGGTCCAGGACGGGTCGAGTGGATGCACGGCGCGGAGCCCCGTGTCCATGCCGCGCTTTTCCGCCGTCTCGATCTCGGCCGCCGAGGTGCCGCCGCGCTTCAGCTCGTCGACGAAGGCGGCCAGCTCCGGGTTCGTCTCGGCGGCGGAACGGGCGAGCGGATGGTCGGCCGCGATCGCGAGGAAGCTCGCGCCGAAGAGCGTGTCCGGACGCGTCGTGAAGATCTCGACCTCAGCGAGCCCGTCCATGGGCTCCGCCAGCGCCCAGCGCAGCGACAGCCCTTCCGACTTGCCGATCCAGTTGCGCTGCATCAGGCGCACCTTTTCCGGCCAGCCGGGCAGGTCGTCCAGCGCCTTGAGGAGGTCGTCGGCATAGTGCGTGATGCGGAAGAACCACTGGGTCAGCTCGCGCTGCTCGACTTCAGCGCCCGAGCGCCAGCCGCGCCCGTCGATCACCTGCTCGTTGGCGAGCACGGTCTGGTCGACGGGGTCCCAGTTGACCTTGGACTTGCGGCGATAGGCGAGGCCCTTGTCCAGCATGTCGAGGAAGAGCATCTGCTGGCGGTGGTAGTACTCGACGTCGCAGGTCGCGAACTCTCTCGACCAGTCGAGCGACAGGCCCATCGACTTCAGCTGGCCGCGCATCGTCGCGATGTTCTGGTAGGTCCAGTCGCGCGGATGCACCTTGTTCTGCATCGCCGCGTTCTCGGCTGGCATGCCGAACGCGTCCCACCCCATCGGATGGAGGACGTTGTAGCCCATGGCGCGCTTGTAGCGGGCCACGACATCGCCCATCGCGTAGTTGCGCACGTGGCCCATGTGGATGCGCCCGGACGGGTAGGGGAACATCTCGAGGACGTAGTAGGCCTCGCCGTCGGCGTCCGTGTCCGTCTCGAACAGCTTGGCCTCGTTCCAGGCCGCCTGCCAGCGGGGTTCGGAGGCGCGGGGATTGTAACGTTCGATGGCCATCGCGGACGGAATTCTCACGGCAAGGATGCGGGCGGGCGGGGGCGCGCGAAGCGCCGGGAGCCACAGTCAATATTGACTTCTGCCCGCCTTCACAAGCTTGGGGCCGCCCTGCATAAACGGGCATCGGACGGCAGAAGCAGACGCGTGAAGCCAGCCCACGCCGCCGCGGAGGATGAGCCACCGCGGCCGAGGCATCGGCTTTGCCGTCCGAAGGAGTGAAGCGATGTGGATGATTCCGCTAAGCGTCACGCTTGAGGTGAAAAGGACCCGGAGAGGCTGGCAAGCTATCCTCCGGGCCCAACTCTTCATCTAAGGCGACGGGTGTCGGAGTTCGCGCTCCGGCACCCACTCCTCAAAATAGCCGGAAACCCCCGTGCCTTCAAGGAATGCCATGAGCGACACCGCCGCCTCCCGCCTCCAGGATATCAAGGCCCGCATCCGCGCGGCCGAGGACGAGGCGGGTCGCGCGCCGGGCTCGGTCGAGCTCGTCACCGTATCCAAGACCTTCGATGCCGATGCGATCCGGCCCGTCCTCCAGACCGGCCAGCGCGTCTTCGGCGAGAACCGGGTGCAGGAGGCGGCCGGCAAATGGCCGGCGCTGCGCGAGGAATTCGCGGGCGTCGAGCTGCACCTCATCGGGCCCCTCCAGTCCAACAAGACCGCCGAGGCAGTGGCGCTCTTCGACGTGATCGAGACGGTGGACCGCGAGAAGATCGCCCGCGAGATCGTCCGCGAGATCGCGCGCCAGGGCCGCACGCCGCGGCTCTACGTCCAGGTCGACATCGGCGAGGAGGAACAGAAGGCGGGCGTGCCGCCGCGCGAGGCCGTCGATTTCGTGCGCCGGTGCCGCGAGGACTTCGGCCTCGCGATCGAGGGACTGATGTGCATTCCCCCGGTGGACGAGCATCCCGGCCCCTATTTCGCGCTTCTCCAGAAGCTCGCCGGCGAGGCCGGGGTCGAGAAGCTGTCCATGGGCATGTCGGGCGACTTCGAGCGCGCGATCCCGTTCGGGGCGACGAGCGTTCGCGTCGGCTCGGCGATCTTCGGCTCGCGCGGCTAGCGGCGGCGGGGCAGGGGAGGCGGCATCGCCGTCACCCTCGAGGCTGTAGGGCAGGACGAACCTGCGGGGGTCCCGTGCGATCCACGCGGGCGGGCGTCGGTTCCCGTGGGTGCCATGCGCCTTATATCCTGCCGTCCAGCCTCCGGGACGATGACCCGGCGAGGCCTGGCGGGCCGGCCCTTCGAGCCGGCGCGCCCTTGCAGCATTGGATCCCCGCCTTGAGCGAGCTTGCACCCCACCCGGCCTCCGTCCCCCCGCGCCTCGCCTACCGCACGGTCACCATGGCGGCGATCGTCCTCGGGATGCTGCTTCTCGTCGTCATCTTCGCCTTTGCGGCCTCGGCTTTCTTCCTGATCTTCGCGGGGCTCCTGATCGCTGCGATCTTCTGCGGCCTCGCGCGGCTCCTGCAGCGGCTCGGGCTGCCGCGCATGGTGGCGCTCGGCCTCGTCTATCTCCTGACCTTCGCCCTCATCATCGCCCCCGTCGCCTGGGGCGGAGTGACGATCGTGCAGCAGTTCAACGATCTCCTGGCCGGCGTGCGCGATCAGGCCGACCAGCTGATGAGCCAGCTGAGCGCGCTCGGCCTGCCGGTCGAGAAGGAGATCACGTCCGGCGACCTCCAGTCGCTCCTGCCCGACCCGTCCGGTGTCGTGTCCTCGGCCGGCCGGGCGCTGTTCGGGGCACTGGGGGGCCTCGGCAACTTCTTCATCGTCCTGTTCCTGGCGATCTTCGTGTCGTGGCAGCCGAGCCTCTACCGAAACGGGCTGGTTTCGCTGTTCCCGAAGGAAAAGCGCGCGCGCATCGGCGAGGTGCTCGACCGCAGCGCCCACTCGCTCCTGATGTGGGTGGCGGGCGACGCCGTCTCGATGGCGCTGATCTTCTCGGTGTCCTGGGCGGGCCTCTGGGCGATCGGGGTCAACAACGCCTTCCTCCTAGCATTGCAGGCCGGGCTCCTCGCCTTCATCCCGACGCTTGGCGCCTTCGTCGCCGGCGTCATCATCGTGCTGGCGGCGCTGGCGCAGGGTGTCGACATGGCGCTCTGGGCGCTTGGCCTCTACGTCGTCCTGCAGGGCATCGAGAGCAACATCGCCCAGCCGATCGCCCAGCGTTACACGACCGCGCTGCCGCCCGCGCTCACCATGTCGGCGCAGGTGATCTTCGGCCTCCTGTTCGGCCTTCTCGGTTTCGTGCTCGCCGTGCCCGTGGTCGCCGTCCTGATGACGCTGGTGCAGGAACTCTACGTCCGCGACGTTCTCGGCGGTCCGGTGGAGGCGGAGGACGGGCGCTGAGGGCGGCTTTTCTGGCGCACGGCAGTTTTCTCGGCGCGCGACCCGTTCTAGGTTCACCTCCGCGCCGTCGGGAGCGGCGCCGGCACGAAGAGGTGCCGAGAGGAGGGAGACCTTTGACATGACCACCATCGCCGTGAAGGACGCCTGGAAGGCGGGCACGCAGATCACCGAGGCCGACTACGAGGCCTGGTACGCGCGCAGCGTCTCCGACCCGGACGGCTTCTGGCGCGAGCACGGGGCACGGCTCGACTGGATCAAGCCCTACACGATGGTCAAGAACACCTCGTTCGAGCCCGGTGCCGTCTCGATCCGGTGGTTCGAGGACGGCACGCTCAACCTCTCCGCCAACTGCCTCGACCGGCACCTCGAGACGCGCGGCGACCAGACGGCGATCATCTGGGAGGGCGACGATCCCAAAGACGCCCGCCACATCACCTATCGCGAGCTCCACGCCGACGTCTGCCGCATGGCCAACGTCCTCAAGGGCATGGGCGTCGAAAAGGGCGACCGCGTCTCGATCTACCTGCCGATGATCCCGGAAGCGGCCGTGACGATGCTCGCCTGCGCCCGGCTCGGCGCGATCCATTCCGTGGTCTTCGGCGGCTTCTCGCCCGATGCGCTCGGCGGACGCATGGAAGACTCCTCCTCCAAGGTGCTGGTCACCGCCGACGAGGGCCTTCGTGCGGGCCGCAAGGTGCCATTGAAGGCCAATGCCGACAAGGCGCTCGGCATCGCCGCCAAGGCCGGCCACACGGTCGAGAAGGTTCTGGTGGTGCGCCGCACCGGGGCAGAGGTCGCGATGGAGGGCGGCCGCGACCTCTGGTGGCACGAGGAGCGCGACAAGGTTTCGGCCGACTGCCCGCCCGCCGAGATGAGCGCCGAGGACCCGCTGTTCATCCTCTACACGTCGGGCTCCACCGGCAAGCCGAAGGGCGTCCTGCACACGACCGGCGGCTATCTCGTCTGGGCCTCGATGACGCACCAGTACGTCTTCGACTACCGGCCGGGCGAGGTATTCTGGTGCACCGCCGACGTCGGCTGGGTGACCGGCCATAGCTACACGGTCTATGGCCCGCTCGCCAACGGCGCGACGACGCTGATGTTCGAGGGCGTGCCGAACTACCCCGATGCCGGCCGCATGTGGCAGGTCGTCGACAAGCACCAGGTGAACATCTTCTACACCGCGCCGACCGCCATCCGCGCGCTGATGGGGGCAGGCGACGAGTTCGTCACCAGGTCCTCGCGCCGGTCGATCCGGCTCCTCGGCTCGGTCGGCGAGCCGATCAATCCGGAAGCCTGGAACTGGTACTACACGGTGGTCGGCGAGGAACGCTGCGCGATCGTCGACACCTGGTGGCAGACCGAGACCGGCGGCATCCTGATCTCGCCGCTGCCGGGCGCTGTGGCGCTGAAGCCCGGCTCCGCGACCAAGCCCTTTTTCGGCGTCCGGCCCGAACTCGTCGATGCCGAGGGCAAGGTGCTGGAGGGCGCGGCCGACGGAAACCTGTGCATCGCCGACAGTTGGCCCGGCCAGATGCGCACGGTCTACGGTGACCACGAGCGCTTCGAGCAGACGTATTTCTCGACCTATCCCGGCAAGTACTTCACCGGCGACGGCGCCCGGCGCGACGCCGACGGCTACTGGTGGATCACGGGCCGCGTCGACGACGTCATCAACGTGTCGGGCCACCGCATGGGCACGGCCGAGGTGGAATCGGCGCTGGTCTCGCACCCCAAGGTCTCGGAAGCTGCCGTCGTCGGCTACCCGCACGACGTGAAGGGGCAGGGCATCTACTGCTATGTTACCCTGATGGAGGGTGTGACGCCGTCGGACGAGCTGAAGAAGGAGCTCGTCGCCCACGTCCGCAACGAGATCGGCCCGATCGCCTCGCCCGACAAGATCCAGTGGGCGCCGGGCCTGCCGAAGACGCGCTCAGGGAAAATCATGCGCCGCATCCTGCGCAAGATCGCCGAGGACGAGTTCGGAGCCCTCGGCGACACCTCGACGCTGGCCGATCCCGGCGTCGTCGACGACCTGATCGAGAACCGCGAGAACCGCAAGGGCTGACGGCCTTGAGGGACCGGGGCGCCGCCCGAATGCGAAGGGCGCCCCGGTTCAAGGGTCCGGCCGGCGGGCGGTTTCCCCGGTCACGCCGATGCTGACGAAGAACTGGCCGAGCAGCACGCGGTCGAAATGGCCGTCCCATTCCCACATCCGGCGGTAGGCGGTCTTGGCCGACCAGGCCTCCTTGTAGGGACGGACCGAGGTGACGGCGTCGTAGACGTCGCAGATCGCGGCGATGCGCACCGCCTGGGACAGCTGGTCGCCCTGCAGCCCATCGGGATAGCCGCGACCGTCGATCCGCTCGTGGTGATGGAGGCAGACGTCCCGCACCATGTCCGACACGTCCTGGCTCTGCAGGATCCGGAACCCTTCCTGCGGGTGTGTCCGCACGATCTCGATCTCCTCCTCGCTGAGCGAGCCGGGCTTGCCGAGAATCTCGCTCGGCAGCGTTACCTTGCCGATGTCGTGGAGGAGGCCGGCGAGCCCCAGCTGCTGCACCATGTCCTCGTCGAGGTGCAGGAAGCGCCCGAAATGCGTCATCAAGGCGCAGACCGCGACGGAATGAAGAAAGCTGTACTCGTCCTTGGACTTCAGGCGCGTGATGCCGAGAAGCGCACGGGGGCGATGGCGCATCGCGACCGCGACCTCCTCCACCACGGCTCTCGCCTGGCCGGGATCGATCGAGGCCCCGTCGCGGATCGCGGCGAAGATCTGGCGCATCGCCGAATGGGTCCGGCGCAGCGTCTCCTTGGCCTTCACCACCTCGGGGTCCGGGGCCGTCGAGGCGGCGGCCGCAACCTTCGGGGGCGCAAGAGGTGCGACCGGGCCCTGCGTCGGGCCGACGCCCTTGTCGAGATCGATCACGACGGCCGAGATGCGGCTGTCGCGAATGCGGGCCACCGCCGCGTCGTCGTCGATGCGATGGCTGCGGAACCAGATCGGCACGTCGATCCAGGCGCCCTCGACATGGTCGACGAACATGCCGATCCTTGCCTGACGCCGGTCGATCCGCAACAGCATCCGAAAGTCCCCCTGCCCGAAGGGTACATTGACCGGGGAAGGTTTAAAGGGTGGTTTGCGATTTTCTTGCGGCTCGACCGATCGTCGCTTGAAAGATTCGGCGACGGGCGCCCCTTGCGCGTTCCCCCGACCGATCCCATACTCTGATCATGTTCAACGAAGCGAAAGGAGGTGATCCGATGTCGAGTGGTTTTCCTATGCCGGCCGGGTCCATGGATACGACGATGGTGAAGGGGCAGCCTTCTTCTCGCATCTGACGATCTGATGCGCCCTGCCTCAGGGTCCGCATCGGACCTGCCGGCGTGGCTTTGATCACGGAAAGGCCGCTCTCCCCGGAGAGCGGCCTTTTTCATGCGCCGTCCGACCCGCCGCCCGCGCATGGCAGGCCTGCATCGGAGACGGTTTCCACCGCCATCACGGGGACTTGACCAAGACACCCCCGAGGCGCATATCCCCATCGAGCCGCGAGGCTCATCCCAGTCATCAGCCGATCCCGAGAGGATCATGTCCAGCAACGATCTCAGTCGATCGACCGAGCCGCTTTCGCGGTCGCGCCGGAGCTGATCCGTCGGCTCACCGGGCGACGTCCGCGACAAGCGGCCGGTCGTCCCAAAGGTGAGCCCATGAACGCGGCAATCCGTTACGTCGCCGGCCGTCTGCGCCGGACCACCGCCACCCGTGATCCCCACGAGGTGTTCGCCGAAGGCATGACCTTCGGGGAGCGCTTGGCCGACCGCGTCGCTGCCGTCGGCGGCTCATGGAGCTTCATCATCGGCTTCGCGGTGTTCCTCGTCGCCTGGGCGGTGCTCAACACCGTGATCCTGGCGGCCAGCGCCTTCGATCCGTTTCCCTTCATCTTCCTGAACCTGATGCTCTCGATGCTGGCGGCGCTCCAGGCGCCGATCATCATGATGAGCCAGAACCGGCAGGCGGCGAAGGACCGTCTCGAGGCACGGCTCGACTACGAGACCAACATCCGCGCCGAGGCGCAGATCCTGGCTCTCTCGGACGAGCTGTCCGCCATGCGCGAGGACATGCGCCTCCTGATGGCGGCCGTCGGGGCGACGGGCGAGGAGCCCGCAGCGAAGGCCCGCTATCAGGCGTAGAGGTCGGCCCGCGTCGGGGGCAGGCCCGACGGACCCTTGTCGCGTTTCGAGACGAGGGTCTGGTTGATCATCACCGTGCCGCGCTCGAAGGCGAGGGCGCAGCCGGCGAGATACAGGAGCCAGAGGCGGGTGACGGGTGCGCCCGCTTCCGTGGCCGCGGCCTCGAAGTTCGCCTCCAGCCGCTCCGCCCAGATCCGGCACGTGCGCCCGTAGTGCTCGCGCCAGTTCTCGACGTCGTGCACCTCGAAGCGGTGCGCCTCGAGCTTCTGCAGCGAGTGGCCGATATAGTCGAGCTCGCCGCCCGGGAAGATGAATCGGGTGATGGCGCGATACTCGCGCGAGCCCTTGTGGAAGGTCTCCAGGTCCCGCTTGGCGGGCCGGGCGATCGTGTGGTGCAGGTAGAGCCCGCGCGGGCGCAGGAGCTTGCGCACGGCGCCGAAATAGGCGTCGTGGTTCCGGAAGCCGACATGCTCGAACATGCCGATCGAGGCGATCTTGTCGAACGTGCCGGTCAGCTCTTGGTAGGGCTTCAGCTCGATCGTGATCCGGTCCTCCAGCCCCGCCTCGCGCACGCGGCGCGTGGCCAGATCGAACTGGGCCTTGGACAGGGTGACGCCGTGCCCCGTCACGCCATGGCGCGAGGCGGCGTGGATCAGGAGCGCCCCCCAGCCGCAGCCGATGTCGAGGAAGCGCTCGCCGGGCTGGAGCCGCAGCTTGCGGCAGATCATCTCCAGCTTGTCTTCCTGCGCCTTGTCGATGTCGTCGTGCCAGCCGTCGAAATAGGCGCAGGAATAGACCATGCGCCGGTCGAGGAAGAGCTCGTAGAAGCGGTTCGAGACGTCGTAGTGGTACTGGATCGCCTGCTTGGTGGAGCCGCTGGCGCCGGCATCCGCGCCGGCTTCCGCGGTCGCGGCCGGGCCGGACTTGCGCAGCCGCCAGAGCGAGGGAAGGAGCGTGACGAGCCGGCGCTTGTCGAGCTTCTTCCAGGCGCCCTTCGCCTTGGCTCTCGCGCCGCGTTGTCCGGCAAGATCCAGGAACGAGCCGCCGACCACGTCGATCGTCCCGTCCATCCAGAAGCCGAGCAGCGTCTCGACGCGCGGGCTGAAGGCGAGGCGCGCGACCGCGTCGGCTCGGCGCACGAGAAGCGCCGGCCCGTCCGGCGCGCCGATCCGCTCGCCGGTCCACAGGACGACGGGAAAGCCGGGATCGAGCGTGCGCACGAGGTCGCCGATCGCGGCGGCGACGCGCGCCTCGTCGGCGGAGGGGGCAGGGGAGGGGGTCATGCGCACCGGCGTCTGCGTTTCACGTGAAACCCTTCTAGACCGCCGGCCGTCGCCCTGCCACCCGCCATCGCCGGTTTCAGGACGAGGGCGCCGCCTTCATCAGGACGATGCCCGACAGGATCAGCGCGGCGGCCAGAAGGCGCATCGGATGGGCGCTATCGCCGAACCAGACGAGACCGACGAGAAACGCGCCGAGCGCGCCGATGCCGGTCCACACGGCATAGGCCGTGCCGAGCGGCAGGGTGCGCATGGCGGCGGCGAGAAGCCCGAAGCTGCCGAGCATCAACACGATGGTGAGGACGGTCGGCACGAGCTTGGTGAAGCCGGCGGACTGCTTCATTGCCGACGCCCAGCCGATTTCGAGAAGGCCGGCGACGACCAGATAGACCCAGGGCATGATGTGTCCCGCGTTGTGCGAACCGGGTCGTCCCGAAAGGAAGGGCGCTCGATGCGCCGGGGCGCGGTCGTCCGCTGCCCCGGTCCTGCAGATGGGACCGGGGCCGCCGGGTTCAAGGCATGCGAGACCCGTCAGCCGCGCCCGGCGCCCGCGCCCTCGCGCCGCGCGCCGACCGTCGCGCACCAGTCGCGGCGGCGTCCGCCGTCATAGGCATCGACGAGGCCTTCGCGCAGCAACCGGGCGCCGAGGTCGCTCTCGCCCGAGGTCGCGACGTCGGCGAGCACGCGTCCGAAATACTTGTCGCCCGAGACCCGCGTCAGCCAGACCGGCCCCTTGCCGACGAGGGCGGCGAGGCGGTCGCGCGCGTCGCGGGCCGCCGCCGTCTCGGCCGCGCAGGCGCCCTTCAGCTCCGGCGCGTCGACGCCGCGCAGGCGCACGGCGACCTGCACCGTCTGCATCGGCCAGATCAGCGCCTCGACCTCGATCGTGTCGCCGTCGCGCACCTTCACCACATGCGCGAGCACCGGGCCGCCGACCTCGCGCGGAAGCTCCTGCGCAAGGCTCGGCGAGATGCCCGACAGGGCGAGAAGCAGGGGGAGGGCGAGTCTCATCGATCCAGTCTGGCACGGCTAGGGTTAAATTCCCATAACCGGCCTGCTTCTCGAATGTTCCCGGCACGGTTCGACGTCCGCGCAGGACCTCTATCCTACGACATTCAAAAGTCGGAGATGATGCCGTTCTTTTCCCAGTCGCCGAAGCGCGTCGGCTCGGCGCCGCCGCGCCCGTTCACTTCCTCCGGCCGCCGCGCCTTCTCCTCGGCGGCGCGGCGCGCCTCGGCCTCTTCCAGCGCGCGGCGGGCGGCGGGGGGCAGGTCTTCGCGGCGCCTCGGCGAAGGCTCGGGCGCCGGGGACGGAGCTGGTGTGTCGGACATGGTCGGGCTCACGGCAACGGGATCGGATGGAGACCGGGTGCCCGCCTCGCCGGCGTTGACCGCAAAGGGGCGGGTCCCCAGTTTCTGTCGCAACAGATCGGCGCCCGCGGCCCGCTTGGCAAGTGCGGCCGTCCGTCCCGAGCATCGGAGGCCCGCGACCCATGAACCACGTGAAGACCGCCATGCTGATCGCCGGGATGACGGCCCTCTTCATGGGGGTCGGGTTCCTCATCGGGGGCGGGCGCGGCATGGCCGTCGCCTTCGCCATCGCGGCGGCGATGAACCTCTTCTCCTACTGGAACGCCGACAAGATGGTGCTGCGCATGCACCACGCGCGGGAGGTGGATGGGGCGAGCGCCCCCGAATACCATCGCATCGTCGCCGAGCTCGCCGCGCGCGCCGGCCTGCCGATGCCGCGCGTCTATGTCATCGAGAACGACCAGCCGAACGCCTTTGCCACCGGCCGCAATCCGCAGAACGCCGCCGTCGCGGCCACGACCGGCCTCCTGCAGCGCCTGACGCCCGAGGAGGTCGCCGGGGTGATGGCGCACGAACTCGCCCACGTCCAGAACCGCGACACCTTGACGATGACAGTCACGGCGACGCTGGCCGGCGCGATCTCGATGCTCGGCAACTTCGCCTTCTTTCTCGGTGGCAGCCGCGACAGCAACAACCCGCTCGGCGGAATCGGCGTGCTGCTTGCGATGATCGTCGCGCCGTTTGCCGCGATGATCGTCCAGATGGCGATCTCGCGCACCCGCGAATATTCGGCCGACCGTCGCGGCGCCGAAATCTGTGGCAACCCGATGTGGCTCGCCTCCGCGCTCGCCAAGATCGCCAATGCCGCCGGCCGCACGGTGAACATCGACGCCGAGCGCAATCCGGCGACGGCCCACATGTTCATCATCAACCCTTTGAACGGCCAGCGCATGGACGGGCTGTTCTCGACCCATCCCGACACGCAGAACCGCATCGACGCGCTGGCCGCGATGGCGGGCGAGATGGGCGCGAGCGCCGTGACGGCGTCGCCCCGCGCCGCGGCGGCACCGGCCGCCACGGCGGCCCGCCCCGGTCCCTGGAGCCGTGCCGGCCGCGCGGCGAAGCCCCGCAAGGGGCCGTGGGGCTGACGGGCGGGTGCTAGCTCTCGCGCTGCGGCTCGAGAAGCGGCGGCGTCGAGTGGGCGCCCATCATCCGGGCGGCACCGAGCGCATCCAGTCCCTCGGGCGTGCGCCGCGCCGGGTCGGCGCCGTGGGCGAGAAGCAGCGCCACCATCTCGGCGCGATCGAACATCGCCGCCATCATCAGCGCCGTGCGCCCGTCGGGCCCCGCCGCATCGACGCGCGCGCCCCCGTCCAGAAGCGCACGCGCCGCCTCGGTCTCGCCCTTGAAGGCGGTGCCGGCGAGCGGCGTCTGGCCGCGGTCGTTCGCCCGGTCGGGATCGGCGCCGTGGGAGAGAAGCAGCCGCACGGCCTCGGCCTGCCCGTGGTAGCTCGCCAGCATCACGAGCGTGTCGCCCCGGTCGTTGGCAAGGTTGGCGGGCAGGCCGCCGGCGAGAAGCGGCTCGAGCGTTCCCGTGTTTCCGTCGCGCGCCGCCTGGAACACGCGTGCGGCAAAGGCGAGCGTCGCATCGTCGGGCGGGGCGTCGGTCATCGCAAGGGCTCCGTCTGGAATCACCCCTCCTGTGCCGCGTGAGGGGCACGCGCGCAACCCGGCGCGCGGCGGGCTTGCCCCGGCGGCCTGGCCAGCCCATAGCATCGGCGATGACAAAGCCGCCCAGCCTCAAGCGCCCGTTCAAGACCGCCAAGCCTGCCCAAGCGGGAAAGCCTCCCCGGCCGGCAAGGCCCCAGCCGCCGGAGCGCCCGGGCCTGCCCAGCCGACGCGTCGCCGCGCGCCTCCTCGCGGCGGTGGTCGACACGCGCACCTCGCTCGACGGGCTGACCGATCGCGGCCACGGGCATCCCGAGTTCCGCGCGCTGGAGCCGCGTGACCAGGCGCTGGTGAAGGCGATCCTCACCGTGGCGCTGCGCCGTCGCGGCACGATCGAGGCGGTGATCGCGGCCTGCATCGAAAAGCCGCTGCCGGGCGGCGCCGCCTCGCTCCGCCACATCCTGCATGTCGGCGCGGCGCAGATCCTCTTCCTCGACGTGCCGGACGCGGCGGCCGTTGATCTCGCCGTCAGCCAGGCCGATGCCGACCCGCGCTCGCAGCGCTTCGCCAAGCTGGTGAACGCCGTGCTGCGCCGCATCGCGCGCGAGCGCGACGCGCTTCTGGCCGCCGTCGACGATCCCCGGCTCGACACGCCGGCCTGGCTGTTCCAGCGCTGGGCCGCCGCCTATGGCGAGGCGGAGGCGGAACGGATCGCGGCGATCCACCGCGTGCCGGCGCCGCTCGATTTCACCGCCCGGCGCGACCCCGCGGTGGTCGCCGCCGAGATCGGCGGCGAGGTGCTGCCGACCGGCACCGTGCGCCTGTCCGGCGGCGAAGGGCTCGTCGGCGACCTGCCGGGCTTTGCGACCGGCGACTGGTGGGTGCAGGACGCGGCAGCCGCGCTGCCGGCGCGCCTCTTCGGCGACCTTGCCGGGGCCCGCGCGGCGGATCTGTGCGCCGCACCGGGCGGCAAGACGGCGCAACTGGCGGCGGCCGGCGCCCGCGTCACCGCGCTCGACATCTCGGCCTCGCGCCTGCGCCGCCTGAAGGAGAACTTCGCCCGCCTCGACCTCGAGGCCGAGACGCAGGTCGGCGACCTCGCCGCCTTCCGGCCGGACGAGCCCTTCGACGCCGTGCTCCTCGACGCGCCGTGCTCGTCCACCGGTACGATCCGTCGCCACCCCGACGTCGCCTGGACGAAGACCGCCGAAGAGGTGGAGAAGCTTGCCGGCGTCCAGGCCCGCATGCTGCGCCAGGCGGTCGGCCTCGTCGCACCGGGCGGGCTCCTCGTCTTCTCGAACTGCTCGCTCGATCCGGTCGAGGGCGAGGACGTCGCCCGCGCCTTCCTCGCCGAGCACAAGGAGTTCGAGCTGGAGCCGGTGCGGCCGGACGAGGTGCCCGGCCTCGAAGCCGCCGTCACCGGCGAGGGCTTCCTGCGCACGACGCCCGCCATGCTCATGCGCGAGACGCCGGACGCCTCCGGGCTCGACGGGTTCTTCGCCGCAAGGTTGCGCCGCCGGTCGTGATCCGTTGACGAACAAGGCCTTGCCCGCAAGGTCCGCATCAGCCTGCCGCCTTCCGGTTGCAGCGCTTTAAGCTTCCGTTAACCCTGTTGGCCGAAATTGGCCCCGGAACATCCCGCGCCCCGACCGGGTCGCGGATCAACGGGGGCGTCTTTGGGCGGGGGAATGCGGATGACGACGGGCTTCGTCGACGAGCCTCGCCTGGCCGGCCTGATGGCACGCGAAATCGGGCGCCGCGCCCTGTCGCGTCTCGGCGCCCTGTTCCGCCATCCCCTGCCGTTCGCCGGCGGCGCACCGCTGCCCGCGGCCATGCTTCACGACCTTCGCCGCGGCGACCCGTCGATCGCTCGCGGCTTCTATGTCGGCCATGTCTGGCTGGCCGGTCAGCTCGTCGAACTCAACGGCCGCTCGCCCTTCGCGCTGAAGGACGAGGCGCGACCCTGGCGTGCCGAGCTGCACGGCTTCGGCTGGCTGCGCCATTTCGCCCGCGCCGGCGACGCCCTGTCCTGCGAGCACGCCCGCTCGCTGGTCGGCGACTGGCTGCGTCTCGGCCGCCGCCAGCGCACCGCGCTCGCCTACGAGCACGAGATCGCGGCCGGCCGGGTGCTCGCCTGGATCGCCCATGCGCCGACCATCCTGTCGGGCGCCGACGCCGCCTTCGCCGAACGCTTCGCACGGGGCCTTGCCGCCGAGACGCGGCACCTGCGCCGCATGGCGGGCTCGGCGCCCGCCGGCATGGCGCGGCTGCGCGTGCGCATTGCGCTGGTCGCTGCCGGGCTCGTCCAGCCGGGCGCCGCCAACGCCGTGCGTCAGGCGGCGAGGGTACTCGGCGAGGAACTCGACGCGCAGGTCCATGCCGATGGCGGCCACGTGTCGCGAAACCCCGCCGCGGTCTCGCAGATCCTCGCCGAACTCGTGCCGCTGCGCGCGCTGTTCGACGAGCGCGGCGTGCCGGCCCCGCGCGCCGTCTTCGGCGCGGTCGACCGCATGCTGCCGGCGCTGCGCTTCTTCCGCCACGGCGACGGCTCGCTCGCCCTCTTCAACGGGGCGGGCGCGCCGGACCACCACCTCTCCGCCGCCCTTCTCGCGCACGACGAGACGCTCGGCGAGCCGATCAGCCAGATGCGCCAGTCCGGCTACCATCGCCTCGCCGCCGGCCGCACCGTGATGCTCGCCGACACCGGCGTGCCGCCCGCCCCCGACGTCTCGCACGACGCCCATGCCGGCACGCTTGCGCTCGAGTTCTCCTCCGGCGGTCGCCGCTTCGTCGTCAACTGCGGTGCGCCGGTGCGCATCGAGGGCGGCTGGCGCCGCCTGTCGCGCACCACAGCCGCCCATTCGACGCTCACCCTCAACGACCAGTCCTCCTCGCGCTTCTCGCGCTCGGAAGCCGTCGACCGCTTCCTCGGCGGCCCGCTCCTGCCGGGCCCGACCCGCGTGCCGGTGAACCGCGAGGAATCGCACGAGGGCCAGGTCCTCACCGCCGCCCACGACGGCTACCGCCAGCCCTTCGGCTTCGTCCACGAGCGCCAGCTCTTCCTGTCGCGGGACGGGCGGCGCATCGAGGGGATCGACCGCCTCTTCCAGGCCGCCGGCCGCCCCCACCGCATGGCCTGCGACGAGCCGATGGGGACGCTCCGCTTCCACCTCCATCCCGACGTCGAGGTCGAAACGGCCGGCGAGGGGCTCCGCCTCGTCCACGGCGAGGAGGTCTGGTGGTTCTTCTCCGACGGCGCGCCGCAGCTGGAAGAATCGATCTTCTTCGCCGATGCCGCAGGTCCCCGCCGCACGCGGCAGATCGTCCTGCCGCTCGACTGCCTCGACCGCACCGACCTCAACTGGCGCTTCGAACGGCAGGCCTGAAGCGACGCGGGGGGCATGTCGCCCTATCTCCTCCGGCAACCACCCGGAGAAACGCTCATGCACCGCCTCTGTCTCGGCCTCGGCTTTGTCCTCCTCCTGTCCGGCTGCGGGGGGATGAACCGCGCGGTCGGGGTGCTGCCCAATACGCTGGACGGCCTCGGCGGCCGCACCCCGCCGGCCGCGGCGCCCGAGACGCCGAGCGCGGGAAGCCCGGTCCGCCCGGCCCAGCCGGGCGACGCGGCGCTCGCCGTCAGGCCCTGACCGCGTGGCCGCTCGCGATGTGTTGAGGCGGCTTCTGAAATCCCCGTCTCGCCAAGCGCTCCCGAGCGGACTAGCTTTCACCGGATCGTATGCACGGGAGTTCGGCTCCTGGCCGCCCGCTCCCGCCGGTCCGACCGGCTCGACACGATCCGACCGGCTCATCCTCGGCCAGAGGAGAACGGATCCATGAGAGCTCTGCCGCTCGACGCCTCGCGGCTGACCGGCCATCGCCTGCCCGTCATCCGCCGCATCACCACCGCCGACCTGACCCTCAGCCTCGCCCGCGGTCTCGACGATTTCCGCCGCCGCCCGACGCATCTCGTGTTCCTGGCAGCGATCTACCCGCTCGCCGGCATCGCGATCGCGCTGGCGGCGACCAACGCCAACGCCTTTCCGATCCTGTTTCCGCTGGTGGCCGGTTTCGCGCTGGTCGGACCCGTCGCCGCGCTCGGCTTCTACGAGATGAGCCGGCGCGAGGAGCGGGGCGAGCATCCGACGTGGCGCGAGGCCTTTGCCGTCCTCCGGAGCCCCGCGCGCGTCGCCATCGCGCGCGTCGCGCTGACGCTCTTCGCCCTCTTCGCGCTCTGGCTTCTCAGCGCAGAGGGCCTCTTCGCGCGTCTGGCGCCGGACATCGAGGCCACGAGCTACCCGGCGTTTCTCGAAGCGCTGATGGCGACGCCCGCCGGCTGGACCCTTCTCCTCGTCGGCCATCTCGTCGGCTTCCTGTTCGCGGCGGTCGCCTTCTGCGTCGGCGCCCTGTCGCTGCCCCTGATCCTCGACCGGGGCTATGGCGCGGGCGAGGCGATGGCGGCCTCGGTCGCCGCCGTGCGGGCCAATCCGCTGACCATGACGGTCTGGGCGGCGATCGTCGCGGGGCTCGTGATTCTCGGCTCCCTGCCGCTCCTCGTCGGTCTCGCGGTGGTGCTGCCGGTGCTCGGCCACGCGACCTGGCATCTCTATCGCCGCGTCATGGCCTGACGTTCCGGCCCACGGGGCGGTTGTGTGGCGCGCGCGCCCGTCCTATGGGGGCGGCACGAACGGCGCGCCTTCGGTCGGAGGCGGCGCCCCATGCCGCCTTCGAAAAGGATGCTCCCCATGGCCGTCGCCGCCAACCGCACCCCCGCCCCCGACCGCCACAAGGTCGCCCGCGCCCTCCTGTCGGTGTTCGACAAGGCCGGCATGGTGGATCTGGCGCGCGGGCTCGTCGAGCTCGGCGTGGAACTCGTCTCGACCGGCGGTTCGCGCGCGGCGCTGGAAGCCGCGAACCTGCCGGTGCGCGACGTCTCGGAGCTGACCGGCTTTCCCGAGATCATGGACGGCCGCGTCAAGACGCTGCATCCGAACGTCCACGGCGGGCTTCTCGGCATCCGCGCCGACCCGGCGCATGCCGGCGCGATGGAGACGCACGGCATCCACGGCATCGACCTTCTCGTCGTCAACCTCTACCCGTTCGCCGAGACCGTGGCGTCGGGCGCCGACCGTGCCTCGATCATCGAGAACATCGACATCGGCGGTCCCGCGATGATCCGCGCCGGCGCCAAGAACCACGCCTACGTTTCGGTCCTCACCGACCCGGCCGACTACACGGCGTTCCTCGAGGAGCTTCGCGAGAACGGCGGGGCGGTCGGCCTCGAGCGTCGCCGAAGCCTCGCCGCCAAGGCCTTCGGCATGACGGCGGCCTATGACGCGGCGGTCTCCACCTGGTTCGCGGGCGAGACCGGCGATGCGGCCCCGGCGCGGCGCGCCTTCGCCGGCACGCTCGCCTCGTCGCTCCGCTACGGCGAGAACCCGCACCAGTCGGCCGCCTTCTATCTCGACGGCTCGCAGCGTCCCGGCGTCGCCACTGCGCGGCAGGTGCAGGGCAAGGAGCTGTCCTACAACAACATCAACGACACCGACGCCGCGTTCGAGCTCGTCGCCGAGTTCGACGCCGCCCGCACGGCGGCCGTCGCGATCATCAAGCACGCCAACCCCTGCGGCGTCGCGGAAGGCGCCTCGATCCTCGACGCCTACGAGCGCGCGCTCGCCTGCGACCCGGTGTCGGCCTTCGGCGGCATCGTGGCGCTGAACCGGCGGCTCGACGCGACGTCGGCCGCCGAGATCGTCAAGGTCTTCACCGAGGTCATCATCGCGCCCGACGCCGACGAGGAGGCGATTGCGCTGGTGGCGGCCAAGAAGAACCTGCGCCTGCTGCTCACCGGCGGCCTGCCCGACCCGCGCGCGGCGGGGCTCCTGGTGAAGTCGGTGGCGGGTGGTCTCCTCGTCCAGTCGCGCGATTCCGGCACGGTGGACGCGCTCGACCTCAAGGTGGTGACGAAGCGCGCGCCGAGCGAGGTCGAGATGGCCGACCTGCGCTTTGCCTTCCGCGTCGCCAAGCACGTGAAGTCCAATGCCATCGTCTACGCCCGGAATCTTGCGACCGTCGGCATCGGCGCCGGCCAGATGAGCCGCGTCGATTCGGCCCGCATCGCCGCCCGCAAGGCCGAGGACGCCGCGAGAGGCGCCGGCGGCCCGGTGCTAACACAGGGCTCGGTGGTCGCCTCCGACGCCTTCTTCCCCTTCGCCGACGGCCTCCTGTCGGCGGTCGCCGCCGGCGCGCGCGCGGTGATTCAGCCGGGCGGCTCGATGCGCGACGCCGAGGTGATCCAGGCGGCCGACGACAACGACATCGCCATGGTCTTCACTGGCATGCGCCACTTCCGGCACTAAGACGCGCCCGGCGTCAGGCGGCTGCGTCCGGCAGGACGTAGCCGACCGTCGCCTGCGCGACGAGCCGGCGGTCGTCGCCCTGCCACAGGCGGACGTCGACCGTCGCGGTGCGGCGGCCGAGCTTCAGGAGGTTGGCGTCCGCAAAGACCGGCTCGGGCCGGCAGGGGCGCAGGAAGGCGATCGACAGGGTGCTGGTGAGCGCCATCGCCTCCGGCCCGTGATGGGCGGCGATCACAGCGTAGGCGGCGACATCGGCGAGCGCCATCAGCGTCGGGCCTGACACGATCGCGCCCGGCCGCAGCATCGCAGGCTGCGGGTCGAGGCGCATCCGCAGGCGTCCCGGCCGAAGCTCGACCAGCGTGCCGAGCGCGGGCCGCGCGTCGGGCGGAAAGGCGGCGTCGAGGAAATCGGAGACCTGCCCGAGCGTCAGGCGGGGCACGAGAGGGGCGGCGGGGGCGAGCGGGTCCATCCCTCCGGCTTAGCAAGCCGCCCGTCCGCCCGCCACCGGCACCTTTTGGCAGGACCGCGGAGCGGGAGCGATCGCCGCCGGTCGGCGTTGTTCGAAGCGAACAGGAGCCCTCCGATGACCCATCGCATGACGACCGTCCTTTGCGCCGCGCTGCTTTGGAGCGCTGCGCCCGCCGGCGCCCAGACCACCAGCCCGGCGACGCCCACGCCGAGCGTTCCCGATACGGAGGCGCAAGCGATCCCGCCCTCGACCGATCCCTGCGCGGCCCAGCCCCATGGCGCCGACGGCCAGACGCTGAGCGGCCAGCTCGCCGACTGCGGCGGGGTCCTGACGCCGCCGCCCACCGGCACGTCTGGCATCGAGGCACCGGTGCCGGACCCCGACCCGGGCACGACGCCGGTGATTCCGCCGAGCGTGGTGCCCGATCAGCCGAACGGAACGGGAAGCGCCAATCCGACCTGAGCGTCGGATCGATTCCCCGCCGGCCGCACCCGGCCGGACGGGCCACGCAATCCCGTTCTCGAATTACCCCTCCGGCGACCCTGTGTTCGCCGGAGGGCTCAAGGTTTCGGCTCGTCAGATTCCGACATCCTGCAGGAGGCCGGCGGCGAGCGTCAGGCGCGAGACCGAGGTCTCGCCGGTGCCGGCCAGCCGCTGCAGCTGCTCGGCCGCCGCGCGCAGCGTGTCGCCCTCCGCCGCCGCCCAGTCCGCGACCGGGTCCTCGCCCTTTCCCTCGTTCAGCGCGAGGATCGTCAGCCGCTTGCGCTCGCGGGCGATCTGGCTGCCGGCGCGCTCCAGCGCCAGCGTCTCGTAGTAGTCCGTCGGACGGAGCGTCACGAGCGCTTCCTCGAGCTGGCCGATGTGGAGCGCCTGCGTCAGCGCGAAGGTCGCGCGCATCGCCTCGCCGAAGGATCGGCCGGTTTCACGTGAAACACGCTCGACATCCGGCACCAGCGCCAGAAGCGGCAGGCGGGCGATGCGGGTCGCCAGTTCCTCCGGCACCCCGGCCGAGACCCAGTCCGACTGCCGGGTGGTGAAATCGGCGCGGGCATGCTCGCTCGCCATCTCGACGAGGGCCGGTCCGAACTCCGCCGACAGGCGCCGGAGCGCGGCGACTGTCTCGCCGAGATCGAACGCGCCGGAGCGCACGAGACCGACGACGCCGACCTGGAGGAAGAACGACACAGCGGCGTAGAGATCGTTCTGCACTGTGCCCGGCAACCGGGCGTCCAGCGCGTCGATCTCGCGCAGGAGGTCGGCGATCGCGAACCCGTCGTGGATGGCGACATAGGCGCTGACGAGATTGGAGCCCGAGCGCCCCGTCGCGTCGCGCAGGACCGTCGCGAAGGACACGCCGAGATGATTGACGAAGGCGTTGGCGAGCCCCGTCGCGACGATCTCCCGGCGCAGGCGATGGGCCGAGATGTCGGCCTCGAACTTCTCGCGCAGCGCCTGCGGGAAATAGGCCATGAGGCGACCGGCGAGGTAGGGATCGTCCGGCAACGGGCCGGAGACCAGCGCGTTGAAGAGATCGATCTTGGCATAGGCGAGGAGGACGGCGAACTCCGGTCGCGACAGGCTCTGGCCCCTCGCGCGAAGGTCGGCGATGGCGCCGGGAGAGGGCAGGGTCTCGACCTGCCGGTCGAGCGCCCCGGTTTCCTCCAGCGCCGTCATCAGCCGCGCCTGCAAGGCGAGGCGCGAGACGCCCGCCCGCTCCTCCAGCGAGATCGCGAGCGTCTGCGCGTAGTTGTTGGCGAGAACCAGCCGCGCCACCTCGTCGGTCATCGAGCCGAGCAGTCGGTCGCGCTCCTCGCGCGAGAGGCGCCCTTCGGCGAGCGGCTGGCGCAGCGCGATCTTGAAGTTGACCTCGACGTCCGACGTGTTGACGCCGGCCGAGTTGTCGATCGCGTCGGTGTTGAGCCGCACGCCGGCGCGCGCCGCCTCGATGCGGCCTCCTTGAGTCAGCCCGAGATTGGCGCCCTCACCGATCACCTTGGCGCGCACCTCGCGGCCGGCGATGCGCACGGCGTCGTTGGCGCGGTCGCCGACGTCGAGGTTGGTCTCGGCGGCGGCGCGGATATAGGTGCCGATGCCGCCGAACCAGAGAAGGTCGACCGGGCTCTTCAGGATCGCCGTGATGATCTCGGCGGGCGTGCCCGAGGGCTTGTCGAGGCCGATCGCGGCGGCGGCCTCGGGCGACAGGCGGATCAGCTTGTCGCGCCGCGAGAAGACGCCGCCCCCGGCGGAGATCGCCGAGCGGTCGAAGTCGGCCCAGGACGAGCGGGGCAGGGCGAAAAGGCGCTGGCGCTCCTCGAACGAGCGCTCCTCGTCCGGATTCGGGTCGATGAAGATGTCACGGTGGTCGAAGGCCGCGACCAGCCGGATCTTGCGCGACAGGAGCATGCCGTTGCCGAAGACGTCGCCCGACATGTCGCCGCAGCCGGCCACCGTGAAGGGCTCGGACTGGATGTCCCACGCGCGGCCGTCGCGGCCCATCTCGCGGAAGTGGCGCTTCACCGCCTCCCAGGCGCCGCGCGCGGTGATGCCCATCGCCTTGTGGTCGTAGCCGGCCGAGCCGCCGGAGGCGAAGGCGTCGTCCAGCCAGAAGCCGCGCGCCCGCGCCACCGCGTTGGCCGTGTCGGAGAAGGTCGCCGTGCCCTTGTCGGCCGCCACCACGAAATAGGGATCGAGGTCGTCGTAGGCGATGACGCCGGTCGGCGTCACCGTCTCGCCCGAGGGCTCGATGTTGTCGGTGACCGACAGGAGCGAGGCGATGAAGACGACATAGGCGGCGCGCCCGCTCTCGAACCAGGCCTCGCGGTTGGCCGCGTCGGCAAGGCGCTTGGGGTAGAAGCCGCCCTTGGAGCCGACCGGCACGATCACGGCGTTCTTGACCTGCTGCGCCTTCACGAGGCCGAGGATCTCGGTGCGGTAGTCCTGCGAGCGGTCGGACCAGCGCAGGCCGCCGCGCGCCACCGGGCCGAAGCGCAGGTGGACACCCTCGACGCGCGCATCGAACACGAAGATCTCGCGGTAGGGTACGGGCGCGGGCATGCCCTCGATGCGGTGCGGATCGATCTTGAAGGCGAGCGCGGGCTTGACCGCGGTCGGCACGGAGTTGGGATCGGCCGACACGTCGGGCACGGCATAGAAGTTGGTGCGAAGGGTCGCCAGCACCGCGCCCATCAGCCGGCGCACCACGCGGTCCTCGTCGAGGCTGGTGATCGTGTCGAGCGCCTGACGAAGGGCGAGGAGAGGGGCCAGCGCGCCGCGCGCGGCGGCCTGAGCCGCCTCCGCGTCGCCCGCCAGATCCTCCGGCAGCGCGTCCGGCCGGTGCTCGCGCGCCGGATCGAAGGCGCCCGCGAACAGCTCGATCAGCGCGCGCGCGACGCCCGGCTGGCGCTCCAGCACCTGCGCCATGAATTCGGCCGTCGTCGCAAAGCCCGTCTGGCGCAGATACCGCGCATAGGCGCGCAGGACGTTCGCCTCGCGCCAGTCGAGCCCGGCCGAGAACACCAGCGCGTTGAAGGCGTCGTCCTCGATCCGCCCGTCGACCACGGCCTGCAGCGTCGCCTCCAGCGCCAAGCCCTTGTCGGCGAGCGCGGCGATGTTGCCCGAGCGCGGGATCAGCTCCATGTCGTGGAGCCAGACATGGCTGCCGTCGGCGCGCGCGATCTCGTGCGTCTGCTCGGCGAGCGGCGAGAAGCCCATGTTCTCCAGGATCGGCACCCGGCGCGACAGCGGCAAAGCCTCTCCGAGGTGGAAGATCTTGAGGCGCAGCGAGGCGTCCTCGTCGCCCTCGCGGCGGTAGAAGTCGATGCCGAGCGGGGCGCCGGGGCGAAGGTCGAGGATGCGCGCGGCGTCCTCCACCGCCTCCTGCGGATCGACCGCGTCGCGGTAGCCGCCGGGAAGGCCCGGGGCGAGCGCCGTCAGCTCGCCGATCCGCCCGGTGCGCGCGGCCGCCCGCTCGAAGGCGAGCGACCAGTCGCGGGCGATGGCGGCGATCTCCGCCTCGAGCTCGGCCTCGTCGGGCTCGGGCGTCGGGCCGCCCGCGCGCCCGATGATGAAGTGGATCGAGGCGAGCGCCCCTTCGGGAAAGTTCGGGTAGTAGGCCGAGATGTGGCCGTCGTAGCGCTCGGCGAGCAGCACGCCGATCTCGTCGCGCAGGCGCGCGTCGTAGCGCTCGCGCGGCACGAAGACGAGCACCGAGACGAAGCGGTCGAACCGGTCGATGCGCGGCAGGACGCGGATGCGCGGCCGCTCGCCGAGTTCCGTGACGATTCCGACGAAGCGCTCCAGGAGATCGACGTCGATCTGGAACATCTCGTCGCGCGAGTAGGTCTCCAGCGCGACGGCCAGCGCCTTGCCGGAATGGGAGTTCGGCGAGAAGCCGAGGCGCTCCGTGACCGTGGCGGCCTTGGCGCGCAGGTAGGGGATCGCGGCGAGCGTCTGGGTGTAGGCCGAGGAGGCGAAGAGGCCGACGACGCGCAGCTCGCCGGTCAGCCGGCCGTCCGCATCGCGCAGCTTGATGCCGACATAGTCCATGTAGGCGCGCCGGTGCACGCGCGAGCGCGAGTTGGCCTTGGCCACGATCAGCGGCTCGGGATCTTCCAGGAAGGCGCGCAGCTCGGGGCTCGGCGCCTCGGCCGCGCCCTCGCGGCGCAGGACCCTGACGGCGGGATCGCGCAGGATGCCGAGGTCGCTGCCCTCGACGCGCCGCAGCGCCTCGCCCTCCGGGTGATAGGCGAACTCGCGAAGGCCGAGGAAGATGAAGTTGCCGTTGGCGAGCCAGTCGAGAAGCGCGGCGCCCTCGCGCTCGCTCGCCGCGCGCTCCGCATTCGCCTCGCGGCCGGCGCGCGCCTCGATGGTGCGGGCCGCCTCAATGACGCGCCGGCGCATGGAATCGAAATCGGCGTTCGCGACGGCGACCTCGCCGAGGATCGCCTCGAGATTGCGTGCCAGCGCCTCCTCGGCCGCCGGGTCCGGCATCGGCTCGATCACGACCTGGATCAGGCTGACGGGCTCGCCGCCGGATGTGCCCGGCCGGCGCTCGGCAAAGCCGAGCGGCACGCCGCCGGCGTCGCGCTCGACGAGAAGGATCGGATGCGAGATCTCGTGGATCGCCGGCGCCCGGTCGGCGATCTCGGCGATCACCGAATCGAACAGGAAGGGCATGTCGTCATGGGCGATGGTGATCGCGGTCACCGGCTCGCCGGCGCGCAGCTCGCCCCGAAGGCGGCGCACGGAGACGACGGTCTCGCCCGACCGGTGGCGCTCGAGGACGCCGGCGGCCTCGTCGGTCAGCTTGGCCAGCGCCTCGGGCGCGAAGGCCAGGAGGTCGTCCGCCGGCGGGCGGGCGAAGAGGAGGGGCGCCAGCCGCCGGCCCGGGCCCGTCTCGGGCAGGAGGGCCAGAGCCCCGGCGATGATCCGGTTCTTGGTCGGGTTCGGCTCGGTTGCCATGCGTGTCCCCTCGGGAAGTCGGTCGGCTCGGCCCCTGTCAGGCCGGAAGCGAATCATCTCATCGGCCCGTGACGGGACCATGAGGGCCGGGTCGGGGCAACCGTGCTTCTCGGATCGGGTCGCCACCACGCGAGACTTATAGGGCGGCCGGCCGTCATGTCTGCGGCCGGTCCATGCCCCGATCCGTGGCGGCGCTCGTATTGCTCTCGTCATGCTTTTGCGCGAGGGTCCGGGCCATGACGAACCCGTCCGACGATCGGGCGCGGCAGCAGGAGGCCGAGGCCATCCTGCGGCGCGTGCGCCAGGAAACCGAGCCCCAGACCGGGGCCGCCGCCGAGAGCATGGCGCGGGGCCTGCGCCGCCATTTCTGGGCGGCGGACGCCGATCCGGCCGAACGGATGGAGGTCGTCGGCACACGGATCGGCCGGCTGGCCGGCCTCGTCGCGGTGATCGGGCTGGCGGTCGGGCTCGCCTATCAGCTCTCCGCCCTCTGAAGGACGCCGATGAGCCTTTCCGCATCCGTACCCGGTGGCGACAAGCCGGCCGTCCTGTCGATCTCAAGCCATGTCGCGCGCGGCACCGTGGGCAACCGCGCCGTGGTGTTCGCGCTGGAATCGCTCGGCTTTCCCGTCTGGTCGGTGCCGACCGTCACCCTGCCCTGGCATCCCGGCCATGGACCGGCGACGCGCATCGTGCCGGACGAGACGGCGTTCGGCGCCTTCGTCGACGACCTCGTGCGCGCGCCCTGGCTCGGCGAGGTCGGGGCGGTGATCTCCGGCTATTTCGGCGCCGCGCATCAGGTCGAGCCGGTGGCGAAGCTGGTGGATGCCGTGCGCCGCGCCAACCCCCAGGCGCTCTATCTCTGCGATCCCGTGCTCGGCGACGGCGGGGACGGGGGCGGGCGGCTCTACCAGCCGGCCGAGACCGTGGCGGCGGTGCGCGACCTTCTCGTCCCGCGCGCCGACATCGCGACGCCCAACCGGTTCGAGCTCGAGTTCCTCACCGGGCTCGAGTTCTCGACCAACGCACACCTCGTCGAGGCGGCGAGCGCGCTCGGGCCGGCGCGTGTCGTCGTCACCTCGGCCTTTCCGCTCCTGCGCGGCGGCATCGGCAACCTTCTCGTCGAGGACGGCGCGGCGCTGCTGGCCGAGCACCGGCGCATCGAGGGCGTGCCGAACGGGCTCGGGGACCTGACGGGCGCCGTGTTCCTGGCGCGTATCCTGTCGGGCGCCGCGGGCGAAAAGGCGCTGCAGGGCACGACGGCCGCCGTGTTCGAGATCCTCGCCCGCACCACCAAGCGCGGCAAGGACGAGCTGACCCTGGAGACCGACGCCGACAGCCTGAAGACGCCGATGGCGATGGTCCAGATGCGCCGGCTGCAGCCGGCGGGGGGCGGGCGGCGGGCGTGAGGACGCTCGCCGGTGTCGATGGCTGCCCGGGCGGCTGGATCGCGGCAGTGCAGCACGAGGACGGGACGACCGCGCTCGCCGTCCATGCGAGTTTCCAAGGCCTTCTCCAAGCTCTTCCGGATGATGCGATCGTCGTCGTCGACATGCCGATCGGCCTGCCCGAGACGATCCGCGGCCTGGGGCGCACGGCCGAGACCGCGGTGCGCCCGATGCTCGGGGCCCGCCGGTCGAGCCTTTTTGCGATCCCCGCGCGCGCGGCGGTCGAGGCCTGGGACGGGCCGCACGGCTCGGAGACGGCGCGCGCCGCCGCTCATGCCCGCGCCTCGGCGCTGGCCCGGGCGCGCTCCGAGCCGGCGCGCGGCGTCTCGCGCCAGGGCTTCATGCTGTTTCCGAAGATCCTTGAGATCGACCGGCTCCTGCGCGCCGAGCCGGCGCTGGCGGTCCGCATCTTCGAGAGCCATCCCGAGGCGGCGTTCGCCGCCCTGAACGGGGGCACGGCGATGGCGCATCCCAAGAAGCGCAGCGGCCGGCCGAACGCGCCGGGGCTCGGCGAGCGCCGCGCGCTCCTCGAACGCGCGGGTCTTCCGCCGGCGCTTCTTCTCGCCGTGCGACCGCGCGGCGTCGGCGAGGACGACCGCATCGACGCCTGCGCGATGCTGATCGTGGCGCGCGCGGTGGCGGCGGGCCGGGCGCGGCCTTTTCCCGACCCGCCGGAGCGCGACGCGCACGGCCTTCCCGTCGCGATCTGGCTGCCGCGGGACCCCCTGTGCAGCGCGGAAGAAACTGGTCTAGAAGCGATCCGAACCAGCGACGGAGCGACGATGACCCTTCTCCCCGATGCCCTCGTGTCCGGCTACCGCAGTTTCGTGCAGGGCCGCTATCTCCAGGAAACGCAGACCTACCGGGCGCTGGCGCGCGACGGCCAGACGCCGGAGACCATGGTCATCGCCTGTTGCGACTCGCGCGCCGCGCCCGAGACGATCTTCGGTGCCGGCGCCGGCGAGCTCTTCGTGGTGCGCAACGTCGCCAACCTCGTGCCGCCCTACAACCCGGACGGCGAGTTCCACGGCACGTCCGCCGCGCTGGAATTCGCGGTGCAGGCGCTGAAGGTGAAGAACATCGTGGTGATGGGCCACGGTCGCTGCGGCGGCATCAAGGCGGCGCTGACCACCGGTGCCGAGCCGCTCTCGCCCGGCGACTTCATCGGCAAGTGGATGAGCATCCTGCAGCCGGTGGCCGAGACGGTGGCGGCCAACGAGCTGATGACGTCTGGCGAGCGGCAGACGGCGCTCGAGCGGATCTCGATCCGCACCTCGATCGCCAACCTTCGCTCCTTCCCCTACATCGCCGCGCGCGAGCGGGCGGGCGAGCTCAACCTCTACGGCGCCTGGTTCGACATCTCGACCGCCGAGCTGTGGGCGATGGATGCCGAGACCGGCGACTTCCAGCGCCCGTTGGTCGATGTCGAGGACGCGGTGATCTGAGCCGCGCTCGGCTGAGAGAAGGCCCCCGGCAGCTTGTCGTCGCCGGGAGCCGAAGCCTTACTCCGCCGGGACCGGACCGGCGTCGAGCGCCTCGATCGACCCGGCACGGTTGAAGGCGGCCTCGTCGAGGATGCCCTGGCGCTTGGCGACGATGGTCGGCACCAGCGCCTGTCCCGCGACGTTGACGGCCGTGCGGCCCATGTCGAGGATCGGGTCGATGGCGAGGAGGAGGCCGACGCCCTCGAGCGGCAGGCCGAGGGTCGAGAGCGTCAGCGTCAGCATGACGGTCGCGCCGGTGAGGCCGGCCGTCGCCGCCGAGCCGACGACCGCGACGAAGACGATCAGGAGATAGTCCTCGATCCCGAGCGGCACGCCGAAGAACTGGGCGACGAAGATCGCCGAGATCGCCGGGTAGATCGAGGCGCAGCCGTCCATCTTGGTGGTCGAGCCGAGCGGCACCGCGAAGCTCGAATACTCGCGCGGCACGCCGAGGCTCTTTTCCGTCACCCGCTCGGTGATCGGCATCGTGCCGATCGAGGAGCGCGACACGAAGGCGAACTGGATCGCCGGCCAGGCGCCTTGGAAGTAGCGCAACGGGCTGAGGCCGTGCGCGATGAGAAGCGTCGGATAGACCACGAAGAGCACCAGCGCGAGGCCGACATAGATCGCGGCGGAAAACGTGCCGAGCTGGGCGAGCGTCTCCCAGCCGTACACCGCCACCGCGTTGCCGAGGAGGCCGACGGTCGCGATCGGCGTCAGGCGGATGATCCACCAGAGCACCTTGTGGACGATCTTCAGGAACGAGCGGTTGAAGGCGAGGAAGGGCTCGGCGGCCTCGCCGACCTTCAGCGCCGCGACGCCGACCGCGATCGAGATCACGAGGATCTGGAGGACGTTGAAGTTGAGGCTGGTCGAGGCGCCGCCCTCGCGAAGGCTGGTGGACGCTTGCAGGCCGAGGATGTTGGACGGGATCAGCCCGGTGAGGAAATCGAGCCAGGACCCCGAGCGCGCCGGCGCGGCGGCCGCCTCGCGCGCCACCGAGGTGCCGAGGCCCGGCTGGAAGATCAGGCCGAGCGCGATGCCGATGAGGACCGCGATGAAGGCGGTGATCGCGAACCAGAGAAGCGTCTGCCAGACGAGGCGCGCGGCGTTGTCGAGCGCGCGAAGGTTGGCGATCGAGGCGACGATCGCGGTGAAGACGAGGACCGGCACCACGGTCCGCAGAAGCGAGACGAAGGACGAGCCGACGGTCGAGAGGGTCTGCGTCAGCCAGTTCGGCCCGTCCGCGCCAGGCCCCATGGAGCGGGCGACGAGGCCGAGCACGATGCCGAGCACGAGCGCGACAAGGATTTGGAAGCCGAAATTCGTCCAGAGCGGCTTTTTTGGCCGGGACGGGGCGGCGGCAGCGGGGGCGGCCATCGGGAAACTCCGAGAGGAAGCGCATGCCGTGGGACGGGCGTGCGGGAAGGACCCCTATCTAGGGCATGACGGCGCGCGGGCCGAAGCATGTCCGTGTTGCGGCGCGATCGATAAGGGAAACATCGTTTCCCGCCCGACCGTTCCGGTGGGCCGCGCGCAGCGTTGCGCGTCGGCCACAGCGTTGGGGACGGCGGCCGGAATTGCGGGCGCTTCGCTTGCGAAACATGGTAAACACCCTTTCTACAGCCGGTGATGCGGACGGCGCGATCTCGCGCGACAACCAACGACGGGGAACGGGGATGACCCAGATGATCAGGATGGGCTTCGGCCTTGCGGCCGTGCTGGCGCTTGCCGGCTGCCAGTCGGCGGGCCCGAGCTTCGGCGGCGGCAGCAATGTGCGCAGCCCGGCTCCCCTGCGTGCGGCCCCGACCGGCCAGGTCTATTCCAACCAGCTGCCGCCGCCGCCCCCGCCGCCGGCCGCGCCCGTGACCCCGGCGCCCGTCACCCCGACGGCCGACGCGTCGGCCGCCGCGCAGACGCCCGCCCCGACCCAGACCGCCTCGGCCGCGCCGGTGACGCGCGAAGGGCTGGTCGGCGCCTGGCGCGTGTCGTCGGGCGGCGGCAACTGCCAGATCTTCATGGCGCTGACGCAGTGGACGGGCGGCTACCGCGCCGCCTCGCGCGGCTGCCCCGGCCAGGTCGCCGACGTGTCGGCCTGGGACGTCTCGGGCAGCCAGGTGGTGCTGAAGGATTCGGGCGGCTCCACCGTCGCGACCCTCAACAACACCGGCGGCACCCGCTACGAGGGCACCACCAGCGGCGGCCAGTCGGTCAGCCTCTACCGCTAAGCGCATCAGGCAAGCGTGCCGCGCGGATGGTTTCGCGCGGCACCGCCGGAGCCCCTTCGGCGACGCCCGCGTCGCCCGTCGTTCCGTCGGTGACGAGGGACGCCCGGGGCCCATCGTCCCGGAAGGTCCAAGATCATGCCGCACCAAGGCTACGGCTCCGTCGGGGGCGAGCGCGGTCCCGTGCGCGCCGAACTCGCGCGGCGCGTGGCGGCCGGATCCTTGCGCGAGGACGCGGTCCAGGCCGGTGTCGCCGACCGCCTCGACCGGTTGGGGCGCGAATTGAAGGCCGCAGCGCTGCCGGTGAAGTCGAGCGCGCTCGGCTGGCTGTTCGGCCGGCGCGAGCGCCCCGCCGCCCCGCGCGGCGTCTACATCTACGGCTCGGTCGGGCGCGGCAAGTCCATGCTGATGGACCTGTTCTTCCAGACGGCGCCGGTGGAGGGCAAGCGACGCCTCCACTTCCACGAGTTCATGGCCGAGATGCACGGGCGCATCAACGCGCACCGCGCGGCGGTGAAGGCGGGCGAGGCGCGGGGCGACGACCCGATCCCGCCGGTGGCCGAGGCCGTGGCGGCCGAGACGCGTCTCCTGTGCTTCGACGAGTTCACCGTGACCGACATCGCCGACGCGATGATCCTGTCGCGCCTCTTCGACGCGCTCTTCGCCCGCGGGCTGACGCTGATCGCGACCTCCAACGTCGCGCCGGACGATCTCTACCGCGACGGGCTGAACCGGCCGCTGTTCCTGCCCTTCGTCGAGACATTGAAGGCGCACACCGACATTCTCTTCCTCGACGCGCCGACCGACTACCGGATGGAGACGATCGGGGCGGGCGACCTCTACCTCACGCCGCTCGGCCCCGAGACGGACCGGCGGATGGACGGGCTGTGGCGCTCGATCCTCGGACCCGCGCCGGAGGCTCCCGAAAGCCTGCCGTTCCGCGGACGCTCGATCGCCGTGCCGCGGGCGGGCGGGGGCGCCGCGCGCTTCGCCTTCGCCGACCTCTGCTCCAGGCCCCTCGGTGCCGCCGACTTCCTGGCGATTGCCGCGCGCTACCATACGGTGATGGTCGACGGCGTGCCGGTGATGGCGGCAGCCGAGCGCAACGAGGCCAAGCGCTTCATCCTCCTGATCGACACGCTCTATGACGCCCATCGCCGGGTGGTCGTCTCGGCCGCAGCGCCCGCCGAGGCGCTCTACCGCGCCCCGAGCGGCACGGAGGCGTTCGAGTTCGACCGCACGGTGTCGCGCCTGATCGAGATGCGCTCCGTCGCCTATCTCGCGGAGGCCGAACGGCGGCGGAGCGGTGCGGAACGCTCAGGAGACGCCGATCACGCATGAAAATTTTCCGACAAGGCCGCAAGCGGCCACGTCGTTGGAATCATGCCGGGAAACGAATGACGCTTACGTAAGCCCCATATAGCCTAACCGGTTGAATTCCCTTGCGCTGCGCTGCGGCCATTGCACCCGTCGCCCGCACGGAGTATCCCCCTGCCCGACGCAGGACCAGAAGGCGCGTCCGTCCCGGCTGCCGTGACGGTCGCATCGACCGGCCTGCCCGGCCCCCGGGAATGCGGGCCGCATTCAGGAACCCGAAGGGCGTCCGATGACGAGACCTCCCCAATTTTCCACCGCTCCGCGGCGCGTCGCCGGGCCGGGCGCGTGGGCGGGCGGTCCGGGCGCCCCGACCTCGTCTCCTTCGTCCCTCGCAGCCATCCGCAACGGGAAGCTTTCATGAACATCCACGAATACCAGGCCAAGCAGGTCCTCAAGGGCTTCGGCGCCCCGGTCGCCTCGGGCGTCGCGATCACCAGCGCGTCCGAAGCCGAGGCCGCCGCCCGGCAGCTTCCCGGTCCGCTCTATGTCGTGAAGTCGCAGATCCATGCGGGCGGCCGCGGCAAGGGCAAGTTCAAGGAGCTCGGCGCGGACGCCAAGGGCGGCGTGCGCCTCGCCAAGTCCGTGGAAGAGGCCGTCGCGCACGCGACGGAGATGCTCGGCAACACGCTCGTCACCGCCCAGACGGGCGAGGCCGGCAAGCAGGTGAACCGCCTTTACATCGAGGACGGCGCCGACATCGCCCGCGAACTCTACTGCTCGCTCCTCGTCGACCGCTCGGTCGGGCGCGTCGCCTTCGTCGTCTCCACCGAGGGCGGGATGGACATCGAGGCGGTCGCCCACGACACGCCGGAGAAGATCATCACCGTCGCGATCGACCCGGAGACGGGCGTCACCGACGCGGACGTCGCCGAGATCTCGGACGCCTACGGCCTCGAGGGTGCGGCCCGCGAGGACGCCAAGTCCCTGTTCCCGGCGCTCTACAAGGCCTTCACCGAGAAGGACATGGCGCTCCTCGAGGTGAACCCGCTCATCGTCATGACCGACGGCCACCTGCGCGTCCTCGACGCCAAGGTCTCGTTCGACGGCAACGCGCTGTTCCGCCACGATGACATGAAGGCGCTTCGCGACGAGACCGAAGAGGACGCCAAGGAGATCGAGGCCTCGGCCTGGGACCTCGCCTATGTCGCGCTCGACGGCAACATCGGCTGCATGGTGAACGGCGCCGGTCTCGCCATGGCGACGATGGACATCATCAAGCTCTACGGCAAGGAGCCGGCGAACTTCTGCGACGTCGGCGGTGGCGCGTCGAAGGAGAAGGTCGCGGCGGCCTTCAAGATCATCACGGCGGACCCGGCGGTGCAGGGCATCCTCGTCAACATCTTCGGCGGCATCATGAAGTGCGACGTGATCGCCGAGGGCGTCGTCGCGGCGGTGAAGGAAGTCGGCCTGAAGGTGCCGCTCGTCGTGCGCCTCGAAGGCACGAATGTCGAGCTCGGCAAGAAGATCCTCAACGAGTCGGGCCTTGCCATCACGGCGGCGGACGACCTCGACGACGCCGCGCAGAAGATCGTCGCGGCGGTCTGATCCGCACGCTTTCCGTCTGCCGAACGACGCTTTTTCTGGAGTCTCGAAAGACCCATGTCCATTCTCGTTGACAAGAACACCAAGATCATCGTGCAGGGCCTGACCGGCAAGACCGGCACGTTCCACACGGAACAGGCGCTCGCCTATCACGGCACGCAGATGGTCGCCGGCATCCACCCCAAGAAGGGCGGTGAGACCTGGACCGGATCGAAGGGCGAGAGCCTGCCGATCTACGCCACGGTCGCCGAGGCCAAGGATGCGACCGGCGCCAACGCCTCCGTGATCTACGTGCCGCCGGCCGGGGCCGCCGACGCCATCATCGAGGCGATCGAGGCCGAGATCCCCTTCATCACCTGCATCACCGAGGGCATTCCCGTCCTCGACATGGTGCGCGTGAAGCGCCGCCTGGACGGCTCGAAGTCGCGCCTTCTCGGCCCCAACTGCCCCGGCATCATGACGCCGGACGAGTGCAAGATCGGCATCATGCCGGGGTCGATCTTCAAGAAGGGCAATGTCGGCATCGTCTCGCGCTCCGGCACGCTGACCTACGAGGCGGTGTTCCAGACCACGAACGAGGGCCTCGGCCAGACGACGGCCGTCGGCATCGGCGGCGATCCGGTCAAGGGCACCGAGTTCATCGACGTCCTCGAGATGTTCCTCGCCGACGACGAGACGAAATCGATCATCATGATCGGCGAGATCGGCGGCGCGGCTGAAGAGGACGCCGCCCAGTTCCTGATCGACGAGGCCAAGCGCGGCCGCAAGAAGCCCATGGCCGGCTTCATCGCGGGTCGCACGGCCCCCAAGGGCCGCACCATGGGCCACGCCGGCGCGGTGGTCTCGGGCGGCAAGGGCGACGCGGAATCCAAGATCGCGGCGATGGAAGCGGCGGGCATTCGCGTCTCGCCGTCCCCGGCGCGCCTCGGCAAGACGCTGGTCGAGGTCCTCAAGGGCTGAAGACCGGCGAGCCGGATCGGGGCGGTCATTCGATTTTTAACCGTCGCGCCCCTATCTGGCCGGAATGATACGTGAAGCCAGCCGCGCGGCGTTTCGGCCCGCGCGGCCGCTCCTCGGGTCTCGACCCGGCGGGCGACCTTTCAGCCGAACGCGTTCGAGTGAGCGGCGGAGGCCCTTGGCCTTCCGCCTCCGATCATCTTTCAGGGAGACGGCGTTCGCTGAAGAAGCGGGGGCCGCTTTGTCATCATCATGGCACGCAATCCGGCGAACGAGACCTTCGCGGCGACCTCCTTCCTCTATGGCGGCAATGCCGACTACATCGAGACGCTGGCCGCCGCCTACGAGCGCGACCCGTCCTCGGTGGCCGCCGAATGGCGCGAGTTCTTCGGCCAGGTCGCCGACGACAAGGCGACCGTCGTCAAGAACGCGGAAGGCCCGTCCTGGACGAAGCCCAACTGGCCGGTGACGCCGAACGGCGAGCTCGTCGCCGCCCTCGACGGCAACTGGGGCGAGGCGGAGATCCGCGTCGAGAAGAAGCTGCGCGACAAGGCGAGCGCCGCGGCGCCCAAGGGCGAGGCGCCCTCCGAGGCCGCGATCCTGCAGGCGACGCGCGATTCGGTGCGCGCCCTGATGCTGATCCGCGCCTACCGGGTGCGCGGCCATCTCCACGCCAAGCTCGACCCGCTCGGCCTCGCCGCGCCCGAGGACGACTACCACGAGCTCTCCCCCGAGAACTACGGCTTCACCGAGGCCGATCTCGACCGCCGCATCTTCATCGACAACGTGCTCGGCATGGAGTTCGCGACCGTCCGCCAGATGGTCGACATCCTGAAGCGCACCTATTGCGGCACGGTCGGCGTCGAGTTCATGCACATCTCCAATCCGCTGGAGAAGCAGTGGATCCAGGAGCGCATGGAGGGCGCGGGCAAGGGCGTCGAGTTCACCGATCAGGGCAAGCGCGCCATCCTCAACAAGCTGATCGAGGCGGAAGGCTTCGAGAAGTTCCTGGACGTCAAGTACAAGGGCACCAAGCGCTTCGGCCTCGACGGCGGCGAGGCGCTGATCCCGGCGCTCGAGCAGATCATCAAGCGCGGCGGCCAGATGGGCCTGAAGGAGATCGTGCTGGGCATGGCCCATCGCGGCCGCCTCAACGTGCTCGCCCAGGTCATGGGCAAGCCGCGCCGCGCGATCTTCCACGAGTTCAAGGGCGGCTCCTACAAGCCCGAGGACGTCGAGGGCTCGGGCGACGTCAAGTATCATCTGGGCGCCTCGGCGGACCGCGAGTTCGACAACAACTCGGTCCACCTTTCGCTGACCGCCAACCCTTCGCATCTCGAGATCGTCAACCCGGTCGTGATGGGCAAGGCGCGCGCCAAGCAGGACCAGCTCGGCGGCGGTCGCACCCGCACCGAGGTCGTGCCGCAGGAGGTGCGCAACCAGGTGCTGCCGCTCCTCATCCACGGCGACGCGGCCTTCGCCGGCCAGGGCGTCGTCGCCGAGTGCTTCGGCCTGTCGGGCCTCAAGGGCCACCGCGTCGGCGGCACCCTACACTTCATCATCAACAACCAGATCGGCTTCACCACCAATCCGCGCTTCTCGCGCTCCTCGCCCTATCCGTCCGATGTGGCGAAGATGGTCGAGGCCCCGATCTTCCACGTCAACGGCGACGACCCGGAAGCCGTGACCTATGCGGCTAAGATCGCGATCGAGTACCGGCAGACCTTCCACAAGCCGGTGGTGGTCGACATGTTCTGCTATCGCCGCTTCGGCCACAACGAGGGCGACGAGCCCGGCTTCACGCAGCCGATCATGTACCGCAAGATCCGCGAGCATAAGACGACGCTCGAGATCTACGCCCGGAAGCTCGTCGAGGCCGGCGTCCTGTCGGACGGCGACGTCGAGGCGCGCAAGGCCGAGTTCCGCACCCAGCTCGAGGGCGAGTACGAGGCGGGCCAGAGCTACAACCCGAACAAGGCCGACTGGCTGGACGGCGCGTGGTCGGGCCTTCGCCGCGCCGACGACGAGGACGAGCAGCGCCGCGGCACGACCGGCGTGCCGGTCAAGACGCTGAAGGAACTCGGCCAGAAGCTCACCGAGGTGCCGGAGGGCTTCGAGGTCCACAAGACCATCGGCCGCTTCCTCGACAACCGCGCCAAGGCGATCGAGACCGGCGAGAACCTCGACTGGGCGACCGGCGAGGCGCTGGCCTTTGCGTCGCTGCTCGCCGAGGGCACGCCGATCCGCCTGTCGGGTCAGGATTCGGAGCGCGGCACGTTCTCGCAGCGCCACTCGGTCCTCTACGACCAGCGCGACGAGAGCCGCTACATTCCGCTGTCCCACCTCGCGAAGGGCCAGGCGAACTACGAGGTCATCAACTCGATGCTCTCGGAAGAGGCCGTGCTCGGCTTCGAATACGGCTACTCGCTCGCCGAGCCGAACGCGCTGACGCTCTGGGAAGCCCAGTTCGGCGACTTCGTGAACGGCGCGCAGGTCGTGATCGACCAGTTCATCTCGAGCGGAGAAGCCAAGTGGCTGCGCATGTCGGGCCTCGTCATGCTGCTGCCGCACGGCTACGAGGGGCAGGGGCCGGAGCACTCCTCGGCGCGCCTCGAGCGCTTCCTGCAGGCCTGCGCGCAGGACAACATGCAGGTCGCCAACTGCACGACGCCCGCGAACTATTTCCACATCCTGCGCCGGCAGATGAAGCGCGACTTCCGTAAGCCGCTGATCCTGATGACGCCCAAATCGCTCCTGCGCCACAAGCGCGCGACGTCCGACCTGTCGGAGCTGGCGGGCGACACGACGTTCCACCGCCTCCTGTGGGACGACGCCGAGATGAAGCCGAACTCGGTCACGGTGAAGCTGAAGAAGGACAAGGACATCCGCCGCGTGGTGCTCTGCACCGGCAAGGTCTATTACGACCTTCTGGAGGAGCGCGAGAAGCGGGGCATCGACGATATCTACCTCCTGCGCGTCGAGCAGCTCTATCCGTTCCCGGCGAAAGCCCTGATCAACGAGCTGTCGCGCTTCAAACAGGCCGAGATCGTCTGGTGCCAGGAGGAGCCCAAGAACATGGGCGCCTGGAGCTTCATCGAGCCCTATCTCGAATGGGTGCTCGACCGCATCGGCGAGACCAAGCGCCGCGCTCGCTATGCCGGCCGTCAGGCGGCCGCCTCGCCGGCCGTCGGCACGATGTCGAAGCACATGGCCCAACTCGAAGCCTTCCTGGAGGAAGCGCTGGGAACCACGGCGGCCTGAGGGCCGCCGTCTCCCACCCGCCCTCGCCACACCCTTTCCGATGAGATCTTCTACGATGAGCACCGAAGTCAAAGTCCCGACCCTTGGCGAATCCGTCACCGAGGCCACGATCGGCCAGTGGTTCAAGAAGGCGGGCGACACCGTCGCGCAGGACGAGACGATCGCCGAGCTCGAGACCGACAAGGTCACGGTCGAGGTACCGGCGCCGGCCGCCGGCGTCCTGTCGGAGATCCTCGTCAAGGAAGGCGAGACGGTCGAGGTCGGTGCGCTGATCGCGGTGATCGGCGAGGCGGGTTCCGCCGGCGCGTCGGCGCCGAAGTCAGAGGCGCCCAAGGCCGACGCGCCGAAGGCGCCCGAGCCCGCGGCGACGCAGGGCTACGGCAACGCCTCCACGGCGCCGGCCGCGCCCGCCGGCGGCGGCGCGCACGGCGACACGCAGCCCGCCCCCTCGGCCGCCAAGCTGATGGCCGAGAAGAACCTGTCGGCGTCCGACGTCGAGGGGTCCGGCAAGCGCGGACAGGTGTTGAAGGGCGACGTCCTCGACGCGATCGCCAAGGGCACCTCCGCGCCGGCGCAAGCCAAGGCGCCGGCCGCACCGCGCCCGGCCTCCTCGGCCGACGACGCATCGCGCGAGGAGCGCGTGCGGATGACCAAGCTCCGCCAGACCATCGCGCGCCGCCTCAAGGACGCGCAGGACACGGCGGCGATGCTGACCACCTTCAACGAGGTGGACATGTCGGCGGTGATGTCGCTGCGCTCCAAGTACAAGGACATCTTCGAGAAGAAGCACGGCGTGAAGCTCGGCTTCATGGGCTTCTTCACCAAGGCCGTGACGCACGCCCTGAAGGAGATCCCGGCGGTGAACGCCGAGATCGACGGCACCGACATCATCTACAAGAACTACGCCCACGTCGGCATGGCGGTCGGCACCGACAAGGGCCTCGTCGTCCCGGTCATCCGCGACGCCGACCAGATGTCGATCGCCGAAGTCGAGAAGGAACTCGGGCGCCTCGCCAAGGCGGCGCGCGACAACCAGCTGACCATGGCCGACATGCAGGGCGGCACCTTCACGATCACCAACGGCGGCGTCTACGGCTCGCTGATGTCGACGCCGATCCTCAACGCGCCGCAGTCGGGCATCCTCGGCATGCACAAGATCCAGGAGCGCCCGATGGTGGTCGGCGGCCAGATCGTGATCCGGCCGATGATGTATCTGGCGCTGTCCTACGATCACCGGATCGTCGACGGCAAGGAAGCCGTGACCTTCCTCGTGCGGGTCAAGGACTCGCTGGAGGATCCGGAGCGTCTCGTCCTCGACCTCTAAGACCTCGACCAGCCGGCGCCGCCCCCGAAGCGGGGCGGCGCCGGGTTCAGGGCGGACGGGAGACTGCCCGCAACAGGGCGTGCTGCCGATGTTTCACGTGGAACAGGGCCGGAAGCGTTCTAGCGGTGAACCGGTCAGCCCTTTCCCCGAACGCCAACTCGAGCCAGGAGCGCCCCGATGTCTGACCGCGTGATGATCGTCACCGGTGGCTCGCGCGGGATCGGCGCGGCGACCGCGCGTCTCGCAGGTGCCGCCGGCTATGCGGTGCTGGTGAACTACGCCGCCAACGCCGAGGCGGCCGGGGCCGTGGCCGCCGAGATCCGCGCCGCCGGCGGGCAGGCCGAGACGGTGCGCGGCGACGTCGGGTCGGAAGCCGATATCCTCGGCATCTTCGAAGCGGCCGACCGGATGGGCCGGCTCGCAGTGTTGGTCAACAATGCCGGGGTCGTCGACCAGCCATCAGCGGTCGCCGACATGGACCTCGCGCGGCTCGAGCGCATGTTCCGCATCAACACGATCGGCTCGTTCCTCTGCGCCCGCGAGGCGGTGCGGCGTATGTCGACCGCGCGGGGCGGTGAGGGGGGCGTGATCGTCAATCTCTCGTCGGCCGCCGCCAAGCTCGGCTCGCCCGGCCAGTTCGTCGACTATGCCAGCGCCAAGGGTGCGATCGACACGTTCACGGTCGGCCTCGCCAAGGAGGTCGCGGCGGAGGGCGTACGTGTCTGTGCGGTGCGCCCCGGCATCATCGAGACCGACATCCACGCCTCCGGCGGCCAGCCGGACCGCGTCGCGACGATGACGCCGGACCTTCCGATGCGCCGGCCGGGCAGCGCCGAGGAGGTGGCACGCGCGATCCTGTGGCTGGCGTCCGACGAGGCGAGCTATTCCACCGGCGCGATCCTCGACGTGTCCGGCGCGCGGGCGATCCTGCCGTGACGGGGCGCGGGGTGCTCGCCCTGGTGCTGGCGACCGGCGGCGTGGCGGCGGCGGCCGAGCCGCCGGCCTATCGCGACGACCGCTCGACGCCCGACGCGGTGCTCGAATCCCTCTACAACGCCATCGAGAGGCAGGAATACCTGCGCGCCTGGTCGTATTTCCGCGAGGAGGCCGCCCGACCGTTCGACGCGTTCGCCGCGGGTTATGCCGACACGCGGCACGTCCGGCTGAAGCTCGGGACCGCGACCGGCGAGGGCGCGGCGGGTTCGACCTATTACCGCCTTCCCGCGGTCGTGGAGGCCGAGACCGCGTCGGGAACGCGCGTCTTTGCGGGCTGCTACGAGCTGCGCCTCGTCCAGCCGGCGTCGCAAGGCGAGCCGCCCTTCCGACCGATGGGGATCTCGGGCGCACGCCTCGCCGCCGTCGACGAGAGCTTCGATGCCGCGACGGGGCGCTGCGACACGGGGGCGACGCCATGACCGCCCCGGTTTCCTTCGCGCGCGCGCGTCCCAAGTCCTCGGGCGAGAGAGGCGCAAGGCGTCTCCAGGCAAAGGTCCGGTCCCGATGACGTCGCTTCCCCTCGAACTCACCCTTCTCGGCTGGTCCGTCGTGCTTCTCGTCGTGCAGATCATGCTGCAGGGGCACTTCGTCACGCGCGAGCGCGGCCGCGACTGGAACGCCGGCCCGCGCGACGGCGAGGCCAAGCCGCTCGGCACCATGGCCGGGCGCGCGACGCGCAACCTCGCCAACTTTCAGGAAACCTACCCCGCCTTCGTGGCGCTCGCCCTTGGCCTTGCCCTATCGGGGCGCACGGGCGGCATCGGCGAATGGGGCGCTGGGCTTTGGTTCGTCGCCCGCATCGCCTACGTGCCGCTCTACCTCAAGGGCGTGCCCTACGTCCGTAGCCTGGTATGGGTCCTCTCGATGCTCGGCCTCCTCCTGATGCTGATCCGCTTCCTATAGACATCCAACGACCGGAACCAACCCATGTCCGACACCACCTCCTTCGATCTCGTCGTCATCGGCTCCGGCCCCGGCGGCTATGTCGGTGCCATCAAGGCCGCGCAGCTCGGCCTGAAGGTCGCCGTGGTGGAGAAGCGCCAGACCTATGGCGGCACCTGCCTCAACGTCGGCTGCATCCCCTCGAAGGCGCTCCTCCACGCCTCCGAGATGTTTGCGGAAGCCAACCACTCCTTCGCCGACCTCGGCATCAAGGTGGCGCCTGAGCTCGATCTGCCGACGATGCTCGGCCACAAGGACAAGACGGTGAAGGCCAATGTCGACGGCGTCGCCTTCCTGTTCCGCAAGAACAAGATCGAGGGCGTCACAGGGACGGGCCGCATCGTCAAGGCGGGCGAGGTCGAGGTGACCGGGCCGGACGGCGCCAAGCGGACGCTCCAGACCAAGGCGATCTGCATCGCCACGGGCTCGGAGGTCGCGGGCATTCCGGGCGTCAGCGTCGCCTTCGACGGCGAGACGATCGTCTCCTCCGACCACGCGATCGCGCTCGCCAAGGTGCCCGCCTCGATGGTGGTCGTCGGCGGCGGCGTGATCGGGCTCGAACTCGGCTCGGTCTGGTCGCGCCTCGGGGCGCGCGTGACCGTGGTCGAGTATCTCGACAAGATCCTCGGGCCGATGGACGGCGAGGTGTCCGCCCAGTTCCAGAAGCTCCTCGTCAAGCAGGGCTTCACCTTCAAGCTCGGCGCCAAGGTGACGGCGGTGGAGAAGACGGGATCGGGCGCCTCGGTGACGTTCGAGCCCGCCAAGGGCGGCGCCGCCGAGACGCTGGAGGCCGAGGTGGTGCTGGTCGCGACCGGCCGCCGCCCCTTCACCGAAGGGCTCGGCCTCGACGAGGCGGGCGTCGCGCGCGACAAGGCCGGCCGCATCGAGATCGACGCGCACTACCAAACCAACGTGCCCGGCATCTACGCGATCGGCGACGTGGTGAAGGGTCCGATGCTGGCGCACAAGGCCGAGGACGAGGGCATCGCGCTCGCCGAGATCCTCGCCGGCCAGAAGGGTCACGTGAACTACGGCGTCATCCCGTCGGTGGTCTACACCTCGCCCGAGATCGCGTCCGTCGGCAAGACCGAGGAGGAGCTGAAGGCGGAGGGGCTGGACTACAAGGTCGGCAAGTTCCCGGTGATGGCGAACGGGCGCGCGCGCGCCATGCTCCACACCGACGGCTTCGTGAAGGTGCTGACGGATGCGCGCACCGATAAGGTGCTGGGCGGCCACATCGTCGGCTTCGGCGCCGGCGACATGATCGCCGAGATTTCCGTGCTGATGGAATTTGGCGGCTCTGCCGAGGACCTCGCGCGCACCTGCCACGCCCATCCGACCCTGTCGGAAGCCGTGCGCGAGGCGGCGTTTGCGGCCTTCGCCAAGCCGATCCACGTCTGATCGCGGAAGCGTTCGGCGTCACAGCCAAGCAAGGGGCGGCGCATCCGGTGCGCCGTCCCTTTTCAGGTCAAGGCCTCAGGCGTTTCCGCCGGCCCAGAAGCCGCGGTCGAGGGGCATGCGCGCCACCTCGCGCCGTTCGCCGTCGAGGACGCGGGCATGGTCGCCCCACTCGTCGGCAAAGCCCGAGCGCGTCAGCACCTCGCGCACCGCGCCCACGGCCTGTTCGTCGGTCACCGCGTTCAGGGCGTCGTGGAACGGTCCCGGCACCCAGGCCGACCCGTCCACCCGTCCCGTTTCGATCCGGTATCGCGACATCCGTTCATCCTCCCGAGATGGTTGACGACAGGAGTGTGAACCCATCCGGGACGGCTGTCACCTTTCCAAATCGTCAGGAACGGCGCCCTTCGACGCAGCGGCGGTAGGCGCGCGCGCCGTCGCGCTCGGCCTGCGTGCGCGCGAACGCGTTGGCGCCGAAGCCGTCCTCGTTGTCCGCGAGGTTCTCATAGGTGTTGCGGGCCGTCTGGTCCGCGTAGTTGTCGCAGCCGCGCCGCACCGGCGGGCGGTAGGACGCGGGCGCGAGGCCGAGCGTCGGCGCCGCCGTCGGCCGTCCGTCGAAGGCCGGACCGTCGACGGCGGTGCAGCCGGATAGGGCAAGGACGGCAAGAAACGGCAGGACAGGGCGCATAGCGGTCTCCGGCAGGGAGGCGCGAGGCGGACAGGGGCCGGTCGGGGTGGCGCTCGCGCGAGCTTGGGATGCCAAGGAAACGTCGGCGCCGGCGAGCCCGTTCCCGCAACAATCGTTCGCCGCGGATCAGTCGGCGCGCGTCACGGTCCAGCCGGTGCGGCGCAGCGCCTCGACGAGACCGGTCTCGCCCGGCAGGTGGAGCGCGCCCACCGCCACGAAGCGTCCGCCCTCGCCGAGAAAGGGTTGCAGCCGCTCGGCCATCAGCCCGTTGCGGCGATGCACGACGCGGTCCTCGAAGGCCTGCGTGACGGCGACCGACGTCGCCTCGTCGGTGCCCGAGGGGAGGGCGCGTTCGGTGGCCGGACCGATCAGGGCGATCTGCCCGCGGAGGTAGAGGTCGATCATGGTCTCGAAGAGATCGGGCAGGCGGTCGGCGAGTTCGACGCTGGCGACGAGATTGTCGGCCTGAAGGTCGAGGGGCATCGAGGCCATCGCCTCGAGCTGCTCGGCGGCGGTCTCCAGCCCGACGAGCGGCTTGCCCGACGTCTTCGCCCGTTCGGCGATCGCGACATCGAGCACCTTCGCGCCCGCCTCGGAACGCTGTGCCTCGCATTCGGGCATCAGGAGGCCCGCGGCGACGAACCAGGGCTGCAGCCGCGCGATCGCCGCCGCCGGCGTGCCGCGCGCTTCCAGGACGGGCACGACGCGCGCCATGCCCTCCGGCCCCACCACGTCGGCCAGCGTCCTGCCCGCCGGCAGGGTGGTGAGGTCGGCGCGCGTCAGAAGTGTCGCGCCCATGCGTGCGGGATCCAGCACATCCGTCGTCTCGATCACGACGCCCGCGGCCCCGTCGAGGGCGCGGTCGGCGGCGTCCGGCAGATCGAGGACCCGCGGGTCGGACAGGTGCATCGTGCCGAACAGGTAGGAGGGCGCGAGGCCATCGCGCTCGATCCGGAACAGGCGTCCCTCGCCGTTCGGGGTTTGCGCCGCCTCGGTCTCCAGCGCCGCCATCTCGCCCTTGGCCTCGAGGTCCGGCAGGAGGCTACGACCCACGTGGCAGGCTGGGATGCCGGAGGCCGGCGGCTCGGCGGCGTCCGCCTCCGACACGGCGGCCGCCATCAGGAGCGCGATGCACAGAAGGAGCGGAAACAGGTGCGGCAGGGCGGAAAGGATCGCCGGGAGAAGGCCGCGGGGCGGGCGTTTCGTCATCGAGCTTCGGTGTCCCGTGCGGGGTCGGGCGGATCGGCGGGCGCGCGGGTCTCGGCGGCCGTGACGCCGAACCGCGTCATCCTCTGACTAACGCAAGATTCCGACGAAATGCTGAAGGGCATCCATCCGTCGCGCCGCCGCCATCATCCGGCGCGGGCGCGTCGGGCGCGGGGATGCGCGGTCTCGAAGGCCTGCAGGAGGCGCCCGCCGTCGACGGCCGTGTAGATCTGCGTTGAGGACAGGGAGGCGTGGCCGAGAAGGTCCTGGATGGTGCGCAGGTCGCCGCCCTTGGCCAGCAGATGCGTCGCGAAGGAATGACGTAGCGCATGCGGCGTCGCCGAGGCGGGAAGCCCGAGAAGCCCGCGCAGCCGCGCCATCTCGGCCTGGACGATCTGTGGCCGGAGCGGCCCGCCGCGCGCGCCGCGGAACAGCGGCGTGCCGGCCGCAAGATCGAAGGGGCAGAGCCGGCGATAGGCGGCCACCGCCTCGAGGACGGCGGGCAGGAGCGGCACGAGGCGTTCTTTCCGCCCCTTGCCAAGGATCGTCATCGAGCGCGCGGTCTCGTCGGCGAGCGCATCGCCCTCCAGACCCAGCGCCTCGGAAATGCGCAGGCCGCAGCCGTAGAGGAGCGTGAGCACCGCCACGTTGCGGGCGGCGATCCAGGGGCTCGACGCCATCGCACCCGCCTCCTCGGTCACCGCCAGCGCGTCGACGACGGCCAGCGGCCGCGGCAGCGACTTCGGTTGCTTAGGCGCGCGCATCGCGGCGGGTCCCGCCGAGGAGGCAAGGCCCTCGCGCTCCAGGTGACGCACGAAGGAACGGATGCCCGACAGGATGCGGTTCAGGCTGCGCGGCCCGAGCCCCTCGCGGCGCCGCTCGGCGAGAAAGGCGCGAAGGTCGGTCGCCGATAGGGCGGCGAGGTCGCCGGGCTCGGCTGGCCGACCGTGGTAGCGCGCGAGAAAGCCGAAGAACTGGCGCACGTCCCGCTCGTAGGCTTCGATCGTCAGGCGGCCGGCGTGGCGCTCGACGCCGAGCCGGTCGAGCCAGGCGGCCTTCAGCTGGAGGAGCGGGGCGGTGGCGGAAACCAGAAGGGGTTCGGACATGGGACGGCATCTCGCGCGGCGGACCGGAGGGAACCACCAGAACGCAGCCTGGTAAAGGTATCGTTGCGGCTGGACGAAGCCCGGCCTTCCCCCATTTCGCTGACGAGCGGTCCGGCCGATGCGCCGGAACCCGAAACGCCAAGGGATTCACCCACCCCGCATCGCGCGGCCGAGCACAAGGGAAGACTGATCCATGAAACGCCATGCCACCGCCATCTGGAACGGCGCGCTCGCCGACGGTCGCGGGTCGCTGACCACGCAGTCCGGCGCCCTCGACAATCACGGCTATTCCTTCAAGGCCCGCTTCGAGGACGAGAGCGGCAAGTCGGGGACCAACCCGGAAGAGCTTCTGGCCGCGGCCCATGCCGGCTGCTTCGCCATGCAGCTCTCGCATTTCCTCGCCGAGAACGGCACGCCGGCCGACGAACTGAAGGCGCGCGCCGTGGTCGCCGTCGAGCAGGCCGACGGCGGCTTCGAGGTGAAGTCCTCGGCGATCACGCTGGAAGCCCGCGTTCCGGGCATCGAGGACGCCAAGTTCAAGGAACTCGCCGAGAAGGCGAAGGCCGGCTGCCCGATCTCCAAGGCGCTCGGCGCCATCGAGGTCACCCTCGACGCCAAGCTGGTCTGACACGTCGGGAGGGTCCGCCTGATGGGCGGGCTCTCCCCTCAATCCCGCCGGCGCTTGCGCCCGTAGAGCTCCAGCCGGTGGAAGACGATCTCGTAGCCGAGCGACCGAGCGACCTCGTCCTGCAGCGCCTCGATCCGCTCCGACGAGAACTCGATCACGTCCCCCGTGTCGAGATCGATGAGATGGTCGTGGTGCTCGCCGTCCGCCTGCTCGAAGCGCGAAGGACCATTGCCGAAGGCATGGCGGTGGATCGCGCCCTTCTCCTCGAGAAGCCGCATCGTGCGATAGACGGTGGAGAGGGAGATCGACGGGTCGACCGCCGACGCCCTGCGGAAGATCTCGAGCGCGTCCGGGTGATCGGGATGCTCGCGCAGGATGGCGATGATGGTGCGACGCGGCCGCGTGATGCGCACGCCCGCCTCGCGCAGGAGCGTTTCATAGTCGGGCAGCGGCTGCACGGGAGCAGGGGGGCGAGGCGTCGTCATGGCGCGGTGTCATAGCCGATCGAAGCTGACGGGAAAACCGCCGGCACGATCGTGATCCGTCCCGAAGGGCTAAAGGCTCCTTCGCGACGTTGGCAGAGGCAGCCCGAACAGGGATCGCACCTCCATCGGGGGATGGAACGGTGATAGATTCTCGAGGCTTCCAAGTTGGAGACACCGGCAACGACGCCCCCGGTGACGACTGTCTGACGGTCTGGCGACGATGCAAGCTGTTGTTCGGGCTTCGGATTTGCACTTTTTCCCGAATGGTCGAATTTTTTGTATTGACCGCCGCGGCGTGTGCGCCCTATAAGCCGCTCATCGACGACGGCGGTGGCGCCGGGGCGGACGGGTTGGACGGCTGAGGCGGTCTGGTTGGTTTGCCGGGAAGTTGGGTTAGCGGTTGTGTTCTTCCGGGATATCTGGGAGGGGATGGCTGGCTGGCTCGGTTTTGCGCCTCTTGTGAGTGTCGGACGAGTTTTTTCGAGTTTGCTTCTGGCATGCTTGAAGGGTGGCTGGCCAGGTTGGTCACCCGAGCGGCGGACTTTTGTGGTTTGCCGGGTTCTTTGAGAATTGAAGAGAGAACGGAAGAAAGAGAGACGTGGACGGCGGTGTTGGTCGAGGACGGCTTGGGGCGATATCCTTTTCGCCTTGG
>NZ_FOOA01000004.1 GCF_900113065.1 Aureimonas phyllosphaerae
ATCCTGAGCCTGCGGCCCGACATCCTGAAGATCGATGCCAGCCTGACGAACAACATTCATGTCTGCCCGAGCCGGGCGGCACTTCTCGCAGGGCTCGTGCAGTTCGCCCGCACGTTCGACACCAGGATCGTCGCCGAAGGGATCGAGGTCGCGCCGCAGCTGGATCGCCTGCGTGAGCTCGGCGTCGACTATGGGCAGGGGTACCTTCTCGGCCGACCGCTGCTGCTCAAACGGGCTCGGTGAAGCCCGCAACGGGAGCGGTCGCGTGCCCCAGCGCTTCGCCGGAGCCGACAGACGACACGCTCGGAACGCCCATTCGTTTGAGCGGTCAGACCCCGCCGAAGAACCGGGTGAAGAACAGCACCAGCAACCCGGCGACGCCGATACCGATGACCACATACAGAGCTGCCATGATCCCCGTGGCCGACTTCCTCGAACTCATCGCTCGACTCTCCTGGTTTCGTTGATCGCTGCGGATGTCGTGATGATGGGGTCGCTACGGGTGGAAGCCTATCCGACGACCATGCATCATCGCGATCCGTCGCACCCCGCTCGTTCAAGACCCCATACGCCAAATCGGACACCCATGCCGTGCGACACGTTAGCCGCGACCGATTGCGGGGGAGACCCGCGGGATGTCCGGATCCAACAAGGGAAAACCGCCGCTGTGGGAGCGACTGCGACCACCGGTTCTGGTCACAACCCGATCGCCTGAGGTGAGGATGCCGACACCTGCGAGCCGCCATCGCCGACCATCCGCCGCGTCCGAAAGTTCACGATGTCGGCAGGCGATCCTTCAGCCTGCGTTGCATCCCTCGTTTCCGGAACTGCCGCCGAAGCTCGGCGCCTGATCTGGAAACCGCTCAGTGAGCGCCATCGGCCTCCTCAACCATGAGGTCCGTCGAGGCCCGATTTCGATAACGGGCACTAAAGGACGGGGAAGGTCCGCCTGAAAGACGCGTTATCGTCACCCTCTTTTAGATTTCAATCGACTTCTATCAGCCTAGATATGGTTCCAGAAGATCGCTCATCGGAGCTCGACCATGTCTGTGCATCATGCCTATTCCCGCCGCGTCGTCGTCACCGGCATGGGGATCGTCTCGCCTTTGGGCGTCGGGATCGAGCCCGTCTGGAGCCGCCTCGTCGGGGGTCGTTCCAGCATCCGCCGGCTTCCCGACGATCTGGTGCCGGACGTCGCCGCGAAGGTCAGGGGCGTGGTTCCCACGCGCGAGGAGGACCCGGAAGCCGGGTTCGACATCGACGGGGTCGTGTCCGTCAAGGACCAGCGCAAGCTCGGTCGCTTCATCGCCTTCGCTCTTGCGGCCAGCGACGAAGCCCTCGCGCAGGCGGGCTTCACCCCGTCGACCGAGGCGGAGCGTGAGCGCGCGGCGACCGTGATCGCCACCGGGATCGGCGGTTTCCCCGAGATCGCCGGCGCCGTTCGCACGACCGACGAGCGCGGAACGAAGCGGCTTTCCCCGTTCGTCATCCCCTCGTTCCTTGCCAATCTCGCGTCGGGTTGGGTTTCGATCCGCCACGGGCTGAAGGGGCCGCCGGGATCGCCGGTCACGGCCTGCGCGGCAGGCGTTCAGGCGATCGGCGATGCCGCACGGATGATCCGGGCGGGAGAGGTCGATGTCGCGGTCTGCGGCGGCGCCGAGGCGTGCATCGACCGGGTGAGTCTTGGAGGGTTCGCGGCGGCTCGGGCCCTTTCGACAGCGCACTATGAGGATCCGGCGCTTGCCTCGCGGCCGTTCGATGCCGCCCGCGACGGCTTCGTGATGGGGGAAGGCGCCGGGATCCTGGTGATCGAGGCGCTCGACCACGCGATCGCCCGTGGTGCGGTGCCGATCGCGGAACTCGTCGGCTATGGCACGAGCGCCGACGCGTACCACCTCACGGCGGGGCCAGAGGACGGCAGCGGCGCCCGGCGTGCGATGGCGACGGCGCTCCGTCAGGCCGGTCTTGATCCGACGGGGATCGACCACATCAACGCACATGCGACGTCGACCCCCGTGGGCGACCAGGGAGAGCTCGCCGCCATCCGCGCGCTCTTCGGCGAGGTTCGACCGATCATCACGTCCACGAAGTCGGCGACAGGTCATCTTCTGGGCGCGGCCGGCGGGATCGAGGCCGTGTTCTCGGTCCTCGCCCGGCGCGACGGCATCGTTCCCCCGACCCTCAATCTCCTCGACCCCGATCCCTTGGCGTCGGGCATGGACATCGTCGCGGGCACCGCACGCCGTTCATCGCTCCGAACGGTTCTCTCGAACGGGTTCGGCTTCGGCGGCGTGAACGCGAGCCTCGTGTTCCAGCGGATGGAATGATCTATCGACGCGGCGAACTGCCGGGCGCGGCCTGCGCCCGGCGGCGAAAGCGGCGCGACTAGGACGATCGCCAATCCGCCCGGACCGTGACCGCCGCCATCGCAAGTCCGTAGACGACGATCCCGGCGGCGATGGCCGCGAACACGATCGAGGAGGTGCCGCCCATGCGCAGGACCAGAAACGCGCCACCGAGGGCGATCGCGGTGCGCAGAACCGTAACCGCCAGAGGCCCGGCCAGGCGTCCAGCCCCCTGCCCGGCGAAGTAGAGGCCCATCCCGAGGCCGAAGAAGCCGAAGGCCGGTCCGACGATCGCGAGATAGTGCGATCCGGTCGCGATCATCTCGGGATCCGATCCGAAGAGCCCAAGCCACTGCGACGGGAACGCGGCGCCGAGAAGCCCGACGATTTCCGCCGCCGCGAAGGCCATCGCCGCACCCGTGAAGGAGATCCGCTTGGCCCGCTCGATCCGGCCCGCCCCGACATTCGTGCCGACGAGAGGCACGAGCGGAGCGCCGAAGCCGAAGGTGAGCGGGATGAGGAGGTATTCGAGGCGTGCCGCCGTCCCGTAGCCTGCCAGCGCTCCCTCGCCAGCCAGGCGTCCGACGATCGACGTGATGACGATGAAGATGACGTTGGTCTGGATCGCCGTCAGCGATGACAGGGCGCCGACCCGGAGGATGTCGGCGAACAGCCGCCACTCCAGCCGGCCGGCTCGAAGGGAGAGGAGGCTGCGTCCCGAGAGGATGTGCCAGGCGAGATAGGCGCAGCCTACGGCGTTGAAGACGACGATGGCGAGGCCGCCTCCCGCAACGCCCATCGCCGGCACCGGGCCGTAGCCATAGATGAGCAGCGGCGAAAGCGGCACGATCAGGAGGACACCGAGCCCCGCGATCGCGGCCGGCACGCGCATGTCGCCGGTCCCTCGAAGCGCGCTCGCCAGGGCGTTCATCACCCAGAGGAGGACGTTGCCGGCGAAGATGATGTTGGAATAGGTGACCGCCGCGTCCAGCGCGCCGCCTCGCGCGCCCAGCATCGCATAGAACGGGCGCCCAAAGGCAAGCGCCAGGATCGAGAAGGCCAGCCCGATGCCGCCGAGGAGCACCGTCCCGTGAAAGAGGACGCGATCGCCGTCGGTGCGCCGTCCGGCCCCGAGTGCACGCGCGACCGCCGAGGAGATGCCGCCCCCCATCGAACCGATCGAGAGCATCTGCATCAGCATGAAGACCGGGAAGACGAGCGCCATGCCGGCCAAGGCATCGGGCCCGAGCCGCCCGACCCAGTAGGTCTCCACAAGGCCCGTCGACGCCTGGAGCAGCATCACGGCAAGGTTCGGCCAGGCGAGCCGGAGGATCAGCGGCACGACGGGATCCGACAGAAGCGAATGCGTGCGCCCATCCATCTGCGGTGGTGATGGCGAAGCGAGTCCGGCTGAAGCGGCGGCATCGGTCATGCGGCATTCCTCGCTGCGCGGCGAAACGGGAGGGTGGAGAAGCAATCGAAGCGCCGGCAGGCCGTGCTCCCTGAAGAAGTCAGCCGACGGCGGCCCCGTCTGTCGGCCGGGGGTTGTCGAGGACGAGGCACGTCTCGGTGCCGTGAGCGATCAGGCGTCCCTCGGCGTCGTAGAGACGTCCCTCGCCAGTCGCCATGCGTCGGCCCGAGAAGAGCGCCGACGCCTCGCACCGCACATCCACCTCGCCCGGCAGCAGCGCCCGGACGTAGTTGATGGACAGGGAGGTCGTCGTGTAGCTCTGCCCGGCCTTGAGGGTCGAATGGACGGCACAGGCCATCGCGGTATCGAGGATCGTCGCGATCCAGCCACCATGAACCGTTCCCAACGGGTTCAGGAACGCCGCCTTCGGCCGTCCTGCAAAGACGATCCGCCCCGCCGAGACGCTGACCGGCGTGATGTCCATCGTCGCCCCGAAGGGCGGCAGGGGCAGCCGCCCGTCCAGCATCCGTTCGAGGACTTCGAGCCCGGACAGCGCCGCGATCTCGCCTCGCGGCAAGGGAGCGGGCTCCTTCGAGCGGTCGTTGCCGGCATCGTGTTGATGGTCTGTCATGGCTACTCCCCTCCTTCGACCCGAGGTCATCGATCCGGTCCTGCCGTCACTCCGCCGGCACCGGGCTTGATCCGTCCGGGTGATCGTCCCGCAACGCGGTCGGCGCTGCCGTTCCTTCCTTCGTCTTCGGCGCCTTGATGCGGAACCAGGTCGCGTACAGGGCGGGCAGGAAGAGGAGGATGAGGACCGTGCCGCCAGCGGTGCCGCCGATCAGCGTGTAGGCCATCGAGCCCCAGAAGACCGAGTGCGTCAGCGGGATGAAGGCGAGCACGGCGGCGAGCGCCGTCAGGATCACGGGGCGCGTGCGCTGGACGGTCGCCTCGATGACCGCGTGGTAGTCGTCGAGCCCTTCCGCCTTGTTCTCGCGGATCTGCTCGATCAGGATCAGCGTGTTGCGCATCAGGATGCCGGCGAGGCCGATCATGCCGAGGATGGCGTTGAAGCCGAACGGCTGGTCGAAGGCGAGGAGGATCGGCACGGCGCCGACGAGGCCGAGCGGCGCCGTCAGAACGGTCATGAAGGTCGCCGAGAACGAGCGCACCTGGAACATGATCACGATCAACGTCAGGACGATCATGATCGGAAAGACCTTGGCGAGCGCCGCGTTGGCCTTCAGCGACTCGTCGATGTTGCCGCCCATCTCGATGCGGTGGCCCGCGGGAAGCGAGGCGATCAGCGGCTGGAGCGCGGCGAGCACGGCGGTCGAGACCTCCGGCGGCTGTGCCGTTTCGGCGATGTCGGACCGGACCGTGATCGTCGGCGTGCGGTCGCGGCGTTTGATGATCGGGTCCTCCATGCGGATCTCGGTGCGCCCGATCTGGTCGAGCGGGATGAGCCGGCCGTCACGGCTCGTCAGCGAGAAGTCTTTGAGGCGCGTCGGGTCGAGACGCTCCTCGCCGGCGCTCCTGGCCACGATGTCGACGGTTCGGATGTCCTCGCGCACCTGCGTCACCGTGATCCCGGAGAGCAGGAACTGGAGCTGCTGGGCGGCTTCGGTCGGCGACAGGCCGATGAGCTTCAGGCGGTCCTGATCGAGCACGAAGCGAAGGGTCGGCGAGCGGCTGCCCCAGTCGCGGTTGGCCTGGCGCACGCCCTCGACGCCGCGCATGACCGACAACGCCTCGCTCGAGATGCGCACGAGTTCGCCCGCGTCCGGTCCCATGACGCGGAACTCGACGGGGAACGGCGTATAGGGACCGAAGACGAGCTGCGTCACACGGACATAGGCTTCCGGCGCCAGCCCCTCGGCGATCGCCTCGCGCATGCGGTGCTTCAGCACCTCGCGCGTCTCGGCATCCTTCGTCAGGATGACCATCTTGGCGAAGGACGGGTCGGGCATCTCCGGCGACATGGCGAGGAAGAAGCGCGGCGCACCCTGACCGATGTAGCTCGACACGAGCTCGGCCTCGGGCTGCTTGTCCAGCCAGGCCTCGAGCTTCGCGACGGTCCGGGTGGTCGCCTCGATGCTGGAGCCCTCGGGCAGGCGCACCTCGACCAGCACCTCCGGGCGATCGGAAGACGGGAAGAACTGCTGCTTCACCCCGCCCATGCCGACCACGGCGGCGCCGAAGGCGAGGACGACGAAGGCGCAGGTCAGGAACTTGTGGCGCACGGCGGCGGTGATGACAGCGCGCAGGCGCCGATAGTTCGGCGTGTCGTAGATCGCGTGCACGCCGCCGGGTACGGGCTTGATCTCGGGCAGGAGCTTGACGCCGAGATAGGGGGTGAAGGTGACCGCCACGACCCAGGAGGCGATCAGCGAGAAGCCGACGATCCAGAAGATGTTGCCGGCATACTCGCCCGCGGTCGACTGGGCGAAGCCGACGGGCATCAGGCCGATCACCGTGACGAGCGTTCCCGACAGCATCGGCGCGGCGGTGTGGCTCCAGGCGACCGCGGCGGCCGACACGCGGTCCATGCCCTCCTCCATCTTCACCACCATGACCTCGATGGCGATGATAGCGTCGTCGACGAGGAGGCCGAGCGACAGGATCAGGGCGCCAAGCGTGATGCGGTCGAAGAACCGCCCGGTGTCCAGCATGATCAGGAAGACGACCGCCAGCGTCAGCGGCACGGCGAGCGCCACGATGATGCCGGCGCGCCAGCCGAGCGCAATCAGGCTGACCAAGAGCACGACCCCGAGCGCCATGACGAACTTGACCATGAACTCGTTGATCGAGCCGGAGATGTTGACGGCCTGATCGGTGACCTTGGTGAGGCTCAGCCCAAGCGGCAGGCGGGCGCCGATCTCGGCGGTCTTGGCCTCCAGCGCCTTGCCGAGGTCGAGCCCGTTCCAGGCATCCTGCATGACGACGCCAAGCATCAGCGCGGGCTCGCCTTCGGTGCGGATCCGGAAGGTCGCGGGATCCTCGTAGCCGCGGCGGACCTCGGCGATGTCGGACAGTCGCAGCGTCCGCCCCGCCGCCACGATCGGCGTGTCGGCGATCTTCTGGACATCGTCGTAGGCGCCGTCGAGACGCAGGAACACCTGCGGCCCCGCGGTGTCGATCGAGCCGGCCGGGGCGACGGTGTTCTGGCGCTGGAGCGCCAGGAACACGTCCTGCGCCGAGATGCCGAGGGTTGCGAGCTTGGCATAGGAGAACTCGACGAAGATGCGCTGCGGGCGCTCGCCGATGATGTTGACCTTCTTCACGCCCGGAACGTCGAGAATCTCCTGGCGCATCGCTTCCGCCTCGCGCACCAGGACACGCATCGGCATGCCCCTGGCCTTCAGCGCGTAGAGGCCGAACGTGACGTCGGAGAACTCGTCGTTGACGAAGGGGCCGAAGGCGCCGCTCGGCAGGTTGCGTGCCTCGTCGCCGAGCTTCTTGCGGGCCTGGTAGAACTCCTCCTGCACGGCGGCGGGCGGCGTGTCGTCCTTAAGGGTCAGCGTCAGGAACGCGACGCCCGGCCGGGCGATGGTCTCGACGCGATCGTAGTAGCGCAGCTCCTGGAGCCGCTTCTCCAGGGGCTCGGCGACGAGATCCTGCATCTCCTGCGCGGTCGCGCCCGGCCAGGCGACCGTCGTGATCAGCGTCTTGACCGTGAAGGCCGGATCCTCGGCACGGCCGAGATTGAGGAAGGCGAAGGCGCCGGCAAGGGCCGTGATGATGATGAGGAAGAGCGTCACCGACCGGTGGCGCACGGCGAGGGCGGAGAGGTTGAGGCTCATGGCTCAGAACCCCTTGGCGGCGAGGAGCCGGATCGCGGCGCCTTCGTGGAGGAGATGGGCGCCGAGCGCCGCGACGGGTGTTCCGGGCTCGAGCCCGGAGACGGTCGCGGTCTCCTCGCCAAGCTCGAGGATCGTGACAGGCCGCAGGTTCACCTTCGACGATGCGCGGTCCACGACCCACACGCCCGTCGTCCCGTTCTCGTCGAGGATCGCGCCGATCGGCACCTCGGCGGAACGCGCGGCGACCGGATCCTTGATCCAGACCGTGACCGTCGAGCCGATCGGGGCGGCGGCGGCGTCGCCCCCGAGAACGAAGCGTGCCTCGTAGGTTCGCGTCTGCACGTCGGCCGCGCTCGAGAGCTGGCGCAGGACCGCCGGCCAGCGCCGGTCGCCGAGCCCGTAGATGCTGGCCTCGGCGGCGGCGCCGATCCCGGGACGCACGGTCTCCGGCAGGGAGACAGTCGCCTCGCGCTGTCCGTCATGGGCAAGACGCACCACCGCCTGGCCCGCCGAGACGACTTGACCGGGTTCGCCGAGGGTCTCGACGACCGAGCCGTCCGCGTCCGCGACGAGCACGGCGTAATCGGCCTCGTTGCGCGCGACATCGGCCTCGGCCTCGGCGGCCGAGAGCTGTCCCTCCGCCGTGTCCAGTGTCGCCTTCGCCTGCTCGTATCGCTGGCGAGGCGCTTGTCCGAGCCGCAGGAGCGAAGCGTAGCGGGCCTCGTCCGCCCGTGCCTGAACCGCCAGCGCCCGCGCGGCGTCGACCGCCTTCAGCTTGGCCGTCAACGCTAGGCGAAGGTCGCGGTCGTCGACCCGCATCAACGGCTGGCCGGCCTTCACTTCCTCGCCCGCGTCCACGAGGCGTTCGACGATCTTGCCGGGCACGCGGAAGCCGAGATTGCTCTGGATCCGGGCCGAGACCGATCCCGTGAAGGCGCGCTCGGACGCCCCGATCCGCTTCGCGTCGACGGTCGCGACCATCGGGGGCTCGGACCTCGCGTCGACCACAGCGGGCTTGGTCGCCTCTTCCGTCGAGGCCAGCGATGGATAGACGGTGACGGCGGCCCCCGCGGCAGCCAGCGCGGCGGATCCCAGAACGATGAAGGAAACGAGTCTCATGAGACCACCTCGTTGACGGGACGCTGCCCGAGGCCTTTATAGATTGCGTGCAACTTCTATATGCCGTATAGCTGTCGAACGCAATCTATAAATGGAGAGCTCATGCGCGTTTCCCGCACCCAGGCCGAGGCGAACCGCGAGCGGGTCATCGACGTCGCCAGCCGCCTGTTCCGCCGTTACGGCTTCGACGGCATCGGCTTGAAGGATCTGATGGCAGCGGCCGGCCTGACGCAGGGCGCCTTCTACAAGCAGTTCGCATCGAAGGAGGATCTGGCCGCCCAAGCCACCGTCCGCGGGTATGCGGGCATCCGCGAGCGCTGGCGGCAGTTCGCGTCGCAGGACCCCAGGCGCCCGCTCGCGTCGCTCGTGCGATCCTACCTCTCTCCCGAGCACCGCGACGAACAGGCGGAAGGCTGCGTGATGGCGGCGCTCGGCGCGGATGCCGCGCGCGCGGGACCTGTCGTGCGCGCCGCCATGCAGGACGGGCTGGTCGCCCATATCGACTTCCTGGAGGCCTGCCTGCCGGAGGACGAGCCGGATCGGCGCGAGCGCGCGATGGCGACGGCCGCGTCGATGATCGGCGCGATCGTCCTCGCCCGCAGCGTCAACGACGAGACCCTGTCGAAGGAGATTCTCGATGCCTCGATCCGGGACATCCTGAAGCGCCATGAAAGCACTCCCGGTCCGCACGCCAAGTGACCATGCGAGCTGCCCTGTGTGCTGCCGTGGCGCTCAGCCCCTCCGAGACAGACGGCCGAACCAGCCCCAAGGACGAACGATGAACAGCGCCCCCGACAGAACATCCACGGCCGCTCGGACGGTCTATGCCTCCATGCGCAAGCGCGCCCTCGTCACGGGAGCGTCGAGCGGGCTCGGATTGGAGTTCGCCGATCTCCTGGCCGCGCAGGGTGTCGATCTCGTGCTCGCCGCAAGGCGTCGGGAGCCGATGGAGGAGCTGGCCGCCGATCTGCGTGCGAGGTACGGCGTCGACGTGGTCGTCCTGCCGATCGACCTCGCCGCCCCGGGAGCCGCGGTGCGCCTCAAGGAGACGCTGGACGCTTCCTCGACGCACATCGATATTCTCGTCAACAACGCCGGTTACGGCCTGCATGGCGAGTTCTTGGACACGCCGGTCGAGCGCACCGCCGACATGATCCAGCTCAACGTCACGGCACTGACCGAACTCAGCTACGTCTTCGGTCAGGACATGGCAGCTCGCGGATCGGGAAAGATCCTCCTTGTCGCGAGCCTCCTGGCGTACCAGCCCGTCCCCGGCTTTGCCGCCTACGCCGCGACGAAGTCCTACGTGTTGTCCTTCGGGGAAGCGCTCCACGACGAGCTGCGCGAGCGCGGCGTCGTCGTCACCACGCTGTGCCCGGGACACACGGAAACCGGCTTCGACGCGGCGGCCGATGCGCCCGTCTCGCCGATGCTGCGTCGGATGACGATGAAGCCGCGGCCCGTCGCCGAGGCCGGGCTCGATGCCCTGTCGCGAGGCAAGGCATCGGTGATCGCCGGGTTCATGAACAAGCTCGTAGCCTTCTCCAACCGCCTGACCCCGCGCGCCAGCCAACGCGCGTCCATGAGGAAAGTCCTCGGACCCTGACGGTCGACATGTTTCGTCGACGCCTTCCGCACCGCGATGACGTCGCAGCCAAGCGAGGCGATGAGGCCGGACTTGGCAGTGCGGAGCCAGGGATCAAGATCGGCCTCGGCCTTGCCCTGGACGATGGACCGGAAGCGGTCGATCAGGGTTCGCGCTTCGCCGAGCGATCACGTGCATTCCTCGATCGCGGAGATCGTGAGGGTCCCGGCTCCGGTCCGGTGGATGCGCTTCAGCGTCATCAGGCGGGCGATAGTACGGGCGGACGGTGGTCTGCGAAGCACGGCGCACGTCATGCGTTGCGACCGGCGCCGGCGCGTCACCTCGTCTCGAACGACGCGCTCTGAACCACCAGAGCCGGAGGCTCGAAGGCGCCGCCTGGGTTCTGCGCCGTCGCGGCAGGCCGGCTCCCGCTACGCGTCGAGAAACACCAAGGGCGAATCGAAAGAGCCGTGGCGGGTGCGGAACAGGTCCGTGCGCTGGTCCCGCACGAACCGGCGGATGACCTTGCGGCTGCGACCCGTTCGGCGGACGATCTTCCTGATCGACGCCCCGTTGGCCGTCACCTCCGTAACGATGGCGTTCGCTTCCTCGCAGCGAAGGTGACCTTCGAACTGAAGGCGCTCGGCGCATGTCGGGGCTGAGGGTCCACCGGGCCCGCCGCCGATCGCACTCGTGCCGAGATGGTGACGGTCAGGACGCCATCGATGAGCTTCTCATGGTCGACGGCCCACCCGGCTAGAACGACAGACGAGGGCGAGAGGGGACATGGCATGGCAGCGCGCCTCGAAGGACACCGCCATTCCCGCCGACAAACGCCACCGAAAATCAGTCAGACCCAAACTCGCACGCCGAATGACCGACAGAGCTTGCGATCATCGGCCAGCATGAATCCTCGGCCGGCTGGACTGTCGGGATCAACCGCTCGTCATGGCCGGGGCATCGTGGTAGCTCCTGTACCACCGGACAAAGCTCGACAGGCCGTCTCGAAGATCGGTCGATGGAACGAAACCGACAGCCTCACGCAGGCGGGTCGTATCGGCAAAGGTGACCGTCATTTCCCCGGGTTGGCGTTGCCGGTGGGTGATGGCGGCTTTTCTGCCGAGGAGCGTCTCGAGGGTCGCGACGAAATCGCCCAACGCGACCGGATGCGTGTTTCCGATGTTGTAGATGCGGTGCCCGGCACTTGCGGCGGTCTGCGGGTCACCGGCGCTCCTGTTGACCAGGCGCGTCACGGCCTCCACGGCGTCATCGATATAGGTAAAATCGCGTCGCATGACGTCAGCGTCGTAGAGCGTGATCGGCCGTCCCGCCAAAATCTCGCGGGTGAAACTGTAATACGCCATGTCGGGGCGCCCCCATGGGCCATACAGCGTGAAGAAGCGCAGGCCCGTACAGGCGATGCCCTCCAGCGCCGAGAAGGCTTCCGCCATGAGTTCGTTCGAACGCTTCGTGGCCGCGTAGAACGAGGCCGGTCGATCGGCACGGTCGTCCTCGCGGAACGGGATCGACGAATCGGCTCCATAGACCGAGCTCGATGAAGCATAGACGATGTGGCGGGGACGGACGTAGCGGCAGGCGTCCAGCATCGACACGAAGCCGTCGAGGTTGGGCCGCGCGTAGGCCCACAGGTCGCCGCTCGGATTGCGAACGCCCGCCCGAGCCGCGAGGTGAACGACGGCATCGGGGCGAAACGTCTCCATGATCCCAAGTAGGCGCGCCCCATCGGCGACGTCCGCCTCCTTGAATCGAAACGCCTCGTGGTCGGACACCCGCTTCAGCCGGGCACGTTTCAGACTGGGATTGTAGTAGGGATCGAGATTGTCGATGCCCAGAACGTCCATCCCCTGCCGCAGGAGACGAAGCGACAGGTGGTGCCCGACGAAGCCGGCAGCTCCAGTGATCAGAACGCGTTGAATGCGGAGCCCCCAGTCTGTCGCCCGGCAGCCGGGATCCCGAACATCCGCCCTGTGCGGTTGTCCCGTGCCCCCCGGTTTCGATCGACGGACGTACTCCCAACAGGCTCGCGAGAAAAGCGCCGGCTGCAACCGACCCGTCGTTCCCTGCCGCCCGCCCCGACCGCATGGGGCTGAGAGAGCCTGATGATGCCGCGCCGCGTGATCAGGCGGAATTACGATTTTCCCAATCGCGCGGTGCTGTCGTATAACGGGGCCCCGCAGACCATCGGTCTCGCGTCGGAGGCCTGGAAATCTTTGATGTCGATCTCACCCCTCAGGGCGCACCAACCCGCATCCAGCAGCGGGCCCCGGATCCTGATCTACAGTCACGATACGTTCGGTCTCGGACACATCCGTCGCTGCCGCGCCATCGCGAATCGGCTGGCGACAAGTTTTCACGACCCCTCGATCGTCATCATCTCCGGTTCGCCCGTGATCGGCAGCTTCGAGTTCGGGGATGGTATCGACTATGTTCGGGTGCCCGGCGTGGTGAAGCTGCCGGACGGCACCTATTCCACATCCAGCCTCTCGCTGGATCTGGAGGAGACGGTGCGGATCCGGGAGGCCATCATCATGGCGACGGCTCGCGGACTGCGGCCCGACATCCTGATCGTCGACAAGGAGCCGACCGGGTTTCGCGACGAACTCGTCCAGACGCTGCAATTCCTGAAGGAGGCTGGCACCCGCATCGTTCTCGGTCTGCGCGATGTTCTCGACGAGCCTGCCGTGATCGTGCCGGAGTGGCAGAGGAAAGGGGCGCTCGCGGCGCTGGAACGCTTCTATGACGAGATCTGGGTCTATGGCTTGCCGCAGATCCATGCGCCGCTGGAGGCGTTCGATCTCTCGCCCGCCGCAGTCAGGCGCATCGTCTATACCGGCTATATCCCACGCGAACTGCCGCCGAGACCCCAGCCCGCACGCTACCCGAAGCTGACGCGCGAACCGTTCGTTCTCGTGACGACGGGAGGAGGCGGCGACGGCGAGGAACTGATCGACTGGGTGATTTCGGCCTACGAGGCCGACCCGTCGATCCCGTTGGGAGCGCTGGTCGTCTTCGGCCCATTCATCCCCCGAGCGCGCCGCATGGCGTTCATCGAACGGATCGCCGGCCTGCCTCGGATGGACGCCATCACCTTCGACACCAAGATCGAGCATCTGATGCATCGTTCCGAGGGCGTGATCGCGATGGGTGGCTACAACACCTTCTGCGAGATCCTGTCCTTCGACAAGCGCGCATTGATCGTCCCCCGCCGCACGCCACGGCTGGAACAGACGATCCGCGCCGAGCGAGCAGCGGAACTCGGCCTCGTGTCCATGCTGGACGGCGCCATGCTGGAGCCCGGTGCGCGCCGCGATCCCGCCATGATGGGTCTGGCGATCCGCGCACTCGCGGAGCAGCCGCTGCCGTCGAAGAGTTTTCCGAAGGGGCTCCTGGATGGGCTGGATCGGATCGAGGCCGCCACGCATGCTCTGATGACGCAGACGCGCATCGCCGCGCCGCGCGACGCGGTGTTTGCCTGACGATGCTGGTTCGAACGCCGCCCGGCCGGAGACCGGAACAAGGCCTGCGCCTTCCCGTCGTGGTGAAAGGGTATCCTCGCCTTTCCGAGACCTTCATCGCGCAGGAGCTCTTGGCTCTCGAGGACGCGGGCTTCCTGATCGAGATCTGGTCGCTTCGACGCCCGACCGACGGCGCGCAGCACGAGTTGCACCGAAGGATCCGCGCACCGGTCCACTATCTTCCCGAATATCTCTACCAGGCGCCGAAGCGCGTGCTGGCGGGACTGGCCCATGCACGTCGGCTGACGGGATGGCGTCCATTCCTTCGCGCCGCCTGGCAGGATCTGAAGCGCGATCCGACACCCAATCGCATGCGCCGCCTGGGACAGGCGATGGTACTGGCGCGAGAGCTCGATCCGGCTCTCGCTCATCTCTACGTCCATTTCCTCCACACACCCGGCTCCGTCGCGCGCTATGCTGCGCTGCTGCGCGGAGGAAGCTGGAGCTTCTCGGCCCATGCCAAGGACATCTGGACGACGCCGGAATGGGAACGGCGCGAGAAGATCGAAGCCAGCCGCTGGGGCGTGACGTGCACGAGACAGGGTTTCGACGAGCTCGTCCGGCTATCGCCGCCGTACGACCGCGGCCGCGTTCGCCTTGCTTATCACGGCCTCGACCTGTCTCGATTTCCCCCGCCACCTGAGACCCGCTCGCCTCGCGACGGGCGTTCGGCGGCCGATCCCGTCCGCATCGTCACCGTGGGGCGCATGGTGGCCAAGAAGGGATTTTCCGACCTTCTCGATGCGCTCGCGGCCCTGCCGAACGAGCTGCATTGGCGGCTCGTCCACATCGGCTCGGGCGAACTGAAGGACGCGTTGAAGACCCAGGCGGCGCGTCTCGGGCTCGACGACCGCATCGAATGGAAGGGCTCGCAGCCGCAGGATGCCGTCGTCTCGGTCTTGCGCGCGTCGGACCTGTTCGTGCTGCCATGCCGAGAGGGGGACGGCGGCGACCGGGACGGGCTGCCGAACGTCCTGATGGAAGCCGCGTCCCAGAAGCTCGCGATCGTCTCGACGGACTTCGCCGGCGTGCCGGAGTTCGTCACCGACGGACGAAACGGCCGCCTCGTCCCACCGGCGGACCCCGATGCCCTGTCGAAGGTCGTCGCCGATCTGATCGGCGATCCCGGCATGCGGCAGGCGCTGGGTGCGGCAGCCTACAGGGTTCTCGTCGAGCAGTTCACGCTCGAAGGCGGGATCGCAACGTTGAAGCAGCTTCTTCGAGAAAGCCTGGCGGAGCGCGAGCCTACGCCTTGACGACCCGAGAAAGGTCGAGTTGCCGCTTGGCGAAGACATTGCGCGTGTCGACGCCCAGCCGCATGTGTGCCGCAACCAGCGCATAATCGACGTCGTCGTGGTCCGTCGCGACCAGCACGGCGTCGAAGTCCGCGATCGCCTGAGCGGTCAGCGCGATGGAGCGGCGTCCCGCAAGCTCGCGATGCTCGCGCGTCGGACCGATCTCGGGAACATGCGGGTCGTGATAGCTGGTGTGCGCGCCCCGGTCCTCGAGCAGCTCGATGAGCCGGAACGAGGCGCTCTCGCGCGTGTCCTCGACGTTGCGCTTGTAGGCCACGCCGAGCACGAGAATCCGGGAGCCGTTCAGGCCTCGCCCGAACCGGCGGTCTAGCGCTTCCGCCATACGGTCCACGACATGGCGCGGCATCGCGGTGTTGATCTCACCGGCAAGTTCGATGAAGCGCGTCGGAACCTCGAACTCGCGCGCCTTCCACGCGAGATAGAAGGGATCGATCGGGATGCAGTGGCCGCCGAGGCCCGGGCCCGGCTGGAACGGCATGAAGCCGAAGGGCTTGGTCGATGCCGCGGCGATGACGTCCCAGACATCGATCCCCATCGCGTCGTAGACGACCTTCAATTCGTTGACGAGAGCGATGTTGACCGAACGGAAGATGTTCTCGGTCAGCTTGACCGCTTCCGCAACGGCGGGGCTCGATACGGGCACGGTCGAGGTCATCGCCGCCGCATAGAGCGCGTCGGCGAGCCGCGATGCATGCGCCCCGTCGCCGCCGACGATCTTGGGAATGTCCCGCGTGCCGAAATCGCGATTGCCGGGGTCTTCACGCTCCGGCGAGAAGGCGAGGAAGAACCCGTCGCCCGAGCGTGCGCCCGCCTCCTCGAGGATGGGCTTCACGATCTCCTCCGTGGTGCCCGGCCATGTCGTGGACTCAAGGACGACGAGCTGGCCGGGTCGAAGGGTGCGGGCGATCTGGCGGCTGGCGCGCTCGACGAAGGAAAGGTCCGGCTCGCGCTGACGCGTCAGCGGGGTGGGCACGCAGATCAGGATGGCGTCCGCTTCGCCGAGCCGCTCGAAATCCGCGCTCGCCTCGAAGCGATCCTCGGCGAGGGCCGCCCGGATCGCGTCCGCCGGGATGTGCCGAATACCGCTTTCGCCACGGTTGAGAAGCGCGACACGGCGTTCGTCGATGTCGAAGCCGAGCACCGGGAAGCCCGCGCGACACAAGGTCAGCGCGAGCGGCAGCCCGACATAGCCGAGCCCGATGATCGCAACGCGTGCCTTGCGGTCGGCGATCAATCGCGCGAGCTTCGTTGCCAGTGGGTTCTCGGCTTCGGTCAAACGGCAGCCTCCTCGTTGTCTGGCGTCGTCGCCATGAGCGCGTCCGTGTCCATCCACACCGCGCCGGGATGGACCGCCAGCCGTTGAAGAAGGCGTTCGACGAAATGCCAGATTCGCCGGTCGTGCGCGAGGTGATGGGTGAGGATGCCGATCGGCTCGTCGCGGTCGAGATCACGGACGAGCTTTTCCAGAATGTCCGCTTCGTCCGCGAGGCCGCGGCCGTGTCGCCAGGCGATGGGGTCGCAATGCGTGTTGACCACCGCGAGCCCATTCCTTCCGGCGGCCTTGCGCGGTCCGAATGTCGAGAGACCGCGATAACCGCTCGCCCGGAGATGCGGGACGAGCTCGTCGTCGATACGGTTCCAAGGCGGTGCCAGGAGCGGCCGCACGCGCGGCCCGAACAACGCTCGCAGGCTGCCGAGCCCTTCCCGGAGCCCCTCCAGAATTTCGCCGGCCGGCCGGTATCCGAGTTCGCAGCTCTTCCGGCCCGGCGGCGCATTGTTGGCATGCCGGATGCCGTGAACGATCACCGCAAGATGGTCGGGTTCCCGGCTTAACCGGGTCGCCAACCGGTCGCTCGCAAGGCGTGGGCTGACGGCGAGCGCCAGCGGCAGGTTCAGCCGGACTCGCACCTCCAGCAGACGATCCAGCGCGTCGCACGGCTCGGCCGCGTCGTCGTCGCGCCACCAGAGCCGCGCCGGGCGCCCCTCTCGTGCAAGCGCGTCGAGGCGCTCGTCCAATGCGCCCCAGGCGGCCGCGTTGCGCCGCGCCCGCATGCCGGCGTCCTCGATCGCGGCCACGCTGCCCTCGACGCCACGCGTGACGATGTGGGGCGCCGTGTCGAGCGACAGGGTTCGCGCCTCCTCGACGGCCTTCAGGAGTGTCGTGGGCGAGAGTTCGCTGGCCGGAAGCAGCACGGCGAGACCGGACGCCGCCAGTCTTGTCGCGCGCAGGCTCTGCTCGCGCTCGCCCCCGTCCTCGAACGGCACCAGCACCGCGGGAGTACGGGCGGCGGCGATGTCGAGTGCTGTGTTGTAACCGCTCTGGCTGATGGAAACGGCGGAGCGCGCGAGAAACTCGCGAAAGTCGCGACGCGCCCGTTCCACCACGAGCCGGGGATGGGCACCCGCCGCAAGCGCTTCGAACGCCGCATCGGGCACGCCGTGGCCGACGAGGACCCGCCAGATCGCATCTCGGGCATCGAGACGCGATGCAGCAACAGCCGCCTCGAACAGGGGAAGCCCGGCAACCCCGCCGCCGCCGGATACGACGACGTCCCGTGTGCGCGGCTGCGTCCGCTCGACCGGAGCGCCCTCGGCGACATAGCCCGTATAGATCAGGCGGGCGCGCAGCCTGTCGCCGACAGGCCAGGACGCCTCGAGCGGAACCGCCGCCGGATCGCCGTGCACGAGCACGCCATCATAGCGCTCGGCGACGATCGTCTCCGCCTGATCGACCTTTTCGGGACGCGCGGGCGGATTGAGGATGTCTCGCACCGAGGCAAGGAGGACCGGTCGATCGGGGCGCGCCCAGACCGCCTCGACCAGCGCCTCGAACTCGCCGCGCAGCGAGCGCCGGCCAAACGGATAGGTTTCCGTGACGACGACATCGGGCCGCATGCGATCGAAGGTGTCGAGCAGCGCCTCGCGGCGGGCCGCCATCCCCGTCTCGTCGAGAACCGCGCCGTCATCGGTCCAGAGCGTGCGGAAGTCGGCATTTCGGCAATGAACCGGAAGAAGCTGGACGACGTCGAGGCCTTGCATGTCGAGATGGGGGACCGGCCGTCCGCCGGCGGCAAGGCAGACGTCATGGCCGGCGTCCGCCAGCCCCCGGCCGAGCAACGTCGCGCGCGCGAGATGCCCGATCCCGAGAAGATGGGTGACGACGATCAGGATGCGCACGACGACGGCCTTTCCCGCAGAAGCGGATGCAGGGTCGATGCGAGGCGCTGGACCGCCGACGCGAAACTGTGCCGGCCGGCGGCGTGCGCGCGGGCTCCCTTTCCCAGCCGGCGCAGATACGCGCGGTCGCGCCCGAGTTGCATGAGGCGGTCCGCAAGGCCCACCACGTCGCCGGCATCGGCGAGAAGACCGGAAACGCCGTCCTCCACCACCTCGCCCACTCCGCCATAACGCATTGCCACCGCCGGGCGACCGTGGGCGGCCGCCTCGAGGTAGGACATGCCGAACGCCTCGTTGAACCCCGGCCAGACCAGCGCATCGGCGCGACGGTAGGCGGTCGCGAGCTGGCTCGGATCACCGGCGAGGCCGTGGAAGCGGACACGCCTGGCGATCGGTGCGAAGGCGGCCTCGACCTCGTCTCGCGCCTCGCCATCGCCGTGGATGTCCAGCGACCAGTCGATCTCGACGAGCGCCAACGCCTGCGCGAGGAGCCGGTAGGATTGCAGCTTGTCGGGCGCGCGCATCATCGCGGCCGCCACCAGTCGCAGAGGTCCCGCCTCCGGTATGGGCGCGATGTTCTCGTCCGTCACGTCGGCCACGAAGGGAGGCAGGTGGATGAGCCCGGCTTCGCTGCCGCGGAGCGTCGCCAATCCGGCGAGGTCCCGCCGGTTCAGGACGAGATGGAGGTCGGCCGTTCTCGACGCTCTCGCCGCCGCCTCGTGAAAGGAAGCGAAGGGTCCATCCCGCCGCTTCTCGGCGTGCGAGGCTTCCGCCAGCACGTACGGGATGCCGAGCGAGCGGGAGACGACCGGCCCGAGGAGGTCGGGCGCCTTATAGTAGCTGTGATAGGTGAACCAGAGGCTCGGGCGTTGCCCTGGCGGCAGACCTCCCATGGTCGCGGCCAGTCGACGGGCCTCCAGGCACGCCTGTTCGAGGAGCGCCGGCTGCCGACTGCCGTCACGCGAGAACGCGCGGAACGAGCTCGCCAGTTGCGGTGCGAAGCCGGCCTGGCGCACGGCCGAGAACAGCAGGCGAGCGAGGGTTCTGTCCCCCGAGGGAACAGGGTCGTCCGGCGACTTCAGGGGAGCGTAGAAGAGCAGCGGTGGGCGGGCCGACATCTGGTCGATTGGCATGGCCCGTTCGCCGAGACAGTTGAGCCCCAGCCCTAGCGCACGCGGCATGCCCCGGCAAGCGGGCGGCGCCTTGCAGAAGGCCGGCAAGGCCGTCCGCGCTCCCGCCTTGACGGGCGGGAGGCTTGCTGCGCTCCTAGCGCGGAAACCTATATGCCCGTCCGAAGCCGGTATAGCATCCCATGGCAACCTCCCTGTATCGCTACATCTGGCACCATACGCGACGCGAACAGATCTGGATGCTGGTGGTGGTCGTCGTGTCCGTCATCCCGTTCTTTTTGTCGCTGAACCTTCCGAAGCTCATCATCAACGGGCCGATCCAGGGTGAAGGGTTCGAGGGCGCGGGCGCGACGGTCGACTACTTCCGGCTCACCATTCCCCTGCCCGGCTTCCTCGGTGGCAGCGACCACCTCGTGCTTCTCGACGGCACGCCGTTCGAGCGCATGGAGGCCCTTTTCGTCCTGTCCTCCCTGTTCCTCCTGTTCGTCGTCGTGAACGGGGCGTTCAAGTTCTACTTGAACACCTACAAGGGGCGCCTGGGCGAGCGGATGCTGCGGCGCATGCGCTACGAGATGGTGGACAGGGTCCTGCGCTTTCCCATACGCCAGTTCCGCCGCATCCGACCGGCGGAAGTCGCCTCCATGATCAAGGACGAACTGGAGCCGATCGGCGGCTTCATCGGCGACGCCTTCGTCCAGCCGCTCTATCTTTCGAGCCAGATCCTGACGGCGATGATCTTCATCTTCCTTCAGAGCTGGACGCTGGGCGCTGTCGCCTTCGCCGTGACCGCCTTCCAAGCGATACTGATCCCCCGCATGCGCCGTCGGCTTCTGATCCTCGGTCGGGAGCGGCAGCTGACGGCCCGGCGCCTCGCAGGCTCGGTCGGCGAGATCATCGAAAGCATGCCGACGATCCGCACCAACGACACGTCGAACATCGTGCGTGCGCGAATCTCGGAGCAGCTCGGCCGCATCTTCCTGATCCGGTTCGACATCTACCAATGGAAGTTCTTCGTCAAATTCCTGAACAACTTCCTGTCGCAGGCGACGCCGTTCATCTTCTACATGTTCGGCGGCTATTTCGCGATCCGTGGCCAGATCGACATCGGCGAACTCGTCGCGGTGATCGCCGCCTATCGCGAGCTGCCGGCCCCGCTCAAGGATCTCATCGACTGGGACCTGATGCGCCTCGACGTGGACGTCAAATACGATCAGGTCGCCCAGCAGTTCGATATCGACGGCCTCCTCGACCCGGCGACGCAGGCCCCGATCGCTGCGAGTTCCGAACGGCTGGAAGGGGGATTCCAGCTGATCGAGGCGACGATCCGCGACGACACGGGCGCAGCGCTGGTCAGTGGGGTCTCGCTCGACTTGCCGCTCCACCAGCGGCTGGCCGCGGTCGGCCCTCTCGGCGATGGCGCCGAGGTCGTCGCCGAAGCGCTGGTGGGCCTCGCGCCGCTCGCCTCCGGCCTGATCAACTTGTCGGGTCGGCCGCTCGGAGCGTGGCCGGAATCCGTCACCGGTCGGCGCCTCGCCTATGCCGAGCCGGCATCCTACTACCCGCGCTCCAACCTGCGCGAAGCCCTGCTCTATCCGCTGATGCATCACCCGCTGCACGACGCCCGGCCGGCGACGACCCGCTCCGAGTCGCGCATGCGAACGGAAGCGCTGCAGTCGGGCAACAGTCTCCTCGACCCCAACGACGACTGGATCGATCGTTCCGCGCTGTCGCCGGAGCCCGACGAAGAGATTGCCCGCATCGAGCAGATCCTGGTCGCCGTGGAACTGAGGCGGGACCTGACCCGGTTCGGCCTCTCCAGTCGCGTCCCCGAATGGCTGACGGCGAAGGCAGGCCCCAGGATCGTCTTGGCGCGCAGGCATCTGGCCGCGCGGCTGCGCGAGGAGAAGCTCGACTCCATGGTCGAGCGGTTCGATCCCGGCGCCTTCCTCGACCATGCGACGCTGATGGAGAACCTCGTCTTCGGGGCCGCGCGTCAGGACGAGATCGCAGCCACCCGGCTCCTGATACGATCCGATGCTCGCCGCGTCCTGGAACGTCTCGGCCTCGACAGGACGCTGGTCGAGATGGGTCTCAAGATCGCGATGACGCTGGTCGAACTCTTCGGCGAGATCGGCGCCGACGACCCGATGCTGCGGCGCATGGACATCATCAGCCCGGATGAGATCGACTTCTACCGGCAGATCGTCGTCCGGCTGGGATCGAGCGGCCGCACCGCGGAATCCGACGAGGATCGCGGCGCGCTGATCCGGCTGGCCCTGTCTTACGTGGAGCCGCGGTATCGCCTCGGCCTCGTGGACGATACCCTGCGCGCGCGCGTCATCGAGGCACGGACCCTGTTTCACGAGACCGCGTCGCAGATGGTGCGCGAAGGCGTCGAGTTTCATGAGCCCGATCGGTTCAATCCCGCCGCAACGCTCAAGGACAACATCGTCTTCGGCCGCGTGGCGAACGCCACTCCCAAGACCAGCGCCCGCATCGACGAATTGCTCGACGCGTCGATCGACGCCTACGACCTCGGTCCCGTCGTGCTCCGGACGGCGCTGGAATACGACCTGGGAGCCGGTGCCAAGAGACTGAGTCTCGGGCAGCAGCAGAAGGTGACGCTGGCCCGCGCCATGTTGAAGGCGCCCGACTATCTCGTGGCCAACCGATGCCTGTCCGCTCTCGACGCCGACACGCAGGCGCGTATCCTGAGGTCCGTTCTTCAGCTCGCGCGGGACGCGGGCCGCCCGTTCGGAATGTACTGGGTTCCGAGCGCACCCATCGAAAACGAACTTTTCGACCGTATCGTGCGTTTCGAGCGTGGACAGTTGACGAGCGACAGTCTTGCCGACCGAAGCGAGCTTGTCCTATCGTCCTCTCCCGGGCCGCAATGACTTCGAGCACGTGCGAAGGAAGCAGCGATCATGAGTCTTCTTGCGGACGAAGTCGAAGTCCTTCGGCGCACGCCCCTGTTTCAGGGGATCGAGCTCAGTCGACTGAAACTCGTGGCCTTCACGTCGCAGGTGATGCGGTTCTCGGATGGGGACGCACTGTTCCACCAGGGCGATACTGGCGACAGCGCCTATCTCATCCTCGCCGGCGAGGCCATGGTCTTGGCCGATTCGCCGATAGGCGAGATCGAACTGGCACGATTGGGGCCGCACGAGGTGGTGGGGGAGATCGGTATCCTGTGCGACATTCCCAGGACCGCGACGGTGCGCGCCGTCGGCGATCTCGCCACATTGCGGATGGGCAAGGAGTGCCTGTCCGACATGCTGGATGCATTCCCTTCGATGGCGCGCGTGATGCTGCGCGAGATGGCGATGCGCCTCAACCGGACATCGGCCGAACTCGTATCGGCCCGCGCGGCGGCCTTGATTCCCACGTGACGTCTTGAGCATCGTGCAGGCGGGAATGCGCCTCACCGTGTGGGGCGCACGCGGAACCGTTCCCATCGCTCTGGAAGATCCGTCGCGCTACGGCGCGCGGACCTGCTGCGTGTCGATCGAGGCGCAAGGGCGAGTTCTGATCTTCGACGCCGGAACCGGGATCGTGGATCTCGGCAACCGGCTCATGGCGTCCGGCGAGCGCGAGATCGACCTGTTCCTCGGCCATGCCCACTACGACCACGTGATCGGCTTTCCCTACTTCCTTCCCTTCTACAATCCAGCCTGCCGGGTTCGCATCCATGCCGGCCACATGCAGGACGGCCGGAACTGCCGGGCGCTCCTGGAGGATTTCCTGCGTGCCCCGTTCCATCCCGTGGGCCTCGAAAAGTTCAAGGCGGACATCGAGTACGTGACGTTCCGGCCGACGGACATGCTGCAGCCTTCGGCCGGCATCCGCATCACGACCCATGAACTCACCCATCCCAACGGCGCCGTCGCCTACCGGGTGGAGAGCGACGGGCGATCGGTGGTCTATGCGACCGATCACGAGCATCGACCCGGCATGCGCGACGTCGCCCTCGAGACCTTCATCGCCGGCGCGGACGTCCTGATCTTCGACACGACCTTCACCGACGAGGAACTGCCTCGATACGTCGGCTATGGCCACTCGACCTACGAGGAAGGCGTGCGCCTCGCCCTGGCCACCGGGGTTCGGCGCCTTGTGCTGTTCCATCATTCCCACAAGCGGCCGGACGACGACCTCGCCCGGATCGAACGCGAGATGCAGACCCTGTTGCCGGGCGCCGTCGCCGGACGGCCGGGCCTGGAAATCGATCTGCCGGCGCTGCCTCGCGCGCCGGAGATCTAAGGTCCGACGATGGTGCTCAATACGTCCAAGATACTGGAGATCGGCGACTGGCTCATCCAGCAGGCGCTGGCGGAAAAGCCACTCGAACCCATGCTGGAAGGACTGGCCAACAAGCTCAACCATGTCGGCGTGCCGATCGACCGGTGCCGCATGACCTGGTCGACACTCCATCCGCTCTTCGAGGCCGAAACGGTGCTGTGGACGTCGGGGCGCGGCATCGAGACGAAACGCTTCGTCCATCAGGAGGAGGAGTCGCAGGAGTATCTGCGCAGTCCGATCAAATACATGCTCGACCACGATCTGGACTTCCTGCGGGGCCGGCTCGATGTGACGGGGGCACTTGCGTTCGATCTCTTCGAGGAGTTGCGCGCGGACGGATTCACGGACCTCATCAATCTGCGCACCAATATGTTCATGGGGCGCTCCGTCCTGCCGCTGCGCGCGGACGACCTCGGCCTCTATGTGACCTGGGCGACCCGCGCCCCAGGCGGCTTCCACGACACGGTGGTCGAAACCCTGAAGCAGCTGCAGCGCTACATGTCGCTGGTCTGCAAGCTCGGGATCTACCCCCGGCTGATCACGAGCGTCGCCGATACGTATCTCGGCCCGACCATCGCCCGAGAGGTCCTCGGCGGCCGCATCCGCCTGGGAAGCGGCAGTCAGGTGCGGGCGCTCGTCTGGCTGTCCGATCTGCGCAATTCCACGGGGCTTGCGGAAGACCTAAGCGAAGACTGCTACCTGACCCTTCTCAACGATTACTTCGACTGCACAGGACGAGCGGCGATGGAGGCGGGCGGCGAGATCCTCGCCTTCATCGGCGACGCGGTCCTCGCCATCTTTCCGATCCAGGACGGCAAGCTGACGCAGGATGCCGCCATCAGGAAGGGCATCGCGGCCGCCCGCACGGCGCGCGGGGCCCGCCGGACCGTCAATGCCAGGCGCCGCGAGGCAGGCGACGTGGAATTCGACTTCGGCGTGGCGATGTGTGTCGGGGAGGTCCGGCTCGGCAATATCGGCATCCGCCAGCGGCTTTCCTTCTCCGTAATCGGCCCGTCCGTCAACGAGGCCGAACGGATCGAGAAGGAGACCAAGCGTCTGGGCGTGCCGGTGCTGGCGACGAGCGAAGTGGTCGATGTCGCGGCGGCGCACTGGCGGCGGGTCGGCTCCTTCACCCTGAGGGGAACGCATCACGAAACGGAGCTGTTCGGCCTTCTGGCCGACGACACGCGATCTTGGGCCTAGTCGGCCCCGAAGCGATCTTCGGGCACAACCCCGGTCACTCGGACAGGGGATCGAGCGCGTCCCGCAACCCGTCTCCCAGAAAGGAGAAGGCCAGGACGGTCGCCATGACCGGAACCATGGGGAGGAGCAGCCAGGGGTAAAGCACCACCGCCTCGATGTTTTGGGCTTCCGTGAGAAGGACGCCCCAGCTCGTGATCGGCGCGCGCAGGCCGAGATTCAGGAAACTGAGAGCCGTCTCGGCCAGGATCATCGAGGGGATCGCGAGCGCGGCCGACACCACGATATGGCTCATGAAGTTCGGCAGGAGGTGCCGCGCGATGATGCGTGCCGGCCCCGCGCCCATCATCTCGGCCGCCGCGACGAAGTCCTCTTCGCGCAGGGAGAGGAGCTTGGAGCGCACGGCGCGCGCCAACCCCGGCCATTCGAGGCAGGCAAGGATCGCCGTGATCGCGAAGTAGACGAGGAGCGGACTCATGGTCACGGGGAGCGCGGCGGACAGGGCGAGCCAGATCGGCAGGTGCGGCAGGGAGCGCAGGATCTCCGTCGTTCGTCCCAGCCAGAAATCGGCCCGGCCGCCGAGATAGCCCGCGAGACCGCCAAAGAGCAGCCCGAGCGCAAGGGTCAGCGTCACGCCCAGCAGCCCGATCGTGAGCGAGATCCGGGCCCCGTGGACGAGGCGCGAGGCCATGTCGCGCCCGAGCCGGTCGGAACCGAGGAGAAAAGCCGTCCCGCCCTCCGGCGCGCAGTAGAGGTGCCGGTCCGCGTCCCAGATGCCCCAGAAGCGGTAGGGCTCGCCGCGGCAGAAGAAGCGGAGCGGCTGGGGCTTGGTGCGATCCTGCGTATAGCGACGCTGCAGCGTATCCATGTCGAGTTCCCCCTTCATCGCGTAGACGAAGGGGCCGAGAAACCGGCCGTCATGGAAGAGATGGACCGGCTGTGGGGGCATGAAGATGTGGCGCGTGTCGCGCGTCGCCACACCGGTCGGCGCGATGAACTCGGCGGTCGCAGCCACGAGATAGGAGACCACGAGAAACGCGAGCGAGACGACGGCAAGGCGACGGCTGCGCAGGCGCCACCAGAACAGACGGCGGCTCGAAGCGCGCGCATAGTCCGCGCGAACGCTCGTATGCTCGCCCGTCTCGCGCTCGGCATCGAACGGGCGTGTGCTGACCCAGTGAGGAACCGGTTCGCTCAATGGCCGCGTCGCCCGGTGAGGCGCAGGCGCGGATCGATCAGCGCCAGAGCGACGTCCGAGACGAGCATACCCGCGACGGTGAGAATCGACAGGAACATCAGAAAGGACCCCGCCAGGTACATGTCCTGACTGCGAAGCGAGGACAGGAGCATCGGTCCCGTGGTCGGCAGCGACATGATCACGGAGATGATCACCGAGCCGGACACAATCTGCGGCAGGAGATCGCCGATATCGGAGACGAAGGGGTTGAGCGCCGAACGCAGCGCGTACTTTCGCAGGACGAACCCGTCCGACAGGCCACGGGCCGTGGCCGCGACCACGTAGGGACGGCGCAGTTCGTCGAGGAGGTTGGCCCGCAGGCGCTGGATCATCGCGGCCGTTCCGGACAATCCGATCACCACGACCGGAACCACCAAGTGGGCCAGAACGGACACGACCTTCCCGGTCGACCACGGCTGACCGAGATAGGCGGGATCCATCATGCCGCCGATCGAAACGCCGAAGATCGCGTTGGCGACGTAGAGCAGGATCAGCGCGAGCAGGAAGTTCGGTGTGGCAAGCCCGACATAGCCGGTGAGCGTGAGCGAGCGATCCGCAAAACCATGCTTCCGCCGGGCGATGAAGAGGCCGAGCGGAAAGGACACGAGATACACGAAGAGGACGGTCACGAAGTTGAGGACGAGTGTCAGGAAGACCCGGTCGCCGATCACTTCGGAAACGGGCGCGGCATATTCGAAGGAGTAGCCGAAGTCGCCTTGGACGAAGCCGCTGATCCAGTGCAGGTACTGCACGGGCAAAGGCTGGTCGAGCCCGTACTGTTCGCGCAGGAACGCGACCTTTTCCTCCGCCTGCGCTTCCCCCTCGGCTCGCAGTTCCGCGATCGAGTTGGTGAGATAGTCGCCTGGCGGAAGCTGGATGATAGTGAAGATCAGGATGCTGGAGACGAGGAGCGTCGACACCATCGTACCGAGGCGGAACAGGAGATAGCGCAGCATTACGGTCGAACCGGTGCCGCAGCGGCGGACGTCGTTTCGTCGGCGAGGAAGAACGTGTCGGGACGGTAGGAGCCGAGATAGGCGCCAGGTTCGAAGTTCCAGCGCCCCGTCTGCGGCAGGTTCTGCAATCGCCGCGTGGCGACGATGATCTGGTCGACGTCGGAGACGATGCCGATGCGCGGCAGTTCGTCCGCGTCGACCCGCAGCATCTCGTCCCAGATCCGGCGCTTCTCGGCGTCGTCGAGCGTCCGGCGCCAGGCCTCGTTGCGGTCGAGCTGCTCCCTGGCGAAGGCGAGCGTCGGCTGGACACCGAGCTTGCCGCCGCTCTCGTGGTTCAGTCCCCAGGTCGGCCAAGACGCCTGGGACGAGTCGGTGGGCGCCAGAGCGGCTGGACTGTCCTCAGCCCGAGCCGCACCGTTCTCCAGGCCGCTTCCGACCGTCACGAGCGGCGAACCGGCCGCAAGGCGCGAGGCCAGCGTGTCCCGCTCCACCGCCTTGAACAGCATGCGAACGCCGATACGGCGCCAGTCCTCGGCGACGAGCTGGAGAACGTCCGTCTGCTCGCCGTCCTCGCCGGCGAACTCCACCACGAGATCGAGGGCTCGCCCGTTCGGCATGAGACGCGTTCCCGAACCGTCGCGGGCTTGAAGTCCCAGCCCGTCGAGCAGACGGTTCGCCTCGTCCGGGTCGAAACGGGCCCAGCGCGTGGCGAGCGCCTCGGTGAACAAGGGCGATGCCGGCAGGACGGTGTCGCCGGCCGGACGCGCCAGCCCGTAGTAGATCGCCTGCGCGATGTCCTCGCGGTTGATCGCAAGGGACAGGGCACGGCGGAAGTCGCTCGCCTGCAGCAGCGTCCGCCAGTCGGCATCGCCGGTGTTGAGGTTGGGGAAGAGCACCATCCGCGAGCCTCGCCCGCTCGGCCAGCGCAGGACCTTGTAGTTCGAGCGCCCCTCGGCCGCCTTCAGAAAGGCATAGTTCGCGATCGTGAGCGCCGTGCTCTGGAGATCGGTCTGCCCCGACGAGGTCATGGCAGGGATCAGCCCTGCGCTGGCGATCTCCATCGCGACCTCGTCGATGTAGGGCAACTGGCGCCCTTCTGCGTCCACCCGGTGAAAATAGGGGTTGCGGCGAAACAGGAAGCGGTCGGCGGGCGGCTGGGTCACCAGAACCCAGGGCTGCAGCGATGGCAGATCGGGGTCGGTGTTCTTGTAGGACTGGTCATGTTTGAAGTGCAGCGCCTGCCAGTTGCGCTGGCCCTCCGCCTCGATGCGGCGCTGAAGCTCCGCAGCGCCCGCATAGCGCTTGTGGAACTGGCGGAGGTAGTGGGCCGGCCGAAAGATCTCGAGCGGCAATGATGCGGCCAGCGCGGGCATGAAGTCGGGATTGGCCTCCGCCCATTCGTAGCGGATCGTCCAGGCGTCGAGAAAGGTGACCGTCGGTCCGGCGCCATGCACCAGTAGTTGGCGCGGGAGGCCGCTCTTGCCAAGTTGCGGATCGTTGGCGACGTCCTCCCAGTAATAGCGGAAGTCTTCCGAGGTGAACGGTTCGCCGTCCGACCACCGATGGCCGCGCCGGAGGTGGAAGGTGAAGATCCGGCCATCCACGACGTCCACGCTCTGCGCGACGTCGGGCACGATGCGTCCGTCGGGCGTATAGCCGACGAGGCGCGCATAGCCGAAGACCACCATGCGTCGCGTGTCACGCGCCTGCGGCTCGATCGTGCGCAGGGTGCCGCCGTAGCGTCCCGTCTGGCGCCCCATCGCGGCGAGGTCGGTGCGGAGCGGGTCCTGCGGCAGACGGTCGCGCATGGGGGGAATGTCCCCGCGTGCGACCTCATCCGACAGGATCGGAGGTTCGCCGTCCGCAGGCGCGGCCGCGACGATCGACCAGGACCCCATGACGACGAGCGTCGGCAGCAGGAGGCGAAGGAGACTCGGACCGATCCGCACGCGAAGACCCATATGTGAGCGCACGTCCAGGCCGTGCGCATGAGGGCGAGGCTCGCATGGGGCCGACGGGCCCGCAAGCCGCCTCGCGCTCACCGGGCGATCTCGTTGCGGCCATCCTCATAGGCCTGGACGAAATGATCGTGACTCAGCGCGATGAGTCCGGGCTCGTCCTCGCCGTCACGCGCGGTGAACGGCCAGCCCCATCCCGACGTCCCCTTCGCCTCGCCGCCTTCGAAGGCGGAAAAATCGGTGGGCTGCGCCGGATCGGGCTCCGGAATGGAGGCGATGAGGCGGCGCGTATAGGGATGCACGGGACGCGAGAACAGGGCATCGCGAGAGGCGACCTCGAGGATGCGACCGCCCGACATGACCGCGATGCGGTCCGCCAGATAGTTCACGACGGCGAGGTTGTGCGACACGAAAAGGTAGGTCAGACCGAGTTCGCGCTGCAGGTCGCGCAGGAGGTTGAGGATCTGCGCCTGGACCGACACGTCGAGAGCCGAGACCGGTTCGTCGAAGAGGATGAGTTCGGGCTCGAGCGCCAGCGCGCGGGCAATGCCGACCCGTTGACGCTGACCGCCGGACAGGCCGTGCGGAAAGCGCTGGAGATGCGAATCCGGCAGACCGACGATCGCCAGCAACTCGCGGGCCCGCTCGCGCCGCGACGCCCGCGTGCCGATCCCGTGAATCTCGAGCGGCTCGGTGAGGATCGCCTCGATGCTCATCCGGGGATCGAGCGCGAGATAGGGGTTCTGGAAGACGTATTGGACCCGGCGCCGCCACCCCTTCAGCGTGTCGCCTCGAAGGTCGAAGACGTCCTGCATGCGTCCGTCCGGCATGCGCATCTCCACCCGCCCCGTGTCCGGCCGTTCGGCCCGAGCGAGGATGCGCGACAGCGTGGTCTTGCCCGAGCCGCTCTCGCCGACGAGGCCGAGACATTCGTGGCGGCGGATCGTCAGGTCGACGTCGCGCAGCGCATGGATCGGCGCGCCGCCACCGAAGCTACGGGAGCGGAACGTACGCGAAAGGCCGGTGGCCTCCACCAGGACATCGCCCTGCCCCTGTTCGCGCCGCCGGCCGAACTTTGCCAGCGCGTCCGCGGTCCGGATTTCCCGTAGCGGCTTCAGGCGCTCCTTGCGCGAGCGCGAAAGACGCGGCACCGAGCGCATCAGGGCCTTGAGGTAGGGATGGCGCGGATCGGCGAAGAGGTCGGGGACGGAGCCCGATTCCATGGCGGCACCATGGTGCATCACGACCATCTCGTCGGCCATCGAGGCGACGACCCCGAGATCGTGGGAAATCAGAAGGAGAGCCGTTCCATGATCGTCCCGAATCCTCGCAAGGAGGCGCAGGATCTCGGCCTGGACCGTCACGTCGAGCGCGGTCGTCGGCTCGTCCGCGATGATCATGGCGGGTCGGCAGACGATCGCCAGCGCGATCATGGCGCGCTGGCAGAGGCCTCCCGAAAGCTGAAAACTGTAGGCCGCCGACGCCCGCTCCGGATCCGGGAAACCGACGTCGCGAAGGGCCTCCAGCATCGCCGCGCGCGCGCCGCGCTTGTCGAGTTCGGGGCGATGACGGCGGAGGACGTCGAGGATCTGTTCGCCGATCGTGTGCAGGGGCGACAGCGCGGCGGCGGGCTCCTGGAACACCATCGAGATCCGGTCGCCCCGGATGTCGCGGTATCGCGGGTCGCTGCGCGAGAGAGCCGCCAGGTCGATCGACCCATCCGTCTTGGGATCCCGGAACAGGATGCGACCGGACAGGCGAAACGCCGTTCGGGGGAGAAGGCCGAGGATCGTGTGTGCGGTGACGGACTTGCCGGAGCCCGACTCTCCGATCAGCGCGAGCGTTCGTCCCGCACGGACCTCGAACGAAAGGTCGTCGACGGCACGGATCCGCCCTTCCAGCGTCCGAAACTCGATCGAAAGGTTCTCGACGGCCAGCAGCGGGGACATGAAACCACGAACAGCGAACGGATCGTCCGGAGCGAGTGCCCCGGCCGCTTCACCATGGCAGATGGCCGGTCGATCAGGGAAGCTTTAAGTCGAGGAGAAGCGTCTCGTTATAGAGTAGATCCACGTCGCGCGCCTTGATCTCTCCGACCGGGCGGAACCATCGCGGCAGCGGGATCGCCTCGAGTGGCACGCCCGATCCGGCCGACAGGAACCGACTGTCGATCGCAAGCACGCCCTCCTCGACTAGAAGGTCGGCCAGATCCTGCGCATGGTGGGCGAGGAGCCCGGCGTCGCTCGCATGGAGGAGGTCGTGGTGCAGGACATCCGCGCCCTTGCGCTTGCGCTGCAGAAGGACAAGGGCCGGCCTCCCCGCCCCTTCCACGATTGCACTGACCAGGCCAAGCCCTTCGTGGTCGGCGAGGCGGCGGCGCGCATCCTCGTCGAGTGAAGCCACGTCGTCGGTCAACCGAAGAGCGCCGTGGGAGCGCAGACGCCTCGGCGGGAAGAGCGCGCGCTGATCGTCGAGGATCGAAAACCCCAGCGCCCGGATGCGCCGGCCTGTCGCACGGCGCGCCGTGAGCGTCACATAGGTCGTGTCGGCGCGCTGCATCCCGGCGCCGAGAAGCTCCTGTCCGAGCCCCGAACCGCGATAGGAACGCTCGAGATACCACGCACCGAGATCGCAGAAGCGCCGGGTTCCGAGGCGCGTCCGCCGGTCGCTGTAGATCGTCGCCATGAAGCCGACGATGCGCCCGTCATGCTCCACCAGCCACCCATGCTCCAGCCCCTCCGGTCGCCATGGGTCGTCGAGGATGCGGCGCCAGCGTGCGGGCTCGATCCGTTCGTTCATGAACCGGTGCAGGAACGTCGCCACGAGGTCGATGTCGCCCGGGCCTGCCGGACGAACGAAGGGCTCACTCATGTGCCGCGCCTCCAACGAAAACGGATCTGGCCGGAACCGGCACCGCCCAGCGTGCCAACAGGGGCACGAGACGCTCGATAAATCGCCAGGTCTCCTCGTCGTGATCGAGATGATGGGTGAGGAGGCAGAACGCGGCGCCTGCTTCGGGCCCGTTCTCGTCCAGCCACTCGTGCAAGTCGGAAAGGAGCCGCGCTTCGCCGGCAAAGCGCGCCCCGCCCTTCCAGCGCAAGACGTCGAGGTGGGCGTTCGCCACCGTCATCCCGGATCGCCGCCCCTCGCCCTCGCAACCGAAGACGCTCAGGCCGACATAGCCCATGGCTGGAAGCGCACGCGCGATCCGATCCTCGATACGGTTCCAGGGCGGCACCATGACCGGCAGGAAGCGGTCGCCGAACACCTCAGCCAGCTGCCTTTGCCCACACCTGAGATCGGCGAGGATTTCCTCGCTCTCCCGCCGCCCACCGCACTCGACAGCACGTTCTCCCTCGCGTGCCTCGTTGCCGTGGCGATAGCCGTGCTGGAGAATGGTGACCGGGGAGGACACCGCATCGAAAATTCGCGGCAGCCCTTCATCCAACGATGCCGGGATCGTCGCCAGCGCGACCGGAAACCGGCTCGCCTCGGCAAGGGCGAGCAACCGGGCGATCTGAGGGCCCCATCGAGCCGCGTCGTCATCTCGCCACCACGCGCGCAACGACGATCCGGCCTCCTGCCGTTCCGCAAGGCGACGCTCCAAGAGCAGCCACGGATCTCGGTCGTTTTCGGAAGGAGCCTGCATGCGTTGGCGATCGATATCTTTCAGGAACCTGCCCATCGGGCGGCACGAAGGTGCGTCAGCGCGAAGGCCGGCACCTCGAACCCGCGCACCTCGCCACAAACCATCGCCGCAGGTCAACCGATCCGGAGGCCGTCAGGGATCAGACCTGCGGCGAGCTTCGTCTGACGCCAAGCGAAGGCTCGACGCGGTGCGCTTCAGCCTGATTTCGAATAGGGCACTAGCCTTACCGCTGTCGGTCCGGATCAAAGCGGCGAACAGTCTGCAACTCAGGCAACCGGTCCGCGACGGACGAGGGTCGCGGATCGTTGCGACGACCTGATGATAGCAGCGCATCCCGTTTCAAAACATCTCGCAAGCTGCATTTTCGGCGCGATCGCCGAACACTGCATCGGTGCGGCGAGACGTGAGGTTTGGATCATTCGCCGACGGGAGGTCCAGGAGCGGTGCTCGGAAAACAACGGGGATCTTCGTCTTGCCAAGCGAGAGGCAGTCACGCCGAATTCTTCGACGCGTCGTTCTCCCACAGCCCGGACGCAACGGGAAATGATGCCTTGAGAGAACGTGGCCGCAGGACCGATTGGTTGCTTGTGCCGAGCGGTTGGAACGGCTCATCCGCCTCCGGTTGGGCACTCCGAAAAGCTGCACTTCCGAAAACGACCCGTTTCAGACGTGCGACTTGGCCCATGCCCCGACCGAGAGCAGACCTCTTGTGATTCCTCGTTGTTATCCAAGAGGCAGATCGATGGTGCAGCGCACGCCGTCCGGCAGAAGAACGTAGGTCGTCATGGCATCAAGCTGGTAAGGGAGCGCCTGCTCGATCAGGGTTCGACCGTATCCGCTTCCTTGCGCAGCGGCCGCCTCTTCCGGCATGTCGATGACGCCCGTCTCGCTCCATTCCACATGGAGGCGGTCCGCGTTGGCTCCGCCAGGCCGAACAAGCCAGGTCACGGTCAGTCGCCCTTCGCCGCCGGACAGCGCGCCGTATTTCACGGCGTTCGTGGTGAGTTCGTGAAGGGCGAGGGCAAAGGTCTGCACCGTTGCGGACGGGAGGCGGACGCCTTCCGGCCCGTGCAGGACCACACGGCTGGTCTCGGCATCGATCGGAATCCCCCGTGCCTCCAGTTCCGTCTTGAGAAGACTGTCGAAGGTCACGCGCTGACCGCTGTCCAGCTTGGATAGGAGACTGTTGACGCGAGCGAGCGCTCCCAGTCGGGCGTGGAAGAGATTCAGAAAATCGGGCAGATGGTCGATGCCTTCTGCCGTCCTCTCCGACATGGCTCGGACCACGCCGATGAGATTGCGCGTTCTGTGCTGGAGTTCGGCCACCAGCACCTGCTGGCGGCCCTGCAGGTGTCGCATGTCGTCGATGTCGGTCGACGTGCCGAGCCATTCCACGATCTGCCCGTCATCGTCGCGCACCGGAAGAGCGCGTGTCTAGAACCAGCGGTAGCGGCCTTCACGAGCATGGAAGAGACGTGTTTCGACATCGAGATGCGTCGACCCATCCGAGCTCCGCCAACCGGCCATCGCCTTTGCCCTGTCGTCGGGATGCAGGGCGTCGAGCCAGCCGAGGCCGTAGCTCTCCTCCGGGGTCTGCCCGGTATACTCGCTCCACTGAGGGCTCGCCCACGTCCATTCGCCGCCCTCGGCCGACCGCCAGACGAGCTGGGGAATGCCCCGGATCACCGTCCAGAGGCGTCGCTGGTTCTCGCGCAGACGTTCGGCCGTGTCTCGTTGCTCGGTGACATCCTGGCTGATCCCGCCGACGTGGTCGATCCGGCCGTCCGGCCCCTGGATCGGAAAGCCCGTGTCCTGGATCCAGCGGATTTCCCCGTCGTCGGCGCGGCGGATGCGATAGACGATCTGGACGCTCTCGCCAGCCAGCGCGCGAGGAAGCGCGGCCAGCGCCGTGTCGCGGTCCTCGGGGTGGACCAACTCACCCCAGCGGGCGATATCCTCCAGAACGACCGCCCGTCGCTCCCCCCAGATCCGCTCGAAGGCGGGACTGAGATAGACGAGCTGCCGGGTCCTGGCATCGACAATCCAGAGGGCGTCGGTAGAGTTCTCGGCAAAGGATCGGAAGCGTTCCTCGCTGGCTTCCAGCTTGAGGGCGGAGGCCTCCTCCTTCAGACGAATGACCTCCGCCTGCGCCGCCTTCCAGTCGCTGATGTCCTTCGTCGTGGTCGCCACGCCGTCGTTGAGCTTGACCACCGACTGATAGAACCAGCCGTCGAACTGTTCGTGGACGTAATGGCGCTCCGCCTGTTCCGGATGCCCGGTCTCCGTCACCCGCTTGAAGGCGTCGAAGATTCCCTCCGTGACGACGCCGGGGTTGCGCGTCAGAAGACTTTCGCCACGGACCTTGCCATAGAGGCTTTCCGACGTGTGGTTATTGAGAACCCAACGGAAGTCGACGATCTCTCCCCTGTCGTCGCGGATCGCCTCGAAGACCTGGATCATGTCGCGCGAGGCATCCAGCGTCCCGCGCAGGAGACGGCGACCGGACTGCACCTCCTCGATCGCCTCGGCGATACGCCGCTCGAGTTCCGCTCGATGACGCTCCTGGTTGGCTCGCAGCGCCGCTTCCGCGTGCACACGGGCATCGATGTCGATGTTCATGCCCGCCCACTTGGTGATGCGCCCTTGCGCATCGAGAACGGGTGCAGCCCGGACATTGGTCCAGCGCCAGCCTCCGTCAGGGGCGCGAAGGCGGAATTCGGCATTGACCAGCCCGCGGGCCGCAATGGCTTCCCGCCACTGCCGCTCGGCGAACTCGCGGTCGTCCGGATGGATCGCGTTCAGCCAGCCGTAGCCCTGCCATTCATCGAAGGTCTGTCCCGTGTAGGCACGCCAGCTCGGGCTATCGACCTCGACAACACCCTCGGCGTCCGCCTCCCAGACCGCCTGTGCCAAGGCTCCGATCAGCAGACTCTGTCGGGCCTCGCTCTCGCGCAAGGCGCGTTCGGCCATCACCTGCGCGGTCGTCTCCTTCAGGGTCCAGAGGACACCGGCGACCTGCCCGTGCTCATCGTGGACCGGCGCATAGTCGACGTCGAACCAGGCGTCCTCCAGTCGGCCGTTCCGGAGCACCGGATAGCGTTGCGCCGGCAGTCGCGCCGACCGTCCGGACATGCCCGCCGCCACGTCCGCGGCAAAGACATCGCGCGACCGGGCGAAGGTTTCATAGGCGGACCGACCAAGCGCCAGGGTGCGATGCTCCCGGAGGAGTTCGGAGAAGGCATCGTTGTAAAGGTGGATCGCGTCGGCGCCCCAGACGAGGCTCATCATGCTCGGCGAATGCAGCACGAGATCGACGATGGTCCGCAGACTCTGCGGCCAGGCGTCGACCGAGCCGAGAGGCGTCCTAGACCAATCGAACGAACGGATCCGTTCGGCCATCTCGCCCGCGTGTCGCGGCCACTCGCGAAGCGGGGTCTCACGACTCATGACCTGCCTCACTGGATCATCACAAAGAACCGGAGGTTAGGCCCTCGCGCCCGCAGGGACGCAACCGCATGGTGTTTAGACGTCACAATGATATCCGCTCTACCTTTCGGGCCGAGGAAGCAATAGTCGGCGGCAATGCCGAGCGGCAGGCGCTGGAGGGCGAGCGAAATGGTGCAACATCACGTGCGACGACGTTCAGACCAGCCGGGATTGGACAGCGAACCGATGCGACGCTTCTTCTACGACATCCGGCGAGGCTCCGAAGTCATCCCGGATCCCGACGGTGAATTGCAGCCGAGCCTTCAGGGCGCCATGGCAGAGGCGATTTCCGCGGCTAGAGATCTGGTGATCGATGCCATACTGACGCTGCGCCAGATCGACGATGACGCGGTGTTGATCCGCGACAGCGACGGGGCGATCGTCGGCAGTGTCTGCTTGGTCGATGTGCTTCCGATCCGACGCTGACTTCGGCTTGCACCGAGGGCGGTGGCGCAATCAATCTCGTCTTCGGTCGCACGCTCCGCCGGTGCGGCCGTCATCGCCAGCAGGATGCCGGTCGTCCGTCGGCCAGCCCGCGTAGAGCCAAAAGTAGCTTCGTGATACCGAGCGAGCAGGAGTTCCGCGATGCCCTCTGACGGCCGGAACCGCATTCTTTCGACGATGGCGGCTGATCACCGGGAAGCGCTGGTACCCGCACTGGAAAGAGTCGAGCTTCCCAATTGGACGACCCTCGTCGAGCCGGATGTCGACACGCGATACGTCCACTTTCTCGACGATGGCCTCGCATCGGTCGTCGCCAGCAGTTCGAGTGGCGAGCAGCAGATCGAGGTGGGTCACATCGGCTTCGAGGGGATCACGGGTTTCCATGTCGTGTTGGGTATGGCGCGAACACCGACGCATACCTTCATGCAGGTGGCGGGTTCGGGGTGGCGATTGTCGACGGAGGATCTCTACCGGGCCATGTCCGCCAACGAAGGCCTTCGCCTCCATCTCCTGCGCTATGTTCAGACATACCAGATCCAATTGTCCTATTCGGCATTGGCCAACGGGCGCTACACCATTCCGCAGCGTCTGGCCCGCTGGCTCCTGATGGCCCACGACCGCCTCGGAACGGATGCGATGCCGCTGACGCACGAGTTTCTGGCGCTGATGCTGGGTGTGCGGCGTTCGGGCGTCACGAACGAACTTCACGTTCTCGAAGGCGAACATATCATCCGCGCGTCTCGCGGCCGGATCGAGATCCGCGATCGTGCCAGGCTCGAACGTCTCGCCGGCGAGACCTACGGCGTCCCGGAGGCGGCCTACGAAGCCGTGTTCGGCAGGATCCGGCCCCTGTCGGCCCGGGCCGGTGCGAAGCTCCGGGACATGCGCATCTTCCTCGTCGAGGACGACTTTCACCTCGCGACGCAAATGCAGCGCTACCTTGCCTCGCAAGGGGCCGTGGTCGTCGGGCCTGCCCCCAGCGTCCAGAGCGCGCTGCGAACGCTGATCGCGACCCCTCAGCTCGATGCAGCCATCGTCGACGTCAACCTGCGGGGCGAGATGTCGTTTCCGCTCGCCGAGGCGCTCCGCAAACGCGGCGTGCCGTTCATCTTCGTATCAGGCTACCAGAAAGACTTGATCCCGGCTCACTTTGCGGACGTCAGCTTCCACGACAAGCCGATCGAGCCGTCCGAGCTGGCCGCAGCGCTGCTGGCTGTCGCCTGAGATGAAACGAGCCGGAAGGCGTCGGCAATCACTCACGCCTTTCAGCCGTCCGCATTACGACACCCGGCTGGAGGCAACGGCCGCAGTTCGGCTTCGGGTACCCGCTACATCCATGACGAACGACGTCTCTTGAAAACCGGACGGGACCCGTCGTTCCGTCCGGAGCCCGCCGGATCGGGTATGCTCGACCGAGGGTTCATAGCCGAACGAGCGGCAGGACGGTGGCAGCCTTGGATCATCCGGACGAATAGCCGACAGCCGCGGCCTTGCGGTCATGCCGTGCGTTGGTGGCGAGGGGCATGGCCGGGCCGTTGAACAACGTTCCCGATGCGATCGTGTGGAGCGCTTCGATCTCCAGTTCGTCGAGCCGCGTTCCATCGCTGAGTTCGATCGCGACGGCTTCGGCGAGAGGACGATGAATGCTGATGGAGCGGACTGCCGCGCGCAATCGCATCGGACCCATTCGTCGATCCGGATTCTCGGTCACAACATCGCAGATCTGGTCGAAGTCGGTCAGAGAACACGTCATCAATGCCTCCTCGGAATGCAGTATCGACATGAATAACAGTCGAGTTCCAAGGTTTTGAAGCCGATCGATGGGAAGTGTTCAGAAGCGTACAGCAGGTTTTGATCAGACGGCTGAGTGAACGAACCCTGCGGGTAGCGAAGCGGAGCCTCTCCAACTGGTGGTTGGCGCGGCGCATCGGCGTCTGTTTGCGAACCTCTGAAACATCTCGAAGTCTACAGGGATCCTGCAGACGCCGAAACGCAGTGCGCGAGGTATAGGCGGGCCGACCGGGCAGCCGGCGGCATGGACAAGGGTGGGCGCAAATTCCGGCTCGCAATGCCAACCGGCGCTCTGCGGCCCCTCAAGCAGCCGGCATCGTGGAAGTCTCCGGCGTTGGCTCCGGGCGGCGATCCTCATGCTCGGCGCCACAGGACGTTTCGCCGTCTAGGCTCTTCCTCCATCCATTTCATTGATCCCTCCATCCCATGCTCGATGTTGCGGGTACGGGACCGGCGCAGATCCGGTTCCTCCCATCGCGCGAGCCGGCGCACGGGCTGGCTTGCTGGACGCGAGGTCAATCCGCCTTGGTACGATCACCGACCCTGCCCTCCATGACGTCGGGAGACTCTGCGGCTTTCCTGCGCGACGTCGTGCTTCCGACGATTGCCAAAGGCGTCATCATCCGGCGGCCCGCGATGGTGGCCCTCGTCGAACGCCTGTCGCTCGATGATCGGGCCGTGCGCCGCATGCAGCGCCTTCGAGCGCGGTATGGGGAGGACCCGCTCCTCGTCCGCAATCCGGTGCGCCCACAGGCGGTCATCTTCCGGCATGAGGACCTGCGTCGCGTGCTCGACCAAGCGCCGGACCCGTTTTCTCCCGCCAGCCGCGAAAAGCGCGCCGCGCTCGCACATTTCGAGCCGCATGTCTCTCTGATCACCCGCGGAGCCGAGCGCGCCGAGGGCCGTGCCTTCAGCGACGACATTCTGGACAGCGCCTGCCCGGTCCACCGCATGGCGGACGCGTTCGTGGCGGTGGTCGAGGAGGAAGCCGACGAACTCATGCGTGTCGCCGCGCCGTCCGGCGAACTCACCTGGGACATGTTCTTCGCCGCCTGGTTTCGGATCGTGCGGCGCATCGTGCTTGGCCGGGGCGCGCGGCACGACCACGAACTGACGGACATGGTGGCAAGGCTTCGGAGGCGCGCCAACTGGGCCTTCGCCCTGCCGCAGAACAGGTCCCTGCGCGAGCGCTTCCACAACCGCCTTCGGGATCATATCGGGCGGGCCGAACCCGGCAGCCTCGCAGAGATGATGGCTCGCCGACCCGATGGGCCTCGGACGCACCCCAGCGACCAGGTCGCCCAATGGCTCTTCGCCTTCGATCCCGGAGCCATGTCGGCGTTCCGGGCGCTCGCGCTTCTCCTCGCCCATCCCGACGCACTCGAGATGGCGCGTGGGGAGCTCAAATCGGGCCGGTCGCGAACGGATCTGACCTTTCTTCGCGCCATCATCGTCGAGACCATTCGCCTCTATCCCACGACACCGATGATCTTGCGCGAGACGACGAGGGACGTGGAGTGGCACCACGGCACGTTGCCGCGGGGGTCAGGGATCCTCATCTTCACGCCCTTCTTCCATCGCGATGACGAGCGCTCGAGCGATGCGCACCGGTTCGCACCGATGAACTGGGTCGGTCGGGACCCGACCGATGTGCCGGCTTTCGTTCCCTTCAGCGCCGGTCCCGGCGCCTGTCCTGCCCGTCACCTCGTGCCGATGATCGGGAGCGCCATGCTAGCCCGCCTTCTCATGCATGACCGGGCAATCTCCCTCATGGCTACGAAACGGCTCGACCCGTCTCTTCCCCTACCCGGAACCCTCGACCCCTTCACGCTCCGCTTCGCCCTTCCCGCCTGACCGACGTCGCTTGCCTCGGCGCGAACGGGACAGTCCCGACCAATGGCCGATGTCGGTCCCGGCAGGATCGGGCGAGGAGCGCGGCCATGGCGATCCACTCACATCTTCGGATTCAGATATATCGCAGACCAACAGTTTGGAGACGAGTTCGTCGCCCGCACAAATACTTTGTCCGCAAGTGTACAATTGCCGACTAAATACGCATAATTCCTGGAATTGCTTTGGGATCGAACCAAATTGAGATGGCTATATGGGAGTCATCATCATGGAATCTGTGTCCGCTCATATGCAGTGCGCCCCGCCCTTGCAGCGCTTGACGTCTCCTCGCATCGACGACGAGGTTTCGATCCTCGTGCTGGCGCTTTCAACCTCGCAAGCCCTGCGGGCTTTGATCGGCCTGAAACTCGCCCCTCTGGGTCTTGCGCCGGGACAGGATCGACTGCTTGCCACTCTGCACGAGAAGGGGCCATTGACCGTCTCCGGTTTGGCGGAGGCATTGAACGTCCGACCCTCGACCGTTTCGAAGATGATGGACCGGCTTGCCGCGCGCGGCCTCACGAAGCGCAACCACGACGACGTCGACAGGCGCCGCATCAGCGTCGAGTTGACGGACGAGGGACGCGCCGCCTGCCAGAAACTGCATACGCTCTGCCGGGCGATCGAGGACGAGCTTCGCGCGGATCTCGACGACGACGGCGAACGACGGATGATGGCGGGCCTGGAATTGCTGAACGAGGCGGTCGGTCAACGGCTGAAGCGTTTGCGTTAGGCGAGGCGGTCGAGACAGGTCGCGCGGCACGAGCATGCCAGCGTGACATGGCTGAGGCCGTCGACCGATTGTTGCCGGAGAGCCTCGCATCGGTTGCCCGCTAGACGTTCAGTCCCGGCATCTGGTGGGTCGGGTTGACGATGAACCGGCCTGGCTCTGAGGTCCGGATCCTGGCGACGTACTCGTAGGGTGTGAGACCGCCGAGCGTCTTCAGTCGACGGCCGAAGTTACAGGCCACCGTGAAGTCGGCGAGATGCGTTCGAAGCTGATCGTGGCTCTCGTAGTGGAAGCGTTTGACGGTGGCTTCCTTGATCGTGCGGTTCATGCGCTCAACCTGACCGTTCTCAGGGGAAGCGATTCACTGGATCGTTTCGTAATCCTTCAAACTCCAGGGATGGTTCGGCTTGGTCAGCCAATGCTCGATGCCGTTCGACCCGCAGATCATGTCGAAGCGCATCTGCCGGGACCAGGCGGTGTTACGGTTGCGCGGCTGCTCGGCGAACTGGATGCCGTTGTCGGTCAGGATGGTGTGGATCCGATACGGCACGGCTTGCAGCAGGTGTTCCAGGAACTCCCAAGCCGTCCGCCTGTCCGCCTTGTCGACAAGCCGGGTGACCGCGAACTTGACGGTGCGGTCGATCGCAACGAACAGGTAGAGCTTGCCTTCACCCGTCTGCACCTTGGCAATGTCCCCTTACGTGGTTCGCAAGCGAACCACTGCCGGGCAAGGGATGTGAAAGAAGCCCACGGGATAGCGCTTGAAGCGCTGCCGCTTAGGCTTGTAGCCATCAACATCTGGTAGACGGAAGATGCCGTGCCGCCGGAGGCACCGGTGCAGCGCTGAGCGAGTCAGATGCGGGATCGTCCGCTGCGAGGCGTGGAGGCCGTCATCCAACGGCAGCAGCGTGTGCCGGCGAAGCGCGACCACAATAGCCTCCTCGGCCTCGCTTAGTGTCGTTGAGCGCGGCTCTCTCAGTCCGGTCTTCCTGTCCTCCAGGGTCTGACGCTTACGCCACTTGGCTACCGTCTTCGGATTGATGCCGAGTTCCCGGCTCAGCGTCGCGGGGAAAGCAAGCGATCGCTGTATGGCTGCTCGGATGGCGTGCGTGGTCGTGGCGCTGCCGTGACGAACCTGTCCTACAGGGCATCCTTCCATTCCATGGAAACGATCAAACCACGAAACCCCGGGATCAAACACCTTAGGATCTAAGCCTTGATGCTGGGTTCAGGCGAGCTGGAATTTTGATCTGGAAGATGTAGCAATTGCCGGGCTTCGTCAGATGTCACGTCCGCACGTCTACAAGCTGCCGTACTGCGCGGCATGCAATAGCACAAACGGCTTGCGATTCTGACCTTTAGTATGTGGCGGAGAGGGAGGGATTTGAACCCCCGATACCCTTGCGAGTATGCCGCATTTCGAGTGCGGTGCATTCAACCACTCTGCCACCTCTCCGTCCGAGGTCGATCTTGCGATCGATGAAGCATACGCTGTCGAGCGTGGTCGGCGCCCTGCAGCGCGAGGGCTCTCTAGCAAAGGAACGGGGCGTTTCACAAGAGGCAATCGACGCGGGTTGTGACACTTTGAAAACAGGCCGCGCCAGCCGCCCGATCCCTTGACCTTTGCAGCCGGTGGCGCTAGGCAACGCGCGTCGTGACCTGCGTCCGGCCGTGCCTCGTTCGCGGCGGATCATGCCACGGCATCGTTCGAAAGAAACACAAGAAGACGGCCCGCGGCGCTTCCAGCGTGCGAGAGCCGATCCCGAAAAGGCCAAGACATGTTCGCAGTGATCAAGACCGGCGGCAAGCAGTACCGCGTTGCCGCCAACGACCAGTTCGAAATCGAGCGCCTGCCCGGCGAGGCCGGCGACAGCGTTTCCTTCACCGAAGTCCTGATGGTCGGCTCGACGATCGGCGCGCCCTTCGTGGCCGGCGCCACCGTCGTCGGCGAGATCGTCGAGCAGACGCGCGGCCCGAAGGTCATCTCCTTCAAGAAGCGTCGTCGCCAGAACTCCAAGCGCAGCCGCGGCCACCGCCAGGACCTGACGCTGATCCGGATCGCCGAGATCCTGACCGACGGCAAGGCGCCCTCCGAGAAGGCTGCGAAGCCGGTCGCCGACACGACGTCCGACGCCGCGCCGAAGAAGGCCGCCAAAGCCAAGCCGGCCGCCGAGACCACGACGGACGAGGCCGCGCCCGCCAAGAAGCCGCGCGCGACCAAGAAGAAGGCCGAGGGCGAAGAGGCCTGAGACACAGAACCCGCGGGAGCCTCGAGGCGTCCGCCACGTTCTGGACGAGACCATCATTCAAGCGTCCGTGCGGTGCCGCAAGGTCCCGGACGCAGACATCAGGAGACTGAAACATGGCACACAAAAAGGCAGGCGGTTCTTCCCGCAACGGTCGCGACTCCGAGTCCAAGCGCCTTGGCGTGAAGAAGTTCGGCGGCGAGCAGGTCATCGCCGGCAACATCCTCGTGCGTCAGCGCGGCACGCGTTGGCACCCGGGCGTGAACGTCGGCATCGGCCGCGACCACACCCTCTTCGCCGTCGCCGAGGGCACCGTGACCTTCCAGAAGAAGGCGCAGGGCCGAACCTACGTGTCCGTCATGCCGAAGGCAGAAGCCGCCGAGTGATCCGGTTGCTTCAAGGCGCCGGCGTCCCAACGACCCGGCCCTTGAAGACGCAACCGTCGGACAAGGGATGAGAACCGGGGAGATGGGCCGCCATCTCCCCGTTTTTGCATTCCCGGAGGGGTCCGATGAGTTGCGAAGAATCCAGTCTCGAAACCGACGACGACGAATGTCGGCTGACGACGCGCCGCCTGGTGCTGCGGATCGCCCGGACCGGCGATGCCGCGGACATCGCCCGCTTCGCCGACGATCTCGAGATCGCGCAGATGACCTCGCGGATTCCCCATCCCTATCGCCTCGACGACGCGCATGCGTTCCTGGCGCGGGCGGAGGATGAACTCATCGTGGCGATCACGGCGCGCGACAACGACGCCTTTCTCGGCCTCTGCAGCCTTGCGGCAGCGGGCGCGCCGGAAACCGCGGAACTCGGCTACTGGATCGGTCGCCCGCACTGGGGCCGGGGCTTTGCGACCGAGGCGGCGCAGGCGGCGATCGACTACGGATTTGCGGTTCTTGAACTTGCCGCGATCGAGGTTCGCTGCCGCGTGATCAATAACGGCTCGCGCCGTGTGATCCAGAAATGCGGCTTCGGCTATGTGGGCACCGGCCTGTCGACCTCGCTGGCGGCGGGGCGGGTCGCGAGCGAAACCTATCGGATGGATCGGCGGACATGGCAGTCGCTCAAAAGCTGGAGCACGCCCCGATGAGGCGCAGAGACCTTCGCGGAGCGGCGCTCGCGGCCTCGCTCGCCCTCCTCGCGCTGCCGGCACGGGCGGCCGACGATTTCTCGCTACGCTCGTTCTTTGCCGGACACAGCGTCAGCGGCGGCGAGATCCGCACGCTCGGCCTCTTTCGGGAGCGCTTCACGGCGCGTTTCGAGGGCAAGGCGAAGGGCGACGCGCTGGACCTCGACGAGCGATTCCGCTTCCAAGACGGCGCGCGGCTCCAGCGCTGGCATCTCGTCGAGCGCGGTGGACGGGTCACCGGCACGGTCGAGACCGAAGACGGCTGGGGCGTGCTGCAGGGCCCCTTCCCCGTGTCGGGAACGAGTGGTCCGGGCGGGGCCGTCCTCGCCTATCGCGGCATTGCGCCGGGCGGCGGTCGCTGGATGTTCGACTTCCGGCATCAGATCACGCCGCGGCCCGACGGGACGGCGGGAAACCGGGTGCGCATCTCGCGCTTCGGCCTGCCACTGGCGGGGGCCCGCGTCACCTTCACCAAGTCGGAGGCGGCGCTGGCGCCCCATCTCGCGCAGCCGTGACGCTGCGGGTTCGAGTTTCAAGATGGCGCCCGGCGCGCTACACCAAGCCGCAGGATTCGACGGTGCGGCCGAAAGGATATGACGGGACAGGACGATGAAGTTTCTCGACAAGGTCAAGGTCTATGTGCGCTCGGGCGACGGGGGCGCCGGCGCGGTGTCCTTCCGCCGCGAGAAGTTCATCGAGTTCGGCGGCCCGGACGGCGGTGACGGCGGGCGCGGCGGCGACGTCTTCATCGAGGCGGTATCCGGTCTCAATACGCTGATCGACTACCGCTACCAGCAGCACTACCGCGCCAAGACCGGCATGCACGGGATGGGCCGCAACCGCACTGGCGGCAAGGGCGCCGACGTGACGCTCAAGGTCCCCGTCGGCACGCAGGTCTTCGCCGAGGACGAGGAGACGTTGCTCGCCGACCTCACGGAGATCGGCCAGGTGTTCCGGGTCGCCGCGGGCGGCAACGGGGGCTTTGGCAACTGGCAGTTCAAGTCCTCGATCAACCGCGCGCCCTACCGCGCCAATCCGGGCCTCGAGGGCGAGGAGCTGACGATCTGGCTTCAGCTGAAGCTCATCGCCGACGCCGGCGTCGTCGGGCTGCCGAATGCCGGCAAGTCGACCTTCCTCGCCAGCGTCACCGCGGCGCGGCCCAAGATCGCGGACTACCCGTTCACCACGCTGCACCCCAATCTCGGCGTCGCGACCGTGGACGGCCATGAGTTCGTGATCGCCGACATTCCGGGCCTCATCGAGGGCGCCCACGAGGGCGTCGGGATCGGCGACCGCTTCCTCGGCCATGTCGAGCGCACGCGCGTGCTGCTGCACCTCGTCTCGGCCGTCGAGGAGGACGTCGCTCACGCCTACGCGACCGTTCGGCGCGAGTTGGAGCTCTATGACGAAGGGCTTATCGAGAAGCCCGAGATCGTCGCGCTCAGCCAGGCCGACACGGTGGACGACGAGACGCGACGCGACAAGCTGGATGCCCTGGCGAAGGCGAGCGGCACCAAGCCGCTGGTGCTGTCGGCGGTGACGCGCCACGGCCTGCCGGATGTCCTGCGCCGTCTGCGCCGCGAGATCGACGGCCTGTCCGACGATGCCGCCGACCAGGAGGCTGAAGACGCCAAGCGCTTCGGCGGCACCCTGGCCGAGGAGGACTGGCGTCGATGAGCGACGGGCTCGGCGCGTTCCGGCGCATCGTCGTCAAGATCGGTTCAGCGCTTCTCGTCGACCCGGACACCGGGCTGCGCGGCGACTGGCTGCGGTCGCTGACGACCGACGTCGCGAAGCTTCACGGTGAGGGGCGCGAGGTGCTTCTCGTGTCGTCGGGTGCGATCGCGCTCGGTCGCTCGATCCTGAAGCTGTCGCGCGGGCCTCTGAAGCTCGAGGAAAGCCAAGCTGCGGCGGCCGTCGGGCAGATCGCGCTGTCGCGCGCCTACAGCGAGGCCCTCGGAGCGCACGGCATCGAGGCGGGCCAGATCCTCCTGACGCTCGGCGACACGGAGGAGCGGCGGCGTTATCTCAACGCGCGCGCCACGGTCGGCACGCTGATCGGCTTTGGCGCCGTGCCGGTGATCAACGAGAACGACACGGTGGCGACCACCGAGATCCGCTACGGCGACAACGACCGTCTGGCGGCGCGTGTCGCGGCGATGATGTCGGCCGATCTTCTGGTGCTCCTGTCCGACATCGACGGTCTCTATACCGCGCCGCCCGCGCAGGACCCGAATGCTGCCCACATTCCGCTCGTCGAGGCCATCACGCCGCAGATCGAGGCGATGGCGGGCGGGGCCGCCTCGCAGTTCTCGCGCGGCGGCATGAAGACCAAGATCGACGCCGGCAAGATCGCGACCGGTGCGGGCGCGGCGATGATCATCACCTCTGGCCAGCGGCTGCATCCGCTCGACGCCGTGCGGCGTGGCGAGCGCTCGACGCTGTTCCTCGCCGCCGCCGATCCCGTGCGCTCGCGCAAGCGCTGGATCGCGGGTCATCTCAATGCCTCCGGCCGCTTGCATGTCGATGCCGGCGCGGTGCAGGCGCTGCACGCCGGCAAAAGCCTGCTGCCGGCGGGCGTTCGGCGTGTCGACGGCGACTTCCGGCGCGGCGACACGATCCTCGTGCTCGACGAGGCGGGAACCGAGGTTGCGCGCGGGCTGGTGGCCTATGATGCCGCGGAAGCCCGCCTCGTCGCCGGCCTCCGGTCGGCCGACATCGAGGAGCGGCTCGGACAGGGCGTTCGGGCGGCGATGATTCATCGCGACGACCTCGTGGTCGCCCGCAACTGGCAGGACGAAGGGGGATTGCGCGATGCTGGATAAGGTTTCCGATCTTCAGAGCGTCATGGCCGACATGGGCGCCCGCGCGAAGGCCGCTTCGCGCGTCCTGGCGCAGGCGTCGGGCGAAACGAAGGACGCGGCGCTGCGCGCCATGGCCGATGCCGTGACGGCCGCTACGCCGGAAATCCTTGCCGCCAATCGCGCCGACCTCGAGCGCGCGCGTCAGTCGGGCATGGCCGCCTCCTTCGTCGATCGCCTGACGCTCGACGAAGGCCGCATCGCGGGCATCGCCGCCGCGCTCCGAGACATCGCCGACCTGCCCGATCCGGTCGGCGCGGTGACCGAGGAATGGACGCGGCCGAACGGGCTGACGATCCGGCGCGTGCGCACGCCGATCGGCACCATCGGCGTGATCTACGAGAGCCGACCGAACGTGACGGCCGATGCCGGCGCGCTGTGCCTGAAGTCGGGCAACGCCGTGATCCTGCGCGGCGGCTCGGACTCGGCCCTCTCCTCCCGCGCGATCCATGCCGCGCTCGCAAGCGGCCTCGAGGCCGCCGGCCTGCCGGCCGACGCCATCCAGATCGTGCCCGTATCCGACCGTGCGGCGGTCGGCGAGATGCTGGCCGGGCTGAACGGCGCGATCGACGTGATCGTGCCGCGCGGCGGCCGCTCGCTGGTCGAGCGCGTGCAGCGCGATGCGCGCGTGCCGGTCTTCGCCCACCTCGAGGGCCTCTGCCATGTCTATGTCGACCGGGCGGCGAACCTCGCCATGGCGGTCGCGGTGACGTTGAACTCCAAGATGCGCCGGACCGGCATCTGCGGCTCGGCCGAGACGCTTCTCGTCGACGAAGCGGTGGCGGGGACGCATCTCGTCCCGATTCTCGACGCATTGAAGGGCGCCGGCTGCGAGATCCGCGGCAGCGAGGCCGTTCGCCGCCTTTATCCCGGCCTTGTCCCGGCGAGCGAGGAAGACTTCCGCACCGAGTATCTCAACGCGATCATCTCGGTCGAGATCGTCCGGGGCGTCGAGGGTGCGATCGAGCACATCGCGCGCTTTTCGTCGGGCCATACCGAGGCGATCATCACCGAGGACGCGGCGGCGGTGGAGCGCTTCTTCAACGCCGTCGATTCCGCGATCCTCCTTCACAACGCCTCGACCCAGTTCGCCGATGGCGGCGAGTTCGGGTTCGGCGGCGAGATCGGCATCGCGACCGGCAAGATGCATGCCCGCGGACCGGTCGGGGTCGAGCAGCTGACAAGCTTCAACTACCGCGTTTCCGGCACGGGCCAGCTTCGTCCTTGACCCCAGCGGAACAGCCGCCCCTCGGTGCCGACGACCTGAAGATGCCCCCCGCCCCGACCGGGCTGCGGGTGGGCCTCTTCGGCGGCTCCTTCGACCCGCCGCACGAGGGCCATCTCCTCGTGGCCGAGACCGCGCTGCGCCGGCTGCGGCTCGACCGGCTGTGGTGGATCGTCAGCCCCGGAAACCCCTTGAAGGCGGGTCGTCCCCCTGCCCCGCTCGAAGCCCGGGTGTCGCTCTGCCGGCGGCTCGCCGACGATCGCCGGATCGTGGTCACCGCCTTCGAGGCCTCGCACCACATCCGCTACACCGCCGATCTCGTCGACCTCGTGCTGACGCATCGCCCGACGGCCCGCTTCGTCTGGGTGATGGGCGCGGACAACCTTGCGACCTTCCACCGCTGGCAGTCCTGGCGCGAGATCGCGACCCGCCTGCCGATCGCAGTGGTGGACCGACCCGGCGCGACGCTCGCCCCCCTGTCCTCACCGGCCGCGCGCTTTCTCGCTTCGGAGCGGCTGCCCGAAGCCGATGCCCGGCTCCTGCCCGGCCTGTCGCCGCCCGCATGGACCTTTCTGCACGGGCGGCGGTCCACCCTGTCCTCGACCCGTCTCCGAGAGGCGCGTGCGCGCTCGTCTTGAAAGGGTCACCGATCCTTGCCACTTTACTTGCATCGCGGACGTAAAGCCTCCGCCGCAACACTCAGAAGGAAGAGTTAGCTGACCTCCGCTGCCGAACTACACGCCGACCTCGAGACCCTGGCTCCCGCGACACAGACGCCGGCCCCCGAGCGTCTCGTGATCGATCTCGTGACCGCCAGCCTCGACGATTCCAAGGCCGAGGAAGTGGTGGCGATCGATCTTCGCCGGAAGTCCGCGCTGGCCGACCACATGGTCATCGCGTCCGGGCGTTCGCATCGCCACGTCTCGGCCGTCGCCGACCACCTGATCCGCGACCTGAAGGAAGCCGGATACGGCAACGCGCGGGTGGAAGGTCTGCAGAACGGCGACTGGGTGCTGATCGACGCGGGCGACATCATCGTCCACATCTTCCGTCCCGAGGTCCGTTCCTTCTACAACATCGAAAAGATGTGGAGCGTCGCGGAAGCCAGCGAGACGCAAGGGCGTTGAAGCTCTGGATCGTGGCGGTGGGTCGGATGAAGTCCGGCCCTGAGCAGGATCTAGCTGCCCGCTACATCGATCGCCTTCGCAAGGGCGGCTCGCCGCTCGGCCTCGAATGGGGCGGCGTCGTGGAACTGGCCGAAGCGCGCCAGAGCACCGTCCAAGAGCGCAAGCGCGACGAGGCATCCCGCATCGAGACGGCGCTGCCTGCCAACGCGACCTTTCTCGTGCTCGACGAGACCGGACGCACGCCGAACTCCACCGAATTCGCCGATGAGATCGCGCGCCTTCGCGACGAAGGCGTGCGCGACCTTGCCTTCGTGATCGGCGGGCCGGACGGCCTCCAGCCCGAGCTTCGCTCGCGCGCCGCCAAGGCGATCGCCTTCGGGCGCCTGACCCTGCCGCACCAGATCGTGCGCATCCTCCTGGCCGAGCAGCTCTATCGCGCCTCGACGATCCTGTCGGGCCACCCCTATCACCGGGCCTGATGTGGCGCGCCGCGATGCAGGGGCGCCACAGTGTCGCAAAAACAACAACTTGAGTTTTCTCGTCCCTGTTCCCGCCACCATCGGCGTCATGCTTGTCGCCGGGTGCCGGACCGGCTCCCCATGGTTGATGAAATCTTAAGCTCGCGCCGATAGTCTGACGGCCTGGGGCTGGACGGCGGGCGGGGTTTTCGGGTTGCGCGAGCGGGGAGCGAAGATACGGCGTAAGGGCGGAGCCGTCGCGGCGGCGCTGGCCGTGACGCTCGCCTCCACGGCCGCCGTCTTCGGCGCGTCGGGCGATCCGTCCGCGACGATGCAGAGCGCTGCCTTCGGCCCGTCCGCGATCGACGCGCGCCAGGCGGATACCAAGGCCGAACTCGAGCGCATCACGGCCGAGTTACAGCGCTCCAAGGAACTGACCGTCCGCCTCGACGCCGAAATGGCGGCGCTCGCCGCCGACCGCGACCGGATCCGCGAGGCGACGATCGCCGCGGCGGCCGAGCAGAAGCGGATCTCCACCGAGATCACCGCCTCGGAAGACCGGCTCGCCGAACTCCTCGGGCAGGAGAAGGGCGTCAAGGCGTCGCTGCGCGAACGTCGCGGGGTTCTCGCCGAAGTGCTGGCCGCCCTCGAGCGGATGGGCCGGGCGCCCCCGCCGGCACTCCTCGTCAAGCCGGGCGACGCGCTAGGCTCGGTGCGCAGCGCGATCCTGCTCGGCGCCGTCGTGCCCGAGATGCGCGTCGAGACGGAGCGGCTCGTCGCCGACCTCACCCGCCTCGGCACCATCCGGCAGTCGCTGGAGGGCGAAAGAGCCCGGCTCGCCAAAGCGCAGAACGAAGGCGAGGAAGAGGCCGCGCGACTCGACCGGCTCTTCAAGGAAAAGGAAAAGCTCGAAGCGGAAGGGCGCGGCCGCATCGGCGAGGAGAACCGCCGCGCCGCAGAACTCGCCGCGGAGGCGACGACGCTCCAGGATCTGATCGCCTCGCTGGAACAGGAGGCCGAGCGCAACCGGCAGGAAGAGGCCCAGCGCCAGCGGATGGCCGCGCAGGCCGAGGCCGAGCGCCAGCGCATGGCCGAGGAGGCCGCGAAGGCCGCACCGAGCGGCACCGAGGGCCGAATGACGCAGGCGCCGGACGCCGCCGAGCCCTCCCCCGGCTACGACATTGCGGCGCTGCGCGAGGAAATGACGAAACTGGAGCCGACCGCCCCATTTTCGACATTGAAGAAGAGCCTCGTACCGCCCGTATCCGGCGCGCTGGTGCGGAATTTCGGCGAGAAGGACGACCTCGGGCGTCCCTCCTCCGGCGTTCTCCTTTCGGCGCGGGCCGGCGATCTGGTGACGGCGCCGGCGGAGGGCCATATCCTTTATGCCGGACCGTTCCGCTCCTACGGGCAACTCTTGATCCTGAACGCGGGCGGTGGCTATCATATCGTGTTGGCCGGCATGAGCCGGATCGACGTTGCGGTCGGACAGTTCGTCCTGGCGGGAGAGCCCCTGGCGGCGATGGGGGCGCTTCGGATCGCAAGCGCGGCGGAAGCGGACGTGTCGAATGCCGAACCCTCGCTTTACGTGGAATTTCGCAAGGACGGGAAACCGGTCGATCCGAACCCTTGGTGGGCGGATGGATCATCTGGAAGGACGAGGAATGATACGTAAGCTCTCCATTCTCTTCGCGGGAGCGCTTCTGGGTGCCACCGCGATGACCGCCTTCGTCGGCCCGCACGCGGGCGTCGCGAATGCCGCAGGTTCGGACACCTACCGCCAGCTCGCCATCTTCGGCGACGTCTTCGAGCGCGTGCGCGCGCAGTATGTCGATGTGCCGGACGACCAGAAGCTGATCGAGACCGCGATCAACGGCATGCTGACCTCGCTCGATCCGCATTCGAGCTACATGAACGCCAAGGAAACGGCGGACATGCGCACCGAGACGCGTGGCGAGTTCGGTGGCCTCGGCATCGAGGTCACGATGGAGAACGAGCTCGTCAAGGTGATCTCGCCCTTCGACGGCACCCCGGCCGACAAGGCGGGCGTCCTCGCCGGCGATCTCATCGGCGAGATCAACGGCGAGCAGGTCCGCGGCCTGTCGCTGGCCGAAGCCGTCGAGAAGATGAAGGGCGAGATCGGCACCTCGGTCGACCTCACCATCATCCGCGAGGGCGCGGCCCAGCCGGTCCGGCTGACGATCGAGCGCGCCGAGATCAAGGTCCCGTCCGTGCGCCACACGGTCGAGAACGACGTCGGCTACATCAAGCTCCTGCGCTTCAACGAGCAGACGACCTCCGGCATGGAAGAGGCAATCGCCGACATCAAGTCGAAGATCCCGGCCGACAAGCTGAAGGGCTATGTCCTCGACCTGCGCCGCAACCCGGGCGGCCTTCTCGACGAGGCGGTCAGCGTCTCCGACGCGTTCCTGCAGAACGGCGAGATCGTCTCGACGCGCGGCCGCAACGCCGAGGAAACCCGCCGCTACAACGCCCGCTCGGGCGACGACATCGACGGCAAGCCCTTGGTCGTACTTGTCAACGGCGGTTCGGCCTCGGCCTCCGAGATCGTCGCCGGCGCGTTGCAGGACCAGAAGCGCGGTACGATCGTCGGCTCGCGATCCTTCGGCAAGGGCTCGGTCCAGACCATCATCCCGCTCGGTGCCAACGGCGCCCTGCGTCTGACCACCGCCCTGTACTACACCCCGTCCGGTTCCTCGATTCAGGGTCGCGGCATCCGCCCCGACATCGAGGTCGAGCAGCCGCTGCCCGAAGAAATCAAGGCGCAGATGGGCCTTAAGGCCGACGAGGACCTGAAGATGGGCGAGGCTTCGCTTCGCGGCCACATCAAGGGTGCCGAGGAGAACGAGGACGGCTCCGGCTCGCTCGACTACGTGCCGCCCGAGGCCAAGGACGATCTGCAGCTGCAGTACGCCTACGACCTCCTGCGCGGCGTGAAGACGAACGCCGCCTTCCCGCCGAAGCAGGATACCGCGTCGGCCGCCAACTGAGCGGGCGAACGCCTGACATATCGAAGGGCTTCGGCGGCGACGCCGGGGCCCTTTTTCGTTGGGTCCGGCAAAGCTCCGATCCAGTCTTGCGTCCTATGAAGGACGTATGCGCGACGAGCTCTACAGTCCCCTCGGCCAGACCCTGGCCCCCGCAGCCCGCCCCCAGCGCCGCTCGCTCGGGCGATGGCTCGGCGCCGCCTGCGCGACGGCTCTGGTGGCAGGCGGCTCCGCCTTCACGGCTCTCAATCAGCCGGCCTTTGCGCCGCCCGCTCCGCCCTCGCCCGTCAAGGTCGCCGAACAGGTCGCCGAGCGCCGTCCGGAGCCCGCCGAGCGCCAGCCGAACGTGCTCCGCATGGAACAGGGCGGCGGCTTCACGATCTCGGATGCGGAAGGCGAGCGCCCGCTCGTCGACGACGCCAACCCGATGACGGGCTCAATCCGCGTTCTCGAGCCCGGCTCGCTGCGCCAGCCCGCCGCTTTCTCGCACATGCCGGAGCAGGCGCTGCTCGAAGCCACCGACTTCGGCCCTCTCCCAGTTCGGGGCACCGACGGACGTCGGCCGCTCGACGTCTATGCCGGTGCCTGGTCGGGCACCGGCGGCACCCGGATCGCCATCGTGGTCGGCGGTCTCGGCGTCAGCCAGAGCGGGTCCATGCGCGCCGTCGAGGAACTGCCGGCCGGCGTCACGCTGGCCTTCGCGGCCGAGGGCAACAGCCTCGATCGCTGGATGCAAGCGGGGCGGCGGAACGGCCACGAGATTCTGCTGCAGGCGCCGATGGAGCCTTTCGGCTATCCCGACGTCTCGGCCGGCCCCCATACGCTGAAAGTCGCGGACGCTGCGGCCGGTCGCCTCGACGACCTCCACTGGTCGATGGGCCGGATCACCAATTATGTCGGTGTCATGAACTACATGGGCGCGCGCCTCAATGCCGATCCCGCGGCCCTCCAGCCGTTCCTCGGCGAGCTCTCCAAGCGCGGCCTTCTCTACCTCGACGACGGCACGTCCCTGCGCTCGGAAGCGCGCGACGTCGCCATGGCCAACGGCACGTCCTTCGCCTCCGCCGATCTCGTCATCGACACCGAGCGCGAGCCGGCGTCGATCGAGAAGCAGCTCGACGTCCTCGAGCGGATCGCCCGCGCGAAGGGAACCGCGATCGGCACGGCCAGCGCCTTCGATGCCTCGATCGACGGCATCAAGCGCTGGGCCGCGGCCGCCGCCGAGCGTGGGATCGAAATCGTGCCGGTCTCGGCCCTCGCCTTCGATCCAGAAGCGCGCGGCTGACAGGTCACCTATTCGGCAACGGCGTTTCTTCGCTTTGGCGAATGCGTTAGCATTTGCGAAAGATTTCCGGAGCGCGCATGCCCCCTTCCCCCGATTCGCTGCCCTACCGCCCCTGTGTCGGCATCATGGTCCTGAACGACGATGGGAAGGTCTTCGTCGGGCGGCGCATCGCCGAGCCGCAGGGCGAGATGGACGGCGCGTCGCAGCTTTGGCAGATGCCGCAAGGGGGCATCGACGAGGGGGAAGACCCGCTGGAGGCCGCCAAGCGCGAACTCTACGAGGAGACCGGCATCCGCTCGGTGTCGCTTCTTGGCACGACCGACGGCTGGGTGCGTTACGAGTTGCCACCCCATCTCCTCGGAGTCGCCCTGAAGGGTCGCTTCCGAGGGCAGATGCAGAAGTGGTTCGCCTTCCGCTTCGAAGGCGACGAGAGCGAGATCCAGATCGATCCGCCGCCAGGGGACCACGACGCGGAATTCAGCGAGTGGGCCTGGAAGTCACTCGATGAAGTGCTGGACCTCGTCGTTCCGTTCAAGCGTGGCGTCTACGAGGAGGTCGTCCGAGCCTTCCGTCACCTGGAGGGCGGCCGATGATGGCCGATGGCGTCCGCGATATCGTCCTGCGCGAGATGGCGCCCGACGAACTGATCCTTATCGAGACGATCCACGCGACGGCGTTCGGACGCGACGAAGAGGCGCGCCTCCCCCACGCCATCATCTCGGCCGGCCACGATGTCATCTCGGTGGTGGCTGTCGATGGCGACTACTTCGTCGGCCATGCGCTCTTCACGGCGCTGGAAGGGGCCGAGAAAGCCCTGGCGCTCGGCCCCGTCGCCATCGTTCCCGACCGGCAGGGCGAAGGCATCGGAGCGCGGCTGGTGCGCCATGGCCTCGATCTGGCACAGCAGCGCGGCTGGCGTTCGGTCTTCGTCCTCGGCGACCCCGCCTTCTATGGCCGCCTCGGCTTCCGCGCCAACCTCGCCAAGGGCGCCATCGTCCCCTGGGCCGGACCGAATTTTCAGGCTCTCGAACTGGTGCCGGGAGCGCTCGCAGGCTGGGCCGGGATGCTGGTTTATCCCGACGCCTTCGGCGCCAACGACGAACAGGACTGACGCGCATCTCAAGGAGAAAGGCCCGGCCGCTTCCGCGACCGGGCCTTTCAGAAACTAGGGGCTTCGAACGGCTGGCGGACTAAAGCCCGAGCGCTTCTTTGGCGTTCCGCAGGTCCGCAAGGCGACGCTCGGCGCGCGAGCGCACGGTGGCGTCCGTCGCATCGGCGACGTCCTCTTCCGTGTTGCGGATCTGCTGGTCGAGCTCGGCGGCGTCGATCTCCTCGACCGGCATCGCGTGCTCGGCGAGCAGCGTGAACCCTTCCGGGTTGATGTCGGCAAAGCCGCCCTGCACGAAGATCCGGCGCTCGCCGCCGTTCGCGAGCGTCGCCTGGACGACGCCCGGCTTCAGCGTCGTCATGAAGGGCGCGTGGCCCGGCATCGCCGTGAAGTAGCCCTCGCTGCCCGGAGCGACCACGGCCGACACCTGTTCGGACAGGAGCAGACGCTCCGGAGACACCAGTTCGAACTTGAAGCTCTCAGCCACGATCCGCCTGCCTTGCTTGGCTCCCGATGTGGAGCTCGGCCTGAAGCGCGGTGTCGAAATGTCGAACCGCGATCTCGAATTTGTCGCGGCAGCCGGGATTGCAGAACCCGACCACCCGTTCGCGATAGAGGGTCAACGCGTCGCCCGAGATCGGCTGTCCCGACCAGGGGCATGTCGTGTTGACCGCGTCCTCCACCTTCAGGATTTCGGACGCGACCATCGTCGTCAGGCCTGCGCGGCCATCTTCTGGGCCTTCTCGATCGCCATGTCGATCGAGCCGACCATGTAGAAGGCGGCTTCCGGCAGGTGGTCGTACTCGCCCTCGACGAGGCCCTTGAACGAGCGGATCGTGTCTTCCAGCGGAACGAGCTGGCCCGGCGAACCGGTGAACACTTCGGCGACGAAGAACGGCTGCGAGAGGAAGCGCTCGACCTTCCGGGCGCGGGCGACCGTCAGCTTGTCCTCTTCGGACAGCTCGTCCATGCCCAGAATGGCGATGATGTCCTGCAGCGACTTGTACTTCTGGAGGATCTGCTGGACGCGGTTGGCGACCTCATAGTGCTCCTCGCCGACGATCAGCGGCGACAGCATGCGCGAGGTGGAGTCCAGCGGATCCACGGCCGGGTAGATGCCCTTTTCCGAAATCGCGCGGTTGAGAACCGTACGCGCGTCGAGGTGCGCGAACGAGGTCGCCGGGGCCGGATCGGTCAGATCGTCGGCGGGCACGTAGATCGCCTGCACCGAGGTGATCGAACCCTTGTTCGTGGTCGTGATGCGCTCCTGCATCGCGCCCATGTCGGTCGCGAGCGTCGGCTGATAGCCCACCGCCGACGGGATACGGCCGAGAAGCGCCGACACCTCGGCGCCCGCCTGCGTGAAGCGGAAGATGTTGTCGACGAAGAACAGAACGTCCTGACCCTGGTCGCGGAAGTTCTCGGCAATGGTGAGGCCGGTCAGCGCGACGCGCGCGCGCGCGCCCGGCGGCTCGTTCATCTGGCCGTAGACGAGGGCGGCCTTAGAGCCGGCGGTCGAGCCGCCGTTCTCGTGCGGGTCCTTGTTCACGCCGGACTCGATCATCTCGTGATAGAGATCGTTGCCCTCGCGGGTGCGCTCGCCGACGCCGGCGAACACGGAGTAGCCGCCGTGCGCCTTCGCGACGTTGTTGATCAGTTCCTGGATCAGCACCGTCTTGCCGACGCCCGCACCGCCGAATAGACCCACCTTGCCGCCGCGCGCGTAGGGCGCGAGGAGATCGATCACCTTGATGCCGGTGACGAGGATCTGGCTCTCGGGGTTCTGGTCGACATAGGGAGGCGCCGGCTGGTGGATGCCGCGCTTAGCCTCGTAATGGATCGGGCCGACTTCGTCGATCGGCTCGCCGATGACGTTCATGATGCGGCCGAGCGTGCCGTCGCCGACCGGAACCTGGATCGGGGTGCCGGTGTCGGTCACCGGCTGGCCGCGCACGAGGCCTTCGGTGAGGTCCATCGCGATGGTGCGCACGGTGTTCTCGCCAAGGTGCTGGGCGACCTCGAGAACGAGCCGGTTGCCGTTGTTGTCGGTTTCCAGCGCGTTGAGGATCTCGGGCAGGTGGTCGTCGAACTGCACGTCGACGACGGCGCCGATGACCTGCGAGACCCGGCCGCGTCGGCCGTTCATATCCAGTGTGTCAGCCATGCGAGTGTCCTCTCGAAAGTGTCCGGCGCGTCCGGCGGCCCCGCCCCTCCGCGCCCATCATGTCGTTTCCTGGCGCGCCGCCCGTCGCGGCGCTGCCGGCAAGTCCTTAGAGCGCTTCGGCGCCCGCGATGATCTCGATCAGTTCCGTCGTGATCTGCGCCTGGCGCTGACGGTTGTAGGAGATCGAGAGCTTGTTGATCATGTCGCCGGCGTTGCGGGTGGCGTTGTCCATCGCGCTCATCCGGGCACCCTGCTCCGAAGCGCCGTTCTCGAGCAGCGCGCGGAAGAGCTGGACCTTGATGTTGCGCGGGATGAGATCGGCGAGGATCTCCTCCGGTCCCGGCTCGTACTCGTAGAGCGCGGTGGCGCCGCCGGCCTGCGTCGTCGCCTCTTCGGCCTTCGGCACCTCGGCGGGGATGATCCGCTGGGCTGTCGGAACCTGGGTGATGACGTTGACGAAGGCGGAGTAGAAGATTGTCGCGACGTCGAACTCGCCGGCCTCGAAGAGTTCCATCACCTTGTCGGCGACGGTTTCCGCAGCCGAGAAGCCGATGGTTCGGGCACCGCCGTGGTCTAGGCGGGCAACGATCCGATCGCCGAAGTCGCGGCGCATCAGGTCGGTGCCCTTCTTGCCGACCGAGATGATCTTGACCGTCTTGCCGGCGGCCTCGAGCCGACGGATGTGCTCACGCACGAGACGCACGATCTGCGAGTTGAAACCGCCGCACAGGCCGCGGTCGGAGGTGAAGACGACGAGCAGATGTACGTCGTCCTTGCCGGTACCGACCATCAGAGGCAGGCCCTCGCCGTCCTCCATGGCGCCCGCGATGTTGGCCAGGACCGATGCCATGCGCTCGGAATAGGGGCGAGCCGCCTCGGCCGCATCCTGGGCGCGGCGGAGCTTGGCCGCCGCGACCATCTGCATGGCCTTGGTGATCTTCTGCGTCGCCTTGACCGAGGCGATGCGGTTTCGCAGATCCTTGAGCGAAGCCATCTGTCGGGTCAGTCTCCTGGGCGGCCGGAGCCGTTAGTGCGAGCGGCGTTGCGGCTCAGGCGAAGGACTTCGAGTAGTGCTCGAGGACCGACTTGAGCTTGGCGCGCGTATCGTCCGACAGCGCCTTCTCGGTCGCGATCGTGTCGAGCACCGACTTGTGCTCGGTGCGCAGCGAGGTGAGGAGACCCTCCTCGAAGCGACCGACGTCGGAGACCTTGAGCTTGTCGAGGTAGCCCTGCGTTCCCGCGAAGATTACCGCGACCTGCTCTTCCGTCTTCAGCGGCGAGAACTGCGGCTGCTTCAGGAGCTCGGTCAGGCGGGCGCCGCGGTTGAGGAGGCGCTGCGTCGAGGCGTCGAGGTCCGAGCCGAACTGAGCGAAGGCCGCCATCTCGCGGTACTGCGCGAGCTCGCCCTTGATCGAGCCGGCGACCTGCTTCATCGCCTTGACCTGGGCGGCCGAGCCGACGCGCGACACCGACAGACCGACGTTCACGGCCGGGCGGATGCCCTGGTAGAACAGGTTGGTCTCGAGGAAGATCTGGCCGTCGGTGATCGAGATCACGTTGGTCGGGATGTAGGCCGACACGTCGTTGGCCTGCGTCTCGATGACGGGGAGCGCGGTCAGCGAGCCCGAGCCCATCTCGTCGTTGAGCTTGGCGGCGCGCTCCAGAAGACGCGAGTGCAGGTAGAACACGTCGCCCGGATAGGCCTCGCGGCCCGGCGGACGGCGCAGCAGCAGCGACATCTGGCGGTAGGACACGGCCTGCTTGGACAGGTCGTCATAGGCGATCACGGCGTGCATGCCGTTGTCGCGGAAGTACTCGCCCATGGCGCAGCCGGCGAACGGCGCGATGTACTGGAGCGGAGCCGGATCGGAGGCAGTCGCCGCGACGACGATCGAGTAGGCCATCGCGCCGCGCTCTTCGAGCGTGCGGACGAACTGGGCGACGGTCGAGCGCTTCTGGCCGATCGCAACGTAGATGCAGTAGAGCTTGTCCTTCTCGTTGCCCGCGTCGTGCGCCGGCTTCTGGTTGAGGAAGGTGTCAAGCAGGATGGCGGTCTTGCCGGTCTGGCGATCGCCGATGACCAGCTCGCGCTGGCCGCGGCCGACCGGGATCAGCGCGTCGATGGCCTTGAGGCCGGTCGACATCGGCTCGTGCACCGACTTGCGCGGAATGATGCCGGGCGCCTTGACGTCGACGCGGCGACGCTCGGTGGACTCGATCGGGCCCTTGCCGTCGATCGGGTTGCCGAGGCCGTCGACCACGCGGCCGAGAAGACCCTTGCCGACCGGGACGTCCACGATCGCGCCGGTGCGGCGGACGGTGTCGCCTTCCTTGATGTCGCGGTCGGAGCCGAAGATCACGATACCGACATTGTCGGACTCGAGGTTCAGCGCCATGCCGCGCACGCCGCCGGGGAACTCGACCATTTCGCCGGCCTGGCACTGGTCGAGGCCGTAGACGCGGGCGATGCCGTCACCGACGGAAAGAACCGTACCGACCTCGGAGACTTCCGCCTCGTTGCCGAAGTTCTTGATCTGGTTCTTCAGGATTGCGGAAATTTCCGCGGCCCGGATGTCCATCAGCCGACCTCTTTCAGCGCAAGCTTAAGGGATGAGAGTTTTGTGCGAAGCGAGGTGTCGATCTGGCGCGAACCGATGCGGACCACGAGGCCGCCCAGGATCGCAGGGTCGACGCTCTCGCGCATGGTGACCGTCTTCGACGTGTAGCGGCCGAGCGCGTCGCGCAGTTCGCGCCGCTGATCGTCGCTCAAGGGATGGGCGCTGACGACTTCCGCGTCGACCTCGCCACGGTGCTCGGCCGCCATGGCGCGGAAGCCGCGCACGATCGACGGGAAGGCGAACAGACGGCGGTTGGCTGCCACGACCTTCAGAAAGTTGCCGACGAGCCCGCTCGGACGCGTCTCGGCGACCACAGCGGAGATCGCGCGCAGCTGATTGTCCGACGTAAACGCCGGGCTCTCGACGAGACGCCGGAAGTCGGCGTTCTCATCCACCAGCTGCTGATACTGCAGAAGCTCGGACTCCGTCGCGTCGATCGAACCTTCGTCGCGAGCAAGCTCGAAAAGGGACTGGGCGTAGCGTTCGGCGACCCCGGAAACCGGAGAGGAGGATTGTGCCACGGACGATCGCTTCTCTTCTTATCTGGGTTCCCGCGTCCGCCCGGTCGCGTCGCGAAGGCTCGTGGGAACTGTTCAAAAAAAGGTCGCGAGTGCCGGGAACCTGCCCCCGGGCTGACCGCGATGAGGGGTCGTCTAGCACAGGGTTTCCCGCTCCACAACAGAGCGAAGGGGCCGAAAACGCGGCTTCACAGCATGGTTTACGAGGCGCGGCCTCAGGCCGGCACCAACCCGAAAACCGGGGCGAGACACGCGCCTGCGACGATCAGGTTGACGAGGAGCCAGAGCCAGTTGCCGAAGGTCGAGGCATCGTCGGAGAGGATCGAGACGAGACGGCCGAAGGCCACGAACAGCCACCCTGCCCCGAGCGCCATCTGCGTGAAGGGCTGGTCGTAGAAGAACAGCGTCGCCAGCCCAACGCCGAGCGGAAGCCCGGCGAGCGAGCCACGTATCTCGGACAGGCCGACACGCCGCTCGCCGATCGGCTGGAGCTTGGCCATGCGCAGGAACGTGCCCGGCGCGAACAGCGCATAGAGGCCGTAGAGGATGCTGAAGCAGGCAGCCGCAAACGGCAGCGCGTCGACCGTGGTGGTGGGAAGCGTGATCGGCATCGTAGCTCGCGGCGGAAGAGTTCGGTTGGCGCGAGGGCTTAGCGGAAATCGGGCCGAGCGGCAAAGCCGGACGGACCTCAGCCGGTGCAGTTCCCTTCCACCGCGATCTCCCGCCGCCCGTCGCCGCGAATCAGCGTCCTCGTGCCGGCGAGGTCCACGGTCTCCGCCGAGCGGCCCGTTTCGCGCACCGTCATGTTGACGTTGACGCGCGGCTCGCCGGCCGAGCGCCAGACGGTGACGTTGGCCTGCGCGGCGTCGGCGCCCGAGCGCACCTTCTCCAGTTCGCGCAGGACGCCGTCGACCATGACGTAGCCGCGCTCGACGGGGGTCTCCGCCTTTGTCTCTCGCATCACGAGGAAGGCAAAGCGCCAGGTCTGAGGGTCGTCGAAGCGGAAGGCCGCGCGACCCTCAGGCGTGAAGTAGGTGCAGCGCGACGGCGCGGGATACCAGAAGATCGTGTCCTGCGCGGCCGGCGGCCCGGCGGTGTGTGCGGGGCCGGAACTCATATCCTGCGCGATGGCGGGCGCGCAGGCGAGACCGAGAAGAGCCGTCGACACCAGCCGCTTAAACCTCATGCCGTCCCTCTTCCCTGCCGCCCGCATTCGCCCCTGCCATGACAGGATCGCGCCGCCGACAGCAAGGGCTGCGGGGCCTCAGAGGAAGCTTTGCGGATCGATGTCGATCTGGACGTGGACCGAGCCGCGCGGTTTCGGCGCGGCCGCGATCATCGCGCGCAGGAACGCCTGGAGCGGCGCGCGCCGGCCGCCCTGTGCCAGGAGCCGGAAGCGGTGGCGCCCGCGCACCAGCCCGAGCGGCGCCTCGGCCGGGCCGAGCACCTCGAGCCCCATATCCTGCGGTGCGGCGCGGGCGAGTTCGCGCCCGTGCTCCTCCGCTTCGCGGCGCGTGTCGGCCGAGACGATCAGCGCGGCGAGCCGGCCGAAGGGCGGCAGCCCCGCGCGCTGGCGCTCATGGGCCTCGCGGTCGTAGAAGCGGTCGGGATCGGCCGCGACCAGCGCCTGCATCACCGGATGCTCCGGACTCCAAGTCTGGATCATGCCGCGGCTCGGAAGCCCCGAGCGCCCCGCCCGGCCCGTCACCTGGTGGAGGAGCTGAAAGGTGCGCTCGGCCGCGCGCGGGTCGCCGTTGGCAAGGCCGAGGTCGGCGTCCACCGCGCCGACCAGCGTCATCAGCGGAAAGTGATGGCCCTTGGCGACGAGTTGCGTGCCGATCACGATGTCGGCCTCGCCGTCGGCCACCGCGTCGAGTTCGCGTCGCAGCCGCCGCGCGCCGCCCGGAAGGTCGGACGACAGGAGAATCGTGCGTGCGTCCGGAAACGTCTCCAGCATCTCCTCGGCGATGCGCTCGACCCCCGGCCCGCAGGCCACGAGATGGTCGAGCGTGCCGCAGGACGGGCAGCTTTCCGGGCGGTGCTGCGCGTGGCCGCAGTGGTGGCATTGCAGGGTGCCGCGCAGGCGATGGTCGACCAGCCAGGCCGAACACTGCGAGCACTGGAAGCGATGGCCGCAGGCACGGCAGAGCGTCAGCGGCGCGTAGCCGCGGCGGTTGAGGAAGAGGAGCGCCTGCTCGCCGCGCTTCACCGTTTCTTCGATCGCGGTCAGGAGCACCGGCGACAGGAAGCGGCCGCGCGCCGGCGGGTGGCGTCGCAGGTCGACCAGCGAGAGATCCGGCAGCGCGGCGTCGGCGAAGCGGCGGCCGAGCGGCACGTGGGCGTAGCGACCGGTGCGCGCGTTGACGCGGCTTTCGAGCGAAGGCGTGGCGGAGGCGAGGATCACCGGGCAGCCCCCCTCCCGTCCCCGCACCACGGCCATGTCGCGGGCGTGGTAGAAGGTCCGGTCCTCCTGCTTGTAGGCGGGGTCATGCTCCTCGTCGACGATGACGAGGCCGAGGTCGGGAAAGGGCAGGAAGAGCGCGGACCGCGCCCCGGCGACGACCCTGACGCGGCCCTCGGCCACCTGCCGCCACACCTTCTCGCGCATGCGCGGCGGCACATCGGAATGCCACTGCGCCGGCTCGGCGCCGAAGCGCTGATGAAAGCGGTCGATGAAGCTCTGGGTCAGCGCGATCTCGGGCAGGAGGATCAGCACCTGACGCCCTTTGTCGAGGGCGCGCGCCACCGCCTCGAAATAGACCTCGGTCTTGCCCGATCCGGTGACGCCTTCGAGCAGCGAGACCGAGAAGCCGCCCGCCTCCACGGGCGCGATCAGTCGGTCGGAGGCCTCGCGCTGATCGGGCGTCAGTTCGGCGCGGCCGTGCGCGGTGTCGGGCGCGGGGACGGCCGGATGCGGCGGCAGGGACACAGGCTCGAGCGCGCCGACCTTGACGAGGCCGTCGACGACGGAAACGGCGACGCCGGAGGCGTTCGCCAAGCCCGAACGCGTCCATTCGGGCGATTGCGCCAGCGTATCGAGGACGCGCTGGCGCGTCGGCGTCATGCGCGGCGGCAGGACACCGGTCGCGCGCAAGCCGTCCACGTGCGGCTCCGGATCGAAGGCGACCGGCGCCCGCAGCACCATGCGCGCCACGAGGCCGGGCGGCGAAATCGTGTAGTCGGCGACCCAGTCGATGAAGCGCCGCATCGTGGCGTCGAGCGGAGGGCAGTCGAAGACATGGGTGATCGCCCGCAGCTTCCGGGCGTCCACCGGATCGGTCGGCTGGTCCCAGACGACGCCCGCCACCTGCCGCGGCCCGAGCGGCACCTGCACGATCGAGCCGGGCTCGACCGACATCCCCTCCGGCACACGGTAGGAATAGGGACGCTCCGCCGGCAGGGGCACCAGCACCGGCACGACCTTCGGTCCGCCGGGAAGCGCGTCCGGCGCGAACAGGAGGTCGGTGAACGGGGCGGGGGAGTGATCCAAGCGGGTGCCGTTGCGGAAACCAGGAAAAATCGGCGCTCGCAATCGGGCGCCGTGCCCCCCATATCGTTCTTCACGCGGTGCGATGAAAGGGTCTTGGGCGGGGCCGGGGGCGGCTGATTCCCGCTTGCTTCCGATACCGGGTCCTATACACCACCAGACATCAGGATCGACGGCGGCGCCGTCGGCCCCATGGGAGGGGCTGGCCGTCCGCCGGTGAACGAAGGACGAATTTCATGAAATTTTTCGTCGATACGGCCGATATTGCCGAGATCAGGGAACTGCAGGACGCCGGCCTGATCGACGGCGTGACCACCAACCCGTCGCTGGTCCTGAAGGCCAACCGGCCGCTGAAGGAACTCCTCAAGGAGATCTGCGAAGTCACCGACGGCCCGGTCTCGGGCGAGGTCGCCTCGACCGATTTCGACGGCATGATGCGCGAGGGCAAGATCATCGCCGCGATCGCGCCCAACATCGTCGTCAAGCTGCCGCTGACGCTGGACGGCCTGAAGGCCTGCAAGCGCTTCACCGAGGACGGCATCAAGACCAACGTGACGCTCTGCTTCTCGGCCAACCAGGCGCTGCTCGCGGCGAAGGCCGGCGCGACCTACATCTCGCCCTTCGTCGGCCGCCTCGACGACATGAACATCGACGGCATGGAGCTGATCTCCGACATCCGCCGCATCTACGACAACTACAGCATCGAGACCGAGATCCTCGCCGCCTCGATCCGCACGCCGAACCACGTGCGCGAGGCCGCCCTGATCGGCGCCGACGTCGCGACCGTGCCGCCGGCGACCCTCAAGGCGCTAGTCAAGCACCCGCTCACCGACAACGGCCTCAAGGCCTTCATCGCCGACTGGGCGAAGACCGGCCAGACGATCGAGTAAGCTCCGCCCAACGCGGACCAACAAAAAAGGGCGGCTCGCGAGAGCCGCCCTTTTTCGTGCGCGCCGTCCGGGGAGGAGGACGTCCGGCGCGCGGGGGATCGATCAGGCGTGCTGGAAGTGGCTTTCCAGGAAGTAGAGCGACTTGTCGATGCCGCGACCAACTTCGGTGAAGAGATCGGCGGTCAGGTCGTCGCCCGCCTCGTCCGACTCCTTCACGGCGTCCTTCAGGGCGCCGCCCCACTTGGCGTAGCTATCGGCCAGGCGCTTGATGTGGCCCATCAGGTCGACGAGATCGAGCGGATAGGGGTCGAGAACGGTCGCCTCGGCCGAGGCCTGCACCGTGCCGCGGGCCTGGCCGCCGAGGGCCGTCAGACGCTCGGCGATCGTGTCGACATACTCCTCGGCTTCCTCGTGGAGCTTGTCGAACAGGAGGTGGGTTCCGTAGAAGTTGTGACCCTTGACGTTCCAGTGGGCCTGCTTGGCCTGGTAGCTGAGGTCGATGGCCGAGGCCAGGTGCACCTGCAGAAGCTCGATCATCGAGCGGCGCAGATTCTCGTTCAAGGTGTTCTTGGTCGGATGGATCGGGGTCTTGCCCTGCTTGGCCATCGAAGTCTCCTGAGCCCGCATACAAAGCCGGCGCGCAAACGCACGCCGGTCGCGTCGGGGCAGTTACGCGCGGGGGTCGGATTCGGTTCCCTCACGCGGCACACCGCCTCAGTCGAGCTTGGCCGTCAGCTCGGCCTGCGCCTTGGCGCCCCAGACGGCCTTCACCGCGGCATCGCGTCCGCAGCCGATCCGGTAACGCTTGTAATGGCCGGGATTCTTTCGGGCGTAGTCCTGATGGTAGTCCTCGGCGGGGTAGAACTCGGCCGCCGGCAGCACCGCCGTCGCGACCTTCTTTCCCAGCTCCTTCTGGACCGCCGCCTTGCTGGCCTCGGCCGTCTTCATCTGCCCGTCGCCGATCGCGAAGACGGCGGTGCGGTAGGAGTCGCCGCGGTCGCAGAACTGGCCGCCTGCGTCGGTCGGATCGATCGAATGCCAGTAGGCTTGGAGCAGCTGGTCGTAGGTGATCTTCGCCGGGTCGTAGGTGACCTTCACCGCCTCGTAGTGCCCGGTCGTCTCGGTGACGACGTCCTGATAGGTCGGGTTCTTCAGATGGCCGCCGGTGTAGCCCGACACGGTCTTCGTCACGCCGGGAACCCGGTCGAGATCGGTTTCCATCGACCAGAAGCAACCGCCGGCAAGGATCGCCTCGTCGGCCTGCGCGGCGATCGGGGTGAGGACAGCAAAAAGGCCGAGCGCGAGAACGCCCGGCCGCAGGAAGGATGAACGCGTCATCGATGGGTCTCCGCGGGGGTTCGGCACCTTCAACTACGGCGCGCCGAACCCGGCGGATGCAAGGCGTGCCGATTAAACCCGGCGCTCGACCATCATCTTCTTGATCTCGGCAATCGCCTTGGCGGGGTTCAGGCCCTTCGGGCAGGCCTGCGTGCAGTTCATGATCGTGTGGCAGCGGTAGAGGCGGAACGGATCCTCAAGGTTGTCGAGGCGCTCGCCGGTCGCCTCGTCGCGCGAGTCGATCAGCCAGCGATAGGCCTGGAGCAGAACCGCTGGGCCGAGATAGCGGTCGCCGTTCCACCAGTAGCTCGGGCACGAGGTCTGGCAGCAGAAGCACAGGATGCACTCGTAGAGCCCGTCAAGCTTCTCACGGTCCTCGTGGCTCTGGCGCCACTCCTTCTCGGGCTCCGGCGTTTCGGTCTTCAGCCAGGGCTCGATCGAGCGCAGCTGCGCGTAAGGCACGGTGAGGTCGGGCACGAGGTCCTTGACCACCGGCATGTGCGGCAGCGGATAGACCTTCACCGCGCCCTTCACCTCGTCCATGCCCTTGGTACAGGCGAGCGTGTTGGAGCCGTCGATGTTCATCGCGCAGGAGCCGCAGATACCTTCGCGACAGGAGCGGCGCAGCGTGAGGGTCGAATCGACCTTGTTCTTGATCCAGAGGAGCGCGTCGAGCACCATCGGGCCGCAGTCGTCGGTGTTGACGTAGAACGTGTCGACGCGCGGGTTCTGGCCGTCGTCCGGCGACCAGCGATAGACGCCGAACTCGCGCACGTTCTTGGCGCCGGCGGGCTTCGGCCAGACCTTGCCCTTCTGGACGGTGGAGTTCTTGGGGAGCGTGAGTTCGACCATGGCCGGGTCCTGGACAGGGGATGCGCGTCTTTAGAATGGGGCTAAACACGAATGCGCGGGCAGCGCAACACACCACGGTGTCGCCCCCGCGGTTAAACCGTTTGTATGTCGGCGCCGGTCTGCACCGGCCCCACGGCATTCCCGTTCACGGCTGGACGATCACCGGGAACGGGCCGAAGCGCGTCGGCTTGCCGACCTCCTCGGCGACTTCGGCCAGCACCGCCGCATGCGTCCCCGCCGCGACGAGGCCTGCAGCCTCCGCATGGGCGCTGGCCGCCTCCAGCGTCCGGCCAAGGGTCGTCGGAACGCCGGCCGCCTCGATGCGCTTCAGCTCGCGCTCCACCTCGGTCGACACGTCTCCCTCGGGTCGCACGTCATGGATGTGCACGGCGAGGACGCGTCCGGGATGGCGCTCCACGGCGGACGCATAGACCGTCGCGTCCTTCTGGCCGCTGTCGCCGATCAGTACAAACTTGAGGTCGGGATAATCGGCCATCAGTTCGTCGATCGCGCCGTCCTTGTGGCTGCGGTGGCGCCGCAGCAGCCAGCCGAGCGCGTCGTCGGACAGGGAGCGCAGGAGCATCGGACCAGCCGGGATGTTCTTCTGCGCCATGAAGCGCTCGAAGATATCCGACAGGTTCCAGGGACTGGACGAGACGTAGAAGACCGGGTTGGTCTCGGGTCCCGCCGCGCCGTCGCAAAGGGCGCGGTAGAACTCCGAGACACCGGGGAAGGCCGCGCGGGCTTCGGGCGAATTGGCCGTGACGATCCGCCAGTGGCGCAGCATCTTGAAGGCGCCGGTGTGAATGATCGTATCGTCGATGTCCGAAATGACGCCGAAGCGCGCGGCGGGCGAGACGACGCGCGCCCTGCCCTCGGCATCCACCGGCGCAAAATCGTAGCCCTTCGCCGTTTCGAGATGGAAGCGGACCGGCGTCCAGGGCGCGGCATCCTCGCCGAGATGAGCGGTCTCGATATCGAGCCGGACATAGCCCTCCCGGTCGCTGAGGAGGACGCCGGAGCCCGCCGGCCCCTCGTATCGCACCCGAGCCGTCCCGATCTCGTCGGTCTCGTAGCGCTTGAAGGTCAGCCAGAGATTGCGCAGCGTGGAATTGGAATGGGGGGCGTCGAAGACGCCTTCGTCCTCCAGGACGCGCCCGAGGATCTGCAGCCGCCCGCGTGCGACGCGTCCGGGGTAGACGACCAGCATCGGCCGATCCGTCAGTCCGACTGCACGCTTGACCCTGAAGCGCAGGACCCGGCTGCGGCGAAGAATGTGCCGGCCCAGCCCGCGCAACATGTCCGATTTCATACCACCCGCGATAGCAAAGCGCGCTGGCGGCGGGAAGCGGCGGCGCGTCGGCGGATGATTTGGGCAGCTATTTGTTTTCGTCGAGCAGTCTTCTGATCGCTTCCGAGTTTCCGAGCATCGCGGCATCCCGGTCGGGCTGAGCCCAACTGACGAAATCGGACATGATCCGACCGGTCGATATCTCGAACGCGTCGACGAGGTACCCACCTCTCGCGAGAACCAGAATGCGTTCATTGCCGCTGAGAAGCAGATGCGGGTTGGAGAGATAAGACCCGTCTTCGGAATAGTTCATCTCGATCCCTGTCCCGAACCGGGTCAAGAATAGGGAATAGGCGCACGGCGCCCGCCAAATTTCGAAGACGATATCGATGCTTGCAGGACTTACGCCCAAAACGAAGCATCCAGCTTCTCGACCGCAGACGGGGTCGGGAAAATTCGCTGCGAACAATTGTCCGGACTGGAGGGTCAGGATGACAAGCGGGGCGTTCAACGCAGGCCCGAGCAAAAACCGCCAGCGCCGATGTTCGAGCGTCATCACCAGCGAGAGGCCCATCGCGACCGCGATCGTTATGAATCCCGCATGGAAGAGCAGGAACTCGGTCGAAATGCGCCCCTTCCAACTCGGCGGAGGGTGGGCCGTAAAACTATTGAACGCCGCCACGAGCGCCGCACCGATCAGCGCCCAACCGACCAGATACAGAATTGGGCGCCACTTGGTAGCGGCGCCCAATCGATCGTTCAGCCACATGCCGTAGCCGGAAACTCGATCCCTCACGTACCTTTAGTACACGCGCTTCTTCGGCTGGATGTACTCGATCTCGTTTGACATCGTGTAGGTGTGCACCGGCCGGTCCTCCAGCGTCACGGTCTTGGCGACCGTGTCGCAGAAGCTCAGCGTGTGCTTCATCCAGTTGACGTCGTCGCGGTCGGGGAAATCCTCGCGGGCGTGGGCGCCGCGCGACTCCTGGCGGGCGCGGGCCGAGTCCATGGTCACGACGGCCTGGGCGATCAGGTTGTCGTATTCCAGCGTCTCGATCAGGTCCGTGTTCCAGATCAGCGAGCGGTCGGTGACGCGAACGTCATCGGACGCCTTCCAGACCTGGTGGATCTTCTCGTGGCCTTCCTCGAGAATCTCGCCCGTGCGGAACACGGCGCAGTTCGACTGCATCGTGCGCTGCATGTTGTCGCGAAGCTCGGCGGTGGACGTCGAGCCCTTGGCGTAGCGGAAGCGATCGAGGCGGGCGAGCGAGTTGTCGCCGGCGTTCGCGGGCAGCGGGGCGTGGCCCTCGCCGGCCGAGACGGTCTCGGCGCAGCGCAGGCCGGCCGCGCGGCCGAACACCACGAGGTCGATCAGCGAGTTCGAGCCGAGACGGTTGGCCCCGTGCACCGACACGCAGGCCGCCTCGCCGACAGCCATCAGGCCGGGCACCACCGAGTCCGGGTTGCCGTCGCGCTTGGTCAGCACCTCGCCGTGATAATTCGTCGGGATGCCGCCCATGTTGTAGTGCACCGTCGGCAGGACCGGGATCGGCTCCTTGGTCACGTCGACGCCCGCGAAGATGCGGGCCGATTCCGAGATACCCGGCAGGCGCTCGTGCAGAATCTTCGGGTCGAGATGGTCGAGGTGCAGGAAGATGTGGTCCTTGTTCTTGCCGACGCCCCGGCCGTCGCGGATCTCCATGGTCATGGAGCGCGAGACGACGTCGCGGGAGGCGAGATCCTTGGCGGACGGCGCGTAACGCTCCATGAAGCGCTCGCCTTCCGAGTTGGTGAGGTAGCCGCCCTCGCCGCGCGCCCCTTCCGTGATCAGGCAGCCCGCGCCGTAGATGCCGGTCGGGTGGAACTGCACGAACTCCATGTCCTGCAGCGGCAGGCCGGCGCGCAGCACCATGGCGTTGCCGTCGCCGGTGCAGGTGTGGGCGGAGGTCGCCGAGAAGTAGGCGCGGCCATAGCCGCCGGTCGCGAGGATCACCTTCTTCGAACGGAAGCGGTGGATCGAACCGTCGTCCATGTTGATGGCGACGACGCCGCGGCAGGCGCCCTCCTCGTCCATGATGAGGTCGATCGCGAAGTACTCGATGAAGAACTCGGACGAGTAGCGCAGGCTCTGGCCGTAGAGCGTGTGCAGGATCGCGTGGCCGGTGCGGTCGGCGGCGGCGCAGGTGCGCTGTGCCGGCGGGCCGTTGCCGAAGTCGGTGGTCATGCCGCCGAAGGGGCGCTGGTAGATCTTGCCGTCCGTGGTGCGCGAGAAGGGCACGCCGAAGTGCTCGAGCTCGTACACGGCCTTGGGGGCCTCGCGTACCAGATACTCGATGGCGTCCTGGTCGCCCAGCCAGTCCGACCCCTTCACGGTGTCGTACATGTGCCAGCGCCAGTTGTCCTCGCCCATGTTGCCGAGCGAGGCGGCGACGCCGCCTTGCGCCGCCACGGTGTGCGAGCGGGTCGGGAAGACCTTGGTGATGCAGGCGGTCTTCAGGCCGGCCTGGGCCGCGCCGAGCGTGGCGCGGAGGCCCGCGCCGCCGGCGCCGACGACCACGACGTCGAACGTGTGGTCGATGAAAGTGTAGGCCTTGCCGTTCTGGGCCGGCGCGCTGCGATGGGGCTGGGCAGTCGCCATGGTGTTCAGGCTCCGAAGCTCATCTTGACGATCGCGAAAAGGCTCGCCGAGGCGACGAGGACGGCGAAGAAGGTGTTCAGGATGACGAGGGCCACCTTCGTGCCGCCGTGGACGTAGTCCTCGATGATGGTCTGCATGCCGAGACGCATGTGGACACACACGGAGATCACGACAAGACCCATCACCAGCCCGACCAGCGGGTTGGCGAAGGCCGCGCGCACGCCTTCATAGGGTTCGTCGTGCAGCGCGATCAGGAGCACGACGAAGAACGAGATCAGGAAGAGGTTGGCGACGGCGGTGAGCCGCTGCGTCCAGAAGTGCCCGGTGCCCTCGCCGGCGGCGCCGTAACCCCGGACCCGCTTCAGGGGAGTTCTCATGTCCATGACGGAACCTTCCTTCAGAGGATGACGACGACCAGCCCCAGGAGGACGGTCCCGACGAGCGAGGCGACCAGCGTGGCGATGGCGAGCTTGGTGGATTCTTCGCGGCCGAGGCCGGCGCCCGTATCCCAGATCAGGTGGCGGATCCCGCCGGCCATGTGGTGGAGCAGCGCCCAGCTGTAGCCGAAGAGGATCAGCCGGCCGATGATCGAGCCGAAGAAGGCGGACGCATAGGAGAAGGCGTCCGGCCCGCTGGCGGCGGCGATCAGCCACCAGACGACGAGCGCCGTGCCGACATAAAGCGCGCCGCCGGTGATGCGGTGCAGGATCGACATGGCCATGGTCGGACGGAACCGATAGACCGTGAGATGCGGCGACAGCGGCCGGGCGGATTTGATGTCGGACAAGGATCACTCCGTGGGCGATCGCGGCTGGCATGGGACGCCGGGCGTGGCGCCCAAACGCGGCTGGATTGCTTCTAAAGAACCTGTGCGGCTGCGAAATCAAGCCGCGATCGGTCGCATTCGCGCCCAAACCGATTGAATGTCGCTTGCGTCGCAGGCGAACGGTGTCGGCCGGCCGTCAGCGATCGAGGAAGCGCAGGACGTAGCTCGACCAGTCGGCGGGCTCGGCTACCTTCTCGTAGAGATGGCGACCCGATCCGCCGTGGCGCGGCGCGTGGAGCACGAGGCGCGACCAGCCGCGCGAATCGGCCTCTTCCGCGAGGAGATCGACCATCGCCTTGGCGATGCCCTTGCGGCGGTGACGCTGGTCGACGAACACGTGGTCGGCGAGCCCCGAGCGCATGCCCGTCCAGAGATCCGGCAGGTCGTAGAACTGGAGAAAACCGACGAGTTCGCCGTCGAGCCGGGCGCCCAGCATCTCGCCCGTGCGATCCTGCAGGAGCTGCTCGGCGTAGAACGTGTCGGGCGCGCCCGGCGCGCCCCGGAACATGGCCTGGTTGTAGGCGGCCAGAAGCGGCGCGAGCTCGCGCGCATCCTTCAGACGCAGGAGGCCGATCTCGATATCGGGAACGCTTTCGCTCTGGCTCATGCCGCTGGTGTGCGGCGGAAGCGCGCGAGCGTCAAGTCGCGGCGGACGGATCGTTGGCCGGATCCACGACGCTCGGATTGCGCCGGGCTGCCGCTGCGGCTAGTGGTTTTGCATTGGGGTGCAACATTACGGCGTCAAGTCATGGCGTCGGCGACGTTGCGTCATGGGGGGTGGGAGGACAACAGATGCGGGCCGACATCCTCGCCTGGTCCGTGCCGGTCCTCTTCTGCGCCTTCGCGCTCTGCTTCCTCTTGCTGTCGCGCCTCCATGCCAGCCTTCGATGGTGGAGCGCAGGCTTCTTCGTCGCCTCGCTCGGCTTCGCCCTCACCGTCCTGCCGACGGCGCCGGGCAGCGTCGCCAAGCCGACGCTCGAGGACACGCTGTTCCTGATCGCGCTCGCGGTCGCCAACGCCGCCTTCGCCGCACGCGCCGGGCGCCGCCCGCGCTGGGCATGGCTCGCCCTCGTCGTCGGAGCCGGAAGCGCCGGTGCGGCGGTGAGTCTCGCCTTTCTGGGGGGCTCGGTGCTGCACGAGGTGTTCTCGGTGCAGACGGCCTGCGCTGCCCTGATGCTCCTGTCCGCAGTCGAGATGCGGCACGATCCGGGCACGCTGCGGCCGCTCCTCGTCGGCCTGTGTGGCACGATCACGGTGAGCCTCGGCCTGCAGAACGTCCTTCTTCTCTATGCTTCGCCCGAGGATCTCGGCGTGTCGAACTGGCGCGAGTCGCCCTGGGGCTTCGTGTTCCAGCTGAATGGCGCGGCGACCGGCATCCTCTTGGCGCTGAGCGTGATCCTGACAACGGCGTTCGATGTGATCGCACGCCTGCGCGAGGAATCGACCGCCGACGCGCTGACCGGAGCGCTGAACCGGCGCGGCCTCGAACAGGGCGTCGAGGCGATGCGCCGACGCATGCTGCCCGATAGGCGCCTCACCCTCGTCCTCAGCGATCTCGACCATTTCAAGCAGATCAACGACCGCTACGGCCACGAAGCGGGCGACGCCGTCCTGTGCGGCTATGCGGCGCTCTGCAGCGGTCTTGCCGGCGCGGACGGGCTGGTGGCGCGCATCGGCGGCGAGGAGTTCGCGATCGTGGTCGCCGGCGGCGACCGCGCGTCGGCGCTGGAACTTGCCGAGACTGTGCGCACCTCGGCGCGGCAGATCCGCTGGCCGGCGCCGCTCACCGACCTGACGGTGACGGCGAGCTCCGGCGTGGTGGCGATCAACCCGCAGGAAACGCTGTTCGACGCGATCAACCGGGCCGACCGCCTTCTCTACAGCGCGAAGGCGGACGGGCGCGACAAGGTGGTGATCGACATCCGCGAGGCGGTGCCGGAGCCGGCGCTGAAGCGTCGGCGACCGGCCGGCCCTGCCCTCGCGGGCTAGAACCTCCGCCCAGTCCAGCCTAGGCCGTCCGGGCGCTTGGAGAGGTCTACCGCCACTCGCGAATGTCGACGAACCGTCCCGCGATCGCGGCGGCGGCCGCCATCGCCGGCGAGACGAGGTGCGTGCGGCCCTTGAAGCCCTGCCGACCCTCGAAGTTGCGGTTCGAGGTCGAGGCGCAGCGCTCGTAAGGCTTGAGGCGGTCCTCGTTCATCCCGAGGCACATCGAGCAGCCCGGCTCGCGCCAGTCAAAGCCCGCCGCCTTGAAGATGGCGTCGAGACCCTCGGCCTCGGCCTGCAGCTTCACCAGTCCCGAGCCCGGCACGATCATCGCCGAGACGGTCTCGGCCACCTTGCGGCCCTCCACGACCTTGGCGACGGCGCGCAGGTCCTCGATGCGCCCGTTGGTGCACGATCCGATGAAGACGCGATCGACGGTGAGATCCGTCATCGGCGTGCCCGGCGTCAGGCCCATGTAGTCGAGCGCGCGTTTCTTGGTCTCGCGCTTGTTCTCGTCGGCGATCGCCTCCGGGTCCGGCACCGTGCCCGTGACCGAGACGACGTCCTCCGGCGAGGAGCCCCAGGAGACGATCGGCGGCAGGTTGGCGGCGTCGAGACGCACGACCTTGTCGAAATGGGCGCCCTCGTCCGTGTGCAGCGTGCGCCAGTAGGCGACGGCCTGCTCGAAGGCCGCGCCCTTCGGCGCTCGCGGCTTGTCCTTGATATAGGCGAAGGTCGTCTCGTCCGGCGCGATCAGGCCGGCGCGCGCGCCGCCCTCGATCGTCATGTTGCAGATCGTCATGCGCCCTTCCATCGACAGGGCGCGGATCGCCTCGCCGGCGAACTCGATGACGTAGCCGGTGCCGCCCGCCGTGCCGATCTCGCCGATGATGGCGAGAATGATGTCCTTGGCGGTGACGCCCGGCGGCAGCTGCCCGTCCACCTGGACGAGCATGTTCTTCGCCTTCTGCTGGATCAGCGTCTGGGTGGCCAGCACGTGCTCGACCTCCGAGGTGCCGATGCCGTGGGCGAGCGCGCCGAAGGCGCCGTGGGTCGAGGTGTGGCTGTCGCCGCAGACGATCGTCATGCCCGGCAGGGTGAAGCCCTGCTCCGGCCCGATGATGTGGACGATGCCTTGGCGTTCATCGACCTCGTTGAAATACTCGACGCCGAACTCGGCCGCGTTCTTCGCCAGCGTCTCGACCTGGATGCGGCTTTCTTCGTTGTGGATGCCGCCGCGCCGATCGTAGGTCGGCACGTTGTGGTCGACGACGGCGAGCGTGCGCGCGGGATGGCGGACCCGGCGTCCGGCCGCGCGCAGGCCCTCGAAGGCCTGCGGGCTCGTCACCTCGTGGACGAGGTGACGGTCGATGTAGAGGAGGCTTTCGCCCCCCTCGCCGGTCGAGACGACGTGGTCGTCCCAGATCTTGTCGTAGAGGGTGCGGGGCTTCTGTTGGTCGCTCATCGGCTTTTCACGTTTTCGATAGGGCCGGACGGCCATCGGGCCGCCGTGCCGGACATCACGGAACGTCTGGGTGCATTGGGGCCGCGCTGTCGCGGCGGCTCAGGCCGCTAGGTGGACGGCCGAGATCTGCCGATAGAAGAAGCGGCCGGGCATGCGTGCGCGATCCTCCACCGGGGAGAACCCCAGCGTGGTCGGCAGGCGGCCGTTGTGTCTCACGCTTCTTCGCATCGTTCCAAAATACGCCCGCGCGCGCGGCCGCGCAATGGCCCGCCGTGCATCGCCGCTCATCGTCTCAGGGGTTGGTCGTGGCGACCGCATCCTCGACGCTCCGGCGCTCGGCGGCGGCCGCCTCGGTGACGCTTGGCACCGGGCCGGGCGTGCGGCGGGCATAGCGTTGGGCGAGCGCGGCGCAGGCGAAGAGCTGGATCTGGTGGAACAGCATGAGCGGCAGGACGACCAGCGCCATCGCATGGCCCGCGAAGAGGATGCCCGCCATCGGGATGCCGGTCGCCATGCTCTTCTTCGATCCGCAGAAGACGATCGCGATCTCGTCCTCGCGCGAGAAGCGCAGCTTGCGGGCAAGAAGCGTCGTCACCGACAGGACGAAGGCGAGGATCGCGATGTCGAGGAGGACAACGATCACGAGGTCCCGCCAGTCGAGACTTGTCCAGACGCCCGCGACGACGCCTTCCGAGAAGGCGGCGTAGACGACGAGGAGGATCGAGCCACGGTCGACGACGGTCGTCACCGGCTTGTGGCGGGCGAGCCAGGCGCCGATCAGCGGCCGCACGACCTGCCCCGCGACGAAGGGCGCGAGGATCTGGAGCGCGATCTTCTCGATCGCATCGAACGAGATCGCCCCGCCCGAACCGCTCGCCAGAAGCAAGACGAGGAGCGGCGTCACGACGACGCCGAGCATGTTGGACACCGACGCGCTCGTCAGCGCCGCCGGCACGTTGCCGCCCGCGATCGAGGTGAAGGCGATCGAGGACTGCACGGTGGACGGCAGGAGCGTCAGGTAGAGGAGGCCGAGCGCGAGTTCTGCCGGCAGGATCTGGCCGGCCATCGGGTAGACGAGGAGCCCGACCAGCGGAAAGAGCGCGAAGGTCGACAGGAACACGAGGCCCTGCAAGCGCCAGTGCAGGAGCCCCGCCCAAACGGCCTGCGGCGACAGGCGCGCGCCGTAGAGGAAGAACAGGAGCGCGATCGCCCCGTAGGTGATCCAGTCGAAGGCCTCGGCCACCTGGCCGCGTGCCGGCAGGACGGCGGCAAGCGCGACGGTCGCGATCAGAAGAAGCAGGAAACGATCAATCGGAATGGCGCGAAGACGGGAGCGAAGGCTCATGTCCGGCCTCCTTCAAGCTTGTGTGGCAGGGCAATCGGCCGAGCGCCGCGCCCCATGGGAGACGTTCAGGCGGAGCGGGTGGCTCCGATCGAGAAGCTGATCGGCATGCGCGGCAGACCCGGCGGCAGGGCGTAGAGATCCTCGCCGACCTCCACCATCTCGGGAAAGGCGCGCCAGGCGATCCGCTCGTGCTCGCGCAGGAAGTCGACCCGCATCCCGGCCGCGATCAACGCGTTCACGATGTCGCCGATCGGATGGAGCCATTCGTAGTTGCGCGTATGGCGGAGCGGCCGTTCGTCGCCGGTGTAGGTCTGGGCGGTGTCGAAGGCCAGCGGACGCTCTCGCGGCGTGCGGAAGTCGTAGGTCAGTTCGGCTCGCCCACCCGGCCATTCGCACTGGTTGAGCAACGGGTGCCCCTCGAGAAGGTAGAGACGCCCGCCCGGGCGCAGCACCTCGGCCACGACCCTTGCCCAGCCCGCGATGTCCGGCAGCCAGTTGATGGCGCCCCAGGTGACGAAGACGAGGTCGTAGCGCGCGCCGAGCCCCTGCGGGGCGTCGTAGAGCGAGGCTTCCACGAAACGGGCGTCCGTCCCCGCTTCCAGCGCGAAGGCACGGGCGGCCGCCACGGCATCGGGCGAGAAGTCGAGGCCGGTCACCGACCGCGCGCCGAGGTGCTTCAGCGACAGCGTGTCGAGGCCGATGTGGCACTGGAGATGGACGACGTCGAGCCCGGCGACGTCGCCGATCTCTTCCGCCTCGATGTCGTGAAGGGACGAGCCGCCCGCTAGCACCTTGGCGATCCTGTAGGATCCCGTCGTGTCGGTCGCGTGGAGCCGCGCCCGCTCGTTCCAGTTGGCGAGGTTGGCGGCCGCGTGCTCGTCCATGGGTCCAGTCTCCACCAGAAACGCGAAAGGGCGGCACGAGGCCGCCCTTTGCCAGTCTCGAAAGCGACGAAGCGCCGGAGCTTACTCCGCGGCTTCCTTGGCAGCCGTCTTGGCGGCTTCCTTGGCGGCGCGCTCGTTGGCAGCCACCGAACGGGCGTCGTCGTTGAGCTTGCGAGCGCGCACGTTGGTCGCCTCGACGATACGGGCCGACTTACCGCGACGATCGCGCAGGTAGTAGAGCTTGGCGCGACGGACGCGACCGCGGCGGACCACCTCGACCGACTCGAGAGCCGGCGAGTACATCGGGAACACGCGCTCGACGCCTTCGCCGTAGGAGATCTTGCGAACCGTGAAGTTCTCCTGGATGCCGGCGCCCGAGCGAGCGATGCAGACGCCCTCGTAAGCCTGCACGCGGGTACGGGTGCCCTCCGTCACGCGGACGTTGACGCGCAGCGTGTCGCCCGGCGAGAAGGTCGGAAGCGTGCGGATGGCGGCGATGCGGGCGGCCTCTTGGGCCTCCAGTTCGGCGATGATGTTCATGGTCTGCCTCGGTTCGTTTCATGCCGGATCGAGCCGGTCATGGCCGTGAAACACGGTCAAGTTATTCTGAGGAAAGCGTGGCGCTCTTACACGCGTGGGCGCCCCTTGTCGAGGGGCGGCAGCTTTCGTACGTCGCAGCCCTTGCGCGCGGGCGCGGTTCGCCTAAGGGAACGGGTCTGCACGCCGCGCAAGGCCCCTCATGACGCTTCTCTACGCCCTGTCGCTTTTTCTTTCGGGCTTTCTGGCCGGCGCGATCAATGCGGTCGCCGGCGGCGGCACGTTCCTGACCTTTGGCGCGATGACGCTCGGCGGCATCTCGCCGATCTCGGCGAACGCCACCTCGTCGATCGTGCAGTTCCCGGGCTACGTCACCTCGACGCTCGCCTACTGGAGCGACATCCGGCGGATGTGGCGCGGCGCGCTGATGCTGGCGCTCGCCTCGGTGCTCGGGTCCGGCGTCGGCGCGCTGATCCTCCTGTCGCTCGACAATCCGCAGTTCCAGTCGATGGTGCCCTGGCTCCTGCTCGCCGCGACCGCCCTCTTCGCCGCCGGCCCCTGGCTGAAACCGAAGGCCCGCCACGCGGAGGAGGCCGGACGCGGCAAGGGGCTCGCCGGGCCGGTGGTTCAGTTCCTGACCGCGATCTACGGCGGCTTCTTCGGCGCCGGCATGGGCATCATGATGCTGGCGACGCTCGGGCTCACGCAGGGCGGCGACTACCACAAGCTCAACGCCCTGAAGAACATGCTCGCCACCGTGATCGCGGTGGTCGCCATCGTGGTCTTCGTGTCGGGCGGCGTCGTCGCCTGGCCAGAGGCCATAGTGATGATCCCGGGCGTCGCGCTCGGCGGATATGCCGGGGTCTGGACCGCCAAGCGCGTGCCCCAGCCCTACGTGCGCGCGGTCGTCATCGCCGTCGGCCTCGGGCTTGCCGTCTACTACTTCTGGCGCAACGCGGCCGGGTAGCAATGCCGCACGGTTCTTGCCATATAGGCCGCGAACCCTAGCCCTCGGCCCGACCCGCGACCATGACGCATCCGATCCCCTTTGCCCGCATGAACGGGCTCGGCAACGAGATTCTCGTCGCGGACCTGCGCGGCACCGCGATGCGCATCGAGCCGGAGGCCGCGCGAGCGCTTGCCGGACGGGACGAGACGCATTTCGACCAGATCATGGCGATCCACGACCCGGCGACGTCCGGAACCTTCGCCTTCGTGCGGATCATCAATGCCGACGGCACGGAAGCGGGCGCCTGCGGCAACGGCACGCGCTGCGTGGTGCAGGCCCTCGCCGCCGAGACGGGCGTGCGCGACTTCGTGTTCGAGACGCGGGCCGGGCTTCTCGAAGCCTTCGAGCGCGAGGACGGCCTTCTGACCGTCGACATGGGCCTCCCCCGCTTCGGCTGGCGCGACATCCCGCTCGCGGATGAGTTCGCCGACACCCGCGCGATCGAGCTTCAGATCGGCCCGATCGACGCGCCGATCCTCCATTCGCCCTCCGTCGCCTCGATGGGCAATCCGCACGCGATCTTCTGGGTGGCGGACGACGTCTGGTCCTATGCGCTCGACCGCTTCGGCCCGATCCTCGAGAACCACCCCCTCTTCCCCGACCGCGCCAATATCTCGATTGCCCGCGTCACCTCGCGCCAAGCGTTGGAGATCCGCACCTGGGAGCGCGGCGCGGGGTTGACCAAGGCCTGCGGGTCGGCCGCCTGCGCGGCGGCGGTGTCGGCCGCGCGCACCGGGCGGACCGGGCGGACCGTTGCCGTCACGGTGCCGGCCGGCGGCGAGCTCCTGATCGAGTGGCGCGGCGACGACCATGTCCTGATGACCGGCCCCGCCGAGTGGGAATGGTCGGGCACGCTCGACCCCGCGACCGGCGCCTTTGCCCGCGACGAAGCCCCCGCGGAGGCCCGCGCGTGAGCGGCGTCGAAGTCATCTCCTTCGGCTGCCGCCTCAACACCTACGAGGCGGAGGTGATGAAGCGCGAGGCCGGCGAGGCCGGGCTCGGGTCCGACGGGCGCAAGGCGATCCTCGTCAACACCTGCGCGGTCACGGCCGAGGCTGTGCGCCAGGCGCGTCAGGCCGTGCGCCGCGCGCGCCGCGACAATCCGGACGCGCGCATCGTTGTCACCGGCTGCGCCGCGCAGACCGAAAGCGCCCGCTTCGCCGACATGACGGAAGTCGATGCCGTGATCGGCAACGAGGAGAAGCTGTCGGCGGCCAGCTACCGAGCCCTCCCCGACTTCGGCGTGGCGGCGGCCGAGAAGATCCGCGTCAACGACATCATGAGCGTGCGGGAGACCGCTGGGCACATGGTGGATGCGATCGAGGGCCGGGCCCGCGCGATCGTGCAGGTGCAGAACGGCTGCGACCATCGCTGCACCTTCTGCATCATCCCTTACGGCCGGGGCAATTCGCGCTCCGTGCCGATGGGCGCGGCGGTGACGCAGGTGAAGCGGCTGGTCGACAACGGCTACGCGGAGGTCGTCCTGTCGGGCGTCGACATGACGAGCTGGGGCGCCGACCTGCCGGGCGCCCCGCGCCTCGGGACCCTCGTCCAGTCCATCCTGCGCCACGTGCCGGACCTCCAGCGCCTGCGCCTCTCGTCGATCGACAGCGTCGAGGCCGACGAGGCTCTGGTCGAGGCGATCGGCGGCGACCGCCGCGTCATGCCGCATCTCCACCTGTCGCTGCAGGCCGGCGACGACATGATCCTGAAGCGGATGAAGCGCCGCCACCTGCGGGACGACTCCATCCGCTTCTGCGCCGAGCTGCGGCAAAAGCGCCCCGACATCGTCTTCGGCGCCGACATCATCGCCGGCTTCCCGACCGAGACCGAGGCGATGTTCGAGAACTCGCTTGGGCTCGTTGCCGATTGCGGGCTGACGCATCTCCACGTCTTTCCCTTCAGCCCGCGCGAGGGAACGCCGGCCGCGCGCATGCCGCAGCTGCCAAAACCCGTGGTCAAGGAGCGCGCCGCCCGCCTGCGAGCGCTCGGCGATGCGGCCTACCGCGCCCACCTCGGGCGCGCCGTCGGGCAGCGTCGCGCCGTCCTGGTGGAGCGCGAAGGTCTCGGCCGAACCGAGGACTTCACGCTGGCCGAGATCGACACCGGCCTCCCCGGCGAGATCGTCGACGCTATCATTCATGGCGAAACGGGCGAACGCCTACTCGCCACCTCACTCCCGGCCGCGCGCGCCGCAGCCTGACCAGACCGATCGGATCGCATCGCATGGCCGAGCAACGAGGCTTCTTCCGCCGCATCTTCTCCTTCGGGGCGAAGGAGGAGGAGCGCATCCCGGAATCGGGCGGCTTGCCGCGCGCGCAGGACACGACGGCCGCCCGTCCCGATTCCACCGTGCCGGAAATCCACCAGCCGGCGATGGCCTCGGCGGACGTCGATTCGGAAGCGGGCGCGGCGGCCGACGAGCCGGCCGGCGGCGGCATCACCCCGCTCCAACCGAAGGACCCCGACGGCTCGGCCGTCCCGGCTGAAAAAAAAACTCTGAACTAGAGGCCGAGCCGGCACCGACGCCGGCTCCCGTCGCGCTCGCGCCGGTCGAGGCCGCCCCGGCACAAGACTCGCCGAGCGACGACACGGCCTTCCTCGACGAACCGCTGACGCCGGAGAAGGAGGCCGAGGGCGACTTCTCCTGGCTCGACGCGCCAGTGGACGAGCCGGCCGACGAGCGCGGGGTCGAGCCCGACAGCGCGCTGCCGCCCGCGGAAGCCGCGCTGGTCGCGGGTGACGGCGGCATCGACGCGGCCGCCGTCCACGACGCGCCGGTCGACGCGGCGCTGGTCGATGGCGAGCGTGAGCCCGACCATGACGAGTTCGCCTGGCTCGACGCCCCGCTCCCGCCGGAGCCGGAGAGTGCCCGTGCGCCGATCCCCGGCCGCGTCGGCACCGAGGGGGAAGGCTGGAGCCTTCGCGAGGCGCGCGCCGACGCGGTTCTCGCGGCCGAGCCGAGAAAGCCCTTCTTCCAGCGACTGCGCGAGGGTCTCGCGCGCTCCTCCAACCAGCTGTCCGGCCAGATCACGGCGCTCTTCACCAAGCGGCGCCTCGACGAGGAGACGCTGCAGGAGTTCGAGGACGTCCTGATCCAGGCCGATCTCGGCGTCGAGACCGCGATGCGCATCACCGACCGCCTGTCGGACGGGCGCTTCGGCAAGGAAATCTCGGGCGACGCCGTGCGCGCCATCCTCGCCGACGAGGTGGAGAAGGCGCTGGATCCGGTAGCAAGGCCCCTTGAACTCGACCTCTCGGTCAAGCCGCACGTAATCCTCGTCGTCGGCGTCAACGGCACCGGCAAGACCACGACCATCGGCAAGCTGACGGCCAAGCTGGTGCGCGGCGGCCTGAAGGTGACGCTCGCCGCGGGCGACACGTTCCGTGCCGCCGCCGTCGAGCAGCTGAAGATCTGGGGCGAGCGCACCAATTCCACCGTGGTCGCCAAGGCGATCGGCGCGGATGCGGCGGGCCTCGCCTTCGAGGCCTACGACGAGGCCGTGCGCAACGATTCCGACGTCCTGATCATCGACACGGCCGGCCGCCTTCAGAACAAGGCGGAGCTGATGGACGAACTCGCCAAGATCGTGCGCGTCCTCCAGAAGCGCGAGCCGGACGCGCCGCACACCGTGCTGCAGACGCTGGACGCGACCACTGGCCAGAACGCGCTCAATCAGGTCGAGATCTTCCGCAATGTGGCGGGCGTCAACGGCCTCGTGATGACCAAGCTCGACGGCACGGCGCGCGGCGGCATCCTCGTGGCGATTGCCGCCAAGCACAAGCTGCCGGTGTTCTTCGTCGGCGTCGGCGAGGGCATCGACGACCTCGAGCCCTTCAAGGCACGCGACTTCGCCGAAGCCATCGCGGGCCGCGCCGGCACCGCCTGAAATCAGCCGCGATGGCGCGGGACACCGCTCCATCCGGGAAAGGAACGATCCCATGTCCGACGAGATCATCGAGAAGCCGCCCAACGCGCCGGGCCGCAAGGAGGTCAACCCGCTCCTGAAGTTCGCGCTGGAGCTCGGGCCGCTGGTCGTCTTCTTCTTCGCCAATTCGCGCGGCGAAGCGATCGCCCGGGCAGTGCCGGCGCTCGGAAACCTCGGCGGCCCGCTCTTTGTCGCGACCGCGCTCTTCATGATGGCGACCGTGGTGGCGCTCGCCGTCTCCTACGCGCTGACCCGCTCGCTACCGATCATGCCGATCGTCTCCGGGCTCGTGGTCGTCGTCTTCGGCACGCTGACGCTCTGGTTGCAGGACGAGGTCTTCATCAAGATGAAGCCGACGATCGTGAACGGCTTGTTCGCGGCCGTTCTTCTCGGCGGTCTCGCATTCGGCAAGCCGCTGCTGGGCTACGTCTTCGACCAGGCCTTCAAGCTCGACGACGAGGGCTGGCGCAAGCTGACGCTGCGCTGGGGCCTGTTCTTCGTGTTCCTCGCCATCCTCAACGAGGTGGTCTGGCGCATGTTCTCGACCGACTTCTGGGTGGCCTTCAAGGTCTGGGGCACGATGCCGATCACGGTCGCCTTCATGCTGCTCCAGTTCCCGCTCCTGAAGCGCCATTCGCTGGAGCCGCTCTTCGACAAGAAAGCGTGACCGCCAGGGCCGGCATCGCGACCGGCCCGCGCTTGCAGCGGCCAATGGCCATCCCACATCGGTTCCAGAGACAAGGAAACCCGAGGAGTGGACGAATGGTCGACGCGCAGAAGCTTCTGGATCAGTTTCTCGGAACGGGCCGCGCCTACAATGCAGATCCCCGCTATCGCCAACCGGGCCAGGGCGGCGGCTCGCTTCAGGACACGCTGGTCAGGACGCTCGGCGGCGCGCTTGGTGGCACCGGCGCGCGCTCAGGCGGCGGCATCGGCGACCTGATTGGCGGCGTCCTGTCCGGCTCGCGCGGCGGGTCCGGCGGCATGGGCGGCGGCCTCGCGGGCAAGGCGATCGGCGGCGCGCTCGCGGGCGGCCTCGCCTCGAAGATCCTCGGCGGCAAGCACGGCCGGGGCGTCGGCGGCTCGGCGCTCAAGCTCGGCGGCCTCGCACTCGTCGCGGGCCTCGGCTACAAGGCGTGGCAGAACTATCAGGCGCAGCAGCAGGCGGCCGGCAGCGGCGCCGCCGCCCATGCCGGCGCGGCGCGCCTGCCCCATGGCGAAATCCCGCACGCCGCCGGCACGCGCTTCCATCCGTCAGAAGACACGGAGGCCGAGCGCCGCGCACGCCTGCTTCTTTCGGCGATGATCGCGGCCGCCAAGGCCGACGGCTACATCGACCGCGCCGAGGAGGAGGCGATCTTCGGCCGGATCGACGATCTCGATCTCGACCCCGAGGAGAAGGGTCTCCTGATGGACGAGATGCGCCGGCCGATGTCGATCGACCAGATCGCCGCCGAGGTACGCGACCGCGAGACCGCGATCGAGGTCTATACCGCCTCGGTGCTGGCGATCGACGCCGACCATCCGGCCGAGCGCGCCTATCTCGACTATCTCGCCGCCCGCCTCGACCTCGCGCCCGATCTCGTCGCCGAGATCCGCCGGGCGGCCGACGAAGTGCAGGCTTGACGAAACGGGGCGGCGGGCGCCAAGCCTGCCGCCCATGTTCGCCCTCCATCGATCCGAAGAGGTCTCGCAGGAGATCCGCAAGAGCCGCTTTCGGGCGCGCGCCGCGCCGATCGAGACGGAAGCGGACGCCCGGCGTCTCCTTGCCGAATGGAGCGATCCGCAGGCCAACCACAATTGCTGGGCCTGGCGCATCGGTGCGGTCTATCGTTTCAGCGACGACGGGGAGCCTGGCGGCACTGCCGGCAAGCCGATCCTCCAAGCGATCGACGGGCGCGAGCTCGATCGGGTGCTGGTCGTCGTCACGCGCTGGTTCGGCGGCGTGCTGCTCGGAGCCGGCGGGCTGATCCGCGCCTATGGTGGCACCGCCGCCGCCTGTCTGCGCGCGGCCGAGATCGTGCCGTTGGTTCCCACCGTCGCGCTCGAGATCGAGTGCCAGTTCTCCGATCTCGCCCTCGTCCAGTCGCGCATCGCTGCGCGCGAAGGCGCGGCGGTCGAGGACCAGACGTTCACCGACACCGGCGCACGGTTGCGGGTCCGCCTTCCCGCGGATGGCGCGGATACGCTCCTGCGAACGCTGAGCGACCTGACGAGCGGCCGGCTGGTCGTGCGCCGGGAAGAGCCGGCCTAGAAGTCGCCGACCGGAAGCGGACGACCGTCCGGCATGCGGTCGCCGGCCGCGCCTTCCGGATTGCCGAAGGGAACGGGCGGCGCGCCGCCTTCCGCCGCGCGCTCGTGGTTCAACGCCCAGTGCACCGAGGGAAATGCGAGGTCGTCCCAGGGGATCTCGTCCCAGGCGAAGAACCGCAGTTCCAGCGTCTCGACACCGGCCTCCACCGCCGGGTCGGAGAGCTCGGCGCGAAAGATCAGTTGCACCTGGCTGATCCGCGGCACCGAATAAATCGCGAGCAGCCGCTCGATGGCGATGCTCGCGCCCGCCTCCTCGCGCGCCTCGCGCATCGCGCCCTCCTCCGGCGTCTCGTTCAGCTCCATGTAGCCGGCGGGAATCGTCCAGTAGCCGCGCCGCGGCTCGATCGCGCGCCGGCAGAGGAGGATGCGCCCCTCGGAGCGCACCACCGACCCCACCACGATCTTGGGGTTCTCGTAGGCGACGAAGCCGCAATGGTCGCAGACCTTGCGCGGCATGGCGTCCCCTTCGGGCACGCGAACGGAAAAGGCGCGATCGAGCGTCATGTGCGCTGAGATATGGCGCGCGCCGGCATCGGCGACGGGTCCGCTGGCAGCGACGGTCGCTTTGCGCTAGACCCGATCCGAAGCCGGCCTTACCGCTTCGAGGACAGGTGCCATGACGACCGTCGCCCGCTCCCCCTGGATCGCCCTCCTCTGCGGAGCGGTGATCGTCACCATCGCCATGGGCCTGCGCCAGAGCTACGGCCTGCTCCTGCGGCCCGTGGAGCTCGAGATCGGCGTCGGACGCGAGGCGTTCGGTCTGGCCATCGCGCTGCAGAACCTCCTTCTCGGCCTCGCCCAGCCCTTCGTCGGCGCGATCGCCGATCGGCACGGCGCGGGCCGCGTCGCGGCCGCGGGCGGCCTCCTCTACGCAGTGAGCCTCGTCCTCGCCTCGCAGGTCTCGGGCGCCTTCGGCCTGCAGATGACGCTCGGCACCCTCCTCGGCCTTGCGATGACCGGCGTCACCTTCGTCGTAGTGCTCGGCGCCGTCGGGCGCTTCGTGCCGGCCGAAAAGCGCGGGCTCGCCTTCGGCATCGTGACCGCCGGCGGCTCCGTCGGCCAGTTCCTGCTCGTGCCCGCCATGCAGATGGCGATCGCCGGGCTCGGCTGGCGCGGCGCGCTTCTGGCCGGCGCGGCGCTGGCGGCTCTGATGGTGGTGCTGGCGGCGGGGATCGCCGGCCGGCCCGCAACGGCGCCTTCCGCCGCCTCGCTGCCGCCGCAGCGGCTCGGCGAAGCCCTGCGGCAGGCCGGCGGCCACGGCGGCTACTGGCTCCTTAACGTCGGCTTCTTCGTCTGTGGCTTCCATGTCGCCTTCATCGCGACGCACCTGCCGGCCTTTCTCGTCGATCAGGGCCTCGATCCGAGCGTCGGCGCACGGGCGCTGGCGCTGGTCGGCCTGTTCAACATCTTCGGCTCCTACGTCTTCGGCCTCTCGGCCGACCGCTTGCGCAAGAAGAACGTTCTCGCCGCGATCTACTTCGGGCGGGCGGTGGTCATCATCGGCTTCCTCGCCGTTCCCTTCACGCCGCTCTCGGCCACGGTCTTCGCCTGCGCCATGGGCTTCCTGTGGCTCGGCACGGTGCCGCTGACGAGCGGGCTCGTCGGCCAGATTTTCGGCGTCCGCTACCTGTCGACGCTGTTCGGCATCGTCTTCATGAGCCACCAGATCGGCGCGTTCTTCGGAGCGTGGGCGGCGGGCCTGCTGTTCGAGCGCACGGGCAGCTACGATCTCGCCTGGACGGTCTCGATCGCGCTGGCCGTGATCGCCGGACTGGCGAACCTGCCGATCCGCGACGCGCCGGTCCGCTCGAAAGCCGTGGTCGCCGCATGAGCCGCATCGTGGAATGGATGGCCTTCGCCCTCCTCGCGGGCCTGTCGGCGATCGGCTATGCGCTGTGGCAGGCCGAAGGGCTCGGCCTCTGGACCGGGATGGCCTTCGGCTTCTGTCTTTGAACCGTTTCCGCCGGGGTCGGATGGTCGGCCCGGGGGGAATCAAAGCGAAGCCGCCCCGCCCCGCGGCAGGCGTCCGTCGGACGATCGCGACCGTTCGAGCCGGTCGGACAGCGCTCCTAACCTTTGGCCGGTGCGATCTTCGCCAGGGCCGGCAGGAGCCCACCCTCGACGCTTTGCGGCGTCAGCGGTCCCGTCTGCTTCCAGAGGATCGTGCCGTCCGGTCCGACCAGGAACGTCTCCGGCACGCCATAGACGCCCCAGTCGATCGTCGAGCGACCGGCCTCGTCGGTGCCGAGCGCGTCGAACGGGTTGCCGAGATCGCGCAAGAAAGCGAGCGCGTTTTCCGGCTTGTCCTTGTAGTTGATGGCGACGACCTCGAAGCGCGGGTCCTGCGACAGCGCCATCAGCGCCGGATGCTCCTGCCGGCAAGGCACGCACCACGACGCAAAGACGTTGACCAGCCGAACGCGGCCGTCGCCCGGTACGAGATCGAGCCCCGGTACCGGGGCGCCGGAGGCGGTGGTGAGTCCCGCCAGTGGCGGAAGGCGGGTTTCGGGCGCCGGCTTGCCGATCAGGGCCGAGGGCAGCACCTGCGGGTCGTGCCCCGACAGGAGCTGGTAAAGGAAGACGCCCGCGAGCCCCGCGAAGAGGACGACCGGCAGCATCACGAGGACGGGGCGCCGGCGTGGACGCTTGGCGGCCTCGCTCATCGTGCCCGCCCCCGGCCGGATACCGTTTCGAGCTCGGCGAGCCGCCGGCGCACGGAGCGCGCGTCGAGATAGACCCAGAGCCCGAGCCCCCCGAGCGCGACGGCGGCCATGCCGTAGGCGGCCGCGACGAAGGCGACGTAGCTGCCGGCCATGGCGGTCACGCGCTTCCGAGCGCCCGGCGGCGCTGGAGGCTAAGCAGGCGGCGACGGCGGATCTCGGTGCGCATGGCGGTGAGGTGAAGGGCGAAGAACAGGAACGAGAAGCCGATCGCCGAGAGAAACAGCGGCCAGAGATAGGCGGTGTCCATCGTCGGCCCATCCATGCGCAAGACGCTGGCGGGCTGGTGCAGCGTGTTCCACCAGTCCACCGAGAACTTGATGATGGGGATGATCACGAAGCCGACCAGCACGAAGACCGAGGCCATGCGTCCCGCGCGCTGCGGCTCCTCGAAGGCCCGCGTCAGCGCGATCAGGCCGAGATACATCAGGAACAGGACGAAGACCGAGGTCAGGCGGGCATCCCACACCCACCACGTCCCCCACATCGGGCGGCCCCAGACCGAGCCGGTGAAGAGGCAGAGGAACGTGAACACGGCGCCGATCGGGGCGGCTGCGCGGATCGAGACCTCCGCGATCGGATGGCGCCACACGAGGAGCCCGAGCGCCGAGACGCTCATCACCGTCCACACCATCATCGACAGCCAGGCGAAGGGCACGTGGACGAAGAGGATCCGCACCGTGGTCCCCTGCTGGTAGTCCTCCGGAGCGGTCAGGCCCAAGCCGAGGCCAACCGCGAGGCATGCCAGCGCGACCGCGTAGAGCCACGGCTGCAGGCGCCCGGACAATTCCAGGAACCGGGTCGGGTTCGCCAGGATAGCGAAGCGGGAAGGACGGGCGGCGAGGTCGCTCATGGGTTCCAAGCTTTAGTGCGTGTCCGGCGCGTCCGCAAACGTCAGGTTCCCTTCGCCGGACGGCCCCCGATCCACTGGGCCATACCGATCGAGGCCGGCATCACCGGCTCGAAGCCGTATTTCGCATAGAGGTGGCGGGCGTCGCCGTCGGCGATCAGGCTGACATAGGCGCTTTTCGGGGCGTTTTCGTGGAGCCAGTCCATCAGTGCGGCGAAGATGCGCTTGCCGAGGCCGCGCCCCTGATGTTCGGGCTCCACCGCCATGTCGACGATCTGGTAATGGCAACCGCCGTCGCCGATCACGCGGCCCATGGCGACCGTGCGCCCCTCGCAGAGGATGACGGCGGCGAACAGCGTTCCCTTGAGCCCCCGTTCGGCGGCTTCTTGCGTCTTGGTGCTCAGTCCCGCCACCTCGCGAAGGCGCCGGAAGTCGGCGACGGACGGGGTTTGCGCTTGGAGTTCGTAGGTCATCGGATGGCGGCTCAGTCGGAGGACAGCTTCAGCGCCGCAGCCGCCGCCAGCGGCCCGAGGACCCCGTAGAGCAGCGTCAGCGCGCAGAGGATCAGGAAGGGCGAGCGGAAGGGCGCGGGGTCGTTGACCGCACCGTAGGTCGCGGCCACCCCGAAGATCAGGACGGGCACGGCGAGCGGCAGCACCAGCACCGAAACGAGGACACCGCCGCGCGGCAGGGAGGCCGCGACCCCGGCTCCGACCGCGCCGATCAGGACGAGCGCGGGCGTGCCGGCGAGCAGCGTCGCGGCAGTGGCGAGGAGCGCGCGCGGCTCCAGCGCCAGGAACAGGCCGAGCAGCGGGCTCGCCAGCACCAGCGGAAGGCAGGCGGCGACCCAAAGCGCAGCGCATTTCGACAGGACGGCGAGCGGCGGCGCGACGGGTCCGGTGAGGATCAGGTCGAGCCCGCCATCGTCGCGGTCGGCCTGGAAAAGCCGGTCGAGGGTGAGAAGCGTCGACAGGAGCGCGCCGATCCACAGGATCGCCGGCCCGATCCGCGACAGGAGCGCCAGGTCCGGCCCGACGCCGAAGGGAATGGTCGCGACCACCGCGAGGAAGAACATGACGCCGACGAGGCCCCCGCCCGAGCCGGACAGTTGCAGCGCGAGATCGCGAAGGAACAGCGCGCGCATCAGCCGATCTCGTCCCAGCCGCCGGCGTCGGCGACGAGCGCCTCGACCGGCAACGGCGGCTCGAGCGCCAGCGTGCGCGCGGGCCCGAGATCAAGCGGCTGGTGCGTCGCCGCGATAACGATGCCCCCGCTCGCCAGCCGTTCCCGGCACAGCGTCGCGATGCGGGCCTGCGAGGCGCTGTCGAGCGCGGTGGTCGGCTCGTCGAGGAGCCAGAGCGGCCGGTCGCTGACGAGGAGCCGGGCGAGGGCCGCACGCCGCTGCTGGCCGGCCGACAGCGCACCGACGGCGAGCGCGCCGGCCCCTTCCAGCCCGACGGCGGCAAGAGCCTCGTCCGGACTGAACGCCGGCCGGCCGAGGAACGCGCGCCAGAACGCCAGCTCCGCCCCGGCGGTACGGCCGGGCTTCATGGCGTTGCGGTGGCCGAGATAGTGGCTCGCCTCGATCGGCCGGCGCGCCGCCTCCCCGTCGCCGGCGGTAGCGCCCTCGATCGCGATCGCGCCGGCAAGCGGCGCGAGGAGCCCGGCGAGGGTGCGCAGGAGCGTCGACTTGCCCGCCCCGTTCGGCCCCGTCACGACCAGCGCCTCGCCCGCGCTCAGACGCAGGTCGAGCGGCGGCGTCAGGGCACGCCGCCCGCGCCCGACGACGAGGCCGGAAAGGGTCAGTTGCATCACGGGCGGGACGGCCTTTTCCGCAAGGGCCCACGCGCTCGCGGCGCGGGCGATTCCAAGGATTCGTTCTGACGGTGCGCGCCCGCGAAGGCAAGCCGGATCGGCCGGGGATGGCGCGAGGATGGAATTCGCTAACCCAAAGCCGAAGCCCGCGCGATTTGCCCCCTTTATAGCCATTACAATCTTCCCTATAAGGGCGGCCAACCACTCCAGCGACCGGCGTGGAGTCATCAGCGCCGATCTCCGTGCCCCGCTTCTCCAGGCGGGTACTGAGGCGGACGGGCGGAAATGGTCGTACCCGCATTCTCCATCGTGCCCGGCCCGGGGTGCGGCGGTCGTTCGCCTTTCGGACATTCTTTGGTTCGAGAAGGAACGAGAGTTCTATGTCCCATCCCGATAGCTTCAAAAGCCGCAAGACGCTCGACGTCGGCGGCAAGACCTATGTCTACTTCGACCTCAAGGAGGCGGAGCGGAACGGTCTGACCGGCGCCTCGCGCCTGCCCTACTCGCTGAAGGTCATCCTCGAGAACCTCCTGCGCAACGAGGACGATCGCACGGTCAAGGCCGACGACATCCGCGCCATGGTCAAGTGGCTCGACGACAAGGGCTCGGCCGGCCACGAGATCGCCTACCGCCCGGCGCGCGTCCTGATGCAGGACTTCACCGGCGTTCCCGCCGTGGTCGACCTCGCGGCCATGCGCGACGCCACCGAGACGCTCGGCGCCGACCCCAACAAGATCAACCCGCTGGTGCCGGTCGACCTTGTGATCGACCACTCGGTGATGGTCGACTACTTCGGCCAGCCCGACTCGTTCGCCAAGAACGTCGACGTCGAGTACGACCGCAACGGCGAGCGCTACACGTTCCTGCGCTGGGGCTCGGGCGCCTTCCAGAACTTCCGCGTCGTGCCTCCTGGCACCGGCATCTGCCACCAGGTCAATCTCGAGTACCTCGCCCAGACCGTCTGGACCAAGGACGAGAACGGCGAGACGATCGCCTATCCCGACACGCTGGTCGGCACCGATTCGCACACGACGATGGTCAACGGTCTGGCCGTTCTCGGCTGGGGAGTCGGCGGCATCGAGGCCGAGGCCGCCATGCTCGGCCAGCCGATCTCGATGCTGATCCCGGAGGTCATCGGCTTCCGCCTCGACGGCAAGCTGCCCGAGGGCACCACGGCGACCGACCTCGTGCTGACCGTCACCGAGATGCTGCGCAAGAAGGGCGTGGTGGGCAAGTTCGTCGAGTTCTTCGGCCCGGGCCTTGCCAACCTCACGCTGGAAGACCAGGCGACCATCGCCAACATGGCGCCGGAATACGGCGCGACCTGCGGCTTCTTCCCGATCGACAAGGACACGGTCGCCTATCTCGAGGCGACGGGCCGCGACAAGCAGCGCATCGCCCTCGTCGAAGCCTATGCCAAGGCGCAAGGCATGTGGTTCGACGCTTCGGCCGAAGAGCCCGTCTTCACCGACACCCTGTCGCTCGACCTCGGCTCCGTCGTCCCCTCGCTCGCCGGCCCGAAGCGTCCGCAGGACCGCGTCGCGCTGACCGAGGCCTCGTCGAAGTTCCGCACGGCTCTCACCGAGCTCCAGGGCGGCCGCAAGAAGAGCGAACTGCCGTCCTCGGTCGGTGACTCGCGCTTCATGGACGAGGGTGCGGTGCCACCGGCCCAGACGCCTGACACGGTCCGTCATCCGGTGGAGGGCGCGACCCATGGCATCTCCGACGGCGACGTCGTGATCGCCGCGATCACGTCGTGCACCAACACCTCGAACCCGAACGTGCTGGTGGCCGCCGGCCTCGTCGCCCGCAAGGCGGCCGCCCTCGGGCTGAAGCCCAAGCCCTGGGTCAAGACCTCGCTCGCGCCGGGATCCCAGGTTGTCACCGAGTATCTCGAGAAGGCCGATCTCCAGAAGGACCTCGACGCGCTCGGCTTCAACCTCGTCGGCTACGGCTGCACGACCTGCATCGGCAATTCCGGCCCGCTCGCCGAGCCGATCTCCGAGGCGATCAACAAGAACGACCTCGTGGCCGTGTCGGTGCTCTCGGGCAACCGCAACTTCGAAGGCCGCGTGAACCCGGACGTGCGGGCGAACTACCTCGCCTCGCCGCCGCTCGTCGTCGCCTACGCGATCGCCGGCTCGATGTTCGTCGACATCACCAAGGATCCGCTAGGGCAGGATCAGAACGGCAACGACGTCTTCCTCAAGGACATCTGGCCGACCACGCAGGAGGTCTCCGAGATCGTCCGCAAGACGGTCACGCGCGACCTCTTCGAGAGCCGCTACTCGGACGTCTTCAAAGGCGACCCGAACTGGCAGAAGATCGCGGTCTCGGGCGGTCTCACCTACGACTGGGACGACCGCTCGACCTACGTCCAGAACCCGCCCTACTTCGAGGGCATGTCGATGACGCCGGAAGCCGTCACCGACATCAAGAACGCCCGCGTCCTCGCCCTCTTCCTCGATTCGATCACGACCGACCACATCTCGCCGGCCGGCTCGATCAAGAAGAACGGCCCGGCGGGCGAGTACCTCGTCTCGCACCAGGTGCGCCCCGTGGACTTCAACTCCTACGGCGCACGTCGCGGCAACCACGAAGTCATGATGCGCGGCACCTTCGCCAACATCCGCATCAAGAACCAGATGGTGCCGGGCATCGAGGGCGGCATCACCAAGCACTTCCCCTCCGGCGAGCAGCTGCCGATCTACGACGCGGCGATGAAGTATCAAGAGGACGAGGTTCCGCTGGTGATCTTCGCCGGTAAGGAATACGGCACCGGCTCCTCGCGCGACTGGGCGGCCAAGGGCACCGTGCTTCTGGGCGTGCGCGCCGTGATCGCGCAGAGCTTCGAGCGCATCCACCGCTCGAACCTCGTCGGCATGGGCGTCGTGCCCTTCGTCTTCCAGGAGGGCACGAGCTGGCAGTCGCTCGGCCTCACCGGCGACGAGACGGTGACGATCGAGGGCCTGACCGAGGTTCGCCCGCGCCAGACCATGAACGCCACCATCACCCGCGCCAACGGCGAGGTGCTGACCGTTCCGCTGCTCTGCCGCATCGATACGCTGGACGAGCTCGAGTACTTCAAGAACGGCGGCATCCTGCACTACGTGCTGCGCCAGCTCGCCGCCTGATCCGAACGGCCTTCCGGCCCTAGCGATCTTCGACGCCGCTGCCCGAAAGGGCGGCGGCGTCTTCGCATCAACCAGAGGTTCACCCCCAATTGAACGCGCCGCGATCGATCGGCGCTTCTGTCCGGCCCCGGTCCGGTCCATCTAGGTGCGATGGAAGCGTGACGGAGCTCGGACCATGGCATTCCGCCGATCGCCCGCCCTCGGGGTAGCCTGTCTCGCAGCACTCGGCGTGTCGGCTGTCGGCCCGGCATCGGCGCAGGAGCGCAGCGCGTCCAGCCGCGATGTCCGTGGCGTCCTCGAACTCTTCACCAGCCAGAACTGCGGCGATTGCCCGCCCGTCGGCGCCGCTGCCGCGCGCCTCGGAGCCGCGCCCGACCTCGTCGTCCTCGCCTACCATGTCGACTACTGGGACTATGCCGGACCGAAGGACCAACTGGCCGACCGGCGCAACACCGATCGCCAGAAGTCCTACGCCAAGCGCCTGAAGCTCGGCGCGCTCGTGACGCCCCAGGTCGTCGTCAACGGTCAGAAGGCGGTCGACGGCGGCGACGAGGCGGCACTCGCCAAGGCGCTGAAGGACGCGCCCTTCGGCTGCGCCAAGCTCGGCGGCGAGGTCGTGATGCGCACGCAGGGCGACACCTTGCGCATCGAGGCGCGCGCGCCCGGGGCCGATCCGGCGCGGCCCGCGCCGATCCTCGTTCTCGTTACCTATGCCGAGCGCGTCGAGACGACGATGCCGGACGAGGGCAACGGCGGCACACGGCGTGTCGACCACCATCCGGTGCGCGACTGGCGCGTGCTCGGCTCGGTGGATCGCGACGCGATCGAGGTCGAGATGCCGCTCGGCCTCCTGACCGAAAACGACGGCGAGCGGACGGGGCTGGCCGCCCTCCTCCAGGCCGTCGGCGCCGACAACAAGCCGGGTCCGATCATCGCCGCGGCCGCGCTCGAGTTCTGACAGGCGCCGCTGTCGTTGCAACCGGCTGGGCCGGACTCCATTTCCATGACAGGATGATATCGCAGGCTCGTGCAGTCTCGAGGGGCCTGACCGACACCGCCGGCCCGTTTCGGCGGCCCGGACATGGGGAATGGACGATTTGACCGATTCGCAGCCGCAGCCTTCCGCCACCCTGATCGATCTCGCGACGGTCCGGTCCTCGCCCGCGCCGGAGATCGTGTCCTTCGACCGACACGAACTCGGCCAGATCCTCCGGGTCTACGGGCGCATGGTGGCGGCGGGCGAGTGGCGGGACTACGCGATCGACACCCTGAAGGACCGCGCCGTGTTCTCGATCTTCCGCCGCGCGTCCGAGATGCCCCTGTTCCGGATCGAAAAGAACCCGAAGCTCGCACGCCGCCAAGGCGCCTTCAGCGTCACCGCCGCCAGCGGTCTCGTGATGAAGCGCGGCCACGAACTGGATCTGGTCCTGCGCGTCTTCGACAAGAGCCTCAAGCTGATCGAGGAGTGAGGCCGAGTTCCCGTATCAGGGCGTCCACAGTGGCGATGCGCGCGAACTCGCCGGAGAGATTGGCGAGCGTCATGGCGTGGACCTCCTCGGCAGGGTGGACGCGGCCGTCCGGCCCCCGGAGGTCGAAGGTCCAGCACGCGTCTTCGCAGAGCACCGCGTCGAAGCCGAGATTGCCGGCCATGCGGGTCGTCGTCTCGACGCAGTGGTTCGTCGTCGCGCCGCAGATCACAACCATCCGGGCGTCCGCCGCCCGCAGTCGCGCCTCGAGGTCGGTGCCGATGAAGGCGCTGTTGACGCTCTTCACGATCACCGGCTCGCCCGCCCGTTCGCGCGCGTCCGCCTCCACCGCATAGCCGCTGGCTCGGTTGTGGAAGGACGAGCCGGGCATGCGGTTTTCGTGCCGGATGTGGATGATCGGCAGGCCCGCCTCGCGGAATGCGGCCAGGAGTTCGGCGATGCGGGCGAGCGCGTCCGGGTTGTTGCGGCGGCGGCCGGCGGCCTCCCACTCGGCAAAGGCGCGCTGCACGTCGATCACGACGAGGGCCTCCGTCACGTCAGCGTGCCGGGATAGACGGTCTCGTCCGGTAGCGTCTCCTTGCCGCCGTTTAGCGCGAACTGCATGAAGACCGTGTCGATCCAGCGGCCGAACTTAAAACCCGACCCTTCGAAGATGCCGATATGGGTGAAGCCGAGCTTGGCGTGCACCTTGATCGAGGGCTGGTTGTCGGCTCCGCCGATCACCGCGATCATCTGGCGAAAGCCCTTGTCCTGGCAGGCGTCGAGAAGGCGACGCAGCAGCGCCGTGCCGACACCCTGCCCCTTGGCCTCCGGCGCGAGGTAGATCGAGTCCTCGACTGTCCAGCGATAGGCGGGCCGGGCGCGGAACGGGCCGGCATAGGCATAGCCGATCACCGCGCCGTCCCGGTCGCAAGCGACGAAATACGGATAGTCCTGGCGCAGCGTGTTGGCCATCCGCGCGGCCATCTCGGTCTCGTCCGGCGGCGTCAGTTCGTAGGTCGCGGTGCCGTAGAGCACGGCTTCCTCGTAGATACGGGTGATCGCCGGAATATCGGCCGGGGTGGCGTTGCGGATCGTAAAGGCGCTCATCGGGTCTGCATTCGAGGAATCGGCAACCATCACTCTAGAGGGGCCGCCCCCACCCCTCAACGCAAAGCCGGAAAGGGCCCACGAAAAAGGGCGGCCCCGGCAGGCCGCCCTTCCATCTGTCCTACCGTGACCGGGATCGCTCAGTCGCGATTGCCGAAGAGCTGCAGCATGAACATGAACATGTTGATGAAGTTCAGGTACAGCGACAGCGCGCCCATGATCGCCTTGCGGCCTGCCACCAGCGTGTCGTCACCCTCCCAGTACATCTCCTTGATGCGCTGCGTGTCGTAGGCCGTGAGGCCGGCGAACACGAGGACGCCGATCACCGAGATCGCAAAGCCCAGCGCCGAGGACTGCAGGAAGATGTTGACGAGCATCGCGATGAGGATGCCGAAAACGCCCATGATCAGGAACGAGCCCATCGCCGACATGTCACGCTTCGTCGTGTAGCCGAAGAGCGAGAGCGCGCCGAACGAGGCGGCGGTAATGAAGAACACCTGGACGATCGATTCCTGCGTGTAGACGAGGAAGATCGTCGACAGCGACAGGCCGACCATCGCGGCATAGGCCCAGAAGGTCGTCTGCGCGGCCGATACGCTCATCTTGTGGACGCGGAACGACAGGAAGAACACCATCGCCAGCGGCGCCAGCATCAGCACCCACTTCAGCGGCGAGACGAACACCGTCACGCCGAGCTGCGTCAGCATGGTGCCGTTGATCTGGGCGGCAGCCAAGGAGGGGTCGGTCGTGGTCGCCAGCGAGAACAGGCCATAGGCCGCCGCGCCGGTGATGACGAGACCGATCGCCATCAGGTTGTAGACCTTGAGCATGTAGGCCCGCAGGCCCTGGTCGATCGAGGCGTCGACCCGGCTGCCAGCAGCCGGAACGCTCCTCACGCCCTGGTTCCATTTTTCAGCCATCAACGTCGTCCTTTCGCGTAGTGTCCCGTCGGGTGTCGTTCGGCCCGCGACCGGGCCGAGGCGCCGCTGGCGGGACTCGCAGCTGCCTTTGCCGTGAAATATGCGAAGGTGCCCCCCCGTTCACAAGGCCGTCGATAAGCCCGACGACCGCCGTAACGCGGCTTTGGCGATTAAATTTCCGTTATTTGGCGGGCGTTAACCGCGTTTAGCGGATCACAGCTCCCTGAGAACCGGCGCGGCCTTCTGGCCGAGGATGCGCCAGGTGCCCGCCAGCCCGAAGCCGACGGTGAGGACCAGCGCGGCCACCAGCGTCATCACGGCGAGCCCGCCGTCGAAGGCGAAGGGCAGGCGCATGATGCGCGCGACGACATACCAGGCGGCGAGCGCCCCGGCTCCGACGGCAAACAGCGCCGTCGCCGCGCCCAGCGACATGTACTCCGTCACATAGGCGCGGATCAGCGTCGCACGCGTCGCGCCGAGCGTCTTCAGAACCACCGCGTCGTGGACGCGCGCCCGGTTGCCGGCCGCAAGCGCGCCCGAGAGGACCAGCACCGAGGCGACGAGCGCCACGGCCGCCGCCGCGCGGATCGCGAGCGCCAGCTGCGCGACGAGCGCGTTCACGGCGTCCAGCGCATCCTTGACGCGCACCGTCGTCACGGCCCGGAAGGTGTTGGAGATGCCCGACAGGACGGCGCGCTCGGCGTCCGGCGTGTCGTTCGCCATGTCGAGCGTCGCGAGCCAGGCATGGGGGGCGCCTGCGAAGGTGTTGGGCGAGAAGACCATCACGAAGTTGATCGCGAGCGATTCCCACTGCACCTCGCGCAGGTTCGCGATGCGGGCCGTGATGTCGCGGCCGAGAACGTTGACGGTGATCGTGTCGCCGAGCTTCAATCCGAGTTCGCCCGCTTCCTCGGCGGCGAACGACACGAGCGGCTCGCCGGCATAGTCGGCCGGCCACCACTCTCCCGCCGTCAGCCGTGCGCCGTCGGGCAGTGTCACGTCGTAGGTGATGCCGCGGTCGCCGCGCAGCACCCAGGCGCCTTCCGGCGGCACCTCGATCTTCGACACGTCCTCGCCTCGCAGCTGCGTGATGCGCCCGCGCAGCATCGGCACGTCGGTCAGGGTCGAGCCCGGCGCGAGTTCGGCGATCTTGGCGCGGAATGGCTCGACCTCGGCGGACTGGATGTCGACGAAGAAGAAGTTCGGCGCGCGCGCCGCCAGGGTGCCGCCGATCTCGGCTCGAAGGTTCCGGTCGATCGAGGCAAGCGTGACGAGGAGCGTCAGCCCGAGACCGAGCGACAGGACGACCGAGGCCGTCAGCGCGCCGGGGCGATGGATGTTGCCGATCGCCAGCCGCAGAGGGGTCGAGCGCACGCGCGGCAGACGCGCCGCGCCCCAGCGGATCACGATGGCGACGAGGCGCAGGATCACGAAGGCGACGCCCGTCGCCACGAGGAACACGCCGGCCACCCGCTTGTCGCTAGACATGACGAGCGCCAGCGCGGCGATCGCGGCGGCAAGGCTGAGCGCCGCACCGGCATAGGCCCAGCGCATGCGAAGGCTTCCCGGCCCGTCATTGGCGCGGAAAAGCGCCGTCGCCGCGATGTCGCGCGTACGCCCAAGCGGCAGGATCGCGAAGGCGAGCGCGGTGAGATAGCCGAACAGCGCCCCGAGCAGCAGCGCGCCGGGATAGACCGAGGCCTCGGCGGCGACCGGGATATGGGCTTCGAGGAATCGCGCGGCGAAGAACGGCGCCGTCGCCCCGAGGAGCATCCCGAGCACGATGCCGACCGTCGAGAGGATCAGGATCTGGACGAGGTAGATCGTGACCACGAAGCGGCCGCTCGCGCCGAGACTCTTGAAGGTCGCGATCACGGTGCGCTTGGAATCAAGATAGGCGGCGACCGCGTTGGCGATGCCGACGCCGCCGACCACCAGCGCGGTGAGGCCGACAAGCGTCAGGAACTGCGAGAAGCGCTCGATGTTGCGCTGAAGCGAGGGCGCGGCCTCGCTGGCGTCGCGAATGCTCCAGCCGGCCTGCGGGAAGCGCTGGTTGGCTTGCGCCTTCACGGCTTCCGGATCGGTCGCCGGGTCGGCGAAGCGGAGCTTGTAGTCGTATTCGACCAGCGAACCCGGCTGGACGAGGCCGGACGCGGCCAGCGCATCCAGAGAGACCAGAAGGCGCGGGGCGAAGTTGAAGCCGTCGGACAAGACGTCCGGCTCGCGCGTCAGGACGCCGCTCAGCTCGATTTCGATGTTGCCAAGACGGATCGTCGCGCCAGGCGCGATGCCGAGACGATCGAAGAACTCGGGCGCGGCAAGCGCGCCAAAGCGGCCGTTCCGCCCGGCCAGGAGGTCCGGCAGCGGGATGGCGGGCTCGGAGCCGATCGCGCCGTAGAGCGGGTAGAGCCCGTCCACCGCCTTGACCTCGCTCAGCGTCTGGTTGGAGCCGTCGGGCAGGCGCACCATGGAGCGCAGCGAACCGATCTCGGTGACGGTGCCGTAGCCGGCGATCCAGGCCCGCTCCTCCGGGCTCGCCTGGCGCTGGTTCAGGCCGAAGCGCATGTCGCCGCCCAGGATCGTCCGGCCTTCGCGCTGGATGCCGGTCGTCATCATCTCGGACACGGAGTTCACCGCGGCGATCGAGGCGACGCCGAGCGTCAGGCAGGCGAGGAAGATGACGAAGCCGCGCAGGCCGCCGCGCATCTCGCGCAAGGCGAAGCGGAGCGCGAGCGCGAAACCGGCCCGTGAGCGCGCGGAGGGCGCGGCTGCACTCACTGCGCGGCTTCCGCGAAGGCTGCGGCGGCGGGGGCCGACCCGCGCTCGATCACGCCGGACCGCACGGCGACCTCGCGTCCGCAGCGCGCGGCGAGCGTCTTGTCGTGGGTGACGAGGATCAACGTCATGCCGCGCCGGGCCTGCTCGGAGAACAGGAGATCGGCGACCTGACCGCCCGTCTCGCCGTCGAGATTTCCGGTCGGCTCGTCGGCGATCAGGATGTCGGGCTCGGGCGCGAGGGCCCGGGCGAGCGCCACGCGCTGCTGCTCGCCGCCCGAGAGTTCGCCGGGATAGTGGGTGACGCGCTGGCCGAGACCGACGGCGGCGAGCTCCCGCTCGGCCCGCGCGAAGGCGTCGGGAACACCGGCAAGCTCGAGCGGCACGGCGACGTTCTCGAGCGCCGTCATGTTGGGGATGAGGTGGAACGACTGAAAGACGATGCCGACATGGCGCCCGCGGAAGGCGGCGAGCTGGTCCTCGCTCATCGGCCCGAGCGCCTGGCCCGCGATCTCGACGAGGCCGTCGTCCGCGCGCTCGAGGCCCGCCAGAACCATCAGGAGCGTCGACTTGCCGGAGCCCGAGGGGCCGACGATGCCGACGGACTCGCCCCGCGCGACGTCGAGGTCGATGCCTTTCAGGACATGCACCGCGCTGCGGCCCGTTCCCAGCGTCAGTTGAACATTTCGTAACCGGACCGCTGCTTCAGCCAAGGCGACGTCCTTCCTATATCGTGCTCGGACACGCGTCTCGGGCCCTCATTCGGGCGAGCGGGGCGTTGTGCCGCAACGCGGAATATGGGTGGCCCATGCAGCGCTTCCAATCGCTTCTCGCCTTCGTGACGATCGGTCTCGGCTTGGCGCTCGGCGCGCCGGCGCGGGCGCAGGAGACCGCACCGCAGGTGGTGGCCTTCGGCGACAGCCTGTCGGCCGGCTACGGCGTCGGGCCCGGCGAATCCTTTCCCGACCAGCTCCAGGCAGCGCTGAACGCTGCCGGGCATCCCGCCCGCGTCGTCAACGCGGGTGTGTCGGGCGACACCACGACCGGGGGCCTTGCCCGGCTCGACTGGTCGGTGCCGGCGGACGCTCAAGTCGTGATCGTGGAGCTCGGGGCGAACGACGCCCTGCGCGGCGTCAGCCCGGACGTCACCCGCAACAATCTCGACGCCATCCTGACCAAGCTGAAGGCGCGGCCGAACACGCAGGTGCTTCTCGCCGGCATGATCAGCCCGCCCAACATGGGTCCGGACTACGCCGCGAAGTTCAACCCGATCTATGGCGAGCTCGCCGCCAAGCACGGCGTGCCGCTCTATCCGTTCTTTCTCGAGGGTGTCGCGGGCAACGGCAGCCTGAACCAGGCCGACTACATGCACCCGAACGCGCAGGGCGTGGCCGTGATCGTCAAGGGCATTCTGCCGCAGGTGATCAAGGCGCTGGAGGCGAGCGCCCGCGCGCAGGGCTGATGCCGCCGTCACCGACGGCGCGGTGCATCGCAGCAACGCCGGAACCGCTTCTGTGCAGAAGCCTCGGCCAAGCCTTGAAGTCCACGATCCGTGATGAAAGTTTCGATGGGGTAAGGCACTTGGTCGCGTTTGCGTGACAGGCAGGCGCCTGGTCTCGAGCGTGGCCCCGAACGGGAAGGATCGTCCAATGCCGAGACTGTTCACCGCCCTCGAAATCCCGCGTGACGCCGCGATGTCCCTGTCCTTCCTGCGCGGCGGCCTGCCTTCCGCCCGCTGGATCGATGCCGAGAACTATCATCTGACGCTGCGATTCATCGGCGACATCGAGGCGCGTCTCGCCGACGAGATCGTCGCCGCGCTCGACCGCGTCTCGCGCGCGCCCTTCCCGGTGACGCTGCGCGGTCTCGGCGCCTTCGGCGGCAAGAAGCCCCATTCGGTCTATGCTGATGTCGAGCCGTCCCGGCCGCTCGACCTCCTGCAGGGCGAGATCGACCGCATCCTGCAGCGCCTCGGCGTTCCCGCCGACCCCCGCCGCTTCACGCCCCACGTCACGCTGGCGCGCCTGCGAAACGGCAAGAGCGAGGAGGTCGCGCACTATCTCGCGCTACGCGGCGGCTTTCGCGCGCCGACCTTCCAGACCTCGCGCTTCGTGCTCTTTTCGTCGAAGGACTCGGTTGGTGGCGGCCCTTACGTGATGGAAGAGGCCTTCCCGCTCGACGCCCTGCCCAGCCAGCGCGACACGGGCACCTTGGCGATGGCCGCCCGCTGACGGCCGACCCGGCCGGTTTGAAACCCGACCGGGACCGCGCCATATCGGCGGGCGCGGGGGCCATCGATTTCGAGGAGACGGGCATGACGAGCGAAGGCGGGCCGATCGCCGGCAACACGACGAGCGAGACCGGCACAACGACCCTCGGAGCCCCGGACAAGGTGCTGGTCGGCGAAATCCTCCTGCCCGGCGACGAGGCCGAACAGGCCCGGCAGGAGCGGCGCGTGCGCAAGGGCTTCTTTTCGACGCTGAAACGCGCCGCCCGGCACATTCCCTTCATGGAGGACGTCGTCGCCTCGTATCACTGCGCCCTCGACCCGCAGACCCCGGCGGCCTCGCGCGGCATCCTTCTGGCGGCCCTCGCCTATTTCGTCCTGCCGTTCGACGTCGTGCCGGACTTCATCGTCGGCCTCGGCTTCACCGACGATGCCGCGGTTCTCCTCGCCGCCTTCACGGCCGTGCAGAAGAACATCCGGCCCGAGCATTACGAGCGCGCCCGCGACACGTTGCGCGACGAGGGCGACGAGGCGGCGCGCTCGGCCTGAGCCTTCGGCCGGCCGGCCCGGCGGTCCCACTATCGCCCCATTCGTTCCGTCCACGTCGCGATGGTCGCTCGTGAGCGGGCCGCATCCACGCACGGTCGTTTGCCGGAACGCGATGAAGTTTCGAATGCCCGTTCGGAACTTTCCGGTTCGTTTACCCTGTGGAAAGGCTTATCGCCCAACCTGCGGCCACGAGCGCGTTCGGCCTCTCGAAGGTCGTGCGTCCAATGGCATTCCGGACCAAGCGGGGACACGAACTCCATGAAACATGCTCTGACGGCAGCGGTGGCGATGGTGGCGCTCTCCAGCGTGGCGTCTGCCGCCCAGACCCCGACCCGCGTGAACCAGTTCAACGACTGGGGCAGCTACTCCTACGACTCCAGCGGCTCCAAAGTCTGCTACATTCTCTCGACGCCGAAGACGAAGCAGCCGGCGAGCGTCGATCACGGCGACATCTTCTTCCTCGTCTCCCAGAAGCCGAGCAACAAGAAGGCCTACGAGCCGCAGGTCGTCATGGGCTATCCGATGAAGGACGGCTCCAAGGTCATGGTCGACATCGACGGCAAGAAGTTCACGCTATTCACGCGCGGCGAGAGCGCCTGGGTCGAGAACGCCGCCGAGGAGCCGCAGCTGGTCGCCGCCCTGAAGTCCGGCAAGGCGATGAAGGTGGATGCGGTGTCGCAGCGCGGCACGCAGACCAACTACACCTATTCGCTTTCTGGCGTGACGGCCGCGATCAACTCGCTGGCGAACTGCAAGTAAGCCATCGGCCGCGACGGCCCGAAACGATCCGAGGCGCCGGGCTGACCGGCGCCTTTTTCGTGTCCGCGCATCGCTGCATGGCAGGCAATCGCGCGCAAGCTCTTGCGAAACCGCGCGTTTCGGATCATTTGAAACCGATCCAGACGAAACGCAGAACGAAAAGCGGGGCCGATCGCAGCCTCGCGCGGGCAAGGTGCATCCATGAGCGTGTCGATCGATCTCACGACCTCGGCGCAGGCCGTCCGCCCGAGCGCGATGCCGGCCGCCGCCCCTGCCAAGCGTTCCCTTCTCGGCCTGTCGCGCGAGGACATGGGCGTGGCGCTGATCGAAGCCGGAATCCCCGCCAAGCAGGCCCGGATGCGCGTCCAGCAGCTCTGGCACTGGCTCTATGTCCGCGGGGTCAAGGACTTCGACGAGATGCGCAACGTCTCGAAGGACCTGCGTGCGACGCTGGACCAGCATTTCGAGATCGCGCGGCCGGAGATCGTCGAGGAGCAAATTTCCGTCGACGGCACGCGCAAGTGGTTGTTCCGTTTCCCCTCGCGCGGCGCCGGACGCCCGGTCGAGATCGAGACCGTCTACATTCCCGAGGAAGGCCGCGGCACGCTCTGCGTCTCCAGCCAAGTCGGCTGCACCCTCACCTGCACCTTCTGCCACACCGGGACGCAGCGCCTCGTGCGCAACCTCGAGCCGTCCGAGATCGTCGGCCAGGTGCTGACCGCGCGCGAGCGGCTCGGCGACTTCCCCGAAGCCGACACGCCGCAGGGCGCGATCGTCCCCTCCGAGGGGCGTCTCGTGTCCAATGTCGTGATGATGGGCATGGGCGAGCCGCTCTACAACTACGACCACGTGAAGTCGGCGCTCGCGGTCGTCTCCGACGGCGACGGGCTGGCGCTGTCGAAGCGACGGATCACGCTCTCGACCTCCGGCGTCGTGCCGATGATCGAGAAGACGGGCGAGGAGATGGGCGTCATGCTCGCCATCTCGCTCCATGCGGTGACGGACGGACTGCGCGACGTGCTCGTGCCGATCAACAAGAAGTACCCGATCAAGGCCTTGATGGACGCCTGCCGCGCCTATCCCGGCCTCTCCAACGCGCGCCGCATCACCTTCGAGTACGTGATGCTGAAGGGCGTCAACGACAGTCTCGACGACGCGCGCGAGCTGGTACGCCTCCTCAAGGGCATTCCGGCCAAGATCAACCTCATTCCCTTCAATCCGTGGCCGGGCAGCCCGTACGAGTGCTCGGACTGGGACCAGATCGAGCGCTTCGCCGATCTCGTGAACCAGGCCGGTTATGCCTCGCCGATCCGCACGCCGCGCGGGCGCGACATCTTCGCCGCCTGCGGCCAGCTGAAGTCGGAGTCGGAGCGGATGAAGCGCGGCGATAGGCTGGCGCTGGAGGCGGCGGTCGCAGGGTGACGTCCTGCTCGGCCGGCTCGGCGCGTCTCCGGTGATCCAGGTCCTGCGCTTCCTGTTCCTGATCCCGACCGGCTTCGTCCTGGCGTGCTTTGTTGCGAGCTTCGCGCTCCTGTGGCCGTTCATCGATCTGCCGGCGTCCGCGAGCGTCGATCCGTTCGTCTGGACGGAACTGGTCTTCGGCTTCTTCGCGCAGGCCACGCAGGTGGGCACGCTGGCGCTGATCCCCTGGGGCCTTTTCATGGTACTGACCGAGGCGCTCGGGCAGCGCTCGCTGATCCTGCATGCGGCGGCGGGGCTGGCCGGCGGCTTTGCCGCTGCGCGTATTCCGCCGGGCGCAGGAAGCGCGGCGCTGGAGACCGCCATGATCGTCGCAGGCCTTGCCTTCGGCCTCGTCTATTGGATCGTCGCCGGACACGGCGCGGGCAGCTGGCGCCGGCGTCCGACCGCCCTCCCCCCTCCGCAAGCCTGAAGGATCGCCCCATGGCCAGACGCCCCACCAATCCCCGTGATGCCGCCGAGGCCGCCTTCAAGGCCGCGACGACCAAGGCGCCCGAGCGCGTGCGTGAGGCGGTCGCCATTCCCGGGCGGCGCGAACAGGTGACGCTGCGCATCGATTCCGAGGTGCTGGAGTGGTTCCAGAAGGAGGGCCCCGGCTGGCAGGACCGCATGGCCGACGCCCTGCGCAAGGTGGCCGGGAAATAGAAACACCGCCCTTGGCAAGGCGGGCGATCGTGCCAGTTCGCCGGGCATGATCACCGTCCATCACCTGAACAACTCGCGCTCGCAGCGCGTCCTGTGGCTCCTCGAGGAGCTAGGCGTACCCTACGAGGTCAAGCGCTACGAGCGGCTGAAGAGCCTTCTTGCGCCGCCCGAACTGAAGCGGGTCCACCCGCTCGGCAAATCGCCCGTCCTGACCGAGGGCGAGCTGACGCTGGCCGAGACCGGCGCCATCGTCACCTACGTCGCCGAGACCCATGGCGGCGGCCGGTTCCAGCCCGAGCGTGGCTCGGCCGACTGGTGGCGGATGCAGCACTTCCTCCATCACGCGGAGGGCTCGGCTATGCCGCCGCTCTTCATGAAACTCGTCTTCGCGCGCATTCCCGGCCAGGCGCCGTTCATCGTCCGGCCCGTGGCCAAGGCGCTGATGAGGGGCGTCGACACCCACCTTCTCGCCCCACGCCTCGCCGATCTCCTCGATTACTGGGACGCGTCGCTCGCCCAGACCGGCTGGTTCGCCGGCCCGGAGCCGACGCTCGCCGACGTCATGATGAGCTTTCCGCTCGAGGCGGCCGGCGCGCGCATCGGTTTCGGACATCGCCGGCATCTGGCCGCCTTCGTGGAGCGGGTCCACGCGCGACCGGCCTTCCGGGCTGCGCTGGAGCGCGGCGGCCCCTACGCCTATGCGTGAGGCGCATCAGCGCCAGGCGACGAGGATCGTCCCGCCCGCGATCAGGGCGATGCCGGCCCAATTGGCGGCGCTCAGCCGCTCCTGAAGGAAGGCGACGCCGAAGACGGCGACCAGCACGACCGACAGCTTGTCGATCGGCGCGACCTGCGCCGCCTGTCCGAGTTGCAGCGCGCGGTAGTAGCAGAGCCACGACGCGCCGGTCGCCAGCCCCGACAGCCCGAGGAACACGAGCGAGCGGCCGGGAAGATCAGCGGGCGAGCGCCAATGGCCGCCTGCCGTCACCATCGCCGCGATCAGCGCGACGATGACGAGCGTTCGAAGGAAGGTCGCGTAGTCCGACTGGACGCCGGCGACGCCGACCTTGCCGAACACCGCCGTGAGGGCCGCGAAGGCCGCCGAGGCCAGCGCCCAGCCGAGCCAGCCCATCAGGCGCGGGCAAGGAGGATGTGGATCGCGAAGGCGGAGAAGACCGAGGCGAACAGCCAGTCGATGAAGCGCATCACCGCGGGCTTGCCCTTCAGGGTCGCCGCGATCCGGTCGGCCGCGAAGATCATCGCAACCGTGATCGGCGTCGCGACGAGGATGAAGTAGACGCCGAGGAAGAAGAGCTTCGAGCCCGCATGCGGGTCGCCGACGGCGACGAACTGCGGCAGGAACGTCACGAAGAACAGGATGATCTTGGGGTTCAGGAGATTGATCCCGATCCCCGTCGCCCAGTTGGCCGCAAAGGACTGCGGCGGCGCCTTGGCGCGCTCGACGGAGAGCGACGACCCGTGGCGGATCGCCTGCACCGCGAGCCAGACGAGATAGGCCGCGCCGACGACCTTCAGCGCCAGGAACGCCTCCGGCGATGCGGCGATGAGCGCCGACAGGCCGACCGCGGCAAGCGTCGTGTGGATGAGCGAGCCGGTGCAGGCGCCGCAATAGGCCGCAAAACCGGCGGTGCGCCCTTGCGCCAGCGTTCGCCCGAGAAACAGCGTCATGTCGGGGCCGGGCGTGATCGTCAGCACGACGGCGGCCACCGTGAAGGCGAGAAGGGCGGACAAGTCCGGTAGGAACGTCATTGGCTCTCGAACCCGTGAGCGGCGGATGCTTCTCCATACCGCCGAACGGGAGGAACGGCCAGACGGCCGGCGCGCAATCCGCGCTTGCGCCTGCGGCCAAGTTCCGTCAGATCGGCCGCAACGGCATCCGAACTGGGATCACGATCAGCATGGCTCTTCCGCGCGACGTCAAGAAGGTGGTTCTCGCCTATTCCGGCGGTCTCGACACCTCGATCATCCTGAAGTGGCTCCAGACGGAGCTCGGCGCGGAGGTCGTGACCTTCACGGCCGACCTCGGCCAGGGCGAGGAACTGGAGCCGGCACGTCGCAAGGCCGAGATGCTTGGCATCAAGGAGATCTTCATCGAGGACGTGCGCGAGGAGTTCGTGCGCGACTTCGTGTTCCCGATGTTCCGGGCCAACGCGGTCTACGAGGGCGTCTATCTGCTGGGCACCTCGATCGCCCGCCCGCTGATCTCCAAGCACCTGATCGACATCGCCCGGAAGACCGGCGCCGATGCCATCGCGCACGGCGCGACCGGCAAGGGCAACGATCAGGTCCGCTTCGAGCTGTCGGCCTATGCGCTCAATCCGGACATCAAGATCATCGCCCCCTGGCGCGACTGGGCGTTCAAGAGCCGCACCGATCTTCTCGACTTCGCCGAGAAGAACCAGATCCCCGTCGCCAAGGACAAGAAGGGCGAGGCGCCCTTCTCCGTCGACGCCAACCTCCTGCACTCCTCCTCCGAGGGCAAGGTGCTGGAGGACCCGAGCGTCGAGGCGCCGGAATACGTGCATATGCGCACGATCTCGCCCGAGGCCGCGCCGGACAAGGCGACCGTGATCACCGTCGGCTTCGAGCGCGGCGACGCGGTGTCGATCAACGGCGAACGGCTGTCGCCGGCCTCGCTGCTCGCCAAGCTCAACGATTTGGGCCGCGACAACGGCATCGGCCGCCTCGACCTCGTCGAGAACCGCTTCGTCGGCATGAAGTCGCGCGGGGTCTACGAGACGCCGGGTGGCACGATCCTGCTTGCCGCGCACCGCGCGATCGAGAGCATCACGCTCGACCGGGGTGCGGCGCACCTGAAGGACGAGCTGATGCCGCGCTACGCCGAACTCATCTACTACGGCTTCTGGTTCTCGCCGGAGCGCGAGATGCTGCAGGCCCTCATCGACCGGAGCCAGGAGCACGTCGAGGGCGAGGTGACGCTGAAGCTCTACAAGGGCAACGTCATGGTCACCGGCCGCACCAGCCCGAAGTCGCTCTATTCCGACAAGCTCGTCACCTTCGAGGACGACCAGGGCGCCTACGACCAGAAGGACGCTGCCGGCTTCATCAAGCTGAACGCGCTGCGGCTGCGCACGCTCGCCAAGCGCAACGGCCTCTGAGCCGCGCCGGACAGACATGAGGAGGGCCGGCGGAGCGATCCGCCGGCCTTTTTCGTTGCGGCCCGTTCCGGCCGCCGCCCCTTTCCATCGGCCCGGCGCACCCCCACCTTGGGGAAAATCATATGGAAGGCGAACGATGATCCCCTATTCCGTTCTCGACCTGTCGCCCATTCCCGAAGGCGGCACGGCGGCCGATGCGCTGGCGAACTCGCTCGATCTCGCGCGCCACGCCGAACGGCTCGGGTACAACCGCTACTGGCTGGCCGAGCATCACAACATGACGGGCATCGCGAGCGCCGCGACGGCGGTGGTGATCGGCCATGTCGCGGCCGGCACGAAGACCATCCGTGTCGGGTCGGGCGGCATCATGCTGCCGAACCACGCACCGCTGGTGATCGCCGAGCAGTTCGGTACGCTGGCGACGCTCTATCCCGGCCGGATCGACCTTGGTCTCGGCCGCGCGCCCGGCACCGACATGATGACGGCGCGCGCCCTGCGCCGGAATCTCGAGAGCGCCGACAACTTCCCGCAGGACGTCCTGGAGCTGATGGCCTATTTCGCCGATGCCGAGCCGAACCAGCGGCTGCGCGCGGTGCCGGGCGCGGGGACCCATGTGCCGGTCTGGATCCTCGGCTCCAGCCTCTACGGCGCGCAGCTCGCTGCCCATCTCGGCCTGCCCTATGCCTTCGCCTCGCATTTCGCCCCGCAGGCGCTGGACGATGCGGCGGAGGTCTATCGCCAGACGTTCCGCCCGTCGGAGGAACTCGACAAGCCGCACTTCATGCTGGCGATCAACGTGTTCGCGGCCGACACGGACGCCGAAGGGCGACGTCTCCAGTCCTCGATGCAGCAGGCCTTCGCGCGGCTGCGCTCGGGCCAGCCGGGGCCGCTGCCGCGGCCGGTGGACGATATCGATGCGGTGCTGGAGCCCGGTGCGCGGGCGATGGTCGACGAGGCTCTGCGGGTGTCGGTCGTCGGCGGGCCGGATCGCGTACGCGACGGACTGGAGCAGCTGGTCGACCGCTATCGGCCGGACGAGGTGATCCTGACCGGCCAGATCCACGATCACACGTCGCGGGTGCGCTCCTTCGCACTGGCCGCCGAGGCGATGCAGGCGATCGGCAGCCGGCCGCTGGCTGCGGCCGCCGAATAGGCGATCAGGCGGCGGCGTCGGGCTTCGGCGCCGTCGTGCACAGGAGGTTGATCGGCTCTTCCAACTGGGGGTCGTTGCTGAGGTTGGCGCGGATCGCCCGCAGCACCTCGCCGGCCACCTGGATCTGGTCCGCCGACAGCCCCTGCGTTGCGAAAGCATAGATTCGATCGAACAACGGGTCGAGTTCGCGCATGATGCGGAACGCCTCGTCGGTCGGCTCGATCAGCTTGGCCCGGCGGTCGTTCGGGTCCATGGCACGGCGGATCAACTGGCGTGCCTCGAGGCGATCGAGATAGGCCGAGAGCGTCATCGGCTCGACGCCCATGCGCTCGGCGAGGATCGCCTGGCGCGAGCCGCGAAAACGGATCACAAAGCCGAGGGCACGAACTTCACCGGGGGTGAGGCCGAGACCGTTCTCCGCAATCATCTTTTCGAAATACTGTCGAAAGAGCCGCGACGTGTCGCCCAGAAGAAACCCGAACGCATTTCCCATCGTCAAGTCTGGCACTGACCGCCGCCTTCTTCTTAACCCAACGTCCGATCCTGCTCTCGACGGGATGGGAAGTCCTTGTATCTCTTGAGACCGTGTCCTTCATTCGATGGCTACGGGCAAGGGACGATTCTTCTAAAATGGTTCCAAGAATGACAGAATCACAGATCGAAGCGTTCGATTCCCGCTTTGCGTTCCCGGGCGAGCACAAACTCCCGGACTTCGCCGCCCTGTCCCCCGACGATTTCTCCACATCCTTCGATCGCGCGATGGAATCGCATGCGAGGGAAATCGATGCAATCGCCGAGACCCCGGCGGCCCCCGATTTCGAGAACACGATCCTCGCCCTCGAGCGCGCGGGACGCCCGCTGTCGCGCGTGGCGGCACTGTTCTTCGCGCTGGCCGGCGCCAACACCAACGAGGGCATCCAGCGCGTCGAGCGCGAGGTCTCGCCGAAGCTCTCCCGCCACGGCTCGCGCATTTCCCTGAACGCCAAGCTCTTCGCGCGCATCGACGCCCTCTTCGCACGCCGCCATGAGGCCGGTCTCGAAGCGGAGGCCCTGCGCCTTTTGGAGCGCATCCATGCCGGCTTCGTGCGATCGGGCGCGAGGCTCGAAGGCGAGGATCGCCAGCGGTTCGCCGACATCAACGCCCGGCTCGCCGAACTCGGCACGCGCTTCTCGCAGAACGTGCTGGCCGACGAGAGCGCCTATGCCCGGCCCGTCGCGGAAAGCGACCTCGCCGGCCTGCCGCCGTTCCTCGTCTCGGCGATGGCGGACGCGGCCGAGGAACGCGGGGTGGAGGGTCACGTCGTCACGCTGTCGCGCTCGATCGTCGTGCCGTTCCTCACCTACTGCCCGGACCGCGCGCTGCGCGAGGAGGTGTTCTCGGCCTGGACGCGGCGGGGCGAGCGCGAGGGGGCGACCGACAACCGGCCGGTGCTTGCCGAGATCCTCGCGCTGCGGGCCGAGAAGGCGAAGCTCCTAGGGTTCGCGTCGTTTGCGGACTACAAGCTCGACGACACGATGGCCAAGACCCCCGACGCCGTGGAAGCGCTGCTGCGCCGGGTCTGGGACAAGGCGCGCGAGCGCGCGACGGGCGATGCCGAGACGCTGGCGGCGCTTGCTGCCGGCGAGAGCGACAACGCGCCGCTCGCCGCCTCCGACTGGCGCTACTATGCCGAGAAGCGGCGGCAGGCCGAGTTCGCGATCGACGAGGGCGCGCTGAAGAGCTTCTTCCAGCTCGACCGGATGATCGATGCCGCCTTCGACGTCGCGGGTCGCCTCTTCGGCCTCACCTTCGAGCCGCTGCCGGATGTACGCGCTTGGCACCCGGACGCGCGCGTCTGGCTGGTGCGCGACCGGGACGGCGCGGCGCGCGGCCTCTTCATCGGCGACTATTTCGCCCGCACCTCCAAGCGTTCGGGCGCCTGGATGAGCGCGCTTCGCTCGCAGCACAGGCTCGACGGCGGTCAGACGCCCGTCATCTACAACGTGTGCAACTTCGCCAAGCCCGCCCGGGGCCAGCCGGCGCTCCTGTCGGTGGACGACGCGCGCACCCTGTTCCACGAGTTCGGCCACGCGCTGCACGGGCTCCTGTCGGACGTCACCTACCCCTCGCTCGCCGGGACGGCGGTGGCTCGCGACTTCGTCGAGCTGCCCTCGCAACTCTTCGAGCATTGGCTGACGGTGCCCGCGATCCTCGAGCGCCACGCGCTGCATGCCGAGACCGGCCAGCCGCTGCCGACCGAAGAGGTGAAGAAGCTCGAGGCCGCTCGGACCTTCGACGCCGGCTTCGATACGGTGGAGTTCACCGCCTCCGCGCTCGTCGACCTTCTGTTCCACCGGGAGGGCGAGGCGCCCACCGATCCGATGGCGCGCGAGGCCGAGATCCTCGACGGGCTCGGCATGCCCAGGCAGATCGTCATGCGCCACCGCTCGCCGCACTTCGCCCATATCTTCTCGGGCGACGGCTATTCGGCGGGCTACTACTCCTACATGTGGTCGGAGGTTCTCGACGCCGACGCGTTCGAGGCGTTCGGCGAGGCCGGCGATCCGTTCCACAGTGAGACCGCGCGTCGCCTGCGCGAAAATGTTTACGCCGCCGGCAATTCGGACGATCCGGCCGCGCTCTACGAGCGTTTCCGGGGCCGTGGGCCGGACCCGGACGCCCTGATGCGCAAGCGCGGTTTCGCCGCCTGACAAGGGGCACCTTTCGCAATCGCGAAAAATTCGTTATGGACGGCCCAATGACCGCGACGTCCTTGGGCCGTTTCTTTCGAGACGCGCCTCCAAACGCGTTTCAACCCCTTTCGGTGACCTGACACATGAAGCTCCGCAACATCGCGATCATCGCGCACGTTGACCATGGCAAGACGACCTTGGTCGACAAGCTCCTCGCCCAGTCGGGTTCGTTCCGCGAGAACCAGCGCACCGAAGAGCGCGCGATGGACTCCAACGACCTCGAAAAGGAGCGCGGGATCACGATCCTCGCCAAGGCCACCTCGGTGGAGTGGAAGGACACGCGGATCAATATCGTCGACACCCCGGGCCACGCCGACTTCGGCGGCGAGGTGGAGCGCATCCTGAACATGGTGGACGGCGCGGTGATCCTCGTCGACGCCTCGGAAGGCCCGATGCCGCAGACGAAGTTCGTGCTCGGCAAGGCCCTCAAGGTCGGCCTGAAGCCGATCGTCGCGATCAACAAGATCGACCGTCCGGACGAGCGCCACGAGGAAGTGCTGAACGAGATCTTCGATCTCTTCGTCAACCTCGACGCCACCGACGAGCAGCTCGACTTCCCGGTCCTCTACGGCTCGGGCCGCGGCGGCTGGATGGCGGAAGCCCCGGACGGCCCGCAGGACAAGGGCCTCGAGCCCCTCTTCGACCTCATCGTCAAGCACGTTCCCGAGCCGGACACCGCCGGCAAGGACGAGCCCTTCAAGATGATCGGCACGATCCTCGAGGCCAACCCATTCCTCGGCCGCCTCATCACGGGCCGCATTCAGTCCGGCTCGATCAAGCCGAACCAGACCATCAAGGTCCTGAACGGCGAAAGCCAGCAGCTGGAAACCGGCCGCATCTCCAAGATCCTCGCCTTCCGCGGTCTCGAGCGCACGCCGATCGACTACGCCGAGGCCGGCGACATCGTGGCCATCGCGGGCCTGCAGAAGGGCACCGTCGCCGACACGTTCTGCGATCCGTCGGTGACGGAAGCGCTGAAGGCGCAGCCGATCGACCCGCCGACCGTGACCATGAGCTTCATCGTCAACGATAGCCCGCTCGCGGGCACCGAGGGCGACAAAGTGACGAGCCGCGTGATCCGCGACCGTCTCCTCAAGGAAGCCGAGGGCAACGTCGCGCTGAAGATCGAGGAATCGGAGGACAAGGACTCCTTCTTCGTGTCGGGCCGCGGTGAACTGCAGCTCGCCGTCCTCATCGAGACCATGCGCCGCGAGGGCTTCGAGATCGGCGTCTCGCGTCCGCGTGTCGTGATGCAGAAGAACGAGGAGACCGGCGAGACGCTGGAGCCGATCGAAGAGGTCGTGATCGACGTCGACGAGGAGCATTCGGGCGTCGTCGTGCAGAAGATGAGCGAGCGCAAGGGCGAGATGAAGGAGCTGCGCCCGTCGGGCGGCGGTCGCCAGCGTCTCGTGTTCCACGCGCCGACGCGCGGCCTCATCGGCTACCAGTCGGAGCTTCTGACCGACACCCGCGGCACGGCGATCATGAACCGCCTGTTCCACTCCTACGCTCCCTACAAGGGCGCGCTGGCGGGCCGCACCAACGGCGTTCTGATCGCCAATGCATCCGGCGAGGCTGTGGCCTACGCGATGTTCAACCTCGAGGACCGCGGCCCGATGATCATCGATCCGGGTGTGAAGGTCTACGAGGGCATGATCATCGGCATCCACAGCCGCGACAACGACCTCGAGGTGAACGTCCTCAAGGGCAAGCAGCTCACCAACATCCGCGCCGCCGGCAAGGACGAGGCGGTGAAGCTGACGACCCCGATCCGCATGACGCTCGACCGCGCCCTCTCCTGGATCCAGGACGACGAGCTGGTCGAGGTGACGCCGAAGAACATCCGCCTGCGCAAGCTCTATCTCGACCCGAACGAGCGCAAGCGCTTCGAGAAGAGCCGCAAGGTTGCCTGACCGGCGGACGAACGAGACGAACAAATTCGAAGGGGACGCGGGCGACCGCGTCCCCTTTGTCGTGATGGCTGTTCACGACTTCATCATTTTGATGATTCCTTCATCATTTCGAGGAACGGCGACTGCTGCCTTCCGTTCTTGCGACAAGGAGGAAGCGCCATGTCGTACCTGTCGCCCGAAGGCCGCGAGATCACCGCCAGCAACGACCGCCAACCCACGGACATGAACCGTGACGCCTGGACCTCGATGCTCAACACGCACGGGTCCGATCCGTCCCTCCAGCCGACGCAGGGCATGCCCTGGCTCTTCCGCCAGCCGCCGCGCCTGCGCCACCCACACGCCAAGCTCTGAGCGCGCAGCCTCTGCGGCTTGCCGATAGCACGAGCTGATCATCGCCCGCAGCGCACGAGTGCGGGAGGCCTTATGAAGGGCGGAGCCGGAACCGGCGCCGCCCTTTTGTCATGTCAGCCGGCGCCCCAGAGCTTCGGGATCTGCTGGCCGAGCGTCAGGATCGACAGGAAGCCGAACAGGAGAAAGCCCCAGGCGAGCGCCGCGATGCGGCCGACGCCGGGACGAAGCTCCGGGACCAGAAGCCTCCGGTTGAGGAGGATCAGGAGGCCGGAGTAGATGAACATCATCAGGCCGCCCGTACAGGCCGAGATGACGAGCAGCACCAGCGGCTGCGTCAGCCCGAAGAGCAGCACCGCGATGCCGATCGCGACGAGACCCCACACGATCCAGAAGTAGAGACGGCTCTCGTTCGCGCCGCGCACGTAGGTCGTGCGCAGGACGTCCGCGGCGAGGCGCGCCGTATAGTCGACGATGCCGGTCGCCGCCCCGAAGAGCGAGAAGGCGCCGATGAACCAGAACAGCGCGCCGAACCAGCCGCCGACCTTGTCGGCGAGCACGAGCCCCTCGCTTTGCACGAAGGCCACCGAGTTCGGAAGGCCCTCCTGCCCGTAGACCGTGGCGTAAGCGAGAAGCGAGGTGAAGGTGATCGTGATGAATGTGATCAGCACGAAGGTGACGAGTTGCTCGATATTGGCAAAGCCCCACCAGCGCCGCCACCGTGCCATATTTTCAGGCGTCGGCTCGAACACGAAGCCGGTCGAGGGGGCAGCTTCCGGCTGACCGGTGACCGGGCTCATGATCCGTGGCACGTACTTGCCCATGCCGAAGCCCTTGTCGCGGATCCAGTTGGACTGGCAGAGGTTCTGACCGCCGCCCGCGCCCGCGAAGGCCAGCGCGCCGAGCAGGAGCGCGAAGCCGAGTTCGGTCGGAATCGTCGCTGTGGTCACGATCTGCGGCAACGCCGCCCAGTCCTCCGCCGTGATCACGAAGAAGGCGGCGATAAGGATCAGGACGCCGACGGCGGCGACCTTCACCATCTGCAGCCGCTCGAGCATGACATAGACGACAGGCGCGAGCGTCAGGATGAGGCCGATGGAGGCGAGCATGCCGATCGCGATCCAGCGCGGCTCGCCCCCGACGATGTAGGACAGCATGGTCGCCGAGCTCGTCGCCCAGCCCGGCCAGAGGTTGGCGAAACAGGTCATCAGCGCGAACACGAGACCCCAATGCCGCCAGAAGCGGCTGAAGCCGGTGAGCACCGTCTCGCCGGTCGCCAGCGTGTAGCGCTCGATCTCCATGTTCAGGAAGAACTGCGTCATGACGCCGACGAGCGCGGCCCAGACGAAGGCCATGCCGACCTGGCTGGCGATGTAGGGGTAGAGGATGAACTCGCCCGACGACAGGCCGACGCCGGCGGCCACGATGCCCGGCCCGATGAGCTTGGCGGTGTTATCGGGCGCAGGCGGCAGTTCGCGCACCTCCGGCCGGCCCAGCACATGGGTCGGGAAGAGATCGGCTGCGGAGCCGTGCCCTCCCCTTTTGAGATCGCTCATGGTCCCTCCTGCTTGCGTATCCTCGCCGCGTGTGCGGCAGACGGTCCCCACCGTCAACACGAGGGACATAGGGCGCCGCGCGCCGGAGGCCGGTCTCTCGCGATCTTGATGCCGGCGGCCGATGCCTTAGGTCAGCCTGGCACAACGGGGCGGAGGTGATCCATGAGAGCGGTGGGATACGCGGCATCGCCTCCCGACAAGTCGGTGGACCATCTCGTCGACCTCGACCTGCCCCGCCCGAGGCCCGCCGGGCGCGACATCCTGGTGCGCGTCGAGGCGGTGTCGGTCAATCCGGTGGATACGAAGCAGCGCGGCCCGGTAGCCGACCCTGCTCGCATTCCGCGCGTCCTCGGATTCGACGCAGCGGGCACCGTCGAGGCGGTGGGCGAGGACGCCACGCTGTTCCGGCCGGGCGACGCGGTGTTCTATGCCGGCGCGGTGGACCGGCCGGGCTCGAACCAGGAGTACCAGCTGGTCGACGAGCGGCTGGTGGCGCGCAAGCCGGCGAGCCTCGACTTCGCGGATGCCGCCGCTCTGCCGCTGACGGCGATCACGGCCTGGGAGACGCTGTTCGATCGCTTCAGCATCCAGCCGGACCTCAGCGAGAAGGGCACGCTGCTGGTCATCGGCGCGGCGGGCGGCGTCGGATCGATCGCCACGCAGCTCGCGCGCGAGCTGACCGGCCTGACGGTGGTGGGCACCGCCTCGCGCGAGGAGACGCGCGCGTTTGCGCTCGATCACGGCTGCCACCACGTCGTCGACCATGCGCAGCCGATGGCGCCGCAGATCGAGGCGCTCGGCCTCGGGCCGGTCGACTACGTCTTCGGCGTCACCCAGACCCCGAGCCACATGGCCGACATCGGCGCTATGATCCGGCCGTTCGGTCATCTCTGCGTGATCGACAGCGCCGACCTAGACCTCGCGCCGATCCGCACGAAATCCGTCTCGCTGCATTTCGAGTACATGTTCACGCGGCCGGTGTTCCAGACGGCCGACATGATCGAACAGCATCGCCTGCTCGCCGAGGTTTCGCGCCTTGTCGACGCCGGGCGCATCCGCACGACGCGCACGCGTACCCTCCGGCCGATCTCGGCCGAAACTGTGCGCGAGGCGCATCGCCTCGTCAAGACCGGGCGCACGCTCGGCAAGACCGTCATCGCCGGCTGGCCGGCCGCGCGTGAAGGAGCCTCATGATGGGACTGTTGTCCGGACTTCTCGGCCTTGCCAGCGACCTCGACGTCGGCGCGCTCGCGCGCGAACTCGACCCCGTGCTCCTGCCGGACGAGACGATCGAGGTCGCCTTCCAGATCCTGCGCGACCAAATGGTCTTCACCGACCGCCGCATCATCCTCGTCGACAAGCAGGGCATGACGGGGCGCAAGCGCGCCTACCACTCCATTCCCTTCCGCGCGATCACGATGTTCTCGGTCGAGACCGCCGGCTCCTTCGACACCGACGCCGAGTTGCGCATCTGGGTCTCCGGGCAGCCGCAGCCCTTCCTGCAGAACCTGTCGCGCGGCACCAACCTTGCCGGAATCCAGAAGGCGCTGGCGCTCGGCGTCCTCGGGCGGGGGTGATCCCGCCTGTGAATGGAGCCGTCGAAATGCGCGGCGGGCATTGAGGGTCTCCGCCCCCTCGGGTTACGACCCGCCGCATGGCATGGCATCGACACATCCGGTCCACATTTTCGTCGCCTTCGATGGATCGTCCCGCAGCGTTCATAGTTAACGCGATATGAAGACGATCGCCGCAGATGTCCGACTTGCCGAGGCCGCCGATGCCGGCGCGCTGTCGATCGTCCACGCCGCCGCCTGGACGGCGGCCTATCGGGGGCTGATCCCCCACAAGGCCCTGTCCGCCATGGTGGAGCGCCGGGGACCGGACTGGTGGTCGCGGGCGATCGCCAACCGGGCGACGATCCTCGTCATGGAATATGGCGGCGAGATCGTCGGCTACGCCACGGTCGGGCGCAACCGCACCCGAGGGCTCAGTGTCGACGGCGAGGTCTACGAGATCTACCTCAAGCCCGAGTTCCAGGGGGTCGGCTTCGGTCGCCGCCTGTTCGACGCCTGCCGCACGCTCTTGCGCGCCCGCGGGCTCAAGGGCGTCGCGGTCTGGTCGCTCGCCGACAACGAGAACGCGGTGCGCTTCTACGAGGCGTCTGGCGGCGTCGACGTGGCGACGGGATCGGAGACGTTCGAGGGCGTCGCCCTCCACAAGGTCGCCTACTGCTTCATGTGAAGCATTTCGAACGTCCGAACGCGGCGTTCACCCTTCCGTCCGAGCTCGATTGCCTCTGGCGCGACGATTGGCTAGGAACCGCCGAGTTCAACTCGGAGATCCCCATGCGCATCGACGCCATCGCTCGCGGCAAGAACCCGCCCGAGGACATCAACGTCATCATCGAGGTGCCGGTCGGGGGCCATCCGATCAAGTACGAGATGGACAAGGATTCAGGCGCGCTCTTCGTCGACCGCTTCCTCTACACGCCGATGACCTATCCCGGGAACTACGGCTTCGTGCCGCACACGCTCTCGGACGACGGCGACCCGATCGACGTGCTCGTCTGCTCGACCCGCCCGCTCTTCCCCGGCTGCGTGATCAACTGCCGCCCGATCGGCGTCCTCAAGATGGAGGACAACAAGGGCCTCGACGAGAAGGTGATCGCGGTCCCCTCGCCCGAGCTGACGCAGCGCTACACCAAGGTCTTCGAGCACACCGACCTGCCGGAGATCACGCTGAAGCAGATCGAGCACTTCTTCGAGCACTACAAGGATCTGGAGCCCGGCAAGTGGGTGAAGATCGGCGGCTGGGCGGGTTCCGCCGAAGCCAAGCAGATGATCCGTGAGGCGGTCAAGCGCTACGACAACGCCAAGGAGTCGGAGAAGAACCCGACGCCGGTCGGCCAGGAAAACGCCTGAGCCATCGCGCTCCGACAAGATGACGAAAGGGGGCCTCGCGGCCCCCTTTTCCGTTTGCGCCTCAGCGGATGCTGGCCGCGAGCTCTTTGGTCGGCCAGCAGGTCGCCGGCTGGCCTGCCTTTTCCTGGACCGCGCCGATCGAGCGACGCGTCTTGAAGCCCGCCAGCCCGTCCGGCCGGCCGACGTCGTAGCCGCGCGCGACAAGCTTTTCCTGAAGCCGGGCGACGTCGCCGCGCGTCAGCCCGGAGACCTTGCGCCAGTCGCCAGAAAACGGACCCGCGCCGCCCATCCGGTCGGCGAGATGGCCGATGAACAGGGCGTAGAGGTCGGAGTTGTTGTATTCCTTGATGACGTAGAAGTTCGGCGTCGCAATGAACGCCGGCCCGAAACGGCCGGCAGGCATCAGGAGATGGCCGGTGGCGCGCGTCTCGCCCGCCGGAAAGGCGCGGCCGGACGCGCGTGTCACGCCGGCCTTGGCGAAATCGGCGATCGGGCGCCCCTGATCCGGCCCCTCCAGCGTGCATGAGACGGACGCGGGGACGCTCGCCTCGTATCCCCAGTCGCGGCCCGGCTGCCAGCCGGACTGGCGGAGGTAGTTCGCGATCGACGCCAGCGTGTCCGGCACCGAGTTCCAGATGTCGCGGCGGCCATCGCCGTCGAAGTCGACCGCCAGTTTCCGGAACTTCGTCGGCATGAACTGCGGCTGCCCGAGCGCACCGGCCCAGGACGACTTCATCTCTTGCGGTGTGAGATCCCCGTCCTCGACGATCTGGAGGGCCGCGATCAGCTCGGCGCGGAACATCTCCTTGCGACGCGCGAGATAGGCCTTGGTGCCGAGCACCTCGAAGGCGTCGTAGGGAATCTTGGCCGCCCCGTAGCCGGACTCGCGCCCCCACACGGCGACGAGGATCGGCCCCGGCACGCCGTAGCGCGCCTCGATCCGCTTGATGGGGCCGGCATACTGCTGGAGCATCGCGCGGCCCTTGGCGGCGGTCGCGGCCATCTTGGCTTCGTCGAAATAGGCGGTCGGGCTCTGGAACTCGGCCTGCCGGTTCACCTCCTCGACCTTGGCCTTGTCGCCGGGAAGCTGGAGGTCCGGGAGCTTGGTGTTGGCCTTCACGCCGTCGAAGGCGGCGTCGAATGTCTGGCGCGAGACGCCGGCGGCGCGCGCTTCCGGCCAGATGTCGTTCTGGAGAAACGTGCGGAAGCCGGCCTGCACGTCCTGCGCCTGCGCCAGGCCGCTGCCGGCCACGAGCGCCGCCAGCGCCCACGCGATCGTCTTCATCTTCCGCACCCCCGGCAGATCTCGTCCTGCCGGAAGGCTATAGGAGCGACCTTGCGCCGATCTCGTGGCGGGAGCGGTCAGATCTTCGTGCGCGAGCGCATGGCGGCCGACAGGGTGCCCTCGTCGAGATAGTCGAGTTCGCCCCCGACGGGCACACCATGGGCGAGACGGGTCACCGACACGTCGAAGTCGGTGAGCTGGTCGATGATGTAATGAGCCGTCGTCTGTCCCTCGACCGTGGCGTTCACGGCGATCACGAGCTCGCGGATCGTCCCTTCCGCCACGCGCTCGACGAGGCGGCGGATCGTGAGGTCGTCGGGGCCGACGCCCTCCAGCGGCGACAGGACGCCGCCGAGGACGTGATAGGCGGCGTTCAGCGCCTTCGCCCGCTCCAGCGCCCAGAGGTCGGACACGTCCTCGACCACGATCACCGTGGTCTGGTCACGGGCCGGATCGCAGCAGATCGTGCAGGGGTCGCGGGTGTCGATGTTGCCGCAGTTCGAGCAGATGCGCACCTTCTCGGCCGCTTCCGCCATCGCGTCGCCCAAGGGGCGGAGGATCTGCTCGCGCCGCTTGACGAGATGGAGCGCCGCGCGCCGGGCCGAGCGGGGCCCCAGCCCCGGCAGCTTCGACAGGAGCTGGATCAGCCGCTCGATCTCGGGGCCGGCGATGGTCTTGGACATGGAAGGCGGCCTCGGGGCAAGCGGGACCGGGCGCAGGGCGCCCGGCCTTTCGGAACGGCAGGAAGGTCTAGAACGGCAGCTTCATGCCGGGAGGCAGCGGCAGGCCGGCGGTAAGCGCCTGCGTCTTGTCCTGGATCACGGCGTCGAGCTTGCGCTTGGCATCGGCATGAGCGGCGACGAGGAGGTCTTCCAGAATGTCCTTCTCGTCGGCCTTCAAGAGCGAGGGATCGAGCTCGACGGCGACAAGCTCGCCCGTGCCCTTCAGGGTGACGGACACGACGCCGCCGCCGGCCTGGCCGCTCGCCGTCGTCTCGGCGATCTCGGCCTGCAGCCCCTGCATCTTCTCCTGCATGGCTTTGGCCTGCTTCATCATGCCCATGATGTCTTTCACGCGCGCGGTCCTTCAGCTGTTGCGATCAATCGTCGTCGGGTTCGGCGTCGGCATCGAAGGCGACGCCCTCCCCCATGTCGTCATCCTCGCCACCAAAGCCAAGGTCGGACGGGTCGATGTCGATGCGCTCCGGCAGGCCGTCGTCCTCGGCAAGCGGCGGGCCGTCGTCGTCCGCCGCCTCGGGCTCGGGCTCGCCGCGAAGGCGCACCTCGCGGACCTTGGCGCCCGGCAGCGCGGCGAGGATCGCGGCGACCTCGGGATCGGCCTCGGCCTCGGCGATCAGCTGCGCCCGGCGTGCGGCATCGACCTCCTCCAGCGTCTGGCCGCCGCCCTTGCCGGCGACCGTCACCACCCAGCGCAGACCGGTCCAGTCGAAGAGCTTCTTGGTGAGTTCGCCCGACAGCGTGACCGGCGCGCCGCCGGCCAGCTCGATTTCGATGCGGCCGGGCTCCATGCGCACGAGGCGGAGGTAGCGACGGATCCAGGCCTTCATGCGCGAATCGCGGCGTTCGCCCGCGAGCTTCTCGAGATCGCGCAGGGACGCGGGCATCGCGTCCGCCTCGATCGTCGGCGCGGGTGCGGCGGTCGGGGCCATCGGCTGCGGTGAGGATGCCACCATGCGGGCGGCGAGCGACGGGCCGGAGGAGCGCATCTGCGGGACGCCGGCGGCCGGAACGGCGGACGCCAAGACCGGCGGCGGCGAAGGCGCCGCGCCGGACGGCGCATCGCCGCGCGAGGACATCGCCGATCCGTTCGGGGCCGGGGCCGAAGGGAGCCCGCCCGCCCCGGCCAGAAGACGCGCCAGGTCCTCCGGCGAGGGCATCGTCGCGGCGTAGGCGATGCGGATCAGCGCCATCTCAGCGGCCTGCCGGGGCGAGGCGGCGGCACGCGTCTCCTCGATCGCCTTCAGGAGCATCTGCCAGACCTCCGACAGCGTCTTCACCGACAGGCGCTCGGCGAAGTCGCGCCCGCGCTCGACCTCGACCGGCGAGAGCGACGCGTCACCCGCCGTCTCCGGCACGAAGCGCAGGGAGGTCACGAGGTGGGTGAAGTCGGCGAGGTCCGTCAGCACCACCAGCGGGTCGGCGCCGAAGTCGTACTGCCCGGCGAACTCGCGCAGTGCCGCCGCCCCGTCGCCGCGCATCAGAAGCTCGAACAGGGTGACGATGCGCGCCCGGTCGGCGAGCCCCAGCATGTCGCGCACCGTCCCGGCGTCGACATGGCCCGCACCGTGGGCGATCGCCTGGTCGGTCAGTGACAGCGCGTCGCGCACCGAGCCCTCGGAGGCGCGAGCGAGGAGGCGCAGCGCGTCGTCGTCGGCCTCGACATGCTCGGCACCGAGCACGCGGCGCAGATGTGCGATCATGGTCGAGGGATCGACGCGGCGCAGGTCGAAGCGCTGGCAGCGCGACAGGACCGTGATCGGGACCTTCCGGATTTCGGTGGTCGCAAACACGAATTTCACGTGCTCGGGCGGTTCCTCCAGCGTCTTCAGCAGGCCGTTGAAGGCCTGCGTCGACAACATGTGGACCTCGTCGATGATGTAGACCTTGTAGCGCGCCGAGACCGGCCGGTAGCGCACCTGCGCGATGATCTCGCGGATGTCGTCGATGCCGGTGTGCGAGGCGGCGTCCATTTCGACAACGTCGACATGCCGCCCTTCCATGATCGCCTGATCGTGGATGCCGGGCTCGATCATGTGGATCGTCGGCTGGTGGATCGTGTCGGTCTCGTAGTTCAGGGCGCGCGCCAGGATGCGGGCGGTCGTCGTCTTGCCGACGCCGCGCACACCCGTCAGCATCCAGGCCTGCGCGATGCGGCCGGCCTCGAAGGCGTTGGTCAGCGTGCGCACCATCGGCTCCTGGCCGATCAGGTCGTCGAAGGAACGGGGACGATACTTACGCGCGAGGACCCGGTAGGGCGTCGCGGCGGTCTGGGGATGGGGGTCCTCGGCCATCGGCTCCATTCGAATGCGGGGCGCGGCGATCCGGGCCACCGGGCGCGCCGGCGCGACCCTACGCGGCTTTTCGCTGAATGCAATCGGCGGGGAGCCCCGGAGAGTCGATGTCGCAGCGCCCAGGCGAAGGCTTGGAGACCTCGCAGCCGGGCGGCGCATCGCCTATGACAGGCGAATCGCTATCAAGCACCGGAGACGGGACGAAGGGGTGGGAGGCTGGCACGATGACCCGTGCCGGATTCGTTGGGGCTGCTTCCTTCCGGACCTGACCCGGTTGGCGAGCGGCTCGTCCACCACCAACCTCCCGCAGTCCATATCGTGGAGAACGCATCGAAATGCAAGCCGAACCGTCCGCCTTCGTGCTCGATCCCCGCCTGGAAGCGGACACGACACCGGTCTGCGATCTCGCGCTGTGCCGGCTCCTCCTGATGCGCGACGCGCGCTGGCCCTGGCTGATCCTCGTGCCGCAGCGCGTCGGTCTTGTGGAGCTCTTCGATCTGGACGACGCCGACCGCGGGCAGCTCCTCGACGAGGCGAACGCGGTGGCCAGGGCGCTCGATGCCGCGACGCGCCCGGAGAAAATCAACATCGGCGCCCTCGGCAACGTGGTGCGGCAGTTCCATCTGCATGTCGTCGCGCGCTCGTCCGGCGATCCCAACTGGCCAAGGCCGGTCTGGGGCTTCGAGAGCGCCCTCCCCTATGGCTCCGGCGCCGACGAGGCGCTGATCCGCTCCGTCAAGCAAGGCCTCCGCTGATGTCCGACGCCCCCATCCGCCTCGGGTTTGCCGCCAACGCCCTGCGCCGCGACGGCGAGTTGCGGACCGACGCCTCGCTCGAGGAGGCGCTCGACCACCCGCAGGCGCGCGTCTATCTGGCCTCCAAGGGTCAGTGGCTGTGCCGCGGCGGCGACGCCCCCAATCCCGTCTTCACCGTCGCGGAGGCGCAGGCCATTCTCGGGTCCTCGCCGATCGAGATCCTTCTCGGCCACGACGACGCCGGCGTGCCGAGGCTGGTGGCCGGCATCGACGCGCTCGAGCCGCCGGAAGGGATCGCCCTTTGGGACCTGCGCACGCTCGGCATGCGCGAGCTTCTGCGGCCCGACATGGAAGGCGAACTCGCTCAGGGCGCTCATCTTCTGAACTGGCACGCCTCGGCCCGCTTCTGCGGCCGATGCGGCACCCCGACCGTGTCTGAGGCCGCCGGTTTCCGCCGCCGCTGCACGGGCTGCGAGCATGTCGTGTTCCCCCGCACCGATCCCGTCTCGATCATGCTCGTGCACGACGGCGAGGGGCGCTGCGTGCTCGGTCGCCAGCCGCATTTTGCGCCGGGCATGTGGTCGTGCCTGGCCGGCTTCATCGAAGCCGGCGAGACGCTGGAGGATGCCGTGCGCCGCGAGACGCTGGAGGAAGCCGGCCTCGTGGTCGGCGCGGTGCGCTACCACTCCTCGCAGCCCTGGCCGTTCCCCGGCTCGCTGATGATCGGCTGCATGGCGGAGGCTCCGCAGGCGCCGATCACCTTCGATGCGGCCGAGCTCGAAGCCTGCCGCTGGTTCGACCGGACCGAGGTTCAGGCGATGCTGGAGCACCGGCATCCCGACGGCCTCGTCGCACCTGCCCGATTTGCGATCGCCCACCATCTTCTGGCTGCCTTCGCAAGCGGCAACGAGCTGCCTTGAACCAAGGCATTAAGATTTCATGAACGACAAATTGGCTGAGTTATGCACGCGCTGCACAACAGACGTGCTAAACCTGCTCTCCTTTTAGGCACCTGCGAGGCGTATATCGGGGTCAACGAATTCTGTTGCTCCCCGAGGCTCCCATGCTCAACTCCATTGCCAAGCGTTTTCAGTCCTTCCGCTCGCACCGCCGCACCGTCATCGAACTCAACAGCATGGACGACCGCATGCTGAGCGACATCGGCGTGATGCGCGGCGACATCGAGCGCATGGTTCGCATCGGTCGCTGAACCGAGACACCGCACCGAACATGAAAAAGGCCCCGCTCTGGCGGGGCCTTTTTCGTTGGCGCCCTACTCCGCGGCGCCGGGATGCGTCGGTCGGTCGGGCGAGGCGGGATAGACGCCCATGATCGAGACGCGCTTGGAGAAGAAGCGCAACTCGTCAAGCGCGCGGGCGACGCCGGGGTCGTTCGGATGCCCCTCGATATCGGCGAAGAACTGCGTCGCCACGAACTTGCCCTCCAGCTGGTAGCTCTCGAGCTTGGTCATGTTGATGCCGTTGGTGGCAAAGCCTCCGAGCGCCTTGTAGAGCGCGGCCGGCAGGTTGCGCACCTCGAAGACGAAGGTCGTCACCACCATCTCGCCGGACCGCGGCGCCCAGAGATCCTCGCCGCGGCCCGGCCGCGACAGGACCACGAAACGCGTCGTGTTGTGCTCGGCGTCCTCGACGTTCTCGGCGAGGATGTCGAGCCCGTAGAGCTCGGCGGCCAGCCGGGGCGCCAGCGCTGCGACGTCGCGTTCCGCCATCTGCGAGATGATGCGCGCCGCACCCGCCGTATCGCCGGAGATGACCGGCTTCCAGCCGTTGCGCCGGAGGATCCCGCGGCACTGGCCGAGCGCGTGGATGTGGCTGTGCACCTCGCGGATGTCGGCAAGGCCCGTGCCGGGCTTGGCCATCAGCTGGAAGCGGATCGGCAGGAAGAACTCGCCGACGATCTGGAGGCCCGACACCGGCAGGAGGTGGTGGATGTCGGCGACGCGGCCGGCGATCGTGTTCTCGATCGGGATCATCGCAAGGTCCGCCTCGCCGCGCGTCACGGCGGCGAGCGCATCCTCGAAGGTCGGGCACGGCAGCGGCTCGAGGCCGGGATACATCGTCCGGCAGGCGGTGTCGGAGTTGGCACCCGGCTCGCCCTGGAACGAGATCCGGTTCGAGCGCGTCGCCGGCTCGAAGAAGCGGCGGGCTTCCTCCAGCTGGTGGGGCATGTCGACGCCGAGCGGCACGGCCTCGACGATCTCCGCGTCGATCCGCATGCCGGCCTCGAGCGCGCGCAGCTGCTCGAGCTTCTCGCGCGTCTCCAGCGGCGACGGCGGCAGCGCCACGAAGCGCGCGAGCGCCGTGCGGCGATAGGCGTAGATGCCGACATGGTGATAGAGCGGCCCGTCGCCCGTCGGGGCGGTCGCGCGCGTGAAGTAGAGCGCGTTCAGCCGGTTCTCGGCGAGCGGCGTGCCGATCAGCTTGACGACGCTCGGGTCGGCCCGGTCGGCGGGGTTCTCGATCTCGACGGCAACGGTCGCGATCTCGCAGGCGGGATCGGCGAAGGGGCGCAGCACGGCCCGGATCGTCTCCGGCTCGATCGTCGGCAGGTCGCCCTGCAGGTTGATGATCGTCTCCACCTCGCCCGCGGGATCGAGAGCTTCCAGCGCCTCGAAGATGCGGTCGGAGCCGGACTGGTGGTGCGAGCCCGTCATCACCGCATCGAAACCCGCAGCCGTGACCGCATCGCGAATCGCCGCGTCGTCGCACGCCACCACGACGCGACCGATACCGGCATCGCGGGCCCGCTCGGCCACGCGCACGATCATCGGACGTCCGCCGATGTCGGCCAGGGGCTTCATGGGAAGCCGGGTCGAGGCCAGCCGGGACGGGATCAGGATCAGGGTGGACATGGGTCGGGACTCTGGTGCGGCCGCAGGAAATTTAGGCGAAGCTGTGACAGGAGGGCGCTTGATCGATTCCGATCGGAATGTCAGAACGCTTCCAATTGACGGGCTTGAGCCAGGCTGCCGGGAACCGGCGGGCCGCGCTCCGTGTCCGTGGAACGTCGAAAGCGCGTGTCGTCGGCCCCTTGCGCCGGCTGCAGAGGGAGCCGCCCTTTATCATGAATTCGTTCGAGGCCAACAAGATCTTCGGTGCCCTCCTCGGCACCGTGTTCGTTCTGTTCGGCGGCAGCCTTCTGGCCGAAGGCATCTTCCATGCCGAGGCGCCCGAGCAGCCCGGCTTCGCGATCGCCGTGCCCGATGCTCCCGCCGGCGGGGGCGCCGCGCCAGCAGCCAACGAGGTGACGCCGGTCGGCCAGCTGATGCAGAACGCCAATGCCGAGGCGGGCGCCGCGATCTTCAAGCGCTGCCAGGCGTGCCATTCCGGCGAGAAGGGCGGACCCAACAAGGTCGGTCCCGATCTGTGGGACGTCGTGAACCGCCCGATCGCCTCGCACGAGGGCTTCAGCTACTCGGCCGCGATGACCGAGTTCTCGCAGGGCAAGACGGTGGTCTGGGACTGGGATCACCTCAACCACTTCCTGCATGGGCCCAAGCAGTACATCAAGGGCACGGCGATGGGCTTTGCCGGCATCGCGAAGGACCAGGAGCGCGCCGACCTCCTCGCCTATCTCGGCACCCTGTCGGACAACCCGCCCGCACCGCCCGCACCGGACGCCGGCGCGCCGGCCGGCGGTGAAGCGGCGGCGGCTCCGGCCGAGACCGCCCCGAACGCCACGACCAACACCAACGCCCTGCCGAACGACGCGGTGACGCAGCCCCAGGGCGCCGGCACGACCGACCAGACCACCGGCGCAGCGCCGACCGCGCCGGCGTCCGGCACGGTTCCGGCCACCGGCACCAACGCCGAGAACCGCCCCGCCGGCGCGCCCGTGCCGCCGACCGAGCCCGGACAGGCCGCGCCCTCGCAGCCCGGCACGCAGGCTCCGCAGGAGAACCCGGCGCCTTCCACCCCTCCCGCCGCGGCACCGGCTGCGCCCGCTCCGGCCGAGCCCGCAGCTCCGGCGCCTGCCGCGCCCGCTCCGGCGCCCCCCGCCGCCCCGGCTCCGGCGCCGGCAGCTCCGGCTCCAGCCACTCCGGTCGCTCCGGTCGCTCCGGTCGCTCCGGTCGCTCCGGCGAACAACGCGGCTCCCGCGCCGGCACCGGCCCAGTAAGGCCGTCCAAGACCGCAACCCTTCATGAAAGCCGGGCCGCAAGGTCCGGCTTTCGTCGTTCCGGGCCCTGCGAACGCGGCCGGCTCTCTGGACAGGGGCGAGGTGAAGCTTACACTTTCGTCACCACGGCCTTTTGCCCGAGGAAGGCCACAAAGCTCGGGCGGGGTCCGGGCATCCGGTGCGCGCGCCGCGCCGGCCCTGCCAGATGGAGATCGATTTGCCGCCAGTCTCGCGCGCCCTGACCGCCCTGACCCTGACCGCTCTCCTGGCCGTCGGCATTCCGTTCGCAGCGGCGCAGGACCAAACCGCCCCAGCCGCTCCCGCTGGCGCGGCGGCACCGGCCGGGATGGAAGCGGGGGAATGGCGCAGCTGGTCGTCGCTGATCCGGCCCTCGAAATACGGCAACGACTTCCGGCACTATGATTTCGTGAACCCGGATGCCCCGAAGGGCGGCCGCCTCAATCTGCAGGCGGCGGGCACGTTCGACAGCTTCAATCCGTTCCCCGTGCGCGGCACGCCAGCTGCGGGCTTTGCCGCATTCGGCGGCGGCATCGCCTACGATACCCTGATGGATCAGGCACTGGACGAGCCGGGCGTCAGCCACGGGCTGATCGCCGAGGCGATGCGCTATCCCGCCGACTTCTCGTCCGTGACCTTCCGCCTCGACCCGGCAGCCAAGTTCCACGACGGCCAGCCGATCACCGCCGAGGATGTCGTCTGGACCTTCCAGACCGTGACGCGGCTGTCGCCCCTCTATGCCAACTACTATCACAACGTGACGGGCGCCGAGGTCACCGGCGAGCGCGAGGTGACCTTCCGCTTCAACCAGACGGGAAACCGCGAACTGCCCAACATCATGGGCGATCTCGTGGTGCTGCCCAAGCATTTCTGGGAGGGCACGGACGCGCAGGGCGCCAAGCGCGACATCGACAATCCGACGCTGGAGATCCCCGTCGGCTCCGGCCCCTATCGCGTGAAGGCCTACCAGCCGGGCTCGACCATCACCTGGGAGCGGGTGCCGGACTACTGGGCCGCATCCAAAGGCCCTCGCGTCGGGCGCTATAACTACGACGAGATCCGCTACACCTACTTCCGCGACCAGAGCGCGGGCTGGGAAGCCTTCAAGCGCGGGGGCTTTGCCGACTACCGCTCCGAGAACAGCGCCGGTCGCTGGGCGCAGGGCTACGACTTTCCCGCCTTTCGCGACGGCCGGGTGAAGAAGGAGGCCTTCCCGTCCGAGACCGGCGAGCCGATGCAGGGCTTCGTGATGAACACGCGGCGCGACAAGTTCGCCGACCCGCGCACGCGCCAGGCCCTGACGCTCGTCTACAATTTCGAGGAGATGAACCGGTCGCTGTTCTACGGCCAGTACAAGCGCACCACGAGCTACTTCCAGGGCACCGAGCTCGCCTCGTCGGGCCTGCCGAGCGAGGCGGAGCTGAAGATCCTCGAGCCGCTGCGCGGCGAGGTCCCGCCCGAGGTCTTCACGACGCCCTTCACGCTGCCGGACTATTCGGACCCGGCCGCCGAGCGCACGTATCTCCGGCAGGCCTTCGAGCTCCTGACGCAGGCCGGCTGGAAGCGACAGGGCTCGCAGCTGGTGAATGCCAAGGGCGAACCGTTCCGGATCGAGTTCCTGGCGGCCGACCCCTCGTCGAGCCGCGTCATCGACCCGTTCGCCAACCAGCTGAAGCGCCTGGGCATCGAGACCTCGACGCGCATCGTCGACGCCTCGCAGTATCAGGCGCTGACCAACAATTTCGAGTACGACATCGTCACCGACGTGATGGCGCAGTCGCTCTCGCCGGGCAACGAGCAGCGCGACTTCTGGTCGAGCGCGGCGGCGAACCAGCCGGGCAGCCGCAACGCGGCCGGCATCCGCAATCCTGCGGTGGACGCGATCATCGAGAAGATCATCTACGCGCCCGACCGCGACAGCCTCGTCGCCGCGACCCATGCGCTCGACCGGGTGCTGCTCTGGAACTTCTACGTCGTGCCGCAGTACCACAACCCGTCGATCTGGCTGGCCTGGTGGGACAAGTTCGGCATGCCCGCGACGCGCCCGGCCTATGCGGGCATCGATCCCTTCTCGTGGTGGGTGAAAGGCGAGGTCGCCGTGAACACGCCGGAGGACCAGGCGGCCGCGGGCGCGCCCGACCCGGCTACCGCCCCTGCCATTCCGCCGCAGCGGCCGTGAGGCGCGGCGCGTGACCGAAAGCTTCATCCGCATCAGCCGCCGCCATTTCGGCAAGCTGGCGCTCGGCGCTGCGGCCAGCGCCGCCCTCCCCCGCCTATCCTTCGCCGACAACCCGGCCGACACACCGCTCTATGGTCTCTCGGCGTTCGGCGATCTGAAATACCCGGCCGGCTATACGCAGTTCGACTATGCAACGCCGGACGCGCCGGAGGGCGGGCGGTTCACCTTCACCGTGCCGTCCTGGTACTTCAACCAGTCGCCCGACACGTTCGACACGTTCAACACGCTCGTCCTGCAGGGCAACGCTCCGCCGCGCATGGAAATGCTCTACGAGGGCCTGATGCTCTCGACGCTGGACGAACCGGACGGGCTCTACGGCCTGCTCGCCGAAAGCGTGTCGATCTCACCCGACGGCAACCGCTTCACCTTCCGGCTGCGGCCCGAAGCTTGCTTCTCGACCGGCGCGCCGGTCACCGCGGCCGACGTCGTGTTCTCCTACGAGACGCTGAAGCGGGAGGGCCATCCGAGCCTCGCAATCCAGCTTCTGGAGGTGCGAGAGGTCGTGGCCGAGGACGAGCGCACGGTGCGGATCGTCTTTTCCGGGCGCCAGACCGTGCCGACCGCTCTCGCCACCCTCTCGATACCGATCGTCCCCGCCGCGTTCTTCCAGAACCGCCCGTTCGGTCAGGGCGGCTTCGACGTGATCCCCGGCTCGGGTGCCTGGGGCGTCGGGCGCTACGCCGCCGGCCGCTACATCGAATACGAGAAGCGCGCGGACTACTGGGGCCGCGACATGCCGTTCGCCAAGGGGCTCGGACATTTCCAGACGATCCGCGTCGAGTGCTTCCGCGATCGGCAGGCCTCGCTCGAGGCCTTCAAGAAGGGCGACGTCACCTATCGCGAGGAGTTCACGACGAGAGCCTGGGCGAGCGAGTACAACTTCCCCGCCATCCAGGACGGCCCGGTGAAGCGCGACACGTTCCCGGAAGAGAAGTGGCCGAACTTCCAGTGCTGGGCGCTGAACCAGCGCCGCGCGCAGTTTTCCGACGCGCGGGTGCGCCGCGCGATCAACCTGTGCTTCGACTTCGAGTGGACCAACGCCAATCTCCTGTTCGGCCTGCGGCTGCACTCGCAGTCCCCGTTCGAACTGTCGGACTATGTCGCGACCGGCGCGCCCTCTCCTGAAGAGCTCGCCGTGCTGGAGCCGCTGCGCGCCGACCTGCCGCCGGAAGTCTTCGGCGAGGTCTGGACGCAACCCGTCACCGACGCGTCGGGGCGCGACCGGCGCATCCTGCGGGAAGCCTCCGAGCTCTTCGCCGCTGCCGGCTGGACGCGCCGGGGCTCGGCGCTCGTCGATGGCGCCGGCCAGCCGTTCCGGCTCGAATACCTCCTGAACGACCCCGAGCAGGGCCGCGTCTACGGCAAGATGGTCGAGAACATGAAGCTCTTGGGCGTCGACGCCTCGATGCGCGTCGTCGATGCCGCCCAGTACCAGGACCGCCTCAGCCGCTTCGACTTCGACATGATCCTCTGCCGCTTCGGCCTCAACGGCACCCCGACGCGCGAGAGCCTGACGAGCTTCTTCGGCTCCACGTCCCGCGACCGGCCGGGGTCCTACAACTATCCCGGCATGGCGAGCCCGGCGGTGGACGCGCTTCTCGACCGTATCGGCGAGGCGAAGACGCGCGACGAGCTGACCGTCCTGATGCGCGCGCTCGACCGCGTGCTGCGCTGGCGGCTCGACTGGATCCCCAACCTTCACGCCCAAGGCCACAACGTCGCCTGGTGGGACATGTTCGGCATGCCCGTCACCAAGCCCGATTACGGCTTCCCGGTGGAACAGCTCTGGTGGTACGACGAATCCAAGGCCAAGGCGGCCGGGCGGGCCTGACCGCGCCCACCGACGCTTTCGCACAACGGGACCGCTGAATGGCAGCCTACATCCTCCGACGTCTGCTCCTGATGATCCCGACCCTGCTCGGCATCATGGCCGTGTCCTTCGTGGTCATCCAGTTCGCACCGGGCGGGCCGGTGGAGCAGATCGTGGCCGGGCTGCAGGGCCAGGGCGGCGGCGCGGCCGATCGCCTCGGCGGCGGCGGGGGCGACATGGCCGCGCAGGGCGGCGACACGTCGGGCTATCGCGGAGCGCAGGGGCTGGACCCCGAGTTCATCCAGCGGCTCAACGAGCAATTCGGCTTCGACAAACCGGCCTGGCAGCGCTTCGGCGAGATGATCTGGAACTACGCCCGCTTCGACTTCGGCACGAGCTTCTTCTCCAACGCCACGGTCGTCGACCTCATCATCCAGAAGCTCCCGGTTTCGATCTCGCTCGGCCTCTGGATCACGCTCCTGTCCTACGCGATCTCGATCCCGCTCGGCATCCGCAAGGCACTCCACGAGGGCTCGCGCTTCGACACCTGGACGAGCGCCGTCATCATCGTCGCCTACGCCATCCCCGGCTTCCTCTTCGCGGTGCTCCTGATCGTCCTCTTCGCGGGCGGCTCGTTCCTCGACTGGTTCCCGTTGCGCGGGCTCACCTCCGACAACTGGGCGCAGCTCTCCTGGCCGGAGCGCATCGTCGACTACTTCTGGCACCTGACGCTGCCGCTGATCGCGCTGTCGCTCTCGGCCTTCGCCACGACGACGCTGCTGACGAAGAACTCGTTCCTCGACGAGATCCGCAAGCAGTACGTGACGACCGCGCGCGCCAAGGGGCTGACCGAGCGCCGCGTCCTCTACGGCCACGTCTTCCGCAACGCCATGCTGATCATCGTCGCGGGCTTTCCCGGCGCCTTCATCTCGGCCTTCTTCGCCGGCTCGCTGCTGATCGAGACCATCTTCTCGCTCGACGGGCTCGGCCTCCTCTCCTTCGAGAGCATCTACAAGCGGGACTACCCGGTGGTCTTCGCCACGCTCTACATCTTCTCGCTCATCGGACTGCTGACGACGCTGATCTCCGACCTCACCTACACCTGGATCGATCCGCGCATCGACTTCGAGCGGCGGGAGGTCTGATCCGATGACCGACACCATCGAGGATCGCAACGCGAAGGATCGCCCGCCCGAGCCCGCGACGCTGCGCGAGGCGCAAGGGGGCGCGAGCGGCGTGGCCCAGAACGCGCCGCCGGTCGTTGCCATCGGCACGCCCTCCCGCCTGTCGCCGCTCAATCAGCGCCGCTGGCAGAACTTCAAGGCCAACCGGCGCGGCTGGTGGTCGCTCTGGATCTTCGCGATCCTCTTCGTCGTGACGCTATTCGCCGAGTTCGTCGCCAACGACAAGCCGATCCTGATCTCCTACAAGAACGAGTACTACGCGCCGATCTTCACCGACTATCCGGAGGAGGTCTTCGGCGGGTTCCTGCCGGTCACGAACTACCGCGACCCGTTCATCCAGGACGAGATCGCCGCCAACGGCTGGATGATCTGGCCGCCGATCCGCTACTCCTACCAGAGCGTCAACAACGAGATTCCGACGCCCGCCCCGTCGCCGCCGTCCTGGACCTTCTCCAAGGAGGAGCGCTGCGCGCGCTACAGCCAAGGCGTCAACGACCCCAACTGCACGGTCGGCAACTGGAACTGGCTTGGCACCGACGACCAGGCGCGCGACGTCCTCGCTCGCCTGATCTACGGTTTCCGCATCTCGGTCCTGTTCGGCCTGATCCTGACCGCCGCCTCGGCGGTGATCGGGGTCTTCGCGGGTGCCGTGCAGGGCTATTTCGGCGGCTGGGTGGACCTTCTCTTCCAGCGCTTCATCGAGATCTGGTCCTCGATCCCGGTCCTCTACCTCCTCCTCATCGTCGCCGCGATCCTGCCGCCCGGCTTCTGGATCCTTCTCGGCATCATGCTCCTGTTCTCGTGGGTCGCCTTCGTCGGCGTCGTGCGGGCCGAGTTCCTGCGCGCGCGCAACTTCGAATACGTCAACGCAGCGCGGGCGCTCGGCGTCGGCGACTGGACGATCATGGGCCGACACCTCCTGCCCAACGCGATGGTCGCGACCTTGACCTTCCTGCCGTTCATCCTGAACGGCTCGATCACGACGCTGACCTCGCTCGACTTCCTCGGTTTCGGCCTGCCGCCGGGCTCCCCCTCGCTCGGCGAACTCCTGGCGCAGGGGCGCAACAACCTGCAGGCGCCCTGGCTCGGCATCTCCGGCTTCGTGGTCCTGTCCCTGATGCTGTCGCTTCTCGTCTTCGTCGGCGAGGCGGTGCGCGATGCGTTCGACCCCCGCAAGAGCTTCCGGTGACCGCGTCATGAGCGACCATCACGGCCATTCGCACGATCACGGCGACCACGATCACCACGACCATGCCGCGCATGCGAGCCACAAGCGGCTCGGCATCGCGGCGGCCCTCACCGGCCTTTTCATGCTGGCGGAGATCGCGGGCGGTCTGATCTCCGGCTCACTTGCGCTTCTCGCTGACGCCGGGCACATGTTCGTGGACTTCGCAGGCCTCGTGCTCGCCTTTGCCGCCGCGCGCCTCGCGCTTCGGCCGGCCGACGCCAAGCGGTCCTACGGCTACGACCGGTTCCAAATCCTCGTCGCCTATTCCAACGGCCTCGTGCTCTTCGGCATCACCGCCGTGATCGTCTACGAGGCGTGGCGGCGGTTCACGGAGCCCGTCGAGATCCTCGCCGGCCCGATGCTGGTCGTCGCCGTCGCCGGTCTCCTCGTCAACATCGCGGCCTTCTATGTGCTCCACGGGGGCGACAAGGAAGACCTCAACATGCGCGGCGCGCTGCTGCATGTCCTGGGCGACCTTCTCGGCTCGGTCGCCGCGATCGTCGCCTCGCTGGTGATTCTGGCCACCGGCTGGACGCAGATCGATCCGATCCTCTCCGTTCTCGTCTGCCTGCTGATCCTCACCAACGCCTGGCGGCTGGTTCGCGAATCCGCGCACGTCCTCCTGGAAGGCGCACCGGCCGGCGTCGACGGCCAGGAGGTCGGTCGGCATCTACGTGCCGCGATTCCCGGCATCGAGGACGTCCACCACGTCCATGTCTGGATGATCACGCCGCGCCGGCGCGCCGCGACGCTGCATGTCTGCGTGCCCGAGGGCGCCGACGGGACGGCCGTGGTGCGCCGCGTGAAGGCGATGCTGAGCGCCGATTTCCGGATCGAGCACGCGACGGTGGAACTCGAGCATGGGCACTGCGCCGATGCCGGAAGCGCCTGCGGCGGCGACCACGTCCATGACCACGCGGGTCATGACCACGCGGGTCATAACCACGCGCACCATCACCACGCCCATGACCACGGACATCGTCACGACCATGGGCATCACGGGCACGACCACGCCCATGGCACCCTGCCCCGTCCGGCCTGAGAGGATGAGAGCCGCTTGAGCCAGATCGCTCCCCGCCCCGACGCCAGCGCACCGCTTCTCGACGTGCGCGACCTGAAGGTCGCCTTCCACCAGAACGGCGAGACGAGCCTTGCCGTCAAAGGCGTGTCCTTCGCGATCCACAAGGGCGAGACGGTGGCGCTCGTCGGCGAGTCCGGGTCTGGCAAGTCCGTCTCGGCGCTGTCGATCCTGAAGCTCCTTCCCTATCCGTCCGCCAGCCATCCCGACGGCACGGTGGTCTTCGAGGGGAAGGATCTCATCGCCGCCGACGACAAGGCGCTGCGCGGCGTTCGCGGCAACAAGATCTCGATGATCTTCCAGGAGCCGATGAGCTCGCTCAATCCGCTTCACACGATCGAGCGGCAGATCGGCGAGGTGATGAAAATCCACCGCGGCCTGTCCGACCGGGCCGCGCGCGAGCGCACGCTGGAGCTTCTGCATCAGGTCGGCATCCGCGAGCCGGAAAAGCGGCTCGGTTCCTACCCCCACCAGCTGTCGGGCGGCCAGCGCCAGCGCGTGATGATAGCGATGGCGCTCGCCAACGAGCCGGACCTTCTCATCGCCGACGAGCCGACGACGGCGCTCGACGTGACGGTGCAGGCGCAGATCCTGGAGCTCCTGAAGCGGCTGCAGGCCGAGCGGGACATGGGCCTCCTCTTCATCACCCACGATCTCGGCATCGTCCGACGCATCGCCGACCGCGTCTGCGTGATGTATCGCGGCGAGATCGTCGAGACCGGGCCGACGGCCGAAATCTTCGCCAACCCGCAGCACGCCTACACCAGGCACCTTCTGGCGGCCGAGCCGAAGGGCCGCCCACCCGCAGCCAACGCCAATGCGCCGCTCGTCATGGAAGGCAAAGGCGTGAAGGTCTGGTTCCCGGTGCGCACCGGCCTGATGCGGCGCGTCACCGACCATGTGAAGGCGGTGAACGGCATCGACATCGCCGTGCGCGCGGGGCAGACGGTCGGCGTCGTCGGGGAATCCGGCTCGGGCAAGACGACGCTCGGCCTCGCGCTCTGCCGGATGATCGCGAGCGAGGGCGAGATCCGCTTCGACGGGACCCGGATCGACACCAAGTCGTCGCGCGAGATGCGCGACTGGCGCGACCGTATCCAGATCGTGTTCCAGGACCCCTACGGCTCGCTCAGCCCCCGCATGCCCATCGCCGACATCGTGGCGGAAGGCCTGCAGGTGCATCAGCCGAAACTGTCGAAGGCGGAGCGCGACGCGCGCGTCGTCTCGGCGCTGGAGGAAGTGGGTCTCGACCCCGCGACGCGCTTCCGCTACCCGCACGAGTTCTCTGGGGGCCAGCGCCAGCGTGTCGCCATCGCTCGCGCCATGGTGCTTAATCCGCGCTTCGTGATGCTGGACGAGCCGACCTCGGCGCTCGACATGAGCGTACAGGCGCAGGTCGTCGACCTCCTGCGCGACCTCCAGCGGAAGCACGACCTCGCCTATCTCTTCATCAGCCACGACCTCAAGGTCGTGCGCGCGCTCGCCAACGAGGTGATCGTGATGCGGGGCGGCGAGGTGGTGGAGCGGGGGCCTTCGGAAGAGATCTTCGAGCGACCGAAGACCGACTACACCAAGGCCTTGATGGCTGCCGCCTTCCGCATCGAGACGGCTGCCGGCGAGGACGTCGCCCAGTGAGCGTGCCGACCTACCGCTCCCGCCTAGAGGACCAGGCGCTGGACTTCACCGTCAGCGAGGAACGGCGCGTCTTCGACGGCTTCCGGCCGCTCGACGTCCTGACGCTCAGCCACGAGCCGCTCGGCGACGCGCAAGGCGCCCGCGTGCGACGCGAACTCGTGCGCGGCGGGCGCTGTGCGGTGGTCATCCCCTACGATCCTGCGCGCGACGCGATCGTGGTCATTCGCCAGTTCCGCATCGGCGCGGCGCTCGCCACCCCGCACGCCGCGCCGCTGGAACTGCCGGCCGGCGGCATCGACGAGGGCGAGGACCCGTCGAGCGGCGCGGCCCGCGAGCTGACGGAGGAAACGGGGCTGGTGCCGCGCGCGGTCGCCCATTGCTTCTCGATCCTGTCGACGCCCGGCCTCACCGACGAACTCGCCATGATCTTCCTTGCGATCGTCGATACCGGACAACTCTCCGGCCGCGGCGGCAAGGCCGATGAGGACGAGGACATCCTCGCCATAGCCGCCCCCTTCGAGGACCTCTTGGCCGCGGTCGACCGCGGCGCCGTGCAGAACGGGTTCCTCGTCGCAGCGACACATTGGTTCGCGCGCCACGGCCGCGCCCATGCGAAGCTCCTCGCCGATTCGACGCAAACGGACTGAGACACGTGAGCATCCTTCTTTCCGTCACCGGTTTCGATCCCTCGCGCTGGACGGAGGCGTTGCTCGCCGCCGCGCCCGACGAGACGATCGTGCTGCGCCCCGCGAGCGCGGCGGACGACAGCATCGACTACGCCGTCGTCTGGAAGCAGCCGCCGGGCGTCCTGTCGAACTTGCCCAATCTCCGCGCCGTCTTCTCGCTCGGCGCGGGCGTCGACCACATCCTGCGGGACAAGACCCTGCCGGACGTTCCGATCCTGCGCATCGTGGCGGACGACCTCACCGCGCGCATGAGCGAATACGTCGTCTGGCGCGTGCTCGACCATCATCGCCGCGGGATGACCTACCGCGCGCAGCAGGCGGTCCGGATCTGGAACGAGCGGCGCCAACCGGCGGCGTCCGAGATCGAGGTCGGTATCCTCGGGCTCGGCGAACTCGGGCGCGACGCCGCCGAGAAGCTGAAGGCGCTGGGCTTTCGGGTCGCGGGCTGGAGCCGTCGGCCGAAGTCGATCGAGGGCGTCGAGTGCTTCGACGGCGACACGGGCCTCGATGCAATCCTCTCGCGCGCCGACATCCTCGTCGTGCTTCTGCCCCTGACCCCGGACACGACAGGCATGATCAACGACGGCTTCCTGTCGAAGCTGAAGCGCGAGACGCCGCTCGGTACGCCCTCGCTGATCAATGCGGGTCGCGGTGGCCTCCAGAAGGATTCCGCGATCCTGCGTGCCCTGAACGACGGGCGGCTGATGGAAGCCTCGCTCGACGTCTTCGAGCGCGAGCCGCTGGCGTCCGACAGCCCGCTCTGGCGCCACCCGCGCGTCTTCGTGACGCCGCACGCGGCGGCCTCCTCCGACCCGGCGGCGCTGGCGCCGATCATCATGGCCCAGATCGCTGCGCATCGGCGCGGCGAGAGCCTTCACAACATCGTGGACCGCAGCGCGGGCTACTGATCAGCCGAGACGCCGCCGGACGGTGACGGGCGAGCCTTTGGCGAGCGCCCGCGCCTCGGCCGACGCCAGCGGCTCGGCAGCCGTCATCATGTGATGGGCGTTGGCGTGGAGCAGCGTTTCCGCATCCAGCATGATGCCGACATGGCCGCGCCAGAACACGAGATCGCCGCGGCGCAGAGGCTCGTCGGGGCCGAGCGCATGCCCGAGCAACGCCGCCTGGAGATCGGTGTCGCGGGGCGCCTCGATCCCCGACAGCTGGAGCGAAAGCTGCACGAGACCGGAGCAGTCGATGCCGGACGGTGACTTGCCGCCCCAGAGATAGGGCACCCGCAGAAACCCTTCCGCCACCGAAACGAAATCGGGCGCGACGGCGTCGATCGGCTTAAGATGCTGCGAGACGATCGCGCCGAACGGTGCGATCAGCGTGTAGATGGCGTTGGGGTCGGTCGCCTGGCCCTGCGCGGCGACGCTCGCGCCGAGCATCAGCTCGCGCATCGGGGGGCGCTTGATGTCCGGTCCCGGAAACACGAAGGTGCGGGGCACGCAGACGCGATGGGTCGCCTTGGGTGCCGGGCCGGAGAGGATCGCGGCCGTCGGCATCCAGCCGACATAGCGGTCGCGCTCCAGCTGGACCCAGCACCAGCCCTCCGGCGTCTCCTCGAAGATCGTCACCGCCTCGCCGTGCAGCGCCTGCGTTTCGAGCGGGGCGTCGGGCGAAGGATGGCGGCGCAGGTCTGCGAGCGGTGCATCGACATGAGCCGGCTCGCCCGCCACGAAGCGGTCGGCCTCGACGCGCCCGCGCAGGCGTTCGTCGGCAAGGTCCGGCCGCGCCGCGTGGAGGCGCCGATCGAGAGCCACGGTCATCGCGCCAGTCCTCCGGCCTCGTCGACCAGCCGGTCGGCCATCTGCGATACGAACAGGCTGCCCTTCACCGTCCGCCGCACGAGAACGTTGCGAAGATCGGCCGGGTCGCGGCGGCGCTCCAGAAGTTCGAGGCGCCCCATCGTGTCGAGCGCGCGCGTGACGACAGGCTTCGTCACCTTCAGCCGGTCGGCAAGGCCGCGCACCGTGTGCGGGGGCGGTTCGAGATAGACGGTGAGGAGAATGGCGGTCTGCCGCGTCGTGAGGTCAGGCCCCGCGTCGCGCGCCTGCTTTAATGCGTTGCCATGCAACAGCCGAAGCGCCTGCGCCGGCCGGATTTCGATACCCATTCTCGGTCCCCACCCCGAACCGGCCCTCGTTTCGGAGCCGGTTCGGTCACAGGACAGAGGAATTAAGGCCGTTTCAAGAGGACGGATAGCGCTCGCGCAGAACTTTCGCGAGCGCGCGGATCGCCTGCGCCTCGCCGCCCGCCTGTCCCGTCGGCCCGGCCTGCGGTCGCCAGCCGAAGACGTCGAAATGCACCCAGGATTTCGCCTGCGAGACGAAGCCCTGAAGGAACAGGGCGGCGGTCACGGAACCGGCGAACCCGTCGGTGGTGACGTTGTTGATGTCGGCGATCTTGGAGGCGAGGTTCTTCGTGTAGGGCTTCCAGAGCGGCAGGCGCCAGAGCGGATCGTGCACGGCGGCGCTGGCATCGGCGATCGCAGCGGCCAGCGCCTCGTCGTCGGTATAGAAGGGCGGCAGGTCCGGCCCGAGCGCGACGCGTGCGGCCCCTGTCAGCGTCGCCATGTCGATCAGAACCTCGGGCGCCTCCTCGTCGGCGAGCGACAGGGCGTCGGCCAGAATCAGCCGCCCTTCCGCGTCCGTGTTGCCGATCTCGACCGTCTTGCCGTTGCGCGAGCGCAGGATGTCGCCGGGACGGAAGGCGTTGCCGGCGATCGCGTTCTCGACGGCGGGGATCAGGACGCGAAGGCGGACGTGCAGTTTCTCGCCCATCACGATGCGCGCGAGGCCGAGGGCGTTCGCCGCGCCGCCCATGTCCTTCTTCATCAGAAGCATGCCGGACGCCGGCTTGATGTCGAGCCCGCCCGTATCGAAGGCGACGCCCTTGCCGACCAGCGTCACACGTGGGCCGTCGGCCGGGCCCCAGGTCATGTCGATGAGGCGCGGGGCGACGGCGCTCGCGCGGCCGACCGCATGGATCATTGGGAAATTCTCGGCCAGCAGCGCATCGCCGGTGATCACCGACACCGCGGCGCCGAACTCCTCGGCCAGCGCGCGGGCGGCCGCCTCGATCCCGTCGGGTCCGAGATCGTTGGTCGGGGTGTTGATGAGGTCGCGCACCATCGCGACGGCGTCGGCATGCAGGCGCACCCGCGCCTCGTCGGCGCCTTGGGGCAGCGCCAGACGCGCGCCCTCTTCGCCGGGCTTGGAACGGTAACGATCGAAGCGATAGGCGCCCATCAGGAAACCCAGAGCGGCAAGGTCCGGGTCGAGCCCGTGCCCGTCGGCGAGCGCCCAGTCGCCGGCCGGCAGCGCGTTCGCGAGCGCGCCCACGAGAAGCGCACGCTCGGCCGGGCTCGCGCCCGCACCGCCGAGGCCGAGCGCGGCGGAGCCGGGTACACCCTCAGCGCCCGGCGCCACGAGGACGCCGCCCGCGCCCCCCTTCCAGCCCATCGCCTGCGCCCAGGACCCGAGCGGCGCGGGCAGGCTGCCGAGGTCGCCCTCCCCCACCGGATGGACGGGGCGGGGGTCGTGAGCGGCGGACAGGAGGCGATCGGTCATCTCACACGGTTCCTCGCGTGCGCTCCAGAGGATTAAGGGAGCGGTAAGGTTAACGATTTATGGCTTTGACGACAGACAGCACAGCCGGATCGGGACCCATGCGCGCCTTCGAACCTTCCAACCGGTCCGCCGCCTCGCTCGAGGCTGGGGCCTACGCCCGCTCCGGCACTCGCGCAAGGCGTCTGGCGCTGGCAGGCGGTTTCCTGACGCTGGCGCTCCTTGCCGGATGCAACCAGACGTCGCGCATGCACACGGGCTCGATCGGCCCATCGACTGCCTCCAGCACCACCACCGCGCCGCGCGGCGAGCCGTCCCTGTCGGAAATGACGACCGACCAGTTGGCGAATGCGGTGCGCGCCTATGGCGCGCGCTACGAGGGCAATCCGAAGGACAAGGCGAACGGCCTCGCCTTCGCCTCGGCGCTGCAGATGACCGGGCGCAACGAGCAGTCGCTGGCCGTGATGCGCCAGGTGGCGATCGCCCATCCCGACGATCGCGACGTGCTTGCGGCCTACGGCAAGGCCTTGGCCGCGGCCGGCGACCTGCCGAAGGCGTTGGAAACCGTCCGCCGGGCCCAGACGCCGGACCGTCCGGACTGGCGCCTCATGTCGACGGAAGGCGCGATCCTCGATCAGCTCGGCCAGCCGGAGAAGGCGCGGGTCCTCTACGAGCGAGCCCTTGTGCTTCAGCCGAACGAGCCCTCGATCCTCTCCAACCTCGGCATGTCCTACCTCCTGTCGAAGGACCTGCCGAAGTCCGAGACCTATCTCGCACGCGCCGTGAAGCTGCCGGGCGCGGATGCACGCGTGCGCCAGAACCTGGCGCTGGTGATGGGTCTTCAGGGTCGCTTCGACGAAGCCGAGCGCACGGCGTCGGCCGTGCTCAGCCCGGACGAGGCGAAGGCCAACGTCGCCTATCTCCGCCAGATGCTGTCGCAGAAGAACACGTGGTCGGAACTGGCTGCCGAGGATCGCGGCTAGGCGGTCGACCAACCGAATTGAAGACGAGATGAAGAGGCCCGCGCTCCCGCAAGGAGGCGGGCCTTTCGTCGTCGGGCTTCAGCGCTGCATGATCTGGATCACGGCGGGGCCGATGATCACGGCAAAGAGCACCGGCAGGAAGAACAGGATCATCGGGACGGTGAGCTTGGGCGGCAGGGCCGCCGCCTTCTTCTCGGCGGCCATCATGCGCATGTCGCGGCTTTCCTGCGACATGGTGCGCAACGCGACGCCGAGCGGCGTGCCGTAGCGCTCGGCCTGGATCAGCGCGGTCGAGACCGAGCGCACCGATTCCATGCCGGTGCGCGAGACGAGGTTCTCGTAGGCCTGCCGGCGCTCCGGCAGATAGGACAGCTCGGCGCAGACCAGCACCAGTTCCTCGGCGAGCTCGATCGACTGGATGCCGATCTCGTCGGCGACGCGACGGAACGCGGCCTCGATGGAATTACCCGATTCGACGCAGATGAGGAGAAGGTCGAGCGCATCCGGCCAGGCGCGGCCGATCGACTGCCCGCGCTTGGCTGCCCGGTTCTTCACATAGAAATTCGGTGCGTAGAAACCGGCATAGGCCGCCGAGATGCAGGCGAAGATGCGGGCCGGCAGCTTGTAGCCGTCCATCAGCCCAAGGCCGAAGATGTAGAAGGCGGCCAGAAGGCCGAAGACCAGCGGCAGCGCCACGCGGCAGAACAGGAAGAGCGTGGTGGCGCGCTGCGTGCGAAGGCCCGCGACCTTGAGCTTCGTGAGCATCGCGTCGTCGAGCAGCGCGTTGCGCAGCTCGAGCTTCTCGACGACGCGCGCGGCGAAGGAGCGGTCCTGCTCCTTGCGAAGCCCCTTGCCCCGCCCGGCATCGCGCTCGCTCGCCATGCGCGCGCGCTCGCGAGCGCGCAGCTCGTCCCGCTCCAGCGCCACCGATCGCATGCGCGTCTTCATCTCGCGCCCGCTCATCAGGGGAAGGGCGATCGACAGGAAGGTCGCGAACACGGCGACCGCGACGAGGAGCCCGAGCGCTGCCTCCGGCGAGAGACCGAAAAGTTTCAGGACTGCGTCCATGGGCGCTGCACCTTGCGGGAAAACGGAGCGTCGCGCAGCGCCGCGAGCGGCGCCGGGTGCGAGCGTCAGAAGTCGAAGTTGATCATGTTGCGCATGACCATGACGCCGATCGACATCCAGAAGCCGGCACATGCGAGGACGACGTTGCCCATTGAGGTCGTGAACAGGATCGAGATGTAGTCGGGCGACGTCAGGTAGACGAGGAAGCCGACGATGAACGGCAGGGCGCCGATGATCGCGCCGGACGCCTTGGCCTCCATCGACATCGCCTGGATCTTGCCCTTCATGCGCTTGCGCTCGCGAAGAACGCGCGACAGGTTGGACAGCGCCTCGCCGAGATTGCCGCCCGCCTGGCTCTGGATCGAGACCACGATGGCGAAGAAGTTCGTCTCGGGCAGCGGCATGTTCTGGTAGAGCCGCTCCACCGCCTCGGTCATCGACAGGCCCATCTGCAAACCTTCCACGACACGGGCGAACTCGGAACGGACGGGCTCGGGCGTCTCGAAGGCGACCATGCGCAGCGTGTCGTTCAAAGGCAGACCGGATCGGATGCCGCGCACCACGACGTCCACGGCGTTGGCGAACTCCTCGGTGAACTTCTTCTGCCGGCGCTTGCGCAGGAACGTCAGGGCCCATCGCGGCACGCCGAAGCCGCCGACGAAGCCGAGGCCGACGGCCAGAAGAAGCGGCGCGCCCATAATGAGCGTGACCAGCATCATGACGAAGCCGAGCCCGATGCTCGCCAGGACGAAGCTGCGCATCGACAGCTTCAGGCCGGCCTGCGTCATGCGTCGCTCGATCGACAGGTTCCGGGTGTGGCGGTTGCGGGCCCTCTGCTTGCCGTCAAGCTCGTCGAGCGAGCTCTGGATCGACTTGCGGCGCTTGGCCACTTCCTGGAGGCGATCACGCGCGACCCGCTTGGCGTTCGCCTCGCTTTCGCTCTGCTTGTAGAGACCGAGACGGCTGCGGGCGTTCTTCTCGGTCTGGAGCCTCGGCTCCAGGATCGCATAGGTCAGGGCACCGAGCGAGACGGCGACGAGAAGCGCGAAGAGAAGGCCGACGATCATTGCGGCCCCGCGCCCTTGACCTCGGCGGCGTCGAGCGCGCGGGCCAGCCTCTGCTCCTCGCCGTAGTAGCGCGCGCGGTCCCAGAAGGCGGGACGGCCGACGCCGGTCGAGCGGTGCCGGCCGAGAAGCTTGCCGCGCGAGTCCTCGCCGAGGATGTCGTAGACGAAGAGGTCCTGCGTGGTGATGACGTCGCCTTCCATGCCCAGCACCTCGGTGATGTGGGTGATGCGGCGCGAACCGTCGCGCAGGCGCGCGGCCTGGACGATGATGTCGATCGAACCGGTCACGATCTCCTTCACCGTGCGCGAGGGGAGCGAAAAGCCGCCCATGGCGATCATGGATTCGATACGGTTGAGGCACTCGCGCGGCGAGTTGGAGTGGATCGTGCCCATCGATCCGTCATGGCCGGTGTTCATGGCCTGCAGGAGATCGAAGACCTCCGGGCCGCGCACCTCGCCGACGATGATCCGCTCGGGGCGCATGCGCAGACAGTTCTTGACGAGGTCGCGCATCGTGATCTCGCCCTCGCCTTCGATGTTGGGCGGGCGCGTTTCGAGGCGCACGACGTGGGGCTGCTGGAGCTGGAGTTCGGCCGAGTCCTCGCAGGTGATGATGCGCTCGTCCTCGTCGATATAGCGCGTCAGGCAGTTGAGGAGCGTCGTCTTGCCCGAGCCCGTACCGCCGGAGATGACGACGTTGCAGCGCACGCGGCCGATGATCTGGAGGATCTCCGCGCCCTCCGGCGAGATCGCGCCGAAGCCGACCAGCTGGTCGAGGGTGAGCTTGTCCTTCTTGAACTTACGGATGGTGAGCACCGTGCCGTCGATCGCGAGCGGCGGCGCGATGACGTTGACGCGGGAGCCGTCCGGCAGGCGCGCATCGCAGATCGGCGAGGATTCGTCGACGCGTCGCCCGACTTGGGATACGATGCGCTGGCAGATGTTGAGGAGCTGCTGGTTGTCGCGGAAGCGCACGCCGGCTTCCTGCACCTTGCCGTTGACTTCGATGAAGGTCTGGCGGGCGCCGTTGACCATGATGTCGGCGATGTCGTCGCGCGCCAGAAGCGGCTCCAGCGGGCCGTAGCCGAGGACGTCGTTGCAGATGTCGGCGAGCAGGTCCTCCTGCTCGGCGATCGTCATCGCGAAGTTCTTGATCGCGATGATGTCGTTGACGATGTCGCGGATTTCCTCGCGCGCCGCCTCGGTCTCGAGGCGCGCGAGCTGGCTGAGATCGATCGTGTCGATCAGCGCCGCGAAGACCTTGCTCTTCGTCTCGTAGTAGCTGTCGGGCCGAACCTTGGCGGCCGGCGCCGGCGCGGGCGCCGCCTCCGGTGCGCGTCGCATGGGAGCGGGCGCGGCGGCAGGGGTTGTCGGCGCTGCGACCGGCGCGCGAACGGCTGCGAGCGCGACGGCCGGCGCGGGAGCCTTGGCCGGTGTATCGGGTCCGCGCTTTCCGAACATGTTCCCTCCGGGACTAACGGCGGCGCATCAGGCCGAACAGGCCCGACCGCACGGACTTCGGGGCGCGCTTTGCGGACGCGCGTCCCGTCACGGCATGGGCGATGGCGGCAAAGGCTTCGACCGACGGGTGCTTGGGCTCGGCCTCGCAGACCATCCGGCCCGTGTTGGCGGCGGCGCCGAACACGGCGGGGTCGAAGGCGATCGTCGCGAGCGGCGTGAGGCCCAGCGGTTCGGAGAACTCGGCGATGTCGATCTCGGGACGCTTGGGCATCGCCGTCTGGTTGAGCACCAGCCGTGGCGGCCCATCGTTGGGGCGCAACCGCTTCAGCGTCTCGACGAGGTTCTTCGCGTTGCGAAGGTTCGCCAGATCCGGCGTCGCCACGAGCACGATCTCATCGATCCGCTGCAGCACGTCGCGCGTCCAGTCGTTCCATGTATGCGGCAGGTCGAGCACCACGGAGGGCGTCACCCGCTGGGCGGCCTCGATCAGCGGCGTGAAGGCCTCCGCCGAGAAGTCGTAGGTCCGCTCGAGCGTCGACGGCGCGGCCAGGAGCGACAGATGGTCGGCGCATTTCGCCAGAAGGCGGTCGAGAAACACGTCGTCGAGCCGGTCGGCCGAGAACACGGCCTCGGCGATGCCCTGCGGCGGGTCCTTGTCGAAGTTGATGTTGGCTGTGCCGAAGGCCAGGTCGAAGTCCGCGAGGATCACGTCGGAGGAAAACAGCTTGCCGATGGACCAGGCGACGTTGTGGGCGATCGTGGAGGCACCGACGCCGCCCTTGGCGCCGACGAAGCCGACGGACCGGCCGAGCGGGGCGGCATCGGGCGCGGCAAAGAGCTGGGAAACGAGGCCGATGAACTCGGACAGGGTCAGCGGTGCCAGAACGTATTCCGAGATCCCGCGCCGCGTCAGCTCGCGGTAGAGAGACACGTCGTTGCAGTGGCCGACCACCACGACCTTGGAACCGGGATCGCAGACGTCCGCCAGCGTGTCGAGTTCCGCCAGAAGCTCGGTCGGCGTCAACTGCGATTCCAGGATCACGAGATTGGGCGTCGGAGCCGAGGCGTAGTGCTCGGCAGCCGCGCGGATGCCGCCGGTGTGGACGCGCAGGTGCGCCTTGGCCATGCGCCGATCGGAGCCTGCCGCCTCGATCGCACCCGCAACCTCGGGCGTTTCGCAGAAGGCCTGGATCGAGATGCGCGGGATCGGCCGCAAGGCCTCGAGCCGTTCGCGCAGCGTCTCGTCGTCGAGGTGGTAGGTAGTCTCGGGATGGGACAGGAGAGACATCGGTTATCAGCCTTCCTACCAGTCGTAGTTCGATTCGGTGCGGCTGCGCTGGGAAGCCGTCGCATTGCCTTGCCGGTAGTCGTTGATCACCGTCGTCCGGCGCTCGGCGTCGATCTCGCTCATGCCACGGGGCCCCAGGAGGTCGCGCGGGTCCGAGATCTGCGCGGCGAGGTTCGCCTGCGTCGCGCAGCCGAAGTTCTCGTAGTTGCGGTTCTGGTACGTGTCGCCGAGATCGCTCGGCCACTGCCCGCACGGATGGTCGAGACCGGCGGCAAGGCCGGTATAGGACAGCCGGATCGGGTAGGCGTCGTCGCCGCCCGCGACCTCGTAGGAGGAGAAGACGATGCGCGAGCGCGGCACGCCCTCGCGATGGAGGACGCGCAGCGTGTCCTTGGCCACGAGGCTGGCGGCGGCGGCATTGCGGGTGCGCACCGGCACCTGGACGCTGATCGCGCCGGCGCGCGACGCCCGGAAGCGCGCCGCGAAGCTTTCTACGCGCGTCGAGTCGGCATGGGTCAGCCGCGTTTCGGACGAGGACGGGAGGATGTCGAGGTCCTGCGTCGCGTCGGCCACGATGATCGGGTGGCGCGACCGGTAGTCGTCCGGCACGAAGTTCAGCCGGGCGTCCGGCCGCTCGGCGCAGCCGGCAAGACCGAGGGTCGCGAGGATCAGGCCGGCCGTGGCGAAGCGGCGGGCGGCGGGGGCATTCGCGAGCACGCTCATTTGTAGATATATCCAACGGTGCCGTGGTAGCGGCCGGACGGAAGGGCGGTTTCGGACTGGCCGTAGACGCGGTTGATCCGGCCGAGGAGATTGCCGGAGCCATCCGAGGTGAAGGCGAGGTTGTCGTCGGGCCGGGCGAGGTCCTGCCGCGCCACGGGCCGCACGAGGTAGGGCGTGACGATCACGACGAGTTCGGTCTCATAGCGCTGGAAGTCGCGCGAGCGGAACAGCGTGCCGAGCACCGGGATTTTGGAGAGGCCCGGATAGCCCGAGATGACCTGCCGCATCTCGTCGCGCACGAGGCCGGCGATCACCATCGAGCCACCGGACGGCAGCTCGACCGTGGTGTCGGCCAGGCGCTTGCGGATGCCGACCGAGCCGACGCCGCCATCCCTGCCGCCAGGAATGTTGAGCGGAGACTCGAAGGTCGGCTCTGAAACCGCTGTCCGGATCTTCAGGCTGATACGGCCCGGTGACAGCACCACGGGAGTGAAGTCGAGACCAATGCCGTAGTCGATCTCCTTCGACCGGATGGTGCGCTGGTCGCGGGTGGCCGGAATGGTCTCGTAGATGGGCTGGCCGCTGCCGTCGTACCCCTTGAACTCACGCCGCTCCGGCTCGCCGTAGCTGTAGCTTTGGCCGGTCGGGACCGAGAACTCGCCGCCGACCTTGAAGCTGGCGCTCTCGCCCGAAATCGCGGTGAGACTCGGCTCGGCCAGCGTGCGCATGACACCCGCCTGCTCCATGGCCGACAGCATCGCGTCGAAGTTCACATCGCCGACCGCACCAGCGGCTGCGATACCTGACGTCGACAGCGCCTTCCCGAGCGCGAACGGGTTGTCCACACCGCCGAAGAAACTGACGCCGTCGCTCGTGCCGCCGATCGAGCCGCTGAGGCCGAGCTGCTTGACGACCGAGCGCTGGACCTCGGCGACCGTCACCTTCAGCGTGACCTGATCCTCGCCCTGGATCTGGAGGAGATTGACGATCTGGCTGCGCTGCAGCGAGGGGCTGATCTGCGAGACCGAATTGAACGAATTGGTCCCGCTGCCGCTGCTCGAGGTTGCCGTCTGCACGAACTGGCCGGTGGTCGCCTCGCCGCCGCGCGTGTAGATCGTGGCGAGATCGACGGCGCGGGCCGCGTCCTGGGCATTCTCCACCGTGCCGGTCAGGATCACGTTGTCGTTCAGCATCTCCGCCTTCACGTCGGCGGTCGGGATGAAACGGCGGATGGTGGCCGCGAGGCCGGCGATGTCGCGTTCGATCCGCAGGTCGAGGACCGCGATCTCGCGCCCTGCCGCGTCGAAGACGAAGATGTTGGTCTGCCCGACCCGCTTGCCGAAGAGATAGATGCGCCGCGCGGTCCGCGTCACCGCATCGGCGACCGAAGGATCGGCGACGACGATGTCATGGGCGTCGCGCGGCAGGTCGATGACCTTGGACTTGTTCAACCCGAGCGGGACCGACTGATTGAGGCGGGTGACCGAAATGATCGCGTCGTTCGAAGCAGCGACCGCCATCTCGGGCAGCCCCGCGGCGGTGACGGCCAGCGCGAGATGGGCCAGGGGGCGCAGGATGCGTGTCGCCATGGTCAGTTCCCCGCGGTCAGATTGGTCGTCTTGCCGTAGCGGACGAGGCGGATTTCGGTGTTCGTGGTTCGCTTCTGCTGCTCGAGGAGGAAGGCCGCGTAGCCCGGCGAGCCGGGTACGGAATCGGCGAGCGAACGGAGCGACAGGACCAACCGATCGGCCATGCGCTGTGCGGCCGTCAGCGCCTCGGCCTGTGCCGCGTCGACTTCGAGCGTCGCGGTCGTGCCCACGACGACGCGCTCGCCCTCCTTCTCCTCCACCGACTGGTCGATGGCGAGGACGCGCAGGTTCTTGAGGACGGTCTGCGTGTCGTAGGTCACCGCCTGCCCTTCGACCGGCGGCCGGGCACGCGTCATGATGACGTCGACATGGTCGTTCGGAAGGATGAAGCCGCCGGCCGATGTATCGGGTGCAATCTGGACCGCGACCGCGCGGCTGCCCGATGGCAGGATGGCCGACATGAATCCGCGATCGGAGCGGATCAGCTTGGCCTCGCGGATCGGCTCGCCGGCAAAGAAGCTCTGGCGAGCGATGGTGCCCTTCAATTCTGCGATGGCGTCGGGGCGCTGGTCGCGGCGGATCAGCGTCGCTGAAACGCCGTCCTCGGGCCACTTCATCCAGTCGAGGCCACCTTCGGTGCCCGCGCCCATGCCGATGTCGTGCGAGGCGACGAGCACCTCGACGAGCTTGATCGGAGGTTGCACAGGCTGGGCGGAGATGATGATCGGCTCGGACGCAGGCCCGCCCAAATGCAGCGCGAGGAAGCCGGCACCCACTGCTGCCACGGCTGCGACGCCGAAGATCGCCAAGCGCGAAGCCTGCATCCTCTCAACTCCTCCTGCGGTCCTTTGGAAATCGACCGATGAGGCGTTATGGAGGATAAATCCTCAAGGCATGGTTAACGGTTTCCTGCCGAGGGCTTCCCGTGCGTCAGAATCCGGAAACCATCGCTGTCAGGCTGTCATGGACGCGATGAGGGCCGGCGTGATGGCGAGGCCCGCAAGGCCGATCGCGACGCCGTAAGGAATGCCCGTGGAAGGCTCGAGCAGGCGATCGACCGCCGGACGGCCGGTGGTGGGAGAAAGGCAAGCGCGCGCCAGAAGAAACATGAGCGTCAGCGCGCCGCCGAAGATCGACGTCCAAACGACGAAGGTCAGGAGAAGGGGCGTGGGTCCGAGCCACAGGCTCGCTGCCGCCAAAAGCTTGGCATCGCCGCCCCCCATCCAGCCGGCGGCAAAGCACCCGAAGGTGATCGCGAGAACGGCCAATCCGGCCGCCCCATGGAGCGCGATCGCACCAGGGGGCATGCCGGCGGCGAAGGCGAAGAGCGGAAAGACCGCGGAAAGAAGCACGACCAGCCGGTTGGAGATCGTCATCGACGCAAGGTCGCTCGCCGCAGCGGCGACCATGGCCAGCGGGAACGCGAGAAGGAGGACCATCGCCATGGAACCGATCCCCCTTCGCCGCGAGCCGATTTCCGGGTTTCCGCAGACTACGAACCTGCTTTACTTGGTAGCGTCCTTCAACTCGCCGGAAATGAAGTTGAAGGTCGAGCCGAGCTGCGTGCCGAGGGCCGACGCGCCGGTGATGATGGCGATGCCGACGAGAGCGGCGATCAGGCCGTACTCGATCGCGGTCGCGCCGGACTCGTTCTTGCGAAAACGCTTGATGAGCTTGAACATGGAAACTCCTGCCCGTTCGATGGAAACCCGTCCCGACGACCCGACATCGTCCGTCGTTCGGTGGTCTTCAAATTACAGAGGAGCGTTTGCCGGCGGCTTAAGGAACAGCCCTAACGATCGATTAAGTCGGCGACATCCAACTTAGGGTGAATGCATTGCAAACAGGAACCGGCAACTTTCCTTTAAGCATCCGCAAATTAAGAATGGCGGCCGGCTGCGTGGTTCCGGCGGAGTTCTTTCGATGCGTCACCTCGTTCTTGCCTCGATCCTGGCTCTCGGCTCCCCGTCCCTTGCCTTGGCAGACAGCGCCGATCCTTTGACCGTCCCGATCGATCAGGCTCGCATCTTGCGCATCCCGCGGCAGGCCGGAAGCGTCATCATCGGCAATCCCTCGATCGCCGACATCACGATCCATGACGCGCGGACGCTGGTGCTGACCGGTCGCTCGTACGGCCTGACCAACCTTGTCGTTCTCGACACGAATGGCGATGTGGTGCTCGACGACAGCGTCATGGTCTCGACGGTCGAGGACCATTCGCTTCGGGTCTATCGTCAGGGATCGCGCCAGACCTTCGCCTGCGCCCCGACCTGCGAGCCGAAGGTGACGATCGGCGATGATCCGATTACGTTTGAAAGCACCACTTTGCAGGTGCAGAGGCACGACGCGCTCTCTCAGTCCAGCAACTGACAGCTACGACGCCCCTCCTCCCGCTCGCCGCCTTTTCGTGACAGAAAGAGCCGCGTCCAGAGGAGAACATGCTTGCCCCGCGCCATCCTGATCGTGCTCGACAGCTTCGGAATCGGCGGCGCGCCGGATGCGGCAGCCTATGGCGACGAGGGGGCCGACACGTTCGGGCACATCCGCGGGGCCGCATCGATCGGACACGCCGATCGCGCCGGGCTGCGGCAGGGTCCTCTCCGCATCCCGTTCCTGGAAGGCCTCGGGCTTCTGGCCGTGGCCGGCATCGACGGCGGGCCTGATCCGCGCGGCCTGTTCGGCTCGGCCGAGGAGACCAGCCGCGGCAAGGACACTCCGTCGGGTCACTGGGAGATCGCGGGCGTTCCGGTCCCGTTCGACTGGGGCTACTTCCCGCGCACGCAGCCCTGCTTTCCCGCCGAACTCGTCGCCGCGATCGTCGAGGAGGCAGGCCTTCCCGGCATTCTCGGCGACCGCCATGCCTCCGGCACCGAGATCATCGCGGCCGAGGGCGAGGCGAGCATCCGGACCGGCCGGCCGATCTTCTACACCTCGGCCGACAGTGTCCTGCAGATCGCCGCGCACGAGGACGCGTTCGGCCTCGAACGCCTCTACGCCCTTTGCGAAATCGCACGGCGCCATGTCGATGCGCTCGCCATCGGCCGCGTCATCGCGCGGCCCTTCGTCGGCCGCGACGCCGCAAGCTTCCGGCGCACGGCCAACCGGCGCGACTACGCCGTGCCGCCGCCCGAACCGACCGTCCTCGACCGGACGATCGACGCCGGCGGCCGCGTCATCGCGGTCGGCAAGATCGGCGACATCTTCGCCCATCGCGGCATCAGCGAGGTGCGCAAGGGCGACGGCAACATGGCGCTGTTTGACAAGCTCCTCGGCGCGGTCGAGGATGCCCGCGACGGCGATCTCGTGTTCGCGAACTTCGTCGATTTCGACACGCTGCACGGCCATCGGCGCGACGTCGCGGGTTACGCCGCCGAGCTCGAAGCCTTCGACGCGCGCCTGCCCGAACTCGCCGCGTACCTCAAGCCCGGCGATCTCGTGATCCTCACCGCCGACCACGGCTGCGACCCGACCTTCCCCGGCACCGACCACACGCGCGAGCGCGTGCCCGTCCTCGGCTTCGGCCCCGGCATCGCCCCGTCGGCGATCGGCCTGCGCCCGACCTTCGCCGACATTGGGGAAAGCGTCGCGGCCCATCTCGGGCTCGCGCCTGGCCCGCACGGAACAAGCTTTCTCTAGAGCTTCGCGCCCGTGATCTTGGCGGCGGCGTCGCCAGGCACTACACGCTCTGCCACGATATCAGCCGAAGGAACTGCCCGCATGGACGGCGTCACCGTGATCGATCATCCGCTGGTCCAGCACAAGCTGACCCTGATGCGAAAGCAGGAGACCTCGACGGCGAGCTTCCGCCGCCTCCTGCGCGAGATCTCGACGCTCCTCTGCTACGAGGTGACGCGCGATCTCGACATCACGACGATCGACATCGAGACGCCGATGGGGCCGATGTCGGCACCGATCCTCGAGGGCAAGAAGCTCGTCTTCGCCTCGATCCTGCGCGCCGGCAACGGGCTACTGGAGGGCATGCTCGACCTTGTGCCGGCGGCGCGCGTCGCCCATGTCGGCCTCTATCGCGACCACGAGACGCTGCAGCCGGTGGAATACTACTTCAAGGCGCCGGAAGACCTCGAGAACCGCCTCATCATCGTGGTCGACCCGATGCTGGCGACGGCCAATTCGGCCGTCGCCGCGATGGACATGCTGAAGAACCGCGGCGCGCGCAACATCCGCTTCCTGTGCCTCCTCGCCGCCCCGGAAGGTATCCGGCGCTTCCGCGAGGCCCATCCCGACATTCCCGTCTTTACCGCCTCGATCGACCAGGGGCTGAACGAGAAGGGCTACATCATCCCCGGCCTCGGCGACGCGGGCGACCGCATGTACGGCACCAAATAGCCGTCCATCGAAGCCGTCTCTACGCCGAGGAACCGGCCGATTCCGCACGGGTTCACCTCTCGACACCCCATCGAGGAGAGACCCATGAGTGCCAAGGCACCCCCCGTCCCGGCCGAGAACCGCAGCCCGAAGGGCACCGGCGAACCCGCCGTTGCCGACATGTCGCAGGTCTCGGCCGGAGGCGTTCCCGGCAATCTCGACGAGCAGGACCGACAGGGCAACATCAAGCAGAACACGACGCATCAGGGCTTTCAGCAGGATCGGTGAGCGCCATGTCGAGTTCATCCAAGATCGAGGAAACCAACCGCCATCACGGCGGCCCCGGCTCCAGCCATCAGCGAGCCGATCGGCCCGACCCGACCGAAGGCCGCGGACCGAAACCCGGCCAGCCGACCAACGGCCCGCAGGCCCGCGTGTCGGGTGGCGGCGGCGAGCAGGACAGCCACCACACCCACGATCCGCGCGGCAAGTAGCCGTTTCCGAACCCCGCCTTGGCGGGGTTCTTTCGTTTTCCACTCTTCAACCCTTTCGCAACCCGGCTCCGTCAGGCTGTTTCCGGCGCCTCGTTCCGTCGCGCTCCTTCCGGATGCCGGCCGATGACGAAGCTCCTTCCCCTCCTGATTGGCGCAACGGCCGTCGCGCTCGTCTTCCCCTCCGCCTTCGAGCGCTACCGGGCGAGCCTCGTGTCCGAGGGCGAGGTCGAGCGCCTGGAGCCGCCGGTCGCAGTGGTGGAGGCCGCCGTTCCCCGACCGAGCGGCCGGATGGTCCGGCTTCCCGCCGGCTCCGACGGTCATTTTCGCGTCGAGGCACGGTTCGACGGACGGAACGAGGAGGTCCTGGTCGACACGGGAGCGACCTATGTCGCGCTCGGGCAGGAAACCGCGCGCCGGCTCGGCGTCCGCGTCGACCCGTCTGACTTCGTGCATCGCGCCCAGACCGCGCAAGGGACCGTGCGCGCCGCGCTCGCCAAGGTCCGCCGCCTGTCGATCGGCCCGGTCGAGGCCGCCGATGTCGACGTCATGGTCCTTGAGGGCCAGGGTCCCGGCGTGACGCTTCTCGGCATGAGCTTCCTGACGCGCCTGTCGCGGTTCGAGGTCTCCGACGGCCGGCTGACGCTGGTCCAATAGCCAAATCGCCATCGGACGGGTTGCCCCGCCGGTCCTCTCGCGAAACACTCCCCCGACTGATTTGGGGAGACGTTCCATGACGAAACGGTTTGCAACGACGGGCATTGCCTTTGCCGCGGTCTCGGCCTTGATGGCCGCCCTGCCGGCCGACGCCGCCGACAATCCTCACGGCGGCGAGCGCATCGGGACCGTCTCGCAGATCTACGACGGCAAGCTCCTGCCCGATGACGCGGTCTCGACCTTTCGCAACATCGACCGCCTCTTCCCGACGCGCACGATCCGGGCCGGCGGTACGGTGCGCGAGCTGCGGCCGGCGGACAAACCGCTCGGCGAGGTCAGCTTCCGCTTAGGCGAGGAGACCTACGACCTCTACGACGTCATGGCGCTCGACAGCTTCACCGCGATGATCGTCCTGAAGGACGGCAAGGTCGCCTACGAGACCTACCAGCGCGGCAACACGCCGGAAACGCGCTGGATGTCGATGTCGGTCGCCAAGTCGATCACCTCGACGCTCGCCGCGATCGCCATCAAGGAGGGCAAGCTCTCGGGCCTCGACGCGCCGGTTACCCAATATGTCGAGGCGCTGAAGGGCAGCGCCTACGAGGGCGTCACCTTGCGCGACATCCTGATGATGAGCTCAGGCGTGCGCTGGAACGAGACCTACACCGACCCCACCTCCGACCGGCGCGCTCTTCTGAAGGCGCAGATCTCGCAGGAGCCGGGCTCGGCGATGAAGCTGATGGCGAGCCTGCCGCGCGCCGCCGAGCCCGGCACGGTCAACAACTACTCGACCGGCGAGACGCAGGTGCTCGGTGAGATCGTGCGCGGCGCGGTCGGCAAGCCGCTCGCCGAATACCTCTCAGAGACGATCTGGGTGCCCTACGGCATGGAGGCCGACGCCAACTGGTGGCTGGATTCGCCGGACGGCCACGAGATCGGCGGCTCCGGCCTGTCGGCGACACTGCGTGACTTCGCGCGCTTCGGCCAGTTCTTTTTGGAGAACGGGGTGATCGGCAGCGCGTCCATCCTGCCAGACGGCTGGGTCCGGCAAGCGGCCGGCCCGACGACGCTCAAGGACGGCTCGAAGCTCGACTACGGCTACATGTGGTGGACCGGCTGGACCGAGCCCTCGATCGCCGATGGGGCGTTCGCCGCGATCGGCATCCAGGGCCAGAACATCTACATCAACCCGAAGCGCAACGTCGTCATCGTCACCTTCGGCGCGCAGCCCAAGCCCACCGGCAAGGAGCCGGTGGACCCGCTGGTCTTCTTCGACGCGGTCGCTGCCGCGCTCGACTAGTCGCGCGCCGGCGCCACGGCCCATGGATTCAGGACGGCCGCCGGGTCGAGCGCCCGGCGGATCGAGCGCATGAGCTGGCGCTCGACGGGCGAGCGAAGCGCGTCGGCAAGCGCGATCTTGGCCTGACCGAGACCATGCTCGGCGGCAAAGCTGCCGCTCATCTCGGTCGCAAGGCCCGCGATGGCCAGCCCGAGCTCCTGCGCCTTGCCGCCAAAGTCGGCGGCCTCCTCCGGCGGCGACAGGTTGTAATGGATATTGCCGTCGGCGAGATGCCCGAACGGGTTGATCCGCACGCCGGGCAGGATCGCCTCGCAGCGGGCACCGGCCGCCGCGACGAACTCCGCGATCCGGCCGGGCGGCACGGCGACGTCGTGCTTGAGCTGCGCGCCCTCGAGCCGCTGGCCCTCCGGCTGCTCCTCGCGCAGCCGCCAGAAGGCGCCGCGCTGCGCGTCCGAGGCCGCGATCGTTCCGTCCAGAACGAGGCCCTCCTCCATGCCCCATTCGAGCGTCGCGGTAAGGATGTCCTCCAACGGCATCCGCGCCGAAGCGCTGGCGATCTCGACGAGGAGATAGGTGCCGCCGCGCGTCTCGAGCGGATAACCGAGCGAGGTCACGTGACGCAGCGCGAGGTCGAGGCCGAGTTCGCAGAAGAATTCGAGCCCCGTGAGCACCTCGCCGGCCTCGGCGCGAAGCCGTGTGCCGAAGGCGACGGCCGCCGCCTCGTCCGGCAGGACGAGGAGCGCGGTGGCGCGCTGGCGGGGCGCGGGATGAAGCTTCAGGACGGCCCGCGTGACGATGCCGAGCGTGCCTTCCGAGCCGCAGAAGAGACGGCGGAGCTGGTAGCCCGCATTGTCCTTCTGGACCGCGCGCATGCCGTTCCAGACCGTGCCGTCGGCCAGCACCACTTCGAGGCCGAGCACCAGATCCTGCATCATGCCGAAGCGGAAGGCGTGACTGCCCCCGGCGTTGGTGCCGATCAGCCCGCCCACCTGCGCGCTGCCTTCGGCGCCGAGATGCATCGGGAACATCAGGCCGGACCCGTCGAGACGATCGTGCAGCATCTGCAGCACCAGCCCCGCCTCGACCTCGATCGAACCCGAGGCCGCATCGGGCACGCCGCAGGCGTTCATGCGCCCGAGCGATAGGATCACGCCGCCGGGGCTGCCCAGCACAGCGCCGCCGCAAAGGCCCGTATTTCCCCCTTGCGGGACGACGGCGACGCCGGCGGCATGCGCCGCTGCCAGTACCGCCGAGACCTCGGCGGTGCAGGCGGGCCGCGCGACGCCGAACGGCGGCGCCCCGTAGCGATCCAGCCAGTCCCGCTGAAAGGGCCCGGCCTCGGCCGCCGGCATCCAGCCCTTGGGCCCAAGGATCTTCGCCAGCCGCTCCGCCAATTCCGTCATGCCCGTCCCGCTCCTCTCATCGATCCGACGACGTGTAGAGGCTGGCGGGGCCCGAGCACAACCGGGCTCAGGCGGCGGGGCGCTCCGGCGGATGGCCGAGGGCGTGGAGAATGCCTCGCAGTTCGGCAAGGCCCCGCATCCGCCCCGTCGCGGGATAACCGGGCGTTACGTCCTTGCGCAGGTCGTCCAGCATCCGGTGCCCGTGGTCGGAGCGGAACACGATCGTCGCGCCCTTGTCGCGTCGGCGGTCTTCGGCGACGAGTTCCGTGAGGACGGCGACCATGTCGACGTCGCCCTCGAGATGGGCCGATTCGTGGAACGTACGCGGGTCCGCCTCGCGCTTGGTGGCGCGCAGATGGGCGAAGTGGATGCGCGACGCGAAACGGCGGGCGATCACCGGCAGATCGTTGTCGGCGCGCACCCCGAGGCTTCCCGTGCAGTAGCACATGCCGTTGGCGGCGGACGGCACGGCGTCGAAAAGGGCTGCGTAATCGTCCTGCGTCGAGGCGACGCGCGGCAGGCCGAAGAGCGGGCGCGGCGGATCGTCGGGATGCAGCGTGAGCTTTACCTTCAGAGCTTCGGCTGCGGGCGTCACCGCTTCCAGGAACTCGACGAGGTGACGGCGCAGACGCGCGGCGTCGACGTCCCGGTACTGGTCGAGCTTGTCGCGGAAGGCCGGGATGGTCATCGGCTCGGTGGTCGAGCCCGGCAGAGCGCTCGCGATGTTGCGCGTGAGATCGGCGACCTCGCCCTCGCCCATCGCATCGAAGCGCGTGCGGGCCCGCGCCTGCTCCTTCGGCGTGTAGTCGCGCTCGGCGCCCTGCCGCTGGAGGATATGCAACTCGAACGCGGCAAAGGTCTCGAAGTCGAAACGCATCGCCGTCGCGCCGGTGTCGGTCACGAAGTCGAGGTCCGTGCGGCACCAGTCCACCACCGGCATGAAGTTGTAGCAGACGATGCCGATGCCCGCCTTGGCAACGCTCTCGAGACTGGCGATCCAAGCCTCGATCTCGGGTTTCGCAGCGCCTCCGGTGCGCTTGACGGCATCGGGGATCGGGATGCTCTCGACCACCGACCACAAGAGCGGCGCACGGCCGGCAGGCGTCGTCTCGATCATGTCGCGGCGCGCCTCGACGGCCTCGCGCGTCCAGACCGCGCCGATCGGCACCTCGTGCAGGGCGGAAACGATGTCTGTCGCCCCCACCTGCCGCACCTCGTCCAGCGTCACGTTGGCCCGTGGTCCGAACCATCTCCAGCCCTGGCGCATCGATACTCCCCCTTGCCCGGCGCGATGCCGGCAGTCCTCAGATGAAAAAGTCGGGATGGCGGCTGCGTATCTCGGCGACATCCGGAATGACGGCGCCGAGATGCCCTTCCATCGCGCTCCGCGCGCCCGCCGCATCGCCGGCCGCGATCCGCGCAAGGATCGCCTCGTGCTCGACGATCACCTGCTCGGCCCTGCCGAGGATCGGCAGCGTCAGGCGGCGAGCGCGGTCGAGCTGGATCTTGGCCTGCGTCACCAGCGCCCAGATGCCCGGATGCCCCGCGAGATCGGCGATCGCCGCATGGAAGGCTTCGTCGGCCTCGTGGAACCCGTCGTTGTCGCCGACCGCGGCACAGGCCTTCTGGCGGCGGATCGCGTGCTCGAGGGTATCGAGGCGCCCGGTGCCCGTCCGCTCGGCCGCCTTCTCCACCGTCACGCCCTCCAGCGCCTTGCGGATCAGCACCGCTTCGGGAATCGCCGAAACCGCGACGCGCGACACGAAGGTCCCGAACTGCGGCCGCACGTCGACCAGTCCGATCTCGGCCAGACGGATCAGCGCCTCGCGCACCGGCGTGCGGCTGACGCCGAAGCGCTCGACGAGGCCGCGGTCTGCGAGCGGCGTTCCCGGCGGCAGCCGTGCGGCGACGATCTCCCCCCGAAGCGTCTCGAAGACCTGCGTCGCGGACGTGACCCGTCGCGCCGGTCGCGATGCAACTGCGGTGCTTTCATTCAACGGAGAGACGGGAGGATCGGACGCCATGAGACGGTAACAGCAGGACGGTTATCTGGTATACTAGTATGCCAGTGGATCCGGTTTGCCAATGGCGCTATTGCCTGCGAGCGAGCCAACCTATGGTTTCGGTCGGCGATAGCGGTCCGCATGGCGTTCGAACGTTTCAAGCTGCGAAGCGAGCGCCCGCTGGAACGCCGGGCGTCCCTCGTGCCGTGCGACATAGGCGGCGAGCTGCGGAAACGGGTCGAGGTCTTCGGCTTCCGCATCGCGCAACACAGAGGTCATCATCAGGTCGGCAACCGTGAAGCGGTCGGCGACGAGATGCGGAGCGTCGCCCAGCGCGTCCGACAACCGACCCAGCCGCTCGTGGAGAAGCGCCTGGATGTCGGGTTCGATGCCCGCGGCGGCCGCCTTGTCCGTCGTGAAGAAGCGTAGCATCGCCAGCATGGCGATCGGCTTTTCGACCGTATCGGTCGCGGCGAAGACCCAGGCGAGGCAGTCGTCGCGGTCGCCGGGCGCCTGAGGCAGAAGGGCGTCGCTCGCCGCCGCGATGCGCCAGACGCAGGCGCCGGTCTCGAACAGGGTGTCGGCGCCGATGGTCAGGGCCGGAACCTGACCGAAGGGCTGACGGGCGAGGTTCTCGGCCTGCCGTTGGCTGCCCTGCGCTACGAGATCCACCTCGTAAGGCAGCCCGGTCTCCTCGAGCGCCCAGCGCAGCCGAAGGTCGCGTACATGACCTTGCGCGAAGCGCGGGACCCAATCGAAGGCGGTGAGACGGATCGGTCGCCCGCGCAAGGTGTCGGCATCCATGCGTTGATCCCTCGGATGGTGCGATCACGCAAGGATGATGCGAAGCGCCCACATCGGCAAGGCGATCGGCCGGAACCGGCCGGCCGCTTCGATCGTAACTCCGGCATGACGGACGAGACCCGCACCACCCCGGAAGAAAGCCCGCGCGACCGCCTCACCACGGCATTTCTGCTGACGGCGATGGTGGTAGGCGGCGGATTTGCGACAATCGCGCTTGCGATCGGGGCGTGGGACCTTCTGCAGCGCTACGGCGGGCTCTAGCCCGCCGATCCCGTCAGGCCTGCGGCTCGAACTCGTCGGGCGAGAACTCGTAGGCCTCGCCGCAGAACTCGCACGTCACCTGGATGCGGCCGTCCTGCGTGCTGTGGGCAAGGTCGTCGGCCGAGAAGCCCTGCAGCACGCCGCGGATCTTCTCGCGGTTGCACGAGCAATCGTCGCGCACCGGCGTCGCCGGGAAGACCCGTACGCCCCGCTCGTGGAACAGGCGGAACAGGAGACGCTCGACCCCCACATCGGGATCGGCGAGTTCCGAGGGCTCGACGGTGCCGACGAGCGCCTGCACCTCCGTCCAGGCGTCGTCCTCGGCATAGGCCTCGACCTCGGCGCCTTCCGGCGCGTCGCCGCCCGGCAGATCGGCCATGCGCATGCGCTCGGGGGCCTCGGGCAGGAACTGCGCGATGAGGCCGCCGGCGCGCCAGCCCTGCGAGAAGCCGCCGCCGTCCTGCCGGCGCGCGATGCGCGCGACCGCCAGACGAACCGTGGTCGGGATCTGCTCGGACTGGCGGAAATAGGTCTCCGCCACCGCCTCCAGCGAGGCGCCGGACAGTTCCACGATGCCCTGGTAGCGCTGCATGTGGGGGCCCTGGTCGATCGTCAGGGCAAGAATGCCATTGCCGAGAAGCTCGGCGGATTCGACCCGCTTCGCCTCGATCGCCTGCGCGAGGCGATCGGCATCGAAGCGCGCATAAGCTCGCACGCTCGACGGCATGGTGAAGTCGACCACGAGGAGATCGACCGGCCCGTCGGTCTGCGTCTGCGCGATGAACTTGCCGTCGAACTTCAGCGAGGTGCCGAGAAGGACGGTGAGGACGATCATCTCGGCGAGAAGCCGGGCGACCGGCTCGGGATAGTCGTGACGCGCCAGGATCGCGTCGACCATCGAGCCGAGTTGCACGGCACGCCCGCGCGCATCGAGCGCCTCGACTGCGAACGGCACAACCGCGTCGTCGCCGGCAAAGCCGAATTCGCCGAGTTCGGGGCTATGGTCAGCCATGCGCGGCCACCTCGCCGAAGGCCCAGGCCAGGATCGACTTCTGTGCGTGGAGGCGGTTCTCGGCCTCGTCGAAGACCACCGACTGCGGTCCGTCGATCACCTCGTCGGTCACCTCCTCGCCGCGGTGGGCGGGCAGGCAGTGCATGAAGAGCGCCTGCGGGTTGGCGCGGCTCATCAGCGCCGCGTTGACCTGATAGGGCATGAAGACGTTGTGCCCCCGCGCCTCGGCCTCGCGGCCCATCGAGACCCAGGTGTCGGTGACGACGCAGTCGGCGCCCGACACGGCGTCCTCGGGGTCGCGCGTGAGGTGCAGGCGCGTGCCGGCGGCGCGCGCGCGCTCGACGTAGCGCGGATCAGGGTCGGAGCCCTCGGGGGTCGCGATGCGCAGCGAGAAGTCGAAGGCGCCCGCCGCCTCGATCAGCGAGTTGAGGACGTTGTTGCCGTCGCCGGTCCAGGCGAAGGTCCGGCCCTTGACCGGCCCGCGATGCTCCTCGAAGGTGAGGAGGTCGGCCATGATCTGGCAGGGATGTGTGTCGTCGGTCAGAGCGTTGATCACCGGCACGGTCGCCGCCTCGGCCATTTCCAGAAGGCGGGCGTGCTCGGTGGTGCGGATCATGATCGCGTCGACATAGCGCGACAGGACGCGGGCCGTGTCGGCGATCGTCTCGGCGCGGCCGAGCTGCATTTCCGATCCCGAGAGGAACAGCGTCTCGCCGCCGAGCTGGCGCATGGCGACGTCGAACGACACGCGGGTGCGCGTCGAGGGCTTCTCGAAGATCATGGCGAGCACCCGCCCGTCGAGCGGCTTCGGCCCGGCGCGGCCGAGCGTCTTGCGCTCGCCCGCATCGTCGAGGATGGCGCGCAGATCCCCCGCCGACATGGCCGACAGGTCGAGGAAGTGCCGGGGCGACTGGATCAGGGCGCTCATGCCGCGGAGCTTTCGCTGGAGCCGGCCGACAGTTCGGCGCAGGCCGCCTCGATCCGGTTCATCGCCTCGCGCACCTCGTCCGCGCTGACGACCAGCGGCGGCAGGAAGCGCACGACGTTGTCGCCGGCGGGGGCCGCCAGCATCTGATGGCGGCGCAGCGTCTCGACGAACTGGCCGTTCGGCACGCGGGGCTTGAGGCCGATGAGAAGCCCCTCGCCGCGCACCTCCTCGACGATATCGGGGAAGCGGTCCTTCAGCGAGGCGAGGCTCTGCTTGAAGAGAAGCGCCGTGTGGCGCACCTCGTCGAGGAAGCCGTCGGCAAGGATGACGTCGAGCACGGCATTGCCGACCGCCATGCCGAGCGGGTTGCCGCCGAACGTGGTGCCGTGGGTGCCGGCCGTCATGCCCTTGGCGGCTTCCGCCGTGGCAAGGCACGCGCCGAGCGGAAAGCCGCCGCCGATGCCCTTGGCCGAGGCCAGGATGTCGGGCTCGACCCCTGCGTTCTCGTAGGCGAAGAAGCGGCCGGTGCGCCCGACGCCGGTCTGCACCTCGTCGAAGATCAGCATCAGGCCCTGCTCGTCGCAGAGCGCGCGAAGCTGGCGGAGGAACTCCGGCGCAGCGGACCGCACGCCGCCCTCGCCCTGGATCGGCTCGATCAGAATGCCGGCCGTCTCCGGCCCGACGGCCGCGCGCACCAGTTCGATGTCGCCGAAGGCCACCTGGTCGAAGCCCTCGACCTTCGGGCCGAAGCCCTCGAGATACTTCTTCTGGCCGCCGGCCGCGATGGTCGCGAGCGTCCGGCCGTGGAAGGCACCCTCGAAGGTCACGATGCGGAAGCGCTCGGGATGCCCCGAGACGTACTGGTAGCGCCGCGCGGTCTTGATCGCGCACTCCAGCGCCTCGGCGCCCGAATTGGTGAAGAACACCTTGTCGGCGAAGGACGCCTCGACGAGACGCGCGGCCAGGCGCTCCTGCCCCGGGATCTGGAAGAGGTTCGAGACGTGCCAGAGCCGGGCGGCCTGCTCGCTCAAGGCGGCCACGAGATGCGGGTGCGCATGGCCCAGCGAATTGACGGCGATGCCGCCGGTGAAGTCGAGGAACCGCCGGCCGTCCTCGGTCACGAGCCACACGCCCTCACCTCGCTCGACGCGCAGGTCCGCACGGGCGAAGGTGGCGAAAAGCGGGTTGTCGTGCTCGGACATGGGGCTGACTTCTTCGGTTTTCCCGGAACGGGTTCGGGGCGACGGCACATGGCGGCCCGCATGGGGGCTTGCCGCCGTGCCGCCCTCACGGTGGACGGGCCCTTGAAACGGGCCCGCGGCAGCGGCCCGCTATACCATGTCGCAACGCGGGATTGTCAATCGAAACCCCGGATTTGCGGCCGTTTCGCCCGCTCGCGCCGATGCATTGACCTGTTGAAAAACCGCAAAAGCGATTCGTGCAACACTGTGCGCACCTTGCCACAGCGCCCCGCCACGCGTTAAGTTGGGTCTGGACACCATATTTCGTGCGACGAGACCGGCTGTCTACCAGATCTGGTGGTTCGAGGATCATCCTCTTTCATGCTGCGCGGATCGGCGATGCGTCGCATGGGTCAAGAGTTAGGAGTCAGTTCATGAGCTGGACCGACGAGCGGATCGATCTTCTGAAGCAACTGTGGGGCGATGGGCTGAGCGCCAGCCAGATCGCCGCGCAACTGGGCGGGGTGACCCGCAACGCCGTGATCGGCAAGGTCCATCGCCTGAAGCTCGACAGCCGCCTCAAGGCGTCCGCACCGCTCGAGGCGGTGGTCGCCCCGCGTGCCGTCCGGCCGGTTCTCGTCGAGGCGATGCCGGACGAGGTGCCGGCACAGCGCGTCCTGCCGGTCCAGACCCCGACCGTCGCCGTCATCACGCCGGCCGTCGCAGCGGCGCCGCGCCCCGTGCGCTCGGCGACCCTCGGCGCGACCGCGCTGAAGATCGAGGTCGAGCCGGACGAGCAGGTCGAGATCGTCGGCCGCGCCGAAGTGGCCCACGGCCCCGGCGAGGTGGTACCGATCTCGCGCAACCTGACGCTCGTCCAGCTGTCGGACCGCACCTGCAAGTGGCCGCTCGGCGATCCGCTGTCGGACGAGTTCCGCTTCTGCGGCAACCACGCGCCGGACGCTTCGCCCTATTGCCAGTATCACGCGCGCATCGCCTTCCAGCCCGTTTCGGAGCGCCGCCGCGTCCGCTGATGCGGCAAGGGTGCGACATCGAGAAAGGCCTCGTCTTCGCACGAGGCCTTTTTCGTTTTCGGCGGAGGGTGGAACAGCCGTTGTCCGGCACTGGCGTGCGCGGGGCGCTTGCGCTATGGGGGCGCCCATGACCCAGGACACCCTCCCCGACCGCCTCGCCATCGATCCCGACAGCCCGTTCCACAACGAGGAACTCCTGTCGCAGGGCATCGGTATCCGCTTCAACGGCTCCGAGAAGACCAATGTCGAGGAGTATTGCGTCAGCGAAGGCTGGATCAAGGTCGCGGCCGGCACGGCGCGCGACCGCAAGGGCAAGCCGATCCTCCTCAAGTTGAAAGGGACCGTGGAGCCCTTCCTGAAGGGCGACGCCGCCTGACGATCCGATGCGGGCGGCCGGAACCCGGCCGCCCGCCGAACTGCCTCGTCGAGCCGTCAGACGGCTTCCGGGCGAACGCTCGACGCGCGCGGCGCGGCGGCCGTGAACGTCTCGTCCAGCGCATAGCCCGCGCCGCGGACGGTGCGGATCGGATCGCGCTGGCGACCGCGGTTCACGGCCTTGCGCAGGCGTCCGACATGGACGTCCACGGTGCGCTCGTCGACATAGATGTCGCGGCCCCAGACGCCGTCGAGCAGTTGCTCGCGCGAGAACACGCGGCCCGGCGACTGCATCAGGAATTCCAGAAGCTTGAACTCCGTCGGCCCGAGCTTCAGCTCGCGGCCCGCCCGGCGAACGCGATGCGTCTCGCGGTCGAGGTCGATGTCACCGGCGACGAGCTGCGAGGAGATCCGCTCCGGCTTCACCCGGCGAAGCATGGCGCGCACGCGGGCCATCAGCTCCGGCGTCGAGAAGGGCTTCACGACATAGTCGTCGGCACCGGTCGACAGGCCGCGCACGCGCTCGGACTCTTCGCCCCGCGCCGTCAGCATGATGATCGGCAGCCGTTCGGTCTCGGGCCGCGCGCGCAGGCGCCGGCAGAGCTCGACGCCCGAAAGGCCGGGCAGCATCCAGTCGAGGAGGAGGAGGTCGGGCACCTGCTCCTTGAGCCGGAGGTCCGCCTCGTCGCCGCGCGCGATCGTGTCGACGGCATATCCCTCGGCCTCCAGGTTGTAGCGCAGGAGGATCGAGAGCGCCTCCTCGTCCTCCACCACCGTGATGCGCGGCGCCATGGTCAGGCGCCCCGCAGGCCGACCGGCGCGACCAGGGTCGGGGTCGAGTCGCCCTTCGGACGCTCGATCTCCATCTGGCTGCCGGTCTTGATGTAGAAGATCGTCTCCGCGATGTTGGTCGCGTGGTCGCCGATGCGCTCGATGTTCTTGGCCGAGAACAGGAGATGGGTGCAGGCGGTGATGTTGCGCGGATCCTCCATCATGTAGGTCAGGAGTTCGCGGAAGATCGAGGTGTAGAGCGCGTCGATCTCCTGGTCGCCCCGGCGGATCGCCTCGGCGCGCAGATGGTCGCGCGTCGCATAGGCGTCGAGCACCTCCTTCAGCTGGCCGAGCGCCAGTTCGGACATGTGCTCGATGCCGCGCACGAGCTGCACCGGCTGGGTGTGCTCCTGCGTGGCGAGGACGCGCTTGGCGATGTTCTTGCCGAGATCGCCGATGCGCTCGAGATCGTTCGAGATGCGGATCGCGCCGACGATCTCGCGCAGGTCGTGGGCCATCGGCTGGCGCTTGCCGATGGTCATGATCGCGTGCTCGTCGATCTCGCGCTGGGCGGCATCGAGGAGGACGTCGTCGGCGACCACCGATTGGGCGAGCCCGGCGTCCGAGCGGATCAGCGCCGAGACGGCCTGCTCCACCATGCGCTCCGCCTGGCCGCCCATCTCGGAGATGCGGCGCAGAATGAACTTCAGTTCCTCGTCGTAGGACGTGACGATATGGTGTTCCATGACGCGTCTCCCTTCATGGATTGGGGCCGCCGCCCGGTTGTGCCTCGATCCGGTCAGCCGAAGCGGCCGGTGATGTAGTCCTGAGTCCGCTTGTCGTCCGGATTCTGGAACATCTTCTCGGTCGGGCCGACCTCGACGATCTTGCCCAGGTGGAACATCGCGGTGCGCTGCGAGACGCGGGCCGCCTGCTGCATCGAGTGCGTGACTATCACGATCGTGTAGTTCTGGCGCAGCTCGTCGATCAGCTCCTCGACGGTCGCGGTGGCGATCGGGTCGAGCGCCGAACAGGGCTCGTCCATGAGGATGACCTCGGGGCTCACGGCGATCGCGCGGGCGATGCACAGGCGCTGCTGCTGGCCGCCCGACAGGCCCGTGCCGGGATCGTGGAGCCGGTCCTTCACCTCCTCGAACAGGCCCGCCTTGCGAAGCGAAGTGACGACGATTTCCTCGAGGTCCGTCTTGGACTTAGCGAGACCGTGGATCTTCGGGCCGTAGGAGATGTTCTCGAAGATCGACTTCGGGAACGGGTTCGGCTTCTGGAACACCATGCCGACGCGGGCGCGGAGCTCGACGACGTCGATGCCCGAATTGTAGATGTCCTCGCCGTCGAGCGCCACGAGGCCCTCGACGCGCGCGCCGTCGACCGTGTCGTTCATGCGGTTGAGCGTGCGCAGGAAGGTCGACTTGCCGCAGCCGGACGGGCCGATCAGCGCGGTCACCTGCCGATCGTAGACATCGAGATCGACCGAGAAGAGCGCCTGCTTGGGGCCGTAGAAGACCGAGACGCCCTTGCCGCGCATCTTGGCGGCGGGGGTCTTGCCCGCGGCCGCCGAGGCGGCCGCCTTGATCGGAAGCTGTTCCATCATGAGTTTCGCCTCTACCAGCGCCGCTCGAAGCGGCGGCGAAGAATGATCGCCGTGATGTTCATCACGGCCAGGAAAAGGAGCAGCACGATGATCGCGCCGGAGGTGCGCTCGACGAAGGCGCGCTCGGCCTCGTTCGCCCACATGTAGATCTGAACGGGCAGCGCGGTGGCCGGGTCCATCGGCGTCGCCGGATAGTTGGCGACGAAGGCCACCATGCCGATCAGGAGAAGCGGCGCGGTCTCGCCGAGCGCGTGGGCAAGGCCGATGATCGTGCCGGTGAGAATGCCGGGCATCGCGAGCGGCAAGACATGGTGGAACACCATCTGCATCTTCGAGGCGCCGAGGCCGAGCGCTGCGGCGCGGATCGAGGGCGGCACCGCCTTCAACGCCGCGCGCGTCGCGATGATGATCGTCGGCAGCGTCATCAGGGTCAGCACCAGGCCGCCGACCAGCGAGGCCGATCGCGGCAGGCCCATGTAGTTGACGAAGATCGCAAGGCCGAGGAGGCCGTAGACGATCGAAGGCACGGCCGCGAGGTTGTTGATGTTCACCTCGATGAAGTCGGTGAAGCGGTTCTTCGGCGCGAACTCCTCGAGGTAGATCGAGGCGGCGACGCCGATCGGGAGCGCCAGCGCCAGGACGATCGCCATCATGTAGAGCGAGCCGATGATCGCCACGCCGACACCCGCCGTCTCGGCACGCGACGAGGCGCCGAAGGTGAAGAGGCCGGTGTTGAAGCGCTGCTCGAGGTCGCCCGACTGCTCGAGCGTGCGAATCCATTCGAGCTGCTTGTCCTTGATCGGACGGCGCTCCTCGGGGATCGACAGGTCGAACTGGCCCTTCACGGCCGAATCCACGGTCGAGTTGGCGTAGAGCCAGACGTCCTGCGTGGTGCCGATGACGGACAGATCCTCCATCACCATGCCGCCGAGCTGCGTGCGCACGCCCTGCGAGACAAGTTGGGTCGCGGCCGCGACGTCGGCGCGGTTGTTCGGGTCGATGCCGAGACGCTGGACCAGCGCGTCCTGAACGAGTTTGGGATAGTTGGCGAGGCGCAGGGCCTGCATGTCCTTGCCGCCCGTGTTCTTCGGGTCGATCACGCTTGCCGAGAAGGTGATCGGCAGGCGGATCTGCGTCTGCCAGAAGGCCGTGTAGCCCTGGCTGATCACCGTATAGATCAGCGTCGCGAGGAAGATCATGCCGATCGCGATCGCCGAGATGCCGTAGGCCTTGAAGCGACGCTCGGCGGCGTAGCGCTTTTTCAGGCCGATGTCGCGACGCGGCGGCGCCTTGGCGTCGGCGACCGCACGGCCGCCGGTGGGGAAGGTCGCGTCGCTCATCAGTCGTACTGCTCCCGATACTTGCGCACGATCGCCAGCGCGATGACGTTGAGGACGAGGGTGATCGCGAACAGCGTGATGCCGAGCGCGAAGGCGACGAGGCTCTGCGGCGAGGTGAAGTCGAGATCGCCGGTCAGCTGCGAGACGATCTTGATGGTGACCGTCGTCATCGCCTCGAAGGGGTTGGCGGTAATGTTGGCGGCGATGCCCGCGGCCAGCACCACGATCATGGTCTCGCCGATGGCGCGCGAGGCGGTGAGGAGGAGCGCCGAGACGATGCCCGGAAGCGCTGCCGGAAGCACGACCTTCTTCACCGTCTCGGACGGCGTCGCGCCGAGGCCCAGAGAGCCGTCGCGAAGCGAGCGCGGCACGGCGGTGATGATGTCGTCCGACAGCGACGACACGAAGGGGATCAGCATGATGCCCATCACGAGGCCGGCGGTCAGGATCGACTGGGCCTGGATGAAGCTCGAATAGTCGCCCGTCAGGAGGCCGTTGATGTCGGCCGAGAGGTCGCGCAGGAACGGACCCACCGTGATCAGGGCGAAGAAGCCGTAGACGATGGTCGGGATGCCCGCGAGGACCTCGAGGAGCGGCTTCACCACCGACCGCACGCGGTTCGAGGCGTATTCCGCCATGTAGATCGCGGCGAACAGGCCAACCGGCACCGCGAAGAGCATCGCGACGAAGGCGATGTAGAGGGTGCCGAGAAGAAGCGGGATGAGGCCGAACTGGCCGGTCGCGGTCGACCCGGCGGCCGCGAAGCGCGGCTCCCAGACGGTGCCGAAGAAGAAGCTCGACGGCGGCACGCGGCTGAAGAAGTCGATTGATTCGAACAGCATCGAACAGACGATGCCGACCGTCGTCAGGATCGCGATCGAGGAGCAGAGGACGAGGAACGACTTGACCACCCGCTCGACCTGGTTGCGGGCGCGAAGGCGCACGGCGACGCGCCGCAGCGCGAAGACGAGGCCGGCGACGGCGACCGCCAGGACGAGAACCGTCATCGCGAGGCGGCTCGTGTCTTCGAGCCGATTGCGCTCGAGCGCCTGGCGGATCATCGAGTCGGTCGCCTCGGTCGGCACCGGGATGCCGCGACGCGCGAGCAGCGGGCGCAGGTCCGCGACGTTGATCTGGTCGAGGTTCTCGCGCTCCTCGGGCGGAAGGAGGCGGATGCCCTCCCCGATCGAGCGCACGAGGCTCGCGCGGAGCGTCGGCGCCAGGTTCGTCTCGGTCGCGGTCGCGTCCGGCACGACGACGAGGCTCGTCACCACGACGGGCGAGACGGCGAGCCAGATCGCCATCAGGAGGAGCGCCGGGATCGTCGTCGCCATGGCGGCGTAGACGCCGTGATAGATCGAGCGCGAATGCAGCTTGTCGGTGGATGCGGCGGCGACCGCGGCGCTTCGTCGGCGCGCCGCCACGAAACCGACGGCGCCCAGCGCCAGCACGGTCAGAACGATTGCAAGGATGGACACCGTCCCGCGTCTCCCGACAGGATGAACGAACGAAACGGCCCGGAAGTCCGGGCCGCCGAGAGGAACGACGCGGCCCGCACGAGGCCGCGTCGCGAAAGTCCGGTCAGCCGCCGATCGTGGTGCCGGCCGCGAACTTCTGGCGGGCTTCCTCGCGCTGGGCGTCCGGCGCCGGGACGAGGCCGTACTGGGCGAGCGGGCCGTCCGGGCCGATCATCTGCTCGGACAGGAAGAAGTCGACGAACTCGGACAGGCCCGGAACGACGCCGATATGCGCCTTCTTCACGTAGAAGAAGAGCGGACGCGACACCGGGTACTCGCCCGAGGCGACGGTGGCGACCGAAGGCGTCACGCCGGCGACGGTCGCGACCTTCAGCTTGTCCTGGTTCTGCTCGTAGAAGGCGAGGCCGAACACGCCCATACCCTGCGGGTTGGCGGCGATGCGGGCCAGCGTCTCGGTGTAGTCGCCGGCGATGTCGGTCGCCTTGCCGTCGTTGCGGACCTGGTGGCACTGCGCGGCGGCCGCCTTGTCATCCATTCCGGCGGCCTTGAAGGCCTCCAGGGCGCCCGAGGCCTTGCAGCCGGCGTCGAGGACCTTCTGATCGAAGACTTCGCGCGTGCCGTGGTTCTCGGCCGGGATGAAAGCGGCGATCGGCTGGCTCGGCAGCGACGCGTCGGCCTCGTTCCAGGCGGCGTTGGTGTTGTCGACGACCTTGCCGTCCTTGACGATCTTGGCGGCGAGCGCGTTGAAGACCGCGGTCGGAGTCAGCGCGAAGCTCGGGCCCTGGGCGGCCGAGGCGAAGACGATGCCGTCATAGCCGAAGCGCACTTCCTGGATCTCGTTGACGCCGCCGTCCATGCAGGCCTTCTTCTCGGAGTCCGAGATCGGGCGCGAGGCGTTGGCGATGTCGACGGTCGCCGGGCCGACGCCCTGGCAGAACTGGCGGAAGCCGCCCGAAGTACCGCCCGACTCAACCACCGGGGTCGGGAAGTCGGGATAGACCTCGCCGAAGTTCTCGGCGACGATCTGCGCATAGGGCAGGACCGTCGAGGAGCCGGCGGCCTGCACGGGCTCGGCGGACTGCGCGAAGGCCTGGCTGGAAAGGGCGAAGGCAGCGCCGAGCGCGAGGCCGGCAAGCGTCTTGTTCAACACGAGGTTGTCTCCGTCATGGAGTTTCGAAAGCGAACCGCCCGACGTCTGCGAGTCTGCGGTGCCGGTTCGCCGCTTGGTCTATCGACCCCGCGCAACTCCTATATGACAACAGCATATGCGATTTATGACAGTCCAAGCCTCTGTTATCGCTCGGGTTTATCGAACGCATCGAGAAAGCGGACGAAACGGACCGCGAAGGTCGCGCCCTTTCCGGGCTCCGAGGTGATCGCCAGCCGCGTGCGGTGCCGGGTCAGGACGTGCCGGACGATCGACAGGCCGAGGCCGGTGCCCGGCTTTCCGGTGCTCCCCTCCTCCACGCGGTAGAAGCGCTCGGTGAGGCGCGGCACGTGCTCGGCCTTGATGCCCTTGCCGAAGTCCCGGACATAGGCCTCCACCCCCTCGCCGTCGCGCCGCAGGCCGATCTCGACGCGTCCGCCGTCGCTGCCGTACTTGCAGGCGTTCTCCATGAGGTTGGCGAAGACCTGGATCAGCTCGTCCCGGTCGCCATTGACGAGCACGCCGTCGCCGTCGAGCCCGACGAGCTGGATCGCCAAACCGCTCTCAGTGGCCTGAGGCCCCAACTGCCGCGCGACGGTGCGCAGGACATCGGCGATGTCGGCCGCCTCGTTGGCCCGCAGGCGCCGCCGCGTCTCGATGCGCGACAGGGACAGGAGGTCGTCGATCAGCCGCGACATGCGCCGCGCCTGATCCTGCATGATATCGAGAAAGCGGGCGCGCGCGGCGGCGTCGTCGCGAGCCGGCCCCTTCAGCGTCTCGATGAAGCCGGTGAGCGAGGCGAGCGGCGTGCGCAGCTCATGGCTGGCGTTGGCCACGAAGTCGGTGCGCATTCGTTCCAGCCGCCGCGCCTGCGTGAGGTCGCGCAGGAGGAGCAGGAAGAACGGCGGACGCGCCTCGCCGGCAAGGCGCAGCGGCAGGATATCGATGCCCCAGGACCGGTCGGTCGGCAGGCGCTCGGTCAGTTCCTCCTGCTCGGCTTCGTCGTTCTCGACCGCCCGCTCCAGGGCGGCCAGAAGATCGGGCGCGCGAAACCGCATGGCGATCGGATCGCCGAGCACCAGCGGCCCGAAGGCGCGCATCGCGCCGGCGTTGGCATAGCGCAGCGCCAGCGTGCGATCGACGATGACGGCAGGCTCGCGCACTGCCTCGACGACGCTCTTCACGCTCGCGTCCGGCCAGAGCGGCTGGCGCCGCGCACGTGCGCCCTGGGTGCCCTTCGGCAACGTCCGGTTCGCGCTACGCAGGAGAAGATGGAATACGAGGCCGGCGACGACGAAGACGATCGCCATCGGTCGCACCGCGGGCGTGGTGACGGCCGCCATCACGAGGCCGGCCGCCCAGATCAGCGCCGGCGCGTATCGCAGCCAGCGCCGCGCGGTGTCCCTGGCGGAGCGTCCCGTCTCGTCCACGCGTCACCTTGTGCGTTTGAAAGGGAGAATCAGCCGACGCGGCGAAGGCGCAGCGAGAAGACGTCGACGTCGTTGGTGGTGCCGTTGACGCCCGGCTCGATGGCGATCGAGGCCGGCGAGCGGGCATCGGCCGGCACGGGAACGTCGAAGATGAAGGCTTCCTCGGTCATCGTCGTTGAGAAGCTCTGGCGCTCGCAGAGGCTCGTGCCGCCGAAGAGGCAGCGCACCGAGAACTCGCGCGGCGAGCCGTCGGGCGAACCGGCCGTCACCTCGATGCGGACGTTCGAGCCCGCGATCTCGCCGACGACGCCGGGACCGATCGCCATCAGGACCTCGCCCTCGCCGGTCGTCGGCCCGGAGACGCGCACGGCGTCGCGCCCGCCCGAGCGGGGCGCCGCCTCGATGCGACCGCCTTCCGGTGTCGACAGGCTTTCAAGGTCGTCGCCGTCGAACACGGTGATCCACGACAGGGCCGACGTCTCAGGGGACGCCGAGGACGTCTCCGGACCGGAGCCACGGATCATGCCGCCGACGAAATAGGCAAGAAGCGCCAGCACCACCGCGAACGCGACCGCCGCTACCAGCACGGACCGGGCGGAGCGCACAGGCCTTGCGCGTTCCTGCAGCGGCCGATCGCCGCCCGGCGTCCAGGCGCCCTCGCCCGCTTCGGCGTCGGATCGTGCGGGGTCGAAGGCCCGTGGGTCGCGAGGTCCATTGCCGAACGCCGCCTCATCGTGCGTGGACGGGGGCGCGGGCGGGATGAAGCCCGGATCGGCCTCGGCTTCCGCGATGGCCGACGTCGACGGCCAGTCGGCATAGTCGGCCTCGACGCGGTCGATCGTCTCGGCGAGCTTGGCGCGCTGGGCACTCGCCTCGTCCTCGCTGCCGCCGCGCGTTTCCAGCATCCGCTCCAGCGCGCGCTCGGAGGCGGCATAAATGCTTTCCCGGAAGGCCGGATCGCTCGCGTCGCCACCCGCAAGGGCGCGTCGCAGGCTGTCTTCCATTGCGCTCATGACATCTCCCGGCCGATCGAGGCGACACCGTCGCGACGGTGCCTCGGCATCGCATCTGGATAGCGAATGCGGCGGAATGGAGCAATCACATGCGGCGGAGCGCTCCGGTGCGGCGCAAGGCCCCGGACCGCTTCGGCCTTTCCTTTCCGCCGGCGCGCCCGACCTTTTGCCGACGAACCAGCCAACAGCGTGCGAAATCGACCCTCATGCCGCCCCCGAACGCCACGCCCAACCCGATCGGCCAACATGGCGTGATCGGCGACCTGAAGACGCTCGCGCTTGTGGCGCCCGACGGGCGCATCGACTTCCTGTGCCATCCCAACGTCGATTCGCCGACGCTCTTCGCCAGCCTGCTCGACCCCGAGAACGGCGGCGAGTTCCGGCTCTGGGCGATGGCCGAGGGCATGGGCCAGAAGCAGATCTACCTGCCCGACACCAACATCCTGCTCACGCGGTTTCTCGGGCCGAACGGCATCGGCGAGATCTCGGACTTCATGCCGCTCGACGGATCGGGGCGCATCGTGCGCCGGGCGAAGGCGATCATGGGCCGCGTCACCTTCGCGCTGCGCCTCGACCCGCGACCGGAATATGCGAGTCTGCGCCCGGCCGTGTCGATCGACGACGGCACGGCGCGGATCGCCTGGTCGCGCGACGACGGGACGCCCCAGACCATGTGGCTGCACACCTCGCTTCCCCTGCGGATCGAGGACAATACGATCGTCGGCGAGATCACGCTGAGAGAAGGCGAGACCGTCTTTGCCATCCTCTGCCCGGGCCACGAGGGCTGGGATGCGCCCGACATGGACTACGTGCGCTCCTCGTTCCGCGAGACGCGGGCCTACTGGCACGACTGGGTGTCGCGCGGACAGTATCCGACCTTCTGGCGCGAACTCGTGGTGCGCTCGGCGCTGACGCTGAAGCTTCTCACCTCGGCGGAGCACGGCTCGATCGCGGCCGCCGCGACCTTCGGCCTTCCCGAGGTCGTCGGCGGCGAGCGCAACTGGGACTATCGCTTCTGCTGGGTGCGCGACTCCGCCTTCACCCTCTACGCCCTGTCGCGCCTCAACTACTACGACGAAGCGGAGGCCTTCATCCACTTCCTGATGGAGCGGGTGACGGTCAGCGACGGCGACCGGTCGGGCCTGCAGATCATGTACGGCATGGACGGGCGCGCCGAGATACCGGAGGCGGAACTCCCGCACCTGTCCGGCTACGGCGGCTCGAAGCCGGTGCGCGTCGGCAACGGCGCCTTCGACCAGCGCCAGATGGACATCTTCGGTGAGTTCATGGACGCGGTCTACATCGCGACGCGCGCGCGGGGTAAGCCGAGCTATTCGGTCTGGGCGAAGCTCGAGGGCCTGATCGACTGGCTCTGCGTCAACTGGCGCCTGCCCGACCGCGGCATCTGGGAAAGCCGCGGCGAGGACAAGGAATATCTGTCGTCGCGCCTGATGTGCTGGGTGGCGATCGACCGCGCCATCCGCATCGCCACGCGCGAGTCGATGCCGGCCGATCTCGTCGCCTGGCGCCAGCAGCGCGACGCGATCCAGAGGACCATCGTCGAGGAGTTCTGGAACCCGGAGATCGGCGCGTTCACGCAGTTCCGGGGCGGCGACACTTTGGACGCCGTCGTGCTCCTGATGCCGCTCGTGCGCTTCATCAACCCGCGCGATCCGATGTGGGTGTCGACCTTGAAGGCGGTGCGCGAGAACCTCGTCCACGACTGCCTCGTGAAGCGCTACGTCAACGGCCCGGAGAACGACGACGGGCTGGAGGGCGAGGAAGGCTTCTTCTCGATCTGCTCGTTCTGGTACGTCGAGGCGCTGGCACGCACCGGCTACGTCGCGGAGGCGCGGCTCCTGTTCGAGAAGCTGCATTCCTACGCCAACCATCTCGGCCTCTACGCCGAGGAACTGTCCACCGACGGGCAGCATCTCGGCAACTTCCCGCAGGCGCTCACCCACCTGTCGCTGATTTCGGCCGCCATCTGGTTGAACCGGGCGCTGACGGCCGACAGATCGGACCCCCACCATGCCGGCTTCCAGATGATCGAGGACCCCGATGGCATCTTCTGACCTTCTTTCGCTCGCCGGCCAGGTGGCCGTCGTCACGGGCGCTTCGGCCGGCATCGGCCGGGCCTGCGCGGTCGAACTGGCGCGCGCGGGCGCCGACGTCGCGGTGAACTACCACGGCTCGCGCGAGGGCGCCGAGGAGACGGTCGCCCTGATCGAGGCGCTGGGGCGACGCGCGATCCCGGTGCAGGGGGATGTCGGCACGGAGGGCGACGTCGCGCGCCTCTTCGACGAGGCGGAACGGCAGTTCGGACCGGTCGACATCGCCGTGTCCAACGCCGGGCGCCAGAAGGACGCCGCCCTCACCGACATGACGCTCGACGACTGGAACGCGGTGATCGGCACCAACCTTACCGGCGGCTTCCTGATGGCGCGCGAGGCCGTGCGCCGGTTTCGCGCCAAGGGACGCCGCCCGGAGGTCAGCCGCGCGCTCGGCAAGCTGATCTTCGATTCCTCCGTGCATCAGCGCATTCCCTGGGCGTTCCACGTCAACTACGCGGCGTCCAAGGGCGGGCTGAAGCTCCTGATGGAATCGGTCGCCCAGGAGGTCGCCTCCGAGGGCATCCGCGTCAACGCGGTCGCGCCCGGCGCCATCGCCACCGCGATCAACCAGTCGGAGCGCGAGAAGGCGGGAGGCATGGACGCGATGCTGAAGCTCATCCCCTACGGGCGGGTCGGCGATCCCGAGGATGTCGGACGCGTCGTCGCGTTTCTCGCCTCCGATGCCGCGGACTACATCACCGGGCAGACGCTGTTCGTCGACGGCGGCATGGTGCTCTATCCCGGCTTCAAGGGCAACGGCTGACACGAAAAAGGGCGGCTCGGGGCCGCCCTTCACATCGCTCGAACGAGGGGACGTGCGCTCAGCGCAGTTCGTCCTCTTCCTCGTTCTCCTCCGGCTCGGTGCGGCGCATCGAGGTGAGCTTGGCGAACACCGCGGCAGCATCGAGCTCGCCGTCCTCGCGCGCGCCGGAGCGGTAGTTCTGGGTCTGCGCGGCCGATAGCAGGCGCTCCTCCTCGGCCACCTCCTCCGGACGCGGCATGCCGCGCGAGGCCTTCTCGACCTCGAGGTCGAGATCGATCTGCGAGCAGAGGCCGAGCGTCACCGGGTCCATCGGCTGCAGGTTGGCCGAGTTCCAGTGGGTGCGCTCGCGGATCTGCTCGATCGTGTGCTTGGTGGTGCCGACGAGCCGCGAGATCGCCGGGTCCTTCAGCTCGGGATGGTTGCGCACCAGCCAGAGGATGGCGTTCGGGCGATCCTGGCGCTTGGAAACCGGCGTGTAGCGCGGCCCCTTGCGCTTGGCTTCCGGCACGCGCACCTTCGGCGGCGCGAGCTTCAGGCGGTACTTCTCGTCCTTCTCCGCCCTGACGATCTCGTCGCGCGTGAGCTGGCCCGTGATGATCGGATCCATGCCCTTGATGCCCTGCGCCGCTTCGCCGTCCGCGATCGCCTTCACCTCCAGGGGGTGCAGGGTGCAGAACTCGGCGATCTGGTCGAAGGACAGGGACGTGTTGTCGACGAGCCAGACGGCCGTGGCCTTGGGCATCAGAAGCTGCTGAGCCATGGATATAGGTCTCCTGTAGGCCGGCCCCGGTCAGGCAGGCTGTGGTCACGCCACGAATTCCGGAAATCGACGCTGACTATAGGCATGCGCCGCGCGCTTCGCAAGGAACGATGCGCGGCGCCGGGGCCAGCGGTCGTTGTCCGCCCTACTCGGGCGACGCGACGAGGACGATCTTGCCGATATGGTCGACGTCCATGTGGGCATGCGCTTCCGACGCCTTCTCCAGCGGATAGGTCGTGTCGACCAGCGGCTTCACGCGCCCCTCCGACAGGAGCGGCCAGACCTTCGCCTCGAGCTCGGCGGCGAGCGCCGCCTTGAACGCCTTGTCGCGCGCGCGCAGCGTCGAGCCGGTCAAGGTCAGGCGCTTGCGCATGATGGCGAAGAGATCGACCTCGCCCTTGCGCCCGTTCAGATGGGCGATCTGGACGATGCGGCCGTCGACCGCCGCCACCTCGATGTTGCGGGGCAGGTAGTCGCCGCCGATCATGTCGAGCGTGAGGTCGATGCCGCGCCCGTCCTGCCAGTCCTTCAAGGCGGTCGCGAAATCCTCCTGCCGATAGTTTACCGCGCGGTCGGCCCCGAGGCGACGCGCGGCCTCGGCCTTATCGTCGCTGCCGACCGTCGTCGCGACGTGGGCGCCGAAGGCGTGGGCGAGCTGGATCGCCACCGTGCCGATGCCCGACGTGCCGCCGTGGACGAGGAACGTCTCGCCGGCCTTCAGCGCGCCGCGCTGGAAGACGTTGTGCCAGACCGTGAGGAAGGTCTCGGGGATCGCCGCCGCCTCGACGAAGCCGATGCCGCCCGGAATCGGCAGCACGGCCCCCTCGTCCGCCAGGGCGAACTCGGCGTAGCCGCCGCCGGACAGGAGCGCCATCACCCGGTCGCCCTCGCGCCAGCGCGACACGCCCGGCCCGACCGCCGCCACCGTGCCGGCGACCTCGAGGCCCGGCCAGTCCGGCGCGCCGGGCGGCGGCGGGTAGGCGCCCATCCGCTGGAGAACGTCCGGCCGATTGACCCCGGCCGCTCGAACCGCAATCAGCACCTCGCCCGCGCCGGGTTGCGGCACCGGGGCACGGCGGGGTTTCAGAACCTCGGGACCGCCGTGGCCGCCGAGGGCAACGATCGTCATGTCGGTTTGGGTCGTCATCGGGCGTGTCTCCTTCAACGGGCACGACACTTAACGCGGCGTTGGCAAATGTCTGTCCCCGGTTAACCCCTCGTTCACCATTCCGGCGCATAGTCGGGGCAGTCCAGATTGCTTTGGATGGCGACCTTGCCGGTTGTCGAATCTCCCTGTTGAACTTCAAGAGCCGCCCCGTGCGGCTCTCTTTTTGTCCGCATCGTGGACTTTCCACATGCTTTCCGGCCGTTAACTATCCTGAGGCAGCGCGGCTTGCGGAAGGGAGCCGGGCAGTGGATTCTAGCGGTAACAGGGCAGCGACGCGCGTTCGGACGAAGCGTCGCCTGCAACGATTCGCTTCCAGATCGGTTTTCCCGCGCATGACACATTCAGTTCTCGATCACAGCGATTCAGCCCGGACGATCAAGCTGGCGGAGCGGCTTGCGTTCTCCTCCAACTTTCAGCCGATCTTCGACGAGGGCATGACGCTGGTCGACGAGACCGCGGCCTATCTCGACGGCGACGGACGGCGCGACGCGCGCACGATCTCGCGCGGTGCCTCGACGCTCTATGCCGCCGAATCCATGCGCCTGACGACACGGCTGATGCAGGTGGCATCGTGGCTTCTCCTGCAGCGCGCCGCCAACCAGGGCGACATGTCGCGTGCGCAGGTCGAGGCCGAGAAGGTCAAGGTGCGGCTCGACGGGATCGGCGGCGGCGCCGACTCGCCCTTCTACGACGAACTGCCCGAAGCGTTCCGCGACCTCGTCGAACGCGCGGTGATGCTGGAGCGCCGCGTCGCGATCCTCGACCGCGAGATCTACGGCGAGCCGCAGCCCGAGGCCTCGAGCAACCCCGTGGGCGAGCAGATGCACCTCCTGCGGACGGCCTTCGCCGTCTGAGCCCCTTTCCCCGCGAGATACGCGAGGGCGCGTCGGATCACGGTCCGGCGCGCCCTTTTCGTTTGCGCTGCGGGCAACAAAAAACCCGGCCGGAGCCGGGTCTTTCGAGAACTCGCAGACAGGTCGGCAATCAGATGCCGAGGCCCTCGTAGCGCTTCTTGAAGCGCGACACGCGGCCGCCGCGGTCCAGCATCTGCTGGTTGCCGCCGGTCCAGGCCGGGTGGCTCATCGGGTCGATGTCGAGGTTGAGCTTGTCGCCCTCGGCGCCCCAGGTCGAGCGGGTCTGGTACTCGGTGCCGTTGGTCATCACGACCGTGATCGTGTGGTAGTCGGGGTGGATGTTCTGCTTCATCTCTTTGTTCCCAGCTTCACGCGCTCGCACCCACTGAGGTCCCAAGTGATTGCCGCCGGCGGGGTGCCGGGTGGACATTTCGACCAAGGACCGGAATGAGGAGCGCGATCGCTTTCAAATTCAAGGGCGAGCCTATACATCAGGGCCCGATAGCGCACAAGGGCCGCGCAGGCGGTCGCAAGGGACAGCCGATTTGCGAAACGGAACCGCCGAGAAAGCCGGCAGCGGGGCGTCCCGCCGCACGCTGAAGCCGCTGGCGCGCCTGTGGCCCTACATGATGGAGCACAAGGGCCATGTGGCCGCGGCGCTCTTCTTCCTGGCGCTCGCCTCGGTCACCACCCTGTCCCTGCCATTGGCCGTGCGCCGCGTGGTGGACCACGGCTTCGCCTCCGCCGACGCCGGCTTCGTGAATACCTATTTCGGCATGCTGGGCGTTCTGGCGCTCGTCCTCGCGCTGGCGAGCGCCGGGCGCTACTACTTCGTCATCACGATCGGCGAGCGGGTGGTCGCGGCGCTCCGCAAGGACGTGTTCGCCCATGTCCTGACGCTGTCGCCGGCCTTCTACGACAAGAACCTGTCGGGCGAGATCGTCTCGCGCCTCACCGCCGACACGACGCAGATCAAGTCCGCGGTCGGTGCCACCGCCTCGCTCGCGCTGCGCAACTCGATCCTCTTCATCGGCGCCGCCGCCATGATGGTGGTGACGAGCCCCGGCCTGTCGGCCATCGTGCTCGGCGCCATTCCGCTCATCGTCCTGCCGCTCGTCGCCTTCGGCCGTCAGGTGCGCGCCCGCTCGCGCGCCGCGCAGGACGTTCTTGCCGGCGCCAGCGCCTATGCCGGCGAAGCGATCGGCTCCGTGCGCGCCGTGCAGGCCTTTACCGCCGAGGGCGAGGCGTGCGGCCGGTTCGATGCGGCCGTCGACGACGCCTTCGAGGCGGCCCGCCGCTCGGTCTCGGCGCGCGCCGCGCTGACGGCCTTTGCGATCTTCCTCGTCACCGCCTCGATCGTCGCCGTGCTCTGGGTGGGCGCGCAACAGGTGATCGGCGGCACGATGACGCCGGGCACGCTCGGGCAGTTCCTGCTCTACGCCGTCTTTGCCGCGTCCAGCCTCGGCCAGCTGTCGGAGGTCTGGGGCGAGTTGACGGCGGCGGCGGGCGCTACCGAGCGCCTGTCGGAGCTCCTGGAGGACCGGCCGGAGATCGCCGATCCCACCGCGCCCCTCCCCCTCCCCGCGCGCGCGCTCGGCGCCGTACGCTTCGAGGACGTCGCCTTCCACTATCCGACAAGTCCAGGCCGCGAGACGCTGCGCGGCCTGTCGTTCGACGTGCGGCCCGGCGAGACCGTGGCGCTGGTGGGCGCCTCGGGTGCCGGCAAGTCGACGATCTTCTCCCTGCTCGAACGCTTCTACGATCCGACCGCCGGCCGCATCACGGTCGACGGGATCGACATCCGCCATGTCGGGCTCGAAGCGCTCCGCCGCCGCATGGCGCTGGTGCCGCAGGACGTGACGGTGTTTGCGGGAACGCTGGCCTCCAACATCGCCTTCGGCCGGCCGGAGGCGAGCCGCGCCGAGATCGAGGCGGCGGCCGACGCCGCTCTCGTGACGCCCTTCGTGCGCCACCTGCCGGACGGCTTCGACACGGCGGTCGGCGAGCGCGGCATCACCCTGTCGGGCGGCCAGCGCCAGCGCGTGGCGATCGCCCGCGCGATCCTGCGCGACGCGCCGATCCTCCTCCTCGACGAGGCGACCTCCGCGCTCGATGCCGAAAGCGAGGGCCTCGTCCAGAAGGCGCTGGACCGGCTGATGCAGGGCCGCACGACCCTCGTCATCGCCCATCGCCTCGCGACCATCCTCAAGGCCGACCGCATCCTCGTGGTGGATGCCGGGCGGATCGTCGAGGAGGGAACGCATGCCAGCCTGATCCAGGTGGGCGGCGCCTATGCCCGCCTCGCGCGCCTCCAGTTCGGCGCGGCGGAAGCCGCGCTGCGCGGGGCCGCCGAATAAGGTCCCGTCCGAGAAAAATAGGTCAGTATTATTGACATATTTTCTCGCCGGGTGTGAAGCAGGGTCAGGAGGACAGACATGACCCTGACCGATCTCTTCGCCACCCGCTCCAGCCGCATGAAGGCGTCCGAAATCCGGGAGCTCCTGAAGCTCCTCGACCAGCCGGACATTATCTCCTTCGCCGGCGGCATTCCGGACCCGTCGCTGTTCCCTCACGAGGCCTTTCGCCGGGCCTATGCCGACGTGCTCGGCGGCGCCGGGGCCAACGCGGCGCTGCAGTATCAGGTGAGCGAGGGCTACCTGCCGCTGCGCCGCTGGCTGGCCGCCCACATGACCGATCTCGGCGTGCCGTGCGACGAGGGCAACATCTTCATCACCTCCGGCTCGCAGCAGGGTCTCGACTATCTCGGCAAGCTGATGCTGTCGCCCGCCGACACGGCGCTGGTGACCTGGCCGACCTATCTCGGCGCGCTCCAAGCGTTCAACGCCTACGAGCCGACCTATGCGCGCCTCCAGCCGAACGGCGGCAACACGACGCCGGCCGAGTACGCAGAGGCTGCCGCCGCGGCGGGCGGTCGCGTCAAGTTCGCCTATCTCGTACCCGACTTCGCCAACCCGACCGGCGAGACGCTGACCCTTGGGCAGCGCGAGGGGGTGCTCGACCTCGCCGCCGAGCTCGATTGCGCCGTGATCGAGGACGCCGCCTATCAGGCATTGCGCTACGACGGCGAGCCGGTGCCGCCGATCATCGCGCTCGACTGCGCCCGCTCCGGCCATCTCGACGCCGCGCGCACCATCTATTGCGGCTCCTTCTCCAAGATCCTCGCGCCGGGCCTGCGGATGGGCTGGATCTGCGCGCCGCGCCGCATCGTGGAAAAGCTCGTCCTGATGAAGCAGGCGGCCGACCTCCACAGCCCCTCGATCAACCAGATGGCGATCCTGCACGTCGCCGAGACGAGCTACGCCGCGCAGGTCGAGACCGTCCGCCGCGTCTACGGCGAGCGGCGGAACGCGATCCTCGCCGCGCTCGAGGCGGCGATGCCCGCCGGCGTCGAGTGGAGCCGGCCGGAGGGCGGCATGTTCATCTGGGTGACGCTGCCGGACGGCATCGACACGACGGCGCTTCTGGCGCGCGCAGTGGCGGAGGAGCGCGTCGCCTTCGTGCCGGGCAGCGCCTTCTTCGCCGACGGCTCCGGCCGCAACACGCTCCGCCTGTCATTCACGCTGGCGGACGAGCGCGCGGTGACGGAAGGCATTCCCCGCCTCGGCCGCCTGATCCGCGACGAGCTGGCGCGTCGCTGAGGCCGCGCCAGGCCCCGACGACGCCCTGGTCACACCGTTTCAGCCCGGCATCTCGCCGGGCCGGAACACGCGAAGGCGGAACGGACCGGGCAGCGAGGCGACGGCGGTGTAGCCGAAGTCCATCTCGGTCGGCGCCTGGAGGACGGCAAGCCCCTTTTCCTGCCAGCCGGCATGGTGGCGGTCGACCGCCTCGCGCGTGTCGACGCTGATCGACAGCTCGCTGTTCTCGCCGCGCGGCTGCGGTGCGGGCTCCACGCCGTCGACACGCCAGAAACCGAGGCGCATCCCGTCCAGCACGAAGAGGACGAAGGTCGGCGACCGCTCGACGGGCGCAAGGCCGAAGAGGGCTTCGATCGCCTGGGCCAAGTCGGCGGGATTTTCGACATAGAAGAGGAGGTAGGGGGTCATGACGGGCTCCGTTCGGTTTGAACGTCCCCTGCCTAGACCGTCCTCCTGTCAGCCCATGTCAGCAGCACAGCGCTCGGCGTCGCGCATCAGGCGCCAGTCGGCCAAGAGCACGCGGTGGCGCCGGCCCATGCGACGCCCAGCCGACACGGCGTCGGCGATCCGGTCGAGGCGGAAATGGCGAAAATCGCCGCGCATCTCGCACCACGCGGCGAGCACCTCCGCCTGGTCAAAGAAGCCAACGATGATCGGCCAGACGACGCGCTGCGATGCGGCACCTGCCTTGTTGGTATAGCGGATCGCCAGCGCGTCCTCTGCCCGGATCGCCTCGCGGATCGTGCCGAGGCAGGCAAACTCCTCGGCCGCCGCACCGCCTGCGAAGAGTTGCACCGCTTCGGCCGAACGGGTCGCAGGCAGGACCGCCTCGATCTTGGCGAGCGCACCGGCCGCGCCCGGCCCGAGCGTCTCGGGAAGACGCCGCGTGACGAGGCGCAGGCCGAGCACCAGCGCGTCGATCTCGTCCTCGTCGAATATCAGGGGCGGCAGCGTGAGGCCGGGACGCAGGACGTAGCCGAGGCCCGCCGCGCCCTCCACGGGCACGCCCTGTCCCTGGAGCACGGCGATGTCGCGGTAGAGCGTCCTGAGACTGATGCCGAGTTCGGCGGCGAGCGTCTCGCCCGCCACCGCGCGCCGGTGACGACGCAGGAGCTCCACGAGATCGAGGAGCCTTGCGGCGCGCGTCATCGCTCGGTGAGCTTGAGCTCGATGCGCCGGTTGCGGGCACGCGCCTCCGGCGTGTCGCCTGCGACCAGCGGCTGGAACTCGCCGAAGCCGGTGGCGGCGAGGCGGTTCGCCGGAACGCCGGCGCCGACGAGGAAGCGGACCACGGCGGCCGCGCGGGCGGTGGAAAGCTGCCAGTTGTCGGCGAACCGCCCGCCGGTGATCGGCACGTTGTCGGTATGGCCGTCGACGCGGATGATCCAATTGATGTCGGAGGGAATCTCGCGGTTGAGCTGGATGATCGCCTCGGCGAGCTTTTCCATCTCGTCGCGCCCCGCCGGCTGAAGCACGTCGGCGCCCGACGAGAACAGGACCTCCGACTGGAACACGAAGCGGTCGCCGACGATGCGGATGTTGTCGCGGTCGGCCAGAATCTCGCGCAGGCGGCCGAAGAAGTCCGAGCGGTAGCGCGCGAGTTCCTGCACGCGCTGGGCGAGCGCGACGTTGAGGCGGCGGCCGAGATCGGCGATCTGCGTCTGAGATTCGCGGTCGCGGCTCTCGGAGGCGCCGAGCGCGTCCTCGAGCGCGGCGATCTGCTGGCGGAGCGCCGATAGTTGCTGGTTGAGAAGGTCGATCTGGGTGCGGGCCTGCGCCGACACCTGCCGCTCGGAATCGACCTGCGCCTGCAGCGTGCCGATCTGCGAGCCGGCGTCGCCAGCACCGGGGCCCGAGCGCGTCCCGTCGAGCGCCGCCTGAAGCCGCGTGCGCTCGGTCTCGGCGCCGGCGAGCGAGGCTTGCAGCGCCGAGATCTGGTCCTGGAAATCGGTCGAGTTGGAGCGCTCCAGCGCGAGCAACTGGTTGAGTTCGGCGATCTGCGAGTTCAGGCGGTCGAGCACCGTGTCGCGACCCGAGAGGTCGCGGCTGAGCAGGAACTGCGCGATCACGAAGACCGACAGAAGGAACATGATGGCCAGAAGGAGCGTCGACAGGGCGTCCACGAAGCCCGGCCAGTAGTCGACCTCGCGCCGCAGCCGGCGTCCGCGCCCGAGCGCCATCGCGTCAGTTCCGCTCGATCTCGGTCAGCGACCGGTTCAGCCGCTCCAGAACGCGCCGCATCTCGCGCTGCTCGCCGGCCTGCGCCTCGACGAAATCGCGCAGCGTCTGCTGCTCGCCGCGCATGTGCTGGACGAGGCCCTGGATGCTTTCGGCAAGGTTCGCCATCGCCGCCGAGGTGCGCGGGCTGGTGGAGTGCTCCAGAACCAGCCGGTTGATCCGGTCCGACAGGAGGCGGAATTCCTCGCCGCTGGAGCCGACGGCCGCCCCGTCGGGCGCGGCGACGGTCGCCGGCACGGCTTGGCCCGCCTCGACCGCGACGGTCGAGAGCCAGTCCTCGAGCTCGGTGTAGAAGCGGTTCTGCGCGCGCCCGACCTGAAGGTCGAGGAAGCCGAGCACCAGCGAGCCGGACAGGCCGAAGAGCGAGGACGAGAAGGCCGTGCCCATGCCCGACAGCGGGGCGGAGAGGCCGTTCTTGACCGAATCGAGCACGGTGGCCGCATCGCCCGCCGCCGGATCGAGCGACTGGATCGTCGCCGAGATCGAGCCGATCGTGGTGAGAAGGCCCCAGAACGTGCCGAGAAGGCCGAGGAAGACGAGGAGGCCGACGAGATAGCGCGACACGTCACGCTGCTCGTCGAGGCGCCCGCCGACGGAATCGAGGATGGCGCGCACCGATGGGGCGGGAAGCGTGCGCGGCATCGCGCCGTGGCCGATCATCGCCTCCATCGGCGCGAGCAGTACCGGCGAGCGCGCGCGGCGCTCGCGGTCGTTGTCGCGAAGCGCGTTCAGCCAGCGCACCTCGCGCGCCAGCCGCGCGATCTGCAGGACCGCCATCAGGATGCCAACGGCGAGGACGCCGAGGATCAGGCCGTTGAGGCCGGGATTGGTCGAGAAGGCCTGGATGACCTGCCGGCCGAGGATCATCGCCACGAATCCGGCGAGGGCCAGGAAGACGAGCATTGCCCACAAGAAGACCAGCGGACTGGAGAACCGTTCCGGCCCTCCAAGCGGAAGGGGGCGGCCGTCGGGAGGAGAACTCGAAACCTGCATCGATACGGCACCCGCTTGGCGAAGTCGCTGGCTGGCCGCGAAGCTAGCTGAGCGGGCGCGCGCTGCAAACCGGTTTTTCGGCAAAAGCGCGCGGCTCACAAGGCTTTGGCGGCACGGAACCGGGCCGCCGAACGATGCCTGCCGTCGTTACGACGCCGCTTCGGTCGCGTCAGCGTCCTCGGCCTTCGGCTTCGGCGTGCCGCGCATGGCGGTCGCCGCCTTCTTCAGCTCGCCCACCAGCGCCCGGTGGATGATCTCATTGCCGCAGGCGATGTCGCCCTCCACGAACTCGAACTTCGAGCCGTCGGAATGGGTGACGAAGCCGCCGGCCTCGCGTACCAGCATCGAGCCGGCCGCGACGTCCCACGGCCGGAGCGAGTGCTCCCAGAAGCCGTCGATGCGGCCCGCCGCGACATAGGCAAGGTTCAGCGACGCCGAGCCGAAGGCGCGGATGCCGGCCGCCTCGCCCATCATCTTGCGGGCCTCGAAGAGGTAGCGCGCGTGGTCGGCATGGCCGAGATGGGGAATGCCGGTCGCCACGACGCACTCGGCAAGTTTGGTGCGCGCGGCGACGCGGATGCGCCGGTCGTTAAGGAAGGCGCCGCCGCCCTTTTCGGCCGAGTAGAGCTCGTCCGTCGCGGGGTTGAAGATCACGCCGGCGACGATCTGGCCGTCGCGCTCCAGACCGATCGAGATCGCGAAATGCGGGATGCCGTGCAGGAAGTTGGTGGTGCCGTCGAGCGGATCGACGATCCAGCGGTGCTGGGGATCGCGGCCTTCGATCGCGCCGCGCTCCTCCATCAGGAAGCCCCAGTCGGGCCGCGCGCGCGACAGTTCCTGGAAGACGATCTCCTCGGCCTTGCGGTCGGCGTGCGACACGAAGTCGGCCGGCCCCTTCATCGAGACCTGGAGGTTCTGCACCTCGCCGAAATCGCGCGTGAGCGAGCGCCCCGCCTTCATGGCGGCCTGCGTCATCACGTTCATCAGCGCCGAACGGGCCATGGCTTCAACTTTCCTGACAACAATCGAAAGAACGGGCAGAGGCCGCCGGGGCGGACACCGCACTCCCGCAGCCGGATACGGCGCAGGACGAAATGGGGAACGGGGGCCTTGGAACCACAAAACGCCGGTCGGTTCAAGTCCGGCGCGTCAGCTCGTGCGGAAGCGGTTGGCGGCTTCGAGCGCCCCCTTCTGGTCGGCATCGGGCAGCGTGCGGAACCAGCCGTCGAGCGTGGCGTCGGAATTGGAGGCGCGCCGGGCGAGCACCGTCCACATCGCCGCCTGGGCCCGGTCGCGCGGGGTGCCGACGCCGTCCTTGTAGAGATGGGCCATGCGGTTGACGGCGATCGGATTGCCGCGCTCGGCCGCGCCCTTCAGCCAGCGGAAGCCTTCCACCGGGTCCGGCGCCCCGCCCCGGCCGTTGATCAGCCAGATGCCGAGTTCGATCTGCGCGGTGTCGCTGCCGCCCTTGGCGGCTTCGGCCAGCCAGCGGCGCGCCTCTGCGTCGTCGGCCTTCTCGACACCCTTGCCGTAGGCATAGAGCTGGGAGAGCGCGTATTGCGCATCGGGCAGGCCGGATTCGGCCGCCTTCCGGAAATAACTCGCCGCATCGCCGAAGCCGCCGGTCGGCGCGGCGCGGATTAGCATCTGGCCATAGTTGTAGGCCGCGAGCGGATTGCCGGCATCCGCCGCCGCCTTCATCAGATCGCGTGCCGTGGCGTCGTCGTGCGCGACGGCGCGCCCCTCGATCAGAAGCATCGCGTAGCGGAACTGGGCCTCCGGCACGCCGGCCTTGGCCGCGACGCCGTACCAGCGCGCCGCCTCGGTCTCGTCGCGCGGCACGCCGAGCCCGCGCCCGTAGATCTCGCCGAGCAGCGTCTGCGCGGCCGGATCGCCAAGATTGGCCAGCGGCTCGGCGATCCGGAGCGCCGAGAGATAGTAGCCGCGCTGGAAGGCGCCGTAAGCTTGGGCGCTCGCCGAGGTGCCGTCGGCGGCGGTGGGATCGTCGGTGGCCTTCGCGACCGGCGTCGGCAGGAGGTTGGACGACAGCGGGCCGGCGGGCGAGGCCGCAGCCCCGCTGGCCGTCGCCCCGCCGGCAGGGGCCGACGGCGGCGCGACCGGGGCGGCCGGCGGCGGCGCTTCCTGCGCGAAGGCCGGCGCGCCGATGAGCAGCGTGGCGAGGAGCGCGGCGCGCTTCATGCAGCCGCCTCCTCCATCGCCCGGTCGATCATCCGGTTGGCCGCCTCGACCTGCGCGGCCGCCGCGCCGAGATCGGCGAAGACGGCGCTCGACAGGGCGATGAACTCGGCGCGCGTCTCGATCGCGCTGGCGAGCGTCGCCAGATCCGCCCCGCCCTGCACGATGCAGGGGATCTCGACGATCGAGGCCCACCATTCGGCAAGCTCGAGATTGCGCCGCAGCGGCTCGGCCGCACTGTCGGCGCCGAGCTTGCCGAAGAACATGTAGTCCGGCATGCACTCGCCGGCCTCCAGCGCATCGTGGCGCGTGGTGAAACCGGAACCGCCGACGATGAGGCGCGGCGAGAGGCGGCCGACCGCCTCGCGCAGGGCGGGAACGCTGCCCGAGGCGTCGTGGAAGCCGTCGGCGCGCACGCGGCCGGCGCAGCGCGTATCCTCAGCGACGATCGCGGCCGCCCCCGCTTCCTGAATCAGCGGCACCAGTCGTTCGGCGAAATCCTGGAACGGGCCGGGCTGGCGGCCGGCCGGATCGATCAGCACCGAGGCGACGTCGCCCGCGCCGATCGCGGCCTTCAGTGCGGCCTCGCCGGCATCGCCGTCCGGCAAGAGGGTCGTCGCCAGGACCAGTCGGGGGCGGATACGGTCGTCTTCGGTCATGAGAAACATCTGCGCAGCGGGCGCCGGTGGCGCCGGGTCGGGGGCCGGATCGGCCGGCGGGCTGCTGTAGATACCGATTGCGGCGAGACTACAAGGGTCGCGCCCGGATCGGAAAGGACGCGGCCCCTCGTGAGGCCGCGCCCAAGAATGCTGATTTGGCGGTCAGTGGGTCGATTGACGCAAACGCTCGATCTCGTCCTTCAGCTGCAGCTTGCGCCGCTTCAGGTCCTGTATTTCCGCATCGCTCATGGCAGGCTTGGTGTGGGCCGTGGCGATTTCCTCGTTCAGGGCCGAGTGGCGCTGCTCCAAGGTCGCGAGATGGGCATCCAAGGACATTCTTGAGCTCCTTTTGGGTCTCTAGTCTCCCTCCATCGACGCCCGGACGACCGAAGCGCCGTGGACGACATGAAGGTGTCATATAAGTTTTGGCCTGTCGAATGCGGATCAAGACCCGGGTTTTTAAATTGCCTCCATCCTGATAACGAAGAGGCGGGGTCGGAGCGTCCGGGATCAGGGTTTGCGCGGGTTTGGCGCGGGGCCGAGGACGCGGGGTCGATTTTTTGTGATGCCGCGGCCCGTCGACCGGGTGCCGGGGCACGACGGGTATCGCGTTCGAGGGGACCTTGGTGGCGGATCAGGAACAGGCCGAACTCAGGCTGCAGCTCGCCAGGCTGCGCCAGGAACACGCGGATTTCGACGCCGCGATCGAGGCGATGGAGACGACCGGCTGCGACCGGCTGCAGATCCAGCGCATGAAGAAGAAGAAGCTCCTGATCAAGGACCGCCTCCAAGATCTCGAGGATCAGGTCCTGCCGGACATCATCGCATGATGATGCCGCCCGTCGCCGTCATCATGGGCAGCCAGTCGGACTGGGCCACCATGAAGCACGCGGTCGAGACGCTGGACGCGCTCGGCATCGCGCACGAGGCGCTGATCGTCTCGGCCCATCGCACCCCCGACCGCCTCGTCGCCTTCGCCAAGGGCGCGCGCGACAAGGGCTTCAAGGTGGTGATCGCCGGCGCCGGAGGCGCCGCCCACCTGCCGGGCATGACGGCCTCGATGACACCGCTGCCGGTCTTCGGCGTGCCGGTGGAAAGCCGGGCGCTGTCCGGCCAGGACAGCCTCCTGTCGATCGTGCAGATGCCGGCCGGCATCCCGGTCGGCACGCTCGCCATCGGGCGTGCGGGCGCGGTCAACGCCGCGCTTCTCGCCGCCAGCGTGCTCGCCCTCACCGACGCCGGGCTCGCCGGGCGTCTCGACGCGTGGCGCGCGCGCCAGAGCGAAGCCGTCGCCGAGCATCCCGTCGACGACGCGGCGCCCGCGCATTGATCCTTCCCCTATCGAGGCGGACCGCATGACAGCCCCCCTCCCCTTCGGCTCCACGATCGGCATCATCGGCGGCGGCCAGCTCGGCCGCATGCTGGCGTCGAGCGCCGCGCGCCTCGGCTTCCGCACGCTGGTGCTCGATCCCGACGCGGACTGCCCGGCGGCGCAGGTCGCAAACGAGCTGATCCGCGGCGCCTACGACGACGCGGCCGCGCTTCGCCAGCTGGCCGACCGCAGCGATGTCGTGACCTACGAGTTCGAGAACGTGCCGGTCGGCCCGTTGCGTGCGCTTCAGGCCGCCAAGCCCATCCATCCGCCGATCGAGGCGCTGGAGGTCGCGCAGGACCGGGTGGTCGAGAAGGCCTTCCTGAACGGCATCGGCATCGCGACGGCGCCCTGGCGCGCGGTGGACGACCCGCAGGAGCTCGACCACGCGCTCCTCGACCTTCGCGGCGACTGCATCCTGAAGACGCGCCGCCTCGGCTACGACGGCAAGGGGCAGGCGACGATCGCGGACGGCGGCCCGCACGACGACGTCTTCGAGAGCCTCGGCTCGGTGCCGGCGATCCTCGAGAAGAAGGTGCCGTTCGAGCGCGAGATCTCGGTGATCTCGGCGCGCGGGCAGGACGGCTCCTTCGTCGCCTTCGATCCGGCCGAGAACGTCCACCGGATGGGCATCCTCAGCCGCTCGACGGTGCCGGCAAAGGTACCGCAGGAGATCGCCGAACGGGCGGTCGAGACCGCCCGCGCCATCATGGACAGGCTCGGCTATGTCGGCGTCATCGGGGTCGAGTTCTTCGTGGGCACGGACGGCACGCTCCTCGTCAACGAGATCGCGCCGCGCGTCCACAATTCGGGCCACTGGACCGAGGCGGCCTGCACGATCTCGCAGTTCGAGCAGCACATCCGCGCGGTCGCGGGCCATACGCTGGGGCCCGCCAACCGCCATTCCGACTGCGTGATGGAGAACCTCATCGGCCACGACGTCGAGCGGGCCGAGGCGCTGCTCACCGAACCGGACACGCTCGTCACGCTCTACGGCAAGCGCGAAGCAAGGCCCGGCCGCAAGATGGGCCACGTCACCCGGCTGAGCCCGCGAAAGGCCATCTGAAAGGGCGGGCGGGGCGCCGTCACATGGTTGACATTGCACCCCGCCTGCCGTTATTGCCACCCTCAGGTCGACGCGCCCCCACGGCGCGTTTTTCATTATGCGGCGGAATGGGACTAGGCCCGATCGTCGCCTCGCAATCGACGGTCGAAGTCATGAAGATCAAGAACTCGCTGAAGTCCCTCAAGGGCCGCCACCGCGCCAACCGCCTGGTTCGCCGCAAGGGCCGCATCTACATCATCAACAAGCTAGCCCCGCGCTACAAGGCGCGTCAGGGCTGACGCCTGGGAGCCGCTCCAGCGGCTCCTCGGAAATTGTTTGGAAGGCGCGCCGGGACGACGTAAGTTCGTCCCATGCGCGCCTTTTCCCGTTTCAAGACCACCCTTCTCGCCGCCGCCCTCGTCTCCGCCACGGTGACTGCGCCCTCGATGGCGCAGGATGCGACGGCGCCCGGCGCACTGCCCGCCCCCGAGACGCCGGCCGCGGCAGCAAACAGCTCTCCTGCGGCGCCGCCCGTCGCCGAGACGCGCGAGGCTCGTCTCGGCGGGCTGTTCGAACGACTGAAGCGCGAGCCCGACGCCGAGAAGGCGACCGGGATCGCCAACGAGATCCAGTCCGTCTGGCTGGAAAGCGGCAGCGCGACGGTGGATCTCCTGATGCTGCGCGCCACGCAGGCCATCGCCCGCAAGGATGCGGCGGCGGCGCTGGACTTCACCGACCAGGCGATCGTCCTCGATCCCGACTACGCGGAAGCCTACAACCGGCGCGCCACGCTGCACTACACGCAGAATCGCTACGCGCTTTCGATGGCCGACGTCGAGGCGGTGCTGAAGCGCGAGCCGCGCCATTTCGGCGCGCTGACGGGGCTTGGCGCCATGCTGGAAGAGCTGGGCCGCGACCGGGAGGCGCTGGACGCCTACAGCCGCGCGCTCGCCATCTATCCGACCCTGAAGGCCGCGCAGGACGCGGCGGGGCGGCTGGCCGAAGAACTCTCCGGCCAGCCCGCCTGATCCGTCAGATGGCCGACAGGCCGTCCGAGCCGATATAGGCGATGCGGATCATGTTGGTGGCGCCGGGCGTGCGCAGCGGCACGCCGGCCGTCACGATCACCCGCTCGCCGACCCGCGCGTAGCCCTGCTGGACCGCGAGGCGGCAGGCGCGGTTGACCATGTCCTCCATGTCGGAGGCGTCGTCCGTCACCACGCAATGGAGGCCCCAGACGAGGCTGAGGCGGCGCGCGGTCGCCTCGATCGGCGACAGCGCGAGGATCGGGATCTGCGGGCGCTCGCGCGCCGTGCGGATGCCCGTCGTGCCGGTCGAGGTGTAGGTGACGATCGTCGCGACCTGCAGCGTCTCGGCGATCTGGCGCGCGGCCAGCGACACGGCATCGGCGCCGGTCGCCTCGGCGGCGGGGCGCTGCGCGAAGATGATGCCGGGATAGAGCGGATCCTTCTCCACCTCGACCGCGATGCGGTCCATGGTCTGCACCGCCTCGACGGGATAGGCACCCGCCGCCGACTCGGCCGACAGCATGATCGCGTCGGCACCCTCGAAGACGGCGATCGATACGTCCGACACCTCGGCGCGCGTCGGCACCGGCGCGGTGATCATCGATTCCAGCATCTGCGTGGCGACCACCACCGGCTTGCCGGCGCGGCGGGCGGCACGGGTGATGCGCTTCTGGATGCCCGGCACCTGCTCCAGCGGCATCTCGACGCCGAGGTCGCCACGCGCCACCATGATCGCGTCGGAGAGCTCGATGATCTCGTCGAGGCGCTCGACGGCCTGGGGCTTCTCGATCTTCGACAAGAGGCCGGCGCGCCCGCGCGACAGCTTGCGTGCTTCGGCGAGGTCCTCCGGGCGCTGGATGAACGACAGGGCGAGCCAGTCGACCTCGGCTTCCAGCACCGCGTCGAGGTCCCGCCGGTCCTTGTCGGTCAGCGCGCCGCTCGTGAGCAGCGTGTCGGGAAGGCTGACGCCCTTCTTGTCCGAGATGCGCGTGCCGGCGACGACCTCGCAGCGGATCGCCGTCCCAGTGGTCGACAGGGCGCGCAGCTGCAGCTTACCGTCGTCGATCAGGAGGCGATGGCCGGGCTGGACGGTCTCGAGGATCTCGGGGTGGGGCAGGTAGACGCGCGTCGCGTCGCCGGGCTCGGGATTGTCGTCGAGCGTGATGATGTCGCCCGGCTTGAGGTCGACCTTGCCGTCGGCAAACTTGCCGACGCGAAGCTTCGGCCCCTGCAGGTCGGCGAGGATGCCGATCGGCCGGTCGACGGCCGCCTCGACCCGGCGGATGCGGGCGACGAGCTCGCGCATCGAATCGTGATCGGTGTGGCTCATGTTGATGCGGAAGACGTCTGCGCCCGCTTCGTGCAGCTTGCGGATCATCGCCTCGTCCGACGAGGCCGGTCCGAGCGTTGCAAGAATCTTCACGCGGCGATTGCGTTTCATGGCTGGTCGGTCCCTTCGCGTGCCGCTTCCGTCAGCTGGACCATCCAGCTGCCTTGCCCGCCGGTGTCGTACTCCCGAAAGCCCATCTTCTGGTACCCTCGGGCGAAGCAGTCCTTGACCCCGACGATTTTGAACTCGTTCTCGGCGATGCACATGTCGATGTCGCCCGCCCACCGACCGACACCCTCGGCGTCCTCGGCGTAGATGTAGTAGTAGCGCGACTGAAGCTCACCCTCGATGACAGAGCGGCAGGTCGTCGCCGGAATGCGCCACCAGCCCTCGCTGACCCACCCTTCCGCCGTTCGCTGGCCGACCGCGACGCCGACCAGCGCCTGCGTGCCGTTGCACACCCGGAAATCGGCATGGGCGGCGGCAGCGAACAGGGGCAGCGACAGGACGGAAAGACCAAGGGTCAGAACGGCGGCGGCGATCGGGGAACGGAGCCCCAGGATCGGGCGAGACGGCATGGGCGACCCTTTGGATAAGGACAGCGGCGGGCCCTTCTCGCATAGTCGGTAAAACTGTCAAAGACGCGGCGGGCCGGATGGCCCATTCTTTTTATTAAATCGATACGATCGCACCCGTGAGCCCGCTTGCGGCGCGCGGCGCCGGGCCCGATATCGATGCCGAACGCCTGATGAAGGGACCTCGCGAATGGACCGCGCACCGACCACCACCGAACTGGAAGCCGCTGCCTTCCGGCGACTTCGCGACCACCTGCGCGAGCGCACCGACGTGCAGAACATCGACCTGATGAATCTCGCGGGCTTCTGCCGGAACTGCCTGTCCAACTGGTATGCGGAAGCCTCCGCCGAGGCCGGTCGGCCAATCGGCAAGGAGGAAGCGCGCGAGATCGTCTACGGCATGCCCTACGACGAGTGGCGCGCACGACACCAGCGTGAGGCGAGCGCCGAGGCGCAGGCCACGTTCGACGCATCCAAGCCGCACGATTGAGGCCGGCGTAACGCTCGGGTAACCATTCGGCGTCATCGAAGAGGGGAAAGCGGTCGCCGGTTCCGGCGCCCTGCCCCAGTCGTCCGTTACGAGGTTCTCCATGTCCAACGCCACCGAGGAAGTCGCCCAGGATCAGCTCCGCTCTTTCGTCGAGCGCATCGAGCGCCTCGAGGAGGAGAAGAAGCAGATTTCCGACGACATCAAGGACGTCTATGCCGAAGCCAAGGGCAATGGCTTCGACGTCAAGGTGCTGCGCAAGGTGATCTCGCTGCGCAAGCAGGACGCCAACGAGCGCGCCGAGATGGACGCGATCCTCGACCTCTACCTTCAGGCGCTGGGAATGATGCCGTCCGGCGAGTAAGCCGCCCCCCCCCCCGAACAGCCTATCGAAACGCAGAACGCCTCCGGCTCGCGCCGGAGGCGTTCTTTATTCGGCTGGCGTCCGAAGCTTCAGCGGCCGCGACGGCGCTTGTGGCCGAGACCCATCTGCTTGGCGAGGCGCGAGCGCGCCGCGGCGTAGCTCGGCGCCACCATCGGATAGTCCGCCGGCAGGTCCCACTTCTCGCGGTATTCCTCGGGCGACAGGTTGTAGTGCGTCATCAGGTGACGCTTCAGCGACTTGAACTTCTTGCCGTCCTCGAGACACACGATGTACTCGTCGGTGACCGACTTCTTCACGGAAACGGCGGGCTTGGGCTTCTCGGCCGGAGGCGGCTCGGGCTGTGCGCCGGTCATGCCGAGGGCGCCATGGACGTCCGCGATCAGGGCGGGCAGGTCGGCAACCGGCATGGAATGATTGCTGACATAGGCCGCGACGACATCCGCCGTCAGCTCCATCAGATCATCATTGTCATCCGGCAGGTTCAACTCGTCCATGTCTTTTCCGATCCGATCGTCAGGCGCGACAGTTGGCAAAGTCCCTTGCGCCCGGCGATTGCGACAAATCGCGAATCGTCTTCCGGACCCAGCGAAGCAACTATGCACCATCGTTGATTCAAACGGTATCTGAGAAACCATCTGATTTTTGTCAAGCTCGGATCGGTGTACGGCAAGTTCAGTGCGCCGACGTCCCGCGACCTCTGCCGCATTCAACTTGAGATGTGGGCATGGGACCCGACACAACCGGCCGCGAAAACTTGGGCCTTCGGGCCTGATGGCGCCTCGACTGCACAAACGCGAACGCCCGCACCGAGGGTGCGGGCGTCGAGCGATCGAAGCGTCCGGTCAGTTGATCTTGCGGACCGGCATGAAGTTGACGGCCTTGCCCTCGAAGCGGCCCGCGGCCGACGGGGAGCCGGTCTTGCGCGAGAAGCCATGCGCGAACACCGTGTCCGGCACGTTGCCGATCAGGCTGTGGGCGACGGGACGCTGGAGGTCGGCCTCCAATGCGCGGCGCTCAGGGTTGGCGATCAGCGCGGCCACCTCGACGCGCTCGGCGATGATACGCGCCGACGGCTGCGCGGCGCGGCGGGCGGCGGCCATCGCCGCCTCGTCGCCGACGACGCGCCCGCCCTTGGCGGACACGGCTGGCCGGGCAGCGGACTTCGACACCGCCGGCGTGGCCAGTGACGCGACGCGGACCGGCTGTGACGAAGCCGGGATCGGCGCTGCGGCGGCAAGGGCGGCGATCGCCGTCGCTTCCACCGGACGATGCGACGGCGTGACGGCAGGACGCGCAGCCGGCTCTGCACCGGCGGCGGCCGCGGTGCTCTCCGCCATGGCGGCGGCGATGATGGATTCGGGCGTCAGTTCGGGCTCGGCGCCGATCATGCGGGGTGTCGGCAGGGCGGCCTGGTCGGCGCGCAGCACCGCCTCGAACGGCGGCCGGGCACGGGGCATCGGCACGGCATAGGCGAGCTGGGCGGGAGCGCCGGGCGCGACTTCGGCCTCGGCTTCCAGCGCGGCGACGAGGGTCGTCGCGGGATCGACGGCATCCGGGCGGACCGGCGCACTGGTGGGCAGCGGCACGCGGGCCGGAACCAGGGCGGCGACCGCGGTCTCAGCCGCGGGGATGCCGGCGGGCGGGGCCGTGCGAGCCGGGCTCGACCCGTCGAACGTGTCGCGCTCGGGCATGGCGACGCCGGCGGGCAGCGCGGCAGGCGGCAGAGCGCGCGCCGGGCGGACCGCAGCGACCTGGACCTCGGGCTCGGGCGCCGTCCGCGCCGGACGCGCGGCCGGGGTGCGGCCGACGGGTGCAGCCGTGGCCTCGGCCTCGTCCTCAGCCTCGTCCGCGCCGCCGCCAAAGATCGCCGCCAGAAGCGAACGGCCGCCGCCGCTACGCGACGAGGACGCTATCTGCACGTCGTTCGCGCCCTTGCGCTTGTTGTAGGAGGCGAGAGCCGTCTCATAGCCGGCCAGCGGCTTTCCGTCGGAAGGCACGTGGATCGTGTTGCCCTTCGGGAAGATGCTGGCGAGCTCGCTGCGGCTCATGCGCGGCCAGTAGCGGCCCTTTCCGGTGTCGAAATGGACGAAGGGCGAGCCGGAGCGCGGATAGTAGCCGACGCCGCCGAGCTGCATGCGAAGGCCGATATCGCGCACCTTCTTCAGCGGCACGTCGGGCAGGAAGAAGTCCACCGCCTTGCCGGACATGTGGAGGCTGGAGCCGGCGACGCCGCTGGAGCGCGACCGCAGCATCTTGTTGGTGCCGGGCGAACGGTAGCCGCCGATGACGTGGATATAGCCGCGCGAGCCGGACTGCTTGTGCGCCTCGTAGAGAAGGTCGAGGAGCTTCGGGTCCATCGTCGTCGGCTTGTTCTCGCGCCAGTCGCGCAGCGCCCAGTTGGCCTTCTTCAGGCCGTCGGGCAGGAACTTGCCGTCACGCTTGTAGACGATCTCGGACTTTTCCTTGAGATGGACGTGATAGAGCTTGAGGGTCCGCGTCTCGGCCTCAGCCGCCGTTGCGGCCAGTAGGCCCATCAGGACGACCGCCGCACGCTTGAAGGCGCGTGGCGATACGCATTCGGTCCATCCGAACATGCGGTATTTCCCCCGGTGCGTCGTCCCGCTGATGGATGTCCCCACCAGATTTCTATGGCCCCCGATCAGGCTGACAAGGCTCATCGGGAAAAAGTGCGGCACGAAAATGACACTTGGTCCATTGTTTCGCCAATACACAGGATTTTGGTTAACGGCGAGTGAAAACCGGGCCGATCTCGCTGCCTGCCTCCGGACCGTCTTCCGACGCATGCCCAAGCGCGAAGGATGCGCCGACGCTGCGGGCGTCCTATATGGCCGGTCGAGCCGGCCTTCCCGAAGGTCTGGCCTTGCGTCGTTCCCCGGAGTGTCCTGCCCATGAGCCCAGCGTCGCCGTCCCCGTCCAGCCCCTCGGCCGTCGAGGGAGCCGCGCTTCCCGAGTGGAACCTGTCCGATCTCTACGCGGGCATCGATGCGCCCGAGATCAAGCGCGACCTTGACGAGGCAAGCCGCCGCGCCGCCGCGTTCCAGGCACGCTGGAAGGGACGCCTCGGTGAAGCGGCCGACCTGACCGGCGAGAACGGCCTCGGGGCGGCGATCGCCGAGTTCGAGGCGCTAGAGGAACTTCTCGGCCGCCTGATCTCCTATGCCGGCCTCGTCTATTCCGGCGACACCGCCTCGCCCGCCAACGCCAAGTTCTATGGCGACATGCAGGCGCGCGTCACCGACATCTCGTCGCTTCTCCTGTTCTTCGCGCTCGAGCTCAACCGCATCGACGAGCCGGCGATGGACGCTGCGATGGAGCGCGACGCGCAGCTGGCGCACTACCGTCCCTGGGTCGTCGATCTGCGCCAGGACAAGCCCTTCCAGCTCGAGGACCGGGTGGAGGAGCTGTTTCTCGAGAAGTCGGTGACCGGCCATGGCGCTTGGAACCGCCTCTTCGACGAGACGATGACGGCGCTGCGCTTCACGGTGGACGGCAAGGAACTGGCGCTGGAAGAGGTGCTGAACCTCCTGCAGGACCCCGACCGCGCCCGGCGCGCCAAGGCCGGCGCCGCGCTGGCCGAGGTGTTCCGCCGCAACCTGAGCACTTTCGCACTGGTCACCAACACGCTTGCCAAGGACAAGGAAATCTCGGACCGCTGGCGCGGCTTCGAGGATGTCGCGGACTCGCGCCACCTCGCCAACCGTGTCGAGCGCGAGGTGGTCGACGCGCTCGCCAAAGCGGTATCGGACGCCTACCCGTCGATCGCCCATCGCTACTACGCCCTCAAGGCGAAGTGGCTCGGCCTCGACGCGCTGGAATTCTTTGACCGCAACGCGCCGCTGCCGGGCGCCGCCAAGCGTGACATCGGCTGGGACGAGGCGCGCGAGACGGTGCTGTCGGCCTATCGCGACTTCGCGCCCGACATGGCCGAGATCGCCGGCCGATTCTTCGAGCGGAACTGGATCGATGCGGCGGTACGCCCCGGCAAGGCGCCGGGCGCCTTCGCGCACCCGACGGTGCCGAGCGTGCATCCGTACGTCCTCGTCAACTATCTCGGCAAGCCGCGGGACGTGATGACGCTCGCGCACGAGCTCGGCCACGGCGTCCATCAGGTGCTGGCGGGCGACCAGGGCGCACTGATGGCCTCGACGCCCCTGACGCTCGCCGAGACGGCCTCGGTCTTCGGCGAGATGCTGACCTTCCGCTCGCTGCTCCAGCGCGCGGCATCACCGGCCGAACGGCGCACCCTGATCGCCTCGAAGGTCGAGGACATGATCAACACGGTGATCCGCCAGATCGCCTTCTACGAATTCGAGCGCGAGATCCACATCGAGCGCCGCAAGGGCGAGCTGACGGCCGAGCGGATCGGCGAGATCTGGATCGCGATCCAGAAGCGGAGCCTCGGTCCCGCGGTCAACCTCGGCGAGGGCTACGAGACCTTCTGGACCTACATCCCCCACTTCATCCACTCGCCCTTCTACGTCTACGCCTACGCCTTCGGCGACTGCCTCGTGAACTCGCTCTACGCGGTCTACCAGAACGCCGAAGAGGGCTTCCAGGACCGGTATTTCGCGATGCTGCGGGCGGGCGGCACCAAGCACCATTCGGAGCTTCTCGCCCCGTTCGGGCTCGATGCGACCGATCCCGCCTTCTGGCGTCAGGGCCTGTCGATGATCTCGGGGCTCATCGACGAACTGGAGGCGATGGACAAGGCGGACTGACAGCTCACCCTTCGAGGCGGTCGCCCCAGTCGGCCCGCCTCGCCTCCCGGAAACGATCCCCATCGCGCTTGGTCACCAGCGCGTCGGCGATCGTGCCGTCGGGGCGGCAGAGCTTGAGGCGCACCTTGCCGCTGCCCGCGCGCGGCGGGGCGAGGACGCGCCCGTAGCTCGGCCCCGCCGGTGCGTCGCGCGACAGGGCGACGTAGGCGAACTTCTCGTCCTCGTAGGGCACCTCGGCCTCCTTGGCGCGCAGGTGAAGGCGCGAGCGCGGCAGGCGCTGGGCGAAATGGCACCAGTCGGGCGCGACGATCGGGCAGGCCTGCGCATGCGGACAGGGCGCCACGACATGTGCCCCCGCCACGATGAGGCGGTCGCGCACCGCTAGGATTCGTGTCCAGCCGGCGGGCGTGCCGGGCTCGACGACGAGGAGGACGCGGTCGGTCTTCGACCAGAGCCTGTCGGCGAGCGGCGCGATCGCGGCCGGCGCGATCTCGTCGAGAACGTAGGAGAGCGTCACGAGATCGGCGTGCGGCATCGCGGCCAGATCCGCCGCAAGGTCGCCCGCACGCCAGTCCGGCGCGAACGCGAAGGCGCCGGCGCCGAGCCGTTGCCCGAGCCGGCGGATCGGCGCGGAGGCTTCGAGGAGCGTCGCGCCACCGAGCGTGGAAAACGCGTCCGCGGCGGCCCAGAGCGCGGTGCCGGGGCCGGCGCCGACATCGAGAAGCGTTGCCGGCGCGAAGTCGGGGCGCCCCTCGACCAGCGAAGCGAGGGCGGCGCGAAGGGCGGCATAGGTCGCCGGCAGGCGCGCCGCCGCATAGGCCTTCGCGAACAGGTCGTCGGACAGGTGCATGCGACCGTCCCGGGTCTCGGCGCGGTATCGCCCGGACAGCACCTCGCCGGCTCGTCGAAGGTCCGCGAGCGGGGTGCCGGCGATCTCCGCCTCGATCGCGGCACGCAAGGGGGTCGGCAGGTCCATGGATCGATGCGCGGGCGTCCCACGGTCCAGCGCTTCCGCCGACCTCCGAACGCCAAGCCCCTTTTATTTGACAGCGTTCTGCTCTAGCCCGGCGCTTCCAGACACGTCCAGACCGAAAGGGACCCCATGGCAGACGAGAACTTCCCGGTCCATGCCGAGATCACCGGCCCGATCGTGATGATCGGCTTCGGCTCCATCGGGCGCGGCACGCTGCCGCTGATCGAGCGCCACTTCAAGTTCGACAAGTCGCGCTTCACCGTGATCGACCCGCGCGACACCAGCCGTCACCTCCTCGACGAACGCGGCATCCGCTTCATCCAGGAAGGCGTGACGCGGCAGAACTACCGCGATCTGCTGACGCCGCTTCTGACGGATGGCGGCGGCCAGGGCTTCCTCGTCAACCTATCGGTCGACACCGGCTCGGTCGACCTCATGCGCATGTGCCGCGAGCTCGGCGTCCTCTACATCGACACGGTGGTCGAGCCCTGGCTCGGCTTCTACTTCGACGACACGATGTCGAACGCCGACCGCACGAACTATGCGCTGCGCGAGACGCTGCGCAAGGAGAAGCGCAAGCATCCGGGCGGCACCACGGCGGTCTCCACCTGCGGCGCCAATCCGGGCATGGTCTCCTGGTTCGTCAAGCAGGCGCTCGTCGACATCGCGCGCGACACCAACCTCGACTTCGAGGAGCCGGGCCCGGACGACCGCGAGGGCTGGGCGAAGCTGATGAAGAAGGTCGGCGTCAAGGGCGTCCACATCGCCGAGCGCGACACGCAGGTCGCCGCCAAGCCGAAGCCGCGCAACGTGTTCTGGAACACGTGGTCGGTCGAGGGCTTCCTCTCGGAGGGCATGCAGCCGGCCGAGCTCGGCTGGGGCACGCACGAGAAGTGGATGCCCAAGAACGGCAAGACTCACAAGAAGGGCTGCCAGGCCGCCATCTATCTCGAGCAGCCCGGCGCCAACACGCGCGTGCGCACCTGGTGCCCGACGCCGGGCCCGCAATACGGCTTCCTCGTCACGCACAACGAGTCCATCTCGATCGCGGACTACTTCACCCATCGCAACAAGGAGGACGAGGTCACCTATCGGCCGACCGTCCACTACGCCTACCACCCGGCGAACGATGCGGTGCTGTCGCTGCACGAGCTGTTCGGCGCGGCCGGCAAGATCCAGCCGGAACACCACGTCCTCGACGAGAACGAGCTGGTGGAAGGCATCGACGAGCTTGGCGTCCTCCTCTACGGGCACGAGAAGAACGCCTACTGGTACGGCTCGCAGTTGTCGCTTGAGGAAACACGCCGCATCGCGCCCTACCAGAACGCGACCGGCCTGCAGGTCACCTCGGCGGTGCTCGCCGGCATGGTCTGGGCGCTCGAGAACCCGGAAGCCGGCATCGTCGAGGCCGACGAGATGGACTATCGCCGCTGCCTCGAAGTGCAGCGCCCGTATCTCGGACCGGTGAAGGGCTACTACACCGACTGGACGCCGTTGACCGACCGCCCGGGCCTCTTCCCCGAGGATCTCGACGAGAAGGACCCCTGGCAGTTCCGGAACATCCTCGTCCGATAAAGTCGGATAACCAAAATCAACAGTGGAAAAGCCGCAGGTCATCCTGCGGCTTTTTCGTTATAGTCTGGCGCATCGGTTCGCCCGCCCTAACATTCAGCCCCAAGTGCTTGATGCGCTTGAGGAGTGTCTGATGGGCGAGTTCTTGTCCGAAGCCCAGCGTAAGCGCAGTATCATCCGCGAAATCATGGACGCGGCTATGTCCGGCTCACCCGGTTCGATCGCGCGCCACTTCGCGCCCGGCGCCATGTTCTCCAACCGGAACAACGCGGGGATCATCGACGCGCCCTGGTTCAACCGGATGGAGGGCGAGTATCGCCTGCAGGGCGAGGAAGAGGCCAAGTCCTTCCTGAACGAGCTCCTGCGCCGTGCGACCTACATCTCCTACAAGCCGCGCGGCATCGTGGTCGAGGACGACGAGGGCGCGAGCCGCTGCGACTGGACGCGGCAGGACGAGACGAACGGCTCGCTCGTCACCGGCAGCACGATGTACTGGTTCTCCTTCACCACGGACGGTCGCATCCGCTCGATCGAGACGATCGGCACGATCCATTCTGTGATTTCGCCCAAGCGCGAGGAAGCGTTCGCGGGATCTGGCACACGCGGCTGAGGATAGCGCGACGGGCGCCCATGACTCCGGGCGGCATCTGCCTTAAACTTATTTCAACCTTTATCGTTTGCCCCTCCGGAGTCGCCGATGCGTTCCTTCACCCGCGCCTTGCCCGTCCTTGCCGCCGCGCTCGCCCTGTCGGCCTGCGAGACCATGGCGCCGCCGCAGCAGATGGCGGTCGCCCCGCGCCCGGCGGGTCTCGAAGGCGAGTGGTCATCGGTCGGGGGCCCGGTCGCCTACACCGCGACCTTCGCGGGTGGGCGCTTCACCTCGAAGGAAGCGGCGACCGGCGCCGTTCTCGCCGAGGGCAACTACACCAAGACGGGTCAGGCGCAGGCCAGCATCATCTACACCTCGCGCTCGCGCAACCAGCAGGTCTCGGTGAACTGCGCGCAGATGTCGGCCGACCGGCTGGCCTGCGTCAACGCCGACGGCAGCCGCTTCGAGTTCAGCCGCAAGGCCTGATCGGGTCCTGAGCGGGGCGGACGCTTTGTCCGCTTGCCCGCACGCCCTCCCCTGTCCATATCCGACTGCGGCGGCGGCCCCAAGCGGCCCGCCGCCGCAGTCGTTTCCGGTTCCTTGCAAGCGAACGCGCCCATGCTGACCAGCCCTCATCCCGCCGCGTCCTCCACCGCGATCGGCCCGCTGCCGCCGGGCCATCCGCCGGTGAAGCCGAAGAAGGTGGGCGTGCTCCTCGTCAATCTCGGCACGCCCGACGGCACCGACTACAAACCGATGCGGCGCTATCTCCAGGAATTCCTGTCCGACAAGCGCGTCATCGAATGGCCGCGTGCCGCGTGGTTCCCGATCCTCTACGGCATCGTCCTCAACACGCGGCCGAAGAAGTCCGGCCACGCCTACGAGCAGATCTGGAACAAGGAACGCAACGAGAGCCCGCTACGTACCTTCACCCGCTCGCAGGGCGAGAAGCTCGCACAGCGCATGTCGGGCGAGCGCAACGTCGTGGTGGACTGGGGCATGCGCTACGGCAACCCGTCGATCGCGACCCGCGTCGAGGCGCTTCGGGCGGAGGGGTGCGAGCGCATTCTCTGCTTCCCGCTCTACCCGCAGTATTCGGCCTCGACCACCGCGACGGTGAACGACAAGTTCTTCGAGCACCTCATGGCGCAGCGCTGGATGCCGGCCGTGCGCACGGTGCCCGCCTACCACGACGAGCCAGTCTATATCGAGGCGCTCGCGCGCTCGATCGAGACGCATCTCGCCTCGCTTCCCTTCGAGCCCGAACGCGTCATCGCCTCCTATCACGGCATCCCGCAGAGCTACTTCCGCAAGGGCGACCCGTATCACTGCCACTGCCAGAAGACCTCGCGCCTCGTCGAGGAGCGCCTCGGCTGGGAGAAGGGCCGCTTCATGACCACCTTCCAGTCCCGCTTCGGGCCGGAGGAGTGGCTGCAGCCCTATACCGACAAGACGGTCGAGGCGCTCGCCAAGCAGGGCATCAAGCGCATCGCCGTCCTCAACCCCGGCTTCGTCTCGGACTGCCTGGAAACGCTCGAGGAGATCGCGGGCGAGGCCGGCGAGATCTTCCGCGAGCACGGCGGCGAGCACTTCAGCCACATCCCATGCCTCAACGATTCCGAGGACGGGATGGACGTGATCGAGCACATGGTCCGCCGCGAGCTACGCGGCTGGGTGGACTGACGCGGAGCGCTCGCCCGGCGGCAGACCGCCGCCGCCCTCAGGCGACGCCGATGCGCAGGAGGTCGTGGAGGTGGATGATGCCCACCGGCCTCTCGTTATCCACCACCATCAGCGCCGTGATGTTGGCACCGTTGATGATGTCGAGTGCCTTGGCCGCCAGCGTGTCGGGCCGGATGGTCTTGGGCGAGGGCGTCATCACCTCGTCCACCGTGCGCGACAGGAGGTCGGAGGCGAGGTGACGGCGCAGGTCGCCGTCGGTGACGATGCCGAGCAGCCGCCCGGCCTCGTCCACCACCGCGACGCAGCCGAAGCCCTTGCGCGAGATGGCGAGGATCGCCTCGCCCATCTTCGTGCCGCTCGCCACCAGCGGCAGCGCCTCGCCCTTGTGCATGACGTCGCCGACATGGCGAAGGCTCGCGCCGAGCTGGCCGCCGGGATGGAAGACGCGGAAGTCGCTGGGGCTGAAGCCCCGACGCTCCAGGAGCGCGACGGCCAGCGCGTCGCCCAGCGCCAGTTGGAGCGTCGTCGAGGTCGTCGGCGCGAGGCCGTGCGGGCAGGCCTCGGTGACGCGCGGCAGCACGAGGCGCTCGTCGGCGGCCGAGCCGAGCGCCGAGGTCTCGCGCGAGGTGATGGCGATCAGCGGGATCCGGAAGCGCCGGGTGTAGGAGACGATGCCGGTGAGTTCGGCCGACTCGCCCGACCACGACATGGCGAGCACCGCGTCGTCGCGCCCGATCATGCCGAGATCGCCGTGATTGGCCTCGACCGGATGGACGAAGAAGGCCGGCGTGCCGGTGGAGGCGAAGGTCGCGGCGATCTTCGAGGCGACATGGCCGCTCTTGCCGATGCCGGTGACGACGAGGCGCCCGCGCACGCCGGCGATGAGGTCGAGGCTGCGCTCGAAGGCGGCGCCAAGATCGCCCGCCAGCGCGTCGGCGAGGAGCGACAGGCCCTCGGCCTCGGTGCGGACGGTGCGGATCGCCGATTGGGTGCCGGGGGTGGGGTCGGCGGCGAGCGGAAGAGCGTTCAGGGTCATTCGCATCCCTTACTCCCGCGGCGCGGTACGCGCCAGCGCCCTCGCCCCACGTGCCGTTCGGTCAGCCCGGCTCCATGATGGGCGCCTACGAATCGAGACATCGATGCCCTCCGGCCGGCCGACGCGCTGCGCCCATCACCCGATCGGACATGACGCCCCTCCTTCGCCCCCTCCTCGCCTCGCTGCTCCTGAGCGCCGGACCGGTCGCAGGACTTGCGCTGGCGCAGGATGCCGGCGACGGGCCCCCGATCCGCGGGCGTGCCGACGAGATGCGCCTGTCCGACACGGTGGACCTTCGCACGCAGACGCAGGATTCCCGCGAGCGCGAGGCGGTGCAGCCGCTCGATCCTGCGCAGCGCGAGCTGTCGAACGACCTCGACACCCCGCTCGCCGACCCGGCCGAAGCGCCGCCGCCTGCCCGGCCGGACGCCGACGCCGCCGATCCCGCCGAGGCGCTCGACCTCTTCGCCGGCCCGCCGGAGCCGCGCCGCGAGAACCTGCCGCAGTCGACGCGGCAGGCCGCTCCGGCCCAACCGGTCGATGCCGGCGTCCGGCCGGCGCGCGCCTCGCGCACGGGCGCCGCAGCCGCGCTCGACGGGATCGCTTCCGCCGACGCCGAGTTGGCCGCGGATGAAACGGAACTGCGCCCTGCCGCCGCCGACCTGCCGCCCAATCTGTTCCGCGCCGTCGGCCCTGTGCGCAGCCCGACGCAGGACACGCAGCTCGGCCGCCAGGGCGGTGCGGGCCTCGACGACCTCCGCCGCGCCCTGCCCCGGACGCCAGACGACCCGTTCGCGCCGCTCGGCCTGCGGCTCGGCTCCTTCACGCTCTATTCCACGCTGGAGCAGAGCTTTGGCACGTCCGACAACCTGACCAACACGCTCGACGGGGTGCGAGGCGCGTTTTCCGAGACCTCCGGCTCGGTCCGCCTCCTCTCGAACTGGGACCGCCACGAGGCGGAGATCAACGCGCTCGCAAGCTTCCGCCGCAACGATTCCGGGCCCTTGCAGGACGTTCCGCGGATCGACGTCGACGCGCGTCTTCGCCTCGATATGAGCCGCGACTGGACTGCGACGCTGCGCGGTGCGCTGCGCTTCGACCGCGACGATCCCCTGGTGAGCGGCCCGGCCACCGCGGAAGCGTCGACGCGCGACATTCTTGCCTATTCCGCCGGCGCGACGCTCGCGCGCGATGTCGGCCGCCTCCACAACCAGCTCGACCTGTCGGCGGTGCGCGAGGACCGCGACGACGGGCTGTTCGACGGCGCCGTGCGCCGCCTCGACGACAGCTTCACCACCTGGAGCGTGGGCCTTCGGACCGGCTACGACGTGACGCCCGCGCTGCGCCCCTTCGTGTCGGCGAGCGTCGGACGACGGCTGTTCGACGAGACCCTTCTCGGCTCGCCCTCGCGCGACAGCCTCATCCCGGCGCTGCGCGGCGGGGTTGGCTTCGACTGGGGCGAGAAGCTGTCGGGCGACGTCGCGGTCGGCTACGCCTGGAACGTGCCGGACGACGACCGGCTCGGCACGGAGGCGAGCCCGACCATCGACGCAAGGGTGAACTGGTCGCCGCGACGCGGCACCGATGTCCTTCTGCAGGCCGAGACGTTCTTTGAACCGGACACGTCGGGTCTGGCAACCTCGACGCTCTACCAGGCTTCGCTCGGCCTTCGCCACCGCGCAACCGCGCGGATCGATCTCGAAGGGCGCCTGATCGTCGGCCTTCGCGACGGACCTGTGGCGGGCGACGAGAACCTCTATGCGGCCGAAACGGGCCTCACCTACTGGCTGAGCCGATACCTCGCGGTGACCGCGCGCTACCGATACGACCGGTTCGATTCGCCGCTGCCGGGGCTCGACTACGACGCCAACACGTTCCGGCTCGGGGTGCGGCTCCAGCGCTGAGCACGAAAAAGGGGCGCCCTGCGGCGCCCCTTTCTCATATTCGGTGCTCGTGGAGCCCTTACTCGGCCGCCGTGCGCGGCGCAGTGCGGCGCTCTTCCGGCTCCACCGTGCGCATCAGCTCCTCGAGGTCGTCGAAGACCTTATGGCGGATGTCGTGGCGCCACAGGGCGAAGGCGACGTTGGCCTGGATGAAGCCTTCCTTGGAGCCGCAGTCGAAGGTGCGGCCGGCGAACGGGTAGGCGAAGAAATCCTGCTGCTTGGCGAGTTTCAGCATGCCGTCGGTCAGCTGGATCTCGTTGCCCGCCCCCTTTTCCTGCGTCGACAGGATGTCGAAGATCTCGGGCTGCAGGATGTAGCGGCCGGAGATGAAGAAGTTCGAGGGCGCCTCGTCGGCCTTCGGCTTCTCGACCATGCCGTCAATGCGGAAGCCCGAACCGACCTCGGCGCCCTTGCCGACGATGCCGTACTTGTGGGTCTCGGCCGGATCGCACTGCTCCACCGAGATGACGTTGCCGCCGGTCTCCTCGTAGAGTTCGACCATCTTTTTCAGGCAGCCCTGCGTGTCCTGCATGATCATGTCGGGCAGGAGGAGGGCGAAGGGCTCGGGGCCGACGAGGTCGCGCGCGCACCAGACCGCGTGGCCGAGGCCGAGCGGGGCCTGCTGTCGCGTGAAGCTCGCGGTGCCGGGCGTCGGCTGCAGGCTGTCGAGGAGCTTCAGCTCGGTCTGCTTGTTGCGGTCGGTCAGCGTGTTCACGAGCTCGACCTGAATGTCGAAGTAGTCCTCGATCACGCCCTTGTTACGGCCCGTGACGAAGATCAGGTGCTCGATGCCCGCCTCGCGGGCCTCGTCCACGACGTACTGGATCACGGGGCGGTCGACGACCGTCAGCATCTCCTTGGGGATTGCCTTGGTGGCCGGCAGGAACCTCGTTCCAAGACCCGCCACCGGGAAGACGGCCTTCCTGACCTTGCGCATTCGTGATCCTTCCTGCCGGTTACGAGATCGTGACTATATGCCCGATCGAAACGTCGCGTCGAGCGAATCGCCCGCGAGCGCCGTGATTTCGCCCAAGAAGATGCTGATTAGATGACACCTCACACATCGAAAAGCTTTTCGTGTCCGGACGTGGTAAAGGAAGCGTTCACATCCGCCCTCTAGACTCGAGGCCCTCGCTAACGTTCTGTCCTTCCAAGGAGTAGACCCATGCCTGGACCGATCCACAAGCGCCTCCTCAGCCTGTCCGCGGGCTGCCTCGCGCTCTTGGTCGCCACGGCCTCGACGCCCGCTCTCGCCGACGCCGGTTTCCGCAGCTGGATCTCCGGCTTCGAGAAGACGGCGGTGGCGAACGGCATCAGCCGCAACACCTATCGCGCCGTGTTCGCGGGCGTCAGCGAGCCCGATCACGACGTGATCGAGAAGGCGCGCTTCCAGCCCGAGTTCCAGGACAAGATCTGGGACTATCTCGACAACCGCGTGAACGACGAGTCGGTCGCCGAGGGGCGCCGGATGCTGGTCGAGTACAAGCCCTGGCTCGACCGGATCGAGAAGCGCTTCGGCGTCGACCGGCACATCCTCCTCGCCATCTGGTCGATGGAATCGAACTACGGCCGCATCCTCGAGCGCGACGACGTGATGAAGAGCGTGCCGCAGGCGCTGGCGACGCTCGCCTACATGGATCCCAAGCGCGCCAAGTTCGCCCGCACGCAGCTTCTGGCGGCGCTGAAGATCGTGCAGGACGGCCACGTGACGCCTAAGGGCCTCACCGGCTCCTGGGCCGGCGCGATGGGCCACACCCAGTTCATCCCGACGAGCTACCAGGCCTATGCCGTGGATATGGACGGCAACGGCCATCCCGACATCTGGAACTCGATCCCCGACGCGCTGGCGACCGCGGCCAACCTGCTCGCCAAGAACGGCTGGCAGACAGGCAAGAGCTGGGGCTACGAGGTCGTGGCGCCCGGCGGCTCGGCCGACATGCGCGGCTCCAACCGCAAGCTGTCGCAGTGGGCCGCGAGCGGGTTCAAGCGCGTCAGCGGTCGCGCCTTCCCGAACCCGGGCGACAACGCCAACCTCCTGATGCCGGCAGGAGCCTCGGGCCCGGCGTTCCTGATGACCAAGAACTTCTTCGTCATCAAGCGCTACAACAACGCCGACAAGTACGCGCTCGGCGTCGGCCATCTCGCCGACCGGATCGCCGGCTACGGCGACTTCGCGCAGGCCTGGCCCCGTGGCTACACGCCCCTCTCGATGGAGGAGCGCTACGAGGTTCAGCAGCGGCTGACCAACCACGGCCTCTACGACGGCAAGATCGACGGCAAGATCGGCTCGGGCTCGAAGGCCTCGATCACGGCCTACCAGCGCCGGGCGGGCGTCGCCGAGGACGGCAACGCCTCGAAGGCCCTCCTCGACCTCCTGCGGAAGCACTGAGCATCATGGCGGACACGATCCACGCGCGGGCGTCCCGCGCCTTCCTGTCCGCCATCCTGGCCCTTTGCGTCGTGGGCGCCGAGGCCTCGCACGCGCCGAGCGCCGAAGCCCAGCAGCGGCGCGGCCTCCTCGACATGCTGTTCGGCGGCGGGCGCACGGAAACGCGCCAGCCGCCGCAGCGCGTCGAGCAGCCGCCACAGCGTCGGCAGGTGAAGAAGGTCCGCAAGGCGAGGAACCCCGGCGCGTCGGCCCAGCGGCCGAAGGCCGGCAAGGCGCTCGCCGCCGCGGGCGGCGCCGCAGCTGCCGCGGCCGTCACCACCGCGCCGGTCGAGAAGAGCGAGACGGCGCGCACCGTTCTCGTCGTCGGCGACTTCATGGCCGGTTCGCTCGCCAAGGGGCTGGAAGAGGCCGTCTCGCAGAACCGCGAGATCCGAGTCGTCTCCAAGGTCGACGGCTCCTCCGGCCTCGTTCGCGAGGATCATTTCAACTGGCCTTCCGAGATCGGCAAGACCATCGCCGAGACCAAGCCAGCCGTCGTGGTGGTGATGCTCGGGGCGAACGATCGGCAGGCGATCCGCGAGGCCGGGTCCTCGCTCGCCCTGCGCACCGCCGAATGGAGCGACCGCTACACGGCGCGCGTCGAGGCGCTGGCCTCGGCCGTGCGCGCGGCCGGCGCCTCGCTGGTCTGGGTCGGCGCCCTGCCCTTCGACGTCGATCGCGCCAGCGAGGACATGGTCTACTTCAACGACCTCTACCGGACCGCGGCCCTGAAGGCAGGCGGCGAGTTCGTCGACGTCTGGGGCGGCTTCACCGATGCCAACGGCGCTTTCGTCGCGTCCGGGCCCGACATGGCCGGCCAGACGGCGCGCCTGCGCAATTCCGACGGCATCACCCTGACCGGCGCGGGCTCGGACAAGCTCGCCTACTTCGTCGAGAAGCCGGTCACGCGCATCTTGGGTCTCAGCGTCGACGATCTCGTGGCGAGCCTCGGATCGCAGCAGATGTCGGCTGCCGACCTGCCTTCGGCGGGCGACCTCGCCTCGGCCACGACCACCCCGCCCGTCAGCTTCTCCGACCCCAGCCTCGACGGCGGCGACAATCTCCTCGGCGGCGCGGTGGCACCGGGCGTCAAGCCGCATGGCGACGCCAGCCCGCGCGCCAAGCTCGTCGTCGCCGGCGCGCCGATGGATCCGACCGAAGGTCGCGCCGATCATTTCAACTGGACGGGCCGCAGCGGCGCGGTATCGCCGACGACGCAGGGCAATGCGATCGTCTTCCGCGGGTCGACGACGCTGGACGAGTTGCGCCGTCAGGCGAAGGATGCCGGCGCACCGGAAACCGAGGGCGCAGCGGATGCCGCCGCGCGCAGCCTGCCCGATCCCACCCGGCCCTGAACCGTCAGAGCGACAGGACGCCGAGCGCCGTCGCGGCCACCACGCCGTAACGCGCGAGCTTGCCGAGCCCGACGAGGGCGAGGAACGGCGCCCAGCGCACGCCGAGAAGACCCGCGACGAGCGTCAACGCATCGCCCACCACCGGCACCCAGGCGAGAAGCAGCGACGGCAGCCCGAAGCGCTGGAACCAGCGACGGGACCGGGCGAGATGCCGTTCCGAGACAGGGAACCAGCGCGCGTCGCTCCGGTGCATTAGCCAGCGCCCGCAGGCCCAGTTGAAGAGGCTGCCGAGCGTGTTGCCAACGGTGGCGATCAGCACCAGGAGCACCGGATCGAAGCCGCCCTTCAGGATCAGGGCGACGAGCAGCGCTTCCGACGAGCCGGGCAACAGCGTCGCCGACAGGAAGGCGGAGACGAAAAGGGCCCCCTGGACGACCAGGGGACCCGCATCCGGCAGAAGGTCGCTCAATCCGATTCTCAGGCGGCGCGCGCCGCCGCTTTTTTCTCCAGCCGGCGACGGTGGAGGACCGGCTCGGTGTAGCCGTTCGGCTGCTCGCGGCCCTTCAGGACAAGTTCCAGCGCCGCCTGGAAGGCGATCGAACGGGCGGGATCGGTCGCCATCGGCTCGTAGGCCGGATCGCCGGCGTTCTGCTTGTCGACCACGGCCGCCATGCGCTTCATCGTCTCGACGACCTGCGCCTCTGTCACCACACCGTGGCGCAGCCAGTTGGCGATGTGCTGGGACGAGATGCGGCAGGTGGCACGGTCCTCCATCAGGCCGACATCGTGGATGTCGGGCACCTTGGAGCAGCCGACGCCCTGGTCGACCCAGCGCACGACGTAGCCGAGGATGCCTTGCGCGTTGTTGTCGAGTTCTGCCTGCACGTCCTCCGGCGTCCAGTTCGGGCGAACGGCGACGGGGATCGTCAGGATATCCGCGAGCTCCGTGCGCGGATGGCCTTCGAGGCCGGCCTGCACCTTGGCGACCGAGATCTCGTGGTAGTGCGTCGCATGGAGCGTGGCGGCCGTCGGCGAGGGCACCCAGGCGGTGTTGGCGCCGGCCTTCGGGTGGCCGACCTTCTGCTCCAGCATCGCGGCCATCTTGTCGGGCATCGCCCACATGCCCTTGCCGATCTGGGCATGGCCCTTGAGACCGCAGGCGAGCCCGGTGTCGACGTTGCGGTCCTCGTAGGCCTTGATCCAGGTGGACGCCTTCATGTCGCCCTTGCGGATCATCGGTCCGAGTTCCATCGAGGTGTGCATCTCGTCGCCGGTTCGGTCGAGGAAGCCGGTGTTGATGAACACGACGCGTCGGCGTGCCCGGCGGATGCATTCCTTGAGGTTGACGGTGGTGCGCCGCTCCTCGTCCATGATGCCCATCTTCAAGGTGTCGGGCGCGAGGCCGAGCGCCGTCTCGACGCGAGAGAAGATCTCGTCGGCGAACTCCACCTCGTCCGGCCCGTGCATCTTCGGCTTCACGATGTAGACCGAGCCGGCGCGGCTGTTGCGCGGCCCGTCCGTCTTCTTGAGATCGTGCATCGCGATCAGCGAGGTGAACATCGCGTCGAGGATGCCCTCCGGCGCCTCGCGGCCATCGGGCAGAAGAACGGCCGGGTTGGTCATGAGATGCCCGACATTGCGCACGAGCATCAGCGAACGGCCGGGCAAGGTCAGCGCCCCGCCGTCGGGCGTCGTGTAGTCGCGGTCGGGGTTGAGGCGGCGCGTCATCGCGCGCCCACCCTTCTCGAAGGTCTCGGCGAGATCGCCCTTCATCAGGCCGAGCCAGTTGCGGTAGACCGCGACCTTGTCCTCGGCATCGACCGCGGCGACCGAATCCTCGCAGTCCTGGATCGTGGTGACGGCGCTTTCCAGCACGACGTCGGAGACGCCGGCGCGGTCGATCTTGCCGATCGGCGTCGAGGGATCGATCACCACTTCCGCGTGGAGGCCGTTGGTCGCAAGAAGGATCGCCTGCGGAGCGTCCGCCGCGCCGCGATAGCCCGCGAACTGCTCCGGCTTCGCCAACGCGGTCTCGCGGCCGTCGAGGCGCACGACGAGCCGGCCTGCCGCAACGGTGAAGCCGGTGGCCTCATTCCAGGACGCGCCGTCGAGCGGCGCCGAGCGGTCGAGGAAATCGCGCACCCAGGCGACGACCTTGGCGCCGCGCGCCGGGTTGTAGTCCCGGCCGCGCGCGGCGCCCCCGTCTTCGGGGATGGCATCGGTGCCGTAGAGAGCGTCGTAGAGCGAGCCCCAGCGCGCGTTCGCCGCGTTCAGCGCGAAGCGCGCGTTGAGGACGGGCACGACGAGCTGCGGCCCGGCGATCGTCGCGATCTCCGGATCGACATTGGCGGTCTCGACCGAGAACGCCTCACCCTCCGGCACGATGTAGCCGATCTCGCGCAGCAACGCTTCGGCCTCCGCGCCGTCCACCGCCCGCCCCTGCCGCTCGGCGCACCAGCGGTCGATCCGCGCTTGCATGTCGTCGCGCACCTTCAGGAGCTCGCGGTTGCGCGGCGCGAGATCGGCGAGGATCTCGGCGAGCGAGCGCCAGAACGCATCGGCCTCGACGCCCGTGCCCGGCAGCGCCTCGCCCTCGACGAAGCTCTTCAGCGCGGAGGCGACCTTCAGGCCGTGGATCTCGACGGTTTCGGTCATGGCGCGGGGTTCCTCCAGTCAAGCAATGGTGTGTCCGGGTTTGGGGGATGGAAATACCTCTGTCAAACGGGATGGGTAGGGAGCGGTCTCCAAGGGTTGCCAAAGCCGCCGCGTGCCGGGACACTCCGGCCCATTGCGAAGCGCCAGCCCGTTTTAGAGCGAAGGAGCCCTTGATGCGATCCGCCCTCCTCGGCCTCGTTGCCTGCCTTTCCGCCGGCACCGCCCTGCCCGCCCGCGCGTTCGACCTCACGATCCTGCACATCAACGACTTCCACAGCCGCGTGGAGCCGATCTCGAAGTCGGACGGGCCCTGCTCGCAGAAGGACGCGGCCGAGAACGCGTGCTTCGGCGGCGTCGCGCGGATCGCGAGCGCTGTGAAGGCCGAGCGCGCGGCGGCCGGGAGCACGCCGACGCTCCTCCTCGATGCGGGCGACCAGAGCCAGGGTTCGCTCTTCTACACGCGCTACCGCAACGACGACGCGGCCGAGTTCATGAACACGATCGGCTTCGAAGCAATGGCGGTCGGCAACCACGAGTTCGACGACGGCGTGCCGGTGATCGAGAAGTTCGCGGGCGCCGTGCGCTTCCCCATGCTGATGGCGAATGCCGATCTCGTGCGCGAGCCGGGGCTGGCCAAGGTCGTCAGAGCCTCGACCGTGATCGAGAAGGACGGCGAGCGCATCGGGGTGATCGGCCTGACGCCGCAGGACAACCAGGAACTGACGGCCGCCGGCAAGTCGATCACCTTCACCGACCCGGTGGAGGCCGCCCGGCGCGAGGCCGAGACGCTGACCGCGGACGGCGTCACCAAGATCATCCTCCTCAGCCATTCCGGCTACGAGGTGGACAAGCGCCTCGCGGCCGAGGTGCCCGCGATCGACGTCATCGTCGGCGGCCACTCGCACACGCTTCTCTCCTCTACCGACCCGAAGGCGGCGGGGCCCTATCCGACGCTGGTGAAGGGACCGGACGGGCGCGACGTGCCGATCGTCCAGGCCTATGCCTATTCGAAATATCTCGGCAAGCTCACCGTCTCCTTCGACGACGAGGGGCGCGTGACGAAGGCGGAAGGGGCGCCGATCCTTCTCGACGCCTCGGTGCCGGAGGACGCGGCGATCAAGGCGCGCGTCGCCGAGCTTGCCAAGCCGCTGGAGGAGATCAAGGCCAAGGTCGTCGCCGAAGCCGCCGCCCCGATCGACGGCCAGCGCGACACATGCCGCGTCGCGGAATGCCAGATGGGCAACCTCGTCGCCGACGCGATCCTCGACCGCACCAAGGACCAGGGCACCACGATCGCGATCGGCAATGGCGGCAACGTGCGCGCCTCGATCGACCAGGGGCCGATCACGATGGGCGAGGTGCTGACGGTCCTCCCCTTCCAGAACACGCTGGCGACGTTCCAGCTGACCGGGGCCGACATCAAGGCGGCGCTGGAAAATGGCGTCAGCCAGGTCGAGGAGGGTGCCGGCCGCTTCCCGCAGGTGGCGGGTCTTCAGTTCGACTGGTCGCGGAAGGGCACGCCGGGCGTCGATCGCGTGAAGGCGGTGCGCGTGAAGTCGCCCGCCGGCGAATGGCAGCCGATCGACCCGGCCGCGACCTACACGGTCGTCTCCAACAACTTCCTGCGGCAGGGCGGCGACGGCTACTCGGTGTTCGCCACCAAGGCCGAGAACGCCTACGATTTCGGGCCCAACATGGAAGACGCGGTAGTCGCCTATCTCCAGGACGGCCGCTCGCCCTACACCGCCTCGACCGGCGGGCGCATTCGCGAGATCGAGTAGCCCGTTACGGGTGCGGCCGGAGGCGCTGCGCCCTCAGCGTTCGGCCAGAAGAACGCGGTGGTCGAGAAAGAACTTGGCGAAGAAGGGCAGGCTCGCCGAGCCGACCTCGCGCGCCGCCCGGCCGATCGTGCCCTCAACGACGGTGACGGGCGGCAGGCCCTGCAGATCGATCCGACCGAGCGCCTGGCGCGTCGCCTCCGTCAGGCGTGCGCGCACCGAGGCGGGAAAACTGCCGTCGATCACTGCCTTCTCGAAGTCGTAGACCGAAACGGCCGAGGCGATCGCATGGGCGAGTCCCTCCGCAGCTTCCGCGATCCAGGCTTCGAGGAGATCCCCAAGCCCGGTCCAGTCGGCGTCCTTGCGCCAGAGCTCGACCGCCGAGCGACCGGCTTCCTCGACCCGGCGCTCGAGGACGTGGATCGAGGCGGCGTGGATCAGCTGGTGGCGACCGCCGCCGGGCGCGGGCACCGGCATCGAACCGAGCGCACCGGCATTGCCGGTGCGCCCCGACACCAGCGTCCCGTCGATCACGATGCCCCCGCCGACGAAGGCGCCGACGAAGAAATAGATGTAGTCGGCCGAATCGATCGTGCCGAACGCCTGCTCGGCACCGCAGGCGGCCGTCACGTCGTTGGCGATGTAGACCGCCTCGCCGGTGAGCGTCTCCAGCTCGGCCGCCATGTCGAGATGGCGCCATTCCTCCATCTCGCCGCTCGGCGCGCCGTTGGCCTCGCCCCAGGACCAGAGCTCGAACGGCATGCCGACCCCGAGCCCGGCGATACGCCGGCGAAGGGCCGGCGGCAGGCTGGCGCGCAGGTCCGCGACGCCCTCCTCCACGAAGGACTGGATCTCCGAGCGGCGGGGAAACCGGTAGAGGACGTCGCGCGAATCGCGCACCTGACCCACGAAGTCCATCAGAACGATCTCGCTGGTGCGCCGCCCAAGCTTCAGGCCGAAGGCGAAGGCGCCGTCCGGGTTGAGGCGCATGGGCACCGACGGCTGGCCGACGCGGCCGCGCCGAGGCTCGCCCGCCAGCACCAGTCCCTCCGCCTCCAGCGAGCGCATGATGACGGACGCCGTCTGCGGCGACAGGCCGGACAGGCGGGCGATCTGCGACTTGGCGAGTTCGCCGTGCCGGCGGATCAGCGACAGCACCGCCCGCTCGTTGTGCGCCCGCAGGCCCGCCTGATTCGAGCCGCGCAGGCGCTCGTCGGTTGCTTCGCGAACGGAGCCAGCCGGCGACTCGAGGCCGGGCAGGTTCGCATCGTTCATGGATGTGGTCCCCTGGCCGCCAGACCGGGCGGCGATAGATCAACCTTCACCAACCTGAAAAACCTGTCAATAAATAAATCTTCGTGAGTTATCGATTGACAGGTATAACCCGAGGCTGTTGGATGCTCCCTGTTCGGCGCGGACTAGGAGAGCCGCCCGACGGGACGCCATGACGGGCGTCGCATCAGTTTCGGGAGATCGTCCTTGGCCATTCGTCGTTTTCTTGCATCCGCCGCGCTCGGCGCCCTCGGCCTCGCCGCCATGACGGCCGGCGCCTCCGCCCAGTCGCCGATGACCGTCTGCCTCATCACCAAGACGGACACGAACCCGTTCTTCGTGAAGATGAAGGAAGGCGCCGAGGCGAAGGCCAAGGAACTCGGGATCAACCTGCAGTCCTACGCGGGCCGCGTCGACGGCGACCATGACAGCCAGGTCCAGGCGATCGAGAGCTGCATCGCGGCCGGCGCCAAAGGCATCCTGATCGCCGCCTCCGACACGAAGGCGATCGCCTCCTCGACCCAGAAGGCGCGCGACGCCGGCCTGATCGTGATCGCGCTCGACACGCCGCTCGAGCCGCTCACCGCCGCCGATGCGACGTTTGCGACCGACAACTTCGAGGCGGGCGTCCTGATCGGCCAGTGGGCCAAGGCCAAGATGGGCGCGGACGCCGAGAACGCGAAGATCGCCTTCCTCGACCTCACGCCGCAGCAGCCGTCTGTCGCCGTCCTGCGCGACCAGGGCTTCATGCAGGGTTTCGGCATCGACGTGAAGAACAAGGACGTCGTCGGCGACGAGGACGACAAGCGCATCGTCGGCCATGACGTGACCAACGGCAACGAGGAAGGCGGCCGTCAGGCCATGGAGAACCTTCTCCAGAAGGACCCGACGATCAACCTCGTCTACACGATCAACGAACCGGCGGCGGCCGGCGCCTACGAGGCGCTGAAAGGCCTCGGCCTCGCCGACAAGGTGACGATCGTCTCCGTCGACGGCGGCTGCCCGGGCGTCGCCAACGTCAAGGACGGCGTGATCGGCGCGACCTCGATGCAGTATCCGCTGAAGATGGCGTCGATGGGCGTCGAGGCGGTGAAAACCTATGCCGAAAGCGGCAAGAAGCCGGAGGCTTCGGCCGGCCTCGAGATCACCAACACCGGCGTCGACCTCGTCACCGACCAGCCGGCCGAGGGCGTGAAGTCGATGGACACCACGGCCGCCGCCAAGGCCTGCTGGGGCTGATCGGTCCTTGAAAACGCGGGAAGCCTTCGGGCTTCCCGTTTTGACGTCGAGCGACCACACGCCCACCGCTTTCTCGTCCCGACGGGCCACCCGCGTCGCTCAAGGGATCCACCAAGCGCACGCCGGCGCCAGAACCGGCCATCAGCCCCCGGGAGGCCTCGTTCCATGAGCGACACCACGTCCACGAAGGGCAGCGACTTCGAATCCGGCCTCGCCAAGAGCGATACGCGCGTCGCCGACTTCTCCGGCCACGGCCGGACCCCGCTGCAGCATCTCCAGCATTTCCTGCACGCCAACCCGACGATGGTGCCGATCATCGTCCTCCTGTTCGGCATCATGGTGTTCGGCCTCCTGATCGGCCAGCGCTTCTTCAACGCCTTCACGATGACGCTGATCCTCCAGCAGGTCGCGATCGTGGGCATCGTCGGCGTCGCGCAGACGCTGATCATCCTGACCGCCGGCATCGACCTGTCGGTCGGCGCGATCATGGTCCTGTCCTCGGTGATCATGGGCAACCTTGCGGTCGGCATGGGCGTGCCCGCCCCGATCGCGATCCTCGTCGGCTTCGCGGTCGGCACGCTCTGCGGCGCGATCAACGGCGTCCTCGTCGCCAAGGTGAAGCTGCCGCCCTTCATCGTCACGCTCGGCATGTGGTTCGTCTACGAGGCGATCAACTTCATCTACACCCAAAATGCGACGATCCGGGCGCAGGACGTGACGGCGGAAGCCCCGCTCCTCCAGTTCCTCGGCAACACGTTCCAGATCGGCGGCGCGGTCTTCACTTATGCGGTGGTCAGCGTCCTCGTTCTCGTCGCGCTGTTCTACTACATCCTGAACTACACCTCCTGGGGCCGCCACGTTTACGCGATCGGCGACGACGAGGATGCGGCGCGCCTGTCGGGCATCCGCTCCAACAAGGTGCTGATCTCGGTCTACGCCGTGTCGGGCCTCATCTGCGCCTTCGCCGGCTGGGCGCTGATCGGGCGCATCGGCTCGGTCTCGCCGACCTCGGGCTACGAGGCCAATATCCAGGCGATCACCGCGGTGGTGATCGGCGGCACCTCGCTCTTCGGTGGCCGCGGCTCGGTGCTCGGCACCCTCGTCGGCGCGCTCATCGTCGGCGTCTTCGCCATGGGACTGCGCATCTACGGCACCGATCCTCAGTGGACACGCCTCACCGTCGGTGCTCTCATCATTCTGGCCGTGGCGGCCGACCAGTGGATCAGAAAGGTCTCGGCGTAATGGTTCAGTACGGCACCCAACCCGTTCTCCAGGCGCGCGGCCTGAACAAGCGCTACGGCCGCGTGGTGGCGATCGACAACGCCGACTTCGACCTCTATCCCGGCGAGATCCTCGCCGTGATCGGCGACAACGGCGCCGGCAAGTCGACCCTCATCAAGGCCCTGTCGGGCGCGGTGACGCCCGATGCCGGCGAGATCCGCCTCGACGGCAAGCCCGTCACCTTCGCCAACCCGCAGGCCGCACGCGACGCCGGTATCGAGACGGTCTACCAGCAACTGGCGCTCTCGCCCGCCCTGTCGATCGCCGACAACATGTTCCTCGGCCGCGAGCTGCGGCGTCCGGGGCCGCTCGGCTCCTACCTGCGCATGCTCGACAAGCCGCGCATGCGCAAGATCGCCCGCGAGAAGCTGTCCGAACTCGGGCTGATGACGATCCAGAACATCGACCAAGCGGTGGAAACGCTGTCGGGCGGCCAGCGCCAGGGCGTCGCGGTGGCGCGCGCGGCGGCCTTCGGCTCCAAGGTCCTGATCCTCGACGAGCCGACCGCAGCGCTCGGCGTCAAGGAATCGCGCAAGGTTCTCGACCTCATCCTCGAGGTGCGCGCGCGCGGCCTGCCGATCGTCCTGATCTCGCACAACATGCCGCATGTCTTCGAGATCGCCGACCGCATCCACATCCATCGCCTGTCGAAGCGCCTGTGCGTGGTGGACCCGAAGTCGATCACGATGTCGGATGCCGTGGCCCTGATGACAGGCGCCAAGGCACCGGAGCCGGAGATCCTCGCGGCCTGACCAGCCCCGCCCACGCAAGTTCCGAAGCCGGCCTCCGAGCCGGCTTCGTCTGTTTCCGGGTGCCTCTCGCCTTGACCTGCAGCCGGAACGGGCGAGCTTTCAGAGCGATCCGCCGCCGGAGACCGACACCATGAGCGAACGCTACGACCTCTATTATTGGCCCGGCATCCAGGGCCGTGGCGAGTTCCCGCGTCTGGTGCTGGAAGCGGCCGAAGCGCCCTATCGCGACATGGCGCGCCTCGACGAGGCGGCGGGCGGCGGCGTCCCCGCGATGATGCGCGTGCTGGAAACCGGCATCGGACACCACATCCCCTTCGCCCCGCCCTTCCTGGTCGTCGGCGACCGGCTCGTCGCGCAGTCGGCCGAGATCTCCGCCTATCTCGGCGAGCGGCTCGGCCTGGCGCCCGATACGGAAGCCGATCGCCTCTTCGCGCGCACCATAGCGCTGACGACGGCCGATCTCGTGACGGACGCGCACGACACACACCATCCCATCGCGACGAGCCTCTATTACGCGGACCAGAAGCCGGAAGCCCTGCGCCGCGCGCAAGAGTTCCGGGGCGAGCGCATGCCGAAGTTCCTCGGCTGGTACGAATGGCTTCTCGAGATGAACGACCATGGCGTCCTTGTCGGGGATCGCCTGACCTATGCCGATCTCGGCCTGTTCCAGGTGATGGAAGGCCTGCGCTACGCCTTCCCGCGCCGGATGGGTGCGATCGAAGGCCGGTACCCCCGTGTCATCGCGCTCCACGACGCCGTCGCGCAGCATCCGGCGGTCGCACGCTACCTCGCGAGCCCCCGCCGCCTTCCATTCAACGAGGACGGGATCTTCCGGCACTATCCCGAACTCGACGGAGAGTGAGCGGGATCGCCGCGCGGCCCGGCCTCATGAAAAAGGGGCGGCGGCATCGCTGCCGCCGCCCCTTGTTCTCGGTTGGACTACCGCCGCGGCGGTGCGCGGTCAGTTCGCGAGCTTCGAGGCGAAGAGCGCGAGCCCCTGCTGGTAGACGGTCGCCCGGTTCCAGTCGACGAGGCGCGCGAAGTTCGGCTCGCCCGGGCCGTAGCCGGCGCCCGCGATCCAGCCGTGCTGCTTGAGGAAGTTGGCCGTGGAGGCAAGGACGTCCGCCTTGGAGCGGATGAGGTCGCGGCGGCCGTCGCCGTCGAAGTCCACGGCATAGCGCAGGTAGTTCTTGGCGAGGAACTGCGTCTGGCCGATCTCGCCGGCCCAGGCGCCCTTCATGTCTGCGGCGCGCTTGTCGCCCCGGTTGACGATCTGGAGCGCGGCCATCAGCTCTTCGGTGAAGAAGTCCGAGCGGCGGCAGTCGTAGGAGAGGGTCGCCAGCGAGCGGAAGATGTTCATGTTGCCGGAGTTGGCGCCGAAGCCCGTCTCCATGCCCCAGATCGCGACGAGGATCTCCTTCTGGACGCCGTAGCGCTGCTCGATGCGGTTCAGGAGATCGCGATTCTGCGCGATGATCCCCTTGCCCTTCTTGACGAAGGATGCGGGCGCGCGGCGCTCCATGAAGGCGTCGAGCGACAGCTTGAAGCTCTTCTGGTTGCGATCGAGGCTGATGACCTTGGGATCGTAGGTGACGTTGCCGAGCGCGGTCTGCAGCGTCTCCTGCGAGATGCCGCTGGCCGCCGCCTGCGCCTTGAAGCTCTCGAGCCAGGGCTGGAAGCCGGCCGAGGAGTTGCCGCAGCTCTGGGCGAGCGCGGGCGCCGCGAAGCTGACGGCGGCGGCGGCAAGGGCCGCCCGGAACAGCGGAAGTGTCTTCATGCGTTGGTCCCCTTATGGTCTGGCCCGCCGCCGCGATCCCCCTCGAAGGCCCGGTCGGCGCTGGTTCATGTGAATGGGTGAAGTGGGTGCAGATGCACCACCGTCGATTGATTCTTCGGCCTTAAACAACAAGAAAGCGTTTGCGAAGTGGCGAGCGGACCGGCTTTGCGTCGCACGCAGTCGCGCCGCCCCGTCACGCTTTCGCGAGCCCCCATCGACACGAGGGGGCTGGAAAGGCGAGATCGAGGCTCCAACTCCCGCCCATACGACCCTCGTGATCGAAAGTCCGCCGATGTTCATTGCCATGAACCGCTTCAAGGTCCTGCCCGACGCCGTGGAGGAATTCGAGGCACTGTGGGCCAACCGCGAGACGCATCTCCACACGGTGCCGGGCTTTCGCGAGTTCCACATGCTGAAGGGGCCGGAGCGCGACGATCACCGTCTCTACGCCTCGCACACGATCTGGGCGAGCCGCGAGGCGTTCGAGGGGTGGACGCGATCGGAGGCCTTCCGCGCGGCCCATCGCGGCGCGGGCGGCACGCGCCCGCTCTATCTCGGCCATCCGGAATTCGAGGGTTTCGAGGTGATCCAGACCGTGGACGCGGACGGCCGTCGCAGTTGACGGCGCGCTCCGCCCGCTACTCGGCCGCGATCGGACGCACCCAGAGCGAGGAGCAGACGATGCGGCTCGTGTCGCACCGGTCCTTGTGACGCCCCGCGATCTCGACGACCTCCTCCATCAGCCCGTCCGACAGGCGGGTCGGCTCGAGGCCGAGATTGATCAGCGAATCGTTGGCGACCACGAGATCGTTCTCGGCCATCTCCTTGCGGGGATTGTCGAGATGCTCGACCGGCACGCCGGTCATCCGCGACACCATCTGGGCGAGATCACCCACCCGGTGCGTCTCGGTCATCTGGTTCATGATCTTGACGCGGTCGCCGCGCTTGGGCGCCGACTGGATGGCGAGCGCGATGCAGCGCACCGTGTCGCGGATGTGGATGAAGGCGCGGGTCTGGCCGCCCGTGCCGTGGACGGTCAGCGGATGGCCGATCGCGGCCTGCGCCAGGAAGCGGTTCAGCACCGTGCCGTAGTCGCCGTCGTAGTCGAAGCGGTTGACGAGGCGCTCGTCGAGGTCGGTCTCGGGCGTCGAGGTGCCCCAGACGATGCCCTGATGCAGATCGGTGATCTTCAAACCGTCATTCTTGGCATAGTACAGGAAGAGGAGCTGATCGAGGGTCTTCGTCATATGGTAGATCGAACCGGGATCCACCGGGTACAGGATCTCCACGGTCGCCTCCGCGCCCGCCGAGCGCAGGGTCGCGTCGATATAGCCTTCCGGGATCGTCATCCCCTTGGTCTTGCCGTAGCCGTAGACGCCCATCGTCCCGAGATGGACGAGATGCGCGTCCGGGCACGCCTCCACCATGGCGCACAGGACCGACGATGTCGCGTTGACGTTGTTGTCGACCGTGTAGCGTTTGTGCCACGGCGATTTCATCGAATAGGGCGCGGCGCGCTGCTCGGCGAAATGCACGATGGCGTCCGGGGCGACCTGGCGGAACAGCGCTTCCAGCCGGTCGTAGTCCTTGGCGACGTCGAGCTCGACGAAGTCGATCGGCGTGTTGCGCGTCTCGCGCCAGGCCTGCAGACGCTCCTCGATGGAGCGTATCGGCGTCAGGCTGGAGACGCCGAGTTCCTCGTCGGTCCGGCGGCGAACCAGGTTGTCGACGATCGTGACATGGTGCCCTTCGGCCGACAGGTGGAGGGAGGTGGCCCATCCGCAGAACCCGTCGCCACCCAGAACAATCACCTTCATGCGGACATCACTTTCGTCTCGTGGCGCGCCCCGGCGCACTCGGTCAGCGCAAGCTCTATCATTGCAAAAAGCATTCGGAAACGGACCTTCCGTTTCCCGGCATCGGGGGACTGTGAAACATGCGCATCCTGATCGGATCGGACGCGGCCGCGCCGCAGGTGAACGGCGTCGTCCGGGTTCTGGAAACCACGGCCGGCTGGCTCCGGCGGTTCGGCCATGAGGTCGAGCTTTTCGGACCGGACGACTGTCCGCACTCGATCCCGGCGCCGGGCTACCCGGAGGTGCGCCTCGCGGTCGCCCCGGGGCGCACGATCGCCAGCCGCATCGAGGCCTTCCGGCCCGACTCGATCCACATTCCGGTGGAGGGCACGATCGGCCTGTCGATGCGCCGCTTCTGCCGGACGCGCAACATCCCGTTCACGACCTCCTTCCACACGCGCTTCGGCGACTACTTCGACCGCAAGTTCGGCTTCGGCTCGGCCGCGGCCTATGCCGCGCAGCGCTGGTTCCACAACGGCGGGGCGGGCATGATGGTGCAGACCGACACGCTGGAGCAGGAACTGTCGGCGCGGGGCTTTCGCAACATCTCGCGCTGGGGACGGGCGGTCGACACCGAACTCTTCCATCCCTGCCGCGGCGAGGCCGGCTTCGACGTGGACTTCCTGAACCTGCCGCGCCCGATCTTCATGTATCTCGGCCGCGTCTCGGACGAGAAGAACCTGCCGGCCTTCCTCGGTCTCGACCTGCCGGGATCCAAGGTCGTCGTCGGCGATGGCCCGGCCAAGGCGCGGCTGGCAACCGCCCACCCGGACGCGCATTTCCTCGGCTACCGCCACGGCGCGGATCTCGCACGTCATCTCTCGGCGGCCGACGTCTTCGTGTTTCCCTCGCGCTTCGAGACCTTCGGGCTCGTGGTGCTGGAATCGCTCGCCTGCGGCACGCCGGTCGCCGCGCTTCCCGTTCCCGGCCCGCGCGACATCGTCGGCGGCACGCCGCATGCCGTCCTGTCGGAGGACCTGCGCGCGGCCGCGCTCGGCGCCCTGTCGATCGACCGGGACGGGTGCCGACGGTTTGCGGAAGGGTTTTCATGGGAGCGCTGTTCGCGCGAGTTCGAGGCGAACCTCGTGCCGATCCCGCAGGTACTCTGGTCCTCGTCGGGGCAACTGGCCGAAGCGGCCTGAAACGCGAGCGCGTTTGCGTCTCTGTGAAGTCCGGCGGGTCGCATTCGACCCACCGGAACGATCTGCGGTTGGTCAGACCGCCTTGGCGGCGGCCTTGCGGGTCCGCTTCACCGGCTTGGCCGCGACGATCGCCGCCGCCGCCACGGCTTCCTCGGCCTCGCGCGCCAGGCGCAGCGCGCGCAGGCGGGTGGTCTTGTCGTTCGTCGCCTTGGCCTCGGCGCTGATCATGCGCATCGCCGATCCCTTTTCGGCGCGATTGGCGATGTCGCCGAGCTCGCTCGAGCGCGGCGTCTCGCTCCTGACTGGCATATCCATGATGCATGTCCTTCCCGGCCGGGACCTTGATCCGGCGGCACGGGACAAAGCCCCCGCGCGCGGAAAACCCGGCATGGCGGCCGGAGCGACCGCCTGAGGGAAGAACTAGAGCGCGAACGACGGTTTGCGAGGGCGACGGGCCTTCACAGGGTGACGTAGGTGCCCAGTTCCACCACGCGGTTGGCGGGGATCTTATAGTAGTCGATCATGTCGTAGGAGTGCCGCGCCATCTTGATGAAGAGCTGGCTCTGCCAGCGCGGCATGTCGGATCGGACCGCCGAGCGGATGCGCCGGCGTCCGACGAAGAACGTCGTCGACATCACGTCGAACTTGATGCCCTTCTCGCGCAACTGGATGAGCGCCTGCACGAGGTTCGGCTCCTCCAGGAAGCCGTAGTGCAGCTCGATCCGGGCAAAGCCCGGCGCCAGCTCGCGGTAGTCGATGCGCTCGGCGAGCGGCACATAGGGCGTGTTCACCGTGCGGATGGTGACGATGACGTTGCGCTCGTGCAGCACGCGGTTGTGCTTGAGATTGTGCAGGAGCGCGGAGGGCACCGTCTCCGGCGTCGAGGTGAGGTAGAGGGCCGTACCCGGCACGCGCGAGACCGACGAGGTCTCCATCGCCTTGATGAAGGTCTCGAGCGACAGGTTCTGCTGCGCCGCCTTCGAGTTGAGAAGGCGAACGCCCCGCACCCACACGGCCATCAGCACGACGATGCAGCCGCCGATCACGAGCGGCAGGTAGCCGCCGTCGGCCAGCTTCAGGAGGTTGGCGGCGAGATAGGCCATGTCGATCATCAGGAACGGCGTGACCACTGCGATCGCAAGGCCAAGGCCCCACTTCCAGCCATAGGCGAAGACGACGACCGCCAGAAGGCTCGTCACCACCATCGTGCCGGTCACGGCGATGCCGTAGGCGGCGGCGAGCGAGGACGAATCCTGGAAGAAGAGGACGAGCAGCACGACGCCGATCAGCATCAGCCAGTTGACGGTCGGCAGGTAGATCTGTCCCTGCTCGGTCTCGGACGTGTACTCGATCTGCAGCCGCGGCAGGAGGCCGAGCTGGATCGCCTGCTGGGTCAGCGAGAAGGCGCCGGTGATCACCGCCTGGCCCGCGATGATCGTCGCCATCGTGGCGAGGATCACGAGCGGAAGGCGCGCCCATTCGGGCGCCGACAGGAAGAAGAGGTTCGGCAGCACCGCCGGGTCGTGCAGCGCGTAGGCGCCCTGCCCGAGATAGTTGAGAAGCAGCGCCGGGCCGACGAAGCCGAGCCAGGCGATCTGGATCGGCCTCTTGCCGAAATGGCCCATGTCCGCATAGAGCGCCTCGGCACCCGTCACCGCCAGGAACACCGAGCCGAGCACGGTAAAGCCGATGATGCCATGGCTGGTCATGAACCAGAACCCATTGATCGGGTTCAGGGCATGCAGGATCTGTGGGGCGTCGCCGATATGCGAGATGCCGATCAGGGCCAGGGTGACGAACCAGATCGCCATGATCGGGCCGAAGAACCGCGCCACCTGCGATGTACCGAAGGACTGCACCGCATAGAGGCCGATGATGATCACCAGCGCGATGGGGACGATGTAGGGATCGAGCCCCGGCGCGGTGACTTTCAGACCTTCCACCGCCGACAGGACCGAGACGGCCGGCGTCAGGATCGCGTCGCCGTAGAACAGCGCGGCACCGACGATGCCAAGGCCGAGGATCACCTTGTTGGGCTTGGCGAGCGCCTTTTGCGCAAGCGCCATGAGGGACAGCGGACCGCCCTCGCCCTGGTTGTCCGCCCGCAGGATCAGCATCACGTATTTCACCGTGACGACGAAGATCAGCGACCAGACCAGCAGCGATACGATGCCGATGATCTCGCTTGCCGACGGCACGCCGCCGACATGAAGGAGCGATTCCTTCATGGCGTAGAGCGGGCTGGTCCCGATATCGCCATAGACGACGCCGATACTTCCAAGGATCAGAGGTCCAAGGCTCTTGGCGTGCGGGTTCTCGCGCGTCTGGATCTGCGTCTCGGCCGCTGGGGCCGCCTGACCGCTGGTCATTCCTCGAACGAGGCCTCCGGGATGGATCGGAACGGTGGGGTCAAGAGGCTCGACGCCTTCGCCTCTGTCTTGCGGCGCGCCCGGACGGAGCGGCACCACGGGGAATGATCGTCGCCCGCCCGCCGGAAAGCGCGCGGCACGTGCGGCAGCGGCCATAGCATGGAAACACGGTCCGGCAAATGACGCCGGTCGACGCATCGCCAAACCGGCGATGTCCAGCCAAAATTTGCCCTCGCCGCACCTGTGCCGACGCCTTCCCGGCGGGATGGGCCGTCATATGTACCCGGAACAAAAGGTCGAACTCCGGTCGGCTGGCGGGCAGAAGGCGCCGGTTCACGCAAACGGAGGACCGGAACGCGTGCGAGGAGACCGCGATGACGTCGGACAGGGATCAGGAAATCCGGAACCTGGCCTATTTCCTCTGGGAAAAGGCCGGCCGCCCGGCTGGGCACGAGCATGATTTCTGGGCCGCCGCCGCCCGCGAAGTCGAGGGCGACCAGCGCAAGGACGACGGCACGCACGAGAACCGCTTCGTCGCGCGCTGACGACGCAAAACTTCGCCAAGACGGGAGAAGCACCATGCGGCAGGACATCGCAGAACATATGGACGTGATCGGCGCCGACGGCGTGCATGTCGGCACGGTCGACCGCGTCGAGGAGCACCGGATCAAGCTGACGCGCCGAGACAGCGGCGAAGGCGATCACAAGGGCCACCATCACTACGTGCCGATCGGCCTCGTCGCCGAGGTCGAGGGCCAGACGGTTCGCCTGTCGGCCAATGCCGACGTCGCCGTCTCGATGGAGGAAGAAGAGGACGGCTCGCCGGCCTGACCGACCGCCAGTCCGTGCGGCAGGCGACACCGCTGGCCGCCACCAGACGAGTGCCGGGTCTTCCGGCCTCGTTGACTCCGCAGCCCGGCTGCGCAATCATTTCGACATTCCGAGGGGTGCACCACACAGGTGCTGAGATGGCCGGCCGGCCGAACCCTTGAACCTGATCCGGGTCATACCGGCGTAGGAACGGGAATGGGCGTCACCGCCTTCGTTGTCTCCGCTCGACATCCGGATCTCTTGTGGCCGCAGCCCGGCCGGGGAGATCGCATGCGCCGTTTCCACGTTCCAGACCGTCATCGATCCCCATCGAAGAGCCTGCGACCGCGCGCCTGACGCTCTCGCATGCGCGCCTTTCGCACCGTCGTAATGGGGCTCATCGCCGGGCTTCTCGCCTGGCAGGCGATCGTGCTTCTTCTCGAGCCGCCGCGCTACATGCTGCCGGCGCCCTGGGAAGTCTGTCGCACGCTCGTCGCGCAGTCAGGCCGGCTGGCGCGTGAATCGCTCGTCACCTTCACGGAAGTGGCGCTCGGGCTGATCCTCGGTGTCGCCACCGGCGCGGTCACCGGGCTCACCGCCGTCGCCTTCCCGCGTTTCGGGGCAATCCTCTGGCCGCAGGTCCTGATCCTTCAGGCGATGCCGGTCTTCGCCCTCGCCCCGCTTCTCGTTCTCTGGTTCGGCTTCGGCCTGGCCTCGAAGGTGGTTATGGCGGCCCTCATCATCTTCTTTCCCGTCGCCTCGGCCTTTGCCGACGGCCTTCGGCGCACCGACCCCGAGCTTCTCGATGCGACGGCGATGACCGAGGCGAGCCATTTCCAGGCGCTGCGGCACGTGCGCATTCCCCTTGCCATGCCCGCCCTCGTCAGCGGTCTGCGCGTCGCAGCCCCCCTCGCCCCGCTCGGGGCGGTGATCGGCGAATGGGTGGGCGCGTCGGGCGGACTCGGCTTCCTGATGATCCAGGCGAACGCGCGGATGCAGACCGACCTCCTGTTCGCAGCCTTGGCGATCCTCGCAGCCCTGACGCTGTCGCTGCGCGCCCTCGTCGACCAGATCGCGCCCCGCCTCTCGCCGTGGGCGTTCGAAGACCAGCCCCCGCCCTTCCTGAAACGACCGCCCCTCTCTAGGACCTCGACCGGATGATCCTTCGCCCGCTTCTTGCCGCCATCGGTTTCGCGCTCGCAGCGCTCGGCCCGGCCCCGGCGCTTGCCGCCGACAAGCTGACCGTCCTCCTCGAATGGTTCGTCAACCCGGATCATGTGCCGCTCGTCGTCGCGCGCGAGAAGGGGTTCTTCGCAGCGCGCGGGCTCGACGTCGACCTCGTCCCGCCGGCCGATCCGTCCGCGCCTCCGCGGCTCCTTGCTGCCGGCGAGGCCGACGTCGCCGTCCACTACCAGCCCAACCTGATGCTCGACGTGAAGGCCGGCCTGCCACTGGTGCGCTTCGGCACGCTGGTCGAGACCCCGCTCAACACCGTGATGGTGCGTGCCGACGGACCAGTGAAGACGCTCGCCGACCTCAAGGGTCGCAAGATCGGCTATTCCGTCGCCGGCATCGAGGAAGCCGTGCTCTCGGCGATGCTCGGCTCCGTCGGCCTCTCGCTCTCCGACGTCGAACTCGTGAACGTGAACTTCGCGCTGACGCCCTCGCTTCTGTCGGGAAACGTCGATGCCACGATCGGTGCCTACCGGAACTTCGAACTCACGCAGATCCGCCTCGAGGGCCACGAGGGCCAGGCCTTCTTTCCCGAGGAGAACGGCGTCCCCGCCTATGACGAACTGATCCTCGTCACCAGCCGCGAGAAGCTCGGCGATCCGCGCTTGCCGCGGTTCCTGGCCGCCGTGGAAGAGGCGGCGATCTTTGCGACCAATCATCCGGACGAGGCGCTCGCCCTGTTCCTCAAGGCTTATCCCGATCTCGACGACGAGTTGAACCGGCGCGCCTTCGCCGACACCCTCCCGCGCTTCGCCAAGCGCCCCTTCGCGCTCGACGCCGGCCGCTACGCGCGCTTTGCCACGTTCATGAAAGACAAGGGCCTTCTCGATGCCGCGCCTCCGCTGGCCGACTATGCCGTGGAGCTGACCCCGTGACCGTGATCGCGCTCACGATCGCAGGCTCCGACTCGGGCGGCGGGGCCGGCATCCAGGCCGACCTCAAGACCTTTTCGGCGCTCGGCGTTTTCGGCGCCAGCGTCGTCACCGCCGTCACCGCTCAGAATACGCGCGGCGTGACCGCGATCGAGGACCTGTCGCCCGGCATCGTCGCAGCGCAGATCGACGCGGTCCTGTCGGACCTTGCCGTCGGTGCGATCAAGATCGGCATGGTGTCGCGCACCGAGACGATCCGCGCGATTGCCGAGCGCCTGCGCGCGCATGGACGGTGCGCCGTCGTCGATCCCGTGATGGTCGCAACCTCCGGGGATCGCCTCATGCGAGAGGAGGCGATCGAGGCGCTGCGCTCCGAACTCCTGCCGCTCGCCGACGTCGCGACGCCCAATCTTCACGAAGCTGCGCTTCTGATCGATCGGCCGATGGCTTCGGGCGAAGCCGAGATGGAACAGCAGGGCCGCGCGATCCTCGACTTCGGCGCACGCGCCGTTCTCGTGAAGGGCGGGCACGGAACGGGCTCGGACAGCGTCGATCTTCTCGTCCGACCGGAACGCGTCGAGCGCCTGTCGGCGCCGCGCGTCGCAACGCGCCACGATCACGGCACGGGCTGCACGCTCGCGGCTGCCATCACCGCCGAACTGGCGCGAGGATCGGAACTTCGGGACGCGACCGTCCGGGCCAAGGCCTACCTCACCGACGCCCTCGAAGCCGGCATGACGCTCGGCGTGGGCTCCGGCCGCGGTCCCGTCCACCATTTCCATCGCTGGTGGCCTGCTTCGATGCTTGGAGACGCTCCTTGAACCCCCGCTTCTCCGATGCGCTGCGCGAGGCCAGCGAACCCGACTGGAGCGCCGGCGTCGCGCATCGCTTCGTGCGCGAACTCGGCGAAGGTTCGGTCGCGCCGGGCGTGATGGCGTCCTACCTCGTTCAGGACCATCGCTTCCTCGATGACTTCCTGGGGCTTCTCGGCGCGGCGATCGCCTCCGCCGACACGTTCGACGCCCGCCTGCGGCTCGGCCGCTTTGCCGGGACGATCGCGGGCGAGGAGAACACCTATTTCCTGCGCGCCTTCGAGGCGCTCGGGATCGATGCGGAACGGCGGATCGGCGAGCCCGACAAGGCCGCGACCCGCGGCTTCCGCGCCCTGATGCGCGAGGCGGCGCAGGCCGGCTCCTATCCGTGCGCCATCGCGGTCCTGACGGTCGCCGAATGGCTGTATCTCGAATGGGCCCGACGCTGTCCTTATCCCCGGCCACCGCATTTCCTGCATGCCGAGTGGATCACGCTGCACGACAATGCCGAGTTCGGCGAGTTCGTCTCGTTCCTGCGTGCCGAGCTCGATCGCGTCGGCCCGTCGCAAGCCGTGCGCGTCGGCGAGTTTTTCACCCGCGCCGTCCGGCTCGAACGCGCCTTCTTCGATGCCGCCTACGAGGGTTGACGATGGATCTCTTCGACCACCTGACCGCGACGGCCGGCTCGCACTGGACCGGTTACATCGACCACGAGTTCGTCCGGCGGATGGGCGACGGCAGCCTGCCCGCGCCGGCGTTCCGCCGCTATCTCGAGCAGGACTACCTCTTCCTGATCCAGTTCGCCCGCGCCAACGCGCTGGCCGTCTACAAGAGCCGGACGCTCGACGACATGCGCGCCGCACACACGGCGCTCGGTGCGATCCTCGACGTCGAGCTGTCGCTGCACGTCAGGCTCTGCGCCGGATGGGGGCTGAGCTCGGCGGCGCTCGAAGCGGCGGAGGAGCACCCTGCGACGCTTGCCTACACGCGCTACGTCCTCGACTGCGGCCAGGGCGGCGACCTCCTCGACCTTCATGTCGCGCTGGCCCCATGCGTCATCGGCTATGCGGTGATCGCCCGTCGCCTCGCGCCCTCGTGTGGCGCCTCACACCCCTATCGAGACTGGATCATGGAATACGCGGGCGACGCCTACCAGAGCGTCGCGATGCGCGCGCGCGCGCATCTGGACCGGCTCGCACAGCGACATCTCACACAAGAACGCGCGGGCGAACTCGAAAAGATTTTTGCCACCGCCTGCCGGCTGGAGAGCGACTTCTGGCAGATGGGCCTAGACGAACCCGCGTCCCACGCCTGAGCGAAGGTCAGGCGATGTGAAACGTGCCGTAGGACGCTGATCGAGATTTAGAGACCGAAGGAAGTGGTGCCCAAGGGCGGAATCGAACCACCGACACTGCGATTTTCAGTCGCATGCTCTACCAACTGAGCTACTTGGGCGCCGTTCGGGAGCCGGCCCAGGCGGGTCGTTCCGTTCGGTCCGCGCCTTATAGTCAGGCCCTATCCGCCTGTCCACCCCCCTCAAAGCCCCCGTCGAAAAAACCGTCACACGACACGCCTTGCGCTCCCCGCCAGCCTATGGCAATAGAGCCGCCGTCGGCTTGCTGCGGTAGCTCAGTGGTAGAGCACTCCATTGGTAATGGAGAGGTCGAGAGTTCAATCCTCTCTCGCAGCACCATTTTCCCGAACAAAAACAGTCACTTAGCGTCCGGATCGCTCCGGAGTGCCTAACCACCGTTTCGTGGGCAGCACGCGGGCAGCACGATTCTTTTCGTCGTCCGCAGCGTGTTCACAGCTCGCGTTGACAGTCCGGCAATCTCGGCCGGGCGATTCGGAGCGGACGTTTTGTCCGTCAGTTGGTATCGCGCCTGGTGGCGCCTGACGGTAGCGACAGCGCGACGACATTGTCGCCAAGGTCGAGCTCGGCGCTGATCGTAAGATTGCGGCCGCGGCGCTTGGCCTCGTAGAGCGCCTTGTCCGCGCGAGCGTAGCCCGACATCACCTCGTCTTCCCCGATCCGGGCGAGGCCAACGCTTGCCGTTACCTTCAGGCCCGGTGGCAGACGGGATCCCCCAATGTCCTGAAGCCTCGTGCGCAGCCGATCGGCCGCTCCGGCTGCCTCCCCAAGCGACATGCCGTTCAGCGCGAGGGCGAATTCCTCGCCGCCGACCCGCCCCACAAAGTGCGGTGCCCCCATCCCCTCGCGTAGGGAACGACCGACCTCGGCGATGACGTAGTCGCCGACAAGGTGCCCGTACGTGTCGTTGATTCGTTTGAAGTGGTCGATGTCAATAACGCCGAGCGTCATGTCGGCGCCACTCGCCTTGACGCGATCTAGAGAGGCGAAGAAACCGCGCCGGTTCAGAAGCCCGGTTTGGATATCGGTCAAGGCGAGCGTCTCGAACCGCTCCTTCAGTTCGAAGAGGCGCAGGTTCGACCGGGCCAGGAGGCCGAGAAAGAGCAGCGACATCGCAGCCGCGATCAGCGTCGTCTGGATGAATGACGGCCAGATGCGGTCGGGCTGCGTGTAGAGATTGACCAAGGCGTCGACGCCATCGGTCACCGCGACGATTCCCAGCGTCGCAAGCGCCACCTTGATCCGCATTTCCCGGCGGCTGCGAATGGCGGTGAGATTGGCGAACATCGACTGCATGGCGGCGGGCTCCCGGGCTGAACGGGATCCTAAGCCAGCATTATTGACGTGCGTTGAATGGCGAACGGTCAGGACCGCACACGATAGCCCGCGCGATCGTTGCCGATCAGATGCGCTGCATCTGCCGCAAACCGCGATCGGATGCTGTTGAGCGATACCAATTTTTCGGTTCCGAAAGAGGACAAAGCTACTATCTCCACTCGCAAAACGCTCCTGCCGCGGACTATTGGTAGTCATGAAGCTGCAGAACGCCGAATCATCCGTTTTGCAGCGATCATTGCTCGAGATGGAGAATTGTCTTGGAAGAGAAGTCTAACGCGGTTGAGCTAGCGGTCGAAATCACAACCGCATGGCTCAGCAATCCGAACACGCGGGTCGCTCCTGAGGACGTTCACACCTTCTTGAAGAACAGCCACTCCGCTCTCGTCGGCATGATCGACCCGCCGGTCGAAGCAGCTCCCGCGGCTGAAGAAGCGCCGGCGGAATATCAGGGTGCCGTCAGCGCGCGAAAGAGCTTGGCCGATCCCGACATCATCATCAGCATGATCGACGGGAAGCCCTACAAAGCGCTTCGACGTCACCTCGCGACGCATGGCTTGACGCCTGACACATATCGCGAGCGGTACGGGCTGAAGGCGGACTATCCGATGGTCGCGCCGAACTATTCGAAGCGTCGTGCGGAAGTGGCCAAGGCATTGGGCCTTGGGCGCAAGCGCGTCGCGCCGACTGAAGTTGCCGCGGACGAAGCTACTGCGTCCGAAGCGGCGGCCGCGCCAGTGTCCGCGTCCGCGGGTAAGCCGAAGGCCAAGCGGTCCGCGAAGGCTGCGGCGAAGGCGGACGCCTGATTGAGCGAGCCGGTCCCGCTGGTCCAGTGGAACCGTCCAAACGCAAGAAGGGCCGCGCGTAGCGGCCCCTCCCCCTTCGCGATCTTCGATGTCCGGTCAGGCATTGCACTGCCGGCGGTGCGCGTAGTCCAGGACGACCGCGACGAGCGCGTCGTGGAGATCGCTATGCGCGCTGTCCATCATCTGACGAGCGGCCAGCGCCAACGCCGCAAAGGCGCCTTCGTCCGATGTGCACGGGGGCGTGTTGTCGCAAAGATCGTCCATGACCGCGGCGAAACGATCGTCGTCGACCTGGTCATCGCCCGGCGCGTTCTCGAGCCGATCGGCCTCTGCGTTGAAGTTGAGGACGGCCGCTAAGAGCGGGTCGGATCCGACGAGCGTTGCGATCGAAGCGGCAGGGGTGGTGGCGTTCATTGCTGCTTAACTCCCGTTGTGATACCTCAGGAATTAATCGGTGCCTGAAGCACTGTCAATACCTCAGGTATTACGAGGCGGCGCGAACAATGATCACAAGCGAACAGGTACGAGCCGCCCGTGCGCTGATCCGTTGGGAACAGCGGGATCTCGCGAACGCTTCGGCCGTGTCCCTGCCGTCGATCAAGCGCCTAGAGACATCGCCTGGTCTCCTAGCTGCGCAGCCTCGCACGGTCGCGGCGATCCGCGCCGCGCTTGAGGCGGCCGGCGTGGAGTTCATCCCGGAGAACGGAGGCGGGGCCGGCGTGCGGCTGCGGGATCGAAAGCTCTAGCTGAGCTGAGGCTGACGATCGTGTTGCCGAGCGTGAAAACCGGGCGGCAGTTTCCCGCCGTCCGGCCTGTAGACCTTAGTTCGCCGAGGGCATCGGCGCCCCGTTCGCCGCGGGCGGCGCCGGCGGCAGCGTGAGATCGGGAATGCGATCGGTCAGCGGCTTGGCCGCTGCGATGCAGGCGTCCATAGGCTCATCGCCGCAGTTGATCCGGATACCCGCATCGCGGCCGAGCCGGATTTCCACGCCCTTGCCCATCGGCGGCGGGGGTGGCGGTCCGCGGTGATCGCCGGGACGCGGCGCCTCGCCCGGAGGGGGCGGAGGCGGCAAGTCGGCCGGTGCGGGACGGGCGTTGCCGTCCGGTCCGGGCATGGCCGCAGCGGCCGGCTGTGGGGGCGGAGCATCGGGCGACGGCGCACTCTGCGCCGCCGCGAACGAGGTGAGCCCGACGGCAAAAGCCGTTGCGAGCAACGCTGATTTGATCATGAGATGTCGATCCTTGAGCAAGATGCTTCGATCCGG
>NZ_FOOA01000011.1 GCF_900113065.1 Aureimonas phyllosphaerae
GTGACCATCGAGACGCTGGATGGACGGGTTGCCACGAAGATCCAGCCCTGGACGACATCGGGTCGCACCTTGCGCCTGCGCGGCAAGGGACTGACCCGCAAGGACGGCGGTCGCGGCGACATCCTCGTGACACTGTCGATCGCGCTTCCTGCCGAACCGATGCCGGAACTCGTCGCACTGTTCGAAAAGCGGCGGGACGGTCAGGGCGACGCCTGAGCTCAGCCGACCAAGTGTTCCCGCCGCTTGCTGGCCGCGGGTGGCTATGCCATACCGCCGCCCCAGCGGGAAAATGCAAAACGTAACGAAGGAGTTCAGGCCATGGTAGATTCGTTGGGCCTGATGAAGGGAAAGCGCGGCGTCATCCTCGGCGTCGCCAACAACCGCTCCATCGCCTTCGGAATCGCCAAGGCCTTGGCCGCCCAGGGCGCCGAAATCGCCTTCACGTATCAGGGCGATGCGTTGCGCAAGCGTGTCGAGCCGCTGGCCGCCGAGCTCGGCGCCTTCGTCTGCGGCCACTGCGACGTCGGTGATCCTGCCACCATCGATGCCTGCTTCAAGGCGCTCGAAGAGAAGTGGGGCAAGCTCGACTTCCTCGTCCACGCGATCGGCTTCTCCGACAAGGACGAACTGACCGGGCGCTACGTCGACACGACGGAAGCCAACTTCAACAAGACCATGAACATCTCGGTCTATTCCTTCACGGCGGTCGCGCAGCGGGCCGAGAAACTGATGACCGATGGTGGGTCGATGCTGACCCTCACCTACTACGGCGCCGAAAAGGTGATGCCGAACTACAACGTCATGGGCGTCGCCAAGGCCGCGCTCGAGGCGAGCGTGAAGTATCTTGCGGTCGATCTCGGCCCGAAGAACATCCGCGTCAACGCCATCTCGGCCGGCCCGATCAAGACCCTGGCCGCTTCCGGCATCGGTGACTTCCGCTACATTCTCAAGTGGAACGAGTACAACGCGCCGCTCCGCCGGACGGTGACGATCGAGGAAGTCGGCGATGTCGGCCTGTACCTCCTGTCGGACCTGTCACGCTCGGTCACCGGCGAAGTGCACCATGCCGATTCCGGTTACCATGTGGTCGGCATGAAAGCGGTGGACGCGCCCGACATTTCCGTCATCAAGGACTGACGGACATTCCGCAGTGACCAAACTCCCCCTGATCTACCTCTGCCGTCATGGGCAGACGGACTGGAATGCCGCGGCGCGCCTTCAAGGCCAGAGCGACATTCCGCTTAATCGGACCGGTGAGGCGCAAGCTCGGCGCAACGGTCGTTACCTCGCCAATGTCCTTGGCGCGGGTGGCGGAACCTTCGACTTCGTTTCCAGTCCGATGCTCCGTGCATCCGCGACGATGCGTGCAATTCGTCGAGAGATGGGACTGGAGATCGATAGCTTCCGCACCGACGAGCGCCTGATGGAAATCCATTTCGGCGACTGGCAGGGCTACACGGTCGCCGAACTGGCGAAGCGGTTTCCGGAAGAGTCCGCCCGGCGCAAGGCCGACAAATGGAATTTCCAGCCGCCCGGCGCCGGAGCGGAAACCTATCAGAGCCTTGCCGGACGCGTGGCTCCCGTTTTCCGCGAACTCGTCCGCCCGACCATTGTCGTCGCGCACGGCGGCATCACGCGCGCCTTCCTCAACGTCTTCGCGGGCATGTCGCCCGCGGAGGCTTCGCAGGCGGACATCCCGCAGGACCGCATTCTTCGCGCGTCCAACGGGCACTTCGACTGGGTCTAGGCCCCGGCCTCGTAGACCACGACGACCTGCATGCCCGGCCTGACGGCGGAATAGTCGAAGATTTCCGGCAGCTGATAGGTCACCCCGTCGGAAAGCTTCAGGGTTTCGTCTTCCCGATCGATCCGTTCGATCGTACCGTCCACTTCGCGCGCGGCCGCCGGATAGCTGGCGGACACGCTGAGAAAAGAACAGGCGAAGAAGGCGACGACCCGTCTCGTCATCCGGCAGCTCCCGCAGCGGCTCGGGGGAGTGCTGGGCCCCCGGCTCGATTCGAACGATGCGAGGTTCCGCGACGATTGTGGTTTTTTCGGGCGGCCGGCGGCTTGCCGCGCCGGCAAATTCGCTGCATCAACCCCGCCCATGCGGCCGTCGTGCCGACATCTGTGCGCCAACGGGATCGGCAGACTTTTCATGTCGCATAACAGCTTCGGCCACCTCTTCCGCGTGACGACCTGGGGCGAAAGCCACGGCGCCGCGATCGGCTGCGTCGTGGACGGAACGCCGCCGGGCCTGCGCTTCTCGGAAGCGCAGATCCAGCGCTACCTCGACGAGCGCCGCCCCGGCCAGTCGCGCTACACGACGCAGCGGCAGGAGCCCGATCAGGTGCGCGTCCTGTCGGGCGTCATGCCCGGCGAAGCGGATGGAGAACTGGTTTCGACCGGCACGCCGATCGCCCTCCATATCGACAACGTCGACCAGCGCTCGAAGGACTATTCCGAGATCGCGCGGCGGTATCGCCCGGGTCACGCCGACATCACCTACGACATGAAGTACGGCGTCCGCGACTATCGCGGCGGCGGTCGCTCGTCGGCGCGTGAGACGGCGACGCGGGTTGCTGCCGGCGCGATCGCCCGCCTCGTGTTGCCCGGCCTCGTCGTGCGCGGGGCGCTCGTCCAGATCGGCGACGTCGCCATCGACCGCTCGCGTTTCGACTGGGACGAAACGCGGCGCAACCCGTTCTTCTGTCCCGATGCGCAGACGGCGGAACGCTGGGCCGATCTTCTCGACGGCGTGCGCAAGCGCGGCTCCTCGATCGGTGCCGTGGTCGAGGTGGTCGCGGACGGCGTGCCGCCCGGTCTCGGTGCCCCGCTCTACGGCAAGCTGGATGCCGACATTGCCGCGGGCCTCATGTCGATCAATGCCGTAAAGGGCGTCGAGATCGGCGACGGCTTCGCCTCGGCCACTCTCTCCGGCGAAGACAATGCCGACGAAATCCGCATGGGCGATGACGGACGACCGCAGTTCCTGTCGAACCATTCCGGCGGCATCCTCGGGGGCATCGCGACGGGCCAGCCCATCGTCGCGCGCTTTGCGGTGAAGCCGACGTCCTCGATCCTCACCCCGCGCCGCTCGGTCGATGCCGACGGGCAGGAGGTCGACGTGATGACCAAGGGCCGGCACGACCCCTGCGTCGGCATTCGGGCGGTGCCGATCGGCGAAGCCATGGTGGCTTGCGCGATCGCGGATCACTATCTGAGGCACCGGGCGCAAACCGGCCGATGAAACCGGCTCGAAGCGTTCGGATGTCCGTCCTTTCAATCGGAGACGTTTGCCCGTGATGACGCGTCTCTACCACCACCCGATCTTCGCCGAGCATTTGACCGGCCCCGGCCATCCCGAGCGTCCCGAACGCATGGCCGCCGTTGCGGCCGCCCTGGAGGCGGAGGCCTTCCAGAACCTCGACCGGGTGCTCGCGCCCGAAGGTTCGGTGGAGGCGGTCTATCGCTGCCATTCCGTCGATCATGTCCGCAAGATCGCACGCGCGACGCCGGCTGAGGGAATGACGCGCATCGACGGCGACACCGTCGTCAGCCCGAAGAGCTTCTCCGCGGCGCTGCATGCGGTCGGTGCCGCCTGTGCCGCGGTGGACGATGTTGTCTTGGGCGAGGCGCGCAACGTATTCGTCGCAGCCCGACCGCCCGGCCACCACGCCGAGCGCGAGACCGCAATGGGTTTCTGCCTGTTCAATCAGGCCGCCGTCGCCGCCCGCCATGCGCAGGTGGTCCACGGACTGGAGAAGGTCGCGATCGTCGACTGGGACGTGCACCATGGGAACGGGACGCAGGACATCTTCTGGTCCGACCCGTCGGTGATGTACGTCTCGACCCATCAGGCGCCGCTCTATCCCGGCACCGGCGCGGAAGCCGAAACGGGCGCCGGCAATATCGTCAACATCCCATTGAGCGAGGGAGACGGCACCGACGAGTTCCGGGCGGCCTTCGCCGAGCGCGTCCTTCCGGCGCTGATCCGGTTCCGGCCCGACCTCGTCATCATTTCCGCCGGATTCGACGCGCATCACCGTGATCCGCTCGCCGGGCTCAATCTCATCGAGGCCGACTTCGACTGGGCGACCGGCAAGCTCCTCGATATCGCATCTCGCTTTTCCGGCAACCGTCTCGTGAGCGTGCTGGAGGGCGGCTACGACCTCGTCGGCCTGGAACGATCGGTCGCCGCGCACGTGCAGCGGCTGATGGTCGGCTGACCGCGAGCATTACAAAGGTTCATCATGTCCGACACGATCGCCCCCCTGCCCGCCGACGACAGCGACATCCGACGCATGAGCTTCGAGGAAGCGCTGTCGGCTCTCGAGCGCATCGTTTCGGATCTCGAGCGCGGCGACGTGGCGCTCGAGCACTCGATCCGCATTTATGAACGGGGCGAGAAGCTGAAGTCACATTGCGATCGGCTGCTCTCGGCTGCCGAGGACAAGGTCGAGAAGATCAAGCTTTCGCGCGGCGGCAAGGCTATCGACGTCGAGCCTCTCGACCCGGCCTGATGCGACGGACCGCCGGTGGACAAGCCATCTTGAAACCAGTCTAACAAGCCCGACCTTCGGGGCGCGCATCTGCGTCGGCCTTCGCATCAGGAGATGTCCTTGTCCCAGCGTCCCTCCACGCCGCTCCTCGACCGCATCGCCTCCCCGGCCGATCTCCGGGCCCTGCCCGAGACATCGCTTCGGCAGGTGGCCGATGAACTGCGCCTGGACCTGATCGACGCGGTCTCGCGCACCGGCGGGCACCTCGGAGCCGGTCTCGGCGTCGTCGAACTAACAGTCGCGATCCATGCCGTCTTCGACACGCCTGCCGATCGGCTGATCTGGGACGTCGGCCATCAGGCCTATCCGCACAAGATTCTGACCGGCCGCCGCGAGGCGATGCGCACGGTTCGCCAGGAGGGCGGCGTCTCCGGCTTCGCCAAGCGCACGGAAAGCGAGTACGACCCGTTCGGCGCCGGCCACTCCTCGACCTCGATCTCGGCCGGCCTCGGCATGGCCGTCGCCGCCGAGATGGACGGTCGCCGCAACAACGTCATCGCGGTGATCGGCGACGGCGCAATGACGGCGGGCATGGCCTACGAAGCCATGAACAACGCCGGCGCGCTCGATGCGCGGCTGATCGTGATCCTCAACGACAACGACATGTCGATCGCGCCGCCGACCGGCGCGCTCAGCGCCTATCTTGCGCGACTGGTCTCGGGAAAGACCTACCGCACGCTGCGCAACCGCGCGAAGACCGTGACGAGCCACCTGCCCGAGTTCGTTCGCGAGGGCGCGCGCAAGACGGAGGAATACACGCGGGGCTTCCTGACCGGCGGCACGATGTTTGAGGAGCTTGGCTTCTACTATGTCGGCCCGATCGACGGGCATGACCTCGACCATCTCCTGCCCGTTTTGAGGAACGTGCGTGACAACGGCGACGGGCCGGTGCTGATCCACGTCGTCACCCGCAAGGGCAAGGGTTACGCGCCGGCCGAGGCCAGCGCCGACAAGTATCACGGCGTGTCGAAGTTCGACGTGGTGACCGGCACGCAATCCAAGCCGAAGTCGAATGCCCCGAGCTACACCAAGGTCTTCGCCGAGACGCTGATTCAGGAAGCGCACGAGGACGAAAAGATCGTCGCGATCAACGCCGCGATGCCCGACGGCACCGGCCTCGACCTCTTCGGGCAGGCGTTCCCGAAGCGCACGTTCGACGTCGGCATCGCCGAGCAGCATGCGGTGACCTTCGCGGCGGGGCTCGCCACCGAAGGCTACAAGCCCTTCGTCGCGATCTATTCGACCTTCCTGCAGCGCGCCTACGACCAGATCGTCCATGACGTGGCGATCCAGCATCTGCCCGTGCGGTTCGCGATCGACCGCGCGGGTTTCGTCGGCGCCGACGGACCGACCCATGCCGGCTCCTTCGATACCGGGTTCCTGTGCCCGCTTCCCGGCATGGTGGTGATGGCGGCGGCCGACGAAGCGGAGTTGCGCCACATGGTTCGCACCGCCGTAGAGCACGAGGACGGCCCGATCTCGTTCCGCTATCCGCGCGGCAACGGCACAGGTGTCGAGATGCCCGAGCGCGGGCGCGCGCTGGAGATCGGCCGCGGCCGGATCGTCCGCGAGGGCTCGAAGGTCGCCATCCTGTCCTTCGGCTCGCGTCTCGCCGAAGCGGTTGCCGCGGCCGAGGAACTGGAAGGCTTCGGCCTGTCGACGACGGTTGCCGATGCGCGCTTCGCCAAGCCGCTCGACACCGACCTGATCCGGCGCCTCGCCGCACACCACGAGGTGCTGATCCTGATCGAGGAAGGCGCCTCCGGTGGATTCGCTGCGCAGGTTCTGGAGCATATGGCGCGCCACGGCCTGATGGATCGCGGCGTCAAGGTCCGGCCGATGACGATGCCCGACCGCTTCGTCGACCATGCCGCGCCCGAGGCCATGATCAAGGTTTCCGGCCTCGACCGCGCTGCGATTGTCGAGACAGTGTTCCGCGCGCTAGGCGACACGGCGCAGCGCGTCATGCGCGCCTGAGACGGGTCGGAATGAACGCACAGCGCATCCGCCTGGACCAGCTCGTCGCCGAGCGTCGTCTTCTCGATTCGCGCGCGCGGGCGCGCGATGCGATCTTGCGCGGCCGTGTCCGCGTCGAGGGCGTCGTGGTCTCGAAGCCCGGCCAGAGCGTGGACGAAAACGCGCAGGTCGAACTCGACGACCCGGCAGCGGCCTACGTGTCGCGTGCGGCGCTGAAGCTCCTCGCCGGCCTCGAAGCGTTCGACATTCACGCGGACGGGCTCGACGCCCTCGATGTCGGCGCCTCGACCGGCGGGTTCACGCAAGTTCTCCTGGAGCACGGCGCCGCGCATGTGATCGCCGTCGATGTCGGCCACGGGCAGTTGCACACGACGTTGCGCGAGGATGCGCGTGTCACATGCCTCGAAGGGCTGAACGCGCGTGATCTCTCAGCCGAGCATCTCGGCGGACGCCGGATCGGTCTCGTCGCGTCCGACGTGAGCTTCATCTCGCTGCGGTTGGCGCTCCCCCAGGCCCTCGCGCTGGCTGAGAGCGGCGCGAAGGCCGTGCTCCTCGTCAAGCCGCAATTCGAGGCCGGGCGCGAGGCGATCGGCAAGGGCGGCCTGCTGCGGGATCCGACCACGGCGCCCTCGATCGCGGCCGAACTGGCGGAGTGGCTGAACGAGCAGCCCGGCTGGCGGTCTCTCGGGATCGTTCCGTCGCCGATCACAGGAGGCGACGGCAACATGGAATTTCTGTTGGGTGGAGTGAAGGCGTGAGCGAGCAGGTTGCGATCGATGCGCTGGGAACGCGCGGCGACGGCATCGCGCGCCAGCCGACCACGGTCTTCGTCCCGTTCGCACTGCCGGGCGAGCGCGTGACGATCGAGCGCCAGGGGGGCCGCGGCCAGCTCCTGTCGGTCGACGCGCCCTCGCCCGACCGGCGCGAGGCGCCGTGCCCCCATTTCGGCCGCTGCGGGGGCTGCGACCTGCAGCATCTCAGTGACGATCTCTACGCGACGTTCAAGCGCGACCTCGTGGTCGACGCCCTGTCGCGCGAAGGCTTGTCGCCGGATGTCGCGCCGCTCGTGCCGTGCGACCCCGCCTCGCGCCGCCGCGCCGTCTTTACCGCCGTGCGGGCGGGACCGAGGGTTCTCTTCGGCTTTCACGAGGCGCTGAGCCACCGGATCGCGCCGATCGAAACCTGCCTCGTCGTCGTGCCGGAGATCGTCGCGCGGCTGAAGCGCTTCGAACGGCTGGCGACGCTTCTGATCGACCGCAAGCGCGAGCTGCGGATGACGGTCACGCGCACCACGACCGGGCTCGACGTCGCCATCGAGCAGACCGCCAAGCTCACCGGCGACCTCCGGCAGGCGACGATCGCCTGGGGCGCGGAGGATGGCGCGGTCGCACGCCTCTCCGTCGATGGCGAGACGCTGATCGAGAACCGCGTCCCGGTGATCGACGTGGCCGGCATCGCCGTCCCCTTCCCGCCCGGCGCATTCCTGCAGGCGGTCGGCCGGGCCGAGGAGCACATGGCCGAGATCGCCTTGGCGCATCTCGCGCCGTCGAAGTCGGTCGCCGATCTCTTCTCCGGCTTCGGCGCCTTCTCGCTGCGACTAGCCCAGCGCCACGCGGTGCACGCGGCCGAGTTCGACGCGCCGGCTCTCGCCGCGCTGGAAAAAGCCAAGCGCGGCGCGAGCGGGCTGAAGCCGATCGCCATCGAGCGGCGCGATCTCTATCGCCGTCCGCTAACCGTCAAGGAGCTGTCGAAGTTCGACGGTGTCCTGTTCGATCCGCCGCGCGCCGGCGCGGAGGCGCAGTCTCGCGAACTGGCGGCTTCTACGGTCAAGCGGATCGCCGCCGTATCCTGCAATCCGGTGACCCTCGCGCGCGATGCCGCGATCCTGGTCGGCGGCGGGTACAGGCTCCTGTCGGTCACGCCGATCGACCAGTTCCTCTGGTCTCACCATGTCGAGGCGGTCGCTCTCTTCGAGCGTTGAGGGCGCGATGCTGAACTGGATCACCGGCTTTCTGCAGGAATACGGCTACGGCATCCTGTTCCTGTCTATCTTTCTGGAATCGACCGGACTGCCGTTTCCGGGCGAGAGCATCCTGATCGCGGCGGGCATCATGGCCGGGCACGGCCAGCTGAATGTCTGGGGCGTCTTCTTCTCCGCCTGGCTCGGCGGTACGCTCGGCGACAATCTCGGCTACTGGCTCGGCTACCGTTACGGCAGCCAACTCGTCGCGCGGCACGGCCATCGCATCGGGCTGACGCAGGAAAAGTATCGCTATGTCGAGGAGCGGTTCCGCACGGTCGGGCCGCCGATCGTCCTGATCGCCCGCTTCATCCTGATCCTACGCCAAGTCTGCGGCTTTGCGGCCGGGACGCTGCATTTCCCGTGGTGGTCGTTCCTCTTCTATAACGCTCTCGGCGCTGCCCTCTGGTCGGGCGCCTACGGCTTCGGTGCCTACGTTCTCGGCGACCGGATCGACACCTATCTCCACGGCAGCCCATGGGCGTATGCGGCGATCGCAGCCGTGTTCCTGATCCTCAGCGGCGGGACCGTGCTCCAGTTCCGCCGCAAACTGAAGGCTCAGCGCGAGAAACCGTCCTAACCGCGCGTCAGGAACGCGGCGAAGGCCGCCTGCGCCTCGAGGGAACGGAGACGCTCCTGGAAATGGTCCGCCTCCAGCACGATGCGTTCACGCACGGCGTCCGGCGTCGCCCGTAGGAGATCGCGGCCGATCCGCACCGCCTCGCGCGGTTTCGCCGCGAGACGACGCGCCGCCGCTTCGCCATCGGCTTCCGCGTCGACTACTACCGAGAGCACTAGACCGGCCTCGCGCGCTTTCTCCGCGTCCCACGTCTCGCCCATCACGAGAAGCGCGAAGGCACGCTGGTGCCCCATCGCCAGGGGTCCGAGGAGGCTCGAGGCCGCCTCCGGCACGATGCCGAGATCGGAGAACGGGGTGCGGAACAGCGAACGCGGCGTGGCGTAGACGAGATCGCAGTGGAGAAGCAGCGTCGTGCCGATCCCGATCGCCAGCCCGTCGACCGCCGCGATCATCGGCTTCCCGACACCGGCCAGCGTGTGGAGGAAGTCCATCAGCTCGCCCATCGGGCGGTCGGACCCGGTGAAGGCGACGAAGTCGGCGATATCGTTGCCGGCGGAAAAGGCGCCCGGAGAACCGCAGAAGAGGATGCAGCCGACGGACGGGTCGGCGTCGGCGCGCGACAAGGCGTCGTCCAGCGCGCGATACATCGCCCGGTCGAGGGCATTCTTCTTTTCGGCGCGGTCGATGCGGATGCGGCAAACGCCGTCGCTGGTCTCGACGCGAATGTGCTGGCTCATGTCGATCCTCAGTTCAGGGCCACGGTCGCGGCACGCAGGCTTTCGCCCCCGTCCATCACCTCGGCCGACAGGGCGTGGACGTCGGGCAGAAGCGTCTCCGCCATGAAACGGGCCAGTGCGGCGCGCGAAGGGACGTCAGCGTCCGCCAGCGCGCCCTTGGCGAGATAGCAGTTGCCGGCGGTCAGCGAGAACAGGCGCTGGTATGCGGTGGCGCCGGCCAGCGCCGCGCCGGTTTCGCCCCGCGCCATCCATTCGAGCAGACGCTCCGTCGTCTCGCGCAGCGCGGCGATGGCGGCACGCAGGCGCTCCGACGACCGGCCGAAATCCGGCCGGTTGCTTTGCTCGACGCTCGTCACGATCTCCTCAAGTTCCGCGATGTAGGCGCGCACGGTCTCGCCGCCGGACAGCGGCAGCTTGCGCGTCACGAGGTCGATCGCCTGGATGCCGTTGGTGCCCTCGTAGATCGGTGCGATGCGCGCGTCGCGCAGGAGTCGCGCAGCGCCTGTCTCCTCCACGAAACCCATGCCGCCGTGCACCTGGATGCCGAGCGAAGCGACCTCGACGCCGACATCGGTGGGGAAGCTCTTGGCCATCGGCGTCAGAAGGCTCGCGCGCTCCGCCCAGAAGCGCCTGTCCTCGCCGTCCTGGCGCGATCGATCGATCGCATGACCGCAGGAGTAGGCGATCGCCCGGGCCGATCCGACGAGCGCCTTCATCGTGAGGAGCATGCGCGCGACGTCGGCGTGCTCGACGATCGGCGCCATGTCCGTCGTGCCGGGGACGGCCGAGCGGCCCTGCCGACGCTCGCGGGCGAAGTCCAGCGCCTTCTGGAAGGCCGCCTGCGCGACGCCGAGCCCCTGGATTCCGACATAGAGGCGCGCCGAGTTCATCATCGTGAACATGCAGGCGAGACCCTTGTTCTCTTCGCCGACCAGCCAGCCGACGGCACCCGCCTCCCCCGTCTCGCCGATGCCGTCGCCGTAGACCATCGTGCAGGTCGGCGAGGCGTGGATGCCAAGTTTATGCTCGATCGACTGGCAGAACACGTCGTTGCGGGCGCCAAGCGAGCCGTCCGCATTGACGAGGCGCTTGGGAACCAGGAACAGCGAGATACCCTTCACGCCGGCCGGGGCGTCGGGTAGGCGCGCCAGGACGAGATGGACGATGTTGTCCGTCAGATCGTGCTCGCCGAAGGTTATGAAGATCTTGGAGCCGAAGATGCGATAGGTGCCGTCGTCCCGCCGCTCGGCCCGTGTGCGGAGCGCCGAGAGGTCCGAGCCGGCCTGCGGCTCGGTGAGGTTCATCGTGCCCATCCATTCGCCGGACACGAGCTTGTCGAGATAGGTCGCGCGAAGCGCGTCGGTGCCATGTGCTTCCAGCGCGTCGACCGCGCCGAGCGTGAGGGTCGGCCCAATGCCGAAGGCCATCGACGCGCCGTTCCACATCTCGTAGATCGCGGCCGACAGCGAGGTCGGCAGGCCCTGCCCGCCATGATCCACCGGACCGGTCAAGCCGTTCCAGCCGCCGTCGATCCAGCGGTGATAGAGGTCGCGCCAGCCCGGCGGCATGGTCACCGCGCGGTCGCGCCAGACGGCGCCGGTCTTGTCGCCCCCTGCGGCCATCGGGGCGATCTCGCTGTCGGCGAACCGTCCGGCCTCATCCAGGATCGCATCGAGGAGATCGGGCGTCAGGTCTCCCGTCGCGCCTCGCGCCATTGCCTCCTCGAGCCCCGCCACATGCCGAAGCGTGAAGCCGATCTCGCCCACCGGTGCCCGATACATTCGTCGTCCTCCCGAACGCCATAGCTTGGCTCATGGCTACCGGACTTTGACGTGAACGTCAAAGTTTGTGTCAGGAGCGTCAGATCCGATCCCACCCGGCGTCCGGCCGGAACCGCGGTCCATGCGCCATTTCGAGCTCACGCAACCGCGCGATCACGGTATCGACACCGCGCTCTCTCGCGTAGCGGATCGGACCGCCGCGGAACGGGGCAAAACCGGTCCCGAAGACCATCGCGCCATCGGCGATCTCCTCGCTCTGGACGACGCCTTCGCGCAGGCACGCGACGACCGTGTTGACCATCGGCAGGATCAGCCGATCCTCGAGAGCGGGGTCGTCGGCGGAGCCGTCCGGCAGGGCATCCGGGTGGATCTTCTTCGGCTTGCCCTGTGCGTCGTAGTCGTAGAGCCCTGCCCCCGTCTTCACCCCGAGCCGGCCTTCGCGCACCATCTGGTGAAGCCAACCCGGCATTTCCGGCAGGGGCATGCCGAGCCGCTCGGCCAGCGTCTGTGCGACCTCGACCGCGATGTCGAGCCCCACGCGATCGGCGAGTTCGACCGGCCCCATCGGCATGCCGAACGCCTCGGCGCGGGCGTCGATCCGCTCCTTGGGGATGCCCTCGCCCATCAGGAGGATCGCCTCCGCGATATACGGCGTCAGCGCCCGGTTCACGAGGAAACCGGCGGTCGGCCTCACGGGCGCCGGCAAGCGCGAAATCTCCGCGACGAAGCTCGTCGCGCGGCGCAGCGTCTCGGGCGAGAGCCCATCGTGCCGGACCACCTCGACCAGCTGCATGCGCGATACGGGATTGAAGAAGTGCAGGCCGACGAACCGCGACGGATCGGCGAGCCCCGCGGCGAGGTCGGGCAGCGGCAAAGCCGACGTGTTGGTGGCGAGGATCGCGCCGGGCTTCATCCGCGCCTCGGCATCCAGCAGGATCGATTGCTTGAGGTCCAGCCGCTCCGGGGCCGCCTCGATCACCAGATCGGCGCCGACGATGCCGAAGCCGGCGGGATCGGGCACCAGCCGGTCCAACGCGTCGCGGACCTTCAGCTTGTCCTTCAGCGTCTTTTCCAGCATCGACGCCGCCTTGCGCAGCGCCTCGCCGATCGGCTTCGCATCGATGTCGGACAGGGAGACACGGAAGCCTTCCCGCGCTGCCCAGGCCGCGATGTCGCCCCCCATCGCGCCCGCACCGATGACGTGGACCCGTCGGATGCCGGACGGCCCGTCCTTCAGGCCGCGCATCGCCTCGCGCAGGAAGAAGACGCGGACGAGGTTGCGCGACGTCGGCGTCTCGATGAGCTGCGAGAAGCTGTCGAGTTCGGCCGCGCGCATTCGGTTCGGGTTGTCACCATGCGCTTCCCAAAGATCGATCAGCCGGAACGGAGCCGGGTAATTCTCGGGTCGTGCCGCCTTCGCCGCTTCGGCGCGCATGCGTCGGGCGGCGAGGCTCCGGGCCGGGCGCAGCGCAAAAGCCTTGCCCTTCCAACCGGTACCGGCCGGATGAAGTTCGCCGCCAACCGCCGCGCGCACCGCATTGAGAACATGCCGTTCTTCGACCACGGCATCGACCAGCCCGATCCGGCGCGCGCGTCGCGCCGGCGCGCTCTTGCCGGTGAGCATCATCGCCATTGCCTCCAGCGGGTCGGCCACCGCGAGCGAGCGGAACGTCCCGCCGAGCCCCGGATGCAAGCCTAGCATGACCTCCGGAAAACCGAGCGAGGCGTCGGACACGGCAATTCGGAGGCGGCAGGCGAGCGCGAGCTCAAGGCCGGCGCCGAGGCAGTGTCCATGGATGACGGCGATCGTCGGCAGCGGAAGGGCGGCGAGGCGGTCGAGGACGCGATGCCCCTCCCCAAGCATCGAGGCGATTTCGGCGCTCCCGGCGCCGACGAACTGAGCAATGTCGGCGCCTGCCGCAAAGCCGGACGGCTTGGCAGAGCGGATCACGATGCCGCGCGGCGGCGCGGCGTCCGCACCGTCGATCAGGGCGTCGAGCTCTTCGAGGACGCTTCGGTCGATCGTGTTCACGGACTTGCCGGGCCGATCGAGGACCCACCAGGCAACCCCGTCTTCGTCCACCGCCTGACGCCAGTTTCCCCGGCGCTCGACGTCGGCGGCCGCTGAGAGTTCGAGGGCGCGATCCGACAGCGTATCGAGCAGGCTCGCGCCGGTCATGCGGAGGTCCTCGGTCTTCATGCGGCCTCCAGAAGCAACGCGCCACCCTGTCCGCCGCCGACGCACTGGCTGGCGATGCCATAGCGGACGCCGCGGCTGCGCATGGCGTTGGCGAGGTGGAGCGTGATGCGGTTGCCCGACGTGCCGACAGGATGCCCAAGCGCAATGGCGCCGCCGTCAACATTCAGTCTGTCACTTGCGATTTCGCCGACTGCGCCACCGAACCCGAGCACCTCGCGCCCGACGCGTTCGTCGCCAAGCGCCCGGACACAGGCGAGGACCTGAGCGGCAAACGCCTCGTTGATCTCGAACAGTCCGACCTCGGAAAGCGAGAGTCGGTTCTCCTTCAGAAGCGCCGCGATCGCGATCACCGGACCGAGCCCCATGATCGACGGGTCGAGCGCACCCCAGCGGCAATCGACGATCCGGGCAAGCGGCGTCAACCCGTGAGCGGCGACCGCATCTTCCGAGGCGAGAAGCGTCCAACTCGCGCCATCGGTGATCTGCGAGGAATTGCCGGCGGTGACGTTGCCGTAGGGCCGCTCGAACACCGGCTTCAGCCCGCCGAGGCTGCGAGTGGTCGAGTCCGGCCGAACGCCGTCGTCCCGATCGAACGCGCGTCCGTCGCGCGAGAAGGCCGGAACCACCTCGCCCGCGAGGGTGCCATCCGTCTGTGCGGCGGCAAGCCGGCGATGGCTTTCCGCTGCGTACTCGTCCGCCTCGCGCCGCGTAACGCCGAAGAGGTGGCCGACCTTCTCGGCGGTCTGGCCCATGTTGAGGTCGGTGATGGGATCGGTGAGGCCGCGCTCCAGCCCGATCACGGGCTTCAGGAAGCCAGGCTTCAGTCCGGCGAGAGCCTTCAAACGCGCGCCCGTCGAGCGAGCGCCGTTGAGACGCGCGAACCACTGGACCGCATCGCCGCTGAGGACGAGCGGCGAGTGGCTGAGCGCCTCCGCCCCGCCCGCCAGCGCGATCTCCGATCGACCGTCCGCGACGGCGCGCATCGCATCGTCGATCGCGAGCATGCCGGACCCGCAATTGATCTGGACGGTGTGCGCCGGGACGGTATCGGGCAATGCGAGTCGCAGCGCCGCAACGCGCGCCGGGTTCATCTCATCGGCGATGACGTTGACGCATCCAAGCACCACGAGATCGATCAGAGCGGGATCGAACCTCTGACGCATCAACAGCGGGCGGCCGCACTGGACTGCGAGATCGACCGGCGTGAAAGGTCCCGGCTTGCCACGCGCCTTGATAAAGGGTGTGCGGGCACCGTCGACGAGATAGACGGCTCTCGTCATTCGGCGGCCTCGGCGCGCGCGTCGTCGTCCCGGCGTCCTTCGTTCGGGCGCCGATGCTGCGCGGCGAGCGGCGACACCATCTTCATCGGGAAGCTGTCGACGGCCACCGCGCGGGCGACCGCGGCCTCGGCGACGGCGAGCTCCGTGAATTCCTCCGACGTGATGACACCGGCCTCCAGCGCTGCCTGCGGATCACGCAGCTTGGCTTCGCGCATCCGCTTGGCGATCGCAGCGGTCTCGGTCACCTTTGTAAACGCCTCTTCCAGAACGGCGATCGGATGGTCGGGTCGTCCTTCGCCGAGATAGAGATCCGGCGTCAGCCGGTCCCGCTGCGATGACGGACGCATCAGGATTTCAGCGACCTCCGTCACCAGCTCGTCGGCCGGCGGGCGGAGCGGAACGCCGAGCGGAAAGGCGATGATGCGGGCTCCCATCGCGGCCCAGCGCGCCGGCAGGTTGGCGAAGACGCCGGCGAAGGCGAGGCCCATCCGGTTGAAGCCTCGTTGCATCACGAACTCGACGACCGGCTTGTCGACCTCCGGGCGGCCATCTGTCTCGAAGCGCTTCAGCGTGGCGCCGAGGAGATAGAGTTCCGACAGGATGTCGCCGAGACGAGCCGAGATCATCTCGCGCCGCTTGAGGCTGCCGCCAAGCGTCAACAATGCGAGGTCGGCCAGCATGGAGAATGTCGCGGCATAACGGGTCAGCTGCCGCCAATGGCTGGTGAACGCGGAGCCACGCGGCGCAGGCGCGGCGAGCCCACCGGTCCAGCCGAACAGGAACGTGCGCAGGAGGTTCGTCGTGGAATGACCGACGTGCTTCCAGAAATGCCGGTCGAACTCGGCCAGCCCCATTTCACGGTCGGGGTTGGACAAAGCACGCATCTCGTCGAGCATGTGAGGGTGGGCACGGATCGCACCCTGCCCGAAGATCATCAGGTTACGGGTTAGGATGTTGGCGCCCTCGACCGTGATGCCGATCGGAACCGAGCGGTGCGAGGCGCCGATCGGATTGGACGGCCCGTCGATGATCGCCTTGCCGCCCAGAATGTCCATCGCGTGCGCGACGGACTTGCGCATCAACTCGGTCGCGTTCTGCTTCATGATGGCGGAGATGACGGAAGGCCGGTGCCCTTCATCGAGCGCGGCGACCGTCAGCCTGCGCGCTGCGTCCACCTGATAGGCATTGGCGGCGAGTTCCGCGAGCGGCTCCTGGATGCCCTCGAACATGCCGATGGGCAGACCGAACTGCTGGCGCACGCGCGCATAGGCGCCGGCCATGCGCGCGGTCATCGCCGTCGCCGAAGCGGCCTGCGAGGGCAGCGAGATGCCGCGCCCGGTCGCCAGCGCCTTCATCAGCATGGTCCACCCCTCGCCGATCTGCGCTTCGCCGCCGAGGATCCAGTCCATCGGAATAAACACGTCCTCCCCGTAAAGCGGGCCGTTCTGGAAGAAGGTGAATTGCGGGATATGTCGGTCGCCGTGGCGCACGCCCGGCGTCGTCGTTGGGATCAGGGCGACCGTGATGCCAAGGTTCTCGCCTCGGCCGAGATGGCCCTCGGGGTCGAACAGCTTGAACGCAAGGCCCATCACGGTCGCGACGGGCGCGAGCGTGATGTAGCGCTTGGCGAAGTTCAGACGGATGCCAAGCGTCCGCTGCCCCTCGAACTCGCCATACTCCACGACGCCGCGATCGGTCATCGCCGCGGCATCCGAGCCGGCCCGGTCGGAGGTGAGGCCGAAGCATGGGATTTCGCGCCCGTCGGCAAGGCGCGGCAGCCAGTGGTCGCGCTGCGCCTGCGTGCCGAAATGCAGCATCAGTTCGCCGGGGCCGAGCGAGTTCGGCACCATGACGGTCACGCCGACCGCCACGCTCGCCGACGACACCTTTCGCACCACCTCGGAATGGGCCGTATTGGAGAAGCCAAGGCCGCCGTATTCCTTCGGAATGATCATCCCGAAGAACTTCTCGCGTTTCAGGAAATCCCAGATTTCCGGAGGCAGATCATGATCTTCCCAGACGATCTTCCACTCGTCGATCATCGCGCAGAGTTCGGTGACTGGGCCGTCGAGGAAGGCCTGTTCCTCGTCCGTCAGCCGCGCCGGGGGCATGGCGAGAAGCCTGTCCCAATCGGGAGCGCCGCTGAAGAGCTCGCCGTCCCACCAGACCGTGCCGGCATCGATCGCTTTGGCTTCGGTGTCCGAGATCGGCGGCATGGCGGTCTGCGCCCACCGGAAGACCGGACGGGTCAGACGCTCTTTTCGAAACGACATGGTTCTCCTCCCACGGGTCGCCGGCCGCGCGATGCGCTCGTTCGTCACATATGGTGGCGAGCGGTCAATGCCATGCCGTTCACGTCAATGTCGGTCGGTTCATCCCCGCGCGCGATGCGCGATGTCGCGGCGGCAGAAGCCGTCCGGCCAGTCGACGGCGTCGACGAGGGCGTAGGCGCGCTCGATCGCCCGGCCGATGTCGGCATCACGCGCCGTGGCGTTCAGGACACGACCGCCGTTGGCGACGAGTCGCCCGTCCTTCAAGGCCGTTCCTGCGTGGAAGACGATCTCGCCCTTGCCCTCCTCCGGGACGGAACCGATGGCCGTCCCCTTCTCCACCGCGCCGGGATAGCCCTTGGCGGCGAGAACCACCGTGACCGCAGGTTCCGGCGACCAGCGCGGTTCCAGCTCTTCGAGCGAGCCGGTGGCCGCGGTGAGAAGGATCGGCAGGAGATCGCTTTCGAGGCGCATCATCAGCACCTGCGCCTCCGGGTCACCGAAGCGGACGTTGTATTCGATGAGCTTCGGCCCATCGGCGGTCAGCATCAGGCCGGCATAGAGAACGCCGCGGAACGGCGTGCCGAGGTCGCGCATGCCCTCTAGCGTCGGGCGCACGATCTCGCGCATCGCCCGCTCGGTCATTTCCGGGGTCATCAGGCCGGAGGGCGAGTAGGCGCCCATCCCGCCAGTGTTCGGTCCCCGGTCGCCATCGAAAGCGCGCTTGTGGTCTTCCGCCGTGCCGAAGGCGATCGCGTTCTCGCCGTCGCAGAGGCAGAAGAGCGAGGCCTCCGGCCCCACCATGCATTCCTCGACCACCACTTCGACGCCATCAGCAGCGTCGGCGAAGCAGTCGTCGACGGCGCGGCACGCTTCGTCGACGGTCGCGGCGACCGTCACCCCCTTGCCGGCGGCCAGCCCGTCCGCCTTGATCACGATCGGCGCGCCCTCTGCCGTCACATAGGCCTTCGCCTCCCCGGCATTCGAGAAGCGACGGTAGCACGCGGTCGGGATGTCCTTCCTGGCGCACAGATCCTTGGTGAAGCCCTTGGATCCTTCGAGGCGCGCGGCGGCGGCGCTCGGACCGAACACGGCTATGTCGGCCTCGCAAAGGGCGTCGGCGAGACCCGCGACGAGCGGTACTTCCGGCCCGACGACCACCAGGCCGATCGCCTCGCGCTTGCAGAAAGCCACGACGGCCGCATGGTCGGCGGCATCGAGGGGGACGAGTTCCGCGACCTTCGCGATTCCGGGGTTGCCCGGCGCGGCAAAGAGGCGGCCGAGTTCGGCCGACTGCCGCAACTTCCAGGCCAACGCATGTTCGCGGCCACCGGAGCCGATCAGAAGGACGTCGATAGCCATGATGTTTCCATGCCCGTTGCGCGAAGAGCGACCATGGGGCGGCGATAGAGGCTCGGTGCGCGGGGGGTCAAGTGATTTGCCCGCTCCGCGAGCCGGGGCTTGACGGGATGGACCTCGGAGGGCTTTTGCCTGTCCCATGCGTTTTCAGGATGATTCAAGGGGAAACCCGGTCGACCGGGTGGTGGATGCCCCGTCCGAGAACTGGGTCTACCGCCTGCTGCCCCGGGCGCTCTGGCCCTATGCGCAGCTGGCGCGCTGGGACCGGCCGATCGGCTGGCAGCTCCTTCTCTGGCCCTGCTGGTGGTCGGCAGCGCTGGCGCCCCAATGGGCGGCACCCTCGGCCGTGCACACCGGACTACCGGACCTCTGGCACCTCATCCTGTTCCTGATCGGCTCCATCGCCATGCGCGGCGCCGGCTGCACCTACAACGACCTCGTGGACCAGAAAATCGACGCGATGGTCGCGCGCACCCGATCGCGCCCGTTGCCGTCGGGCCGGGTCACACCCGGACGTGCGAAGGCGTTCCTGGTGGCACAGGCGCTGGTCGGCCTCCTCGTCGTTGTGCAATTCAATCTCTTCGCGATTGTGCTCGGCATCGCGTCGCTCGGGGTCGTCGCGGTCTATCCGTTCTTGAAAAGGGTGACGGACTGGCCGCAACTCGGCCTTGGCTTCGCCTTCTCATGGGGCGCGCTGATGGGCTGGGCGGCCTTCTGGGGCACGCTCTCCTTGAGCCCGCTCCTGCTTTATCTTGGGGCGGTGCTCTGGACGGTCGGCTACGACACGATCTACGCCCATCAGGACCGCGAGGACGACGCCCTCGTCGGCGTACGCTCGACGGCACGGCTGTTCGGTCGACGCACCAAAACGGCGCTGGTTCTCCTCTACGGCGGCGCGCTCGTCCTCTTCGCGCTGGCCTTCCGGCAGGCGGGCGTGGGCAGCGCCGGTCCCGCGTGGCCGGCCTATGCCGGGCTGCTCCTCGGGGCCGTGCAGATGGGCTGGCAGATCCGCAGCCTCGACATCGACAATGCCGACGAGTGTCTGAAGCTCTTCAAGTCGAACGGACTGTTCGGCTGGATCATCTTCCTCGGGCTGGTCTTCTCCAGCCTGTGGATGCTCTCGTTCCCCCGTCTCTACTGACGGGTCAGCCGCGGGCGATGATCTCCTCGCCCTGAACCATCAGGCGTACGCCGAGACCACCCGGCTTGCGACGGGCGAGGAAGCGGGGGCGACGGCCGCGGTGGGCGTTGCCGCGGCGTTCGATCGGATCGTTGCGGCGGACCTGGCCGAGCGAGTCCTCCAGCGCCGTCACCGAGCCGTCGGCCTCGACCATCAGCATCGGCAGGCGAAAGAGTTCGGACCAGCCGCGCCAGTCGGCCGCGACGTCGTAGAGGTCGGAGGCGACGAGAAGGGGCACCGACATCGTCGGGTCTTCGTGATGCAGTTCGAGCGTGACGGTGATCTCGCCTTCGCTGTTCTCCATCGCGCGGGCCGCGATCCCGCGGAACGAGCGGGCGGCGAGAGCGATCGACACCGGCAGGCCGCTCTTCTGCAGCGTGCGCCGGATCACCGCGCCGCGGCGATCGATCCGGTAGGAGACGACCTCGCCGTCCTGCACCAGTTCGAAGCTCTGCTTGCGGTCGGCAAGCGCGGGATCGAGGCGGATCGGCGTGCTGGCCCACTCGGGCTTCACGGACGTCTGATGGTGAACCACGCTCATGTCGTGTCCTCGTCTGTTGATCCGCAGACCTTGAGAGGTCTTGCTCATTCGGCCGATGTATCCCGGCCTTCGATGCTTGCAGACTAACGAGAGCGAGTTGCGCTCGGGCTAAGAAGTTCAGTTAAGTGAACCTGACCAACATCAGGGTGTCCAAACCGTAACTTTGAAGAGAACTTTAAACGAGCTTTCCGGGGTTCAGGATTCCGAAAGGATCGAAGAGCTGCTTGATGCCGCGCATCAGTTCCATCTCCAGCGCGGGCTTCGTCCGGGCCAGCTCGTCGCGCTTCAGCTGGCCGATGCCGTGCTCGGCGGCGAAGCTGCCGTCCATGTCCGCGACGATGCCGTGCACCAGCGCGTTGATTTCGCCCCAGCGGTCGAGGAAGCCCTGCTTGTCGGCGCCGACGGGCTGCGACAGGTTGTAATGGATGTTGCCGTCGCCAAGGTGCCCGAACGAGACGATTCGAACCCCCGGGATCGCCGCGCTCACCGCCGCATCCGCCCGGCTCAGGAACTCCGGCACTCTCGCCACCGGCACCGACACGTCGTGCTTGATCGATCCACCTTCCGGCTTCTGCGCCCAGCTCATCTCTTCGCGCATGCGCCAGAAGAGTGTCGCGTCGGCCCCGGACTGCGCGATCGTGGCATCTTCGATCTCGCCGGCTTCGAGGGCGCCGGACAGGATGCCCTCCATCGTCTCGCGCGCATCGTCGCCGGACCGGTTGGACGAGACTTCGAGGAGCACGTACCAGGCGTGCGGACCGGGCAAGGGATCGCGTGCGCCGCGTGTGTGGCGCACGGTGAACTCCATCGCCAGCCGCGGCATGATCTCGAAGGCGGTGAGCTGCGTTCCGGCTGCACCTTCAGCGCGCGCCAAAAGTGAAAGCATCGCTTCCGATGAGGCGAGGCCGGCATAGGCGACCTCACGCCCCTTCGGCTTCGGGAACAGCCGCAGCACCGCGCCGGTGATGACGCCGAGCGTGCCCTCCGAGCCGATCAGAAGCTGCCGAAGATCGTAGCCGCGATTGTCCTTCTTGAGGCGGCGGAGGCCGTGGAAGACCTCGCCCGAGGCGAGAACCGCCTCGACCCCGAGGCAGAGTTCACGGCTGTTGCCATAGGCGATGACCCCGGTCCCGCCCGCATTGGATGCCAGATTGCCGCCGATCTGGCAGGACCCTTCCGAGCCGAGCGACATGGGAAAGAGCAGCCCCGCCTCGTCGGCCGCCTCCTGCACCCGCTGGAGCACGACGCCCGCATCCACGGTGATCGTATGGCCCGCGGCATCGAGGTCGCGGATCCGGTCGAGGCGCGACAGGGACAGGACGATCTCGGCCTCGGAGCGTGGCATCTGGCCGCCGACATGACCGGTGTTCCCGCCCTGCGGCACGACCGGCGTCCGTGTCTCGGAAGCGAGCTTCAGGATCGCCGAAACCTCCTCCACCGTTCCCGGTCGCAAAACGAGCCGGGAGCGGCCGGGGAAGAGGTCGCGCGTCTCCTTCAGATAGGGCGCAAGATCCGCCGCTTCGGTCAGCGCGCGGCCAGGCGGGACGAGCGCGGCGAAACGGTCGCGAAGGGCGTCGGGAAGCGGAAGGGGAGCGGGCTCGGTCATGAGCGAGGTTTAGGCCCCTGCCCGCCGCGCGTCGAGATCAGCGATCGGCAGCGGCGCGCGACAGACGGTCGTTGATCGCTTCGCCGAGGCCCTCGCGCGGAATGGGCGCCACCGCGATCCGCTCGATCTCAGGCGCGTCGAAGGTCGACAGCGCGTCGAACAGGCGGCTTGCGGCCTCGCGGAGGTCGCCCGTCTCGCTCAACTGGAAGACGGCGGCCGCGCGCGCCGCGGCGGCTTCCGGGAGACGACCGAAGGCGACGAAGTGCTCGCCGGCCAGCGGTTCGGGTGCATCCAGCCGAACACGACCGTGCGGCGCGTAATGCGAGCGCATCTGGCCCGGTGCGACGATCGTGTGGCCGTCGTGCCGCCGGACGGGAAGCCCGCTGGCCGCCTCGATCTCAGCAGCCGTCACCGCTCCTGGTCGCAGAAGCACGACGTGGTCGCCCCCCGGCTGAACGATCGTCGATTCGATGCCGTGCGCGGCCGCGCCCCCATCCGCCACCGCCTCGATGCGCCCGTCCAGCGTGCGCAGGACGTGCGCGGCCGAGGTCGGACTGACGCGGCCGGACCGGTTGGCGCTTGGGGCGGCGACGGCCCGGTCGAGATACGCGAGGATGCGCGACAGCCCGCCTTGCGGCGAGCGAAGGGCGACAGTCGGCAGATCCGCGGTCACCAGCGGATGAAGCGGCGCGCCGGGCCGCAGCGGCAGGACGATCGTCAGCGGGCCCGGCCAGAAGGCTTCCATCAATCGATGAGCCAGCGCGTCGGTTACCGCGTAGCGTTCGGCCATCGGGCGTCCGGTGACGTGAGCGATCAGAGGATTGAAGCGGGGCCGCCCCTTCGCCTCAAAAATGCGCGCCACGGCTTCGCCGTTCGCCGCGTCGGCAGCGAGCCCGTAGACCGTCTCGGTCGGCACCGCGACAAGCTCGCCGCGCGCCAACCGCTCGGCCACGTCACGTTCGGCCGCCTCGCCCTGAAGCGGAATGGTGCGGGTTTCCATCATCCGACGGGTTTAGAGGCAGGCGGCCCCATCGAAAAGCACGCCCACGCCATTTTCAGGCAAGGTGGCGGTCCGAGAATCGGTGGGTGAGATCGACAAGGGTGGCAGGCGTCAACGGGTCGCGCGGAACGCCGATGCTACCCGCCGTTCAGGCGCGGCAAAGCTGGACAGGATAGTCCAGCCGCCGCGAGGGGCCGAAAGCTCGGCCCGCTCCTCCGGCTTCTTCTCCTCGACCGGCTTGTCGCCGGGCACGCCTTCGACCGCCGTCTCGGCAGCCTTCATCAATTCCAGGATCCGAGACTTCAACTCGGCTCCCTTGACCGGAGTCGCCGACGCGGCAGGCGTCGTCATCGCGGCGTCTCCTTCGACCTTCTCGTCGCTCAGGATCTCGCGGACAGCCTGCATTTCCTCGCGAAGCTGGCCGATCGTTCCGATCGCCTGCGTGGGCCCTGCCACGGGGCGATCGGCGGGGGGCGCCGGCTCGGTCTTCGCCCCTTGCGTCACCGCCGAAAGGATCGGCGAAGGGTGCTCGGCCGCCTTCTTCTCCTCGAGAGCGGTCTCGGTGAGAAGCTTGAGGGGATCGATCGGCGCGTGGGTCGAAGGCCCGTAAGCAGCAGCCAGCGTCCCCGGCACGGTCTCGCCGCCGGCCTGCGCCTCGCCCGGCTTGGCAAGCGCAGCAACGTCCTCGGCGATCGCGGCCACCGCGCCGCGCGCCTCCTCGCCGACCTTGGCGATCAGCGCCCCGGCATTGGGAAGCGGTTCTGGCTCCGGCGCCACGAGGCCGTCGAATGGCCAAGCCTTCTTCAGATCCTCGACGTTCATGGCCGCGACATTCACGTCGATGTCGTCCTTCGCGCCGGCGACGCGATAGGGGCAGGCGCGCTTGTTGCAGTTGTGCATGGAGGAGAACTGCCACAGGGCGTACTTGTCCCAGTGGCCTTCCGGGAAGACGCCCGTCAGGTCGTCGCGATAGCGCGCGTACCAGAGCTGAAGGCGCGAGAGGAGCGGATAGGTCTCCTTGTTCTGGGCGATATAGGCGGCCGTCGAACCGTTGGTGTAAAGCACCGGATAGCGGTCGAGGCGGATCTTGATCTGGCGGGCGAACTCCTCGGCCTCGGCGAGCGACATCCACTGCGTCGGGTCGTTGTCCTCGATGTCGAGGGCGATCAACTCGTCGGCTTCGGGCTTGGCGAAATCGATGAAGTGGTCGGCCTGCTCGCGCGGGTTGCCCGGACGGCCGAGATGGTAGGCACCCCACTTCAGACCCAGCGTCTTCGCCATCTCGCGGCGGGTCATGTAGAGTTCCTGCGTGACCGAATACTTCCACCACCGGTTCTTGCAGAGCTTCTCGTCGTCGCCCGACATGCCGCGGCACGACCAGGCAGGCGCCAGACCATCGGACGCCTTGTTGATGAAGGCGGCAATCCGCTTGTCGCCGGTCATCTGCTTCCAGTTGATCGGATTGAACTCGTAGGCGTCGATCACGAGGGCACGGGTGTCGTCGCGCCAGGGTCGGTCGAATTCCGCTTTCGCAGGGCTCAGGCCGGCCATCATCGTTCCTGCTGCGATGGCGCAAACCCAGCGCATGGCAACCGCACAGGCGGCGCGCATTCTCGGCATTCGGGCATCCCCTCGTCGGGCCGGCGGTCCCAAGGGGCCCGCCAAGCGAGATCAGGTCAGTCGAAACGAAGCCCAGCCGACTGCGGCTGGCCCCACCCCTCCATGAGAAGATCGAAGGACCCGCAGGCAACTTCGATCGCGGCGATCCTTCTACCGCCAATTCGGCGGGTTGCAGGCGACGCGATCACAATTTGTTTCACAAAAGCGCGATCGGTGAGCTTCGCCAGCGACCGATCCTCGCGCGCAAGGCTTGCGCAGGACTGAGAGCCCTCGGGGAGATTCGTCCGCCGGCGAATCAGCCGGCGACGCGCGAGAGATCGGCGAGCCGACCGGCCGCCGATCGGATGCGGGCAAGAAGCGCCAGGCGGTTCGCGCGTACGCTCTCGTCCTCGGCATTCACCAGAACCTTCTCGAAGAAGGCGTCGGCCGGGGCCCGGAGCTTGGCGAGAGCCGCCGTCGCGCGGGTGTAGTCCTCGACCCGCATCGCGGCGTCGAGTTCCGCTTCCGCCTCGACGATCGCATCAAGCAGCGCGCGCTCCTCGGGTTCGACGAACCGTGCGGGATCGACCGAAGCGGCGACCTGCGTGCCCTTCTTCTCTTCGGCGGCGAGGATATTGGCGGCCCGACGATAGGCGGCCAGAAGGTTCGCACCATCGTCCGTCTCGAGCAGGCGACCGAGTTCGGCCACCCGGCGCGAGACGTCGAGAAGATCGTCCTTGCCCTCGCCCGCGCCACCCAGAACCGCATCCACGAGATCGTGGCGCGCGCCCTGCTCGCGCAGCTGCACCTTCAGGCGATCGTGGAAGAAGGACAGAAGGTCGCCCGAGGTCAGCAGCGATCCCAGTCCCAACCGAAGCTGGTTGTCGAGGATGATGCGGATGACGCCAAGCGCGGCGCGGCGAAGCGCATACGGGTCCTTCGAACCCGTCGGCTTCTCGTCGATCGACCAGAACCCGACCAGCGTGTCGAGCTTGTCCGCGAGAGCCACCGCGATCGCGACCGGGTCGGTCGGCACGCTGTCGCCGGGGCCCTGCGGCTTGTAGTGGTCGACGAGCGCGCGCTGCACGGAAGCGGGTTCGTTCTGGAGCGCCGCGTACTTCTGGCCCATCAGCCCCTGCAGTTCCGGGAACTCGCCGACGGCCTCGGTGGTGAGATCGGCCTTCGCCAGCACCGCCGCCCGCCGCGCTTCGCCAGCGTCGGCGCCCACCATCGGCGCGAGGACGGCGGCAAGATCCGCGATGCGGCCGACGCGCTGACCCTGCGTGCCGAGCTTGGCGTGGAAGGTGACGTCGAGGGCGTCGAGCTTGGCCATGCGCTGGTCGAGGGGCTTCGACAGGTCGAGGCCGAAGCGCTTGGCCGAGGCGGCAAGGCCGTCGAGATCCGGCAGCGCGCCCTGGTCGGTGTTCCAGAAGTAGAGCGCGTCCGACAGGCGCGCGCGCACGACCTTTCCGTTTCCGCGCGCGATCTCGGCGCCATGATCGGCCGCCTCGATATTGGCGACCATCAGGAAGTGGTTCGACAGGCCGTCCTGTCCGCGACGTCGCGTGACGAAGCATTTCTGGTTGGTGCGGATCGTCAGCTGGATCATCTCGGCCGGAATTTCGAGGAACGTCTCCTCGAAGCTGCCGACCAGCACGACGGGCCACTCGACAAGGCCGGAGACCTCTTCCAGCAGCCCCTCGTCAGCCACGACCTCGAGCCCCTGCGCGAAGGCGAGATTGTCGGCGTCGGTGCGGATGATCTCCTTCCGGCGCTCGGCATCGAGCACGACATAGGCCTTCTCGAGCTGGCCGATATAGTCTTCGAACCGGCGCACCTTGAACTCGGCCGGCGCATGGAAGCGATGCCCGACCGTCCGGTCGCCGGAGCGGATGCCCGCCACCTCGAAATCGATGACCGCCGTCTCGCCGTTCTCCGGCCCGAAGACGCAGAGGATCGACTGGAGCGGGCGAACCCAGCGCAGGGAGCCCGGCTCGCGCGAGGCGGCACCCCAGCGCATCGACTTCGGCCAGGGGAAATCGCGGATGATGCCAGGCATCGCCTCCGCGACGATCTCCTCGGCCGGACGGCCCGGCTTCTCGATCACGGCGACGAAGAACTCGCCCTTCTTACCGTCGCTGCGCCGCTCGGCCTGATCGACCGAGGCAAGCCCGGCGCCCTTCAGGAAGCCTTCGATGGCCTTCCCGGGCGCGTCGGTGCGCGGCCCCTTGCGCTCTTCGCGGGTGTCCTTGGACCTTGCGTCAAGCCCGCGGATGTCGAGGGTGATGCGCCGCGGCGTCCAGTATTCGCGGGCCCCTTCGTAGGTCAGCCCGGCCGCGACGAGGGCGTCGGTCACCGCCTTCTTCAAGTCGCCCGCCGCCTTGCGCTGCATGCGGGCGGGGATCTCTTCGGAACGAAGTTCGAGAAGGAGGTCGGGCATGGGCTGTCACACGTCGCGTCTGGAGGCAATCGCGTGGGGTCACACCATGCCGCCGGCCGGATTGCAAGCTCCGGCCGGCCGTGGGCGCGTCGGTTCAGAGGCGGCCCTGGAACGTGTCGCACTGCTTCATGTCTCCGGAGGTGAGGCCCCGCCGGAACCACTCCACCCGCTGCGCCGAGGTGCCGTGGGTGAAGCTGTCGGGGACAACGGTCCCCTGGCTGCGCTCCTGCAGCGTGTCGTCGCCGATCTGGCTGGCGGCGTTCAGGGCTTCCTCGACGTCGCCGTCCTGAACTAAGCCGGCCTGCTGCGTGTCATGCGCCCAGATGCCGGCATAGCAGTCGGCCTGCAGTTCGACGCGCACCGAGATGGCGTTCGCGTCCGTCTCAGACGACTGCTGGCGCAGTTCGGTCGTGCGCTGAAGGGTGCCGAGAAGGTTCTGGACGTGATGCCCGACCTCATGCGCGATGACATAAGCCTGCGCGAAATCGCCCGGCGAATTCAGCTGGCCTTGAAGCTGCCGGAAGAAGGCGAGGTCGATGTAGAGCTTCTGGTCGTTCGGGCAGTAGAACGGACCGGACGCCGAGGTCGCGTTGCCGCAGGCAGAAGCGACCTGCCGGTCGAACAGGACGAGCGTCGGCTCGCGATAGGTCTGGCCCATCTGGCTGAAACGCGCGTTCCAGACGTCCTCGGTATCGCCCAGCACCACAGCGACGAAGTTGTCCGTCTCGTCTGACGTCCCCGAAACGCCCGGCCCTTGGCGCGACGCCGTCTGCGTGCTCGTCGTGGTCGTGCCGTCGTCCATGCCGATCACCGACAGCGGGTTGATACCGAAGCCGATCCACAACACGGCCAGGATGATGATCAGGCCGATGCCCCCGCCCCCGCCTGCGCGAATGGGGATCCGCATTCCCCCGCCGCTGAACCCGCCTCCGCCACCGGTTCCGCGACGGTCCTCGATATTGTTGCTTTCGCGTCGGCCGCGCCATTCCATGTCCGCACTCCCGGCAAGGGTCCCTTATGGTCGCAGATAGGCGTGGGTGCCTTGGAGGGAATGACGAAAACGTGCTCGCAACGCGATCGAACCCTCACCACATCTCTTGGGACGACGTCAGACGACGTTTCGAGAGGAGCCAGGAACTGCCATGACCGCCTTTGCCGATACCGGAACCGTGTGGGCCGAGGATCGCGAGCGCCGCATCGCCCGCCTCAACGCGCTCGCCCGCCTGATGGACACGGCCATCCGCGTCCCGGGCACCGGCATTCGCTTCGGCGCCGACGCCCTGCTTGGCCTCGTGCCGGGCATCGGCGACGCCGGCGGCGCGTTGATCGGCCTCTTCATCGTCAACGAGGCCAGGCGCCTCGGCCTGCCGAAGCGCAAGCTGGCTCGTATGGTGGGCAATCTCGGGGTGGACGCGATGTTCGGCGCCGTTCCACTGGCGGGCGACGTGTTTGACGTCTACTTCAAGGCCCACAAGCGCAATATCGGGATCATTCTCGACCACTTCGACATGAGGAGGGCGGACATCCGGGACGTCACGCCCGAGCGCCGGTAAGCTCTAGTCGGCCATCGTCTCGAGACTTGCGAACCCTTCGGCGCGCTCGCCCGCGTCGAAGGGGGTCTCCACTTCGACGAACGTGTCGGGATAGAACCCGTTGAATCGCGTACGCAGCGATAGCGAGTAGGCTCCGATATGGCCGATCTCGATCCAGTCGCCTGTGTCCACCGTCTCGGGAAGCCAGAAGGGACGCGAGAGGATATCGACCGAGTCGCAGGTCGCGCCGCACACGCGGAAGGCGCTGATCGTATCTGGATTGCCGTTACGCGACGTGCGGGCTGGATCCGGAATGAAACGAGCGGGCAGCGTGATCTTGCCGGTCCACGAGTCCGACAGTGACGCCCAGATCCCGTCGTTGATGTAGAGCCGCCGTCCTTTGCGCAGGAGCACGCGGACGATCAGCGAGAAGGCGCGCGCCACCACGACGCGCCCAGGCTCGGCGACCAACGGTAGGTCGGAGAAGTCCCATTCGGTCATGTCGGCGCGCAGACGCGACATGATCTCGTCGAGCCCGGGCATGTCGCGCTTCTTGCGGCGCGGGTCGTGGCCATATTCGGCTGGGAAGCCGCCGCCGACGTCGAGGCCGGCCAGCGGGACGTCGGCCCGGTTGCGCACCCAGTCGGCGGACGCGAGTGCCCGCTCGTAGGTCTCCGGATCCTCGATCTGCGATCCCACGTGGAAGCACAGACCGACCTTGAAACCGATCTTGTGGCAGCGCTGCAGAAGCTCCACGGCGTGAGCGGGGGCCGCACCGAACTTCTTGGAGAGCTCGTAGGCTGCGTGACCCTTCGTCTGGAGACGAACGAAGATCGTGATGCTGCCGGGGTCGAGATCCAGGGCACGCACGATGCGCAGGATCTTGGCGATCTCGTCCTCGTGGTCGAGCGACATCACCCGGATGCCATAGCGTTCCAGAGCCAGGCGGATGTCGGACTGGGCCTTGATCGGATGCATGTAGAGCATCTCGGCGTCCGGCGCGACGGCGCGCACGGCTTCGAACTCGCCCGGCGAGGCCACGTCGAAGGTCTTCACGCCCGCCTTCGCCAAAGCCTCGAGGACCATCGGCTCGCCGTTGGTCTTCACCGCATAGGCGGTCTCACCAGGAAACGCATCCATGAACTGGCGCGCATCCGCCACGAGGACGTCCGGCCGGAAGCAGTAGACCGGCACGTCGGGGCGAAGCGCCAGCGCGGCGTCCTTGGCGGTCTCGAATCGTTGCAATGGAACTCTCCGCGGCGGTGAATGGCGGGAGATAATCCTCCTGCATGTCAGGAGGAAGACCGATTCCGAAACGCGGCCGCCGCCAATTTTTCACGAATGCGACAATCGGAAGACGTTTTTGCTCCGCCAGCCACGCATGCCCGCAACGAAACGTCTTTTACGAAGTTGAAGGGTTGATTAACATCCGTAACAACTCGTGAGCAGGAGGCTGAACTTGGAACTCACACGGTCCGTGAATTTCCTCATGATCTGCGCGGCCTTCGTCTTCATCGCCGCCATGGTGACGGGCGTGATCTCCTGAGGGAGTGCGGCGATAGCCATCGACGAAAAAGGCCGGGTCTCTGACCCGGCCTTTTTCGTGCGCGGCCCAAGGCTCAGGCCGCCGCCGCCTCATCGACCCGAGCGGTCTCGCGAAGGCCCAGGATGTGGCAGATGGAATAGACGAGGTCCGCCCGGTTCATCGTGTAGAAGTGGAAGTCGGACACGCCGCGATCGACGAGGTCGAGCACCTGTTCGGCGCACACGGCAGCCGCCACATGGCTGCGCGTCTGGGCGTCGTTCTCCAAGCCCTCGAAGCGTTCGGCCAGCCAGAGTGGGATCGAGGTTCCCGTCGCGGCCGAGAAGCGGGCGATCTTGCTGAAGTCGTGAATGGGCACGATCCCCGGAACGATTGGAACATAGATGCCGGCACGACGCGCCCGCTCGACGTAGCGCTCGTAGAGGTCGTTGTCGAAGAAGAACTGGGTGATGGCCCGTGTCGCGCCGTTGTCGACCTTGCGCTTCAGAAGGTCGATGTCGGTTGCGAAATCCGGGCTTTCCGGATGCTTCTCCGGATAAGCCGACACCGAAACCTCGATCTCCGGGTCGATCGCCTTGATGCCCGCCGCCAGTTCCGCCCCGTTCCGGTAGCCCTCGGAATGCGGCACGTAGGCGCTGCCGGCGCCGCCCTGCCCGTCCCCGCGCAAGGCCACGAAATGCTTCACGCCCGTCGCGCGGTACTGCCGCACAACCTCATCGACCTCGGCACGGCTCGCATCGACGCAGGTCAGATGCGCGGCCGGAGCCAGATCCGTTTCCTTCAGAATCCGCTCGACGGTGTGATGCGTGCGCTCACGCGTCGAACCACCCGCGCCGTAGGTGACGGAGACAAAATCCGGATGCAGCGGCGCGAGGCGCTCGATGGCCGACCAGAGCGACTGCTCCATGGCGGGCGTCTTGGGCGGAAAGAACTCGAAGGAGACCCGGATGGGCGGACGCGTATCGCGGCGTTGAATCATGGTGTCTTCCTCAGGCGACGGCCAGCGCGGACTCTGCGTCCGCAAGTTCGTTCGAAGATTCGGTCGGCCGGCGGCCGACGATCACGGTGACGGTCAGACGCCCCGCTTCGTCATCGTGGGGCGGCAGGGTCTTCAAAGTTTCGACCACCAGTCCAGCCCCGTGCATCCAGTGTCGCAGCGCCGCCTCGCTGAAGCCGAGGCGCAGATGCGCATGCTCGGCTCGCAGGAACTCCAGCGCATGCGGAGCGAAGTCCACCACGGCCAGCTGCCCGCCGGGACGCAGGGCCCCTGCGCATTCGCGCACAGCGGCTGCCGGGTCGTCGAGATAGTGCAGCACCTGGTGAAGCGTGACGAGGTCGAAGCTGCCGCGCGGGCCCGGCAGCCGATACACATCCCCCTGCCGCACCGTGGCCTGCGTGACGCCCGCAGCGTCCAGTTTCGCCCGCGCGATCGCCAGCATCTCGCGTGAGGCATCCACGCCGATCGCGCGCTCCGAGAACGGCGCCAGAAGTTCGAGCATACGGCCGGTGCCCGTGCCGACATCGAGATGCGCCTCGATCCGCCCCGCCGGCGCGAGCGCCGTCATGAGGGCCCTCTCAACGTCCGCATCAGGCACATGAAGCGAGCGGATGCGATCCCAATGCTCGGCATTGCGGGCAAAGTAGCTCGCCGCCCTCTCGGCTCGCTCGCGCCGGACGGCAGTCAAGCGTTCCCGATCCTGCGACAAGGCGCTATCGTCGCCGCCGACATTGTCCTTCAGCGAATGCACCAGCCGTCCCGCGAGCGGGCGATCCGAAAGTCGGAAATAGGCCCAGGACCCTTCCTGATGGCGGTCCACGACACCCGCTTCCACCAGAAGCTTGAGGTGACGAGAAATCCGGGGTTGCGACTGGCCGAGGATGGCGGTCAAATCGGAGACGGTCAGATCCTGTTCCGATACGAGGAGCACGAGCCGGAACCGCGTCGGTTCGGCCAGCGCCTTCATCATCTCAACGGCGTCGTCGAAGGAGGCAGGCATGCGGTCTCCTTTCGCGACGCCCCAAAGAGATAAAGATATGTTTATATGTGAACGCGCCACGCCGCAAGTGCGACCGGCGACACGTGGCGAGGCATGACGGATCATACCGACCAGCGCCTTGGCGAGGTGCAGTTCGCCGTCGATCCGGCAAAAGTGCCGGACGCGTCGCTTGCATATATCGGTCGCGTGCGTTCGCCCTGGACCGAACGATCGCAATGTCCTCGCAACCTGCGAGAGGCGCGAGACCGTGGCGGTGGCGGGCGAGCGCTGATCGACCCACCCTTCCGCCCTGCGCTGGAAGGCTTGAACGTCGGCGACTGGGTCCACCTTCTGACGTGGCTCCACCGCAGCCGGCGGGATCTGGCGCTACAGATGCCGCGCCATGCGGAACGACCCAAGGGCACGTTCGCTCTACGCTCACCTGTCAGACCGAACCCGATCGGCCTTCACCTGGTGCATCTGGTGGAGATCGACCTGTCCAGCGGCGTGCTCACCCTCGACGCCATCGACGTTCTCGACGGCACGCCGCTCATCGATCTCAAGCCCTATCTTCCCGGTGTCGATCGCCCGCCGGAGACCTGATGCCCACCGAACGCCAGAAATCCATCGCGCGGCAGTTGACCCAACTGATTCCCCGCGTCCCGTTCGTCGATGCCGAGGCGATCCGCGAGGCGGCTGGCTCGCGGCATATGCGGGAGCTGCCGACGGCAAGCGCCCTGTGGTTATCGACGCTGGCGCATATCCGGCATCAGCATACCGACTACGACGATCTGCGCGACGAGGGTTACGAGCGGGACGAGGCCCTGTTCTTCGTCATCGACGAGATCAATGCGGTTCTCGACCGATGGGGGTCGGCCCGGCAGTTGACGTCGGAGCCTGGCGAAGACGAGTTCGAAGCCGTCGAAGACGATCCGGAAGGCAGGATCGAGCTTAGGCAGCGACCGCGGCCCGACGCCGACTGATTCCGCCTCAGGCGTAGATCCACTGCTCCGGCAGCCGAAGCTCGACCCGCGCTCCAAGCTCGATGCGGCCGGGCTTTTCGACCCAGGTCACGAGGCCGCGCCGATGGCGACCATGACGCACGAACCCGCGTTCGATCTCCGGATTATCGCCGAATCGGCGCGCGATCGACCGGCCGGATGCGCGGCACGGCGCGTTGTCGCCGTCGACCTTGAGCGTCACTCCGCCATCGAAGAAGAGCAGCGTACGGGGCGGTAACCAGCTGAGGCGGGTAACACCTGAGAGACTCATGTTGGCCCCCACCCACTCCGGCTCGATGCGATCCAACTCCATGTCCGCGGCGATGGACGCGAGTTCGTCACGTGCGACAATCGAGATCTGCCGCTCGTTCCGGATTTCCGTCCGGCGCGGGTACCAGGGCTCGCGCCCGCCGGTGCGCCGCGTATGTCCGCCGTGCCGGTCATTCGCGAGGCCCTCGAACGACAGGTCGACCGCATTCCGCGCCTCCGTCTCGAACGAGGGTCCGGCGCCCGCGAAGAGGCCATCGACGCGCGCTTCCAACGTGCGAGCAGGATGCCGGAACATCAAGCCCTGCGTCACGCGGCGCGGTTGTCGTCGCCGGCCTGAAGGTCGATCGGGCGGCTGCGCTTCGAGGGTTTGAAGGTGACGACGCGATAGATGTAGATGAGCACCACGATCGCAATCACGCCGTTCGAGACAGGGCCGACATACTGGTCGACGAGCTCGTACTGCTGGGCCAGGAGATAGCCCGCAAGCGCAAGGCCGGTGGTCCAGACGAGGGTGCCGATCGCGGAGAAGAACAGGAATGTCGGCATCGGCATACGGGAAAGACCAGCCGGCACGGAGATCAGCGTGCGGACGGTGGGCACGAGGCGTCCGAAGAGAACCGCCCACAGCCCGTACTTCCTGAACCAGCGGTCGGCCGCTTCGACGTCTTCGGCCGTCATCGTCATCCAGCGCCCGTATCGATCGGCCAGCCGGATGATGCGCTCCTCGCCGAACCAGAGGCCGAGATAGTACCAGGGCAAAATCCCAAGGATGGATCCGAGCGTTCCGGCGATGACCACCGAAAAGAACGAATGGTCCCCGGTCGCGGCCTGATAGCCAGCCAGAGGCATGATGATCTCGGACGGGATCGGCGGGAAGATGTTCTCCAGAAACATCAGGAAGGCGATGCCGACCACGCCGTAGTCCTGCATCAGGCTCTGAACGAAGGTATCCATCGGCGGTTCGGCCTCTTTCTCATGGGTCCGGCCGGTGGCAGTCCGGTTCGGTGTTCGGGTAGCACGGCCACGGCTTCGACGAAACGCAGCCGAAGCAGGAATGGTCAAGCGCCTGTGCCGGATCGCGCCTGCAGGATCGCGCTTGCGATCTGTTCGGACGTGTAGGGCTTTTGGACGACAGGGCGCTCGGGCCAGAGACCCTCAAGACCCGGCCGGCCGTATCCCGTCGCAAACAGAAATGGCACGCCCATGACGTGAAGGCGCTCGGCAACGGGGAAGACCTTTTCCCCCGCGACGTTGACATCGAGAACGGCGACGTCGACGGCCGCACCGCGATCGAGCATATCGAGCGCCTTGCTCACTCGCATGGCGAGCGCGACGACGATGCAGCCCAGTTCGTCCAGCATATCTTCGAGTTGCATCGCCACGAGACTTTCGTCTTCGACGGCGAACACCCGCAGGCCCGCAAGATGGCTTCGATCAGGTAAGGGCAAGGTGCGGAATTTCCTCGAGTTCGACCGCCGGCAGCCTGAGCGTCCAGATCAAGCCGCCATCTCCCGTGTCGGCGGACAGCTGGCCCTCCAGTTCGCCGGTCACGATGCGCTCCAGCATGCGCATTCCGAAACCCGGCTGGATCGCCACGGATCGTTCGTCGTCCAGGCTCTCGCGCCATTCGACGACGACCGCATCCCCCTGCTTGCTCCAGCGAACCGACAGACGTCCGTTGGGTGAACTCAGCGCACCGTACTTCAGAGCATTCGATGCCAACTCATGGAAGACCATGGCCATGGCGATCGCGGCTTTGGCGTTCAAACGCAGCGGCGAGCCCTCGACATCCATCCGGTCGAGGTCGAGTGCGCGCAATTCCGACAAGAGGATCGTCTCAAGATCGGCCGATTCCCAGTGCCGCTCGCTCAGGAGATTGTGGGCGTTCGACAAAGCCACGATACGCGCCTCGAACGCGCGGCGCGCCTCCTCGCGATCGCGATCCGCCCGAAAGCTGGGGCGCGCCAGCGACTGGATCGTGGACAGCGTGTTCTTCACGCGGTGGTTCAGCTCGTCGATCAGAAGCCGTTGCCGATGATGGGATCGCACGCTCTCCGTGCGGTCGTATCCCTGAACGAAGATGCCCTCTACCGCGCCCGCATCGTCCCGAACGGGATGGAAGGACACGTCGAGAAAAAGCTCCCGCAGGCCACCCGTTGGATAGCTCGCCAGCACCCGCAATCCACTGCCCTCGAAGGCCTCACCGGTCGCGTACACGCGATCGAGCAGCTCGATCAGGCCCTTGGCCTCAGCTTCGGGAAAGACGTCACGTGTCGGAAGGCCACGCAGTTCCCGGTCGCCGGCGAGAAGTCGATAGGCCCGGTTGGCGAAGGTGAAGGTGTGGTCGGGGCCGCGCAGCAGAGCGACGAGGCCCGGCGCCTGCTCGAAGAGATGCCTGAAACGGTCGAGCTGGCTGCGCGAGGTTCGATAGGCCTCCTCGATCTCGCGGGTCCGCTGAAGGAGGGCCGTCTCTTCTGTGGGCACGGACGCCGAACTGCCTGCCGCGGTGCGAAGCCGCACGAGTTCGGTGATGTCGACCGTGTTCTGAAGGGCGAAGATGACTTGGCCGCCCTCGTCGCAGAGGGGCGAGTGGACGGCCGACCAATACCGCTTTTCCAGACCATCAGCCGGATCCGAGGAGATCGGAATCTCGTACTCGATGAAGGCCAGCGTATCCGGCTTGCCGGTTTCGAACACCCGCCTGATCGAAGCTTCGAGCCGCTTGCGTTCAGGGCCTTCGCTGGGAAAGCAGTCGAACAGGAAGCGTCCGATCAGTTCATCGCGCTTTCGGCCCGTCACGTTCTCGTAGGCTGGGTTCGCGGCGACGAAATGGAGGTCGCGATCCACGATCATGTGCGGGCTGGGAAGGGCGTCGAACAGTTGATGGAAGTTCAGTCTGTTCATCGAATGCGTTCCGCCGCAGCGCCGTTGCACCAGCCGACCCAGTGCAACGACATGCCCCGGATGCCCTAACCCTCGCCCACATAGGGGGAGCGGCGCGTGGGGAAAGACGCCCTCGCGCCGTCTTGAGGTTCAGCGCGTCAGGCGCTTGTAGGTCGGGCGCTTCGGGTTGACGCTCTCAGGGCCGAGGCGACGGATCTTGTCCTGCTCGTAGTCCTCGAAGTTGCCCTCGAACCACTCGACGTGGCTGTCGCCCTCGAAGGCGAGGATGTGCGTCGCCAGACGATCGAGGAACATGCGATCGTGGCTGATCACCACGGCGCAGCCGGCGTATTCCTCCAGCGCGTCCTCCAGTGCCGCCAGCGTCTCGGTGTCGAGATCGTTGGTCGGCTCGTCGAGAAGGATGACGTTCGAACCCGTCTTCAGCATCTTCGCCAAGTGCACGCGGTTTCGCTGACCGCCCGAGAGCGTGCCGACCTTCTGCTGCTGGTCGGGGCCCTTGAAGTTGAAATTGCCGACATAGGCGCGAGAGTTCATCTCGTACTTGCCGAGCTTCATGATATCGACTGCACCCGTCACCTCTTCCCAGACGTTCTTGTTGGGATCGAGATGGTCGCGGCTTTGGTCGACATAGCCGAGATCGACGGTCTCGCCGATCTTGATCTCACCGGAGTCGGGCTTCTCCTGACCGGTCAGCATCTTGAACAGCGTCGACTTGCCGGCGCCGTTCGGCCCGATGACGCCGACGATCCCGCCGGGGGGCAGCTTGAACGAGAGGTTCTCGATCAGCACCCGGTCGCCGTAGCTCTTGGTGATGCCGTCGACTTCGATGACCTTCTGGCCCAGGCGCTCGCCCGTCGGGATGACGATCTTGCCATCGGCCGGACGGCGCTGCTCGGCGAGCTCCACCAACTCGTTATAGGCCTTAATGCGGGCCTTGGACTTGGTCTGGCGGGCCTTCGCGCCCTGCAGCATCCACTCGCGCTCACGCGAGAGCGCCCGCATGCGGGAGTCGTCCTCGCGGCCTTCCTGCGCCATGCGCTTGGCCTTCTTCTCCAAGTAGGTCGAGTAGTTGCCCTCGTAGGGCACGCCGCGGCCGCGATCGAGCTCGAGAATCCAGCCCGTCACGTTGTCGAGGAAGTAGCGATCGTGCGTGATCATCAGCACGGCGCCCTCGTATTCGCGAAGGTGTTTTTCCAGCCACGCGATCGTCTCGGCGTCGAGGTGGTTGGTCGGCTCGTCGAGAAGGAGGATGTCCGGCTTCGACAGGAGAAGCTTGCAGAGCGCCACGCGGCGCTTTTCACCGCCCGACAGCGGGCCGACTTCGGCGTCGCGCGGCGGGCAGCGCAGCGCGTCCATCGCCATCTCGACCTGGCTTTCGAGGTCCCAGAGGTTCTGGCTGTCGATCTCGTCCTGAAGCTTGGCACCCTCCTCGGCCGTCTCGTCCGAGTAGTTCATCATCAGTTCGTTGTAGCGGTCGAGGATGGCCTGCTTGTCGGCCACGCCTTCCATCACGTTCTCGAAGACGGTCTTCGATTCGTCGAGCTTCGGCTCCTGCGGCAGGTAGCCGACGGTCGCGCCCTCGGCGGCCCAGGCCTCGCCGGTGAACTCCTTGTCGGTGCCGGCCATGATCTTGAGAAGGGTCGACTTACCGGCGCCGTTCGGGCCGAGGATGCCGATCTTGGCGTCGGGGTAGAAGGAGAGATGGACGTTCTCCAGAACCTTCTTGGTGCCGTAGGCCTTGGTAAGTCCGGCCATATGGTAGATGAACTGGCGTGCCATCGCGCGCGCGTCTCCGGGTTGTTCGGTCAGGAATTGAGTTGGCGCACAGGTAAGGCATGCGCCTTCGATGAGCAACAACGGGCGCGAAAATGCGCCGTCGTGCCGTGGCTTGCTTTTCCCGCCGTCGCGGTCGAAGAGGCGCCAACCCAGCGAGCACGAGACCCGCGCCATGATCCGTCACATCGTCTTCTTCAGCGCCAAGGACAAGGCCGACCTGCCCGCCATCCTCGAAGGCCTCGGAACGCTTGCCGGCATCCGCCACCACGACCACTTCGAGGTCGTCGAGAACGCGCGCGTCGATCCGATGGGCAACGACGTCGACGTCGTGGTCTATGCCGAGTTCCGCGACCGTGCGGCGCTCGACGCCTACAAGGCGGACCCGATCTACCTGGCCTCGACGCAGCGCGTGCGCCCCTTGCGCGACATCCGCTACTCCGCCGACTACGAGGTCCCCGACCGCGCCTGACGCGTCGGTCAGCCGAAGCCGGGCGCGTCGACCCGTCCGCTTCGGCAGCCGCGACCGGTCTCGTCCGCCGCTACGATCAGTTGCCGGAGCGGAACGTCTCGCGAAAGATCGCCTTCCAGTTCGACGCGCAGTTCCCGGATCATCGGCTCGCCGTTCGTATCGTTGACGCAATCGATGAGAACGCGGCGACCCGCTCCGCGTCCGAACGCCTCGTCGAAGCTCGCGCGCACCTCGTCGGCGGAGAGCTCCCGGCCGATCGCCGTCTCGAACAGACGCCGCACGGACGACCGGTTCAGGTCTTCCAACAGTCGGATCGACTGGGAGAAATAGGTTTCGGCATCACCGCGAAAGCAGGTGCCATGAGACCACCATTCGTGGCGATCCAGCCCCGATTGAACGCCCGGCATCACCTCGGCAAGAGCGCGCCGCGTGCCCGCCGATGCCTTGTAGTCGGGCAGACGCCGCCATTCACCCCGCTCGTCCGTCCGGCGCACGTCCTCGGGAACGCCGCAGTACTCGCGTCCGCGCGGCTGGGGCCAGAGGCCGTGAAGTGAAAATCCGTTGCCGGCCGCTCCGCCCGTCCGGCATTCACGCACCGACGGGCGGGTTTCGCAGAAAGCGGGCTGCCAGCTTGCCGCCAAGACGTAGCGGTCGACCTGCCCCCTGCCCGCTGCCGGCGTCGCAGCCTTATCCGGCCGCGTCCCTTCCGCCGACTGACTCGCGTCCTCCACGCGTCCGCAACCGAACGCAACCCAGCGGCGCTCCGGCTCGGCGCCGGGAACACGAATGAGGTAGTGGCTGCCCGGCGATGCGTTGCGCCCGATCAGGTCGTAGCTGCGCCCCGGCTCGGTCACGATCCGCCCCGGATTGTCGTCCGAGCGGATGCTCGGCGTTGCGAAGCAGCTGGCCTCGGCGGTGAAGACGCCGACCATCGGCACCTGTGCCCTTGCGGCCACAGGCGCAGCGACGGAAAGTGCCGCCGCCGTCGCGATCATCGCCGAAACTGTCCTCAGCGACATCTCTGGTGTTCCTTTCCATGGCATCTTCGGATGCCGAACCCGGCCCGTCGCGAGCTATTTCCATCGATGTCCCGAACCTTCAATCCCCCAGCGCGCTTCGTGATCGACAGCCCGAGCGGTGCGGCGCTGAACGTTCGCGCCTTCACCCCGACCGGCGAGCTGGTGGCCGTGCTGCTGCTGTTCCATGGTCTCGCCGAGCACGGCGCGCGCTACGAGCGGACGGCGCACGATCTCGCGGCGCTCGGCATCGCAACCTATGTCCATGATCATCGCGGCCATGGATCGACGACGGCCCACGACGCCCCGCTCCGCCGCTTCGCCAAGCGCGACGGGGTCCGCAAGATCCTGCGCGACTGCCATGCGGTTCGCGAACGGGCGCAGCGTGATTTCCCCGGCCTCCCCGTCTTCGTGCTTGGCCATTCGCTCGGCGGCGCCATCACGCTCCATTATGCGCGCCGCTACGGCGGCGGCCTGTCCGGCTGCCTCGTCTGGAACGCCGGCATGCGCTTCGGCTGGCAGGCTCGGCTCGGCAGCAGTGCGCTGCGGGTCGAGAAGATGCTGAAAGGGTCGGACGTCGCAAGCCTGGTGTTCGCCCGCGCGACCTTCGAGGCCTGGGCCCGGACAGTGCCGAACCGCCGGACCGATGCGAACTGGCTCACGCACGATCCGGCCGTCGCGGACGTTTATATCGGCGATCCGCTTTGCGGATGGACGCCGACGGTCTCGATGGCCGAGGACATCCTCTCGCTGATTCGCGAAAACGCCAGCCACGAGGCCCTGTCGCAGATCCCGCATGAGCTGCCGATCCATTGCCTCGGCGGCACGCTCGATCCAGCTACCGAGGGAGGTGCCGAGGTCACGCGTCTGGCGGATCGGCTGCGCGAGGCCGGCTCGCGCGACGTCTCGTTGACCATCGTCAAGGGCGCGCGCCACGAGACCCTGAACGAGATCGATCCCTTCCGCGCAGAGGCGCTGGACGCGCTGGAAGCGTTCGTCGAACGCCACCTCGATACGCCACCGGCCCGACCGACGACGGTCGAGCCGGACTGAACCCTCAGCTTGCGGGCGCGGACTCCGGCGTCGTCACCAGGCGAAACTCACGGAGCTCGGCGGGCGTCAGGACGTAGAGTTCGTTGGCCGGGGTCTGCATGGCGTGGATCCAGAGCCGCGGATCGACGTCCATCGCGACCAGCAGGCTCTGGCATTCGGCGATCGTCGCCTGGATCTGGGCGACGGATCGGTCGAGGTCGCGCACCCCGCCGGGTTGGCCGCCCGGCACCGCATAGACCTGATGCACCCCGACCCATGCCGATTCGCCCGCCTGTCGCGCGACGCCTCCGGCAAGGACGAGCGGACACGCCGATGCGCAATATCCGTCGGCAGGCACTTCGGTCTCGAGCTTCCGCTCGCGAACCAAAGTCGCCATCTCGATCGCGTCGCGCACCGAACCGCCCGGCGAATGCAGGGCCAGACGGCGCACGTCCCGCCCCTCCCCGTCGAGAAACCGCCGGAAGGCCTCTGCCGTGCCCGCGTCGATCCGCCCGACCGCGGACGCTGCGCCATCGGAGCCAAGATGGAACGACATCGCCTTCGCCATGGCGTCGCCGGCTGGAGGCGCGTCGTAGCCGGGAAGAACGGGTTCGCCGCGATCGGGCGCGACGGGGACCGCGCGCGGGAGATAGGGCCGGATCTGATCGCCCGGTTGCGGACGAGGCAGGCGGAGCGGCTCGGTCCGCGTCAGGCGGTCGCGATCGCCCGCGTCGCCGACGACGTTCAGGACGTCCTGCGCCAGCATCGAGGCCCCCATGGCGAGGACACCGAAGAAGACGAGGCGGAGCACGGCGCCGTCCGGCAGCGAGAGGAGCCGGCGCTCGATCCAGCCCGGTGACGCCAGATGGTCGCTCACGGCGGCCTAAAGTCTCGCCGTCTTGGCGAAGGGAGCCGGATCGTTCTGCTGCACGATGTCGTCGGCCGGATCGACGGGCGGCGCCTCGATCGGCGTCGCCGCCACCTCGCTCATCAGACGGCGCTGGATGCGCATCGCGCGCATCATGTCGACCGCGCTCATGTCGCCGATCTCGGCATCCACCTCTCCCTCCTCGCGGCGGATCTGGTCCTGCACGATGCACAGGATGAAGACGAGGACCGCCGGCAGGAGATCGATCGCGATCGCGCCCGCCCAGGACGGCAGGAAGTCGCGCGCATACATCACGACGGCATCGGGCGCGGAGAGTGGCGTGAAGCGCACGGTCTCGACGCGTGGCCGCTCCAGAATGGCGTCGGCCGCGGAGGCGAGCGCGAGGCTCTGCTGGCGAACGGCCGTCTCGACCTGTCCGACGACCGCCGTCTGACGATCCTGCAGTCCGGCATTGCCGCCATCGGCCGCGGGAGCGATGAACGTTCGCCCGAGGTCTTCCGCCGCGCGCTTGACCGACGGCGCGACCGAAGTCTGCTGCAACGAGCCGATGATGCCGGCGAGCTCGGTCGCCTGCGCCGCGTAATCGGTGCCGCGCTCCTTGACGCTGCCGTCGGCGGCCACCAACCGGCGCATCTCGCCGAGCCGGTCGCCACCCTCATTGAACAGGGCGCTGACGTCATCGCGCGAGGCCTCGATCTCCTGCGCGAGGTTCACCAGCTGCGTCGACATCTGGCTGAGAAGCTGCACCACGGTGCCCGAGCCCGACGTGCCGGTCAGCGCCCCGGACGAGCGCTCCTCGTCGGACAGGCGGGCGAAGCGCTGGGCTGCGAGCTGGATATCCGGGAGAAGGCTCTGGGCCGCCAGCGCGTTTTCATGCGCCTCGTTCAGCTTGCTCTGATACTCTTCCGTCGTGATCGACATGTGCTGCTCAAGCGCGGCCGCGCCCGCCAGCGCGGCGGCGTTCAGCCACGCCGACATCGCCATGATCATGCAGGAGCCGATCGCCATCGCGAGATAGAGCATGCGGCGGCCCGAGGGCCGGCGGACATGCGGCATGATGCGGATCAGATAGGACCAGAACGCGTAGATGCCGACGGACACCGACACGGAATAGATCACCGCGCCGAAGAAGACCGTCGTCGCGTCGCCGTCCAGAAGTTCACGCACGCCGAGATAGGTGAAGATGCCGCTGGCCGTCGCGAGGATGGCCAGCGTCATGCGTGTGGTCAGCTCGAGCCGGGCGACCTGCCCTCGCAGCGTATAGGAATGGGACGCAGCCATGCGGCTCCTCGACGGTCGAAGCGCGGACCAACATGCCGCCCCTCGACCGTTAAGGGAAAATTAAGGCGCTGGCGAGCCGGCGCCTCCCCGCGTCAGCTAGTGGCGTAGACGAGATCGTTGCCGAGGTGACAGCGAGCGATACGCAACTCGAGCGGACGATCTTGGTACGAACAGATGACGCGCTGAAGCCGCAGGATCGCGGCCTCGCCGGTCAACTTGAAGTTGCGCTTGTCGGCCGCGGTGGCGGCTTCCGCAGTCGCCTTTTCGCGCTTGTGGGTGGCCAGATCCTGGCCGGTCCATCGCGCTGTCGCCATGCTCTCGAGGCCTTCCTGCGACATGGTCTTCGCCGACGCATCGACCCGGAGGAACACCTCCTCGGTCATGAACAGGCGGCCGAGATGCGTGCGGCGTCGCTCGAACTGGAGGACAGGAGTCCGGCCGTTCACACCCAGTATGTCCGCGGCCTCCGGCGGCGCCGTCGCGAGGACGACCTTGGCCACGGAGACCTCGCCCGAAATCCGGTTTCCGGACCGGTCGAAGACGTTGGAGAAGCGGCTGCGCATCTTGCCGCCTTCGAAGTCGGCGACGATGGTGCCCTTGCCCTGATGACGCTCGAGCAGTTTGTGCTCGGTCAGGATGTCGAAGGCCTTGCGCACCGTGCCGAGGCTGATGCCGAGCGAACGGGCGATCTCGGCCTCGTTCTCGATCGCCTGGCCGGGTGCCCAGGTCTTCGATACGATCCGGGAGATGAATTCGTCCGCGACCTGCTGGTAGAGCGGGCGGGTATTGAAGGGTTTTGCGAGCGACACCGGCCGTTTCCTGTCTACTATCCTACGGAAGACGGCACACTGTAGATGCAACCTATGCGAGAATGCAACCTATGAGGGTGATGGTGCGCAGAAATTTTCTCGCGCGCCTCGTTTGAGGGTTTAATCGGTCGGCTGCAACCGCTAGCGCGTCGCGCTGATCCACTCCCGGGTACGCGCTTCCGGGTCGGGATGCCGAACGATATCGGTGACGACGGCCGCACTGTCGGCTCCCGCCTCCCAGACCGATGGCAATCGCTCAACCGTGATTCCACCGATCGCGACAAGCGGCAGCGGCCCCATCGCCTTGCGCCATGCTTGCAGTTTCGCCGGCGTCTGGGGCGCCCACTTCATCTTCTTGAGGACCGTCGGCCAGATCGGACCGAGCGCGACGTAGTCGGGCTTGGCTTCCAGAGCCGTCGCGAGTTCTGCTTCGTCGTGGGTCGAGAGCCCAAGGCGAAGCCCGGCTCCGCGGATCGCGGACAGATCGGCCTCCGCCAGATCTTCCTGCCCGAGATGGATGAAGTCCGCCCCCTCCTCGATCGCCAGCCGCCAGTGATCGTTGATGACGAGGACGCAGTCGTGCGCTGCGCAGACCGCGCGGCAACACCGGATGTGGGAGCGCAGTTCGGGAACCGTCATGTCCTTTGCCCGCAGTTGCACAAGGCGGATGCCGAGCGGCACCAGCCGTTCGATCCAGTGCGCGTCGGGCAGCACGGGATAGAACGGATCGAGGGCGATCATGCCAGCACCCCCTTTCCGAAAACGGGAGTGGACGGCGCGGCCATATCTCGGGGCTCCATCCCGCCGGCCTCGAATGCGATGCGTCCCGCCTCGACGGCCAGCCGGAAGGCCCGGGCCATGGCGACAGGGTCCGCAGCGCTGGCGACGGCCGTGTTAAGAAGAACGCCGTCGTAGCCGAGTTCCAACGCGTCGGCCGCGTGCGAGGGGCGGCCGAGACCGGCATCGACGATCAGCGTCACATCGGGAAACTGTGCCCGCAGCGACCGAAGCCCGTAGCGGTTGTTGAGGCCGAGACCCGAACCGATCGGCGATCCCCAGGGCATCAGCACCTCGCAACCGGCGGAGAGCAGCCGTTCGGCCACCACAAGATCCTCGGTCGTATAGGGAAGAACCTTGAACCCCTCGCCGATGAGGATCCGGGCGGCCTCGACGAGACCGAACACGTCGGGCTGCAACGTGTCGGCGTGGCCGATCACTTCAAGCTTCACGAGGTCCGTGTCGAGAAGTTCCCGGGCCATCTGCGCCGTCGTCACCGCTTCCTTCACGGTGTGACAACCGGCCGTGTTCGGCAGGAACGCGAGATCGAGGTCGCGGATCTCGTCCCAAAAACCCGGTCCGCCCTTCCCGATCCCGGCCGCCTCCCGGCGGAGCGAGACGGTGACGATCTCCGCGCCCGACGCCACGATCGCCTCGCGCATGGCGGCCGGCGAGGGGTAGAGTGCCGTGCCGAGCATCAGACGCGAGGCGAAGGTCCGATCATACAGGCGCATCTCAGCCCCCCTTCATCGGCGACAGAATTTCGACGGCGTCGCCCTCCGCGATCATTGTGCTTCCGCGCGCAGCCCGCGGCACGAACTCGCGGTTCAACGCCGTCGCCACAGCCTCGGGTCGGTAGTCGAGTTCGGCAAGCAGCGCATCGAGGTCAGAAGAGGCAATCTCGCAGGGCTCGCCGTTCAACCGGATCTTCATGCGGGCTCCTTGGCGCCGACGAGAATGTCGGCAGCGATCTTCGAAAAGGCGGGGGACAGGAGAAATCCGTGGCGATAGAGGCCGGAAAAGGCGACGCCGTTCTCGGTGCGGTCGACGCGAGGAAGGTTGTCCGGCAGCGCCGGGCGGCGCCCGCTGCCGACCTCCAGCACCTCCGCCTCCGCAAACGCCGGGTGCAGCGCGAAAGCGGCTGTCAGGAGTTCCACGGCCGAGCGAAGCGTGATGCCGCCGGCGGCCTCGCTCTCGACCATCGTCGCGCCGATCATGAAGACATGGTCGTCGCGCGGCACGACGTAGATCGGCCAGCGCGGATGAAGCAGCCGGACCGGCCGCTTGAGATGGACATCCGGGCATCGCACGATTGCCATCTCGCCGCGTACCGAGCGAAGACGGGGCATGGCGGCCGCAAGCCCTCGACAGTCGGCGACCCGTTCGCCTCCGAGACCGGAGGGATCGACGGCCGACCGGAAGCAAACGCGTCCTCCGGCCGCCTCGATCCGCCGGCAGAGATCGTTCAGCGCCCGGCGTGGGTCGAGATGCGCCTCGCCATCGAAGAAGAGCGCCCGCGGGAAACGGCCGCCGAGATCGGGCTCCAGCGCGGACAGCTTTTCGGCGTCCAGCCAGCGGTGCGCCTGCGTCCGTGCGGCGAACTGATTGAGATCAGCGGCGTCTCGGCCTGAAGCGATTACCAGCGTGCCGTTCATTCGGACGTCCGTCACGCCCTTCCAGAACCCGATCCCCTCGACCCCTGGCACGATGACGCTGCGATCCGCGACGCTTGCCTCGCAAAAGGGTGCCAGCATCCCGCCGGCCAGCCAAGAGGCCGAAGCGCCGAGATCGGCGCCCCGTTCGTGAACCACGACGTCGCTCCCCGCCTCGACGAGACGCAGCGCCGTCGTGAGCCCGGCCACACCGGCTCCCAGCACGTGGATGGTCATCGCCGCTCCCCAGCCGCGATCAGTCGTAATGGCGGCTGGAAGGGAAATCGCCCGCCGCGGCAAAGGGCCGGACGCGTTCGACGGCGTCTGGCAAGCCCTTCTGGAGCGGGTCACTCCATCCCTACGCCAGTGCGAACTGGATCAGGTTCATGGGGTCGCCGGGCATTCGAGCCGGCCTCTCAGTTCCCTGTCGGAACTCCCCCTGGAAGCCTTCAGGGTAAGCGATCCGACCCGGCTGTCAATGCCGCGCCGTTCATCGGCTCCTCCGCCTGCAGAATCGGACCGTCGCCAGGCGGCAGGTCCGACCGGGCATCGAGTAGGTGTTCCGCGATGGCCCTTGCGGTCACCTCGTCGCCGTTGATTACCGTGTCCGCTCCAGCGTGGATCAGTCGCTCGCGTTGTTCGCCCGAATGGACGCGGGCGGTGATGCGGACCGACGGGTTGGCGGCGCGCGCCGCGTTGATGATCGCAACGGCTTCGAAGCTGTTCGGGAACGCAAGGACGATATCGCGCGCCTTGGCGATATTGGCCGCGCCGAGCACTTCCGGCTTCACGGCGTTTCCGACGACCGCTTCCAGACCCGCCGTTCGGATACGGGCGACGCGCTTGTCCGCGTCCTCGATCACGACAAAGGACCGTCCTGCATCCGCCAATCGCTGGGCGATCCGCGAACCGACACGGCCGTAGCCGACGAGGACGAGGTGGTCGACGAGAGCGGTCGGTCTTAAATTCTCCGATTCGATCGCAACGCTGCCGGCCGGGATGTGCGTCGGCACCGTACCGGCTGGCTGTGTCTGCGGCTCGTGCCCCCTGCCCCCGCCGAACGTCGCCGGTGAGACCGACGGCGCTGCTTCCACGAGCGCCCCGCGCTCGAGCCTCTGCCTGAGGCGATCGATCGAGGAGAAGAGGATCGGGTTCAGCATGATCGACAGGATCGCGCCCGCAAGGATCAGGTCGCGAGCTTGGGGCGGAAGGATGTTCAATCGCCCGCCGAGTTCCGCGAGAATGAACGAGAACTCGCCGATCTGCGCCAGCGAAACGGAGATCGTGAGGGCAGTCGACACGGGGTGTCCGAATGCGCGCACGATGACGAAGGCGGCGAGCGACTTTCCGAAGACGATGATCAGCACCGTCGCGAGGATTGGAAGCGGATCCTCGATCAGGCTTCGCGGATCGAACAGCATGCCGACTGAAACGAAGAACAGGACCGCGAAGGCGTCACGCAGCGGCAGCGTGTCCTCGGCCGCACGGTGGCTGAGGTCCGACTCGGCCATGATCATGCCAGCGAAGAAGGCGCCGAGCGCCAGCGACACACCGAACAGCGAGGCCGCACCGAAGGCGACGCCGAGCGTGATCGCAAGCACGGCAAGACGAAACAGCTCCCGCGACCCGGAGCTGGCCGTCATCTGCAACGCCCATGGAATGATTCGCCGTCCGACCAGCAGCATCAGAACGACGAAGAGGCAGAGCTTGAACACCGTCATCAGGATGACGCCGGAGACGCCGAGTCCGAGATCGGTGAAGACGCCGCTCCCGCTGCTCGGCGCGGTCCTGCCGAGCGCCGTGGCAAACGCCGGCAGCAGCACGAGCGTCAGAACCATTGCCAGATCCTCGACGATCAGCCAGCCGACCGCGATGCGCCCCTTTCCCGTCTCGATCAGTCGCCGCTCCTGCATCGCGCGCAGGAGCACCACGGTGGACGCGACGGAGAGAGCAAGCCCGAACACGAGGCCCGCCCCAACCGACCAGCCGAGAAGCCAGGCGAGGCCCATGCCGAGGAGCGTTGCACAGGCGATCTGAACGACGGCACCCGGCAGGGCGATCGCGCGCACCGACATCAGGTCCGCCAAACTGAAATGCAGTCCGACGCCGAACATCAGGAGGATCACGCCGAGTTCGGCGAGTTCCGTCGCCAGCCCCTGATCAGCGACGAAGCCGGGCGTGAACGGTCCGACGCTGATGCCGGCCAGGAGATAGCCGACGATCGGAGAGATGCCGAAGCGGTTCACGAGCGTACCGAACACGAAGGCGAGGCCCAGTCCGGCCACGATCGTCTCGATCAACGGCATATCGTGCAGCATCGTCGCGCCCCTCGGCTTCGAATCTCTCCGGATCGTGGTTCTTCCGGGGATAGGCGATGATGGCCGCGCTTGCAGCACAAAACGCGAGGCGCACCAAGGACGGGGCGGTTTCGGTCAGTCCCGTGAGCCGGTGAGACGCGTCAGGGCATTCTCCAGCCTCTACTCCTGCGCGGGTCAAGTGGAGATGGGATCGATATGCGTTTCAACCATATCGTTCGGGGACCGTGCTTCAATCTCACAATCCTAATGATGGAGGGTCAGACCCGGCCGGGATACCGACGCCCGCTTCGCTCTTTCATCATCCCGCGATAACCGTTGCGTCTGGCTGGCTCGATCTTGAAGATCGATCAACCCTCGCGCTTCCAGTCGAATGTCAGTTCCTCTCGGAATGCGAAGCGGCGGATATGGTCGGCAACGACGCCTTCCATCCGGTCCAGCGTCTCGGTCTCGTCGGCGACGACGGCGATCTCGAGCCGGTCATCTCCGGCCAGGAGCGAAACCCGCGCAGAAGACATGTCGATCGTGCCCTCCTGCGGATCGAAGGTCACCACAAACTTGTGGGACCAGTGCTTGCAGAGCTGCTGCAGGTATCGACTGGCGTGGGTCGTCGGAACAACGGCGCGTGCGGTCGGCATGAGGACTTCCTTGGTTCGCGTCGTTCGAGCCGTACCTCTCTCCGACGGCGCCCCGCAATCCTCCTGCCACGTACTCGACGCGAAAAAGGGCGCGGCGCCGAAGTCTCGGCGCCACGCCCTTCCGATGTTAGTGACGGACCGTCAGGCCTTATTGCGGTTGTAGACGTCGAAGCAGACGGCGGCGAGAAGCACGAGGCCCTTCACCAGCTGCTGATAATCGATCGACAGCTGCATGGACGTCTGCATGCCCATGTTCAGCGCGCCCATGATGAAGGCGCCGATGACCGCACCGGTCACCTTGCCGACGCCGCCGTAGGCGGAAGCGCCGCCGATGAAGCAGGCCGCGATGACGTCGAGCTCGAGACCCGTGCCGTTCTTGGCGGTGGCCGAACCGACGCGCGCGAAGAACACGAGGCCGGCGATGGCGGCGAGGACGCCCATGTTGACGAAGGCGAGGAAGACGATCCGCTCGGTCTTTACGCCCGAAAGCTTGGCGGCCTTCTCGTTGCCGCCGACCGCGTAGACGCGGCGGCCGATCGTGGTCCGCGACGTGACGAACGCATATATCGCGATCAGGACTGCCATCAGGATCAGGACGTTCGGCAAGCCGCGATTGGTCGCGAGCAGGTATCCCATGAACAGAATGGCGACGGTGACGAGCGCCACGCGGCCGTAGAAGAACGCCTGCGGCTCGGCGACCGGGCCGACGCGGCTGCGAGCCGAACGCTTGGTGACGGCGAACATAGCAAAGCCGACAGCGAGCACGATCGCGAGGATCAGCGTCGTCGAGTTGGCGAGGCCCATGACCGGCAGGATGTCGGGGATCGTGCCCGTCGAGATCGCGCGCAGCGATGCCGGGATCGGCGAGATCGACGACGACGACCCGAGCGTCATGAAGGTCAGGCCGCGGAAGACGAGCATGCCGGCCAGCGTGACGATGAAGGACGGGATCCGCAGGAAGGCGACGAAGTAGCCCTGGATGGCTCCGATCACAGCGCCGACCACGAGACACATCACCACCGCGATGGGCACGGGTATGTCGTAGAGCACCATCAGGACGGCGCCGACGGCACCGACGAAACCGACCACGGAGCCGACCGAGAGGTCGATGTGGCCGGTGATGATGATCAGCAGCATGCCGATCGCCATGATGATGACGTAGCTGTTCTGGAGGAACAGGTTGGTTAGGTTCGAGGCCGACACGAAGGTCGGACGGCCGGTCGCGGCCGAGTAGGCGGCGAAGAACAGGATGATCGCGACCAGCGCGACCAGCATGCCGTACTCGCGAAGGTTGTTCTTGAAGTAGTCGAGGCTGGCCCCGCCCCCCTGCCCGCCCGGGGCTTCCACGGTCTTGATGCTCATGCCGCGTCTCTCCCTGCGGTACGAATGATGGCGCGCATGATGCTTTCCTGTGTCGCCTCGCCGCGCGGCAGCTCGGCCACGAAGCGCCCTTCGTTCATGACGTAGATGCGGTCGCACATGCCGAGCAGTTCAGGCATTTCCGACGAGATCATCAGAATGCCCTTACCCTCGGACGCGAGCCGCTCGATGATGGAGTAGATCTCGAACTTCGCGCCGACGTCGATGCCGCGCGTCGGCTCGTCGAGGATCAGGAGCTCGGGGTTCGAGAAGAGCCACTTGGACAGCACGACCTTCTGCTGGTTGCCGCCCGAGAGGTTCAGCGTCTTGTGGAAGATGTTGGACGAGCGGATGCGAAGGCTCGACCGGTAGTCTTCCGCCACCTTGCGCTCGCGATCCTCGTCAATCACACCGCCCTTGGCGATGCCGGGAAGATTGGCGAGCGAGATGTTCTGCCGGATGTCGTCCTCGAGCAGCAGCCCATAGTGCTTGCGGTCCTCGGTCACGTAGGCGAGCCCGGCCTCGATCGCCTTTGGGATCGTGGAGACGTCCACCGGCTTGCCGTGCAGGAAGGCTTCGCCAGTGATGTGGCGCCCGTAGGACTTGCCGAATACGCTCATCGCGAGCTCGGTGCGCCCGGCGCCCATCAGGCCGGCGATGCCGACGATCTCGCCCTTGCGGACGTTGAAGGAGACATCCTTCACGATCTGGCGCTGCGTGTTGAGGTGGTGGAACGCGTTCCAGCCTTTTACCTCGAACAGGACCTCGCCGATCTTCGGATGACGCGGCGGATAGCGGTCGTCGAGCTGACGGCCCACCATGTCACGGATGATCTGATCCTCGCTGACGCCGGATTTGCAGTCGAGCGTCGAGACCGTGGAGCCGTCGCGGATCACGGTGATGGAGTCGGCCACGCGCGAGATCTCGTTCAGCTTATGGCTGATCATGATCGAGGTAAGCCCCTGCTTCTTGAACTCCAGAAGGAGGTCGAGAAGTGCCTGGCTGTCGCGCTCGTTGAGGCTGGCGGTCGGCTCGTCGAGGATGAGCAGGCGCACCTTCTTCGAGAGCGCCTTGGCGATCTCGACCAGCTGCTGCTTGCCGACGCCCATGTCCTTGATCAGCGTCGTCGGCGGCTCGGACAGGCCGACCTGCTTGAGAAGCTCGCTCGAGCGGCGGAAGGCCTCGTCCCAGTTGATAACGCCGGCCTTGGAAATCTCGTTGCCGAGAAAGATGTTCTCGGCGATCGACAGAAGCGGCACGAGCGCCAGTTCCTGGTGGATGATGATGATGCCGACGTGCTCGGAATCGCGGATGCCGCGGAAGGAGCGAACCTCGCCGTCATAGACGATGTCGCCCTCGTAGGTGCCGTGCGGATAGACGCCCGACAGGACCTTCATCAGCGTCGACTTGCCGGCGCCGTTCTCGCCGCAGATCGCGTGGATCTCGCCCTTCTCGACGACGAGATTGACGTTGTCGAGCGCCTTCACGCCCGGGAACGTCTTGGTGATGCCGCGCATCTCGAGAATCGGTGCCAAAGCGTTCTTCCCCGGCTTGCAGAACGACGGAGCGGGAGCCGATGGCTCCCGCGAAGGCGAAGGCGAGGCACCGATACGGCGCCTCGCCAGAGCGTCAGATCAGGGCTTGATCTGGTCTTCCGTGTAGTAGCCGCTGTCCACGAGAACCGGCTTGATGTTCTCCTTGGTCACCAGCACCGGCTTCAGGAGGTAAGCCGGAACGACCTTGACGCCGTTCTCGTAGGTCTTGGTGTCGGTCACCTCGGGCTCCTTGCCCTGGCCGATCGCGTCGATCATGTTCACGGTCACCTTGGCGAGCTCGCGGGTGTCCTTGAAGATGGTCGAGTACTGCTGGCCGTTCTCGATCGACTTGACCGAGGGCACCTCAGCGTCCTGGCCCGATACGATCGGCATCGGCTTGTCGCCCGAGCCGTAGCCGACGGCGCTCAGTGCCGAGATGATGCCGATCGACAGACCGTCATACGGCGAGAGCACGGCGTTGACCGACTTGTCGCCGTAGTAGGACGACAGGAGGTTGTCCATGCGGGCCTGGGCGACGGCCGGGTCCCAGCGCAGGGTACCGACGCGGTCCATTCCGGTCTCGCCCGACGGGATCACGAGCTTGCCGCTGTCGATGTAGGGCTGCAGCACGCTCATCGCGCCGTTGTAGAAGAAGAACGCGTTGTTGTCGTCCGGCGAGCCGCCGAAGAGCTCGATGTTGAACGGTCCGGCTTCGCTCTCGAGCTTGAGACCCTGCACGATCGACTGCGCCTGGAGCACACCGACCTGGAAGTTGTCGAAGGTCGTGTAGTAGTCGACGTTCGGCGAGTTGCGGATCAGTCGGTCGTAGGCGATGACCTTGATGCCCTTGTCGTGCGCCTGCTGCAGCACGTCCGTCAGCGTCGTGCCGTCGATCGAGGCGATCACCAGCGACTGGACGCCGGCGGCCACCATGTTCTCGAGCTGGCTGATCTGCGTCGGGATGTCGTCCTCGGCATACTGCAGATCGGTCTTGTAGCCGCGCTCCTGCAGTTGCTTCACCATGTTGTCGCCGTCGGCGATCCAGCGGGCGGACGCCTTGGTCGGCATCAGCACGCCCACGGTGCCCTTCTCCTGCGCGAACGCGCCACCGGAGAGGGTCATCGCGCCGAGGGCCACCGCCGCCAGCAGGGTCTTCATTCGAATCATAGTCGTCCTCCCATCGCGACGCCGCCTTCAGCGAGCGTCCGAAAGCGCGAACCCCTCGCGCCGAGCTCTTCGAACCGTCACGGGCCCTGCCCATGCGCTTCTCGGCCCCTCCCCCGCCATGCTCCCGAATACACGGCGGCGGCGACCAATTGTCTGATGAATTATCGCATTGACGTTCACGTCGCCAATGAATTTTTTCTGCGCTCTGATTTATCGTAAACCGCAAACTCGGTCGTAGAGCAAGACGGCTTTGTCGGCGCGCTCGCGGATCTCCCCAACCGACATGCCGGGCTTGTAAAGCGAGGAGCCAAGGCCGAAGCTGCGCACGCCGACCTTGGCGTAGCCTTCGAAGTCGTCCTCCGACACGCCGCCGACCACGCCGATCTCGATGTCATTCGGCAGAACGGCGCGGATGGCGGAGACGCCGGACGGCCCCAGCACGCTGGCCGGAAAGAACTTGAGGGCCGACGCGCCAGCCGCGATCGCCTGAAACGCTTCGGTCGGCGTGAAGACGCCGGGCATCGTCACCATCCCGTGCGCGGCAGCACGCCGCAGCACCGACGCATCCACATTAGGCGAGACGAGAAGCCGTCCGCCTGCCTCGGCCAAGCGGTCGACCTGCTCCGGGGTGAGAACCGTCCCGGCACCGATGTAGTGCTCCGGTCCGCCGAGGCGCACGGCGGAGGCGATGGAGCGGAACGCATCGGGCGAATTCAGCGGGATCTCGATCGCTTCGAAGCCGGCCTCGATCAGCGTCTCGACCGACGCCTCGACCTCCTCCGGCTTGATCCCTCGCAAAATCGCGACGAGCGAACGCTTGAAGGAGGGCCAGACGACCCGCGCAGGAACATCGCTCATGTTGGACTCCGATCGGAATGAAGACGGTGCGCGGCGGCCAGCAGCCCGTGACGCACGCACTGGTCGGCGTCGAATCGGCGAGCCAACGAGAGGCCGGCCGCCGCGAATGCCGCCTCGTAGAGCGTCGCGATCGGACCCGACGCAAGCAGCGCCATCCGATCGCCGGTCCCATGAACGGTGGTCGCGCCGGCGAACTCCAGCCCGATCATCAGACCGGACAGGCGAGCCGCCTGCCCAGACGGCGCGGCGCCGTCCAGAAGCCAGCCAGCCCGCAGTTGGAACAGCGCGTTGGTCGCCTCGGCGGGATGCCGGAAACCTCGCGCGAATCCTTCGGCAAACCCGTCCGTATCCGGTCTCGGCGGCTCCGCGCCCTCGACCGCCTGGCGCAGGATCGATCCGGTGCGCAGAAGCTGGAAGAGTTCGCCGGTCATGAATGTCGAGAAGCCGATGACGGCCCCGCCGTCCAACTTCACCCATTTCGAATGCGTCCCCGGCATGCAGACCAGCCCGGTGTCGAAACCATCGGCCACGACGCCGAGGAGCTGCGTTTCCTCGCCGCGCATCACGTCCGGCGCATCGCCGCGCTGCGCGAGGCCCGGCAGGATGTGAACCGGGCGGCCCGCACTCGGAACCGGCGTCGCGCGGTTCGCGAGGTCGTCGAGCCGCGTGGGAACCGACAGATAGGCCGCCTCGACCCAGCCTGTCCGCGAGCCGACCATTCCGCACAGGATGGCCGGCGTATCGCCCGCCACGTTCATCGCGGCGAGATGCCGGGTCAGGACACCGGCGAAGTCGCCGTCGATGACTCCGGTGAGCCCCTCGGGCGTGCGACGCTCGTTGAGGACCGTGCCGTCCGAAGCGCAGGCCCAGGCCCGGAACGAGGTCGTGCCCCAGTCGACGAGAGCGTAGGCCGCTCGCCGGCTCATGGCGTCAACCGCAGGCGCGGCTCGGCCACGCCCCGCACGCCGGCCTGCACGATGAAGGTCCGGCCGGCATTGGGATCGCCTGCCCGCTCGGCCTCGTCCATGCCCTCGTAGGCTGTGGTCACGAGCAGCTGGTCGAGGTGCCGGCCGGTGAAGGCCGGGCAGCTCGGCTGACGTGCCGGAACGGAGAGCGAGCGAAGGTGCCGGCCGTCGGGGGTGAACACCTCCAGCCGTCCGGCGCCCCAGCGAGCGTTCCATACGTTGCCTTCGGCATCGGTCACCGCGCCGTCGGGCCCACCCGCGAAAGCGCCAGCCGGCACGAAAACCGACGGCTCTCCGGCGGGAAGACCGGTCTCGGGATCGAGCGACACGCGATGGATGTCGCCGCGAGCGGTATCGGCGAAATAGCCCACCGTCCCATCCGGCGAGAAGCAGATGGCGTTGGGAATCGTAATCTGAGCGTAGAGACGACGGAGTTCGCCGCCACGGAACCAGTAGATCGATCCGCGACCCGCTTCGGCCTTGCGGCCCATCGTGCCGATCCAGAGCGCGCCGGAGGGATGGACGCGGCCATCGTTCGAGCGCGTATCGGTCTCGTCGGCCTCGAGTGCCGTGTGATGCGTCAGCCGTCCGGTGGCGACGTCGCGCACGTGGAGGCCGTTCTCGGTCGCGATGACCTGCGTTTTGTCGTCGACCGTGCAGAGCTGGCTCGCCATCATCGGCAGCTCATGGACGCGAACGTCCGGGCTGGCTGACGACTTCTCGAAAAGGCGGCGTCCGACGATGTCGAACCACCAAGCCTTGTCGCTCGCGGGATCGTAGGTCGGCCCCTCGCCGAGGTGGCAGGCGGGGGCGTCGAGGATGTGGAGGGGGGCGGCCTCGACCGCCCCCGTTGCGCCGTTCTGCGGATCCTGCATCGCCGGAGGCCTCAGTGGTTGTCGCGGGGCACGCCCCTCGTCTGCGCGAGGCGCTGGTACTGAACGGCGTTCTCCAGTACCGCGCCCGTCTCCATCTGGCCCACCAGCGTGCGCTGGATCTCCTGCCAGGGGGTCTGGTGCTCGGGATACTTGTAGCCGCCCTCGGCCTTCAGCGCCGCGCGGCGCTCGGCGAGCTCGTCGTCCGAGATCAGGATGTTCGCCGTGCCACGGCCGAGGTCGATACGCACGCGGTCGCCGGTCTTGAGCACCGCGAGGTTGCCGCCCGCCGCCGCCTCCGGCGAGGCGTTGAGGATGGACGGCGAGCCGGACGTGCCGGACTGGCGACCGTCGCCGATGCAGGCGAGCGAGGTGACGCCCTGCTTGATGAGGTAGTCGGGCGCCCGCATGTTCACGACCTCGGCCGCGCCGGGATAGCCGATCGGGCCGGCGCCGCGCATGAAGAGGATCGTGTGCTCGTCGATGCCGAGCGCGGGATCGTCGATCCGGTGGTGGTAGTCCTCAGGCCCGTCGAACACCACGGCCTTGCCCTCGAAGGCATTGGGATCGTTCGGGTTGATGAGGTAGCGGTCGCGGAACTCGGGGCTGATGACGCTCGTCTTCATGATCGCCGACGAGAAGAGGTTGCCCTTCAGAACCAGGAAGCCGGCCTTTTCCTTCAGCGGCTTGTCGTAGGGCTTGATGACGTTCTCGTCCTCGATGATCGCGCCGCGGCAGTTGTCGCCGATGGTGCGGCCGTTGACGGTCAGCGCGTCCTCCTTGATGAGACCCTTCTCCATCAGCTGGTTGACGACCGCCGGCACGCCGCCGGCGTGGTAGTAGTCCTCACCCAGATACTCGCCGGCCGGCTGCAGGTTGACGAGCAGCGGGATCTCTTGGCCGAACTCCTGCCAGTCGTCCACCGTCAGCTCGACGCCGATGTGGCGCGCGAGCGCGTTGAGGTGGATCGGCGCATTGGTCGAGCCGCCGATTGCCGAGTTCACGCGGATCGCGTTGACGAAGGCGTCCTTGGTCAGGATGTCCGACGGCTTCAGGTCCTCGCGCACCATGTCGACGATGCGAAGGCCCGTGCGGTAGGCGACTTCCTGGCGGTCGCGGTAGGGCGCGGGGATCGCGGCCGAGCCCGGCAGCTGCATGCCGAGCGCCTCGGCCAGCGAGTTCATCGTGGTCGCCGTGCCCATCGTGTTGCAGTAGCCGGTGGACGGGGCCGACGACGCCACGAGCTTCACGAAGCCGGCATAGTCGATCTCGCCCTTGGCCATCAGCTCACGCGCCTTCCAGACGATCGTGCCCGAGCCCGTGCGCTGGCCGCGGAACCAGCCGTTCAGCATCGGGCCGACCGACAGCGCGATGGCGGGAATGTTGACGGTCGCGGCCGCCATCAGGCAGGCCGGCGTCGTCTTGTCGCAACCGATCGTCAGCACCACGCCGTCGAGCGGATAGCCGTAGAGAATCTCGACAAGGCCGAGATAGGCAAGGTTGCGGTCGAGGCCCGCGGTCGGGCGCTTGCCCGTCTCCTGGATCGGGTGGACCGGGAATTCGATGGCGATGCCGCCGGCCTCGCGGATGCCCTCGCGCAAGCGGTTCGCGAGTTCGAGGTGGTGGCGGTTGCAGGGCGAGAGGTCGGAGCCCGTCTGCGCGATGCCGATGATCGGGCGGCCGGACTGAAGCTCTTCCTGGCTCAGGCCAAAGTTCATGTAGCGCTCGAGGTAGAGCGCCGTCATGTCGGCGTTGTCCGGATTGTCGAACCAGGCGCGCGAGCGGAGCGTCGTGCCCGCGCGGCCGTGGCCGCGGCTGCCGCCGGCGGTCTTCAGCTCGTCCGTTCCTTCGATCTTCGTCAGGTCGTTCGACATGGTCATTTCTCCTTCGGCCTCGGAGCCCTTGGGGGCGAGACCTGACACGTCAGGCATGCGTAAAGCGATAGGTCGAGCGGTGGCGATAGGTCGCGCCGGGCTCGAGCCGGGCCGAGGGATAGTCCGGCCGGTTGGGGCTGTCGGGGTAGCGCTGCGGCTCGAGGCACAAGGCGTCGCCCATGCGATGAACCAACCCGTTCTTTCCGACCGACGTCCCGTCGAGGAAGTTGCCGGAATAGAACTGAACGCCCGGCTGATCGGTCAGAAGCTGCATCGCGAGCCCGTTCGCCGGGTTGCGGACCGTGGCGGCCAGTCGCGGTTCGCCGTTCGATGCGCCCCGGATGCACCAGTTGTGATCGTAGCCCCGCCCCTGCCGGATCTGCTCCTCCGGCGCGCGGATGCGCTCACCAATGGGGTGCGGCGTGCGAAAATCGAAGGCTGTGCCTTCGACAGGAGCGCGTGCACCGAGCGGGATCGCCCCGTTGCCGACAGGCAGGAACTCGTCGGCCTCGATCGTCAGCTCATGGCCGAGAATGTCGGTCAACCGTTCGGTGCCGCCGAGGTTGAAGAAGGCATGGTTCGTCAGGTTGACGACGGTCGTCCGGTCCGCGCGGGCCTCGAATTCGATTTCGAGCTCGCCGGCGCGCAGGCGATAGGTGACGCTCGTGGCGAGTTCGCCGGGAAACCCGCCCTCGCCGTCCGGACTGGTGCGGGTGAAGCGCACGAAGGGCTCCGCGCCCTCCCCGGTCTCCGCGATGTCCCACAGATGCCGGTCGAAGCCTTCGGCACCGCCATGCAGGGCGTTATCGCCATCGTTCGCCGGCACCGAGAACGTCTTACCGTCGATCTGGAAAGTACCGCGCGCGATGCGGTTGGCGTATCGCCCGATCGTCGCCCCGTAGAAGCTGCGCGTTTCGACATAACCGCCAAGGTCGTCATGCCCCAGCACGACATCCTCGATACGCCCATCGCGATCGGGGACGAGGAGAGCCTGAAGCGTTGCGCCGTACGTCATGACGCGCGCCTCGATCCCCGCGGCGCGCAGGCATACCAGTTCGACCCGGCGGCCATCCGGCAGCAAGCCGAAGTCGCGTCGCTCCAGAGTCGCGCGCGTCGTCATCGATCAGCTTTCCACGAAGGCTTCGACGACATGCCGCCGTCCGAGGAGGAAGGCATCCGCGACGTGCTGGAGCGGCGACAGGTCGACGTCGATCCCCCCGGTCGCCGCCAGCTCGGCAAAGCGACGGTAGATCGCGGCATACTCGCGGTCGGGCTCGTCGAGGCGCACCTGCCCGTCGACCAGCATGCGCTTGCCACCGTCGGCGACGGTCAGCGAGCCGGCGTCGGTTTCGGCCATGATGTTCCAGATTTCGCCACGCGTCTCGCGCCAGTCGAAGTCGGCCTCCACCGGCACGCCCGCGCCGTCGGAGAAGGCGAGCGCCGCCGCGATGGGGGCCGCGCGGTTCTCCGGGAAGGACAGATCCGACTTCGTCAGGAAGACGGGACGCGGCAAGATGGCCGTGAGGATCGACAAGGCGTTGATGCCCGGATCGAAGACGCCGAGACCGCCGGGCTCCCAGATCCATTCCTGGCCGGGATGCCACTTGCGCACGTCTTCCTTCCACTCGATCCGAACCGAGCGAATCCGGCTCTGGGCCAGGAAGGCGCGGGCCGGCTCGACGGCGGGCGCGAAGCGCGAATGCCAGGTCGCGAAGAGCGAGACACCCTTCTCGCGCGCCAGCGCTTCGAGCGGCCGAACTTCGCTCACCGTCGCGCCCGGCGGCTTCTCGAGGAGCACGTGCTTGCCGGCGGACAACGCCGCATGCGCCAACTCATGACGGCCCTGCGGGGGCGTACAGAGCGCGACCGCCTCGAAGAGATCGGCGTGGCCGAGCATCTCATCGAGGGTCGAGAAGCACGCAACGCCATCGAGCGAGGCGTTGCGGCTGGCGACGGCGGTCAGCTCGACGCCCTCGACCGTGGCGATCGAGGGGACGTGCTGGTCGCGGGCGATCTTGCCGAGACCGACGATGGCAACGCGAAGGGTCATGGCAGGTCTCAGAGCGAGCGGACGGCGACAGGGGTCTCGCTGCCGGCGGTTTCAGCAAGCGGGTTCACCAGCGGCAGACGGAAGGGGCGCGCGTCGATCTCGAAGCGATCACCGGCCTGCGTCTTCACGCCATGCGTCACCGACAGCGTCGCCGTACCGAAGAAGTGGACGTGCAGGTCGCCGGGGCGACGGAACAGGTCGTACTTGAAGTGGTGATGCTCGAGGTTGGCGATCGTATGCGACATGTTCGCCTCGCCTGACAGGAACGGCTTGTCGAACACCAGCTCGCCGTCGCGGCGGATGCGCGAGGTGCCCTCGACGTGGTCGGGCAGCGCGCCGACCAGAAGCTCGGGACCGAGCGAAGCCTGACGGAGCTTGGAATGGGCGAGCCAGAGATAGTTGCCGCGCTCGATCACGTGGTCGGAGAACTCGTTCGACAGGCAGAAGCCGAGGCGAAACGGTGTGCCGTTCGGCCCGATCAGGTAGATGCCGGCGAGCTCCGGCTCCTCCCCGCCATCCTTGGCGAAGACGGGCGATGTCAGCGGCTCGCCGGGGCCGACGAGGCAGGAACCATCGCCCTTGTAGAACCACTCGGGCTGCACGCCGATCTCGCCGTCGGTTGGCTTGCCGCCCTCGAGACCCATGCGGAACATGCGCATGGAATCCGTTAGCTGCTCGCCGGCCTGCGCCTTATGCATCTTGTCGCGACCATCGGCCGAGCCGAGATGCGTGAGGCCCGTACCGGCGACGATGAAGTGCGCCGGGTCTGGATGATGGATCGGCATGAGGACGCGCCCCTCGGCCAGCGCCGCCTCCAGATCCACCGCCGCGCCGCGACCGGCCCGCTCAACTTCCTGCGCCAGCGTCGAGCCACGCGCCACGGTCGCCTGCGCAAGGTCGTAGGACGAGAAATAGCCGGGCACCACATGGCCCGCGCCCTCGTCTCCGGCCGCCACGACCTGCACCGCGCCGTTGCCGTCTTTCACCTGGAGGATTCGCAGAGCCATGGCCGTTCCACGCAACTAGAGATCGTTCGCAGGGTCGTCGGCGGCAGGAGCGCTTCGCCGTTCGGACGTTCGACAACCCAATTGTCTGCGTTATTTCGAACCGCTCCATTCTTGTCAATCGAGTACCTTGCAGCCGTTCCAAAGCGCGCACGAATTCGTCGCTGCGCTGCAGCACGCGCGGGCTCGTTCGCCTGCCTTGCCAATCTGGACAGGTGGCCGGGCGGGCGCTACCCACGCGCTACCCGTTCGGCGGGTGATGGGGGAGTTCGGGTCATGGTGTCGCTCGGGGCGAATGTCGAAGGCGGCGCCGGGGCCCCGACCTCGTGGGGCGCGCATTTGCGCGGCATGCTGCTGCTCGGCCTTCCGCTGATCGGCGCGCAGCTCGCGCAGATGTCGATCAACGTCACCAATACGATCCTGATCGGGCGGCTCGGCCCGGTGGAACTCGCCGCCGCCGTCCTCACGTCGCAGACCTTCTACGTCTTCTGGATGTTCGGCTCGGGCTTCGCCTACGCGGTGATGCCGATGGCGGCGGCCGCCAACGGTCGGCGCGACACGCGCGCAGTGCGTCGCTCGGTGCGCATGGGCCTCTGGGTGGTCGCAGCCTACAGCGCCGTCGTGATGATCCCGCTGTGGTTCACGCATGACATCTTCGTGGCCCTCGGACAGGACCCGCGCGTCGCAGAGCTCGGCGGCCACTACATGCGCATCCTGCAGTGGTCGATGCTGCCCTACCTCGCGACGTTCGTGCTGCGATCCTATCTCAGCGCGCTGGAGCGCCCGCGCCCGGTGCTCGTCATCACGGTGCTGGGCGCGCTGATCAACGCGCTCGCCAACTACGCGTTGATCTTCGGCAATTTCGGCCTTCCAGCGCTCGGGCTGACCGGCTCGGGCATCGCGTCGGTCACGACCTCGGTCTTCATCCTCGCCGCGCTCGTCGTCTACACGCGCGTGCTTCCGGCTCTCGCCCCTTACGATCTCTGGCGGCGGTTCCACCTGCCGGACTGGGAGGCGTTTGCCGAGGTGGCGCGTCTCGGCTGGCCGATCGGGGCGACGATCGTCGCCGAGGTCGGGCTGTTCACCGCCGCATCCGTGATGATGGGCTGGATCGGGACTGTGGAGCTGGCAGCCCACGGGATCGCCCTCCAGCTCGCCTCGATCTCGTTCATGGTCCCGCTTGGCCTCTCCAGCGCCGCCACGGTGCGCGTCGGCTCGGCCTATGGCCGCGGCAGCGCGGAGGACGTGTCGCGGGCCGCCCGTGTCGCCATGATGGTCGCGATCGGCATCGCGTTCTTCGCCGCCCTCCTGTTCTGGATGTTCCCCGAGCGCCTGATCGGCCTCTACCTCGACTTGGGCCAGCCGGACGCGGCGCGCGTGCTGACGACCGCGATCCCGCTCCTCTTCGTCGCCGCCGCGTTCCAGCTCATCGACGCCATGCAGGTCACGGCAAGCGGCGTGCTGCGCGGCCTGAAGGATACGCGCACGCCGATGCTGATCGCCGTCGGCAGCTACTGGGCGGTGGGCATGCCGATCGCCTACACCCTCGCCTTCCCGCTGGGATGGCAAGGGATCGGCGTCTGGTGGGGCCTCGCCGCGGGTCTGGCGGTCGCTGCCTTCTCGATGACCGCCCGCTATCTCCAGCGCGAGCGGAGCGGCCAGGTCACGGCCTGATCGCGCTGGCCTCGCCGCGATAGATGTGAGCCTCGATCGAGGCGCGCTTCATCTCGATCGAGAAGCCCGGCGCCTGCGGCGGCATGTAGCGACCGCCGCGCACGTCGCAGGGCTCGACGAAATGCTCGTGGAGGTGATCGACATACTCGGCCACGCGTCCCTCCATCGTGCCGGAGACGACGAGGTAGTCGATCATCGACAGATGCTGCACATACTCGCAGAGGCCGACGCCGCCGGCATGCGGACAGACGGGCTTCCCGTACTTGGCCGCCATCAGCATGATCGCGAGGTTCTCGTTCAGCCCGCCAACCCGCGCGGCATCGATCTGCACTACGTCGATCGCGTCGGCCTGCAGGAACTGCTTGAACATGATCCGGTTCTGGCACATTTCGCCGGTCGCGACCTTGATCGGCGCGACGCCGGCCCTGATCTCGCCGTGGCCGAGAACGTCGTCCGGCGACGTCGGCTCCTCGATGAACCAGGGGCGGAACTCGGCGAGATTCCTCACCCAGTCGATCGCTTCGCCGACCTCCCAGACCTGATTGGCATCGATCATCAGGGTGCGGTCCGGCCCGATCTCCTCGCGCACGATCCGGCAGCGACGGATGTCGTCCTCGAGGTCGCGGCCGACCTTCAGCTTGAAGTGCGTCCAGCCCTCCGCCATCCCCTCGCGGCAGAGCCGTCGCATCTTCTCGTCGTCATAGCCGAGCCAGCCGGCCGAGGTCGTGTAGGTCGGGTAGCCCTTCTGCGAAAGGATCGCGATCCGCTCGGCCTTGCCCTCTTCGGCGCGCTGAAGAATCGCGTGCGCTTCGTCGCGGGTCAACGCGTTCGACAGGTAGCGGAAATCGATGAGATCGAGGACCTGATCCGGCGTCATGTCGGCGATCAACCGCCAGACCGGCTTGCCTTCGCGCTTGGCCCACAGATCCCAGACGGCGTTGACCACGGCGCCGATCGCCATGTGCATCACGCCCTTGTCGGGACCGAGCCAGCGCAGCTGGCTGTCGCCCGTGATCCGGCGCCAGAAGCCGCCCATATCGGCGGCGACATCGCCGATCGACACCCCGACAACGCGCTCGGCGGCGGCGCGAATGGCGGATGTGACGAGATCGTTGCCGCGCCCGATCGTGAACGCGAGGCCATGCCCTTCGAGATCGCCGTCGGTGCGCAGGACCACGTAGGCCGCTGAGTAGTCCGGGTCCGGGTTCATGGCGTCGGACCCGTCGAGCTTCATCGACGTGGCGAAGCGAATGTCGAATGTCTCGAAGCTCGTAATTGTGGTGGACATGCCCGATGATCCCTGTTCATATATGAAAACTGAAATCACCAGCGGAACTGCATGTCAATCGCGCGCAACGATGCCTCGGCCGAAGATGCCGCCCGCTACAGCGCCCCGGCGCTGGAGAAGGGGCTGGACATCCTCGAGCATCTATCGTCGACGCGCGCAGCCCTGAACCTCGGCGAACTTGCCGATGCCCTGGGGCGCACGCGAAGCGAGATTTTCCGGATGGTGGCGGTGCTGGAAGCACGCGGCTATCTCGACCGCGAGGGGACCGACCGGTTCGTCGTCGCGGACAAGCTGTTCCGCCTCGGACTGAATCGTCCGCTCCACAGGTCCCTTACCGAAGCCGCCCTCCCCGTCATGCGGGACTTCGCCGAGACCAGCGGCTATTCCTGCCATCTCGCCGTGCCAAGCGGTACGCAGATGGTGGTGATCGCCCGCGTGGAGAGCGTTTCGCACATCGGCTTCTCCGTGCGCATCGGCTACCGACAGCCGCTCGTGCGCACCGGCTCCGGCCACTGCCTCCTCGCGTTCATGAGCGAGCGGCGCCGCGAGCGGACGCTTCAGGCCATCGCGGCCGAGGATCCCGATTTCGACTTCGTGGCGCTCGGCGCTCGCCTCGAAGCGTTCCGCGAGGCAGGGCGCGTCGTCCGTGCCTCCGGCATCACCGAAGGCGTCACCGATGTCTCGCTGCCGATCTTCGACCCCGACGACACGGGCGCGGTTGCCGCGCTCACCTGCCCGCACCTTCGCATCCTGAGCGATCCGGTGGAGCCCGAAACCCTCGGCCACGAGGTGGCGAAGGCTGCCGATCGTATCACCGCGGCGCTCGCCGCCCCCGTAGCTGCGCCGTTCGAGGACGCGGTCGCGGTAGCAGTAGGGAGCGGGACCAACAAAGGAGACCGCATTTGACCCAACGTCTTGCCGGACAGCGTGCAGTGGTGACGGCCGCCGCGCAGGGCATCGGCCGCGCGACGGCACTCGCCTTCGCGCGCGAAGGTGCCGAGGTCATCGCGTCCGACATCAACGAAGAGCGCTTGGCCGACCTTGCCTCCGAACCCGGCATCACGACGCGCCGCCTCGACGTGCGCGACGCGGCGGCCGTCAGCGCCTTTGCGGGAGAAGTCGGGCGTGCCGACATTCTTTTCAACTGCGCGGGCTTCGTCCACGCGGGCACCATCCTCGACTGCACCGACGAGGAGTTCGATTTTGCCTTCGATCTCAACGTACGCTCGATGTTCCGGATGGTCCGCGCCTTTCTGCCGGCGATGATCGACGGCGGCGGTGGATCGATCGTCAACATCGCGTCGGTCGCCTCGTCCGTGATCGCCGCGCCCAACCGCTTCGTCTACGGCGCGTCCAAGGCGGCGGTGATCGGCCTCACCAAGTCCGTCGCGGCCGATTTCGTGGCCAAGGGCGTGCGCGCCAACGCGATCTGCCCGGGCACGGTGGAAAGTCCGTCGCTGGAGGATCGCATGCGGGCCACCGGCGACCTCGAGGCGGCGCGCGTCGCCTTCGCGGCCCGCCAGCCGATGGGCCGTCTCGGGCGTCCCGAAGAAATCGCAGCCCTTGCCGTCTATCTCGCCTCGCACGAATCGGATTTCGTGACGGGCCAGGCGATTTCGATCGACGGCGGCTGGACCAACATCTGAGCGGGGACGTCATGCTGCGCAACATCCATCCGATGCTGGGGCCCGACCTCCTGCATGCCCTGCGCTCGCTCGGACACGGCGACGAACTGGTCATCTCCGACGCGAACTTCCCCTCGCATTCGCTCGGGCCCCGCGTCGTGCGTCTCGACGGGATCGACGCCGTCGCCGCCGCGGACGCGATCCTCGCCCACCTGCCGCTCGACACGTTCGTCGAAGCCGCCGCGTTCCGCATGGAGGTCGTCGGCGATCCCGACGCTGTCACGCCGATTGCCGAAGAATTCGCCGAGGTCGTCCGCCGGCGCGCGGGCGACTTCCCGATCCGCTCGCTGGAACGCTTCGCGTTCTACGAGCGCGCCAGAACGGCATCCCTGATCGTCGCCACGGGTGAGACCCGCCATTACGGCAACCTCATCCTGAAGACGGGGGTGCTCTGAACCGCCGTATTCCAGCGACTTCGAGCTGCGAGGCCCTTGCCAACCAGTTCCACCGCCGATACGGTATGATTATGCCAATCATAAGAAGAACCGGAATAAACGGTCCATTTTTGGGAGGAACCCAGATGTCTCTGAAGCTTACCCGCCGGCTCGCACTCGCCGGTATCGCCGCAGCCACTCTCGCCCTCGGCCTGCCGAGCGGACCGGCGCTGGCGCAGCAGCCGACCATTCCGATCATCGTCAAGGACACGACGTCCTTCTACTGGCAGATCGTTCTAGCCGGCGCCCGCAAGGCGGGCCAGGATCTCGGCGTCAACGTGCCCGAGCTCGGCGCGCAAGCCGAGACCGACATCAACGGCCAGATTTCGATCCTCGAGAACGCCGTCGCCGGCAACCCGGCCGCCATCGTGATCGCGCCGACCGAGCGCACTGCCCTCGGCCCCCCGATCACCGAAGCCGCCAAGTCGGTTCCGATCATCGGCATCGACTCCTCGGCCGAATCCACCGCCTTCACCTCGTTCCTCACCACCGACAACGTCCAGGGCGGCCGCATCGCTGCCGACGGTCTGGCCGCTGCGATCAAGGCGAAGACGGGCAAGGAAGAGGGTGAAGTCGCCCTCATCACCAACGCGCCGAACGCCGGCTCGCTGGAAGAGCGCAAGAAGGGCTTCATCGAACAGCTCGCCAAGCACCCCGGCCTGAAGCTCGTGGCCGATCGCTACGCCGACGGCCAGGCCGCGACCGGCCTGAACATCACGACCGACCTTCTGACCGCCAACCCGAACCTCGTCGGCATCTTCGCCTCCAACCTGATCATGGCGCAGGGCGCCGGTCAGGCGGTCGCCGAGAACGGCGTGAAGGACAAGGTCGCGCTGATCGGCTTCGATAGCGACGACCGTCTCGTCGGCTTCCTGAAGGACGGCGTGATCTCCGGTCTCGTGGTCCAGGATCCGTACCGGATGGGCTACGACGGCATCAAGACGGCGCTCGCCGCCTCCAAGAAGGAGACGGTCGAGAAGAACGTTGACACCGGCGCCAACCTCGTCACCACCGAGAACATGAACGAGCCGCGCTCGCAGGAGCTGCTCAACCCGAAGGTCAAGTAACGACCATCGGTCGGCGGGCGGCTCCGGTCGCCCGCCTCGCCTGATGCAGGCTCGCGCCCGTCGTCTGCCCCGCGGACGGCGCGCTTCGACGCAGCGCTTCGGAGGGTGACATGTCCCCCACGCATCACGATCCCCTACCCGTCGATCTTCATCCCACGTCGGACCCGCTTCCGGCCGCGGGCACGACGATCCTTGAACTGCGCCAGCTCGCCAAGAGCTACGGCCCGGTGCTTGCGCTGAAGCCCGCCTCGCTCGCCTTCAAGGCCGGCGAAGTGCACGCGATCGTCGGCGAGAACGGCGCAGGCAAGTCGACGCTGATCAAGCTCCTCACCGGCGTGATCCGTCGCACCAGCGGCGAGGTCCTGTGGCAGGGCAAGCCGGTCGATCTCGCGACCCCGCAGGAAGCGATCGATCACGGCATCAACGCCGTGCACCAGGAAGTGGTGCTGTGCCGGCACCTGTCGGTCGCCGCCAACATCTTCCTCGGCGACGAGAGCGTTCGCTTCGGCCTCCTTCAGAAGCGCAAGATGAACGAGGCCGCGCAGGCGATCCTCGACGATCTCGGCTTCCATCTGCCGGCCGAGGCCGAGCTCGGCTCGCTCACGATCGGCCAGCAGCAGCTGGTCGCCACAGCCCGCGCCTCGCTGCGCGGGACGCGCTTCCTGATCTTCGATGAGCCGACCGCCTACCTGACGCGTCAGGAGGCCGCCCAGCTCTTCACGCTGATCCGCCGCCTCAAGTCCGAAGGCGTGACGATCGTCTACATCAGCCATCGCATGGAGGAGATCTTCGAGCTCGCCGACCGCGTGTCGGTCTTGCGCGACGGCACCCATGTCGGCACCCGGCTGATCGGCGAGACCAACGACGCCGAACTCGTCGCGATGATGATCAACCGCTCGCTGGATCAGATCTATCACAAGGACGACGTGCCGATCGGCGCCCCGCTGATCGAGGCGCGCAACCTCTCAGGCGCCGGCTTCTCCGACGTTTCGCTCACCGTTCGGGCGGGCGAGATCGTCGGGCTCTACGGCCTGATCGGCGCGGGTCGCAGCGAGTTCGCGCTCAGCCTCTTCGGGCGCAATCCGAAGACCGACGGGCAGATCCTCTGGAAGGGGCAGCCGGTCGACATTGCGACCGAGCGCAAGGCGATCGATCTCGGCATCGCGCTCGCGCCCGAAAGCCGCCGCGACCAGGGTCTCGCCCTCAATCTCCCGATCGGGCTGAACCTCAACCTTCCGATCTACGACCGGCTGACGAAGGGGATCACGATCTCCTCGCGGATGGAGGCCGAGCACGCCGACCGGCAGATCAAGAACCTGTCGATCAAGACCCCCAGCCGCCGGTCGCTGGCGTCGTCCATGTCGGGCGGCAACCAGCAGAAGATCGTCATCGGCAAGTGGCTCAACCACGGGGCCGAAGTCTTCATCTTCGACGAGCCGACGGTCGGCGTCGACGTGGGCACCAAAGCCGAGATCTACCGGCTCTTCGGCCAGCTCCTGAAGAACGGCGCCGGCATCCTCCTCATCTCGTCGTATCTGCCGGAAGTCTACGAACTGGCCGACACGCTGCACGTGTTCCGTGGCGGCCGCCTCGTCGGCTCGCACGGCTTCCACCAGTCCACGCACGAGGACATTCTCACCCAGGCGATCGGCGTCTGAACGAGGCGAACATGACCATTCAAAGCTCCAACGCCGATGCCGTCGCCGCCCTGAAGAAGCCGCGCCGCAACTTCGGCTTCCTGTTCGCGCTGACCCTTCTCGGCCTCCTGGTCGCGCTCTGGGTCTTCCTGGCCTTCGCGACGCCGACCTTCGCCACCGCCAACAACATCTCGAACCTTCTGCGTCAGGGCTCGATGATCGCGATCCTGGCGATCGGCCAGACCTTCGTCATCATCACCGCCGGCATCGACCTCTCGGTCGGCGCCGTTGTCGGCTTCTCGACGACCGTCATCGCCTATCTGCTGCAGGCCGGGTTTCCGGTCTGGCTATCGGTGATCCTGACCCTCGTGATGGGTCTGGCGATCGGCCTATTCCACGGGTTCGGCATCGTGAAGATGGGCCTGCCGCCCTTCATCATCACGCTGGCGACGCTGACCGCGCTGCGCGGCATCGGCCTCGTCATCACCAACGGCTCGACGATCTCGATCACCGATCCGGCCTTCAACGAGTTCTCGCGCAACAGCTTCCTCGGCATCCCGAACCTCTTCTGGATGGTGATCGTGGTGGCGGTGCCGGCCTTCGTCTTCCTGCACCGCTCGCGGTTCGGCCGCTACCTCTTCGCGGTCGGCTCCAACCCGGAAGCCGCACGCCTGTCCGGCGTCAACGTCTCGCGCACCATCTACATGGCCTATTCGCTGTCGGCGATCTGTGCCGCCTTCGTCGGCGTGCTGCTCGCCACCCGCATCGGCGTCGGCAACGCGACGCAGGCCGAGGGCTGGGAGCTTCAGGCGATCGCGTCGTCGGTCATCGGCGGCACCAGTCTCTTCGGCGCCGTGGGCTCGATCCACGGCCCGCTGATCGGCGCCTTCATCCTCGCCACGATCAACAACGGCGCCAATCTCCTGAACGTCAATTCGTTCTGGCAGCGGATCATCACCGGCGGCCTGATCATCGTCATCGTCTACTTCGATCAGCTTCGCCGACGCCGCAGCTGATGTGACACGCGGGTGACAGGCGGCCGGGAACCTCCGCTGGTTCCCGGCCGCTTATCTGTTCGGAAGGAACTTCCGCCCCATACTACGGCTTTGACGAAGGCGGTGCTCGAAGGCATGCCGCCGCGCCCTCTGCGGTCGCCCCCGGCGACTTCGGTTCGAGTTGAGTGAGGTCGGTTTTCGTGGCAGCGACAAGTTCGACACTGGCGGGCAAGCACGTGCTGGTCGTCGAAGACGAGTTCCTCGTCGCCATCGACATCGAGGCGGAACTGCAGGACAACGGAGCGCGCGTCACCTGTGCGGCGACGCTCGCGGTCGCCGAGGCTTGCGCAAAGAACGAGCATTTCGACGCCGCGATTCTCGACGTCAACCTTCATGGCAAGGCGTCCTATCCGGTCGCCGACTACCTCAGGCAGGTCGACGTTCCCTTCCTCTTCCATACGGGACAAGGAGAGAAGCGCGTGCTGACCGAGCGCTACCCCGGTGTGGAAGTGTGCAACAAGCCCTGCGACGGCACCGCGCTCGTCTCGATGCTCGGGCGCGTCCTGCGGACAGCGCGCCACGCCTGACTGCGCCTCGGCCTCAGGCGCCGAGCTGGCGCTCCGTGAACTGGGCCAGCACCATATCATCGGTGATCTCGCCGCTCGCCTGACGACGCAGTTCCACGCGGCGGATCTTCCCCGACACCGTCTTCGGCAGGTCCGACACGATCACGAGTTCGCGGATGCGCTTGAACGGCGCGAGCCGTTGCACGGCGTGAGCGTGGATCGCTCGGGCGCTGTCGATATCGGCCCGTGCCCCGTCCACCAGCACCACGAAGGCGCGTGGAACGGCAAGCCGCAAGGGATCGGCAAGGGGCACGACCGCAGCCTCACGAACGAGTTCGTGTTCGATCAGGACGCTTTCCAGCTCAAACGGGCTGATGCGGTAGTCCGACGACTTGAAGACGTCGTCCGATCGCCCGACGAAGGTGAGCCCGCCTCCATCATCGCGATACGCCACGTCTCCGGTCCGGTAGACATCACCGTCCGCCCCGAACAATGATCCGTCGGCACCGAGATAGCCGGCCATCAGGCCCGCGGGCCTCGCACCCCCGATACGAACGCAGACCTCGCCTTCTTCCGCAGGACGATCGTCGGCATCGAGAATCTCAATCTCGTAGCCCGGCAGCGGCCGACCCATGGAGCCCGGCGTGGTTCGAAGACCTGGACTGTTGGCCACCATGGCGGTGGTCTCGGTCTGGCCATAGCCGTCGCGGATCCGCAAACCCCAGGCCGCACGAACCTGCTCGATGATCTCGGGGTTCAGCGGCTCGCCGGCCGCGCAGAGTTCGCGCAGAGAGTGCCGGGTGGCGCGTAGATCTTCCTGCACGATATGCCGCCATACGGTGGGCGGTGCGCAAAGGGTGGTCGCCCCCGCGCTGGCGATCGCGGCCAGCAGGACTTTCGCATCGAAGCGCGCCTGATTGATGATGAGGACGCATGCCCCGGCATTCCAGGGCGCGAAGAACGAACTCCAGGCGTGTTTCGCCCAGCCCGGCGACGACACGTTGAGATGCACGTCCCCCGGCCGCAACCCCAGCCAGTACATCGTGGACAAGGCGCCGGTCGGATAGCTGCGATGCGTGTGCATCACGAGCTTCGGCTTGGCCGTCGTGCCCGAGGTGAAATAAAGCAGCAGCGGATCGTCGCCGCGTGTCTCCCCCTCCGGAACGAACGTCGAGGGGGCATCCGACCGCCCATCGAGCGACGTCCACCCCGCGCGGTCCGGTGCACCGGCGACGAGCCGGAGGCCCCCAAACCCGGCCTCGTCGACCTTGACGCATTGGAGAGGGTCGGTGACGACCGCCTTGACCGCGCCCCGCTCGATCCGGTCCGCGAGTTCGCTCGCGGTGAGGAGGAGCGTTGCCGGGATCACGACGACGCCGAGCTTGAACGCGGCGAGCATAACTTCCCAGAGCAGCGGCTCGTTTCCCATCAGCAGAAGCAGACGGTCGCCGCGCCCAAGGCCCTCGGCGCGAAGCATATTGGCCAAGCGGTTCGACCGCTCGGAGAGCTCCGCGAAGCTGACACTCTCCTCCGAACCCGTCGCGCAGTCCACGATCCGAAGTGCGGGACGATCCCGGACGTCGGGATCGGCAGCCAGAACACCGTCGAACCAATCCAGCGCCCAGTTGAAGGTCTCCGCTTCCGGCCACCGAAAACCGGCGCGCGCGGCATCGAGATCGTCCCGGTGAGCCAGAAGGAAGTCGCGCGCTTCCAGAAGCGACGTCATCGTGCGGTCTCCCCGCCGGTCGGCGACATGCCGCGTAGAAACTCGATCATGCCGGAGAAGTCGCGATCGCCGCCCCCCTCCTCCACCAGACGGTCGTAGAGGGCGCGAGCGAGCGCGCCCATCGGGGTCTCAACGTCGGCATCGCCAGCCGCCGCCTGCGACAGGCCAAGGTCCTTCGCCATCAGCGCCGATGCGAAGCCCGGCCGATATCCGTTGTTGGCAGGCGAAGCGGGCACCGGACCGGGGACGGGGCAGTAGCTCGTCAGCGACCAGCACTGGCCGGAGGATTTCGAGGCCACATCGAACAGCGCCTGATGCGAGAGCCCGAGCTTCTCGGCCAGCGTGAAGGCCTCGCAGACCCCGATCATCGAAATTCCGAGGATCATGTTGTTGCAGATCTTCGCGGCCTGGCCCGTCCCCGGCTCGCCGCAATGGACGATCCGGCCGGCCATGGGTTCGAGGATCGGCCGCGCCCGATCGACCGCTGCGTCCTCCCCGCCGAGCATGAAGGTCAGCGTCCCGGCCTCGGCGCCGCCCGTCCCACCCGACACCGGGGCGTCGACGGACTGCAACCCATGCTGGAGGGCGGACGCATGGATCGACCGCGCGCTGGCGATGTCGATCGAAGAGCAGTCGATGTGAAGGGCACCCTTCGGCAGCTGCGGATAGGCCTCCGAGCAAACCGCGACGACATGGCGACCAGCCGGCAGCATCGTGACGAGGACGTCGGCTCCGTTCAACGCTTCCGCCAGAGAGCCGGCCGTCACCACGCCGGCCGATCGAACCGCTTCCAGTGCGGCGGGTGCGGCGTCGAAAGCGCGAACGCTCGCGCCGGCAACGGAAAGCCGGGAGACCATCGGCCGCCCCATGTTGCCGAGGCCGATGAAGGCGATGGTCGGTGTCGTCATGATGGTTCCCTTCCCGCGTCGTTCGGCTGGCGTTCGGGCTTCTAGCGGCCCATGACCTGCCGGGAGACGATCACACGCATGATCTCGTTGGTTCCCTCGAGAATCTGATGGACCCGAAGGTCGCGGACGATCTTCTCCAGCCCATAGTCGGCGAGATAGCCGTAGCCGCCGTGCATTTGCAGCGCCTCGTTGGCGATCGCGAAGCCCTTGTCGGTGCAGACCCGTTTGGCCATGGCGCAGAGCGTGGTCGCGTCCACGTCCCCCGCATCGAGCGCCGCTGCGGCACGCCAGAGGATGCTGCGGCCGACTTCCAGATCGGTCGCCGCATCCGCCATCCGGAAACGCAGGGCTTGATGTTCGGCCAGTCGTTTGCCGAAGGTCCGGCGCTCGCTCATGTAGGCGATCGCCTTGTCAAGCGCGGCCCAGGCACCGCCGAGGGAGCAGGCCGCGATGTTGAGCCGCCCGCCGTCGAGGCCGGCCATCGCGATCGCAAACCCTTGTCCCTCAACGCCGAGTCGGTAGGCCGCGGGAATCCGGCAGTTCTCGAAGATCAGCGCGCGGGTCGGCTGGGCGTTCCAACCCATCTTCTGCTCGTTGGAGCCGAAGGTCAGGCCGGGCGTATCGCCCGGAACCAGGAAGGCGGAGATGCCGGAAGGCCCCTCGCCGCCTGTCCGCGCCATGACGACATAGACATCAGCCAGTCCGCCACCCGAGATGAACTGCTTGGTACCGTCGAGGCGGTAGTGATCGCCGTCCGGCAGCGCTCGGGTGCGCAGCGATCCGGCGTCGGACCCCGCATCCGGTTCGGTAAGCGCGTAGGCCGCGATCGCATCCATGGACGCGAGGCGCGGTAGCCAGACGTCGCGCAGGGCGGGCGGGCCATGCCGGGAGATCATCCAGGTCGCCATGTTGTGGATCGACAGGAAGGCCGCGACACTCGGGCATCCCGTCGCCAGCGCCTCGAAGATCACCGCGGCGTCAAGCCGGCCCAAGCCGGAACCGCCGAGCGCTTCCTCGACATAGATGGCACCCATTCCGAGCGCGGCGGCTTCGCGCAGCGTCCCGATCGGCAATTCCCGATAGCGGTCCCAGGCGCCCGCAAACGGCGCGATCTTTTCCGCCGCGAACTCCAGCGCCACCGCGCGGATGGCCTCCCGGTCCGCACCGAGTGCGAAAGCATTCATGGCATCCTCCCGCCTGGCCGCATCTGCGTCGGCCTTTGGCGATTCCCCGGCAACGATAGCCTCGACACGTCCGTCGACCAAGCGCGTTCGACGGGCCGGTGGCAGGATATCGCCGCCGATCGCGGTTTCGCGCAAGAGGAACTAAACTTGAACGTCGGAGTTCTGATGATGTGCCGAAGCGTGCAGCGTCTGGAGCGTTGCAACCGGCGTGTTCGGTAGTTTCTGGGGAGTATGCAATGAACCGCCTGATTCTCGCCCTCGCCACCACGGCTGCCCTTTCCACCGCCGCATTCGCCCAGTCGTCCGAGACGACCAATCCGGTTCCTGGCACCAGCGCCGGCGAAGAGTCCGCGATGCCGGCGGGCGCCGCCAGCACCGTGACGACGCCGACGGATGCGCCTCCCGCCTCGACCGATGCCAACACCAGCAAGGTGCCGGTTCCGGGCAACGGCACGGGTGTCGCCTCGACGATGCCGGCCGACGCCGCGAGCACCGTCGTCGTCCCGACGGACGCGACGCCGGTCCCCGCGGATACCAGCGTCCCCGTCCCCGGTACGAGCGCCGGCGACGACAGCGTCAAGACGAACTGAACGAAAGCTTGGTGAAGAAAAGGACGCCGGACCCATCCTCCGGCGTCCTTTCGTATGGTTCGACGTTCAGGCGTGGGATGCGTGCGCTTCGGCGTTCCGCTTGCGCGTCGCGGCCGCTTTCTTGGCCGACTCGGACCGCTGTGCAGCGGTGCGGGATGCGGACGCCTTTCCACCCTTCTCGCCGCCCTTTCGAGCGGAGGCGTGCGACTCGGCGTGTCCACGACCGGAGCCGCTCTTGTTGCCGCCGCCGCTGTCCTTGTTGACGGTCGCCCAAGCCCGCGCCTCGGCTTCCTTTTCGGGAACGCCGCGCTCCTCGTAGCCCTCGGCGATATGCTCCGCCTTGCGCTTCTGCTTGTCGGTGTATTTCGACTTGTCGCCCTGCGGCATCGAAACCTCCTGTCGATCGCTTGCGTCAGGAGAACCGATCGCCGCGCGCGGCGGTTCCGCCTGGCTATTCCATGTTTGTGTGGTTGGCGCGCATGGCCTCGGGGGTGACGCCGAGGCGGGTCTTCAGCTTCAGGACCATGACCTCGAACAGCACGAACAACGCGCCTTCGAACAGCGATCCCATCGGCAGGACGGAGGTGGCGGCAGCGCCCTGATCGTCGGCCATCGTCTGCGCCGGAACGGTGAGCACGTAGTCGGCCATGCCCGGCACCCGTCCCAGCGGCTGCGCGGTCACGACGACCACCTCGGCCCCTGCTGCCTTCGCGACCCCGACCAGCGCGACCGCCGTCGAAATCTCACCCGGACCGCAAACGACGAAGAACACGTCGCCCGGCCCGAGCGCCGGGGTCGTCATGTCGCCGACCACCGAGACCGATCGGCCGAGATGAAAGAGCCGCATTGCGAAGCCCTTCACCTGCAGACCTTCGCGTCCTCCCGCATAGACGCTGACATGCCGTGCCTCGGCGATGCGCCGGCAGGCTTCGTCCACGGCACGATCGTCGATATTGTCCGCGACGCGCGCCAGTTCCTCGATGGCGGTGCGGTAGAGATTGGTCATGCTCGGCTCCTTCAGACGATGCCGCCGCCAGACGCCCGCGCAGCCGGGCGCTCGCTGGCGACGCGGGCACGATAGCCGCTCGTCCGGTAGGCCGCGACGGGATCGATAGCCCCGCCCGCATCAAGCCGGGCCTGTGCCAGGATCGGCTCGACGTCCAGGCGGAAGCCAGCCTTCAGCGTTTCGGAGGCCATCATGACGTCGTTCTCGTCCTGGTGTCCGCGCAGCGCCTGCCGGTCGACAAGCAGCGCTTGCACGTAAGCGCGTCGGATCTCGTTCGCCGAGCGGATCAGGCTCTCGATCGGGTCGGTGACGTTGTGCGACTGGTCGATCATGTAGGACGGATGAAGCGCATCGAGCCGCCCCCCGGCCTCGACCAGTTCGTTGAAGACGAGGAACAGGCGGAAGGGATCGATCGAGCCGGCGTCGAGGTCGTCGTCGCCGTATTTGGAGTCGTTGAAATGGAAGCCGCCGAGCTTCCCGGCATGGATCAGCCGCGAGACGATCTGCTCGATGTTCACGTTCGGCGCGTGGTGTCCGAGATCGACGAGGCAGAACGCCTTCGGCCCGAGTTCCATGGCGGTCATCAGGCTCGTGCCCCAGTCCGCCATCACGGTCGAGTAGAAGGCCGGCTCGTACATCTTGTGCTCGGAGAAGATGCGCCAGTCGTCTGGCAGCCGCCCGGTGATGCCTTTCATGGCGTCGAGGTACCGCTCGAACGAGCGCCCGAGATCGCTCTGGCCGGGGAAGTTGGAGCCGTCGCCGACCCAGACCGTCAGCGCCTTGGAGCCGATGGCGGCACCGAGATCGACCGTCTCGAGGTTGTGTTCGACGGCCTGCGCGCGAACGGCGGCATCGGCGTGAGAGAGTGAGCCGAACTTGTAGGAGAGCGGCTGGCGCGGGTCGTCCGGATGATCCTGGAACGTGTTGGAATTCATCGCGTCGAAGGCGAGGCCAAGCTCCTCGCCCTTGGCGCGCAGTTCGGTCGGGTCCGCCTTATCCCAAGGGTAGTGCAGTGAAACGGCCGGGGTCGCCCGACCGAGATCGTTGATGACCGCGCAATCGTCGAGTTTTTCGAAGATGCCGCGCGGCTCGCCAGCGCCCGGAAAGCGTGCGAAGCGCGTGCCGCCCGTGCCGACGCCCCAGGACGGAACGGCGACCGAGAAGGCCGAAACCTTGCGCGTCACCTCGTCGATCGAGACGCCGCGGCGCTCCAGCTTCTGCCCCAGCGCGGCGTAGTCCGCCTCATGGTCGGCGCGCAGCCGCTCGTTGGCCGCCTCGATGACGTCCTTATGGATTCTCATGGCTTGCCCTCCCGGCGGCCGGATGGATGAATGCGTCAGCGCGTGAACGATATCTGATTGCCGGCGTCGACGTTGACGATGTTGCCGGTCGACTTGGCGGACAGGTCGCTGGCCAGGAAGTAGACGGCTTCCGCGATGTCCTCGGGAAAGACGGAGCGCTTCAGCAGCGAACGCGCGCGGTAGTGCTCCTCCAGCTGGTCCTCGCCGATCTTCGAGGAAGCGGCTCGCTGCTCGCGCCACTCGCCGTTCCAGATCTTCGACCCGCGCAGCACCGCGTCGGGGTTGACCGTGTTGACGCGGATGCCGGCCTCCGCCCCCTCCAGCGCCAGGCAGCGCGCGAGATGGATCTCGGCGGCCTTTGCCGCGCAATAGGCTGAAGCGCCGGCGGAGGCCGCCAGACCGTTCTTCGACGCGATGAAGACGACGGCGCCGCCGAGCTTTTGACGGCGGAAGAGCCGGAAGGCCTCGCGGGAGACCAGGAAGTAGCCAGTCGCGAGAATGTCGATGTTGCGGTTCCAGACTTCCAGCGTCGTATCCTCGATCGGCGAGGCAGACGCGATGCCGGCGTTGGAGACGAGGATGTCCAGCCCGCCGAACTCGGCGACGGCATCGACGAAGCCTTTGGCCACCGCCGCCTCGTCCGTCACGTTGACGAGAACGCCGCGAACCTGATCGGCCCCGAAGCTCTTCGACAGGTCGGCCTTCGCACCGTCGAGGGCGGCTGCGTCGATGTCGGCTAGCACGACGCAGGCTCCCTCCCGAAGAAGCCGCTCGGCGGTCGCGCGGCCGATGCCACCCGCCCCGCCGGTCACGAAGGCGACGCGCCCGGCGAGCGACTTCGGCTTCGGCATCCGTTGGAGCTTCGCTTCTTCAAGCAGCCAATACTCGATGTCGAAGGCTTCCTGCTCGTCCAGCCCCTGATAGACGTCGACGCCGGAAGCGCCGCGCATCACGTTGATCGCGTTGACGTAGAACTCGGCGGCGATGCGAGCCGTCGCCTTGTCCTTGGCGAACGACATCATGCCGACGCTGGGCACGAGGTAGATCACAGCGTTCGGGTCTCGGATCGCCGGGCTGTCGTCGTGACGGCATCGCTCGTAATAGGCGCGATAGCCGTCGCGGTAGGCCTCGATCGAGGCGTCGAGCCCGGCGACAACGGCGTCGACATCGCCGTCGAAGGGCAGGACCAGCGGCCGTATCTTTGTGCGCAGGAAGTGGTCGGGGCACGAGGTGCCGAGCGCGGCCAAGGCGTCGAGATCATGAGATCCGACGAACTGCAGCACCGCATCGGAATCGTCGAAATGGCCGATCTTGCGCTCGTCCTGGCCGATGCGCGCCCGAATTTCCGGCATCAGTTGGGCCGCGATGCGGCGGCGCTCGTCCGGTGCAAGCGGCGCCATGGCCTCGCCACCGAAGGCGGTCTTGCCCGCGAGCTGGCCGTCGAACCATTCGATAGCCCGATTGATGATGCGCAGCGTCGTCTCATAGCAGTCCTTGGCTGTGTCGCCCCAGGTGAATAGACCATGGCTCTCGAGGACGACGCCCGTGGCGTTCGGATTGGCGGCTGCGAAACGCGAGAGTTCCAGCCCCAGCTCGAAGCCCGGGCGGCGCCAGCCGAGCCAGCCAATCTCGTCGCCGTAGATTTCCTGCGTCAGCTCGCGGGACCGTTTGGTCGCGGCGATCGCGATGACCGCATCAGGGTGCATGTGATCGACGTGGCGGTAGGGCAGATAGGCATGGAGTGAGGTATCGATCGAGGCCGCGCGCGGGTTGAGATCGAAGGTGCAATGGTTGAGGAGGCCGACCATCGCGTCCTCCTGCTCGACGCCGCGGTAGATTGATCGCAGCTGCTCCAGCTTGTCCATGTAGAGCGTGGCGAAGCCGTCGAGCTTCATGGTGCCGACGTCGCCGCCCGAGCCCTTTACCCAGAGGACGGTGACGTCCTCGCCGGTCAGCGGGTCCTTTTGCTGGACCTTGGCAGACGTGTTGCCACCGCCGTAGTTGGTGATGCGCTTGTCGGAACCCAGAAGGTTGGAGCGATAGAGCAGACGCTCGGGCTCGCTCATCGCTGCCGCGCGCGCATCGTCCCAGCGGTTTTCCAGCAGTTTCGTCGCCGCGCTCATCGCCAACCTCTTTTCGGAATCGCCGCCCGCCCCTTGCGTCCTGCGCACCGGATCGGCGCGCGGACCATCCTCCCCATGCGGTGCGATGTCAACAGAAACGATCACAACCGATCATGATGCAACGCACAATGATCGAATATGATCGAGCATGATTGACAACGGGGTGGCGTCGTTCGATGGTCTGCGTCGGGAGGACGAGCATGCACGAACGCGAACGCCAGCGGATGATTCTGAGTGCCCTCAAGGGGCGCTCGGTCGGTACCGTGCAGGAGTTCGCGGCCTTGACGGGCGCCTCCGAGGCCACGATCCGTCGTGACATTCAGGCGCTCTCGGCAGCCCGTCGGCTTCGCAAGGTGCGCGGCGGCGCGGAGGCAATGTCATCGTCCGTGCCGGGACTGCCGGGCGGATCCGATCTGGCGCTTGCGCGGACCGTCAACGTGGCGGAGAAGCGGGCGATCGCTCGCGAAGCCGCCCGCCTCTGCGAGGATGACGACGCCGCGATCATCAACGGCGGCTCGACTACGTTCCAGATGGTCCATTTCCTGACGGACGCGAGCCTGCAGGTGATGACCAACTCGTTTCCGATCGCAGAGCACCTGATGCAGCATTCGCGCTGTACGGTTCTCCTGCCGGCGGGTGCCGTCTACCGCGCGCAGGGGCTGATCCTGTCGCCGTTCGAGGCCGACGGTACCGCGCATTTTCGTGCACGGCGCATGTTCATGGGCGTCCAGAGCGTTTCGGCGCTGGGTCTGGCCGAGACGGATCCCCTGATCATCCAGTCGGAGCAGCGTCTGATGCGACAGGCGGACGAACTCGTGATCCTCGCCGACCATTCGAAGTTCGGCAATCGCTCGAGCCTGCTTCTGGCGCCGCTGGAGCGCGCGCAGATCCTCGTCACGGACGAAGCCGTCTCCGACAAGGATGCGGCGATGGTCGAGGCAGCGGGTGTCCAACTTGTCGTCGCCAGGGTCGAGGGAGGCATGAATGGCCAACGCGCCTGACGAAACGCTCGCCTTCCGCATGGTCCTGAAGCCGGGGCAGGCGGAAGCCTATCGCCGCCGGCACGACGCAATCCCATCCGATCTGGTGGCGCTCCTGCGCGAGGCCGGCATTCGCGACTATTCGATCCATCTCGACCCCGAGACGAACCACCTCTTCGCCATCCTGAAGCGACCGGCCGACCACGGCATGGATGCCTTGCCGCAGCAGGAGGTGATGAAGCGCTGGTGGGCGATGATGGCCGACATCATGGACACCAACCCGGACGCTTCGCCCGTGGTCACGCCCCTCGAACCGATGTTCCGGATGGATTGAGCGCATGGATCGCCCTGCCCGTCATGTCGCCGTGATCGATATCGGCAAGACCAACGCCAAGGTGGTGATGCACGATCTCGCCGAGCGGCGCGATCTGGCATTTCGATCGACGACCAACGCGGTGCGGCGCGACGGACCCTTTCCACATTACGATCTCGACCGCCTCTTCGCCTTCGTCGTCGCGTCGCTCGGCGAGGTGGCGGAAGGACACGAGCTGGACGCCATCGCGATCACGACGCACGGCGCCTCGATCGTGCTTGTGGACGACGACGGCCTCGCCCTACCGATGATCGACTACGAGTTCGACATCGCCGGTCCGGAAAGCGACGCCTACGACACCGTGCGTCCGCCGTTTTCCGAAACCCTGTCGCCGCCGATGAAGCAAGGCCTCAATGTCGGGCGGCAGCTCTTCTGGCTGCAGAAGCGCTTTCCCGACGCTTTTGCGAGGACGCGCTGGATCCTCACCTACCCGCAATATTGGGCATGGCGACTGACCGGCATTGCCGCCGTCGAAACCACATCGCTGGCATGCCACTCCGATCTCTGGTCGCCGCAGCGCGGTGACTACTCCTCGCTTGTCGACGAGATGGGCTGGCGCGACCTTTTTCCGAAGCGGCGGTCGGCCTTCGAGACGCTCGGGCCCCTCCTGCCGGACATCGCCGACCGCGCGGGCCTTGGAGACAGGGGGCGTATCCCCGTGGCGTGCGGCATCCATGATTCCAACGCCTCGCTCCTTCCGCATCTCCTGTCGCGATCGACACCGTTCTCGGTCGTCTCCACCGGAACCTGGATCGTGAGCTTCGCGATCGGGGGCCGCGACGTGCGGCTCGATCCCGCGTTTAGCACGCTCGGCAATGCCGACGCCTTCGGGCGCACCGTGCCGTCGGGCATATTCATGGGCGGACGTGACTTCGACCTGCTGACCGAAAGCCGGCCGGAGGCGCCCGACGAAGCGACCATCGCCTCCGTGGTCGAGCGCGGCATCATGGCCCTGCCGGGCCAGACGCGCGGCAGCGGCCCCTTCCCCGATGGTCCGGGCGGCTGGTCGGTCGACCCCTGCTCGCTGACCGACGCCGAGCGCACGGCGGTTGCGAGCCTCTACGCAGCGCTCTCGACCGAGGCGGTCCTGCGCAACATCGGCGCGGACGGTCCGACCATCGTCGAGGGACCGTTCTCGCGGAACGACCTCTATCTCGCGGCACTGCGCGAGCTGACCGGCCGGCCGGTCGCAGCGCCCGCTGAGGGAACCGGCACGAGCGCCGGGGCGGCGCTTCTGGCGCTCGGCCCCGATGCCGCGATACAACCGTCTGCCGAGCGCGCCCTTCCCGATCGGCCCCTGCCGAACCTCGAGCGGTATCGTGCGGCGTGGAGCGCGACGGCCGAAGCATCTCGTCTGGAGGAGACGGCATGACCTGCGACCGCCCGGACGCCGCGCCCGCCACCGGCAACGACCCTGCGCTCGAGATCATCCTGCGCGGGCCCGGCGAGAGCATCCGCTGGGCCAAGCACGACTACCCGCATCATCTCGCCAAATGGCACCGCCACCCCGAGTACGAGCTGCATCTCGTCACGGCCGGGCGCGGGCGGATGATGGTCGGCGACTATGTCGGCCCGTTCCAGGAAGGCTGTCTGGTGCTGGCCGGACCCAACCTGCCGCACAACTGGATCAGCGATCTCGACCCCGGAGGACGGCTGCCCAACCGCGATGTGCTGGTCCAGTTCGACGCGGCGGTCTGCGAGACGCTGGTGAACGGCTTCAGCGAGTTCGCCGATCTTCGTGCCCTGCTCCGGGACGCGGCGTTCGGCGTCGAGTTCCACGGCGAGACGGCCGAGCAGGGACGCAGAAAACTTTGCGCCATGGAACATCAGCGGGGTGCCGGACGACTGGTCGCCTTCCTCTCGCTTCTGGCAGGTCTGGCCGCCCGGCCGGACGAGCGGCGGGTCCTCGCACGCTACGCCCCGTCGCTCGGGCTGCACACCTCGGCCTCGCGGCGCCTCGACCGCGTCATCGCCTTCATCAGCGAGCGCTTCGCCACCGACATCTCGCTCGGCGAGGCCGCGGCGGTCTGCAACATGGAAGTGACGGCATTTTCCCGTTTCTTCAAGCACCAGACGGGCCATAACTTCACGTCTTACGTGAACCGGATGCGGGTCCAGCAGGCCTGCGCGCTTCTGACCGGGACCGACCTCCCCGTCACGCGCATCTGTTACGACGTCGGCTACAACAACACCGCCAACTTCAACCGGCAGTTCTACGCCGTATGCCAGCAGACGCCATCAGCCTACCGGGACGAGTCTCGCCGCATCCGGACCCACCGCACCGGCGAGACGCGGGCTGCCTAATATATCGGCCAAAAAAGTTTGCAATGTCGTGCATTGAGGCGTCGCGGGCTGATCGGAAGCCACCTAGCGTCTCGGCAGCACGGACGAGGATCAAGGGGGGAGAGTCGGTCATGCGGAACATCGACGCGTTGAAGGCGAGCAGGGCGGGCGACCAGCGGGCACTGGTCCTCGAAGCCAAGGACAAGCTCGCTCTGCGCGATTGCCCCGTGCAGGAGACGCTCGGCGCCCACGACGTGCGCATCGCGATTCACACGGTCGGAATCTGCGGCTCCGACGTTCACTACTACACGCACGGCGCCATCGGCCCCTTCGTGGTGCGCGAGCCCATGATCCTCGGCCACGAGGCGTCCGGCATCGTCACCGAGATCGGCTCGGCCGTGACGACCCTGAAGCCCGGCGACCGCGTCTGCATGGAGCCGGGCATCCCCGACCCCAACAGCCGCGCGACGCGCCTCGGGCTCTACAATCTCGACCCCGCCGTCCAGTTCTGGGCGACCCCGCCGGTGCACGGCGTATTGCGCCCGAGCGTCGTCCACCCCGAAGCCTTCACCTTCAAGCTGCCGGACAACGTGTCCTTCGCGGCCGCAGCAATGGTCGAGCCGCTGGCCGTCGGCGTCCACGCCGTCACGAAGGCCAAGGCGGCACCCGGCAACGTCGCGGTGGTCATCGGTGCCGGGCCGATCGGTCTCGTCACGGTGCTGGCGGCGCTCGCCGGCGGCTGCGCGCATGTCATCGTGTCCGACATCGACGATACGAAGCTCGAGATCGCCCGCAAGCTCGGCTCGGTCTCGACGGTCAACGTATCGCGCGAGAGCCTCGTCGACGCCGTCAAGGCGCGCACGGAAGGCTGGGGCGCCGACGTGATCTACGAATGCGCAGGCTCGGAAAAGGCGATCGCGACGATCTTCGAGCCGCTCTGCCCCGGCGGCGTCGTGGTGTTCGTCGGCATCCCGCTGTCGAACCCATCCTACGACGTCTCGCAGGCGATGCTGAAGGAAGCGCGCGTCGAGCACGTGTTCCGCTACGCGCACGTGTTCCCGCGCTGCGTCGCGATGCTGGCGTCCGGCGCCGTCGACGTGTCGCCGCTCATCACCCGCACCTTCACGTTCGACCAGAGCGTCGAGGCGTTCGAGCTCGCGGCGAAGGCGCCCAAGGGCGAGGTCAAGATGCAGATCGAGATGGGCATCGGGGACTGAACCACCCCGCACCATCCACCGCGTTCGGGAGGAACGAGGATGAACTTCAAGGGTAGGACCGCCATCGTCACCGGTGCCGGAAAAGGCATCGGCCGGCACGTCGCGACGCTCCTGCGGGAGCGCGGCGCCGAGGTGGTGGCGCTTGGTCGCACGGCCGCGGACCTCGAGACGCTGGCGGCGGAGATCGGCTGCCGCACGATCACAGTCGATCTCGGCGATGCCGTGGCGGCACGCCGGGCAGCGGAGGAGACCCTGCCGGCCGATCTTTTGGTCAACTGCGCGGGGATCAACATCCTCGAGCCGTTCCTCGAGATGAAGGACGAGTCCTTCGACGAGGTTCAGGCGATCAACGTGCGCGCAGCCGCCATCGTCGCTCAGGTCTTCGCGCGCGACGTCATCCGGCGCTCGGTGCCGGCCGCGATCGTCAACGTGTCCTCGATCTCGTCCTTCCTCGGTTTCCGCGACCATGCCGCCTACTGCGCCTCGAAAGGGGCGCTGGACGGGCTGACGCGCGTGATGGCCAACGAACTCGGTCCGCATCGCATCCGCGTCAACGCCGTGAACCCGGGCATCACGCTGACGGAACTTGCGCGCGTCGCCTGGAGCGCGCCGGAAAAGGGCGGTCCGATGCTGGCCCGCACCCCGGTCGGCCGCTTTGCCGAGACCGGCGATGTCGCCGAGACCATCCTGTTCCTGCTCTCGGACGCCGCCGCCATGATTCACGGCCACGCCATGCCCATCGAGGGGGGCTTCCTTGTCAACTGAGGCCCCGCCCATCATCGCGCTGCGCGGGATCGAGAAGGCTTTCGGGCCGGTCTCGGTGCTGAAGGGAGTCGATTTCGACCTTCGTCCCGGCGAAGTCCACGCCCTCATGGGCGAGAACGGCGCCGGCAAATCGACCATGATCCGCATCATGTCGGGTGCGCACCAGCCGAACGCCGGCGCAGTCGAGATCGACGGGCAGGCGCGCAAGCTGGACGGCCCGCGGGACGCGCAGGACCAGGGCATCGCCGTCGTCCATCAGGAACTGCTTCTGTTTCCTGCGCTGACGGTTGCCGAAAACATCTTCGTCGGCCATGCGCCCCGCACCGGCCGTGGGACCCTCGACTGGGCGACCATGCGGCGCCGGGCGCGGGAGATCCTCGACCGCCTCGACTGTCCCGACCTCGACGTCGACGAGACCGTCTCCAGGCTGTCCGTCGCCAACCGCCAGCGCGTCGAGATCGCGCGCGCCCTGTCGAAGAACGCGCGCGCGCTGATCATGGACGAGCCGACCGCGGCGCTCGCCGAGGCCGACGTCCGGCGCCTCCTCGACGTCGTGCGCTCGCTTCGCGCGCAAGGGGTAGGCATCATCTACGTCAGCCATCGCATGAACGAGATCTTCGAGATCTCCGACCGCGTCACCGTGCTGCGCGACGGCAAGACGATCGCCACCAAGCCCGTTGGCGAGGTGACGGAAGCCAGCCTCGTTTCGATGATGGTCGGTCGCGACATCGACGAACTGTTTCCGAAGGAAGACATCCCGATCGGCGAGACGGTGCTCGAAGTGCGCGATCTCGCCTACGCCGGGAAGGTGCGCGACGTGACCTTCTCCGTGCGCGCTGGCGAGATCCTCGGGATTGCCGGCCTCGTCGGCTCCGGTCGCACGGAACTGGCGCAGACGATCTTCGGGGTGACCCCCGCGACGTCGGGCGAAATCCTGATAGACGGCAAGCCGGTGAAGGTCGGCAGCGTGCGGGAGGCGATCGACAAGCGCATCGCCTACGTGCCCGAGGACCGGGCGCAGCACGGCCTCGTCCGACCCCAGACCATCCGTGAGAACGTCTCGATGGCGATCCTGGATCGCCTCACGCGCCGCTCGGTGGTCGATACGGCGCGCGAGAAGGCGCTGGCCGAAGACGCCATCAAGCGCTTCTCCATCCGTGCCCGCGGTCCCGGCCAGGTCGTCGCCCAGCTCTCGGGTGGCAACCAGCAGAAGGTCGTCATCGCCAAGTGGCTGGCCACCGACCCGCGCATCCTCATCCTCGACGAGCCGACGCGCGGCGTCGACGTCGGCGCCAAGACCGAGATCCACAAGCTCATGAACCAGCTCGCGCGCCAGGGGCTCGCCATCATCATGATCTCGAGCGAACTGCCCGAGGTGCTCGGCATGAGCGACCGCGTGCTCGTGATGAACGGCGGGCGCATGACAGCGATCCTCGATCGCGCCGACGCCACGCCCGATGCCGTCGGCACCGCCATGATGACGGGACACGCGGCATGAAGGGTCCGACGCTCTCGCGCCGCCTGTCGTCGTCCGGCCAGGAACTGCTGCTGGTCGTCGCGATCGCGGCGCTCTTTCTCGTGGTCGGCTGGATCAATCCGCGCTTCGTCTCGCAGAACAACCTCACCTCGATCTTCGTCGGCAACGCCTACATCGCGGTCGCCGCGATCGGCATGTCGATGGTCATCATCTCGGGCCATATCGACGTCTCGGTGGGCGCGCTGATCGGCGTCCTGGCGACGGTCTCCGGCATCCTCGTGACCAGTGGCTATCCCGTCTGGCTTTCCTGGCTTCTGCCGATCCTGATCGGCGGCGTCGTGAACGCGGGGCTCGGCGCCCTGATCGCCTACCTCAAGGTGCCGTCGATCATCGCGACACTCGCGATGCTCTCGATCCTGCGAGGCGGCCTGATCACAGTGACGGGCGGTGCCTGGATCTCCGGCCTGCCGCCGGAGTTCCAGCTCGCCCAGTTCCGCCTGTTCGATGTGCCCTCCCCGGTCTGGTTCATGATCGTCATGACCATCGGTTTCGCCTTCATGCTGCGCTCCACCGCGTTCGGTCGGGCCATCTACGCCGTCGGCGGCAACCCGGAAGCGGCCGAGGCGTCCGGCATTCCCTACAAGGCGACGATCGTGAAGGTCTTCGCGCTGCACGGGCTCATCGCCGGCGTCGCCGCGATCCTCTTTGCGACGCAGCTTCAGGTGATCCAGTCCACCGTACCGAACGGCCTCGAACTCATCGTCATCACCGCGTCGGTCGTCGGCGGCGTGTCGATCCTCGGAGGCATAGGCACCGTCGTAGGCTCGACGCTCGCCGCGATCCTCTTCGCCGCCATCGGCTCGTCGCTGATCTTCCTCAACGTGTCGGCCTACTGGCTTCGCGCGGTGCAGGGCATCCTCATCCTCGCAACGGTGCTCGCCGACATGGCGCGCCGTGGGCGAGCGAGCTGAGGGAGGAGAGAACCATGACCTTTCGCTCCCTCCTCCGCCACGAGGCAATCCTCGCGCTGATCCTCGCGCTCGCGCTGGCGGTCCTCGCCGTCGACAACGAGCGCTTCTTCACCGCGGCCAACCTCCTCAACCAGGGGCGGCTGCTCACCGAGGTCGGCCTGATCGCGGTGGTGATGACGTTCGTGATCGTCACCGGCGGCATCGACCTGTCGGTCGGATCCATCCTCGGCCTCTGCGCCATCCTGATCGGCGTCTTCTGGAAGACGCTCGGCCTGCCACTGCCCGTCGCCATCGGCCTGTCCATGGTGGTCGGAACCGCCGCGGGCTTCGTCAACGGGCTCATCATCACCCGCTTCCGCGTGCCGCCGCTGATAGCGACACTAGCGACGCTCGCGCTCTATCGCGGCCTCGCCGAAGGCATCAGCCAGGCGCAGTCGATCCGCGGCTATCCGAAGTGGTTCTTCGAACTCGGACAGGGCGACGTCTTCGGAATCCCGACGCAGCTCTGGCTGCTCGCCATCGTCGCCTTCGCCGGCTTCTTCATCCTGCGCTACACGGCCTTCGGCCGCGCGACCTACGCCATCGGCAACAACGAGGCGGGCGCAGCCTTTTCCGGCATCGACGTCGCCAAGACTAAGCTCTGGATCTACTCGGCCTCCGGTTTCGTATCGGCGCTCGCGGCCGTCGTCTTCGTCAGCCGCGTCTCGACCACGCGTTCGGACATGGGGTCGGGCATCGAGCTCGATGTCATCACGGCCGTGGTGCTCGGCGGCACATCGATCTTCGGCGGACGCGGCCTCGTCGTCGGCACGCTGCTCGGCCTCTGCCTCGTTCAGGTCCTGAAGAACGGCCTCGCCCTGTCGGGCGTGCGCGGCGACGGCACCATCGTCATCATCGGAGCCGTGCTGATCGCGGCCGTGCTCATCTCGAACTTCCTCAGCCGCTATTCCGGCGACTGAGGCACTGCTCCGGCCGGCAGCGGCCGGGACTGAAGACCAGCCCAACGTCATCGTGGAGGAGACAACGGCATGCGCACCCTTCTGGCATTTCTCGTCGGCACCAGCCTTCTGACCGCACCGGCTATGGCGCAGAGCGCCTGGACGGGCGGCGACGACCAGCCGGCCAACCCCCTCGCCTGCGACGCCAGCGTCACGGCCGTGCCGCCGGGCGACTACAACGGCGGCGAGCCGACCGGCGCGCCCGACCGCAAGGGCAAGCCGCTGAAGGTCGTCGATATTCCGAAGCTCGTCGGCGTCGGCTACTTCAACTCGACCGCTGCGGGCATCCAGGAAGCGGCCAAGGAGCTCGGCTCGATGACCGTCACAACCGACGGTCCGACCAAGGCGAACATCGACGAGCAGATCACCTTCATCGACAACTACATCACGTCGGGCGTCGACGGCATCCTGTTCGCCGCGAACGACCCGGTCGCGATCGCGCCGGTGCTGAAGCGCGCTCTGGAAGCCGGCATCAACGTCGTCGGCTACGACGCCGACGCCGAGGCCGACGCTCGCCAGTGGTTCGTGAACCAGGCCGAGCCGAACGGCGTCGCCAAGTCGATGATCGACCAGCTCGCCTCCGAGATCGGCGAGGAAGGCTCGTTCGCGATCGTCACCTCGACCTTCACGACGCCCAACCAGGCGCGCTGGATCACCGAGATGGCCGCCTATGCCGAGAAGTGCCACCCGAAGATCAAGTTCCTCGAGACGGTTGAGGCGCAGGAGGACAACATCCTGTCCTTCAACCAGGCGCAGACGCTGATCAACAAGTACGGCGACGAGCTGAAGGGCATCCTCGGCATGACGTCGGTCGCGACGCCGGCCGCTTCGGAAGCGGTGCAGCAGCAGAACCTGTGTGGCAAGGTCTCGGTGGTCGGCCTCGCGCTGCCCAACGCGATGAAGCCCTACATCAACAACGACTGCATCAAGTCGACCATCCTCTGGTCGACGGTCGACCTCGGCTATGCCGCCGGCATGGCGATGCGGGCGGTCGCCGACGGCACGCTGAAGCCGGGTGACACGACGTTCAAGGCCGGCCGCCTCGGCGACCTGCAGGTCGTCAACCAGAGCCAGATCCTGCTCGGCGCACCGAAGGTCTTCACCAAGGCCGACATCAACAACTTTGACTTCTGAGCCGAAGTGAAATGACCAAGGCGGCGTCGGTTCCCCCGGGAGCAGGCGCCGTTTCCCGTTCGGAGAACGCTGCGACGACTACGCGTCAGGAGCTCGGCTCGACGCTGCCGCGATGCTGCAGCCATCGCGCCACCCACCAGCAGATGAAGGCCCAGGCGGACCCGGCACACCATCCCGCCAGAACGTCGGTCGGGTAATGCACACCGAGATACACGCGGCTCGATCCGATCAGGAGCGTCAGCACGATCGCGACACCCATGAAATAGGCGCGCATCACGATCCCGCGCTCTGACCGGGCAAGCAGCGCACCGAGCGTCAGATAGGTGACGGCCGAAAGCATCGCATGACCGCTGGGGAAGCTGAGGCTGTGGACATCGACGAGGTGGGCCACGACGTCCGGCCGCTGCCGGTCGAATCCGATCTTCAGAAGGTTGGACAGGATCACGCCTCCCACGACGGCGACGGCCATCATCAGGGCCGACGCCCGTTTGCCCTTCATCAGGAGGTAGGTGACCGCCAGAACGAGAATAAGCGAGAGGACCGTGTAGCCGCCGAGCGCCGTGAGGTCCCGCATGATGGCCTCGATCCAGAACGGGCCAATCGGGTCCGCCGGATCGGTGGGGCTGCGGAGCGCCCGCAGGATCGCATCGTCGAACGCGTGGGTTTCCCCCTCCCGCATCTCGCTGGCGATAGTGAGGAACCCGAAGAGCGATGCAGAGATGATGCCGAAGAACGCGAGGCCCCGCACCTCCACCTTCCGGAGGATCGGGATGCGCCCTAAGTCGGGACGCCGAGACGACAGGCGGGAGGCGGGCGGGGTCGGTTCCATACCCGGCAACATATGTCGCTCGCTGGGTCGGGCGAGTGGGCGGACGGACCCATCGATCCGCCCACTCGGTCGGGACCCTATCGTCCCTTGTTGGCGTCGATCCAGGCCTGCAGTTCGGCGATCTCCTTCTCCTGCGAGGAGATGACGTCACGCGAAATCCGGGTCAGCGTCGGATCGTTCTCGCCGCTGTCGAGATAGGCGCGCGCCATGTCGATCGCGCTCTGGTGATGGGGGACCATCATGCGGGCGAAATCGAGCCCCGGACGTCCCGTCATCGGCTCCGTTGCCATCGCCTGATGCATCGTGTCCATCGCCTGCATCATCCGCTGGCTCGCCGTCGGGCTGCCGGGTTGCGCCGCCGCGCCATGGCCCATCGCATCATGGTCCGCGGCACCATGACCCGTACCGGGTTGGGGCGTATCCTGGGCCTGCGCGGTGTCGAGCGGAATCGCCGCGGCAAGGGCAAGAGCGAGAAGCAGAGGTGCGCGGCTCATTGCATCGCTCCCATCCGGCGGCAGTGCTCCGCACACTCCCGGCATGCGCGGACGCATTCGGCCATGCCGCCCACCCGTTCGCAGTCGTCTGCGCAGGCCGAGCAGATGGCGGCGCAGGCCGTGCAGGAATGGCGGTGGGCATCCGATCCCGTCAGCATGATATGGGCCGACGCCCGGCACATCTCGGCGCAGGCCGCCATCAGGCGGAAGTGCGCGGGTTCCGTATGGTCGCCGCCCGCTTCGAGGCAGTGATGCATGGCGGTCGACAGGCACGTTCGATAGCAGGCGAGGCAGGCGTCGATACAGGCCTGCATGTCTTGCGAATGATGGGTCATGGTTTCGCTTTCCAATCGAAAATTCGGGACGCCGGTTGTCGGACGCGTTTCGCGCCCACCGGCAGCGGTCGTCAGGTGCGCCCGTGCCCTCGCGGCGGCCGCAGCGGCACCGCGACGACGCGCCCCTCTCCGGCCTCGTTCGGCACCGACATTCTGACCGTCATCGGCCAACGGTCGACCGTCTCGTCCATCGGCAGCAGGGGAAGTGCCGGGAGGCAGTGCGCGACGCAGCAGCTGGCGGTGGCATCCCCTCGGTCAGGCGGCGAACTCCACTCGTGGATGCCCGTCGCGTCCAGCCACCGGTCGTGCGACGCGGCCTCGACGGCGTGGGCGTGTGCGACCTGAACCGTCGGCATACCGTAGGTGAATGCGAACACGAGCAGCACCAGCGACGACAGCACGTGCCGCCACCAACCGGAAATCCTCGTCGCATCGTCACCGCTCATGTCCGAGAAGGTGCCAAGGGCGCGAGCCATTTCAAGGGACGTCATGTCGGCGAGAAGTTCGCCGCATGAGGCTGAACTTGCGACGCGTGCACTCCATCTTCCCGCCAACCTTATCAACGGAGGCCGCGATGGCCGATACGCCGGACGATACCCCGCCTGAATCGAAACTGACCCGCACCAAGCAGGAGTGGGCGCGCCTCGGGCGCTTTCTGACGGGGCGGCAGGAGCGCCCCGAGAGCGACCGCCTCCCGCCGGGCCAACATCTCGTCAAGAACTGGCCGGTCCTCGACCTCGGCCTTCAGCCGGACGTCTCGGCCGAGCGTTGGAGGCTGCAGATCAACGGCGCGGTCGAAGAGCCGCAGATCTGGGACTGGGCGCGTTTCCAAAGCCAACCGCAGACCGAAGAGACGACCGACATGCACTGCGTGACCACCTGGTCGCGCTACGACAACCGTTGGGCGGGCGTGTCGACACGCGACCTGATGGCGGCCGTCCGCCCCCGCGAGGACGCGGCCTTCGTGGTGCTCGGCTCCTACGACGGTTACACCACCAACCTGCCGCTGTCGGACTTCGCCGCCCCGGATGCGATGCTCGTCCATTCGTGGGAGGGGCGTCCAATCACGAAGGAGCACGGCGGCCCGGTGCGCCTTCTGGTGCCGCATCTCTACCTCTGGAAGAGCGCCAAGTGGCTGCGGTCGATCGAGTTCCGCACGGCCGACCAGCCCGGCTACTGGGAGGTGCGGGGCTATCACAACCGCGGCGATCCGTGGACGGAAGAGCGATACTCCGACTAAGGAAGTCCGCGGCTTCGCGCTGGCCTTCCGGCCCCTCCCCGGCCCACAATCGCCCGACGATTCGGCCGGGAGGGCCGCACGGGAGGGCAGACGAATGGACATGGGTCTGAAGGGCAAGGTCGCGGTCATCACCGGCGGCTCGGTCGGCATCGGGCTGGCGGTGGCGGATGGGTTGGCGGCGGAAGGCGCCAACGTCATCCTGGCCGCGCGTGGGCGCGAACGGGCCGAGGCGGAAGCGGAACGCATCGCCGGTGCGCACGGCGTGAAGGCCATCGGCGTCGAAGCCGACGTGTCGACCACCGATGGGGTCGATGCCGTCATCCGGGCCGCCGAGGAGCGCTTCGGCGGGACCGACATCCTGATCAACAACGCCGGCACCGGCTCCAACGAGACGGTGATGGACGCGCCCGACGACAAGTGGCAGGCCTACTGGGACCTCCACGTCATGGCCGCGGTGCGCCTCGCGCGCGGCGTCATCCCGCAGATGCGCCGGCGCGGCGGCGGGGTGATCCTGCACAACGCCTCGATCTGCGCGGTGCAGCCGCTCTGGTACGAGCCGATCTACAACGTCACGAAGTCGGCGCTGATGATGTTCTCGAAATGCCTGGCGACGGAAGTCGTCGGCGACAACATCCGCGTCAACTGCATCAACCCCGGCCTGATCCTGACGCCCGACTGGAAGAAGACGGCGCGCCAGCTGACCGAGAATTCCGGGGGCGACTGGGAGGGATACCTTCAGGGCGTCGCCGACGAGCACGCGCCGATCAAGCGCTTCGGCACGCCGGAGGAGCTCGCCAACTTCTTCGTCTTCCTGTGCTCCGACAAGGCGACCTATTCGATCGGATCGACCTACTTCGTCGACGGCGGCATGCAGAAGGGTCTCTGAGCCGTCAGCTCGCGGGGCCGAGATAGGTGTCGATCAGCGCCTCGACGCTGGCATCCCGCTCGCGCCCCGTCCGTCCGCCGAGGACCACGACGATGACGCCGCGCCCGTTGCGCCGGGCGCTGGCGACTAGGTTGAAACCGGACGCGTTGACGAAGCCGGTCTTCATTCCGTCGACGCCGGCCACCCGGCCGAGCAGCTTGTTGGTCGCCGTGTAGTGGCGCCCGCCATAGTCGAAGCCTTCGGTCTTGTAGAGCGAGGCATATTGCGGAAAACGCTTGCGGATCTCGTATCCGAGGCGGGCCATGTCGCGGGCGGTCGAGATCTGCGCCTCGTCCGGCAGGCCGCTCGGATTGGCGAAGTTGGTGCGCGTCATCCCGAGCGAACGCGCCTTGCGGGTCATGGCAAGGGCGAAGGCGTCGTCGGTGCCGCCGAGGGCTTCGGCGACGACCGATGCCACGTCGTTGGCGGACTTCACAGCCAACCCGAACATCGCGTCGCGCACCCGGATCGTGTCGCCCGGCCGCAGCCCAAGCTTCGAGGGCGCGCGAGCCGCCGCATAGGCGGTGACCGGCATGGCGTCGTCGAGCCCGATGCGCTTGGCCTCGATCGCCTCGAACAGCATGTAGAGGGTCATCAGCTTGGTCAGCGACGCGGGATGGCGGAGGCCATCCGGGTCGTCGGCCTGAAGGACCCGTCCCGTATCCATGTCGACCACGATCGAGGCCGGCGTCCGCTCGGCGACGGCCTCCGCGCCGACCATGAGGGTTGGAGCCTTGGTGGGCGGAATGAGACCGGCGCGCACGTCGCTGCGCGACAGGTCCATCGACTGGCACGACGCCAGCGCGACGGACAGGACGAGGGCGGATGCGATGCGCAGGCGGCGGACGAAGGCCGGGCGGCCGGAACGGTTCGACGACAAGGGCGGAAATCCGGCTGAATCCAATCTTTCGATATCGAGTAGCACGGCAAACGTTTCAGTAAGCTTGCCGTAGCAGCCGGATGACCCGATGCCGCTGGCCGTCGCGCACGGTGGTCCCAGATACCGGCATCGAACGAACGGTTTTCATTTTTCGCGATCGAAAGACCCGCCCATGTCCTCCATCGAGTCCCCCGTGTGGTTCATCACCGGCTGCTCCACCGGCTTCGGCCATGAACTCGCCAAGCTGGTGATCGCGCGCGGCTGGCGCCTCGTCGCCACCGCGCGCGACAAGGCGCGCCTCCAAAGCCTGACCGATCTCGCCGAGGACCGTGTCCTGGCCCTGTCGCTCGACGTGACCGATCGCGTGGCGATCGATGCCGCCGTGAAAGCGACGGAAGAGCGGTTCGGGCGGATCGACGTCCTCGTCAACAATGCGGGCTACGGCTACCAGGCCTCGATCGAGGAAGGCGACGACGCCGAGATCCGCGAGCAGTTCGACGCCAACGTGTTCGGCCTCTTCGCGATGACGCGCGCGGTCCTCCCGATCATGCGCCGTCAGCGGTCCGGCCGGATCCTCAACCTCACCTCGCAGGCCGGGTTCATCGGTTTCCCCGGTTCGGGCTACTATGCCGCGACGAAGCACGCGGTCGAGGGCTTCTCCGATGCGCTGGCGGCCGAAGGTGCGCCGATCGGCATTCAGGTGACGTGCGTCGCACCCGGTCCGTTCCGCACCGACTGGGCCGGTCGCTCGCTGCGCCAGACCCCGAACGAGATCGCCGAATATGCCGACACGGCCGGCGCCCGCCTGAAGTCCACCTCCGAGATCAGCGGCAAGCAGGCCGGCGATCCCGTGCGCGCGGGCGAAGCCATGATCCGCATCACGGAGATGGACAAGGCGCCGCGGCACCTCGTTCTCGGCAAGATCGCCTATGACGGCGTGACGGCGAAGCTGAAGCAGCGGCTTGCCGAAATCGAAGGGCTAAAGGACCTCAGCCTGTCCGCCGACTTTCCGGACGCCTGAGGGCGGCTCACCCGCCGTTCTGGCGGATCAGATCCTCGATGCTCATCGTGTCGAGAGCAGGCGGCGACGCCGGGGCCGGCTGCGCCATCTGCCGCGCGATGCGGCTTTCGCGAACCGGCGCGCGCATCACGGCGGGCGCCGGTGCCTGCGCCGCGGCGAGGGTCCGCTCGGGCGGCGTGAACGGCAGACGGCCTTCCTTCTCGGCCGCGATCCGCTCGGCCACCATCGACTGCGTCGACGTCGCGTTCTTGCGCTTCTCGTAGAAGGAGTTGCCGCCCTGGATCGTGACGTAGTGCATGTTCGAGTAGGGGTAGGAGTAACCGGCCGTGTGGAAAAACATCGCCTTCTGCACCTCGGCATGCCGAGCCCCGCGCAGGACCTGACGCGCGGTCCTCGTCGCAAGGTCCCGGCCCTTGCCCATCGGCTTCGACAGGACACCGGGCGCGAACTGGTTCTTCTGCCCGACGACGCCGCAGACCGACTTCGGGTACTTGCCGGACTCGAGCCGGTTCATCACCACCGTTCCGACCGCCAGCATCCCGGCTTCGGACGAGCGATTGGATTCGAAGTACATGGCGCGCGCGAGGCACTCTTCGGCGCTCATCCGCGGCTCCATCCGCGCGCAGCCGCCGGCCACGCCGAGCGCGCCAAGGGCGAGGATGAGGGAAAGGCTTCGGCTCCGAGACATCCTGCGGCCCGCTTGCAACGTCGGTCGAATTTCGCGCGGGAAGCTTAAGAAGGCGTTAGACCTTTCGGATGCGAAAGGGCCGCCCGGCCGGGTGGCGGGGCGGCCCTTCGAGACCCTGAACGAGGCGAGAGACTAGAGGAGCGCCGAAACGGCTTCGCGCTCTTCCGACAGCTCGGCCACCGTGCGATCGATCATCTGGCGCTGGAAGTCGCCGATCTCGAGCCCGGTGACGCGCTTGTAGGAGCCGCCCTCGCAGATGACCGGCACACCGGCCATCAGCCCTTCGGGGATGCCGTAGGAACCGTCCGACGACACTCCCATCGACACCCAGTCGCCGTCCGAGCCCTGGATCCAGTCGCGCATGTGGTCGATCGCAGCGTTCGCAGCCGAGGCGGCCGACGACGCGCCGCGCGCCTCGATGATCGCCGTGCCGCGCTTGGCGACGGTCGGGATCAGCGTCTCCTTGTACCAGGTCTCGTCGCCGATCACCTCGGAGAGCTTGCGGCCGTCCGCCGTGGCGTTGGTCCAGTCGGCGAACATGGTCGGCGAGTGGTTGCCCCACACGACGAACTTCTTGATCGCGTCGACCGAGACGCCGGCCTTCTGCGCGAACTGCGTGAGGGCGCGGTTGTGGTCGAGCCGGAGCATCGCGGTGATGTTCTCGGTCGGGAAGTCCTTGGCGTTGGCGGCCAGGATCATGGCGTTGGTGTTGGCCGGATTGCCGACGACGATCACCTTGGCGTCGCGCTTGGCGCCCTCGTTGAGAGCCTGGCCCTGCGTGCGGAAGATCTCGGCGTTGGCATTAAGGAGGTCGCGGCGCTCCATGCCCTGCGTGCGCGGGCGGGACCCGACGAAGAACCCGGCGTCGATGTCGCGGAAGGCCGCCTTCGGATCGTCGGTGATGACGACGTCCTGCAGGAGCGGGAACGCGCAGTCCTCGAGTTCCATCACGACGCCCTTCACGGCCTTTTGGGCCTGCGGCAGGTCGAGAAGCTGAAGCGCGACGGGGGTGTCCTTGCCGTAGACGTCGCCGTTGGCGATGCGGAACAGGAGCGAGTAGCAGATCTGGCCGGCCGCGCCGGTGACGGCGATGCGTTTGGGCTGCTTCATGGAATAACCTTTCCTACCTTGCGGTCGAGGCGAGCATGCGGCCCTGCCCTAGCGCGATCCGGTCCGGCAATCCACGGCGAAATTGCGCGCGACGATCCGAACTTCGGCTTCGGCCGGTCTGTGGAGGGGCTCGATCATCGGGCTTCTGGGAATGCTGACGCCGGTCGGAAGATTTTGCGCAGTTCGATAACGGACCAACCCCGGATTGGATCGGTTCGTATGACTGCCATATCGATTTAGGTCCATCATCTTCCAATTCTGCGCAAAAAGTTCTGACGACGCGCATCGGACGATTGTGTTTTCGATCGATCGCGCTTTTACTCCGTTCGAACGCGGCGCCTCTGGGGAGAGAGACGCCGAAACCGTCCGGTGCGAACCGGCGGGGAAGAGAAACGAGGCATCGATCGGCCCGATCGCCGCCTCGAGGGATCGCCGGGGGCGAATCGCCCGGCCAGCGAAACGGCGTCGGCCAGGAGGGCCCGCCGAACATCAACGGGAGGAACATGATGTCGCGCAGCACCGTCCACCGCATCGCCGGCCTCGTCGCCAGCACCGCCATCGCAGCCTGCCTCATGGCGTCCGCGCCCGCCCGCGCCCAGGACGACATCCTGATCGGCCTCGTCACCAAGACCGAAGCCAACCCCTTCTTCGCCAAGATGCGCCAGGGCGCCAGCGAGAAGGCCGCCGAGCTCGGCGTCAAGTTCCAGAGCTTCGCGGGCAAGTTCGACGGTGATCACGACAGCCAGGTCACGGCCGTCGAGAACCTCATCTCGGCCGGTGCCAGCGGCATCCTCATCGTCGCCAGCGACTCTAAGGCCATCGTACCGGTCCTCGAGCAGGCCCGTCAGGCCGGCATCCTCGTGATCGCCCTCGACACGCCGCTCGACCCCGCCAACTCGGCGGACCAGACCTTCGCCACCGACAACGTGAAGGCCGGCGAGCTGATCGGCCAGTGGGCCGCCAAGACGGTGTCCGATCCGAAGACCGCGAAGGTCGGCTTCCTCGACGCCATCGAGACGCAGCCGACCGTCGACGTCGCGCGCGACCAGGGCTTCATGAAGGGCTTCGGCATCGATCCGAAGGACATGAGCCGCTACCTCGACGAGGACGACGCGCGCATCGTCGGCCACCAGTGGGGCGCGGGTTCCGAGGAAGGCGGGCGCACGGGCGCCGAACTCCTCCTCCAGAAGGACCCCGACCTCAACGTCTTCTACACGATCAACGAGCCGACGGCGGCCGGTGCCTACGAGGCGATCAAGGCGGCCGGCAAGGAAGGTTCCGTCGTCGTGACGTCGGTCGACGGCGGCTGCCCGGGCGTCCAGAACGTCAAGGCGGGCGTCATCGGCGCGACCTCGATGCAGTATCCGCTGCTGATGGCCTCCAAGGGCGTCGAGGCCATCGTCAACTTCAAGAAGACGGGCGAGAAGCCGGCGGTGACGCCGGGCCTCGACTTCTTCAACACCGGCGTCGATCTCGTCACCGACAAGCCGGTGGACGGCGTCCCGTCGATCACCTCCGAGGAAGCCCTCAAGAAGTGCTGGGGCTGATCGCCGCCCGCTGAGACCAAGCGCGCGCCGCTCGCGGCGCCGCCATCCGCGGTCGGTGCGAAAACCCCTTTCGCACCGACCGCATCGACAGGCGCACAGAGAGGGTCGGAAATCATGTCCAGCGTCGAACCGACCGCGAACAACGCGGACGCCGTGGCCCATTTCGCCGAGGGTCGGCGCTCGCCGCTGCGGCGGCTGCAGCACCTCCTCCACCAGTATCCGACTATCGTGCCCTTCGTGGTGCTGGTGGTCGGTCTCCTGATCTTCAGCGCGATCGTCGGCCCGCGCTTCTTCCAGCCGTTCAACCTGTCGCTGATCATGCAGCAGGTCACGATCATCGCCGTGATCGGCATCGCGCAGACGCTGGTGATCCTCACCGCAGGCATCGACCTGTCGGTCGGCGCGATCATGATCCTTGCGACCGTCGTCATGGGCCGGCTGGCGGTGATGATGGGCGTGCCGGCGGAACTCGCGTTCTGCATCGGCCTCGGCGTCGGGTTCGCCTGCGGCTTCCTGAACGGCCTCCTGATCACCTACGTCAAGCTGCCGCCTTTCATCGTCACGCTCGGCACCTGGAGCATCTTCGGCGCCGTCTTCCTCTGGTACAGCGGCTCGCAGACGATCCGCGCGCAGGAGGTGGCCGCCGAAGCGCCGTTCCTTCAGCTCACCGCGACCGCCATCCAGGGCGGCGGGGCCCGGCTGACATTCGGCACGGTGTTCACGCTCTTCGTCGCCGCGGTGGCCTGGTACATTCTCAACCGCACCGCCTTCGGCCGCCACGTCTACGCGACCGGCGACGACCCGGAAGCCGCGCGTCTCTCGGGCATCGACACGCGCCGCGTTCTCCTCGCCGTCTACTCGCTGTCCGGCGTCATCTGCGCCCTCGGGGCCTGGGTGCTCATCGGGCGCGTCGGCGCCATCAGCCCGACCTCGGGCGGACAGGCGAACCTCGATTCCATCACCGCCGTGGTGATCGGCGGCACCTCGCTCTTCGGCGGGCGCGGCTCGATCGTCGGCACGCTCATCGGCGCGCTGATCGTCGGCGTCTTCCGCAACGGCCTCGCCCTCTCCGGTCTCGACGCCCTCTGGCAGGAGTTCGCGGTCGGCATCCTCATCATCGTCGCCGTCGGCCTGGATCAGTGGATCCGCAAGGTCTCGGCCTGACCGCCCCTCGCCCGCTCATTTGCATTCCTCGGAGCCCATCCCCATGACCACCGCCAAGACCATGGACCTCAAGCTCGCCCGCATCCGGCGCGGCGAATACACGCCGAAGGACTTCATCATCGCCGACGCCAAGGACGGCGACATGGCGCTCGGCGTCGGCGTCTCCGGCCCGGAGCACGATGCCGACGGCAAGCCGACGGGCAAGATGCGCCCGCTCAAGGTCTATCGCGACGCGATGGAAGAGATGGTGAAGTCGGGCCTCGTCGACATCATGCTGACCTCGCTCTCCTCGGCCGAGCATCTGGCATCCCGCGGGGTCTATGCCGATACGGACGTCACGTCCGCCGTACGCCTCAACGACGGCAGCGACATCTGGCATTGGCGCGGCGCCAACTACAAGCATCTTCCGACCGTGCCCTTCCGCACGGCGCGCCTCGACCGCGTGAAGCCGGTCTCCGACCTCGGCCTCTATGCCGTGACCTTCTTCAACGACCTCGATCAGGACCTGCGCACGATCGAAGCCTATTCGAAGTTCCGCGACGAGGCGTCGGCGGCCGGTGTGCGGCACTTCCTCGAAGTGTTCAACCCACAGTTCGAGGTGAAGGCGCCGGGCTCGGATTTCTACACCTACAACAACGACTTCATCGCCAAGATCCTCGCCGGCGTCTCGAAGCACGACCGGCCGGAGTTCCTCAAGGTCGTCTACAACGGCCCGAAGGCGACGGAGGAGCTCGCTTCGTTCGATCCCGGCAACCTCATCGTCGGCATTCTCGGCGGCGCCTCGTCCACCAACCGCGATACGCTGGAGATGGTGAAGCAGGCCGAGAAGTACGGCGCGCGGGTCGCCCTGTTCGGCCGCAAGATCTTCTTCGCCGAGGACTCCAAGGCCATCGTGCGCGCCATGCGCTCGGTGATCGAGGACGACGTCTCGTCGGAAGAGGCGACGAAGGCCTACCACGACCACTTGCAGAAGAACGGCATCCGGCCGAAGAAGTCGCTCGAAGAGGATCTCGAGATCACCGATCCGTCGCTGAAGATGGGAGCCTGACCCCATGTCCGCAGGGCAGCGGCGCGGCTTCCTGACCGGGGGAACCTGGTGCGCCGACCACAACAAGCTTCTCGACCGCTGGCCGGTCGAGGAAACCGTGACGCGCATCCTCGAGGAGAGCGTCGAGGGCGGCGGCTCGGCCTGCAACTTCGGCATCGACATCCGCCGGCTCGACCCGTCGATGCCGGTGGCGACCATCGGCTGCGTCGGCGACGACGAGGACGGCCGCATCCTCCTGCGCTACGCCGACGACAACGGCATCGATCGCCAAGGCATGCGGGTGATCGCGGGCGGGCGCACCAACTACACCGACGCCTACAGCGCGCGCGACACCGGCAAGCGCACGCATATCTTTCACCAGGGCACGAGCGCCCTCCTCTCGCCCGACCACTTCGACTTCGCAGGTACGACGGCGCGGATCTTCCATCTCGGGCTGCCGGGCATCCACGACGTGATGGACAATGCCTGGAAGGGCGAGGTGAACGGCTGGGTGGCGACGCTGAAGGCGGCGCGCGCGGCGGGTCTCGAGACCAACTTCGAACTCCTGCAGATCGCGCCGGAGCGCCTGCGCGAACTCGCCGAGCCGTGCCTGCCCCATCTCGATACGCTCGTCATCAACGACTACGAGATCGGCGCGATCACCGGCACGCAGACGACGCGCGACGGCGAGACCGACATTGCGGCCTGCGAGGCGGCGGGGCGCCAGATCATGGAGCGCAGCGCGGTCAAGGTGCTGGCCATCCACTTCCCGCGGGCGGCCATCGCCTTCACGCGGGACGGAGCGGTCTACCGCCACCCGTCCGTCAACGTGCCGCAATCGGAGGTGCGCGGTGCCAACGGCGCGGGCGACGCGTTCGCCGCAGGCTTCATGTACGGCTACCACGAGGCCCGACCGGTGCCGGACTGCCTCAAGCTGGCCCATGCCAGCGCCGCCGCCTCGCTCCGCAGCGTTGGAACGACGGGCAGCGTCGAGACGGCCGAGCGGTGTCTCGCTCTCGCTGAAGGCTGGGGCTGGCGCGCGATGCCGAACACCTGAGAGCCATGCCCCGGCGGCTACTCGGCCGCCGGGCGCTCTCCAAGTCCTACGCCGCCGTGCAGTCGCTCCTGCGCATCGTTCAGGCGGCGATAGGCACCGCCAAGGGCCATGAGTTCGGCGTGGCTGCCGAGTTCCGCGATCCGTCCGTCGATGACCACGGCGATGCGGTCGGCATGGCGGATGGTCGACAGGCGATGGGCGATGACGAGCGTCGTCCGCCCTTCGGCGAGTTCGGCGAGCGAGGCCTGGATCGCCCGCTCGGTTTCCGTGTCGAGCGCCGAGGTCGCCTCGTCGAGGATGAGGATTTCCGGGTTCTTCAGGAACATGCGCGCGATCGACAGGCGCTGCTTCTGTCCGCCCGACAACTTGACGCCGCGCTCGCCGACGACCGTGTCCAGCCCGTCCGGCAGAGCCGCGATGGTCTCGGTGAGGTGCGCGCGCTCGACGGCGTCGGCGATCTCCGCCTCGCCGGCGTCGAGACGCCCATAGGCGACGTTCTCGCGCACCGTCCCGCCGAACAGGAAGACATCCTGCTGCACGATGCCGATATGACGGCGCAGCGAGGCGAGCGTCAGGGAGCGAATGTCCTGACCGTCGACGAGGATCGCGCCGGCGCTGACGTCGTAAAAGCGCGGGACCAGCGAGCAGATCGTGGTCTTGCCGGCGCCGGACGGACCGACGAAGGCGACCGTCTCGCCGGCTCGGATTTCGAGGTCGATTCCCTTCAGGACAGGACGGGAGTCCTTGTACGCGAAACGGACGTCCCGAAATGCGATCGCTCCAGTGACACCCGTCAGCGTGCGCGCACCCGGCGCATCGGCGATCTCGGGCTTTGTGTCGAGGAAGTCGGTATAGCGGCGGAAGCCCGCGATGCCCTTCGGATAGGTCTCCAGAACGGCCGCGATCTTCTCGACCGGGCGGAAGAAGACGCCGACGAGGAGCAGGAAGCCGACGAAGCCGCCGTAGCTCAGCTCGCCCTTCATGACGTACCAGGTACCGGCCAGCATCACGATGACCTGCGTCAGGCGCATGGTCAGGTAGTTCAGCGACTGGCTGATCGCCATGATCCGGTAGGCGTCGAGCTTTCGGGCGCGATAGCCCACGTTGTTGCGGGCAAAGAGCGCGCGCTCGTGCTCCTCGTTGGCGAAGCTCTTCACGACGCGGATGCCGCCGACATTCTCTTCGATACGTGCGTTGAAGTCGCCGATCGAGCCGTAGATCGCCTGCCAGGTCGCCGTCATGCGGCTGCCGTAGCGCGTCGTGAGCCAGGAGCCGACCGGCACCACGACGGCCGTAATCAACGCCAGTTCGACATGCACGGCGAGCATCAGGAAGAAGGCGCCGATGAAGGTCATCACGGCGATGAAAAGGTCTTCCGGCCCATGATGGGCCACCTCGCCGATCTCTTCGAGATCCTTGGTCAGGCGGGCCACGAGATGGCCGGTCTTCTGGTTGTCGAAAAAGCCGAACGACAGCGTCTGAAGATGCTCGAACGCTTTGCGCCGCATCTCGGTCTCGATGTTGATGCCGAGCATGTGGCCCCAGTAGGTGACCACCGCCATCAGACCGGTGTTGAGGACGTAGATCGCCAGCAGTCCAGCCGAGGCGAGGACGATCAGCCCCCAGTTGCCGCTGGGGAGAAGGTCGTCGACGAAAACTTTCACCGCGATGGGAAAGCCGAGTTCGAGAAGACCGGCCAGCACGGCGCAGGAGAAGTCGAGCAGGAAAAGCCCGCGCCAGGGGGCGTAGTAGGAAAAGAAACGCGCGAGCATGGCATCCTCATGAGCCGGGCGCACCATGGTTGGCCGACGCCCGGTCTCCTTATTGCGGACCCGAAGGCCCCTCGCGCTTGCTGTAGGAAACCTGACTCTCGGCGTCAAATTTCCGCGGATGGCATCAGTCGAAGATGACGCCCTTCTTGAAGATGAAGCAGCCGTGCGGCCTCGCCTCGCTGGTCCGCACCACGGCGTAGGCGCTCTTGGCCGCTTCGTAAAAGGCGAAGCGCTCGACGCGCTCGATGGTGATCGCCTTCCCCTCGGCCGCGTTGACGACCTTTTGCATCTCGCTGTGCACCTCAGGCACGGCGTCGGGATCGCCGACCACCGCCATCAGGCGCACCGGCGCGTCGACATAGGAGTCGAGCGGGAGCAGCGACAGGATCGCGCGTGCAGCTTCCGTCGTGCCGATGCCGGACAGCTGGACGCATGTGCCTGTCACCGTCTCGGCAGCGGTCGATTCGGCCGGATAGTTACGATCGACCAGGACGAGATCGTCGCCGTGTCCCATCTCGGCAAGGATGGTGAGGAGTTCGGCCGTGATGATGGACGGAATGTTCTTCAGCATGGAAGCACCTCAACTTTTCGATACGGGTTTGGAGCGCATGCGGCGGACGGTTTCGCGCTCGGCGCGGCGGGCGCGCACCGGGGGCAGGCCTGCGTCCATCAATTCGAGATCATCGAGAAGGATATCGCCCATCCGCTTGAAGACCCGATCGAGCGCGCCGGCGCGATGGGCGGACAGGATCATGTTCGGCGTACTCCGGACCGGATCGTCCGCCGCCGGCGGCTCCTCGGGGAACACGTCGGTCGCGACCTTAATATGTCCGCTCGCGGCCGCCTCGCGCATCGCGTCGAAATCGACGATCCCGGCGCGGCTGAGGAGGACGAACGCTGCACCCGGCTTCATCGAGGCGAAGGCCCTGGCGTCGAAGAGGTGCTGGTTGTCGGCGGTGACCGAAGCCGTCACGAACACCGTGTCGGACTTGGCGAGAATATCATCGAGCGCGGTCGCCTTGGCGCCGTGATCGGTAATCGTGGAAGCGGGCAGCCAGGGATCATAGACGCGCACCTTCGCCCGGAAGCCGGCGAGCAGCCGGTTGAGGCAGCGGCCGAGATCGCCGAAACCGACGATGCCGATGCGCGAGCCGGTCAGGAGCTGGGCCGAACCGTTGCCGTCGAGGCCCCACACCTCCTCGCCGCGACGGAAATCCGCGTCGGCTTTTGCGATCTGCCGGTGCAGCGAGAGCGCCATGCCGAGGCCCATCTCGGCCACCGGCTCGGCGAACACCGAGCTGGTGATCAGGACGTGGATGCCACGCTCGAAGCAGGTGGCATAAGGCATGTTGTCGGTGAAGTTGCCCTCGACGTTGACGATGGCCCGAAGGTTCGTCATCGCCGCCAGCAAAGCATCCGAAATGTCGGGCTGACCGACGAGGTATCGCGCGCGTGCCAGAACGTCGGTGGGCAACGCGTCGATCTCCCCGCTTGTCGTCTCGACGAGTTCGTAGCGCTCGCGGAACTCCGACAGCGCGTCCAGCGTGAAGATCATGTCGAGATCGCGCGGATGCGGCGCGACGATCACCAGGGGCCGTTCGCTCATTCGTCCTCCCGGAGGCCCGGCAACGGCGCGGCCTCTTCGTGCTTCCGATAGCGGCGAACGCACATGATCTCAAACGTCTTCTCCGCTCGTCCCCATGATCGCAGCGTTTGCGCTGCGCCGGGCGATCGCGCTACGCGGGAATCTTCGGCACCATCGGGAGGATACGGACATGACGAGCGCCATTCTGGTCGACGCAACCCAACTCGAGGCCAGCGTGAGGGCGGCACTCCGAAACGCCGGCGCATCGGACGAATCAGTCGACGCCACGACCCGCGCGCTGATGCACGCCTCGCGCGTCGGTGTGGACAGCCACGGCGTCCGCCTGGTCCCGCATTACTGCAAGGTGATGGCGGGCGGCCGGGTCAACCCGCGCCCCAACGTGACGGTCAAGCGCACGGCGGCGGCAACCGGAACGGTGGACGGCGACAACGGACCCGGACATCTCACCAGCTACCGCGCCGCCGCCTTCGCGGTCGAACTCGCGCGTGAAGGCGGGATCGGCGCCGTGGGGGCGGTCCGTTCCTCACATCTCGGCGCTGCGGGTGCCTATGCAGTGGCGATCGCGGACGCCGGGATGATCGGATTCGCGACCACCAACACGGACTCGGTGGTCGGTCTGTTCGACGGAACGAAGGCCTTCCACGGCACGAACCCCCTCGCCTTCGCAGCGCCCGTCGCCGGCGAGAAGCCGTGGCTCCTCGACATGGCGACCTCGTCGATCCCCATGAACCGAGTGCTCCTCTATCGGTCGCTGGCGCAGACCCTGCCCGAGGGCGTCGCGGCCGACACATCCGGACACGCGACGCGCGATCCGCACGCGGCCGAGATGCTCCTGCCCCTCGGTGGAGAGGGATATGGCTTCAAGGGCGCCGCGCTGGCAGGAGTCGCAACGCTCTTCACCGGCATTCTCAACGGCACGACGCTGGACCACGAGTTCATTCCGATGGTCGGCGACGTCGATGTCTCGACGCCGCGCAACATGGGCCATTTCTTCCTCGCGATCGACCCGGAGCGCTTTGCCGGCGCCGCGCTCTTCGCCGACGGAATGCGCCGCTATCTCGATGCCCTGCGGTCCGTCCCGCCGGTCGAAGGCGGCAGAGTCATGGCGCCGGGCGATCGCGAATGGGACGTCGAGACACGTCGCGCGGCGGAAGGCATTCCGGTCGATCCAGATACGGCGCGTTTCCTCGGCTTGAGCGATCCGGCCTAACGCGACTTGACGCGACAAGCGCTCACGGCCACACTCTGGCAAATTGGTCAGATCAATTGGCCAGCGCGAGGCTTGGGAGGGCATCGCATCATGCCCCTCGAGACCATCGAACCGCGCCGGCTCTACCGTCAGGTCGCGGATCAATTGCGAAACCTGATCGAGTCCGGCGAGTACCGGGTCGGCGATCGCCTTCCGACCGAGCGCGAGTTGGCCGAACGTCTCGGCATCTCGCGCCCGACGGTGCGCGAGGCACTGATCGCGCTCGAGGTCGAAGGGCGCATCCGGATCCGTGTCGGCTCGGGTATCTACGTCACGGCGCCGCCAGTGACCGAGCCGGTTGCGGCCGAGATCGAGGGGCCGTTCGAGCTCCTGCGAGCGCGCGAACTGATCGAGAGCGCGCTGATTCGCGAGGCCGCAGCCAAGGCGACGGCCGCGGATGTCGACGCCCTCGACGCGATCCTCGGCCGCATGGAGAACGGCAACCACCCGTCGCCCGAGACGATCGCCGTGGACCGCGAATTTCACGTAGCCGTTGCCGGTATCCTGGGCAACGCGGTCATCACGCGCTTCATCGGTGAACTCTTCGACCAGCGGATGACGCCGTACTTCGCCCGGCTGTCAGAGTATTTCGAGACCGGACAGACGTGGCGGGTCGCCTATGCCGAGCATCGCACCGTTCGCGATGCGATCGCAGGCGGCGATCCTGCGGCGGCCGAGGCCGCGATGCGACAGCACCTTCGCCAGTCGCAGATCCGTTTCCAGCACAGTTTCGGCGAGGACGCCGGTATCGGGAAGGCCGGCGGGAGGACGCCGGCCACGCCTGCAACGCGGCGCGCGACGAAAGCCGGCGCCGGGTCCAACGGGAGGAACGACGCATGAAGACGAAGACACCCTGGGCGCTCGCCGCCCTCGCCGTGGCTACGCTGATGTCGGGCACGGCGCTCGCGCAGACCAAGCTGACATGGGGGCACGTCTATGAGGTGACCGAGCCCTTCCACACCGAGTCCGTCTGGGCGGCCGAGGAGATCAAGAAGCGGACCGACGGTCGCTACGAGATCAATGTCTTCCCCGCCTCGCAGCTCGGCAAGGAGGCCGATCTCAACCAGGGCCTGACGCTCGGCACGGTCGATATCATCATCTCGGGGTCGAGCTTCGCCTCGCGCGAGTTCACGCCGATCGGGGTGACCTACTACCCCTACATCTTCCGCAATCCCGAGCATCTTCTCGCCTACACGAAGAGCGACATCTTCCGCGAACTGGCCAAGGGCTACGAGGAAGAGTCCGGCCACCACATCACCGCCGTGACCTACTACGGCACGCGCCACACCACGGCGAACAAGGACATCAAGTCCTGCGCCGATCTTGCGGGCCTCAAGATGCGCGTGCCGGACGTGCCGGCCTATCTCGCGATGCCGCGCGCCTGCGGCGCCAACACCGCGCCGATCGCCTTCGCCGAAGTCTATCTCGCGCTCCAGAACGGCACGGTCGAGGCGCAGGAGAACCCGCTGACCGCCATTGAGGCGAAGAAGTTCTACGAGGTTCAGAAGACGATCGCGCTGACCGGCCACATCGTCGACCATCTCAATACGGTCGTCTCGCAGAGCCGCTGGGCTTCGCTGTCCGACGAGGACAAGAAGATCTTCACCGACGTGATGCTCGAGGCCGCCGAGCGCGCCACCAAGATCGTTCAGCAGCGCGAGGCGAACCTCGTTCAGACCTTCAAGGACAAGGGGCTGAACGTGGTGGAGGTCGACAAGGCCGACTTCGAGAAGAACGTGAAGGAGAAGTCGCCGCTGGAAAGCTACGGCTACCGGCAGGCCGACTACGACGCGATCCGCGCCGTTCAATAAACCGCATCGATCCGCCGCGCCACCCGACCGGAGCGCGGCGGACCATCTCCTTTCCCGAAGAGCCGAACGTCAGGCCGGGCCCGAGCGCTCGCCGAGGAACCGTCATGGCCACCGAGCATCATACCCAGACCACCCCCGAAGAGATCGCGCACGCCTTTGAGGATGAAGGCCCGAGCGCCGATCTCAGCCCCTATGCCTTCGAAGACTGGGTGACGCTGCTGGTCTTCTGGGGCATGGCGGTCTGCGTCTTCCTGCAGTTCTTCACGCGCTACGTCCTGAACAACTCTCTCGCCTGGACCGAGGAGATCGCGATCAATTGCCTGATCGTGGTGGTGTTCCTGGGTGCCGTCGCCTGCGTGCGCATGTCGCGCCACATCCAGGTGGACGTCCTCTACCACTACATTCCCGCGGCGCTGGCGCGCGGGCTGTCGACCTTCGTTGACGTCCTGCGCATCGCGTTCTTCGCCTACGCGTCTTACCTCTTGTGGCGCTACGTCAACATCGTCTCGCGGGAGCGGATGGTCACGATCGACCTGCCGCGCTCCATCATCTTCTGGACCGTGTTCGCCGCCTTCGTGCTCATGCTCCTGAGGGCAATCCAGGTCGCCTGGGGCAACTGGCGGCGGGGCTATTCCGTGCTTGAGCGCCCCGGCGCATTCGACGGCTTGGGGGAGTAGGCCATGCTGGTCCTGATCGGTGCCTTTCTCATCCTTATGGTCGTCGGCGTGCCAGTGGCCGTATCCATGTTCGTCGCCTCGGGCCTCTATCTGGCGATCTACGGCGTCGCGCCTGACATCATCATCGCCCAACGCATGATGGCGGGCGTCGAGAGCTTTCCGCTGCTGGCGGTCCCCTTCTTCATCCTCGCCGGCAACCTGATGAACATCGCCGGGGTCACCGGCCGCATCTATGCCTTCGCTGTGGCTCTCGTCGGCTGGATGAAAGGCGGCCTCGCGCAGGTCAACATCATCGGCTCGGTGATCTTCTCGGGCATGTCGGGCACCGCACTCGCGGACGCGGCCGGCATCGGCACGATCGAGATCAAGGCGATGAAGGACCACGGCTATCCCGTTGAGGCCGCCGTCGGCGTCACTGCGGCCTCGGCGACCCTGGGGCCCATCTTCCCGCCGTCCCTGCCCTTCGTGATCTACGGCATGATGGCGAATGTCTCGATCGGCGCGCTGTTCATGGCCGGCATCATCCCGGGCGTCGTGATGACCGTCCTGATGATGATCACGGTCGCGATCTTCGCCTATCGCAAGGGCTGGGGGTCGGACACGCCGTTCGAGATGCGACGGCTGCTGTCCGCTTCGTTCGAAATCCTGGTCGTCGCGAGCTTCCCGATCTCCGTCTACGTCCTCGTGCATCTCGGCCTGTCACTGAACCTTTCGGTTCTCATCGCGCTCGCCGCCCTGGTGGCGCTCGACTGGTACTACGACTTCTCCGCCGTCATGGCGCTGATGACCCCGGTCATCCTGATCGGCGGCATGACGATGGGCTGGTTCACGCCGACGGAGGCGGCCGTTGCGGCCGTGATCTGGTCGCTGTTCCTCGGCCTCGTGCGCTACCGCACGATGACCTTCCGAACATTGGCCAAGGCAAGCTTCGACACGATCGAGACGACGGCCTCGGTGCTCTTCATCGTGACGGCGGCGTCCGTCTTCGCGTGGCTTCTGACGGTCAGCCAGGCGGCGCAGTTGATGTCGGACGCGATCCTCGCCATCACCGACAATCCGCTCGTCTTTCTGATCCTGGTCAACATCCTGCTTCTGGTGATCGGCTGCTTCCTCGACACGATCGCGGCCATCACCATCGTCGTGCCGATCCTCCTGCCGATCGCGCTCCGCCTTGGGATCGACCCTGTGCATTTCGGGCTGATCCTGACGCTGAACCTGATGATCGGGCTGCTTCACCCGCCGCTTGGGATGGTGCTCTTCGTCCTGTCGCGGGTGGCGAAGCTCTCGGTCGAGCGGACGACGATGGCGATCCTGCCCTGGCTCGTGCCATTGTTCCTTGCCCTGCTGGTCATCACCTTCTTCCCCATAGTAACGCTCTGGCTTCCGACTCAGATGGGACTGATCCAATGACGACCGCGCGCGCAGCGACCATCTTCAGCGCAGAGGACCTTCGGGTCGTGGACCGCGACCTCGGAGACCTCGCCTCCGGCCTCGTGCGCATCCGTTTCGGTGCCGGCGGCATCTGCGGCTCGGACATGCACTACTTCCGCCACGGCAAGACGGGCGACTACGTCGTGCGCGAGCCGCTGGTGCTCGGCCACGAGATTTCCGGAATCGTCGAGGCCGTTGGCTCCGAGGTGACCGGTCTCCAGCCGGGCACGCGCGTCGCGGTGAACCCGTTCCGCCCCTGCGGCCATTGCCCGCGCTGTCGCGAGGGACGGGCGAACCTGTGCGAAAACGTCTTCTTCATGGGCTCCGCCTCGAAGAACCCGCACATGCAGGGCGGCTTCTCCAGCTATTTCGACACGACGCCCGGCCAGTGCGTGCCGGTGCCCGACCACGTCGCGATCGAGGCCGCCGCGTTGGCCGAACCGCTTGCGGTCTGTCTCCATGCGGTAAAGCGTGCGGGTGATTTGACGGGTAAGTCGGTCGCGATCGTCGGCGCGGGACCCATCGGCCTCTTCACGCTCCTGTCGGCACGCCTGAAGGGCGCGGGCCGGCTCACCGTCGTCGACATGGCGGCCGCCCCCCTCGCCTTCGCGACCAAGCTCGGCGCCGACGAGGTGATTGATCTGTCGAAGGATGCCGAGGGCTTCTCGAAGATCACGCCGCCCGACGTTGTGTTCGAGGTGTCCGGCACGCCGGCGGGCCTGTCTTCGGCGATCCAGAACGTGCGGCGCGGCGGAACGGTGGTCCAGGTCGGCAATCTCGCCGCCGGACCGCTGCCGATCCCGGCGAACTCGGTCATGTCGAAGGAACTCGACCTTCTCGGCTCGTTCCGTTTCGACGTGGAGTTTGCCGAAGCGGTCGGCTTGATCTCAGAGGGCAAGGTCGACGTCCTGTCGATCGTCACCGCGCGGCGGCCGCTGACCGATGCGCCGGATGCCTTCCGACTGGCGCTCGATCGAAGCCAGAGCGTCAAGGTCGTCCTGACGGCCTGAGCCTCAACCCTCTTCGTCGCCGGCCGGCTCGTCGTCCTGCCGGCGACCCCGTCGCCAATAGGCCACCACGAGGTGCTGGTTCTTCTTCAGGCCAAGATCCTTGCGGCAGAACCGGCGGATCGCCTTGAAGGCCTCGAACTCGCATCCCGCCCAAACGAACGGTGCGGAAGCGACAGTATCGGCTGCGGCGCGCGCCGCATCCTGCAGAAGCGTCGTCGTCCCCGCCGGGGCGCCATTCCGGTGCAGCCAGCGCAGCTGCACGCCGGGAGGATGAAGGAGCGGCTGCTCTTCCGCAGGTCCATCAACCTCGATGATGGCATGGCCAATCGCGGTTCGGGGGAGTTCCTCGAGCGTGCGGGCGATGGCGGGCAGCGCCGTCTCGTCGCCCAGGAGGAGCAGCCGCTCCAGCGACCGGACCTCCCCGCCGCCCGGACCGAGCATCCCGACGGGATCGCCGGGCTGCGCTTCGCGGGCCCATCGGCAGCCGACACCCGGCGGATCATGCAGGACGACATCGACATCGAGATGCCCCGCCGCCGGATCGATGCTGCGGATCGTGTAGACGCGGGTGACGAGTTCATCCTCGCCCTGCGGCCAAACCGGCAGCGCTGCGGGACCCGCATGGGGCCAAACCGGCACACGACCCTTGGGCGGAAAGAGCAGACGGATGTGGAGGCCCCCGGTCGCAAAGCGCGAGAGGTCCTGCCCGGACAGTCGGACGCGGCGCATGTGGGGTGTGATCTGCCGGGCAGAGACCACACGGAGGGCTCGGAAGTGGGCGAGTTCGCGTGTATCCGCTCCATCGCCGGACCAAACCAGCGGCGGACAAGCGTCGCCGAGGATATGCTGGATGTAATAGGCGACGACGCCCTTGGCGACGCCGTGCTGCCCAGCCTCGCGCCCCTCGACGGTCACCGACAGGGTTTCACCGGTGAACCGCAGCCGCGTGTCGCAGTCGTAGATCGTGAGCGTCGTTTCACCCTCGGGATCGACCGAGCCCGCCATGTCCTCGTCGAGATGCTCGAGTAGGTGGCGCAGGAAGCCTTCGCGATCCGCAACCGGGGCCGACAGGCGCGAAACCAGCGGACGCACGTGTCCCCGTGACGTGTCCGACGAAGCGCTCGTCTCGATATGGTCCATGCCGGCTCCTCTACTATGCCCCGGCCTACGATTTGTGGATGATCGCAGTCAAGTTTATTCCCTTCCGGACCAAGGGATGTTTCTTCGCGTCGCACACTCGACTTTCGCGAGGGGTTGTGGTGCCTAAAGCCGCCCCGAAGAGTGGGCGAACCGCGCCGTTTGCGTTGCAAAAGGGAGATCCACCGTCATGCCGATGCTCTCGTCCCGTCTCCTGAGACTGGCTGCCGGCGCGATCGTCTTCTTGGGCGTCGGATCGCAGGCCATGGCGGAGCCGCGGGATACGATCCGCCTCGGCATGAGCATCGAGCCCGCCGGCCTCGATCCGACGATCGCCGCCCCCGCCGCGATCGGCCAGGTCGTTTGGCAGAACGTCTTCGAGGGACTGACCCGCATCGACGCCGACGGCAAGGTGCTACCCCAGTTGGCGAAGGACTGGACGATCTCGGACGACAGCCGCACGATCACCTTTCGCCTTCAACCGGATGTGACCTTTCACAACGGTGCGTCCTTCGACTCGGGCACCGCGAAGTTCACGCTCGACCGGGCGCGCGGCGACACCTCAACGAACCCCCAAAAGCAGTTCTTCCAGGTCATCGAGAGCATCGAGACGCCCGATCCCGGCACGCTGGTGCTGCACCTCAAGGAGCCGTCCGCCAACCTTCTATACTGGCTGGCATGGCCGGCTTCGGTGATGGTAGAACCGGGCTCGGCCGAGACGAACCGGTCGCAGCCGGTCGGAACCGGGCCCTTCCGCTTCGCCGAATGGCGACCGGGTGACCGGGTACGGCTGGAGCGCGCGGACCGGTACTGGGACGAGGCGAACCGACCCGCGCTCGCGAGCGCCGAATTCCGCTTCATCGCCGATCCGCAGGCACAGGCGACCGCGATCCGCTCGGGCGACGTGGACGCCATCCCCGAGTTCGTCGCCACGGAACTTTACAAGAGCTTCGAGGGCGACGAGCGCCTTGCCAGCGTCGTCGGCAACACCGAACTCAAAGTCGTCGCCGGCATGAACGCGCGGCGAAAGCCGTTCGATGATCCGCGGGTGCGCCGTGCGCTGATGATGGCGGTCGATCGCGCCGGACTGGTCGAGGCGGCGATGAACGGATTCGGCCAGCCGATCGGCAGCCATTACACCCCAAACGATCCGGGATACCGCGACCTGACCGGCGTCGCTCCCTATGATCCGGAAGCCGCCAAGGCGCTTCTGGCGGAGGCCGGCTACCCCGATGGTTTCAAGACCTCGATCCGCGTGCCGCAGATGTCCTACGCGACGCGTTCGTCCGAGGTCCTGCAGGCCCTTCTGGCCGAGATCGGCGTGACGATGGAGATCGTCCCGACCGAGTTTCCCGCCGTCTGGGTCGATCAGGTGCTGAAGGGCCATGACTTCGACATGACGATCGTCGCCCATGCCGAGCCACTGGACATCGGCATCTACGCCCGCCCGAACTATTATTTCGGCTACGCGAACGAGGCGTTCACCCGTGAGAACCACGAAGCCGAGCGGGCGACGGACGAGACCGCGCGCCTCGAACACTACGGCCGCGCGCAGGAGATCCTGGCGCAGGATCTGCCGGCTCTCTACCTCTTCGTGATGCCCAAGCTCGGGCTTTGGGACAAGCGGTTGACCGGCCTGTGGGTCAACGAGCCGATCCCCTCGAACGATCTGACCGACGTCCGCTGGACGCAATGAGCTGAACCAGCGCGTTGGCGGGCTTCCTCCTCCGGCAATTAGCGGGTTTTCTCGTCCTCCTCATTGCCGTTTCGCTTCTCGTCTTCGTCGTGTTCGATCTCCTGCCGGGCGATCCGGCGGCCGTCATGCTGGGCACCTCGGCGCGGCCCGACACGTTGGCGGCCTTGCGCGTCGAACTCGGGCTTGACCAGCCGGTGTTCCTGCGCTGGCTGGCTTGGCTCGGGGCAGCGACCATGGGTGATTTCGGGCGCTCCATCACCTACGGCATGCCGGTGTCCGGCCTGATCGCACAGCGGATGGCGGTCACCCTGCCGTTGGCGCTGATGGCACTTGCACTCGCTTTGGCGCTCGGCCTCGCCAGCGGCTTTCTCGCCGCTCGCCGACCGGGCGCTTGGGCGGACCGCGTCGCCGTCGTCTTCGCCCAAGGCGGCATGGCGGTCCCGAACTTCTGGATCGGTCTTCTTCTGATCCTCGTCTTCGCCAACACGCTGGGCTGGATGCCCGGCGGCGGCTTTCCGGGCTGGGATGCGGGGATAGCGAGCGCCCTGACCTCTCTGACGATGCCCGCCGTCGCGCTCGCCCTGCCGCAGGCCGCCGTTCTCTGCCGCGTCACGCGGGGCGCTCTTCTCGAGACGGCAAGCGAGGATTTCCTGCGCACGGCCCGCGCGAAGGGGCTTTCCGAGACCTCCGCCCTCCTGCGTCATGGCGCGCCCAACGCGCTGCCGCCGATCCTTACCGTCGTCGGGTTCCAGTTCGCCTTTCTTGTCGCCGGCGCGGTGCTGGTCGAAAACGTTTTCGCCCTGCCCGGCCTCGGCCAACTCGCCTATCAGGCACTGGCCCAACGCGACCTCGTCACCATGCAGGCCGTGGCGCTTCTCCTGGCTGCGAGCGTCGTCTTGGTGAACGCACTCGTGGATGCCCTTCAGGTCTGGGTCGACCCGCGAAGGCGAGCGCCGACCTGATGACGAGGCGTTGGAACCTCCGGCTCGCGATCGGCGGCTCGATCGTGGCCCTTCTGTCGATCGCAGCGGTTCTCGCGCCGTTCTGGACGCCTGTCGCGGCCCCGCTCCGGCTCCGGATCGGTGCGCGGCTCGATGCGCCGTTGACGGGCGGGCTTTTCGGTACCGACCAGCTTGGGCGGGACGTTCTGTCGCTTCTGATGCTCGGCGCCGGAAACAGCCTCGCCACCGCCGCGACCGCGATCCTGATCGCCGCCTGTCTTGGGGGTGTGCTGGGTCTGCTGGCAGCCGAGATCGGCGATCGCAGCGGCGGCGTTCTGATGCGGGCGACCGACGTTCTCTTCGCGTTCCCGCCTCTGCTCTCGGCCATGATGCTTGCCGCGGCGCTCGGCACCGGGTTCTGGAGTGCGACGGTGGCGATCGCGCTCTTCACACTGCCGGTCTTCGCGCGGGTCACGAGCGCGACGACCGCCTCGGTCCTCGCCCGAGACTTCGTGACGGCCGCCCGCGCGCTGGGGCGAAGCGGCCCGGCGATCGCTCGGCGTCACGTCCTGCCCAACATCGCCGGGACATTGGCGATCCAGGTCTCGCTGCAGATGGGTCTGGCCATCCTGACGGAGGCCGGCCTCGGCTATCTCGGTCTTGGCCGACCGCCTCCGACGCCGTCCTGGGGCCGCATGCTGGCGGACGCGCAGACCTACATGGGATCGGCGCCGTGGTTGGCGCTGGCGCCCGGCTGCACGATCGCGCTCGCCGTGCTCGGGTTCAACCTGCTCGGCGACGGCCTGCGCGACTGGCTGGACCCGCGGACCCGACGCTAGAAGCCGATGCGAGCGACAAGCGGCAGATGATCGGACGCCGGCGCCGCAGCCGGCACGGCCTCGAGCGAATGCAGGGTAATGCCTTCGGATGCGTAGATGCGATCAAGGCATGCGAAGGGACGCCGGACCGGCCAAGTCGGCACCGGTCGATGCACCGGGAGCGCCGCCACGAGCGCATGATGAACCGGCCCCCTCCGGCGCCATTCGTTGAAGTCGCCAAGGGCGATGGTCGCGATTCCGGGTTTCGCGAGCGAGGCGAGGAACGCGGCCTGCCGGGGCCGGGCGCGCGGGTCGAGCCCGAAATGGGCGGACAGAACCCCCAAGGCGCCGAGCGGTGTCTCGATCACCGCTTCGATCACGCCTCTCGGCTCGAAGCCGGGCCCCGGCAAAGCATGGGTCGTCACGCTCGCAGGAGGATAGCGCGACCACAACGCATGGCCGTATTCGCGACCCGGCCGCCCGAAGAGGCGCGTTTCCGCCAGGTGCCCGCCGAGCGCTTCACGAACCCGCTCGAACGCATGGGGCAGGCGGCGAAGATGCTCGCGGCCGTCGACTTCCTGCAGCGCCACGATGTCGGCGGCAAAGCTCCCGATGACGCGAAACGATCGATCGGGATCGGGACGTCGACCTTCCCCTACGAAGCCGTGGAGGTTCCAGGTCGCGATGGTGAGGCTGTCAGTGCTGTCCGGTGCCGACACGATCCCCCCGTCCCTTGCCTGTGACCGTCTGGAGAATCAGGAGAATGTCGCCGAGGAAGCTGCGGGTCGCCAGATATCGCGCATCCGCCTCCGCCAGCCGCTCGGGTTGCGACATGTCGATCTCATGCACCTGCGCCAGACCGGTGATTCCCGGACGCAACGCATAGACGCCGCGGGCGCGCCGTGCCGCGATGACATCCGCCTGCACCGGCAGCGACGGCCGCGGACCGACGAAACTCATCTCTCCTTTCAGGACGTTCCAGAGCTGGGGCAGTTCGTCGAGCTTCCACTTGCGCAGAGTGGCGCCGAGATCCGTCACCGCTGAGACCGGCGTGTCGTGCGAAGCCGCGGAAATCGTGCCCTGGCGCATGGTGCGCAGCTTGTAGCAGGTGAAGACGCGCCCATTCCTTCCCACCCTCTCCTGCGCGAAGATTCCCGGACCGGGACTGTCGCGCCGGACGAGCGCGGCGAGGATCAGGATGACCGGACCGAACACGATCAAGCCCACGGCGCTTGCCAGAATGTCGAACACACGCTTCATGGGTGGCGAGTGCCGCGAAAACGCGGCCAGGGCAAGTGGGGACGATCCGACGTGCGCATTCTCGTGACAGGGGCCTCGGGCTTCATCGGCCGGCACCTCGTCACCCACCTGATCGAGCACGGCGACGACGCGATCGCAGTATCGCGCGGCCACGATGGCGTGCCGGGCGATCTGCGCAACATTGAGCAGTGGGACGGATGGCCCGCGCGTCTCGATGCCGTAGTGCATCTGGCCGCGCTCAACCCCGCTCGCGGCGAGGCGGCGGCCAGCGACGACGCGGCGCTAATGGCGGCCAACGTCTCGGCGACGAAGGCGTTGGCGGAGGCCGCGGCGCGGCGCGGCGTCCGACGCTTCGTCTACGCTTCGACAAATCTCGTTCATCCCCTGACGACTGAGCCGTTCGACGAGAGCGCACCGGAAAAGCCGCAGAACGCCTATGCAGCCTCGAAGCTGGCGGGTGAAACGGCGATGTGGCAGGGGCTGGAGGGCTCGAGCACGGAAGGCGTCGTGCTTCGCCTTCCGCCCGTCTACGGGCCGGGCGGTCGTGGCGGCGTTGCGGCCCTGCTGCGCGTCTCCAGCCTTCCGATCCCCTTGCCACTTGCTGCACCAAGCGCCAGCCGCAGCCTTCTCTCGATCGCCAACGCGGTCGAGGCGCTGACGTTGGCCGTGACCGCGCCCGGCGCGGCCGGCGGCACGTTTCTCGTCTGCGATGGCGAGCCCTGGAGCCTTGGAGAAATGGTCGCCTTCGCTCGTCAGGAGATGGGTCGCTCACCGCGCCTCTTCTCGCTGCCGACGCACACGCTGGCACGCCTCGCGAGCCTTGCCGGACGGCGCAAGCAGTACGAACACGTGTTCGGATCGCTCGTCGTGGACGACGCCGCCTTTCGCGGCGCCGCAGGTTGGCATCCGCCGGAGACGACGGAGGACGGGCTTCGCCGAATGCTACGAGACCTCCACCTGAAACGACGCGGAAAGCGCCGGTAGCGATCGTCATGACACATGCTCCCATCGACCCCGCCAAGCTGAAGCGGCAGAAGCGGCTGGAAGAGACGCTGCGAGAGAACCTGCGCCGCCGGAAGGAACAGGCGCGGGGGCGCGCCGGGACGCCGGTCGGCGATCCCCTAGCCGAGGACGAGGTGCAGGCCGAAGGCGAGAGCGATTGAGCCACCGGCTTGGACATTCTGTCCGGGTGGACTTCGCGGAATGCGGAATTTAGAACCCTTCTCACGAAGGAGTTCCGGATGATCGACTACCAGTCCCACTTCGCATCCGCGATCGAGGCTCTCCACGCAGAACGCCGTTATCGTGTCTTCGCAGACCTCGAGCGCATTGCCGGCCGCTTCCCCGCGGCGATCTGGCGACACGAGGGCAAGGCACGCGAGATCACCGTATGGTGCTCGAACGACTATCTCGGCATGGGCCAGCATCCGGCCGTGGTGGATGCGATGCGTGGCGCCGTCGCCTGCATGGGATCGGGCGCGGGCGGCACGCGCAACATCTCCGGTACGAGCCATCCGCTTGTCGAACTCGAAGCCGAGCTCGCCGACCTGCACGGCAAGGAAGCCGCGCTCGTCTTCACCTCCGGCTTCGTGTCGAATGACGCGTCGATCTCGACCATCGCCAAGCTCCTGCCGGACTGCCTGATCCTATCGGACGAATTGAACCACGCCTCGATGATCGAGGGCGTGCGGCGTTCGGGCTGCCGCAAGCAGGTGTTCCGCCACAACGATCTTGCCCATCTGGAAGAACTCCTGAAGGCTGCCGATCCCGAGCGGGCGAAGCTCATCGTCTTCGAGAGCGTCTATTCGATGGACGGCGACGTGGCGCCGATCGCCGCGATCTGCGACCTCGCCGAGCGCTACAACGCGATGACCTACATCGACGAGGTGCACGCGGTCGGCATGTACGGCCCGCGTGGTGGCGGCATCACGGACCGCGAGGGCGTGGCCGGTCGCCTCGACGTGATTGAAGGCACGCTCGCCAAGGCGTTCGGCGTTCTCGGTGGCTACATTGCGGGCTCGCGCGCGCTGGTCGATGCCGTTCGCTCCTATGCGCCGGGCTTCATCTTCACCACCGCCCTGCCCCCGGCGCTGGCGGCTGCAGCCGCGGCCTCGATCCGTCATCTCAAGCAATCGGGCGCCGAGCGGGCCGGACAGCAGCGTCAGGTGGCGGAAGTGAAGCGCGAGCTGACCGGCGCAGATCTCCCGGTCATGCCGTCGGACACGCATATCGTGCCTCTCCTCGTCGGCGATCCCGAACTGTGTAAACAGGCCAGCGATCGGCTGCTCGACCGCCACGGCATCTACATCCAGCCGATCAATTACCCGACGGTACCGCGTGGCACGGAGCGGCTGCGCATCACCCCGACGCCGTTGCACGACGACGCGCTGGTCGCCTCGCTGCGCGATGCACTGGTCGAGACGTGGAGCGCGCTCGGCATCCCATTCGCCTCCGAGCGCCCGGTGGAGGTGACGGTTGAGGATTCCGCCCCGGCCCTGGTTCTGGCGAAGGCTGGCGGCTGACGACACGCGGGCGCCCGTTTCGGCGGGCGTCAGCCGATCAGCGGTCGTTTTCGCTGTCATGGGCGGCCAAGTCCGGCGCGCCCTCCTTCCGCACGACGCTTTCCTCCGTCCGCGAGCGCGGCAGGCGACGGGCCAGGACGGGCACGATCAGCGCCAGTCCGACAAAGCGCACCACGTGATGAGCCGCGACATAGGCCGGGTCGAGGTTGAACTGGAAGGCGAGGACCGTCAGCGCTTCAAGAGCGCCCGGCGCATAGGCCAGCGCGATCTTCCCGAAGGCGATCCCGAGAAGGACGAAGGCGACGAGCCCCGCCAGCCCCGACAGGCCGAGACCGATCGCAAAAGCGCCGAGCGAGGCTGTGAGCAACTCGCGCATGGCGCTGCGATATTCCGGCTTCAGGCGCGCGCCGATCGAGCAGCCAAGGACGACAAGCGCTGGGATCGCGATCCAGTTCGGGATGGCGACCGGCGCGATCTCCGTCCCATGCAGGAACGCGCTCGCAAACAGCGCGCCGAGGATCAGCCCGCCGGGCACGCGGCTGCGCATGCCGAGCCAGGCGCAAAGAGCGCACAGGCCGCCGAGGACGAGATATTGCAGCGGCGTTCCGATCCCGCCCCCCCGCAGCTGCCCCTCGACGGCCTGCGCCCCCTCGAGCCAAGCGAGAAGCGGTGTCAGCGCACCGATCAGAAGCAGGAGCCGCGTCGATTGCACGACGACGATCCGCGTCATGTCGGCACGCGTCTCCGAAGCGGCAGCCAGGACGAACGACATCGCGCCCGGTAGCGAGGCGAAGAGCGCGGTCTCCCGATCCCAGCCGAATACCCGCTGCAGGAACACCTTGGTCGCCACGACGATCAGGGCGACACCGACCATCTGGATGGCGAAGGACAGCGGCCAGAGGGCGAGTTGGTTGACGACGTCGGGCGTCACGCCAGAGCCTGCCTGAATGCCGAGCACGAAGAAGGTCAGGTCGCGCAGGCGGTCGGGCACACGAAGCCGCAGGCCCGAAAGTGTTGCGATGACGACGGCCAAGGTCGCCCCGAGGAGCCATGCGACAGGCAGGTTTGCAAAGGCCGCCAGCGCGCCGCCGACGGCGCCTATGGCGATCGTCAGCGCCGCCTGCGACAGGCCGGTCAAGGCTGTCGTCCGATCCACTCTGCAAGCCTTTCGGCCGATTCCTGGACCTGATCGAGGCGCCGATGGAAGCAGGCCCTGAGATGTCCCGGCGTTGTCGGGGCGAAGGCGGCGCCGGGCGCGAGCCCGACGAGAGCCTCGTCGGCAATGCGAAGGGCCGCCTGCATCCCGTCGGAAACGCCGTCGATCGCAAAGAACGCGTAGAACGCGCCGTTGGGCGGCGCGATCGACACGCGGTTGGTGGCCGCAAGCGTCGTCGTGAAGATGTGCCGCGCCTCGGCCGCTCGCGCGACCTGAGACTCGATGAAGGACTCGCCGTGTTCGATGGCCGCCACCGCTCCGCGCTGCATGAAGGCGGCGACGCCGGAATTTGAGTATTGAACGAGGTTCTCGATCAGCTGACCGAACTCGACGGGCGCCTCGATCCATCCGACGCGCCAGCCGGTCATCGCCCAGTTCTTCGAGAACGAATTTACGAAGATCAGGGCGTCCTCGTCGGTCATCGCGTCGTGGAACGAGGGCGCACGCAAACCGGCGTAGAAGAAGCGGCTGTAGATTTCGTCCGCCACCACGAAGATTCCGGCGTCGCGCGCGATGGCGAGGATGGCTCGGATCGTCTCCGCGTCGGCGGTCCAGCCGGTGGGGTTGTTCGGCGTGTTGACGAAGATCGCGCGGGTTCGAGGCGTGATCGCCTCACGCAGACGATCGAGATCGAGCGACCATTGCGTTCCCGTCCACTCCAGCGCAACCTCGACCGGCCGTGCCCCGGTGACGCCGGCCGCTGCTGCGAAGTTCGGCCAGAGCGGGGAGACGAAGACGACCTCGTCGCCCTCACCCGCCAGCGCCGTGAGAACGAGCTGAATCGCGTGCATGCCAGAGCCGGTGACGAAGATACGCTCGGGCGAAGTCGGGCGGGTATAGAGGCGCTCGGTATAGCCCGCGATGGCTTGCCTGAGTTCCGGGATGCCGCGCTGCCAGGTGTAGAAGGTCTCGCCGCCGCGCAAGGCTTCCGCGGCCGCCTCGGCAATGAATGCCGGCGTCGACAGGTCGCCCTCGCCGGCCCAGAGTGGAATCAGGCCCTCGCGCCCCCGGGCATGGTTGATGACGGCGACGATGCCGCTTTCAGGCGCGGCGAGCGCGGCCGGACGCAGACGCTGGAGAAGGCTCATGTGGGCAGTCCCGGATGGCGGTTCGGCCCATCGACGATGGATGGCCCGTCCCGCCGGGACTCGGTCTTTCCACGCCGTTCGTCAAGCCCGGAGGCGCGCGGAGCATGTGTCTAGAAGTCGCCGCCCGGCACCTGACCGGGACGAACCGTCGAGCGACCGGTGGCGAGAAGATCACGGATCTCCTCGAGGAGCTTCTCCTCGCGCGGCACGTCCTTGGCTTCGGGCGGCTTGGCCTCTTCCTTGCGCTTCAGCCGGTTCATGCCCTTGACGACCATGAAGAGCACGAAGGCGACGATCACGAAGTTGATCGCGAGCGTCAGGAAGTTGCCGTAGGCGATGACCGCGCCCTGCTCGCGCGCCTGGGCGAGACTGGTGGCGGTGACGCTGGAGCTCAGCGCGATGAACTGGTTCGAGAAGTCGACGCCTCCTGTCACGAGGCCGACGATCGGCATGATGATGTCTGCGACGATCGAATTGACGAGGCCGGAGAACGCCGCCCCGATGATGATGCCGATCGCCAGATCGACCATGTTGCCCTTGAGGGCGAACTCGCGAAACTCCTTGAGCATGGCAGAACTCCCTCCGGCCGACTCACGACCTCGTGAGAGAAACGTATCGCAAGGTTTTGCGATGGCAACCTTTGCGCGAACTCAAGGCTCTTTCGAGCCGCCGATGAAGTGAAGGACGATCTCTCGTCGATGTGGACGGGCCCGGTGTTCGAACAGGTAGACTCCCTGCCACGTCCCCAGAACCATCCGTCCACGTTCGACGGGGATCGCGATGCTCGTGTCGGTCAGCGCCGTCTTGATGTGCGCCGGCATGTCGTCCGGGCCCTCGAGGGTGTGAACGTACGGCGCGTCCTCGGGTGCCATGCGATCGAAGGCCGACAGGAGATCGGTCCGCACGTCGGGATCGGCATTCTCCTGGATCGTCAGCGAGGCGGAGGTGTGCCGGATGAACACGGTGACGAGTCCGTCGCCGGCCCCATGGGTGGAAAGCGCCGCCGTGATCTCGCGCGAAATATCGGTGAGAGACTGCCCTCGCGTCTGCACGCTCAGTCGATGAAGAAATTGCTGCGTGACCGGCTGCATGATCGTTCCGTCCTCGGCGTCCCGTGCCATATGGTCCGCGAAGCTGGAGTGGCGAGAGGACGAGCAAATGGTCAGCAGCGACGTTCAGGAGCAGTTCGCAACCAATGGCGACGAAGAGCTCCGTCGGCTGAACGCGGAGATCGCGGCGTTCCAGGCGAGTCGCCCCAGCTCATGGTCCTTCCCCATCGAGGTGGTGCGCGAAGCGCGGCGAAAGGGCCTCGGGGTCTTTCCGGGTCTGTCGCCGGATCCCGATGCGCGTGCCGTCGACCTTCCGGGCGAGGCCGGCCGCATGATTCCCGTCCGCATCCTCCACCCCGCTGACGGCAACGCCCGTGGCACGTACCTGCATTTCCACGGTGGGGGATGGGTCTTCGGCGAAGCGGTTGAGAACGATCCGCGACTTCGCCGTCTGGCCGACGCAACCGGGCTTTGCGTCGCCTCGGTGGACTATCGACTGGCGCCCGAGAACCCGTTCCCGGCCGGGCCGGACGACTGCGAGGCGGCGGCCCTCGCCCTGGTCGAGGGCCGGCTGGCCGACCTGCCGACGCAGTTCCTGGCGATCGGAGGCGAATCGGCCGGTGCGCATCTTTCGGCCCTCACTCTTCTCCGGTTGAGGGACCGGCACCAAATGGCGCCATTCCATGCGGCCAACCTCGTGGCGGGCTGCTTCGATCTGTCGATGACGCCAAGCGTGCGAAACTTCGGCCCCGAGCGCCTGATCCTGAACACGGACGATATCGGTGAATTCGTGCGCCGGTTCGTGCCGAGCGAGGTCGATCCGCGCGGGGCCGACATCTCGCCGCTCTATGCCCGCCTCGAAGGCATGCCGCCGGCCTTGTTCAGCGTCGGCACCCGCGACCTTCTTCTCGACGATACGCTTTTCATGCATGCACGCTGGCTTGCAGCCGGCAATCGTGCGGACCTTCGGGTGCAGCCGGACGGATGCCACGTCTTCGAGACGTTCGCGAGCGAGGCCGGCACGCGCTCCGTACAGGCGATGGCCAGCTTCCTAAACCGCCAGATCGCGGAGGTTGCGGCATCGTGTCCGCGGGTTTTAGCTAGGGTTGCGCCCGATTGACGGCGGGTCGAGCGTCTGGCAGGCGGAAGGGATGGAACAGCGCGCCCTCATCTTCAAACTGTCGCCCCGCTCGGAATGGCTCGAAGCCGAGGCCGCCGGCCGATTTGTGGGGGCTCCCGTCGACGTCGAGGACGGATACATTCACTTCTCGACCGCCGAACAGGTGCGTGAAACGGCTGCAAAACACTTCGCCGGAGAGACCTCGCTGATCGTCGCGGCCGTCGACCCCGCCCGGCTTGGTGGGGACTTGAAGTGGGAGCCCTCGCGCGGCGGCGACCTGTTCCCTCACCTCTATGGCGAACTGCTGATGGATGCGGTCGTCTATGTCGCGGATCTGCCACTCGGGGCGGACGGCCGCCACGTGTTTCCGGGCAGCATGCGATGAGCGGGCTCTACGGGCTCGCCCGTCCCCTTCTCTTCAAACTTGATGCCGAGCGCGCCCATACGCTCTCCATCGAGGCGCTGAAGCGTGGACTCGTACCCCGTCGGAACCGGCCGATCGACCCGAGGCTTCGCACCGAGATGGCCGGTCTGTCGTTCCCCAATCCACTCGGACTTGCGGCAGGATACGACAAGAACGCGGAGGTCGCCGATGCTGCGCTGCGGCTCGGCTTCGGCTTCGTCGAGGTTGGCACGGTGACGCCGCTCCCGCAGGAGGGCAATCCCAAACCCCGCGTGTTCCGCCTGCCTGAAGCCGGCGCCGTGATCAATCGGCTCGGCTTCAACAACCATGGTCATGCCGACGTGGCCGAGCGCCTCGAAGCCCGGTCCCGCAAGCCCGGCATCGTCGGCGTGAACATCGGCGCCAACAAGGACGCCGAGGATCGCATTGCCGACTATGTCGCGGGAATTCATCGCTTCGAAGCGCTGTCGAGCTACCTGACGGTCAATATCTCCTCACCCAACACGCCCGGCCTTCGCAAGCTCCAGCAGGGATCGGACCTCGACCGGCTTCTGGAATACGTGATGGCGGCGCGCGATGGGGCGGCGGCGCTGGCGGCCACGAAGCGACGTCCGGTTTTCCTGAAGGTCGCGCCCGACCTCAGCGAGGACGAGATCTGGGCGATCGCCGATACGGCGAAGCATCGCAAGGTCGAGGGCCTGATCGTTTCCAACACGACGCTTTCGCGGCACGGCGTCGAGGGTCGCGCGAACGCAGGAGAAGCGGGGGGACTGTCCGGCCGCCCGGTCTTCAGTCGATCGACCTATGTGCTGGCGCTGTTTCGCCGGGCGATGGGCCCGGATGTGCCGATCATCGGCGTCGGCGGCGTGGAGAACGCTTCGACCTTTCTGCGCAAGATGGAGGCGGGCGCCGATCTCGTCCAGCTCTACACGGCTTTGGTCTATGGCGGCCCGGACCTCCCGATCCGCATCCTGAACGACGTGTCCCGTCACCTCGACCGTACCGGCATCGACACGATCGCAAGCGTGCGCGACACACGCGTCGACGAAATCCTGTCGGGCGGCCCACCGGCTGGCTGGGAGACCGACCGGCCGTGATCGGCTGATCCCGGTGTCGCTGGCGATCGTCCATCATCCCGCCTTCGATGCGCAGTTCGATGCCGCGCATCGCTTCCCGATGTCGAAGTTCACCCGCCTCGCCCAGATCCTCGTGGAGGACGGCCTCGCGGATGGGGGGTTCTTTCAGCCCATCCCCGCTCCCGAACATTGGCTCGAGCTCGCACACGCTCCAGCCTATGTGGAGGCTGTCCTCACCCAGCGCGTCGACAGGGCGACGGAGAAGGCGATCGGCTTTGCGGTGGATGATCGTGTGGCAATGCGCTCCCGCTGTGCAACCGGCGGCACAGTCCTGGCCGCGCGCCTCGCCTTGGAGCGTGGGATCGCCTGCAACACGGCAGGGGGAAGCCATCATGCCGCGCGCGAGGGCGGCGCAGGTTTCTCGGTGTTCAACGACGTCGCAGTCGCGGCTTCGGTCATGCTCGCCGACGGCGAAGTGGGCCGTGTCCTCGTGTTCGACTGCGACGTGCACCAGGGAGATGGGACGGCACGGATCTTCGCCGACGATCGGAGGGTCTTCACCCTGTCGATCCACGGCGAGCGCAACTACCCGCATCCGAAAGCCGTGTCGGACCTCGATCTCGGCCTGCCGGACAAAACGGGCGACGAGGACTATCTGGCCGTCTTGCCTGAACTCCTTGCCACCGCCTTCGACAGGGCGCACCCGGACATCGTCTTCTACAACGCGGGCGTCGATCCGCACGTCGACGATCGATTGGGGAGGCTGTCGCTGACCGATACCGGCCTCGCCGAGCGGGATCGGCGGGTCATCGGATTCTTCCGCGATCGCGACGTTCCGGTCGCGGGCGTCATCGGCGGCGGCTACTCGCGCGACATCGAGGCCCTTTCGCGCCGCCACTCGATCCTTCATCGCGTGGCGGCAGCGTTCGCCTGACCGTCAGCCCCGCCCGGTCTTCAGAAGGCGGGAGACGATGAACACCGGGACCACCACGGCTGCCCCCAACAGGACATAGTCGATGACGCGGTTGAGCGATCCAAAGACGCTGTACCAGGCCCATTGAACGAAATCCCGTCCCCAGTCGACGATCTCGTAGGGCCGAACGTCGAACCAGGACAGAAGAATGCCCACGAGCAGCGAGATCACCAGAAGCCGGATCAGCACCGACAGCGGCGACCCACCCAGAAATGTCGAGACCCGATCGGCCATGGCAGTCCTCTTTCTCCAGCGACCCATCGCAGGTAGAGGGCAGATTGTGGCGATGCAAGCGGCCGCGCCGCCACAGGCATGAACGCGCGGCCTCAGCCGTCGATCATGGCCTGCAGGGTTTCCAGGCGATCGGCTTCGGCGGCCGGCTTGTCCCACCGTAGACGTGACACGCGTGGGAAGCGCATCGCAACCCCAGACTTGTGCCGGGTCGAGCGCGCCAGGCCTTCGAAAGCCACCTCGATCACCAGACCATGGTCCGGCTCCGCGCGGACGGAGCGAACCGGTCCGAAGCGCTCGATCGTGTTGTCGCGGATATACTTGTCGAGCTGCTTCAACTCTTCGTCGGTGAAGCCGAAATAAGCCTTGCCGACGGGGACCAGTTCGGGCTGTTCCTCCGGGCCGGTCCAGACGCCGAACGTGTAGTCCGAGTAGAAGCTCGATCGCTTGCCGTGGCCGCGCTGGGCGTACATCAGCACGGCGTCGATCAGGTGGGGGTCCTGTTTCCACTTGAACCACGGCCCTTTCGGACGTCCCGGCACATAGGCCGAGTCCCAGCGCTTCAGCATCAGGCCTTCGATGACGGGATGGGGCGGGTCGGCCCGCAGACGGGCAAGATCCTCGAAACCGTTGAAGGATACGAAGGGCGAGATGTCGAAACGGCTGGGCTCAAGTCCTTCCACGAACCTGTCGAGCCGTTTGCGACGCTCCGAGAACGGCAACGTGCGCAGGTCCTCCGCTCCGTCCTGGAGGAGGTCATAGGTTCGCAGGAAGACCGGGTGTTTCTTCATGACCGCGGCGGATACCGTCTTCCGGTTCAGCCGCTGCTGAAGGTCGGAGAAGGTCCCGACCACTATATCGTCCCGCACGGCCCCCTGATGCGGATGTACTGCTGGACGCCCTCCCCCCTCGGCGGCCGGTCGCGCGACGAGGAGCTCGCCATCGAGGGATCCTTCGAAGGTCATGTAGTCGAGAAGGTCGGGAAAGGCGCCCGACACGTCGTCGCCCGTGCGCGAATAAAGGCGCTTCACGCCGCGTTCGACGGTCGCCTGGACGCGGATGCCGTCCCACTTCCATTCGGCCGCGTAGTCTTGCGGTGTGATGCGGCCGTAGTCCGGCTGTTCCAACGGCTGCGACAGCATCACGGGCCGGAAGGGAGACGCCGCAGCCGACACTGGCTTTTCGGCGCGCCCCTCCAGCCAGTCGAAGAGTTCGAGATAGGGCGGGCGCAGCCCGTGCCAGAGTTCCTCGATCTCGACGATATCCTTCTCACCGAAATCCGCGAGAGCCTGCTTTGCAAGGCGCGAGGACACGCCGATCCGCAGCGAGCCAGTCACGAGCTTGAGGAGCGCGTAGCGACCCGACGAATCCAACTTGTCCAGCCACGCCTCGACGAGGCGCGGCCCTTCCACGCGGGTCGCGGCGTCGAGTTCCGTGATGACCTGCTCGAGGGTGGGCGTGTCGTTCCGGCGTAGCATTTCACCGTCGTGCGGCGAGGGCCAGACCAGCGCGATCGTTTCCGCGAGATCGCCGACATAGTCGTAGGAGTAGCCGAAGAGTACCGGGTCCATACGTTCTGTCATCAGATCCCGCAGCATGGCAGGCTTCACCGACCGGATGTCCAGTTCGCCCGTGATCGCGGCGAGGGCATAGCCGCGCTCCGGATCCGGGACCGATCGGAAATGGTCGGCCATCAGCCGCAATTTGCCATTGCGCGAAGGCGTCAGAACAAGACGGTCCAAGAGGTCGGCGAAACGCTGCAAGCGAGGAGACCGGGTGGTTGGCTTTCCCGCCTAGATAGGCCGACGGCGGCGCTGGACGAGGAGCGGAGGCGTCGCGACGACCCCCATAGACCCATCCTTTTAGATCTGACGGCCGCCGGCTGAATACAGTCGTGCGCCGAAAGCACCTCGCAGATCCCGCCGCGCCAATGTCGCGCAAACCCTCTCCGAGGAGCCTACACCGCAGGATACCACCGGGATGGCGACCTCTCGCGGCGACTCCGCTCCCGTTCGCACCGACCGTCAGACACTGGCGGGCAGCGGACGAGCGATCGCCGCAAGCGCTGTCTTCTCCCGCCAAGCCAGATGATGACGCGCCGTGAAGACGGCATCGGCGTCCATACCGGGCTCGCGAACCAGCCATTCCAGATAATCTGTCGGAACATCGGCGAGCGAGGTCCCCTTGTATCGACCGAAGCGGAAGCGCGCGAGCAGCGCAGGCTCGGCGGATACCTTCTCCGCCCGAGCCAGGAAATCCGCCGCATCGGCGCAACGCGGTATGAGTTCCTGCGTGATCCGGCGCAGCAACACCGCCGTGCACAGGGCATCGTAGAGAGCGCGATGGGGATGCGACCCCTCGAGCCGTTCGGACACATCGCCGAGATCGAGTGGCACGTATTTGACGAGCGATTGAAGACCGTGCGCGCGCACGCCGGGAAACGCTCGGAGTGCAAGCTTGTAGGTGCACAGCCAACGTCCTGGGAGGCCGAGCCGCGACCGATCGAACGAGGCGCGTTGCGCGGCGTAAATCGCCGCGCCTGCAAACACGCCGCGCGCCGTGGCGAAAGCGGGCGCCCCGGCCAGCATCTCGTCGCTGATTCGATGGACGCGGCGAGCGCCCGGCGAGATGGACACTCCGCCAGGATCCACCAGCGTCTCGCGTGGATCGAAAATCTCACCCGACACCAGATCGAGATCCACGGATCCGATCTCGATCACCGCATCCTCCTCCAGTCGATGGCCTGCGGTCTCGACGTCGATCACGCGGACAACAGACGGCTGGGATGCCGCGAAAAGATCGGGCGTCTCGGCAACGGCGGGAAAAACTGGCGTCATTACCGACATATCGGTTTCGGCACCGCTTTGCGCCAGTGCGACGCGCGATCGCGCCGCGCCGATGACGACCACCCGCACCATCGCCCAGACGTCGCCCCTTGGCGTGAATGAAACGGCAAGCTACAGATCGTCTTACGTTTACGTCAAAGATGGGATTGAAGAGATGGCGTTACCTCCGGTTCTGCAAGGTCGGCTCCGGCTTCCTCTCATCGGAGCCCCGCTCTTCATCATCTCCCATCCGGCGCTCGTCATCGCGCAGGCCCGCGCCGGCATCGTCGGTGCCTTTCCCGCTCTGAACGCGCGCCCGGCGGAGCAACTGGACGATTGGCTCACCGAGATCGCGGAAGCACTCGATAAGCCGACGGCGGACGGGCGCCGCCCTGCTCCGTTCGCGGTCAACCAGATCGTTCATCGTTCCAACAAGCGCCTGGAGACGGACTTGGCGGTCTGCGTCCGGCACAAGGTTCCGATCGTGATCACCTCATTGGGAGCCGTCGAGGAAGTGAACCAAGCGGTTCATTCCTATGGCGGCATCGTCCTTCACGACGTCATCAACGACCGCTTCGCCCATAAGGCCATTGAGAAGGGGGCGGACGGCCTGATCGCCGTCGCGGCGGGCGCAGGCGGACACGCCGGCACTCTCTCCCCTTTTGCACTTCTCGCCGAAATCCGGCGCTGGTTCGACGGACCGCTGTTTCTCTCAGGCGCGATCGCAACCGGTGCCGGCGTGCTCGCCGCTGAGGCCGCGGGTGCGGATGGCGCCTATATCGGATCCGCCTTCATCGCGACGGAGGAAGCGCGAGCGGACGAGCGCTACAAGGCAGCCATCGTCTCAGGCCGAGCGCAGGATATCGTCTACTCCAACCTGTTCACCGGCATCCACGGCAACTATCTGCGCGCATCCATAGAAGCGGCCGGGCTCGACCCCGACCAGCTTCCCGAAAGCGACCCGTCAAAAATGGATTTCGGCGCCGACAAAAGCACAAAGGCCTGGCGAGACATCTGGGGCGCAGGTCAAGGCATCGGATCGGTGGACGCCGTCACCCCCGTCAGCGCTCTTATCGACCGGCTGGCGGGTGAATACGCCGACGCACGCCGGCGCTTGTCCCTCCCGTAATCTCCGCGCCAGTTTCGACCAATAAGCGCTTGAATCCCGCCCGCAATGGCGCTATCAGAGCGCCATCCGCCGGGCAGCAAGCCTAGGCCGGGCCGCTTTAGCTCAGTCGGTAGAGCACATCATTCGTAATGATGGGGTCAGGTGTTCGAATCACCTAAGCGGCACCATTATTTTCAATCACTTAGCAGGCTTTCGGGCAGACCCCGCTTCCCAGGTTTCACGATTGGGAAGCACATGGGAAGCCGACACCCCTAGCTGGCTTGGCCGCGCGCACCCCAGCGTCGTCGTTGCGCCTCGGCTATCCGCGTCCTGCCCTCCGCCGTCTTCGGCCCTGTGGATAAGCCGCCATGCATCCGGCAACGCCGCGTCCCCGGCACGAACATCGCCTGGCACAGGCTGTCAGCCAGCGCTTTGGCGTAGGCTTGCCCCGAACGCGTACGTCGTGACAGTGCTGACCGCTACGGTTCGACGTCCTCGTCGTCGGCCAAGTCCATCTGCAAGGTAAGCCGTCGGATCTCGCCCGTACGGTAGTGGAGCGGGGTGGTCGTCACGCACGCGAACCGGATCTTGTCCGCGATCAGCATTTGGAGGATCGACGCGGCTGCCTCGTTCGTAATTCGCTGCATGGCCTGGAAGACACCCGTCGTCATCCAAATCGAGCCGATCAGGATTTCCTCACCATCCCTAGGCTGCTTTACCTCTTCGAGCTTCCAGCCTGGCTCGAGGTGGACCTCTGCCTTCGTCACCTTCCCAAGCTTCGGGCCTCGCACGGTACCGTGGATGATGATGTCGCGGTTCTCGACGACAGCCGTCATGTCGAAGCTGTGGCGCGCTTCGTTTATCCAGTAGCGCCACTCCCAGCCTGCGACCTCAATGACGTAGTACGCTTCTGGGGGAGGCCTCTTCCGTGGTCGTCCGCGCTTCGCCTTAGCCATCCCCGCCCCCCCCTGTCGTCCAGCGCGCTCGCTGGGCATGATGGCTCACACGAACGAGGCGGGGCAACGCATGAGGTTTCGCCAGGCTGACTATGTTCGGGCCGTGAAGGCTGCACGAGCCGCAGAGCTAGATATCCATCGAACAGAGATCCACCCAGATGGCAGGATCGTACTCGTCCACAGCGCCGAGCCCACCGTAGAGCGGCGGGAAACCGTCGACGAGTGGTGGGCGAAGAACATGCCGGGACAGTGATGGGCAAGCGCGCGGCAGTTGTCACGCAGGCCGACATCGCGCGGACGATCCGGGCGGCGAAACAGGCCGGCGCGGCGGCCGTTGAGGTCCGGCCGGACGGCACGGTACTCGTCCACCTGACGGCCGACACGATCCCCAGAGGTACGAGTGAGCCAGCACCCCGACCCTACCGCGACATTCCTCTTTGACCAAAAACCTGAAATGCGGACCATGACATTCCGACGGAACCACTACGCGCTGCATGGCTTGTCGAGGCGGACTGACGTGAAGCCAAGATCGGGGGAAACTGAGGGCAGAACCTTGCTTGCAGCGCCCTGCTGACCGCACGTTACAGAATGGGCGATTTGATACTGATAGACCTATTTCAGCATCTCGACTGGATCGTCGATGCGATGAGGCTGAAGGCGCCGCCGGCTGGCACGGCAGCGCTGCTATCAACAACTGACTGGGCGACTTTGATTTCCGGTTTCGGCGGGGCGCTTCTCGGCGCAGTCATCGGCGCTGTGGCATCCTATGTCACGGCTCGTCAGGCTGCCGCAGAGGGACGCTCAAGGGATGAGGCGGCACGAGTAGATCTAGAGCGGAACGCGGCCCTGAGAGTGATCCTGAAAGCCAGTAGCCTTGCGAACAGTATCGAGACGATACGTGGTCATGTGGTGAACGGTATCGCTCGCGCAGATCCGAATGCCATGCCTGTAAACAAGCTCTGGACCTTTGTGCAGCCGACAACGCCAGCCACTCGGCCGTCGGTAGACTTCGAAGCAAGCGATTTCGTATTCCTGCTGAAGCATAAGCAAGGAGACCTCATCCAAAGACTGATGATGCTTGCTACTCGCGTCGCCGCTCTGGAGGCCGGGTTTGATGCCTACAGCGGCCGACGCACAGAGATGCAAGCGCTACTCGAAGATCATACCCGCTATGACAAGCAGCATGAGAGATTTTTGACGGAGGTCCCAGTCGAATTGCAGCCAAAGACAGAGGTGCGATCCATCGAAATGGACAACTTGCTCAAAGACGTGCTTCGCAATTGCTACGAATATGCTGAGGATGCTTCGAAGGCGTGCGAGGATCTAAACGAAGCTACGAAGGTCATATTCGATGGGAAACTTCCGATCCGGCTGGACCTTGCCCGTCGACCTGAAGCGGAAAGCGTCTCTGCAGGCGCCGGATGATAAATCAGGCCAGTGGCCTGCGTCCAACAGGTGGCCCGGTTCAAATCTAATGCATGGTGGGCTTGCCGGCGACGTTTAAGATGGCCGGCGAAGCGGGTTGGGGTGGCGCAGCCGGCCACGGCACGACGGCTGGTGCCGGCGGGCGGTAACCCAGGCTCGAGTGCGGGCGTTTGGTATTGTAGTGCTGACGCCAACCTTCGATGACGATGCGCGCCTCCGCAAGGCTGTAGAAGATCTCGCCGTTCAAGAGTTCGTCCCGAAGCTTGGAGTTGAAGCTCTCGCAGTACCCGTTCTCCCAAGGGCTGCCCGGCTCGATGAATGCGGTCCTGGCGCCGACCGCCGTGATCCACTCGCGAACGGCTTT